>NZ_PYGI01000047.1 GCF_003014615.1 Marinobacterium halophilum | reverse complement strand
CAGCTTGCCCGAGACGGTAACGCTGAACCCGGAAAAGGCGGCGAATTTTTAAAGAGCAGATGACTTATACGCGACAACTACGTTGACAGTTACCGGCCCCCAGCGGGGTGTCTATCGCCAGCAGGCGGTTTTGTTGCGAAAAATTAGCCATAGACTTCCATGTTCCTTGGTTCAAGAGGCGCCGATACAGCGCAATGTCTCGGGTACTGCCTGCCAGGCCTGTGTCTCTTCATCGAGCTTCAGGTTGAATTCAAAACCGTATTGCCAGGGCGATTCCGGGAATTGGAGTAGTGATATATGTGCCCATCGCAGAATATTCCGATATGTTTCTGCGGCACATCACTCATTACTTTCCGAAAACATAATGCGCAAAACAATAACTTACTCTTTCAGAAGAAAATCGCACTCATCGCAAACATAATATTTAATATCGCCTTTGCAATCTATAGAACCAGTTAAACCAGCACGTATTTTCCAATCACAAACTTCACCATGCTTTTTCATCCAACCTTCTATATAGCAAGGTGCGTAATTATAATGTTCCTGAAGCTCTCGATATGAAACTCTTTTAGCTCTTTCGAAAAAAATCTTTGCTTCCCTATGGTTAAGGTCGACATCGGACACTTCGCATGTATATGGACTACTTGTATAAAAATCTTCCACATAGACATCACTAATGCTTTTGTATGTGCATCCAGTAATTAAAAATGAAATTGAAAGCATTGTTAAAGCTAACTTTATTTCCATTTTGCGGTAGCTGCCTCGCCTGGGTTCTTATATGAGATGTCGGGGTGTTTATAGACATCATCAGCGCTTATTTCAAATTGATCATAAAGAGTTTTAACCAGCCATTTAAGAGAAGAATTTTGCATTTTACTTACTGGTTCATATTTTTCCTCACCCAAGTGCTTACCAACAATTTCAATACCTATAGAGTCACTATTGACAGGATAGCGCTGCGGATAATCTTTCAACCGTTCATGCTTATTGATTGCTTTAATTTGTCTCGACCACGAAAGCGTGAGGATTTTATCCATTTTGCTACTATCACAATCCAATTCAACTACAGACAAACACTTAGCTTTTATCAGTCTACCCACATGATAGCAGCGCTTGTGAACACTAGCCGTCTGATAAATACCACCATTTTTAGCAATTAAGAAATGAGCGCCATTACCACCCGCTTTATAGCTATTAAACGTATGTTTGGCAGTAGGGGCAGCTGTTTGATGAACAACTATTGCACTAACGCCAGATAAATCACCATGTTCTATGGATGGGAATCTGTTCAAGCTGATTTTTTCATCTATAAACATTCCATTCTCATCTAAACCTAGATTCTCAGAATAACCGACACACTTGGACTTAGACAGGAGAGCCAGGCTGGCTGTAGGCTGACTAGCTCTCACACAAGCAACCAGGTGCCA
>NZ_PYGI01000046.1 GCF_003014615.1 Marinobacterium halophilum | reverse complement strand
TTGTGCGGGTCAAGCTGAGCGATAAGTGCCAGCTGCTCGGCGGTCGGATGTGCGGTTTCGCCCATATCCGGAGCCTTGAGCAGCTCGAAGCCGGTATTGGCCTGAACTTCTTCGAACGTCACGCCCGGATGCAAGGAACGCACACGGATGGCGTGGTCCGGACCACCGAAGTCCATCACACACAGATTGGTGACGATGTGACGGACCTCCATCAGGTCCTGACGCATGTTTTCGGACCAGCGTGCCGGGTTGTAACCCACACCCGAGACCATATCCACTTCACCGGCCACGAACGCACGGGTGTTGTGGTTGGGTACATACAGGGAGTTGATGTGGTTGATGCTGTTGCCCGGCAGGCCGCGCACACCCAACATCGCCACTTTCGGCTTGGCGTAGTCACCGACAACCGACAGGTTGGTCTGGCCGAAACGGTCGATCTGGGTCGGGCCGATCATGGCGTGACGCTTGCCACCCCAGACGCACTCGAAGATGCGCTCGAACGGCATGTAACCGGAGTACTTGGGTACATAGTCACCGCGCGGGCCGACCGGAATCGGCTCTTCCACCAGCAGCGATTCGCTGTCGGTCATCATCAGCTCGGGGGTGTGGGTCATTTTCGCCAGGCTTGCACCCAGACGCGGAATGATGCCCAGGCCGGAGGCGAGCAACTCGCCATCATCGCGCCAGGCTTCGGAAGCGGCCACAATCATCAGTTCGGCCAGCGTAAATTCACAGTTGGTCGTCATTGCGCCTCTCCTTAAAATGTCGGCAGCGGCAAGCTGCCCATTGCGTCTACACCACCGTTGGCAGCCTGATAGGCGTCTTCACCGGAGCGTACAAACTCGTCCATATAGACATTCCAGCCATCGTCCTGGCTGGCACTGGCGACGTAGCGCTTCAGCTGGTTCAGATCCCAGCCATAGTTCGGTGCGCACATGGTCGGGTGCGCACCCATCGGCGCGTGTACCACACCCTGTACCAGGTAACGTTCGAAGGTATTCAGGCGGGCGGTTTCAAGCGTCAGTTCCAGCTTGTCGACCAACTCTTCGGTAGAGACGATGCAACGCTCGGCGGCACGGGCCACCAGATGATCGAAATAGGGATCGGAGCCGGTAATTAGAGTGTTACCCAGCTTGTCCGCCTTGTTGACGTGAACAAACGCCATATCCAGATTCAGCGCCGGCATCGCCAGCAGCTCTTCACCGTCATCATAGGGTGACGTGATGGTGCGCAGATCGTTGTGGGTGGTGACATCGGTGGCCAGGCCACAACGGGTCGGCAGGAACGGCATACGCATGCCGGCGGCGCGCAAGCCCCACTGGAACATGCCTTCATCCAGCTCCATCACTTCAATTTCACCGGCCTGACGCAGCTTGCGGAACCAGGGCTCTAGCGGAATGGCATCCAGGGTGGCAAAACCGAAAATCAGCTTCTTGACCTTACCGGCCGCACACAGCATGCCCACTTCCGGGCCGCCGTAGGCCACTACGGTCAGATCCTTCACGTCCGAGCGCAGGATCTCGCGCACGATCGCCATCGGCTTGCGCCGCGGCCCCCAGCCACCAAAGCCGATGGTCATGCCATCGCGCAACTGTGCTACCGCTTCGGCGGTTGTCATCTGCTTGTTCATGTTTT
>NZ_PYGI01000045.1 GCF_003014615.1 Marinobacterium halophilum | reverse complement strand
CGCCAAAGCTGATACGAGGACACAGCGGCTTTCGTGCTGATCTTCTGAATCAGGTCGGAAAGGTCATCAATCGGTTTTTGAGCGGCCATCTCAATTCTCTCGGCATAGTCTGCGAACAGATCCAGTGTTTCTATTGTATGCCAGTTGGCTGCTACATGCAGATTGAGTTCTCTAAGCTCATTAGATTTGAGGGTCAGTTCAGCGCGAAGCATGGCATTAACCCATTCCTTGAGGTTGGTCGGGATGTCTAAAGTACCCTGCTTGCGGTTGCGCTTGAGCTCAGCTTCCTGAGCCTTACTGTAAAACTTGAAGCTCCAACGCTTTGAGGTCTTGTTCAAATAAACCGTAGTACCTTTGGTGACTGGGCCTTGCGATCGGGTACGAGTGTTGGTGCTCATGGCGTAGAGGTATGCCAGAACTTCAGCACGACTACCAAGGGCGAACATGCGGTTTATATCGATGCGGGACAGGGTGTAGTTACCAGAGCGAACCATCTTGAATGACTGATCCGGTTGGGGTGCTTTCAGGATCTCAGCCAACCGGAGGACTGTTTCAGCAACCAAGTTGAGGAGATCGTCAGAGCCGAACAGGTTGTGACCTTGAAGGAACTTAACAGGGTTGCCGGATAGTTCTGCCAATACGGTGTTGCCGTCTGAATCGACTTCGACAGTTCTAAGGGTGATTGCTCCATCATGGGAGCCACGGATCAATAGGCGCTTTCGAACAGCGTATTCAACCTCACCATCACGGGTAACGCTTACCACTTCACCATCGGAAATGATGCCCGGATAGTAGAACGGGATTTTGGCTGAAACCCAGTCGATCATCACCATGGGGAATTACTCCTGTTCCTTTGTCTCATCCATGAGTATGGCGAGCTTGGCGAACATGTCGTTCTGGTTCTGCTGGATTTTGAAGGCCATTTCATCCTGAGAGATAGCCTTGCCGATAGCCTGAACAATGTAGGCGTTAGGCGTAACTCCGAGGTGATCACACAGGGCAACAAGGCGTTCGTGTATATCAGGATTCAAGCGGATCGATCTAACATGCTTATCGGTGCTCATTGCTACCACCAGCGGTATGAATTTAAACCGGAGTATGGGTTATGGCGGGATAGTGGTCAAGGTGCCGAGTACCAATAATGGTACTAAAGGGACGTATCACTGTACCGTCCCTATCAACTCCAACCGTTCCAGACTAAACAGCACTCGCCTGAAATCGATCAGCGCGGATGGTTGGTCCGCTACGCTCGCAACCACTCGCGCAGATTCGATTCACGGCGAAAAGCGGTTAATCAGGGCGCGGGCAGAGATCGGAGCGGGGGCGGGGTCAGGTGGACGCGAAGCGACAACGGAGCGGGTCCAAGTTTGGGCAGTTGGGCACGGCAGTGCCTGGGGGATTGGTCAGGGTTCCGGCGGGGCGAGTCCAGAGCGTTAGCCTGGGCAACAGTGCGCCGCCTGATATGCCTGCGGCATGAGGTGGTTCCGACTGGCTTACGCAGTAAGACATAGTCGGTCACTATGGTTACGGGTTACGGGTTACGGGTTACAGGTTGCAGGTTGCAGGTTACGAATTACGGGGTTTTGAGGCGCGCTGCTGGCTGGTGGCAGTGCCACTAGCCGGCAGGGGGCAGACAAGCGTAGCGCGTCAGCCAACGGCGCAGAGTTTGCGGGGCTCGAACAGGTATTCGGTGCCTGATACCCAATGCGGCATGGTGGCCGGTTTGAGCTCCAGAGTCTTGCAGAGTGGCACCACATTGGATTGGGTTTCATCACGGGGCGGGGCTGGCATGGAGATATCGATTCCATGTTCCAGAAGGGCCCGACGGTGACGGTAGAACGTGTTTTTGGGGAGCATCTGGCGGGGGTCGTGACCATCACGCCAAAGCTGATACGAGGACACAGCGGCTTTCGTGCTGATCTTCTGAATCAGGTCGGAAAGGTCATCAATCGGTTTTTGAGCGGCCATCTCAAT
>NZ_PYGI01000044.1 GCF_003014615.1 Marinobacterium halophilum | reverse complement strand
ACCGGCAACGGCCACATCAGTACAACCAAGGATTGCCACCCGCTGTGGCAGAGGAAAAACTTAACTTATTGTCCGGTATTAGTTGACCACTACAGGTGCCCATATTCGAGTTCACTGCCGCTCAGGCAGCTTAGAAACAAATGCTCCCTGCTTGGATTGGCCTCAGAACGTTCACTGCCGCTCAGGCAGCTTAGAAAGCCCTCCTTCCGGCTCCACTGCTCCGCCTGCTGTTCACTGCCGCTCAGGCAGCTTAGAAACAGATCGCCCCACACCTTGCGGATACGGGACAGTTCACTGCCGCTCAGGCAGCTTAGAAATGAGTCGAGGCGTCTCAGACAGTTTTATGGTAGTTCACTGCCGCTCAGGCAGCTTAGAAATGGTTCTGGTAAAAGTTATGGCGTGGTTGAAAGTTCACTGCCGCTCAGGCAGCTTAGAAATGACGCCTCAATCGCCACACCCCACGACACTTGTTCACTGCCGCTCAGGCAGCTTAGAAAAGATCGGATCAGGCATGTTTGCTTCCAGAATTGTTCACTGCCGCTCAGGCAGCTTAGAAAGTCAGATGGGCCTTCAGCATTGCCCGGTTCGCGTTCACTGCCGCTCAGGCAGCTTAGAAATTCAGGCAGATCAACTGAGATCGTCTTGATTAGTTCACTGCCGCTCAGGCAGCTTAGAAAATGTCCAGCATCTGCGGGATAGTGGCGCGTCCGTTCACTGCCGCTCAGGCAGCTTAGAAAACATGCGTGCCGGATTGCCCTTGCGCTTCTCTGTTCACTGCCGCTCAGGCAGCTTAGAAAGTCACCGGCCGGTAAGACCGATGGATTTGGAAGTTCACTGCCGCTCAGGCAGCTTAGAAAGATACCCGGAATTAGCCCCGCTATGCTTCCACGTTCACTGCCGCTCAGGCAGCTTAGAAAACGGCGCAATGTTCGGGTATCAGCACGGCAAGGTTCACTGCCGCTCAGGCAGCTTAGAAATCTCCACCGCAGCGAGGGCACGGACCGTTCTTGTTCACTGCCGCTCAGGCAGCTTAGAAATGTCTGAGCCTAAACAGAATGAGGTCAAGCAAGTTCACTGCCGCTCAGGCAGCTTAGAAAGCATGGGGTCATGCTATTGAGTTCGGAGCCGAGTTCACTGCCGCTCAGGCAGCTTAGAAAATCCGCACCGCTCGCGCTGTACTGATAGTTATGTTCACTGCCGCTCAGGCAGCTTAGAAATGACAGCAGCGATGGCGGCTACTGGCCAGACTGTTCACTGCCGCTCAGGCAGCTTAGAAAAACCCGGTTGGTCTTTTGGTTCGAGCGCTGGCGTTCACTGCCGCTCAGGCAGCTTAGAAATCTAGAGCCTGAAATTGTTGACGAGATGGTTCGTTCACTGCCGCTCAGGCAGCTTAGAAAGCCTCGGTACTTCCGAACAGCGCAACCATCGAGTTCACTGCCGCTCAGGCAGCTTAGAAAAGACGCTGCTGGCGCGATACGAAACCAGCCCGGTTCACTGCCGCTCAGGCAGCTTAGAAAGATTTAACCCGTACTATCCTGACTTCGCGGCTGTTCACTGCCGCTCAGGCAGCTTAGAAATGATCTACGCCGATGGCAAATTGATGGGCACCGTTCACTGCCGCTCAGGCAGCTTAGAAAATTCTGAGTGCATACGGGTCAGCCAGCGGGTCGTTCACTGCCGCTCAGGCAGCTTAGAAAGGCAAGCGCCAGCACCGAGGCTGAGGATTCGTGTTCACTGCCGCTCAGGCAGCTTAGAAAATTGGCGACGCCCTGACGATGTTGCGGGCCGGGTTCACTGCCGCTCAGGCAGCTTAGAAACGTCATTGCCGGAGTCCGACCACTCCCGCACAGTTCACTGCCGCTCAGGCAGCTTAGAAAGGCATCAAACTCCAAGCGGCCTTTGCTGATCAGTTCACTGCCGCTCAGGCAGCTTAGAAATTTCCCGATCCATCTGACATAGGCGTCGGACAGTTCACTGCCGCTCAGGCAGCTTAGAAAGCGACACTTCCGGGATCAATTCAAGGGTGGTTGTTCACTGCCGCTCAGGCAGCTTAGAAATTAAAACCGGCCTCCTATTTTGCCTTCTGAGGGTTCACTGCCGCTCAGGCAGCTTAGGGAAGCCGCGAATAAGTCCGACCTCGGGCTCTAAAATGTCGTTATCATTGCCTCAGAGGCGGAAATTCAGCACTTTTCACCCTTTTTAACCGCTCGCACCTGCCTTTTCAGGCAGTACAGGCGGATTAACCCTGTGCTCTCAACATCTGATCCACCCGCACAACGTTGGCCAGCGCGAACAGCATGGCAAGCTTGCCATCGTTCTTCTTTAGGCCACGGTAGCGTGCTTTTACAAAACCGAACTGACACTTGATGATCCGGAACGGATGCTCAACTTTCGCACGGAT
>NZ_PYGI01000043.1 GCF_003014615.1 Marinobacterium halophilum | reverse complement strand
GTCCGAGTTACCCACGAACAGTAGACACCTTCTATAGTTAGGTTTACCCCTGACGCGGAGGTGTAAGATGGCCAGGAAAAAGTACCAGCACTATACCGAGGAGTTTCGCCGCGAGGCAGTAAGACGTGCTGATCAATCCGGACATACGGCTTCATCAGTGGCGAAGGAACTGGGGATACACCCCGGTCAGATCTACAACTGGAGGCGCCAGTTTACCCGGTTGTCTGAAAAACAGTTCAATAGCCTTAACGGAGTGGATTACTCCAAGCCGGAGAGTGATGAAGTCCGGCAGCTGAGGCGCGAGCGTGATGCGTTGAAGAAGGAGCTTGAGTTCGTAAAAAAGGCAGCTGACGGAGGGCCGCCCCCGTACTTTGCGAGCCAGCACGAGTAAAGTACGCTCTGATACAGGAGTATCGAGGGCAGTATGCGATACGGTTGATGTGCCGAGTTCTGGATGTATCGGCCTCAGGATTTTACCGCTGGTTAAGCCGGGGCCTCAGTGCTCGTGTGCGCAGGCGACAGATCATGGAAGAGCAGGTTATGGATACCTTTGCCACCTACAAAGCCCGTTACGGGGCGCCTAGAATCGCTCAGGAGCTGAATGCTCTGGGTGTCGGCTGTTCTGTTAACTATGTCGCCAACATCTTGAAACATAACGGCATCCGGGCGCGTAATGGCAAAGCCTTCAAGTACTCGCCGAACACCGAAGCGATGACAGGCGTCGCTGATAACCTTCTCAAGCGTCGTTTCAACGCAGACGGTCCAAATCAGAAATGGACGACCGATATCATCTACATCTGGGTCAAGGATCGCTGGCTATACTTGGCGACGGTGATGGATCTGTACTCACGCAGCATCGTCGGCTGGACACTGGATACCAACATGACCGAGCAGTTGATTACCGATGCGCTGCACATGGCGTTCAAGCGCCGGGATATTGAGCCCGGCCTGATCATTCACTCTGATCGGGGTGTTCAGTACCGCTCCAATCGCTATCAGGCATTGATAGAGTGTCACGGTTGTAAGCCAAGCATGAGCCGGAAAGGAAACTGCTGGGATACTTAGTCCATTATGCTTTAGAACGTCAGCTCAATCTGACCCGTGCTGGGATTGGCTCGATCATATGCCTTCGCATTGACCTGTCGATTGGGATCTGGCGTTCCCTGGCATTGCCAGGCCTGGCGTTTGTGACCTAATAGGAGCTTTGCATCGCACCCTAAGTGTCCTGTCCTGCGCTCAGGATTGGTAATGCGTCTCTCGTGAAGGAGGAGCGTATGAGCATTCCCTCGAGCAAGCGCGAAGTTATTCTTGGCGTGGACACACATCTGGATATCCATATGGGAGTTCTAATCAGCAGCACAGGTAAACTGTTGGGAGAACTACCAACGGAAACAAATACGGCAGGTTACCAGAAGCTGTTGAAGTGGGCACAGTCGTTTGGGCAGCTCAACCGAGCAGGTGTTGAAGGCACCGGCACCTACGGAGCAGGCCTAACTCGGGTTCTGCGAGAGCATGGTGTAACAGTCTACGAAGTGAACAGACCGGACAGAAGCCGACGAAGGCTTCAAGGTAAATCAGACCCTATTGATGCAGAGAACGCGGCTCGTGCAGTATTGGCAGGTCGGGCCGTCGCCATCCCCAAAGAACAGTCCGGCGCAGCGGAGGCTATGCGTATTATTTGTGTGGCACGCCGCAGCGCCGTTAAAGCAAAGACACAAGCAATCAACCAGCTAAGAGCGCTGCTGATCAGCGCGCCCGATGATATTCGTGCCAGGCTATTGCGAAGTAAACCTGAGGACTGCGTAGCAGCCTGCGCACGGCTCCGTTCTCTCGGAGAAACGCCACACCTACATGCACTGACTATCAGTTTACGTGTTTTGGCCAAGCGATGGCGTATCCTGGCTGAAGAGATAAAGGAACATGATAGGGCACTGGACGAACTCACTGCTCAGCATGCAAAACGTCTCCGGCAGCAGTTCGGTGTTGGCCCACAGACAGCCGCCATACTTTTATCGGTTGCGGGCGATAATCCTGAACGGCTCAGGAATGAGGCAGCACTTGCCGCTTTATGTGGTGTGAACCCATTACCGGCATCGTCAGGAAAAACTGTCAGGCACCGTCTCAACCGTGGCGGTAGCCGAACGGCTAATAACGCATTGTGGACTATCGCGATGGTGCGCATGCGCAGTGAGCCCCGAACGAGAGCGTATATGGCACGCAGGGAGTGTGAAGGCCTATCAACCAAGGAGATTCATCGATGTCTGAAGCGCTATATAGTTAGAGAACTCTATCCACTCATTCTTGCAGACTTGACTGAGTCTTCAGGTTATTACTTGACATAGGAGCGTCAATGCCGTAATGGAATCATTTTTCAGCCGGTTAAAAGTTGAGCTGATCTATGCTGAACAGTACCGAAGCATAGACGAAGCAAAATCAGCGATCTTCGAATACATCGAAGTGTTTTATAACCGCGTACGTAGGCAC
>NZ_PYGI01000042.1 GCF_003014615.1 Marinobacterium halophilum | reverse complement strand
TGCTTGACGTGCTCATTACGGCTCAGGATGCCAGCAAGGTCTACGATGGCCTGGCCTGGTCCGGGGGTAACGGTGTCAGTGTCCAAGGCTTGGTAGAGAACGATAATGCCTCTGATCTCACCGGCACCCTGCGCTGGGGTGGCACCGCTCAGGGCGCAGTTGACGCTGGCCAGTATACGCTAACGGCATCCGGTCTGAGTTCGACCAACTACGATATCCGTTTTCAGGACGGCACCCTCACCATCGATAAGGCCCCGCTCACCCTCACCACTCAGGATGCTGGCAAGGTCTACGATGGCCTGGCCTGGTCCGGCGGCACAGACGTTGCCTATAGCGGCTTCGTCAACGGTGAAGGTACTTCCGTACTGGACGGTGAGCTGATCTGGGGCGGTACCGCGCAAGGCGCACAGAATGCTGGGCAGTATCAGATTTCGGCCTCGGGCCTGAGCGCCGATAACTATGCGGTCTCGATGGTCGACGGCACCCTCACCATCGATAAGGCTCCGCTCATCGTCACCGCTCAGGATGCCGGCAAGGTCTACGATGGCCTGGCCTGGTCCGGCGGCACAGACGTTGCCTATAGCGGCTTCGTCAACGGTGAAGGTACTTCCGTACTGGACGGTGAACTGACTTGGGGCGGTACCGCGCAAGGCGCACAGAATGCTGGGCAGTATCAGATTTCGGCCTCGGGCCTGAGCGCCGATAACTATGCGGTCTCGATGGTCGACGGCACCCTCACCATCGATAAGGCCCCGCTCACCGTCACCGCCAACGATGCCATCTGGGTCTATGACAATACTCCATGGCTGGGTGGCAATGGCCTGACCTATTCAGGTTTTGTCGGTGACGAAGATGCTGCGGTGCTGACGGGGGATCTACAGTGGAACGGCAGCGCCGAAGGCGCACGTGAGCCGGGCGAGTATGCCCTGTCGCCGTTCGGCCTCGACGCGGCCAACTACACCGTTACATACGCGGATGGTCAGCTGCGCATCATTACGCCAATGGAGGCCGCCGGGGTGCCGTATACACGGGCAGTACAGCAGGCCCAGCGCATGGCCAGTGAACAGGGCACCTCCACACCGGCCGATACCGCAACGCCCCTCCAGATCGTCGGCAGCGGTATCCGCTTGCCACGGTTTAAATGAGCCCCGGTTATCAGATGATGATGTATTGGATCACAAGGAACACGAACACTATGTTACCGAACGCTTTGCTACCCCTCACTCGCGTACGCACCCTGCCACTTCTTATGGGTGCGGCCGTGTTGAGCCTCGCGCAAACGGCCGTTGCCCAGTCTCTGCCGGATGCGGGCCGCGTGCTGGATGAGATGAAACAACCGGCGCAGCCTACGCTGCATACCACGCCGCTGACCATCCAGCAGCCCAGCCTGACCCCCAGCGCACAGCCGGGTGGCCCGCAGGTTGTGCTCCAGCAGGTTGCCTTTGCAGGCAACACCCTGTTTACCGACGCTGAACTGATGGCCGTGCTGGACGGTGAAATCAGCGCGTCACACGATCTCGCCGGTCTGCAACGTCTGGCCCAGCGCATTACCGCGTTTTATCGGATGCAGGATTATCCGTTCAGTCTGGCCTACCTGCCGCCCCAGTCCCTGACCTCCGGTGCGCTCACCATTGCCGTGGTCGAGGCGCGCTACGGTGCCATTGAGTTCACCGGCGATGAGGCCCTGCGACAAGCGGCAGCGTCACGGCTCGCCTATTTGACCCCCGACGCCCCCATCAAGGGGCAACCGCTGGCCCGCGCCGTTCACCTGCTGGGCGACCTGCCCGGCATCACCGTAGACCCCGTGCTGATGCCCGGCCAGGCAGTCGGCACCGGTGATCTGGCCATTGCCGTGAATGAAGCCGAACCGTACGCCGCATCACTGGGCGTCGATAACCACGGCAACCGTTACACCGGAACCTGGCGCACCCATGGCACGGCATCCATCAATCGCTTGCTAACATTGGGCGATACGCTGGACCTGTCGGTGCTGCTGACCGAGGAGTCGCTCTGGTATGGCAGCCTGGGCTACAGCCTGCCCTTGACCAACACGGGGTTGCGGGGCTACACCCGCTACACCCATACCCATTACCAGCTTGGCGAGGAGTTCAAGGATCTGGGGGCCACCGGCACGGCACGCATCGGCACACTGGGCCTTGAATATCCGCTGATCCGCTCTGAGCGCACCAACCTGTATCTGGACTTGGCGTACAACCACAAGCGTCTGGAAGACACCCCCGCTGAGTTGTTCGCCACTACCGAAAAATCCAGTGATACGCTGGTCGGTAGCCTGCGGTTTGATCACCGTGACGGCCTGTTCGGCGGTGGCTTGACCTGGGCGGATGTGGATATCACGGCGGGTGACCTCTCCCTGGATCAGACGCTGATGATGGCAGACCGCGTCACCGCCAAAACGGCAGGGTCGTTCAGCAAACTGAACCTGGAGCTGGCGCGCATCCAGCGGCTGAATACGGCGTTTACCCTCTATGGTCGCCTTAGCGGCCAGTGGACGCATGACAACCTCGACTCCTCCGAGGGCATGAGCCTGGGCGGGGCCAACGGGGTCCGCGCCTATCCTGAAGGCGAAGCCTTCGGTGACCGGGGCTGGCTGGGCCAGCTTGAGCTGCGCTACCAATACAAGCAGGTTCAGCCCTATCTGTTCTACGACGCCGGAGTGATCGAGCTTAATGCCCGGCCGTGGGCCTCCGGTGATAACCAGCGCACACTGGCCGGTGCCGGGGTGGGCCTGCGTGCCAACATCGACAACTGGCAGTTCAACCTCGCTTCGGCCTGGCGTACCGAGGGGGGCACGCCTCAATCGGATACGAAAGAGCAGCATCCCCGCGTGTGGGGCAGTGTGCAGTACCGTTT
>NZ_PYGI01000041.1 GCF_003014615.1 Marinobacterium halophilum | reverse complement strand
AATGCGCATCGCGGTTTCGTGAATCTTCAGATCCAGCTCGGACCAGACAATCTTGTTGATGCTGGATTCGGCACCGATCTTCTCGCCACGGGCCAAACGGCCCACGGACTGATACGCCGACAAGGCATAGGCTTCCGCACCCGTCCAGACATCCATCACCGCATCACGGATACTCGGATCACGATAGGCACGGGTCTGATGGGCCTTGTACAGTTCCATCAGCTTGCGCACCGGCTGCTGGAAACGGGCCGGTGAACGCAACAACAGGCCACGTTCAAAACCGGCCGTTGCCATGGCAACACGCCATCCTTGGCCTTCCTTGCCAACCAAGTTTTCAACGGGCACACGTACATTGTCGAAAAAGACCTCAGAAAACGTGTCTTTACCGTGTAGCGCCTTGATTGGGCGAATGGTTACCCCTTCCACATCAAGGGGTACCAACAAGAACGAAAGTCCATAATGGCGGCTTGATTCCGGATCCGTGCGAAACAGGCCAAACATCCATTCAGCAAAGGATGCACGGCTGGACCAGGTTTTTTGACCGTTGATGATAAAGTAATCACCGTCACGCACGGCCTTTGAGGTAATGGCAGCCATGTCAGAACCCGCATTGGGTTCTGACCACCCTTGAGCCCACATGTCCTCACTGGAGGCCATGCGCGGCAAAAAGCGTTGTTTCTGCTCTTTAGTACCGAATTCCATCAATGTCGGACCCAGCATCAGCTGGCCGTTCTGGTTCACCCGCATCGGCGCGTCGGCACCATAGTATTCTTCTTCGAAAATCAGCCACTCGGTCAGATCGCAGCCGCGACCGCCCAGCTCTTCCGGCCACATCACCATCGACAGACGCGCATCAAACAGTTTGCGCTCCCACTCGCGGTGCTGCTCAAACCCTTCTCGGGTATCGTAACTGGCCAGCTTCTCGGTCGGCCGATTGGCCTTGAGCCAGCTGCGCACTTCTTCACGGAAAGCTTGCTGACGGGGGGTATAGTTCAGATCCATGGCGAACCTCAGAAACTGGCGTCACGTTTTTCAACAAAGGCACGGCGGGTTTCCGCCGAATCCGGGCTGGTATAGGCCTGCAGCGTAAAGCCCTGCTCCCAGCGGTATTTGTCTTCCAGGTTGCCGTCCTCGATGCCGTTCAGCGCCTCTTTGGCGATACGGATCATGGCCGGGCTCTTGGCGGCAATTTTGGCGGCGGTTGCCAGTGCCGTTTCGCGCAACTGGTCCTTGGGCACAATCGCTTCGATGAAGTTGTAGCGGTAAGCTTCCTGTGCCGTCACCGTTTCACCGGTGAAGAACATCTGGCGTACTTTCTGTACCGGGAACAGGCGCTGCAGATGCGCACCACCGCCCATGGCACCACGGTCCACTTCCGGCAGCGCAAAGGTGGCACACTCGGACGCAAACACAATATCAGCGGCGCCGGTGATACCAATGCCGCCACCCAGCACAAAGCCATGCACAGCAACAATCACGGGGACTTCACACTGGTGAATCGATTTAAATGCCGCGTAGTTTCCAGCATTGACCTTAACAATAAGATCAGGGTTCTGATCCAGTTCTTTAATATCCACCCCCGCACAGAATCCACGGCCCTCAGCGCGAATGACAATCACACTAATATCAGGATGCTGACCCAAGCGATCGACTTCATGACTCAGATCGAACCACTCCTGGCTATTCAGTGCATTTACGGGCGGCTTTGAGATAACCAGCTCACCGATACCGCTATTGATGTTTACAGAAAAAACATTATTCATGTCAGGACACCTCTTTAAAGGACTGATTGGGTTGTGAACGCTCACATAACCGTTGCAGGCAGGTATTGGCTTCGTTGGCAATGGAGTGGATAAGCTCCGCAGCACTCACCAGCTCATTAATGGATGCCGCAACCTGACCACCTGACAGAATTCCTTCATCTGGAACGCCATCCACCATTGATCGCTGCAATAGAACGGGTTGATTGGTCGACATCACTACCTGAGATATCTGTGTCGGGTCCTCCTTCAGCGCTTTGAAGAAGGTCTTGATCATATGGCCGAAGGTCATGCCGGTATCACGCTTCCAGCGGTAAGCACTACTCAACGCAATGCATAGCTTTTTCAACGGGCCTGCAGATTCCAGTTTCCTGATAAAAGCATTCTCAAGAATGCGGTGCCTCATACCATCAACCGATTTGGTCACCCGGATTTTCTGAGGGTCATTCACCGCCAGATAGCATTCCATCGTCTGTTGCGGTGTCGGAGAATCAGTGGTCATCATGAAGCGGGTGCCCATGGCAATCCCTGCTGCGCCCGCCGCCAGTGCAGAGGCCAGCCCACGGCCGGTGGAAAAACCACCCGCCGCAATGACCGGAACATCGACCGCTTCCAGTACCTGTGGCAGCAAAATGGTGGTCGGTACGCCACCGGTGTGGCCACCGCCCTCACTGCCTTGGATGGTGATCATGTCCGCGCCCAGTTCGATCGCCTTGAGCGCATGCTTGACCGCCCCCACCGTGGGAATGCAGAGCACGCCCGCTGCCTTCAGGCGTCCAATCGTCTCTTTATCCGGCCCACGGCCGTAGCTCACAGCCTTCAACCGGTAAGTGATCGCCAGCTCCACGCATTGCATCGCGTTTTCCTGGAACATGTGAAAGTTGAGCCCGAAGTTGCTGCCACCGGTAGCCTCAATCACCTTCTTGATCTCATCTTCAAGCTGCGACGGCTCGATGGTGGCCCCGGCCAGAAAACCGAACCCACCACCTTTGGTGGTCGCGATGACCAGATTGGCGTCAGCAACCCAGCCCATGGCGGTTTGAATCACCGGGAAACGGCATCCCAGACGACGTGTAAGCTCAGTCTGTAAAAGAGGAAATGAGTTGCTCATGCTGCCACCCCATGATTGGCTACAGATTTATTATTGATGTCGCGCCCTCGCGGGCCGCCATGACCGGCAACGAAATGTCTGCCTGCACCACGCAATACAATTGCTGTGACACGCTGAACCCATTCCGGTGATTGCTTGGCTGCAGTCATGACAGGCTCCTGTTTACTGGTCGGTGGTGGCGGTGCGGATGCCCGGCGGGTTATCTTTCAGCTGACGCGCGCGCAGATTGTGCGGGTCAAGCTGAGCGATAAGTGCCAGCTGCTCGGCGGTCGGATGTGCGGTTTCGCCCATATCCGGAGCCTTGAGCAGCTCGAAGCCGGT
>NZ_PYGI01000040.1 GCF_003014615.1 Marinobacterium halophilum | reverse complement strand
TACCAAGCCTTGGACACTGACACCGTTACCCCCGGACCAGGCCAGGCCATCGTAGACCTTGCTGGCATCCTGAGCCGTAATGAGCACGTCAAGCAGGGCTTTGTTGATGGTGAGTGTGCCGTCCTGAAAACGGATATCGTAGTTGGTCGAACTCAGACCGGACGGCGTGAGAGCGTAGGTTCCCGCGTTCACTGCCGTTAAGGCGTCGCCGCCCCAGGTCAGTTTACCGTCCAGTACGGAAGTACCTTCACCGTTGACGAAGCCGCTATAGGCAACGTCTTTGCCGCCGGACCAGGCCAGGCCATCATAGACCTTGCTGGCATCCTCAGCGGTGACGGTGAGAGAGGCCTTTTTGATGATGAGTTCACCGTCCTGAAAACTGATATCGTAGTTGCCGGAAGTCAGACCGGACGGCGTGAGAGCGTAGGTTTCCGCGTCCACTGCCGTTAAGGCGTCGCCGCTCCAGCTCAGTTTACCGCCCAGTTCGGAAGTACCTTCACCGTTGACGAAGCCGCTATAGGCAACGTCTTTGCCGCCGGACCAGGCCAGGCCATCATAGACCTTGCTGGCATCCTCAGCGGTGACGGTGAGAGGGGCCTTTTTGATGGTGAGGGCACCGTCCTGAAAACGGATATCGTAGTTGCCGGAGGTCAGACCGGACGGCGTGAGATCGTAGGTTCCCGCGTCCACTGCCGTTAAGGCGTCGCCGCCCCAGGTCAGTTTATCGTCCAGTACGGAAGTACCTTCACCGTTGACGAAGCCGCTATAGGCAACGTCTTTGCCGCCGGACCAGGCCAGGCCATCATAGACCTTGCTGGCATCCTTGGCGGTGACGTTGAGCGGAGCCTTACCGATGGTGAAGGTGCCGTTGGCCAGGGTCAGGTCATAGCCTTGCTGGTGGGAGTAGGTATTGTCCAGATTGAACCGATAGTTACCGGCATCAGTGCCAGAACCTGTAACCGACCCCAGTACCCCGTCGGGGGTGTAAGGTGCATCGGCACTCCAACTGCCGGTAACGGTTTGGTTTTCGCCGGTGTAGGTTCTGGTGACATCATTCACAGTCAAGGCAAGAGGGGTCAGGAAAGCGCGTAGCAGGGGCGTGGTATGACCCTTATACAAGCGCCAGACGCTATCGGTACCGCCTTTGGCATCGATATCAGCACCCCAGTGTTCAAAAGTGTTGAGTTGCTGGAGATCGGCCAGTGTTTTCATGGAACTATCGTTGATAGCTGTGCCGAAGTTTTCGCCTACCAGTTGATGACTGACTTCGTCATCGGAGGCGTAGCTCTGGGTGATGCTGTTACTGCCGCCGTAGTAGCTGGCGCTATGGCCCATCAGCCCGCCTACGTTGGTAGTACCAGTGACCGCGCCGGTGGCGTAGCTTTGGGTGATGCTGCTGCTGCTGCTGCGGTAGCTGTCGCTGTAGCCCACCAGCCCGCCGACGTTGGTAGTGCCCTCGACCGCGCCGGTGGCGTAGCTTTGGGTGATGCTGTTGCTGTTGCTGCCTAAGCTGCCGTCGAAGCCGTTGCTTTCGCTTTTGCCCACCAGCCCACCGACGTAGTCAGCGCCAGTGACCGCACCGGTGGCGTAGCTTTGGGTGATGCTGCTGCTGCCGCTGCCTCCGTGGCTGGTAGTTCCGCCGTAGCTGACGCTGCCACTGTAGCTGTAGCCCACCAGCCCGCCGACGCTGCTAGTGCCCTTGACCGCGCCGGTGGCGTAGCTTTGGGTGATGATGCTGTTGCTGTTGCTGTTGCTGTTGCTGAGGAAGTCGCTGTTGCTGCTGCTGCTGTAGCCCACCAGCCCGCCGACGTTGGTAATGCCCTCGACCGCGCCGGTGGCGTAGCTTTGGGTGATGATACTGCTGCTGCTGCTGCTGTTGCTGTTGTAGCGGTTCTGGATATTGCTGTAGCCCACCAGCCCGCCGACGTAGTCAGTGCCGTTGACCGCGCCGGTGGCGTAGCTTTGGGTGATGCTGCTGCTGCTGTCGTTGTAGCTGTAGCCTACCAGCCCGCCGACGCTGGTATGGCCGTTGACCGCACCGGTGGCGTAGCTCTGGGTGATGCTGCTGCCGTCACTGCTGCCCACCAGCCCGCCGATGCGGTTGGTGCCGGTGACCGCGCCAGTGGCGTAGCTCTGGGTGATGCTGCTGCCGTCGCTGCTGCCCACCAGCCCGCCGATGCGGTTGGTGCCGGTGACCGCGCCAGTGGCGTAGCTTTGGGTGATGCTGCTGTTGTGGCTGCTGTAGCCCACCAGCCCGCCGACGTAGTTTTTCCCTGTTACAGTGGCATTGGTGAGCCCAAGGTGACGAATGGCACTGCCGCTGCCGGTGTACCCAAACAGGCCGATGCGATCTTCATCAGGCCTGTCTATGGTCAAATTGTTAATGGCATGGCCGAGGCCGTCCAGAGTGCCAGTAAAGCGGGTGCTGCCATCCCCAATGGGATCAAAGCCCAGACAATCACTACCGCCAGTGCTGCAATTCCAGTCGCTTGTCGTCTTGGCGTCAATATCGTTACCCAAGGCATAGAGGCCATCGAGGTTGTTTTTGATGCCTTGGAGGGTTGTTGAATTAGTATCGCCTGCCGTCCCCAGTTCGGTAATCACGGTATAAACAAGGTGAGTCCCTTTACTGCCCAACTGGGTGGTGAAATTTTGACCAGCCCGCAGGTTGACCGGCGCGTTGACACGATAGTGAGCAGAAGTGCCATCGATAATGCCGTCTTCTGCTCCCTGACCATATTGAAGCACCAGTTCGCCGCCGCTGCCCTTTGATGCATCCAGAGAAGCGTTGATCTCGATATTGCGGTGGGCCTTCAGTGTCAGGGTGTTGCCGCTGTCCCAGCTGACCGCCGCTTTGACGGTGATATCACCGGCTTCACTGCCTGCGTCAGCCGTTTCTATGCTGATATTGCTTCCAGCCAGTTGAGAACTCAGAGTGTCAGCAACAATACCGCTGTTCGTATTCTCGGCATTACCGGCACTGACGGTAAAATCGGTGGGGTCGATCAGCCATTCGCCGGTGTCGCCACTGTCGGCCAGGGTGGTGACCTTCACCCCATCCTTGATCCGGACCTTGGCCGCGCTGGTTTCGATAAAGCCACCATCGCCGCTATCGGGGGCGGACGCATCCAGCGTACCCGCCACCTGCAATTGCCCCTGCTGCATATCGCCCAGCAGCACGATCTCGCCGTTCTCGCCACTGGCCAGTGTTTGCGCACGGGTGATGCCGGTATGGTTGATCACACTGCTGGCCAGTTCACCGGCGGCGCGGGCGGTGAGATATACGGTGCCGCCGTCGGCACGGATGGCACCGCCCTGTTCAATCAATGTATTGAGCGCACCTTCATCCACGTTGAGCTTGACCGGCCCACCCATATCCAGCGTGACCGTGCGGCCCGCGCCCATCAATACGTTACCGGCGGTGGCCTGCAGTGTGCCTTCGTTGACAAGGGTGGCTGCGATCAGTGCGATGGTGCCGCCCTCGGCCACCTCGATATCGCCCTGGTTGATGACGGCTGCGGTGCTGTCGCCTTCAAACCGGAAGTTTTCGGCTAGAAAGTCCTCATCGCTCAGTTCAAGCGTCGATGCGACCAGCCCGCCGGTATTGACCTGTGCGGTAGGGCTGAACAGCACCCCGTTGGGGTTAAGCAAAAACACCTGCCCATTGG
>NZ_PYGI01000039.1 GCF_003014615.1 Marinobacterium halophilum | reverse complement strand
AATGCGCATCGCGGTCTCGTGAATCTTCAGATCCAGCTCGGACCAGACAATCTTGTTGATGCTGGATTCGGCACCGATCTTCTCGCCACGGGCCAGACGGCTCACGGACTGATACGCCGACAGAGCGTAGGCTTCGGCACCCGCCCAGACATCCATCACCGCATCGCGGATACTCGGATCACGGTCGGCATGGGTCTGATGGGCCTTGTACAGCTCGATCAGCTTACGCACCGGCTGCTGGAAACGGGCCGGTGAACGCAACAACAGGCCACGTTCAAAACCGGCCGTTGCCATGGCAACATGCCAGCCACGACCTTCGTCACCGATACGGTTTTCAACCGGCACGCGCACGTTATCGAAGAAGATCTCGGCGAATGCATCCTTGCCGTTGAGCGCCTTGATCGGACGGATCGTCACACCCTCGGCATCCAGCGGCACCATCAGGAACGACAGACCGTGGTGACGGCTGGAATCGGCATCTGAACGGAACAGACCAAAGCACCAGTCGGCATAAATGGCGCGGGTCGACCAGGTTTTCTGGCCGTTGATCACATAGTGATCGCCGTCGCGGATCGCCTTGGAGGAGATCGCCGCCATATCAGAACCGGCGTTGGGCTCGGACCAGGCCTGCGCCCACATGTCATCGCTGGCCGCCATGCGTGGCAAGAAGCGTTTTTTCTGCTCTTCAGTGCCGAATTCCATCAGCGTCGGGCCCAGCAACAGCTGGCCGTTCTGATTGACTCGCATCGGTGCATCGGCACCGTAGTATTCTTCTTCGAAAATCAGCCACTCGGTCAGGTCGCAGCCGCGACCGCCCAGCTCTTCCGGCCACATCACCATCGACAGACGCGCTTCAAACAACTTGCGCTCCCACTCACGGTGCTGCTCGAACCCTTCGCGGGAGTCGTAGCTGGCCAGCTTCTCGGTCGGCAGGTTGGCCTTGAGCCAACTGCGCACTTCTTCGCGGAAGGCTTGCTGACGGGGGGTATAGTTCAGATCCATGGCGAACCTCAGAAATTGGCGTCACGTTTTTCGACAAAGGCACGGCGGGTTTCCGCCGAATCCGGGCTGGTGTAGGCCTGCATCGTAAAGCCCTGCTCCCAGCGGTATTTGTCTTCCAGGTTGCCGTCCTCGATGCCGTTCAGCGCCTCTTTGGCGATACGGATCATGGCCGGGCTCTTGGCGGCGATTTTGGCGGCGGTTGCCAGTGCCGTTTCGCGCAACTGATCCTTGGGTACGATCGCTTCAATGAAGTTGTAGCGGTCCGCTTCCTGTGCCGTCACCGTTTCACCGGTAAAAAACATCTGGCGTACTTTCTGTACCGGGAACAAACGCTGCAGGTGGGCACCACCGCCCATCGCACCACGGTCCACTTCCGGCAGCGCAAAGGTGGCACACTCGGACGCAAACACAATGTCAGCGGCGCCGGTGATGCCGATACCACCACCCAGCACAAAGCCGTGTACCGCTACGATGACGGGCACGTCGCAGCGATGAATCGCCTTGAAGGTGGCATAGTTGCCGCCGTTAACGTCAACAATACGCTCGGGATACTGATCCAGCTCCTTGATGTCGACACCGGCGCAAAAACCACGTCCTTCAGCGCGAATAATCACCACGCGCACCTCGGGATTGCGACCCAGCGCATCAATGCCGTCGGCCAGCTCAAACCACTCGCGACTGTCCAGCGCATTGACCGGGGGCTTGGCAATGATCAGTTCGGCAATGCCGTTTTCAATCTGTACTGTATGGGCTGTGCTCATTTCAGGAAGCCTCCTCAAGTGCCTGACCGGTGGCCGCGCGTTGGCACAGCACTTCCAGGCAGGTTTCAGCGTCACCGGCGATCTTGGCGATCAATTCCGGTGCACTGACCAATTCGTTGATAGCTGCGGCCACCTGGCCGCTGGGCAGAATGCCCTCATCAGGAAAACCCTTAACCATGGAGCGCTGCAGCAGGACCGGCTGATTGGCGGACATCACCACCTGAGACATCTGCGCCGGATCTTCCTTCACGGCCTTGAAGAACGTCTTCAGCATATGCCCGAAGGTCATGCCGGTTTCGCGCTTCCACTGGCGAGCACTGCTCAGCGCAATCAACAACTTGCGCATCGGGCTGGCCCCTTCCAGCTTGTGAATGAAGGCGTTTTCCACCATCCGGTGACGCATGCCGTCCACGGCCAGGGTGACGCGTATCTTCTGCGTATCCTGTACCGCCAGATAGCGCTCCAGCGTCTGCTGCGGTGTTGGCGAGTCCGTGGTCATCATGAAGCGAGTACCCATGGCGATACCGCAGGCACCCGCCGCCAGTGCCGCTGCCAGACCACGACCGGTGGAGTAGCCACCCGCCGCGATCACCGGTACATCGACCGCATCCAGCACTTGCGGCAACAGAATGGTGGTCGGTACGCCACCGGTGTGGCCGCCACCTTCGCTGCCCTGGATGGTGATCATGTCTGCGCCCAGCTGGACCGCCTTGATCGCATGCTTGACCGCGCCCACGGTGGGGATGCACAGCACACCCGCCGCTTTCAGGCGACCAATGGTCTCCTTGTCCGGGCCACGGCCATAGCTCACCGCTTTCAGACGGTAGCTGATCGCCAGTTCCACGCACTGCATCGCGTTTTCCTGGAACATGTGAAAGTTGAGACCGAAGTTACTGCCACCGGTAGCCTCTATCACCTTCTTGATCTCATCCTCAAGCTGCGACGGCTCGATGGTGGCACCGGCCAGAAAGCCGAAACCGCCGCCCTTGGTCGTCGCGATCACCAGATTGGCGTCGGAGACCCAACCCATGGCGGTCTGTACGATCGGGTAACGGCAACCCAGGCGCTGGGTCAGCTCGGTCTGCAACAGCGGATGGGTGTTGCTCATGCCTTGTCTCCGCTGCTCTTTTCGCTATTCGTGGCGGCGTCAGCCTTGTTGGCCTTGACCATGCCCTTGGCGTCGTAGCCGCCCAGCAGGTCGCCGGAGATCTGTTCGTTGTGTACATGGGCAAAATGATGCCAGGCAAATGCCGCTTCCATGCCCGTGCGCTTGCCCTGCAGGTCTTCAATGTGATTGATCACCTGCTTGGTCAGCGCCAGCCCCATACGCGGCTGACGAGCAATTTTGGCCGCCATCTCATAGGTGGTATCGGCCAGGGCTTCACGACCAACCACGCGATTCACCATGCCCATTTCACGGGCACGTTCGGCGCTCATGCGGTCACCCAGGAACAGGAATTCCTTGGCCACACGCGGGTTAAGTTCGAACGGGTGGGCAAAATACTCAACCCCCGGAATACCCATGCGCACAACCGGGTCCTGGAAGAAGGCATCATCACTGGCGATGATCAGGTCACAGACCCATGCCAGCATCAGGCCACCGGCGACACAGGCACCCTGCACCATGGCAATGGTCGGCTTGGGCAGATCGCGCCAGCGGCGGCACATGCCCAGATACACTTCCTGCTCGCGGGCATAGAGGTATTCGCCACCCGGCTTGTTGGTGTGGTCCCACCACAGGGTGCTGCGCTCAAATTCCTTGTTGATGTCTCGCCCCGGCGTGCCGATGTCATGACCGGCAGAGAAGTGCTTGCCTTCACCCCGCAGCACGATCACCTTGACGCTGTCGTCGTCCACCGCTTGACGGAAGGCCGCGTCCAGCGCGTAGGTCATCTGTGAGTTCTGCGCATTATTGAAGCCGGGACGGTTCATGGTGACGGTGGCAATGCCATCTTCGACCCGGTACAACACCGGTTGTTCGGTCTCGTAGACCGCCTTGTCTTCACGCTGAACAAATTCCGGTGATTGCTTGGCTGCAGTCATGACAGGCTCCTGTTTACTGGTCGGTGGTAGCGGTGCGGATGCCCGGCGGGTTATCTTTCAGCTGACGCGCGCGCAGGTTGTGCGGGTCAAGCTGAGCGATAAGTGCCAGCTGCTCGGCGGTCGGATGTGCGGTTTCGCCCATATCCGGAGCCTTGAGCAGCTCGAAGCCGGT
>NZ_PYGI01000038.1 GCF_003014615.1 Marinobacterium halophilum | reverse complement strand
CTGGTCGTAAAAGCCTTGGATATGGCATACGAGCAGCGTGGCAAGCCTGCTGGGCTGATGTTCCATTCGGACCAGGGAAGCCAATATGCCAGCCGGGCCTTCCGGCAACGCCTATGGCGCTACCGAATTCAGCAGAGCATGAGTCGAAGGGGCAACTGTTGGGATAATTCGCCAATGGAGAGGTTGTTCCGTAGTTACAAGTCCGAATGGATGCCTGTGACCGGATACACGTCAGCACGTGAAGCCCTTCGCGATATCAGCTTCTACTTGATGGAGAGGTACAACTGGCAACGGCCGCACCAATACAATCAGGGACAGCCACCCGCTGTGGCAGAGGAAAAACTTAACTTACTGTCCGGTATTAGTTGACCACTACAAGGTGAAAAAGTAAAAGTTGATATTAATAAAAAAACAGCCGCTTTCTTACTCATTTTTTTCCTCCTTGATATACTTCCTTACATAAACAGAAAACTGGTTGTATTTAATTTTTAGCTCACCTTTTTTTGTAGTAGAGACCAAATATCCATAGCTGTATATCCTTGGTTTAAAGCCTCCTCGATATCCTCCAGATATTTCAAGAAAACAACTTTCCCACTACCCATTGAACTTTTCTTCTTGGCAGCATGGAGCTCTTTCAACAATCCCATAGGCATAATCCTCGTGGTACACGAGTTGAAATGATAAATGCTGGAAGCGAACAGAACACCCACGATATATCGTAAGTTTATTAAAGAGCGTAGATTAATTTACGTTAACGACACAATAGAGACACATTAACGACATAATAAGGACACTTTAGCGACACTAATTAAGCAATGGTTATTAATATGTGCTTTAATATTGAAAAATATTATATATTCCACAGATTTATTGGATTGGCTTTCGGTTTTTGGTGAGTGTGTCGTTATGAGGTCGCTACATTGTCGTTTTGGATGCAGGCAGGATAGGTATTCGGTCCACCGCCACCAAGGTAGCAGTGTCCGAATACTCCAACTTATTCGGCCTGACGGCCTCAACGCATCCTGCTCTCCGAGGGAGGCATCAGCTATCACCGCTAATAAAGGTGCTAGAGCATATGAAATCAGACTTGGTAAAAGTCTTGCTAAGATCTCAATAAGCCCTTAAAACAAAGATTGATACACCGGCGGGCCACGAGTACAGGAGAAACCTCATCAAGTTTCCCCTTCGTGAACTTGGACTAAGCTATGAACGACACAGCAACATTGAGCCCAATGCCGCTGAACAGTCATTCCAACCTACTGCCCAACTCTACATTCGCTATCAGATGAAGGCTGCTTGATCAATCACTACCGACAACGCCCCTCTTCCCTGATAAAATCATAACACATTGTTTTAAAAGGGATTATTTTCAGATACGAGTAATTTCATGCTTGTTCGCACTAGTCTGTATGAGCGCTGTTTACTCTATTCAGATCTAAAGATTCCCTTGTCTATATCTAAGCAAATGATATGATCATTCCTAATGCGCATTTTCGAAGAGAATTCTTCGCAAATGCCACTTAGGAGAGATTTAATATGATTATTGACTTCACAGTCTCAAACTTTAGATCCATTAAGGATGAATATACGTTTAGCTTGTATGCTGAAAGTAAATCACAGCACTTACAAGAGAACATCGCATGGCCAAATGATGGCAAGATCGGTGTACTAAGAACTGCCGGTATTTATGGTGCAAATGCTTCAGGAAAATCGAACCTGTTAAGAGCATTTTTAGCCCTTAGATTTATTATTTGCTCCAGCGGTGACTTAAAGGATGGTGACTCGATTCCTTGCTATGAGCCTTACCTACTTTCTGAAAAATTCAAAGATTCACCGACATCTTTTGAAATTGAGTTTTTTTCTAGAGAAAACCTTAGATTTATATATAAGGTATCTTTTATTGAGAAGAGAATTCTATCAGAATCATTAGATTATTATCCTTCTAGGCAAAAAGCTAACATCTTCAATAGAAATGATAATGACACTTGGGAGAGCATTTCTTTTGGAGGACTATATAAAGGTGGCCGTAAGAAAATTGCTTTTTTTGAAAACAATAGCTACTTATCAAAAGCAGGCAATAGCGCAGATGCACCTGAAATAGTAAGATCAATTTTTAACTTTTTCAGAAATGAAATGCTATATATAGGAGCAAATCATCAAGTCAACATGCTTGAGTGGAAGGAAGATCTAGAAAAAATAAAAAAAGTGGCCTCTATTCTTTCTAAGGTTGATACAGGCATAGATGGATTTATTTTTAAAGATGATGATGAAAATAGGTTAAGCTTACCTAGTGATATGCCAAAAGAATTAAAAAAGAGAATTCTTGATGCTGAGAGAAAAAAACCTGTTTTCTTCCATAAAGGTGAAAATGGCATAAAAAATAGCTTTTCAGAGGATATGGAATCATCTGGCACTTTAAAGCTATTTGCCATGTTACCTTTACTATTAGAAACACTAGAATATGGTGGAATATTACTTCTAGATGAACTAGACAACAGCTTCCATCCTCACATTGCTGAATTAATAATTAAGCTTTTCAATGATCCTAAAGTAAATACAAAAAATGCACAGCTAATCTTTTCTACACATAATATAAGTCTTATGTCTCCTTCTGTACTTAGAAGAGACCAAATTTGGCTGACAGAAAAGAGAAATGGAAGCACCTTGATTGCATCATTGGAAGACTTTGACAAAAACATGGTTAAAATGGATAGTCCATTTGACAAATGGTATAGTGACGGAAGGTTTGGTGGTATACCTTCTGTAGATTACACATCAATCTGTAAGACAATTAAATCTTAAATGGAATTTAGAAATGCCTAAACCTAGAGGGAAAAAAAATTTTAAAATAAAGCCTATACTACATATTTTTTGCGAGGGTGAGAAAACTGAAAGAATCTATTTTAACGGTTATCTGAGAGAAAACCATCCAAATAATAGGAGACTTAAAGTAGTAAAAGTAGAAAAAACAAACAAGAACACACCTGTTCAGCTGGTTGAAGTAGCTATTGAATTAAAAGACAAAAAAACAACTCCAGATAACGATGTATTCTGGGTTGTTTATGATAGAGAGTCAAAATCAAAGTATTCTGACTCTTTACATAAACAAGCACTGAGCAAAGCTAAAGCAAAAAGTATAAACGTAGCCATGAGCAATGTTTGCTTTGAGTTATGGATCTTACTCCATCTATCAGAAAGCTATGCTGCATATTCTAGCTATACTGACTTGATTCGAAAAAGTCCGTTAAAAGAAAAACTAAAATCATTAGGCCTAAATAAATACGAAAAAGCTGATGATAAGGTTTTCGACTTAATATGTAAAAATATAGGAACAGCCAGGGAACGTGCTGAAAACATGAACCAAAGAACCATTGATTCTTCATATCATGATGAAAAAGAACCTCATATGCTAAACCCTTATACAAATATTAATGATCTATTAGACGCGATAGACGAATTTGTATCGAAAGCATAGTTATAATTGATATGATTATGAAAACTTAATTCACAACACATGCGAGACTTTAATTATTGTATTTTTCAGAGAAGAGCCGAATCATTATTTTTAATGATAACCATGTAGCTAAATAGGTATAGTAATAAAACCAGGAGTTCTATTTTCGAATCCATATAATATAAAATTAAACCGGCATGATAAATTAGAATGCAATTCAACGATATATAATTTATAAAATTATATATGAATTTTTTATTGATTGGTTTTCATAGTTCTTATGATTACTATACCAAACCGGAAAATACTGATCGCTTATTTGTCGATGAACATCAGTACACATTACTTTTCATATTGCTGCGCCTATAAATTATTTAAGCAGTGTAAATCAGGTCTGATAGACCCGACTGTCTGTACACCTCAGGTCTTTTACCTGTAGATACAGCCGAATTAAGAGCTTTGAGGAGACCACCTAGCAAGTGACTGTGGTGTCCAGTTAAATATTTAAGCCATATTTTCGCCCCAGCGTGTCTCGTTCTTGAGCATGGTGTTGAGCACCACGATCAGCTTG
>NZ_PYGI01000037.1 GCF_003014615.1 Marinobacterium halophilum | reverse complement strand
CCAATGGGCAGGTGTTTTTGCTTAACCCCAACGGGGTGCTGTTCAGCCCTACCGCACAGGTCAATACCGGCGGGCTGGTCGCATCGACGCTTGAATTGAGTGATGAGGACTTTCTGGCCAATCACTTTCAGTTTGAAGGCGACAGCACCGCAGCCGTCATCAACCAGGGCGATATCGAGGTGGCCGAGGGCGGCACCATCGCACTGATCGCCGCCACCCTTGTCAACGAAGGCACGCTGCAGGCCACCGCCGGTAACGTGTTGATGGGCGCGGGCCGCACGGTCACGCTGGATATGGGCGGGCCGGTCAAGCTCAAAGTGGATGAAGGTGCGCTCAATACATTGATTGAACAGGGCGGTGCCATCCGTGCCGATGGCGGCACCGTGTATCTCACCGCCCGCGCCGCCGGTGAACTGGCCACCAGTGTGATCAACCATACCGGCATCACCCGTGCGCAAACACTGGCCAGTGGCGAGAACGGCGAGATCGTACTGCTGGGCGATATGCAGCAGGGGCAATTGCAGGTGGCGGGTACGCTGGATGCCGCTGCACCGAACGGCGGCGATGGCGGTTTTATCGAAACCAGCGCGGCCAAGGTCCAGATCAAGGATGGGGTGAAGGTCACCACCCTGGCCGACAGTGGCAACACCGGCGAATGGCTGATCGACCCCACCGATTTTACCGTCAGCGCCGGTAATGCCGAGAAGACGGACAGCAGTATCGGTGCTGACACTCTGAGTTCTCAACTGGCTGGAAGCAATATCAGCATAGAAACGGCTGACGCAGGCAGTGAAGCCGGTGATATCACCGTCAACGCGGCGGTCAGCTGGAATGCTGCTACCACCCTCACCCTTGACGCCCATAACAACATTCTAATCAATGCGCCCATCACAGTGGAGAACAGCGGCGGTCGCGTTGAACTGAACTACGGCGGAACAAAAGGTGAGACAACGTCCACACCCGCTACCGATAGTCATTATCAGATCAACGCGCCGATCAGTTTTACCGCCGGCAGCGGCGGCGCATTCCGTGTCAATGGCCAGGATTTCACCCTGATCCACACCCTCGATCAACTGCAGGGCATAAGCACAGACCTCGGTGGCCATTACGCCTTGGCGACCGATATTGAAGCCAGTGATACAGCAGGTTGGGGCAGCGGCGCAGGCTTTGATCCCATCGGGGATGGCAGCACCCGCTTTACCGGCACTCTGGACGGCCTCGGCCATGCCATTAATAATTTGACCATCTACCGCCCTGATGAAAATTACATCGGCCTGTTTGGGAGCACCGGCAACGGCAGTGCCATTCGTCACCTTGGGCTCGCTGATGCCAGCATAACAGGGAAATACAACGTCGGCGGGCTGGTGGGTTTCAAAGACCTCGGCGACGTCATTAGAAGCTACGCCGCCGGCACGGTAACTGGCGAGAACTACGTCGGCGGGCTTGTAGGCCTGAACTTCGGAAAAATCATCCAGAGCTACGCCGCTGGCTCAGTTACGGGAACAGGAACAGAACTAGGCACAGGAACAGGTATCGGAGGGCTGGTTGGCTACGGCGCTCCTTTAAGGGGATGGAGCAGCCACATTACCCAGAGCTACGCCACAAATACGGTCAAAGGCAACGAAAAAGTCGGTGGGCTCGTGGGCATTAACGACGGTAGCATCACCCAAAGCTACGCCACTGGCGCGGTCAACGGCGAGGGTAGATACGTCGGCGGGCTGGTGGGTACCAATAACAAAACAATCAACAGTAGCTACGCCACTGGTGCGGTCACTGGCAAGAACTTCGTCGGCGGGCTAGTGGGCAATAACAATCGTGCAACAATCGAGCAGACCTATGCCACAGGCATGGTCACTAGCACTCAAAACGCCGGCGGGCTCGTGGGCTCTAACAGTGGCGACATCACCAATAGCTATTGGGATAGCGACACAACCGGGCAACAATCCTGCACAGGTCTCTTTACTGCGCCCTGTAGCGCAACGGGCCTGGGAACTATCAATGCCCGTCAGCAAGACAGTTACGAAGCTTTCGACTTCACCAATGACTGGTTCATGATCGACGGCGAAACCCGCCCGTTCCTGCGTTCAGAATACTCCACCAATATCCGCAACGCCCATCAACTGCAGCTAATGGCGATGGACCTGAACGCAGACTACACTCTGGCCAATGCTATTGATGCCTCCATTGCCGATGGCTCGAATTCATCAAGCATGTGGAGTGAAAGGGGCTTTGATCCCATCGGGTATTACGAAGATGGAAATCCAAGCACCAGCTTTACGGGCACTCTGGACGGCCTTGGCCATGCCATTAACAATTTGACCATTAACCGGCCTGATGAAAATCAAATCGGCCTGTTTGGGAGCACCGGCAACGGCAGTGCCATTCGTCACCTTGGGCTCACCAATGCCACTGTAACAGGGGAAAACTACGTCGGCGGGCTGGTGGGCTACAGCCACAACGACAGCTTCGGCGACGGCAGCAGCAGCAGCAGCAGCAGCAGCAGCAGCAGCAGCATCACCCAAAGCTACGCCACCGGCGCGGTCACCGGCACTGAATACGTCGGCGGGCTGGTGGGTTACAGCCGCAGCGACAGCAACAGCAACAGCTACGGCAGCAGCAGCATCACCCAAAGCTACGCCACCAGCAAGGTCAACGGCAAGTCCCACGTCGGCGGGCTGGTGGGCTACAGCCACAGCTACAGCGGCACCTACGGCAGCAGCAGCAGTATCATCACCCAAAGCTACGCCACCGGCGCGGTCACCGGCGAGTCCTACGTCGGCGGGCTGGTAGGCTGGAGCAACAGCGACGGCAGGAACAGCAGCAACAGCAGCATCACCCAAAGCTACGCCACCGGCGCGGTCACCGGCTTTAGCAACATCGGCGGGCTGGTGGGTTATAGCAGCAGCAGCACCGACACACTCCACTCCGTCACCAGCCACAGCATCACTCAAAGCTACGCCACCGGCGCGGTCACTGGCAATTACAACGTCGGCGGGCTGGTGGGTCGAGGCTTATCCCTGGCTTTCACCAACCTCGACGGCAACAGCAACAACAGCAGCAGCATCAGCATCACTCAAAGCTACGCCACCGGCGCGGTCACTGGCAAGTCCGACGTCGGCGGGCTGGTGGGCCGCAACCACAGCCAAGTAAACGTCGAAGACTATAACATCGACACCAGCCACCTCAGCACCAGCAGCATCACCCAAAGCTACGCCACCGGCGCGGTCAACGGCACTGAATACGTTGGCGGGCTGGCGGGTTCCAACACCAGTTCCGCCGGCCTCATCAGCATCACCCAAAGCTACGCCACCGGTGCCGTAACTGGCACTGGCACAGGCCCTGATAAACTCGGCGGGCTGGTGGGGTTCGTCTACGGCAAGAGCAGCAGCATCGACAGCTTTTTCAGCACGACCGATAACAACGGCAACTCAATCAACAATGGAGGCAATGAGGATATCGTCTATACGGGCAATAAGTTAGGCACCCCTAAGACACTGGCCGATCTCCAGAAACTCGACACTTTTGAACACTGGGGTGCTGATATCGATGTTCAAGGCGGTACCGATAGCGTCTGGCGCTTGTATGAGGATCACACCACACCACTGCTACGCGCTTTCCTCACCCCTCTTGCCTTGACTGTGAATGATGTCACCACAACCTACACCGGCAAAAACCAAACCGTTACCGGCAGTTGGAGTGCCGATGCACCTTACACCCCCGACGGGGTACTGGGCACTATATCGGTCACAAGCGACTCTAAAAAAGATGCCGGCACCTATGACATGATCTTGGGTGGTGGCCACTCACACCAGCAAGGCTATGACCTGACCCTGACCAACGGCACCTTCACCATCAAAAAGGCCCCTCTCACCGTCACCGCTGAGGATGCCAGCAAGGTCTATGATGGACAGGTCTGGGACGGGACGCCGACGGTAAGCTATGACGGCTTCGTCAACAGTGAAGACACGGGCGTGCTGACCGGTCTGTTGGGCTGGGACCGCGACGCCTTAACGGCAGTGGACGCGGGAACCTACGCTCTCACGCCGTCCGGTCTGACCTCCGACAACTACGATATCCGTTTTCAGGACGGTGCCCTCACCATCAAAAAGGCCCCTCTCACCGTCACCGCTGAGGATGCCAGCAAGGTCTATGATGGCCTGGCCTGGACCGGGGGCAATGGCATCCGCTATGACGGCTTTGTCGCTGGGGACGGTGCTGACGTGTTGGGCAGTGAACTGACCTGGAGCGGTAACGCTCAGGGCGCAGTTGACGCTGGCCAGTATACCCTCACGCCGTCCGGTCTGAGTTCGACCAATTACGATATCAGTTTTCAGGACGGCACACTCACCATCAACAAAGCCTTGCTTGACGTGCTCATTACGGCTCAGGATGCCAGCAAGGTCTACGATGGCCTGGCCTGGTCCGGGGGTAACGGTGTCAGTGTCCAAGGCTTGGTA
>NZ_PYGI01000036.1:2156-5472 GCF_003014615.1 Marinobacterium halophilum | reverse complement strand
CTCAACGAGACCGGGGTTTTCATATTAAGTGCCTGGCGATGACCTACTCTCACATGGGGAAACCCCACACTACCATCGGCGATGACGCGTTTCACTGCTGAGTTCGGTATGGGATCAGGTGGTTCCACGGCTCTATGGTCGCCAGGCAAAACTGGTACAAATCGGATCTGAAGTCGATGATTGTCTATGCGTATTGTGTGTTACAAGCGGTCAACCGGTACTCTTGCGAGTGTCGATAATCGGTACGGTACCATTCTTTCTCACAAACGCCTTGGGCGTTATATGGTCAAGCCTCACGAGCAATTAGTACTGGTTAGCTCAACACCTTACAGCGCTTACACACCCAGCCTATCAACGTCCTAGTCTTGGACGGCTCTACAGGGGTCTCAAGGACCCAGTGAGATCTCATCTTGAAGGGGGCTTCCCGCTTAGATGCTTTCAGCGGTTATCCTGTCCGAACGTAGCTACCCGGCAATGCCACTGGCGTGACAACCGGAACACCAGAGGTTCGTTCACTCCGGTCCTCTCGTACTAGGAGCAACTCTTCTCAAATCTCAAACGCCCACGGCAGATAGGGACCGAACTGTCTCACGACGTTCTAAACCCAGCTCGCGTACCACTTTAAATGGCGAACAGCCATACCCTTGGGACCGGCTTCAGCCCCAGGATGTGATGAGCCGACATCGAGGTGCCAAACACCGCCGTCGATGTGAACTCTTGGGCGGTATCAGCCTGTTATCCCCGGAGTACCTTTTATCCGTTGAGCGATGGCCCTTCCATACAGAACCACCGGATCACTAGAACCTACTTTCGTACCTGCTCGACGTGTCAGTCTCGCAGTCAAGCACCCTTCTACTCTTGCGCTCATTGGCTGATTTCCGACCAGCCTGAGGGTACCTTCGTGCTCCTCCGTTACTCTTTGGGAGGAGACCGCCCCAGTCAAACTACCCACCACACAATGTCCTCGATCCCGATAAGGGACCTGAGTTAGAACCTCAACATTACCAGGCTGGTATTTCAAGGTTGGCTCCACCTGAACTGGCGTCCAGGGTTCAAAGCCTCCCAGCTATCCTACACAAGTAATGTCAAAGTCCACTGTGAAGCTATAGTAAAGGTTCACGGGGTCTTTCCGTCTAGCCGCGGGTACGCTGCATCTTCACAGCGAATTCAATTTCACTGAGTCTCGGGTGGAGACAGTGTGGCCATCGTTACGCCATTCGTGCAGGTCGGAACTTACCCGACAAGGAATTTCGCTACCTTAGGACCGTTATAGTTACGGCCGCCGTTTACCGGGGCTTCGATCAAGAGCTTCGCCGAAGCTAACCCCATCAATTAACCTTCCGGCACCGGGCAGGCGTCACACCCTATACGTCCACTTTCGTGTTTGCAGAGTGCTGTGTTTTTAATAAACAGTCGCAGCCACCTGGTATCTTCGACCGGCATCAGCTCAGGACGCGAAGTCCGTCACCAACACCGGCGTGCCTTCTCCCGAAGTTACGGCACCATTTTGCCTAGTTCCTTCACCCGAGTTCTCTCAAGCGCCTTGGTATTCTCAACCTGACCACCTGTGTCGGTTTGGGGTACGGTCACACATAACCTGAAGCTTAGAGGATTTTCCTGGAAGCATGGCATCAACTACTTCATCGCATAAAGCGACTCGTCATCAGATCTCAGTCTTAGAAGGACCCGGATTTGCCTAAGTCCTAAACCTACATCCTTAAACGCGGACAACCAACGCCGCGCTAGCCTAGCCTTCTCCGTCTCCCCGTCGCAGTTATGCACGGTGCAGGAATATTAACCTGCTTCCCATCGACTACGCTTTTCAGCCTCGCCTTAGGGGCCGACTCACCCTACCCTGATTAACATTGGATAGGAAACCTTGGTCTTCCGGCGAGGGGGTTTTTCACCCCCTTTATCGTTACTCATGTCAGCATTCGCACTTCTGATACCTCCACGGTGCCTCCCGGCTTCCGCTTCAACGGCTTACAGAACGCTCCTCTACCATGCCCTAAGGCATCCGCAGCTTCGGTGGCCAGTTTGAGCCCCGTTATATCTTCCGCGCAGGCCGACTCGACTAGTGAGCTATTACGCTTTCTTTAAAGGATGGCTGCTTCTAAGCCAACCTCCTAGCTGTCTGAGCCTTCCCACATCGTTTCCCACTTAACTGGCACTTTGGGACCTTAGCTGGCGGTCTGGGTTGTTTCCCTTTTCACGACGGACGTTAGCACCCGCCGTGTGTCTCCCATGATTGCACTCTTGGGTATTCGGAGTTTGCATCGGGTTGGTAAGTCGGGATGACCCCCTAGCCGAAACAGTGCTCTACCCCCCAAGGTGATACATGAGGCGCTACCTAAATAGCTTTCGAGGAGAACCAGCTATCTCCGGGCTTGATTAGCCTTTCACTCCGATCCACAGGTCATCCGCTAACTTTTCAACGGTAGTCGGTTCGGTCCTCCAGTTGATGTTACTCAACCTTCAACCTGCCCATGGATAGATCGCCCGGTTTCGGGTCTACTCCCAGCGACTAAACGCCCTATTAAGACTCGGTTTCCCTACGCCTCCCCTAAACGGTTAAGCTTGCCACTGAAAGTAAGTCGCTGACCCATTATACAAAAGGTACGCAGTCACCGTCCGAAAACGGCTCCCACTGCTTGTACGTACACGGTTTCAGGGTCTATTTCACTCCCCTCACAGGGGTTCTTTTCGCCTTTCCCTCACGGTACTGGTTCACTATCGGTCAGTCAGGAGTATTTAGCCTTGGAGGATGGTCCCCCCATATTCAGACAGGATATCACGTGTCCCGTCCTACTCGATTTCACGGTGTATAAGTTTTCGCATACGGGGCTATCACCCACTATGGCCGCACTTTCCAGAGCGTTCTGCTAACTACAACACCGCTTAAGGGCTAGTCCCCGTTCGCTCGCCGCTACTAAGGGAATCTCGGTTGATTTCTTTTCCTCCGGGTACTTAGATGTTTCAGTTCCCCGGGTTCGCCTCTCAAAGCCTATGTATTCAGCTAAGAGATACCCGCTAAAGCGGGTGGGTTTCCCCATTCGGAAATGTTCGGATCAAAGCGTGTTTACCCGCTCCCCGAACCTTATCGCAGGTTACTACGTCCTTCATCGCCTCTGACTGCCAAGGCATCCACCGTGCACGCTTATTCACTTGACCATATAACCCGAAGGCGTCTGGAAAAATGAATGGTTCGTAACGATTATCGCCGGTTGGCGCTTGTATCATACAATACAAGACAATCTTTCAGATCCAATTTGTTAAAGAGCGTTTAAAGCCGAAGCTTTAAAGGATGCACTTATCA
>NZ_PYGI01000036.1:0-1857 GCF_003014615.1 Marinobacterium halophilum | reverse complement strand
CGATCAGGTAATATGTGTGAACGCTTGCCAGAACTTTGCAATCGTTTAAGGAGGTGATCCAGCCCCAGGTTCCCCTAGGGCTACCTTGTTACGACTTCACCCCAGTCATGAATCACACCGTGGTAACCGTCCTCCCGAAGGTTAGACTAGCTACTTCTGGTGCAACCCACTCCCATGGTGTGACGGGCGGTGTGTACAAGGCCCGGGAACGTATTCACCGCGACATTCTGATTCGCGATTACTAGCGATTCCGACTTCACGCAGTCGAGTTGCAGACTGCGATCCGGACTACGACCGGTTTTCTGAGATTAGCTTGCCTTCGCAGGTTTGCAGCCCTCTGTACCGGCCATTGTAGCACGTGTGTAGCCCTACTCGTAAGGGCCATGATGACTTGACGTCATCCCCACCTTCCTCCGGTTTGTCACCGGCAGTCTCCTTAGAGTTCCCGCCATTACGCGCTGGCAAATAAGGATAGGGGTTGCGCTCGTTACGGGACTTAACCCAACATTTCACAACACGAGCTGACGACAGCCATGCAGCACCTGTCTCAGAGTTCCCGAAGGCACCAATCCATCTCTGGAAAGTTCTCTGGATGTCAAGAGTAGGTAAGGTTCTTCGCGTTGCTTCGAATTAAACCACATGCTCCACCGCTTGTGCGGGCCCCCGTCAATTCATTTGAGTTTTAACCTTGCGGCCGTACTCCCCAGGCGGTCAACTTATCGCGTTAGCTTCGCCACTAAAGGATCAAGTCCCCCAACGGCTAGTTGACATCGTTTACGGCGTGGACTACCAGGGTATCTAATCCTGTTTGCTACCCACGCTTTCGCACCTCAGTGTCAGTATCGGTCCAGGTAGTCGCCTTCGCCACTGGTGTTCCTTCCGATCTCTACGCATTTCACCGCTACACCGGAAATTCCACTACCCTCTACCGTACTCTAGCTCAGCAGTATCAGGTGCAGTTCCCAGGTTGAGCCCGGGGCTTTCACATCTGACTGACTGAACCACCTACGCGCGCTTTACGCCCAGTAATTCCGATTAACGCTCGGACCCTCCGTATTACCGCGGCTGCTGGCACGGAGTTAGCCGGTCCTTCTTCTGCAGTTAACGTCACAGCACAAGGGTATTAACCTTACGCCTTTCCTCACTGCTGAAAGTGCTTTACAACCCGAAGGCCTTCTTCACACACGCGGCATGGCTGGATCAGGGTTGCCCCCATTGTCCAATATTCCCCACTGCTGCCTCCCGTAGGAGTCTGGGCCGTGTCTCAGTCCCAGTGTGGCTGGTCATCCTCTCAGACCAGCTACGGATCATCGCCTTGGTGAGCTCTTACCTCACCAACAAGCTAATCCGACGCGGGCTCATCTGATAGCGTAAGGTCCGAAGATCCCCCACTTTCCCCCGAAGGGCGTATGCGGTATTAGCAGTCGTTTCCGACTGTTGTCCCCCACTACCAGGTAGATTCCCACGCGTTACTCACCCGTCCGCCGCTCGTCACCCAAGAAGCAAGCTTCTCTGTGCTACCGCTCGACTTGCATGTGTTAGGCCTGCCGCCAGCGTTCAATCTGAGCCATGATCAAACTCTTCAGTTTAAAATCTAGTTGAGTCTTTAGCGAAAGGATAAATCCTTTCAGACTCGGCTCAAGGTATTACACAACGCTAAATGAATATTCAGTTAGGTTGCTTGCCTTGATTAAGCTTAGTGTGCTCAATCCTGACAAGCGCCCACACATATTACCTGATCAATTTGTTAAAGAGCGGGCTTGAACAACGCTGCCGTTTGGCAGAACCTGTTGTCTCAAGCGAGGCGCATATTCTACCGCGTCTCATTTCAATGTCAACCTTTATTTTCGTTTTTTT
>NZ_PYGI01000035.1 GCF_003014615.1 Marinobacterium halophilum | reverse complement strand
TCAGTGCAGCAGTCCCGCAAGGGCACCGCGCTGACACTGGAGGTCAATATCCATGTTGTGGGTAATGACCGCCCATCAGTGATCAATGATCTGGTGATCCTGTATCGCTGATTGCTTTATTGTTTACGCTCTGTCCTTTGCTTTTGCCGTCCGGTCTTCCGGGCGGCTTTTTTGTTTGTGGCCGTTGAAACCAAATCGGGGCGGCCTGATCTAATTGGGCATACTATTTGTGCGGAGGGTATCCACTCTAAATCATGAGCCTGCTAATCGCATTTGCAGTCTTGTCTATTGCCGTATCGTTTCTCTGCTCCATTCTGGAGGCGGCACTGCTGTCACTTACACCCAGCTACATCGCCCAGCAAAAACTGGAGCGGCCGCTGTTGCACCAGAAACTCAAGGTGCTCAAGGATCAGGTTGATCAGCCGCTGGCGGCTATTCTGACGCTGAATACCGTGGCTCATACCGTGGGTGCCACCGGTGTCGGTGCTCAGGTCACGGTGGTGTTTGGTGACGGCTATCTTGGCGTTGCTTCGGCGGTGATGACAGTGCTGATTCTGGTGCTGTCTGAAATTGTACCCAAAACCATTGGTGCCCGTTATTGGCGTTCGCTGGCACCGTTTCTACCGCCGCTGCTCAACAGCATGATCATGATCCTCAAGCCGTTCATCTGGCTGTCGGATCTGGTGATGAAACTGTTTGGGGGTCATGGCCATGATCACGACGTACGTCAGGAGATCAAGGCACTGACCGTACTGGGACGCGAGCTGGGAAAGGTGGATGTTGACGAACAGCGGGTAATCGCCAACGTGCTCGACCTGCATGAAGTGAAAGTGCACGAGATCATGACGCCGCGTATTGTCTGTGAATCGGTGCGTCCGGACCTGTCACTGGACGATTTTCACGAACAGCTCAGAAACAGCCAGTTCTCGCGCTATCCGGTACTGGATGAGCAAGAAGCTCCGCTGGGTGTGGTGTTGCGCCGTGACCTGCTGATGCGTGAGCCGCAGCACCAGGTTGTGGCCGATCTGATGTCACCGGCCACCATTGTGTCCGACATGCATAATGTGGAACAGGTGATGAGTCGGTTGATGCAGGAACGTCAGCATATTGCGCTGGTATATGACGAATACGGTAGCTGGCAGGGTGTGGTCACCATGGAGGACATCCTTGAAGCCATTATTGGCCAGCCGATCATGGACGAAACCGATGCCATTCCCAATATGCGCCGCTTTGCCCGTCGCCGCTGGGCGCATCGGCGCAAGCAACTGGTGGGCTGAACACTAAGGCGGGCCTCTGCAGGTCCGCCTGTATCGCTTGATTGCCAGCAAACGCCTGCTGATCACCGGTGAGGTTTCAGCCCAGCCTACGCCCGGTCTTTCACCAGAAAAAATGGGCTGAATATTCAGCAAAACAAAACCCCGACCATAATGATCGGGGTATGTCAGTGACCTGACTGGCGGCAGCTGTTTTTCAGCGCTGAATCAGCGGTTTCGGAAGTTGCTTACTTTTCGACAAAAGCCCGCTCGATCACGTAATGCCCAGCTTCTCCAGCACGAGCTTCCTTGAAGCCCATGGCATCAAGGATCTCGGTCAGATCCGCCAGCATCGCGGGGCTGCCGCACAACATAAAGCGGTCAGTTTCCGGGTTCAGATCCGGCAAGCCTATATCCCGGGTCAGTTTTCCGGTGGTGATGGCATCGGTCAATCGGCCCAGATTGCGGAATGGCTCACGGGTAACCGTCGGGTAATAAATCAGTTTTTCGCGTACCACATCGCCGAAATATTCGTTGTTCGGCAGTTCGTTCTGGATTCGGTCCTGATAGGCCAGCTCAGACACATAACGCACGCCGTGCGTCAGGATCACGTTGTCGTACTCCTCGTACACATCCAGATCCTTGATGATGCTCATAAAGGGCGCCAACCCCGTACCGGTGCTGAGCAGATACAGGTTTTTGCCCGGCAGCAGGCTGTCGGTAATCAGGGTGCCCACGGGTTTAGTGCTGACCAGCAGTTCATCGCCGACTGTCAGGTTCTGCAGGTGTGAGGTCAGCGGCCCATCCTGAACTTTGATGGAGAAAAATTCCATTTCCTCTTCATAGTTGGCACTGGCGATACTGTAAGCACGCAGCAATGGCTTGTTATCCACTTCAATACCAATCATGGTGAAATGGCCATTTTTAAAGCGCAGGCCCTGGTTCCGGGTGGTCGTAAAGCTGAACAGGGTCTCATTCCAGTGGTGAACACTCGTAACGGTTTCACGGATCAGGTTGCTCATGATTTTGCTGCTTTCCTGTATAAATTTGCCTTGCAGACCATACTAACGCTGTTCAAAATATCGATAAATCAGGTTATTTGAATATCTGTATTCGGTTTTTTAGAAAAGGACTCTCCATGCGTTACTCACTGCGGCAGCTTGAAGTGTTTGTTGCCATCGCTCATCAGCAGAATCTGACCCGCGCGGCAGAGGCGTTGGCGATGTCCCAGAGTGCTGCCAGCAGCTCGCTGAAAGATCTGGAAAGCCAGTTCGGACTGCAGCTGTTTGATCGCATCGGCAAACGCCTGCAACTGAACGAGCAGGGCCGTTTGTTGAGGCCACAGGCGGAAGCTCTGCTGGCTCAAGCCCGGGATTTCGAGCAGAATTTGCTGCAGCACGCCGAAGCCGGCCCGCTCAATGTGGGCGCCACACTGTCCATCGGTAACTATCTGGCCGTAGGCCTGATGGCGCAGTATATGGAGCGTTATCCCAAAGCCAGTCTGCAGCTGGATGTGGCCAATACCCGGCATATCGTTGAGCGGGTGCTGAACTATGAATTGGATGTTGGCCTGATTGAGGGAGAGATTAACCACTCGGATCTGGAGATGCTTCCCTGGCGCCAGGACGAGCTGGCGGTATTCTGTCATCCGGATGATCCGCTGGCGGAGCAGCAGACGGTGTCTGATGATGATCTGCGCCAGGCCCGCTGGATATTGCGTGAAGCCGGTTCCGGTACCCGCCAGGCCTTTGATCGGGCGATGTCTGGACTGTTGCCGGATCTGACCATTGCCATCGAGTTGCAGCATACCGAAGCCATCAAACGTGCGGTCGAAGCGCGTCTGGGCATTGGCTGCCTGTCGATGATTACTCTGACCGATGCTTTTAACCGTGGCAGCCTGAAACGTCTGGATGTGCCCGGTCGGGATTTTGGCCGCCAGCTGTATCTCATCATCCATAAACAGAAATATCGCAGCGCCGGTATCAACGCCTGGCTGGATCTCTGCCTCAGAAACGCCTGAGAGCGGCAGCTATTTAGAGGTGGGAAAGCGCCTCCTGAACATGCTGTTGCTCGAGGCGCTCCCGTTTTCGCAGTTGCTTGCTTAGATCATAAAGGTATCAAAGAACGCACTCAGTTCATCATGCGCATTGAGGGGCAGAATATTGGCAACATGCTGGTCGGGGCGCACCACGACCATGCAGCCCTGTTCACGATCAATCCCGCGTTGCTCGAAAATATCCATGCCTTCCTCGGTACGGAACACCTTTTCGTAATCTCTCAGGCCGTATTTGCCCTTGGCCGGCCACAGGTATTCGGGCATCTCCTCGATTGCAAGATCCTGCTGCTGGAATACTGCATAGGTATCGATGACAGAGTCGATATCGGCACCGGCAGGTGTGTATTTCTTCACCGGTGAGGCTTCAGCATTGGCCAAGAAGTCGATCAGTTTGCTGGACTCGGAGTTCGCATCCAGAGGACTTTTCTGGTTGCCAAAGATAAAGATGCGCCAGCGGCCATCGGCTTTCACCAGGTGGCCCAGATGCACCGGGCATCCATCGCCTACGCGTACCGCTTCGGCTGAATGGAAACGTTGGCCAATCGGGTAACCGGTCGCCATGCCCTGATTTTCGTGACCTGTACAAATGTAGGATTCATCGTAGCCGATTGAAGTGCCGGCAATGAATCCATTCTGGCGCGCGATGAATTTCTCTATATCGGCCGTGGTCTTCTTCGCAGGCTGCTCATCCTTGTTGGCTGTCGGGCGCGTGGCTACCAGTTTGGACATTTCGCGGTCGGCATTGATCAGCATGAACGCGACTTTTCGACGTTCAGCCTCATAGGTCTGCAGCAATTTGGGATCGGCCTTGCCCTGCAATACCGCAGCCAGCTTCCAGCCCAGGTTAAAGGTGTCGGGCAGGGAGGTGTTCAACCCCCAGCCACCCTTGGGGCTGTGGGTATGACAGGCATCACCGGCAACAAATGCACGCGGAATCAGACTATCAGGATTACCTGCCGGGGTGTCATCAAAGCGCTCGGCGATACGCTGACCCACCTCGTAGATGGACCACCAGGCGACTTCCTTAACATCCAGCTGATAAGGATTCATGATCAGCTGGGCCTTGGCGATAATGTCATCGGCCGTGAGATGCAGTTGTGACGCGCGCTGATCCTTGTCCAGCAGATCGAGCTCGACATAAAGGCGAACCAGGTAACCGCCCTCGCGGGGGACGATCATGACGGCACCGTTTTCCTTGGACTGGATAAAGCTTTTCACGCGGATGTCGGGGAAATCGGTCACGGGCAGAACATCCATCACGCCCCAGGCCTTGTTGGCCGAATCGCCTTCAAGCTGAATGCTCAGGTTCTTGCGCACCGCACTGCGAGCGCCGTCACAGCCGACCACATAACGTGCCTTGATGGTTTCGACCTTGGCCGATTGGGTAGCGTCAATACGCTCGAAGGTTGCCGTGATCGGGTGAGCACTCAGATCCTGGGTCAGGCTCTCGTCGACTTCCAACTCCAGCAGGCGGCGGCTGTAATGCGGTACCAGATGGGTGACCGAACGCTGCATCCCCTCGAGCAGCAGCTCGTGCAGACGGGCCTGGTTGACGACACCGTGGACAAATTCGGACAGGCCCAGGCGTGCGTCAGGCACCTTGTGCGTACGTTTGATATTTTCGGGATGTGCGGTATCTGGTTCCCAAAAGGCGTTCTGGCGCAACTGGTAGCACTCTTTGGCCATCATCTCGCTGCAATTGAAGGCTTCCATGATCTCCATGGTGCGGCAGGAAATGCCGTCAGCCTGGCCAAACAGCAGGGGGCCTTCTTTCTGGTCAACGATGCAGGTTGTGATATCGGCAAACTCGGATAGCTGGCGAGCCAGCGCCAGGCCGGCAGGGCCGCAGCCCACGATCAGGACATCCACTTCCTTGGGCAGGTCTACCATGGGCGGGGCGGGGTAGGGCTCACGGGCAGCGTCCGGAATCTCGTAGTTGCCGGGCTTGAAACCGTTGAGATGATATTGCATCACAGAATCCTCTTGGCCTTATTATCAGGATCATTCTTACTCTAGTGCGTTTTTGCGTTACTGATGGTTTAAGCCTACGTGGATACCTCAGGCGAGCCTGTCACCTGAAAATGGGGACATGCGTCTCACTGGTGCCTTGCAGCTTCGGTTGGCCGTTTCATTGGTTTTTACGCCGACGATATCGACAGCACGACCCACCTGACTTTCGCTGGATTGCCCGCAGTATTGACGCCCATTTCCGCTTCCATTCATTTTCCCGAATTCTGTTTAGTCTCTATGGACGATGAGACTCTGGACCACCCTTCCGATAATGGGCAAAAGAACAAGACCCCGGAGGGATGTGATGATCGATATTCGCGAGTTGGGCTACTTCGTTGCTCAGGCCGAAAGCCTGAAAGGATGGCAGGATTACGCTGAGCAGGTGCTGGGCATGATGACTGCTGATGCACCGGAGGGTGGCCTCTACGTCAAGATGGACGAACGCCCGTTCCGCATGCTGATTGTCGAGGGTAGCGAAAATGGCTACCTGGCCTCCGGTTGGGAGTTGGCGTCTGAAGATGCTTTCGCCGCCGCCACCGCCGAACTGGATGAAAAGGGCGTTGCCTGGGAAGCCGGTGATGCAGCGCTGTGTAATCAGCGTGGCGTACAGCAGCTGGCCATTCTGCGTGATCCGGCGGGCAACCGTCATGAATTGTACTGGGGTCATCGCTCTGATTTCCAGCCGTTTGTGTCGCCGCAGGGCGTGCCGCGCTTCGTGACGGGCGAGATGGGCCTGGGCCATACGGTACTGCCCGCACCCAACTTCGATGAAACCCGCGATTTCCTCAAGAATGTGCTCGGTTTCGGTCTGTCCGACATCATGAATCACAAGCCGGCACCGGATGCCGATCCGTTGCGCATCCATTTCATGCACTGCAATAACGCCCGTCACCACAGTCTGGCGATTGCGGAATTCCCTGTTCCCAGCGGTTGCGTGCACGTCATGGTGGAAGTGGATTCCATGAGCCAGGTCGGTCGCGCCCATGACCGTCGTGAGGCCCATAACGTGAAGCTTTCCGCCACTCTGGGTGAGCACCTCAACGACAAGATGACCTCTTTCTACATGAAGACGCCGTCCGGCTTCGATCTGGAGTACGGCTACGGCGGTCTGCAGGTCGATTGGGACGAGCACAGTGCATTCGAATTTACCCGCGTCAGCCTCTGGGGACACGACTTCACCGTCGGCCAGCAATAAGGAGCAAAACATGAACAAGCAGATGACAACCGCCGAAGCGGTAGCACAGTTGCGCGATGGCATGACCATCGGCTTTGGTGGCTGGGGGCCGCGGCGCAAG
>NZ_PYGI01000034.1 GCF_003014615.1 Marinobacterium halophilum | reverse complement strand
CATTTTGAACTCGGTTGAAAACGAACGACGCTGTTTTGCCATTGAACACCTCTTCTTCGGCGGTGACTTTACCACCTTAAGTTGGTGTCCGGGATCATTAGGCCACTACAAGCATCGTTCTGGACTTTACCTATATGGGCCAGCGGTGCAGGGAAACTCTAAGGGTTAAACCCACAAAAACAGCAATCAAGGAGGCTTCCCGCAAACGGGAGGCTATCCTTTTTGAAATTGCCATGGGCACCTTTGACTATGGCCAGCACTTCCCTACCAGCAAGAACGCAATTCGGTTCGGCAAAAACAAGGGCGCGCTCGTCACCATAGAAGAACAGCTCAAGAAATGGGTGCGTAAGGCAGAAAAACGCTGCCAGCATAGCACCATCAGGGACTACAACAGCTCGATCTATTACCACCTGATCCCAAATTTCGGCCACCTGACTCTGGACCAATTCAGCACTGCTCATGTCTATGAGTGGCTGGACACTATCAACATATCCAACAAACGGATCAACAACGTGTTGGGGCCGCTCCGGCAAGCTCTGAAGGATGCATACTACGATGGACTGATCGACCAGAACCCTATGGATCGCTTTCGCTACCTGTCCCCAGAAACAAGAGAGCCGCAACCATTTACCCCTGACGAAATCGACAAGATACTTGTTCAACTTGATGGTCAATGCCGCAACCTAATCCAGTTCGCCTTCTGGTCTGGCCTTCGAACCTCAGAGCTTATAGCCCTGCGCTGGCAAGATGTTGACCTAAATAGTGAGCGAGTCCACATCAGGACCGCGATCGTCAGACAGCGGGAAAAGTCGACCAAAACAGTTTCCGGCCTCCGCACCATAGAGCTTCAGCCTAAAGCCTCTGAGGCACTTGTATCTCAACTCACGCTCAACCCTGTCTCAGAGCGTGTGTTCCATGATCCAACTACCGGAAAACCGTGGCTTGGTGACCACATCATTCGTAAACGCATTTGGATTCCAGCATTGGAAACAGCCGGAGTCACATATAGGAACCCTTACCAAACAAGACATACCTTCGCATCCATGCTGCTGTCATCCGGAATGAACCCTATGTTCGTCGCCCAACAAATGGGCCATAAGGATTGGGGGATGATACGCAAGGTTTATGGACGCTGGATCCCCAAATGACTTTTCCTATTGACAGAAAAGGATAAATGATTTATATAAACTACTAATATCTAACTTTTCAGTAAATGACATACAATGAAGATACCTGAACCACCACCGCCCTTTGGTCAGATCCTTAACCAGCTCATGGCCTCGGAAGATACCGAACACATGGTTCGTGTTCTTGGTTCCAATGTAGGCCCTGTCGATTCTAAAGGGAGGTATCTACATTGGGAAAAGTTGAAATACATAGTACCTCCTGAGGGGTTCTCACCCGAAGAGTACTGGCTCGCTACGAAGAAAGCACGTGAGTCAATTTCCAAAGAGCTTCCTTTTCAGGATAAAAATCGAAACACTTTCAGTTTTTGTGTGCCGGATATTCTGCATAAAGAGCTACATTGGCTAGACCAGAATGCTGCTGGCAGCATTACGATGGATCGTCCCATAACAAACCCCCATACAAGAGATACTTATCTAGTAAGCTCTTTGTTTGAGGAGTCTATTAGCTCCAGTCAGCTAGAAGGTGCTTCTACAACAAGAGAAGTAGCAAAAGAAATGCTGCGGCAAGGTAGAACACCTAAAGACCATAGCGAAAAAATGATTTATAACAATTATAACGCTATGAACTTTATTAGAGAATTCAAAGATGAAGATTTAACACCGTCATTCATTTTAGAACTTCATGCCCTTTTGACAAAAGACACATTAGACGACCCAAAAAAGTGCGGAAAGCTAAGAAGTATCGATGATGATATTCATGTTGTAGATAGTAGTGAGTCTACAATTTTACATACTCCTCCTAATGCCAACACATTAGAAGAACGCTTAAAAAGACTATGTGCTTTCGCGAATAACGCTACTCAAGAGTTTATCCACCCCGTCATAAAAGCAATTACTCTGCATTTTATGATCGGATATGACCATCCATTTGTCGATGGAAATGGGAGGACAGCGCGAGCTCTGTTTTACTGGGCCATGGCCAAACAAGGATACTGGCTAATGGAGTTTATTTCCATATCCACCATCATTAAGAAAAACCCTGTTCAATATGCAAAAGCATACTTGCATACTGAAACAGACTCTAATGACCTAACATATTTTCTTATTCATCAAATAGAGATAATAAATAAAGCCGTTGTGGCACTACATCAGTATTTGGAAAGGAAAGCGGTTGAGCTTAATGAAGCAGAAGACCTTTTGGAGAAGTCGCAGGCAAGAGGACAATTAAATCACCGACAGCTTTCACTTCTAAAACATGCGTTAGATAATCCAGGAGCTATCTATCGTATACAAGATCATAAGACATCTCATAGAATAAGCTATCAGACGGCACGAACTGATCTTCTAAAAATGTCCGATGAGCTAAACCTTCTTAGGAAGCGGAAGTATGGAAATGCCTTCGTATTCATTGCACCTCAAAACCTAAGAGAGCGCTTGAGCGACCATGGTATCTAGATGTAGAGGTCTGGGGGGCACAATCCTGTGCCCCAAAACCTATAACCAATTGAAATTACTAACATGATTCTAGGTTCGAAACCCGCCACCTCCACCACCCTTTTCTGTAAACCAGATATCACGCGGCCTGTAGTGGATTCCAATATCCCTACAGCGGACGTCTGACAGAACTGTGCCCACTGATTGTGCCCACTGAGATCGATCAGGGGGCTTCGATGGCAACACTCATTCCTAACACTTACCGTCGCTCTGGCATGTACTATGCCCGCTTTCGGCTACCTAAAATTTTGCATTCCCATGCCGAACGTATCGGTTTCCCCAAAGATATTCGTGTTTCCCTAAATACGTATAATGCAGCCGATGCTCGCCACAAAATAATAACCTTGTCAAAATATTTTTATAATAGTATTGACAAAATCACCTCCAGAATTAATATATTGAATGACAGTGAAGTCAAATCAATATTAATTCAGACTAAAGCAGTCATAAACAAAAGGGAATTTTTTATGCATCTAGCGACTATCAATCAAAACAATCCTGCCTTACTGGCGCCTTATATTCGATATACTTCAGAGCGAGTTGATGAGCACACCATTCGTCTAAGGGCGCATAAGCATATACCTACTACAAGTATGGATAACGCCAATACTCATACTATTGATCCATACAAAGGCAAATACATTGAACCGGCTAATAAAGCTATTTTCGAACAAACTCCATCCGGCTACCGCATCTACTCTGATGCCAGCGACCCCTCTCAAGCCGCTGGTGAGATCGCAGCATTACAGGCCGCGCTGGGTGGCGGTGGCGGTAACGGTGGCGGGACAAAGGGCCTGACGTTGTCTCAAGCTTTGCAAGAGTACATTAACCTGATGGTCAAGGGCCGCTGGAAAAAACCCGCCACGGCCGACCAGGGCGTTACACGCCTGAGCAAAGTCGTCGAATTTATCGGTGCCGATAAAGATATCGGATATATTAAATTTGAGGATATCGAACGCCTCGAAAGTGACATTATTAGTCGCATTGATATCAATAGCTCGCGCCGTGGACGCAAAAAGGCGGATACAACGCTTGCCGTGAGTACAGCCAAAGCATATATCAGCCTAGCTAAACAATTTTTCCGCTGGTGCTATAAAAAACGCTATATCAAGGAAAACGTAGCTGAATTCTTGGGTGATCTGGTCAACAGCACGACCCCTCGTAAAAAGAAATTGAACCCGTATGCTTCATTTACCAATGATGACATTGAAAAGATCTTCGGTCGGTATTTATTCGTCAATGAAGACCTGAAATCGACCCGTAAAGTGCTGGATAGTTATTTCTGGGCACCATTGCTGGGCCTTTTCAGTGGCATGCGGCTGAACGAGATTTGTCAGCTTAAGGTGGAGGATATCCAGCAAGAGGACGGTATCTGGTTCATCAACTCCGATGACTTGAGTGAAAGCCAGAGCAGCAAAAATGAATCGTCCAAGCGTCGAGTCCCGCTCCACAATGAACTGATACGCATCGGCTTTCTGACATTCTGGAATGAACGTAAACGGTCAGATGGTACAGCGGCAATGCTGTTCCGCGATCTGAAATGGGACAAGAAGAATCAATGGATCAAGCAAACCAGCCGCTGGTTCGTGGGTGACAGTGGTACCCCAGGTCACCTTGACCTCGTTGGTTTACGCATTCGAGAGAAGAAGGTGTTTCACAGCTTCCGTCATACACTCATCCATCGCATGCGCAAGTTGGGTGTCCCGGCAACGGATATTGCAGCGGTGGTTGGACACGAGCCGGGGCTGACAACGGAGCACTATGGTGGTGACTATGAGCTAAGCACCTTGAAGCAGATCGTGGATCGTCTGAACTACCACGTCGACCTCAGCCATATCCACTACGAGCACTTCATCGATTTCCAAATCGCTGATGGCAAGCCCAACGCACGTCGACATGTTATTGCGGGCAAAAAGGCCCACATCCACCGGGCCAGCGCAAAACGTGCCGCCTCTTCTACCCGTGTTAACAGGAGTCACTGATCATGAGCCGATTTACGATTGAAGACGTTGAAGCCGTCAAGCGGCTTTTGACGCATGCGAAACGTAAAACCTTTATCCGCGATTTCCTGCTGAATGCCTATAACCCTTGGTTCAGCTGTGATATACGCACGCTGATGTGCTACTCGGATGGCTTCGGAGGCGACATGACGTTCCAGCAGGACGTTTACCGGGTTCTCGCGTTGATGGTCAATGGGGTTGAGACCAATGAGCTCGTTGGCGATGAAATCATGGAGGCTCTGGCACGGGAACGCCGTGCCGAGGACAAAGAGCGTGCGGGCTAGGCGCGCTCTTCGGGGGTCCAGGGGGGCTTTCCCCCTGGCCGCGTCGTCTTACCGAATGCAACGCATGGAGGTAAGACATAGTCGGTCACTTTGGCTTTACCAAATTATTGAAAACAACCCATACAAGGATTTTGAAATGAAAAGGAACTTCACATGGCAGGATATCAATTCATTCACATCGAGGCATATGCCCGTACAGGACACTCAAAAAAACGCAGCCTGATATCAATCGCACAGGAAGCGGATCGCGATTCCGGTAGTCATCCGCACGTTACCACCCCACTCCGACCCGAATATCTGCTCGGTCATTCATTCACTGATGCGGCTGAGCAAATCGTTGCCGCCGCTGATCAAAGCAAAGTCACTCACAGTGGCAAGGGCCGTAAAGTCCGAAAAGATGCTAACGTGGGTATAGGCCTAATCGCCAGCCATCCACTCTCATTGAACGATTTGCATGCACTACCTGAAGCTGAACGTGTAATCGCAATTGCATCAGTCCAAGACTGGGCTGAACACGTCATTACCTTCGCGCAGTCAGAATACCCCAACTTAGTCCAGGTTGCGGCCCTGCATTGGGACGAGTCTTATCCACATATCCACATTTTAATCGGTAGCACTGAGCCGACAAACGATTTCCAGATTATCCACAATGGCGAACGGGCGCGAAAACGCGCACAAGGGAATAACCGAACGGCACAAGGGAAGAAAGCTGGGAATGATGCCTACACCAAAGAGATGCGCCGGTTTCAGGATCGATACCATCATGAAGTCGCTATACACCATGGACAGGCTAGGCTGGGGCCGGGGCGGCGTCGATTGACACGTGCTCAGTGGCAAAAGGAACAGACCCAGGCCGATGCACTGGCGCATTCAAAGCGCTTGGCTGATGCAATTCAATCCAGAATAGAGACTGATCTGGCTGATGCCGCCATACAAGCGCAGGTCATTGTTGATGCATCGCAGGATGAGGCCAACCATCAGCGTAAGATGATTGAACAAGAGCGACTGCGCGCGGAACGAGAACGCCAGCAAGCTGAGGTACACAAGCAGCTGGCCAAAGAAGAGACTCGTCAGGCAACGGAACTAAAGGTGCAAGCAGAACAGGTTAAATCAGCACTGGATGAGCGTGCTCGTGCAATGTCCAAGTACGATGGTATGTTTGGCCGGATACTTGGATGGCTTGGTATCCGTCAGCGGATCGAACGAAAAGCTGAGGCCAAATTTCAGAAGCAGATTACAGGGCTGAAAAAGCAGGTTGATAGTCTCAGTGCGCGTATTGATCGGGATGAAGCGGTGAAAAAGCGGCATGTTCATGCTGTTGGAGCTTTAAAGGCACTTCAGAGGGCGCTTTCTGTATCAGTTGATGATTACCCTGCCTTGGAAAATGCAGGGACACTAAAAAGGCACTTTGAGCAGATCCAGGCACTCATCACACTTAACATGCCTGCGGACAAGCTTCAAAGTGAATTGGACGCACAGCTGGACATTCTGAAACGGGCAGCTGACCACGCCCAGCCATCAAACTCCATGGCTTCATCGACGTTAGAATATTGAATTGACGGGCTAATCAAATCAGTACACGGGCGTGATGACACCTCGATGTACTGATTACGACCCTACAACTTTCAATATTAAAAAGATGGCAATTCATACATGAAAATATTGGCTACAGGCCCTATTTTTTCTAGAAATTTTTATAACAGGAACTACTAATCGAATAATAATATAAAATTATTTATATTGTCCTAAGATTAGTTTATATCTATACTTATATTCAATGATTAAATTTTAATCGTTCACAATTTCAAAAGGATTTAGAATATGTACAGGATGTACTATGCAAATACCTCAATACAGAAACTATGCTGCAAGCAATTTTTACGTAAATTATGCATATCAGAACCAATCTGTATGCCCTCCCAATGAACAATTTATAAACAACATCGCAAATGCAGATAACAAACAGCTGGTGCGTATTGCTGCCCGCATAGCAAACACGGGCAAAGGGCGTGAAAATATTATACCCGCTATAATAAATAGCCCATTCTCTTCGTGGTTAAAGAATCCCAACGCATTAGAAAATAGGCAGCATAATTTCAAGGCAATACTTCAAACAATAAAAACCCTAAGAGGTTACTATTTAGAACAGTATGCTTTTTATAATAAGCAGGTGGGTGATGTTAAAGCTAAAAGCGTACTATGCCAGTATGTTAGCAGCGCTATAGAAAGCAACCGCCGCCAAACCACAAAAAATAACGAAACTTACATGCAACAAAATATTATATACATACAAGGGCCGGGTGGTGTTTTTAGTTTTTGCCTTGCGGACGTAGCACCAACTGCGGCGGACAAAAAAGCCGAAATTTGGACTGATATGCTGCTAATACAGCGTATGGCCGATGAAAGAAAAATGGAGCAGGTACTGCTAACCGAAACAGCACTCCCCGAGTTCCATTCAAACCCCGCAAAAGGCCGTTGTAGCTATAAGGGTGCTAGCAGCAGACAAGCATTAAAATGGATTCAGGATAAGGTACATAGAGTTATTTACAAGCGCGCAAAAGCAGCAGGCATTAATCTAATGGGATTTGCTGTACCTGAGCCGCACAAGGATGGGTGCCCACACTTACATGTAGCTTTGTTTTTATTACCTAATCACTTACCACATTTAATTAAAATTGTTAATGACGTAAAGGCTGAAATAAGCGCGGAGTATTGTATTAATTATAGTCTGGATCTTAAATTAAAGGCTGACCTAAAGGAAGGCCAGGAAGCAGCCAAAGCAGCATCCTATGCCATGAAATACGTCATGAAATCATTTGATGATCCAACTGTTGGCGCCTGGTATAGTCGGGACTGCGGAGGAGAGATTAGACGTTGTAACCGCATTGGCTTGCAAGGTTTCAAAAGCAAATTTAACTTCCTCTATAAAATGCGAAATCAGCTACTGAAGCATTCAATAAATCTAATACGCGAACTAGGCGAAATGTTATGCCGCAACATAAAGTTAAGCGAGAAAAAATATATATTCTTTAATGACTTCAATTCATTTTTTAAAAGCGTATACCTAAAAGACGAAAAAGGAAACAATCGGTTTAGTCATGTAACACATACACATGAGAATGAAGAGGTTATTCTATTTAATATAAATAGAATTCTAGATCTCAATAACAAAGCTGACAAAGACCTTATCGATAATTATAATAGTGAAATTGATAAAAAAGCGCACCAAGGTGCGGATGCATGCAGTGCTTATAGCACTGCTGCTTTTGTAGATTTGCAACGCTTTGCAAATCCAGGTTCTGTTGTTATCAAAGATCTGACAGTTAATGTATGTTATTCAAGAGATAAAAGTAGGTTGGAATATTTCTCAGAATATTCAAAATACAAAAAGAATTATTCAAATTTACATTGTCTAACTAATCGTAGAATTAGAGTAGCCAACATCTTAATAGCCAATATTAAATACAATGTATCAAATTATTTGAATTTGACATAACGATTTTTTTTTGATATTAAATTGTGCTCATTTTTTCATGGAACAGATAAATGATGACTGGACTCTATTGGACAGGCTTAGATTCGGCAGGAACTGAGCACCTTTGGGACGAAGAAGAACTACGTATAGGAGCTGAAATATTCAATCGATTTCCTTTAGCTAACCATCGCGATCCGAACTCTCCCATTTATCCTGCTCTTGAATCATCTCTTCCACATCACACATGGAGAGAAGATAACGGAGGTGAGTTTAGACCTATATTTCGTCGAGCAAACCCTTGGGCAAAACTTGGCTTGGTTAACGGTGAAGCTGGGTCTCTAGATTTAACTCCTCTTGGGCGAGCCTTCTTAGCTTACCAAGTAAATATATCTGAAGTACTTGAAATAGCTTGCTCTAATTATGTCGAGCAAGATAGATATATGCAACGTGAACTTCTTTGTCCTTATGCAATTATGGCTGATGCATTTTTGCAGAGACTTAACTCTCCCTTATCAGTTGCAGATTTTTATTTTTGTATAAATCCATACCATAATCTTGGCACAGATCTCAGCTATGCTATGACTCATGGTGTATCCAGTAGCAATGTTCCCCCAACAGCCAAGCGCCGGATTCGCTCGATGCTTCACCACCTAGTTATTGCTGGTGCTATCAGAGAAATCACTACTAATACGGAATGGGTTGCACGTGACACATCTATTCTTGAGAGAATAGTAGGATTACCAAATAGTCAGGCTACGACACAAGCACCTACTCAGGTGACATCAAGCACGTCAACAACTCCCCGGGCTAATCGTGTCTATCAATTGGCTGACGAGCCAAGGCGCTTCAGAATTGCAGCAGCAACCTCAACGGATCCCGAGCAGAAAGCAAGACTTTTAGAACGTGCTAACGAACTCCATGCAAACACCGTCGAAGCTCTAGCAAAAATAATATTAAACATGAGTGAAACTCCGTATGAGTCAACTAAAAGTTATGATTTATACACAGAGACACAAGGTATTGGAAGGTTGTTTGAGATTAAAAGTTGGACACAAGCAAACCTTTCTTCTCAGTTAAAGAAAGCAATATCTCAGTTAGAAGAGTATTACTTTAGACAAAAGTCAGATTTCTTAGCAAAAACTGAACGTTATATAGTACTTGATCGCAACCCACAGGGTTATTTAGAAGACTGGATAGAAGAATATATCTTTGACTACCACAGAATGGTGTTGTGTTGGATTGAAGAGGGAACTGTTCAAACATTCCCCTCTCGTCAGACGCATCTTGATTGGATTAGTTACTAACTGCTAACTACCTCAGACTCACTGAATAGCTCCCTTTCGTACAAGTGAGTCTGATCTAAAACATCAACAATCGTATGCATTGGTATTTCCTCTAATCCCCAGTAATGCTTCCTCATCAAGTTCCCCATCACTGCACCTAGGATGGGAGGTACTGCATTTCCAATCTGTCGTATGGGATGTCTTGATGTTCCTGAAAATGCCCACCAATCAGGAAAAGTCTGCATACGGGCACTTTCCCTAGGAGTAACCTCTCTTGGCTCCGTTGGGTGGACATGTCCCTTACCCCCTCCTGCATCTGAACCCACAATTATGGTGTGGCTAGGGCGGTTTAAGTCCAGACGATTTATCCTTGTTTTAGGATCTCTTTCACCCGGTGAAAGAAGAGCATAACGCTCTTTAATTCTATCACTATGCTTCCGGCCTGTATGATTTTCCAAACCACCCTCACCCATTACCGGCAGCCCACAAAGTGCATCTCTCACAGTTCTGTACGGCAAGAGAAAACTGTCCAATGCCATTTGAGGGTTACTAGTGTGTGTTGCAGTTGGCGCTGGTATTTTTTTATATTTTCGATTACCAAAGACAAAAACACGATCTCGAGATTGCGGCACCCCAAAATCCATTGCATTTACTCGATGAACAGAGATTTCGTAGTGTATGCCTGGAGATGGCTCACTTAGTTTATGACATAGCTCTTCAAATACTTTTCCCTTTTCTATTGTCAGAATTCCATATACATTTTCAAATAGAAAGGACTCTGGTTGAATTTCTGCAACCATTCGAAGATAATGATAGGCTAGCTGCCCTCTATGGTCATCCAACCCTTTTCTCTTTCCAAATACACTGAATGCTTGGCAGGGCGGTCCACCCGCTAACAAAGCGAGTTCACCTGGTTTTTTTCCTACTAGCTCAAGAACATCCCTTCCCGAAAGTTCGGTAATATCTGAGCGAAGTACCTTAGCATATCTTAGAAAAGGCTTTTGCCTGCTCTTTGAGCGAGCCTTGTTATTCTCGAGACTCTTACAGCTATGCTCGTCTATGTCTGTCACTAATAGGGATTCAAAACCTACGGCTTCGAGGCCTAAGTCTAGCCCCCCCCCACCAGAAAAAAAGGATACATACTCTAGACCCTTGATTCCCATCACAAATCCCCATTTAGACATAAACGACCACAGAATAACTGTATAATTATACAGCAAAATGACTCCAATCATAGCATAATTACTATCTCCGTATCACGCTATCCGCTGAAACATGGCCTCAAAGCAAAGACACTCTGATTCATCATTAGGTACTTCAATGTGAACAAACGCGTGGTTAGGCGCCTCAATCTGATAGGATCACTCACTAACCATGTCCAAGATCCTGTCTATGCACTGCGCGCTCAGCATCGCGCTGAACTCATAGCGGCCTTGTTGCCTGAATGGATGATACGTTGATGAGCAGGCGGCCAAACAGATATGCCATTTCATGTGATCCTCGGGGTATAGACGCCAAAGGCACCCTTCGTAAAGATTCCGGCCCTTCCTGTGAGTCAAGCTCCTATATATGGTCGTCTCTTTGCTGTGGACTCAACTCAATAATGCTTGCCCTAGTCTTCAGACAACCGTCAGCCCTCAAGCACTGCACAATCCTTCCAGCCGCTGGGGGCCGCCCAGCGGCTTCCACGATTTAGCATTGCTAGCGGCCTCGCCTGTTGCCAGAAGACCTTTTGGCGGGGGGCAAGCATACGCAGGAACATGTGCCCCTTGCCTGTGCCCATTTTCTGTGTAATCCTGATAAGGAATTTACACAAATTGGTGCAATTTCAGTGGGTTAGGTGCGTAGAGGGAAACACCCGCCACCTCCACCAAATTCCAGAAGACAAGACCCTGTTTTTACAGGGTTTTTTCTTTTCTAGCCCTGCAAAATCCAGCCACGTGTCGAACAAGTGTCGAACTCACTAACGATTCACTGAAATTAGCTCTTCATTTAAAGGAAAAAATGAGGTGTTTAGGATGATGAAAAAGGATTTTTTCAAGCTAAGTACACACATTGACGTATTTGTCTTTATTGGTGTAACACTCACCATGATGTTTCTACTCAGACTGATTCCACATTGGTATTTGGGCTATCGCAGGAATTTTCATTCTACTGATTGGATCTGCCATCTTCAGCAGTATTCGTTTTTTCCAGAATCATGACAAGTTTGAAGCTCTCTATTTCTACGTTGTCTCACTTGCCTTCATGATTGGGATCTTTGCCGTCATCTACAAGTCCTTCAATATCTGTTGTGATTCCAGTGGGGATGTCCTTGATACTGGCTGGTACGATGCCTTCTATTTCAGCGTAGTAACCTGGACAACTCTTGGGTACGGTGATTTTAAACCCACTGATAGCTTAAAAATTTTCACAATGGCAGAAGCGCTGATGGGCCAAGTCTTTATGGCTATGCTGGCTGGCAAGGTCATGTACTGGCTTCAAAAATTGGATAGGGGTGAAAAGCGAATAGAATCCTGAAAGTGATCCGGTGACAGGTGCGCATAACGCATAGTAACAGTCACAGCTGAATGCCCAAGTATCTTTTGCAAGGTCAGGATGTTCCCGCCATTCATCATGAAGTGACTAGCGAAGCTATGCCGCAGCACATGAGCCGCTTGGCCTTTAGGTAACTCTATTGTCGTTTTCTCCAGAGCCCTTCGGAATGCACCTATAGAGCTGGTGAAGTGTCCGTATCGTTTCCAATGTTCCTGGAGCCATTCCTCAAGCTCTGGAGAAATGGGTACTGTCCGAACTTTTCCGTTCTTGGTGTTACTGAACGTCACTGCCCTGTTCCGAACCGATGTCGGTTTAAGGTTCTGAGCTTCAGACCACCTTGCACCCGTTGCTAGGCAAACCAGCACAATCAGTTCCCGGTGAGGGTTGGCCCCTGCCGATCGGGAGCGGATAACATCCAACAACTCCCGGATCTGGTCCTGAGTCAGCCAGGACAATTCCTTCTGTTGTAGCTTGAGCGTGTAGTGGCCTAATGATCCCGGACACCAACTCAAGGTGGTAAAGTCACCGCCGAAGAATAGGTGTTCAATGGCAAAACAGCGTCGTTCGTTTTCAACCGAGTTCAAAATGGAAGCAGTCAGCCTGGTGGTCGATCAGGGTTACAGCATGGCCGAGGCCAGTCGTGCCGTTGATGTGGGCGAGTCCGCATTGAAGCGGTGGGTTAATCAGCTACGTGCCGAACGTGGCGGTGTGTCAACAACACTCTAGTTTGACCGCTTTTCGCCAACATAGATTGTCCGATTTTCATCCGTTTTCGGTGTCAGAGTCTGGTGTTTCTGTGTCGTTAGCGTCCTCCTGTTGCTGAGCCATACCGGGGATCAGTCCGGCTTTGCGTTTGTCTTTCAGCCGGTAGCTCTCGCCCTTGATGTTCAAGGTCGTGGAGTGATGCAGCAACCGGTCCAGGATTGCCGTAGCGATCACCTGATCACCGAACACTTCACCCCAGTCCATAAAGCTTTTGTTCGAGGTAAGGAGCGTACAGGCCCAGCTCGACGGCCAGTGCCGTAACCTGATTCAGTTTGCCTTTTGGTCTGGCCTCCGAACCTCGGAGCTTATCGCGCTACGCTGGCAAGACATAGACCTCGACAATAAGCGAGTCTATATCAGGACTACGATCGTCAGACAACGTGAGAAAACAACCAAGACAGCATCGGGTCAACGCACCATCGAGCTACAACCAGATGCCCTTGAAGCCCTCCAATCTCAACTCAAGCTCAACCCTGAATCCGAGCGTGTATTCCATGACCCTGCTACCAATGCACCATGGCTCGGTGACCACATCATCCGGAAACGCATTTGGATTCCTGCTCTTGAGACTGCAGGAGTGCAATACAGAAACCCATACCAGACAAGACACACCTTCGCGTCAATGCTTCTGTCCAAAGGAAAGAACCCTCTTTGGGTCGCCCAACAAATGGGACACAAAGATTGGGGCATGTTACGAAAAGTTTATGGTAGGTGGATCTCTTAACAGGTTTCTACAGGCTGGCTTGTGTGATTGATGTTTTATCGATAGTATTATCCAGCCTATTGGTAGATTTTGGGCTGCGATTCGCAGTCTTTGACAAAAACGTCCGAAACACTCGCCTTCGCAGTTAGATGCTTACACTATGTGAATGCATGCAATACGCGTAAGAGTACCAATAGGCTCTTTTTACAAAAAATTAGAAGTTTATCATGGACGAAAAGAAAGCAAGATCTAGAAAACTAGACCGTTACTTTAGGCTATCCAATTGTACCACTCGTTCCGAGCTGGCATCCCTTCTTAACATCTCTTCTGTATTTCTGACAAACGTCATTTACATTCAAAAGCCTGATAATCTATATAGAAGTTTCAACATCCCAAAAAAATCTGGTGGGCATCGGGTAATATTTGCACCAGCCCCACAGCTTAAAGAAATTCAGTCTAGTCTTGCACACCTTTTACTTGATTGCATCGATGCTATAAACATAAAAAAAGGCGAAAATCTAAAACTAGGAAAACCTTTCATTAGCACCTTATCTCATGGTTTTTCTAGAAAAAAGTCAATAATAACCAATGCAGAAAAACACCGTAACCGTCGGGTTATTCTAAATACTGATATTGAGGACTTTTTCGGAAGTTTCAACTTCGGTAGAGTTAGGGGTTTCTTTTTAAAGAACAGAAACTTTCAACTTTTTCCAGATATTGCAACCACCATAGCTCAAATCGCTTGTTATAACAACGCATTACCTCAAGGAAGTCCATCTTCTCCTGTCATATCAAACTTAATATGCCATACAATGGATATTCGTCTTGCAAAGCTTGCTAGTAAACATTCTCTTTATTACACAAGATATGCAGACGACTTGACATTTTCTACTAATAAAAAAGAAATTCCAGTTGAAATAGCCATTAATAAAGGTGGCCAATATGAAGTTGGTATCGCCTTAAAAAAAGAAATTCATCGTTCCGGGCTTTCTATAAATCATGGAAAAACTCGTGTGAATTTCAAAGACTCACGACAAGATGTAACTGGCTTAACCGTCAACAAGAAGATTAATACGAATCGACATTACTGGAGACTCGAACGCTCAAGGTGCCACTACCTTTTCATGACCGGCGATATTCCCGATGATGGTGGTAGCTATGATTTAGAGTCAAAAATTAGCCGCCTTCATGGTAGACTTAATTTTATAGATACCATTGATCGCCACAACAGGGTAAACCTCGCAAAAATTGAGCAACACATAATTTCAAACAAATCCATCAATGGGATTTTAAAAGAAGACATTGAGGAAGTACTACTAGGAAAAGATAACAACAAAAAAACAAAAAGAAATAAAAAACTCAACTCAAGAGAAATTAATTTCTCTAGATTTTTGTTTTATAGAAATTTTTACAATAATAGTAAACCGCTAATAATCTGTGAAGGGAAAACAGATAATATATATATTAGCTGTGCTCTTGAAAGCCTTTCTCCATCATATCCAGGCTTAATTGAACATGACAAAAAAGAAAAAAAATACAAGAAACTAATAAAACTATACGAACATACAAAAAGAGCACGCTACTTACTTGACATACATGGTGGTGCAGATCACCTTCTCGATTTCATTCGCCAATATGAAAAAAGATTTTCATATTACAAAGCACCCATTAGTAACTCACCTGTAATTCTTCTCTTAGATAATGACACTGGTCCTAAAGCCATAATACAATACTTGAAAAACACCCTATTAAAAGGGACAGGGATTGACCCTAAAAATGAAGAGTTTATACATATTTGTAAAAACCTTTATTTAGTTTTAACCCCACTATCAAATAAAAAAGATACAAGTATGGAAGATTTTTTCGAAAATACCGTACTAAAAACAAAAGTAAATGGAAAATCTTTCAATCCTAGTAATGACGCTGCTACTGATACAACATATGGAAAACATATCTTTTCAACCGAAGTGGTAAAAAAACATAAAAATAGTATATCATTCGATATGTTCCGCCCTATATTTGATAGGATAGTAGCAGTAATAGAGCACTATGAATCTATTAAAAATAGCCTTTAGTCACAATATTGTACTGAATGGACGTAACACATTGATATGAAAGTTATTTCATTAGGTTCGAAACCCGCCACCTCCACCAAATTCCAGAAGACAAGACCCTGTTTTTACAGGGTTTTTTCTTTCCTATTATTCCCCTATATCACACACCATTCCCCGCCAAAATACTCCCGTCCTGCAACAGTACGAAAGCACACTTACAGCCTGATTCTTCTCCCTCTCCACATTCGCTCATCTTCACTGTGGTCCTACCCACAAAAAGTAGACACTTGAGTTATGCGCATTTGCGCTCAAACTCCGCTGGACTCACATAGCCCAAAGCCGGGTGCCTACGTACGCGGTTATAAAACACTTCGATGTATTCGAAGATCGCTGATTTTGCTTCGTCTATGCTTCGGTACTGTTCAGCATAGATCAGCT
>NZ_PYGI01000033.1 GCF_003014615.1 Marinobacterium halophilum | reverse complement strand
CGTTGGTACAACACCGAGCACCGACACAGCGCCCTGAAATATGTAACACCCGAGCAACGCCATAATGGCGAGGCCAAGAAGGTACTAGACCAGCGCCGACAAGTTCTCGAAGAAGAGAGAGCCAAGAACCCTCAGCGCTGGTCCGGTGACATCCGTAACCTCAGCTTGCCCGAGACGGTAACGCTGAACCCGGAAAAGGCGGCGAATTTTTAAAGAGCAGATGACTTATACGCGACAACTACGTTGACAGTTACCGCTGTGCTTAAGCGACCTGTTCCAGCGGACTGCCGATGCGATCCAGCCAGTACTGACGTTCACTGCCCAGTTCATCGGTGAGCACGAAGCCCTGCAGCTGCTGCTGGGCATCGATGAACAGGGCTCGGGTACCGCGATCGGTCTGTTCGATCTGCCAATCACCATCCAGATCAGCGGCGGGTGCTTGCAGCGTCAGCGGGCAGGCGGGGGTTTTGACGATGACCGGCATCAGCGGGTAATGCGCCATGGTCGGGCGGCCCAGCAGGCCGTCGGCCAGTGCCGGCAGGGCGGCATTAATCGGGGCCAGGTAGGGCAACAGTTGACCGTTGATCTCGGCGCAGTCGCCGATGGCGAACACGTCCGGCAGGCTGGTTCTCAGGCCTCCGTTGATCTTGATGCCACGGTTCACCTCGGCACCGGCGGCGACGGCCAGTTCGGTACGGGCCTTGAGGCCGATGGCAGAGAGCACCAGATCGGTCTCGATCTGTTCGCCGTTTTCCAGCGTCAGGCGGTAGCCTTCGCATTCCCGGTCCACTGTCGCAACGGTGGTGTTCAGGTGCCAACGCACGCCCTTGTCTTGCAGTCGGCTCTGCAGCTGTTCACCCACGGCCTGAGGGATCAGGCGATCCATCGACCAGGCGGACAGGCCGATCACGTCCACTTCGACGCCGGCATTGGCCAGATCGTTGGCGAACTCACAGCCGATCAGGCCGTTGCCGATGATGCTGACGCGCCTGCGGCCCTGCAGATGTTCACGGAAGAGTCGGTAGTCCTGCAGGTCGTTTACGCTGATCACGTCGTCGGCGCCATCGCCGCTCAGCGGCAAGCGGATCGGTGCTGCGCCTTGGGCCAGTACCAACTTGCTGTAGCTCTGTTCACCGGAGGCGGTGGACAGGATTTTGTTCTTGGCATCAATGGCATACACCGGGCAACGGGTATGGATACGGATATTGAGTCGGGCTTCAATGGCCAGCGGCGTTTCCGTTACCAACTCGGCGGCGGCCTTGTCGCGGGTGAGTGCCGTGGACAGGCCCGGTTTGGAATAGTGATGACCATCGTCTGCGGTAAATATGATGATCGGGGTTTGCACATCGCGCTGGCGCAAGGCTTCAGCCAAGCCGTAACCGGCGTAGCCAGTGCCGATGATGACAATTGGCGGCTGCTGGGCGGCGATGTTGATGACCGGAACTTCGACTTTCAGATCCTGGCGGATCTCCATCATTTCAAAGTCGGCCTTGCCGACCAGACAGTCAGGACATTTCCAGTCGTCGGGGACGTCTTCCCAAGGGGTACCGGGAGCGATACCGTCGGCTGGCCAGCCCTTGGCTTCGTCATAAATCAATCCGCAGACGATACATAACCACTTTTTCATGATTCGGCCCTACCTTTCTTATTAGAGATAGGGGTGCCACCGCCGCAGCACCCTTTTTACGTGTTGTTATCTGTTCTTTATCGGCTCTGGTTTATCGAGAGACGCGAATGGCAACGTTTTTGGTGCGTACATAGCTGTACAGAGCTTCCTGACCTTTCTCGCGGCCGTAGCCGGAGAGACGATTGCCGCCGAACGGGGTTTCGATGCCACCGGCAAACCATTCGTTGACAAACACCTGACCGGCATCCAGCGCCTGGGCTGCACGCATGGCACGGCTCACATCCTGAGTGAATACACCGGCAACCAGTCCGTAGTCGGTCGCGTTGGCCAGAGCGAAGGCTTCTGCCTCGTTGTCGAACGGGGTAAGGGCGATTACCGGGCCGAACACCTCTTCGGTGAACAGGCGCATGTCGGTAGTTACATCGGCAAACACGGTCGGCTGTACAAATGCACCGGGCAGACCTTCAACCGCTGCGCCGCCGCAGACTAGGCGGGCACCGTCCTCAACGGCTTGATTACAGATGGTGAGGATACCGTCACGTTGCTGCATGGAGACAACTGGCGTCAGTTCCGGGTTGTCCTTGCCGGCACCGATGCTCAGGCCGGTGGCCAGTTCGGCAACGCGGGAAACCACTTCGTCATAGATATCACGGTGAACCAGCAGGCGTGACATGGCGGAGCAGACCTGGCCGGCATTGAAGAAAATACCCCAGCGCACGCTGCTGATCAGTTGATCGAGATCGGCATCCGGGAAGGCAACGGCGGCGGATTTGCCACCCAACTCCATAATGCAGGGTACCGAGTTTTCAGCCGCGTCGCGCATGATGGAACGGCCTGTCGGCACGGAACCGGTGAATACGATCTGATTGGTTTCCTGGTGTGCGACCAGTGCAGCACCAATTTTGCGACCAGGTCCGGCCAGTACGCTCAATGCACCCTTAGGCAGGCCCGCGCGTTCACAGGCGGTCGCCAGCAGAGTGATTGCCAGTGGGGACAGTTCCGGCGATTTCACGATCACGGCATTGCCTGCGGCCAGCGCAGGCGCCAATGAGCGGGCGCAAATGGAAACCGGGAAGTTCCAGGGTACGATCTGTACCGAGATGCCCTGAGGCTCGTAGATGGTGAAGTCCATGTAGTCTTCGCCCAGCGGGATCGACTTGCCTTCGATCTTGTCGGCAATACCGGCGTAGTACTCGAAGTAACGCGCGGCTTCAGTGAATTCGTCGCGGGCATCATTGATCGATTTGCCGTTCTCACGGGAGGCCAGTACGGCACCTTCTTCTACGATGTTGCGGATCTCCCGGCCGATGCGGTACATCAGTTCGGCGCGTTGTGCCGGGCGCTGGCGGGTCAGCAGGCCTTGCTTTACGCACGCGCGGGCAGCCTGAATCGCCTTCTCGGCATCGTCAACGGTGGCGCTTGCGATGGTGGCGAAGACGCTATCAGTGGACGGGTCACGCACGTCGATAGCGGTGGTGCTGTCTTTCCATTCGCCACCGATGAAGTTGAGCCAGTGTTGAGTATCGTTGTTCAGCATTGAATCTGTCCTCTGTGCAGGGTCAACGACCCGGCGAGTGTTGCCGGGCCGGACGGGGCGATCAGTCGTTGTTGACGGCGGCGTACTTGTCGGCGACCCAGCCATGGAAGTGGTGGGTCGGGCCATCCAATACCGGCGAGAATACGCCGCCCGTGAAGCCCGGTGACTGACGACCGGCCTGCATGCCTTCAACGGCAAAGATGTCTTCACCGAATACCACTTTCCAGGCTTCCAGCTGGGAGTGGCGGCAGGCGGCATATTCATCACCGCAAGACTCCTCACCGACATAGAAAAGACGCAGGTTTTCGACCGTCAGGTCCTTCTTGCGTGGTTCCAGAATGATGGCGAAGAAATGGTCGGCCTGCATGCCGAGCAGCACGTTGGGGTACAGGGATATGTACTCGGCATGACGCAGACGGTCCTGCGGCCAGTTCGGGAAACGGGGCAGGCGGGTGCCGGCGACGTCGGACAGGTTGTAGTTGTAGCTGCCCTGGCCGGACATGTCGTCATTGACTATCAGGTTATAGTGCTGGTCCAGCGGCGAGTAGGTGTTCAGGCTCGGGTGTACCCACGGCAGGTGGTAGGCTTCGCAATAGTTCTCGATCGCCAGTTTCCAGTTGCAGTTCACTTCCAGCTGCATCTGACTGCCGGTGGGGGCGATGTGCAGGTTGTCCCAGCCATCCTTGCCGCAAAACTCGCTCCAGCGCTGTACAAGCGGTGCAATATGATCTTCAAACGGCTGCGCGTTGCCGGACAGGTTGATAAAAACGATGCCCATCCAGACATGGGAGCGGACCTGGCGCAACCCGTGCTTTTCGCAGGCAAACCCTTCCGCCTTGTGTACGCCAACACCACCGATGTGCGGGGTGCCTTTCAGGTTGCCGTTCAGGTCGTAAGTCCAGGAGTGGTAGGGACAGCGCACCATGCCTTCCACTTCGGTCTCTTCAGTCAGCAGGATCATGCCACGATGACTGCAGACGTTATGGAATACGTTGAACTCGCCATCACGGTTGCGCATGATCGCCAGCGGCAGGCCCATGAAATCGACGGGTTTGGCAAAGCCATTGTTTGGCAGGTCACTACTGTAGCCAATGGCGGCCCAAGTTTTGCCCAGAACTTCATCACGCTCCAGTTCAAACAGGCTGTCGTCGATATAGACCGCGTTGGGCATACCGGCGGCTTCGGCCAGAGGCTTGCGCACGTCGTCCAGGGTTTCCATTGGGATGATGTGAGATTTTATTGTCATGTTGTCTCTCTCCACATTCCGCCAGTCATGGCTGTGAGGTTTTGCGAAAAAGCCGGTTTCATTGACAGAGCTCAAGAAAATGCCGACTGCTGTGGAGCGGATATTAGTGACAGACATGAAAGTGCCGCAAACGATTTCTGCGCCCTCAATTCATTACAAAAACTCATGACTCATTCTGAGGGCTTATGCTGCGGTTGCGAAATGAAATTATTCGAAAGGACATTCATTACCAAAACTCATTACCCCATTCGCAAATTTGGTTTGATGCAGATCAAACTTTTCTGGACGATTGCGCAACTGCCTCAAGCAGAGGTTGTTCAGTCCCCCCGCATGTGCTGAACAGCGAGTGCCCGGTGAAATGCCCGGTGCTGACAATAATAATTAGATGGAGACGATCGCAATGAAACACGACTCCGGCCTTGTACGGGGCATCGACCCGACCGTCACGGTGATTTCCAAAATTCTGGTAATCGGCTTCGTGATCTTTTGTGGCCTGATGGCAAAGGAAGCAGGCGCTTTCTTTCAGCAGGTATCCGATATGGTGCTTACCAACTTCAAGTGGTTTTATCTCACCGTGGTCAGCGGTGTGCTTTGTCTGCTGGTGTGGTTGATGCTAAGTCGTTACGGCCATATCCGCCTCGGGCGGGATGATGAAACCCCTGAGTTCAGTTACCGCTCTTGGCTGGCGATGCTGTTCAGTGGTGGTATGGGGATTGGCCTGATCTTCTGGTCGGTGGCCGAACCCATGTGGCATTACGCGGGCAATCCCTTTGCCGAGCAGGGCATGACCAATGAAGCAGCGGCTGCGGCCATGCGGTTGACTTTCTTTCACTGGGGACTTCACCCTTGGGCGATCTTTATTATCGTGGCGTTGACCATGGCGTACTTTGCCTACCGCAAAGGGCTGCCACTGACCATGCGCTCAGTGCTCTATCCGCTGATCGGTGATCGTATCTACGGCCCCATTGGCCACACCGTTGATATCCTGACCGTCGCCATTACCGCGTTTGGTGTGTCTCAATCACTTGGGCTGGGCGTGGTGCAGATGAACGCCGGTCTGAACAACGTACTGGGCATCGAGATCAGTGTGGGTAATCAGTTGATTATGATTGCCGGTATCAGTTTTCTGGCGATTCTGTCAGTACTATCTGGCGTTGGGCGAGGCATCCGCCTGCTGTCCGAGTGGAACATGTTGCTGTCGATTCTACTGGTACTGGTCGTGTTGGCGCTCGGCCCGACCCGTTACATCCTCAACACTTTTATCGAGGGCACCGGCGATTATCTGAATAACATTGTGTCGCTGAGTACCTGGAGCGATGCGCAAAAAGATAGCGGCTGGCAAAACTGGTGGACCGCATTTTACTGGCCTTGGTGGATGACCTGGTCGCCGTTTGTAGGCATGTTCATTGCGCGTATTTCCCGTGGTCGTACCATTCGTGAACTGATCATTGGTGCGCTGATCGTGCCAACTATCGTGACCTTTATCTGGATGTCAGTGTTTGGCGGTTCCGCGTTGAAAATGGAGCAAGATGACCGTGTGGCGCATCAGGCGCAGGTCGAATCTGGTCTGTTGGTGGGGGAAGCGGCTGAGTTCAAGGGCGGTGATGTACTATTGGCGACCAAGGCCGACACCACATCTGCAGTCTTTACGCTGTTCGAGAAAATCGACAATGGTTTCCTCGGCCAGATGCTGAGTCTGATGGTGGTGGCACTGCTGGCGACCTATTTCATCACTTCGGCGGATTCAGGCACCTTGGTGCTCTGTACATTGAACTCGAGGGGTAGCCTGGAGCCACCGATGTTGTTGCGAGTGATATGGGGCGTGATGCAGGCGTTCATTGCCGGTGGTTTGCTCTATGCCGGTGGACTCAAAGCGGTGCAAACGGCGTCGATCATTGCCGGTTTGCCAATTGCGGTACTCACGCTGGTGATGTCGGTCAGTTTGCTCAAGGCTTTGCGCACTGAGCAGTTGCACCTGCATCCGTTGCCGGGACGACAGGCATCGAAGCCTGAGCCGACAGTACAGGACGATGCGGTGCCAGCTACGTATATCGCTGAGCCGGGCCCTGTATTGCTGCGTGCCAGTGGTGATTGAAGGGCGTTGATCGTGAGTTGTTGAACGCACAGTCTATAATACCGTCAGACGGGGCCCGGTTCGCCGGGCCTTTTTAATAATAACCCGTTGTCAATAAAGGGGCTGAAGTTGAAAATAAAACCCCTCCCACCATTGAACAGCCTCGTTGCCTTTGAATCGGCCGCCCGTTATCTGAGTTTTACTCAAGCGGCGATGGAGCTGAATGTGACCCAAGGTGCCATCAGTCGTCAAATTCGCCTGCTGGAAGATTACCTGGGCCGTTCATTGTTTATCCGCGACAAACGCAGCCTGTCATTGACACAAACCGGTGAAGAGTATTTTTTCAGCGTGCAGCAATCCTTGCAGCTGTTGGCCAATGCAACCGGCGAAGTGCTCGAATGGCAGGATAACAAGCAGATCACCGTAGTGACTTCCAATGCAATGGCGTCGCTCTGGCTGTTGCCACGGCTGGCCGACTTTCAGGATCGGCATCCGGATATCGATGTGCGTATTTTTGCCAACGATACGCTGAAGGGGGTACGCCCTTCGGAATATGATGTGGCCCTGTTTTATTACCGCAAGCCGCCAGCAGGAATGGTGGCGACACCCTTGTTCAGTGAGCGTGTATTTCCGGTATGTAGCCCGCTGTTTCTGGAAAAGCAGACACTGGTGCAGCCGGAAGATATTTTCGGTACAACCCTGTTGTGGCTGGACTCAAGCAAGGATTGGTTGGGATGGGCTGAATGGTTTCAGCAGATGGGGGTCAAACCGGCGCCGCCGAAGCGCCGTTTGAACCTCAACAATTATCCCATGCTGATTCAGGCCGCGCTCAATGGCCAAGGCGTGGCATTGGGTTGGGAACAACTGATTTGTAACTACATTGAGAGTGGGTTGCTGGTGCGGCCTGTGCCAGTGGAGCTGAACACCGAAGCCTGCTTTTACATGCTGGAGCCGGACATGACCTTGCGGCGCAAGCCCGGTGTTGATGAGTTCCGCACCTGGCTGTTGGAGCTGGTGGCTGCGGAACAGTTTGAGCAGCGGGCTGGCGAATAGTCAGCCTCAATTCGTAGCCAGTACATCGCCACTCAACCAGGGTGCCCGGATTTGCAGTTGTTGCAGAATCCGCTCTGTCATCAGTTGGCATATATGTCGCGCAATCTCGGCCGGAATATCGCCCAGTTCGTTCTGCCGTGCCAGCAGATGCATCTGCCGTGCATGACGGCTATTGTCCAGCGGCAGTATTTGTATACCTTCTGTTATTGGCAATACCTGTGCCAGACAGAGCGCGCTGATGATGCCCCAGCTGTGACCATCTCGGACAAAATTCATCAGCGTATGGGTGTCGTCGGTTTCATAACGTACTTGTGTCAACACGCCCATGCGGCGGAGCGCCACTTCGGTCATGGCCCCAATATGGGTGTTGCGGCCATAGCGAATTAACGAATGCTCATGTGCCAATACCGCCAGGGCGTCCCGAGGTGGCAAGTGGTGGCTGAAAGCGAAACTATCCGGCAATGCCAGTAGCAATGGGTCGCGGAACAGAGTGTGCCGCTCCAGCCCTTCAATATCATCCAGTGGGTCATTCGACACCAAAATGTCCACTTCTCGATTCAGAAATGACTGCACCAGAGAGGGCGTTAGCCCGCTGCGCAGAGTCAGCTGTTCGATGCGCTGGTCCATCTGTGCAATCAGGCGGCTGCCGAATACCTCCGAACACGAGGTGACTAGCCCAAGGCGACATTGGGTCAAGCCTTGTTGAGCGGCGTCGCGTACAGATTGTGTCAGTCGACGCAGGTCGCCGATGATGGTATCGGCATGTTGTTTCAATACCAATCCGGCGGCGGTCAGTCTCAGTGGTCGGGTGCGCCTGATCACCAGTGGTGTGCCCAGCTGGCTTTCCAGCTGCTTCAGCATCTGCGAGACGGCAGACTGGGTCACGTTCAGGCGCCCGGCGGCGTCGGTCAACGAATCGGCTTCGGCGAGGGTAACAAAGCAGGACAATGCATGGGTATCGATCAGTGAGATAGGGTTCATTGTATAAGCTGTTCTTATGATAGTTCTTAGATTGGTTAAATATAGTCTTTTTGTGTAGAAAAATTAATGCTTGGTGGAATAATAAATCCATGTAAGGCCGCCCTTGTGGGCAGCCGATTATCCGTACAACTGAAGCCGAGTATTACAATAATGATTCTTCCCCGGTATGACAGACGTTGCGGCTGGTATGAACAGCTTGATTTCATTTCTGATTTTCCTGAGGTCACTACGGACATTCGTGTCGACGTACTGGTTATCGGTGCCGGTTTTGTCGGCTGTGCCGCGGCTCGGCGCATGGCCGAGAACCGTCCAGATACCAGTGTTATGCTGATAGATGCCATTAAGGTGGGGCAGGGAGCCTCGGGGCGCAATTCGGGCTTCGTGATTGATCAGCCGCATAAGCGGGATCTGGAAAGTGGTGACGAACAGCTCAAGCAGAAGATCGTCGGGCTCAGTCGGGTGGCGCTGGAATACCTTGAAACCCAGATCGATCGCTATGGCATCGACTGCCAGTGGTCGCATGCGGGCAAGTATCAGGCAGCGGTTGGTCCGCGTGGGCGCAAGCATTTGGACCATTATGAGGCCTTATTGAAAAAGGGTAATGAAACCTACCGGCGTCTGGACAAAGACGAGATGCGGGAGGTGTTCGGGACTAATTTTTATTCGGCGGCGATTCATACACCGGGCGGTGCCTTGATGCAGCCAGCGGCGCTTATGCGCGGATTGGCGGATCACATGCCGGACAATGTTCAGGTGGCAGAACGTACGGCGGTAACCTCGATTGCGCGTAACAAAAGAGGTTTTGAGGTACGTACAGAGAAAGCGCGAATCCAGTGTCGTCAGTTGATTCTAGGCACCAATATCTTCACCGCCGAGTTGGGTTATATGGCTGACCGTATTCTGCCGATCATGACCTTCGCTAGCATGACGGCACCGCTCAACAATTCACAGTTGAAACGCTATGGCGGCCAGTTGGACTGGGGTATTACCCCGGCAGACCACGGGGGGACCACGTTGCGTATGACCCAGGACAAGCGTTTGATCGTGCGCAATTCCTACCGTTATGCGCATGATTACAACACACCACAGGCGCTGATTCCCGGCATTGCCGCACGTCACCGTGACGCTTTTGATCAACGCTATCCGCAGCTTAACGATGTGGAATTCGAATACACCTGGGGTGGGGCAAGCGGCTTGTCAGCGAACTTTGAAACTTATTTCGGTGAGTTGGAGCCGGATGTGTTTGCGTCTTGCTGTGATCAGAGTGTGGGCGCGGCCCGCGGCACCATTTCCGGCATGATGCTGGCCGATATGGCCTGTGGCAAGAAAACTGAATTGCTGCACGATATGCAGAGCGTATCGGGTAACCCGTCACGTTTGCCACCCAAGCCGCTGTTACGCATTGGTGTGCCGGTGCGGTTGGCCTATGAACGCTTCGCCAGCCGCTCAGAAGTCTGAACGCAAATTACCTAGACCCCTTTGAATGGAGAATTCAATGTCCGCAAAATTGATCAAGGGCAGCAGCCTGAACTATATGCACCGTGGTGGCCCTCCTGGCGATGCCGGTGTGGCTCGTGCAGTCAGCACCGACCTGAGCGCCACGATGGGGGCCGGTGTTGCCCACTTTGATGCCTGCTCCATCAGTTGGACAGTGCTGTACGACGAAGTGATTTACGTGATTGACGGTATTTTTCGTTTGGTCACGAATGAAGGGGTGTTGGAAGGAGAGGCCGGTGACATCATCTGGGTACCAGAAGGCACCGCATTGAAGTACGAAGGCGAACACGCCCGTATCTTCTACGCTGTATATCCGGGCAACTGGAAAGAGATTCACGGCCTAGACTGAGCACACTGCCCCTGCTCAGCAGTTCAACGCAGTTTTGGCTCGGCTCCTGCCGGAGTAGGAGAGCTTGGTCAATTCCTTGGGCACCTGAGCGATCAGTTCGGGTGCCGGCATGCTGATCAACTCACCCTGGGAGAAGTTGATGCCGAGCCGTAACACTTCCATCTGAATGGCCTCGCAATGCACATACTCGGCCACGGTTTCCATTTTCATGCTGCGCGCCAGTCCGACAATACCGCGCACCACCCGACGAGCGTTGGGGTCTTTGTCTAGGTTGCGGATCAGGCTGCCGTCGATCTTGATGATATCGACCTGCAGCTGTAGCAAATGCTCGAAATTGGAGTAACCAGTACCGAAATCATCGATGGCGATGCGGCAACCGCGCTTTTTGACTTCATCCACAAACGTCCGTACCTGATCATAGTTTTCGATATTGGCTGATTCCAGCAGTTCGAAAATAACCCGTGAGCCCACACCGGTTTCATCTAAACGTTGCAGAATAAACTGCGTTAGCTCTGCCTGCTGCAGGTCAGTGTAGGACAGGTTGATGGAAAACTGCATCGGCGAATCGGTAAAGCGAACAAAGCACTGTTCAACCATGACGCGGGTGATATGTCCTTCAAGGCGCAGTTTTCCCGCGACACCGAGAAATTTTCCCGGACTGATCACGCCACCGTCGTTATCCATCATGCGCACCAGACACTCATACTTGTCTATATGGCCAGTGGTGTTGTTCAGGATCGGCTGGAACCAGGCGACCAGACCCTCAGTATCGAGGGCGTCACGCAGTTTTCCAGCCCATTTCTGATTGTATTCAAATTCCTGCTCCAGCGGCTCCGAGCCATCATATACGCAGCAGTGCAGACCCTTTTCACGGGCTTCACGCATGGCTTCGCGGGCATGAATGTAGAGACTGTGCTCGCGTGGCGCATCGAACCAGGGGACGGCCGCACTGACCGTCGCGCTCAAACCGATTTCGTGGTTTTGCCAATGGATCGGTGTCTGACGGATGAAACCCAGTATCTGCTCCAGTTGTGCTTGCACCATTTCGGGCCTGCGCCGGGGCAGAGTGATGGCAAATTCATCACCCTGAATATGGTAGAGCTCTCCGCCTTTGTTTTCGTCACTGGACATGAATGATTCAAGGCGAAGCGCAACTTCTTTTAGAATAAGGTCGCCACAATGATCGCCAAATAAACCATTTACTTCGCGAAAACGGTCCAGGTTGATCAGAATCAGGCTTACGGATTTGTCCCGTTCCAGGTTCTGCAGCAGGCGGGAACGGTTGGGAAGACCGGTCAGTTTATCAATGTAGGACGCGCGCAGGCTGCGCAGGGCAGGCACCAAACGGCTCAGACCGAGTACGGTCAATAACATGATCGCTGCACCAAGATAGATGAGGTAGCTTTTGCTACGCTCACGCAGTGCCTGTAACGGTGCTTCCAGCTCGGTATGCGGGATGGCCACGGCAAGGCTCATTCCGTTATTTACCGGCGCGTAGTAGAGATCTGCAGGGTGTGTAGGTTTGTCCAATGTCAGCTGTTCAAAGCCCGTTTGAAAAATGGTCATGGGGGTTTGTTGTTGGGCTGCCAGCATCAGGCTCTTGGCATAGCTTCTGCGTTGGTCCAAATACTCTGGTGCTAATTGCCGGCCACTACGGTCCGTCAGCCAGATCAGAGTACCTGCCGTTGCTTCCGCTTCAGTCGCCAGCGCCAGGATTGCATCCAGTTTCCAGTCCAGGCTGATCAGCCCGCTCAGTTGGCCGTTGGTGGATAGAATGGGTTTCACCAGGGTAACGACCGTATCACCCGTGACCGGATGGCGGTGAGCAGGGCTCCACCAGACACTCTTGGCATCAGGCCGGGTGGTGAGCGTATTGGGTAGTTGCTGTAGCCACAACGGTAACGCAGTCTGCGTCATTACGCGGGGGAACTGGCCATCCAGATACAGTGCCAGTGATGCCTGCTTGACGGGCCAGTCATAAACTGTAGCTCCCGCAAGATCCTGAGACCATTTCAGGGTGTGTTCCAACGGAGCCTTCAGGGTGTTGATGTCAATGCTGCCGGTGCCGCTGGCAGGTTGATCCAACAGGGCATTGGCACGTCGCTCAAGTTGATCAGCCCGCGTGTTTATATTGTTTACTGCAGTGTCAAAACGGTACAGCACCCATTCCTTGAGCTGCCCGGAAACGGCGCGCTCGGTCGTGTCGACGGTGATGTGGGTATAAAACCAGAACATTGACCAGGATATAAGAGCCAACAGAAAGATACTTGATAGAACGGTACGTTTGGAACCGCCGTCCCTATATTTGATTCTTTGCTTGATCAACTGAACAGGCCTCCTGCCTTGCAGTACTGCAGCCGTCGGCAACAACAATTAAATGAATGTTTTATTATGCCTGAGCAGCAACGGATTACTATGGTTCAAAAGATGATCTTGATCAGTGAGTCGGCCTGCTCCAAAAATATTAACACAGCGTAGGTGGCTGTATTTTCTGGTTTTTCTGTATTCAACTCAGGCTTCCTGTTTACGGTAGGCCAGCGGGCTTACCCCGGTCCAGTGCTTGAAGGCCCGTGAAAAAGCGCCTGGCTCGGCAAACCCCAGCTGGCTGGATATATCACTAATGCTCAGGTTCTGCCGAGTCAGCATCATGATAGCCTGATCGCGGCGCAGGTTGTCCTTGATCTTTTGATAGGACGTACCTTCTGCCTTCAATTTGCGCGACAGGGTGTAGGACGTGGTGTGCAGCTGTTCCGACACCCAATCCAGATTGGGCAGGCCTCCTTGGTCAAAACTTTCCAGTAGGCCGCGAACCTGTGTACTCAGGCTGTGGTCTTCGTCGGTCCAGATCAGCAAATCGCGCGGCGAGCTGATAATGAATTCGTCCAGTTCACGCGGCGAGCGGGTAACCGGCATGCTCAGGTAGTTACGACTGAAAAAGATGCTGCTGCGCGGCTGTTCAAAGTGGCATTCGCAGGGGTAGATAAAGCGGTATTCATCAAAATGTGCGGGCAGCGAGTGGCTGAAAGTGGCATGACTGAGCACGATTTTGCGTCCGATGAGCCAGCCGATCAACCGGTGCCAGACCATCAGCAGCCATTCGACCAGGAAGTTGTCCGGGTCCAGATCAGGACGGTGGTGGGTCATGCTCAGTTCCACTTCTTCACTGCTCAGATCCAGACGGATCTCGATATCGTCCGAGAACAGTCGGTAGCAACGAATGCTTTGCTCGATCACTTCCTGAAGGTTGCTGCTGTGAACCGCCAACGATCCCATCAGATGAAAGTGGCCGACTTTGCACGGTGTTGACGTCAGGCCCATGAATTCGTCATCCAGCTCTCGCCAGATCAGACGAAACAGACGGATGAACTCACCGGTACCGATGCGCGCCTTGGGTTGACGAATGACATCGGGATCGATTTCGCAGGCCGCCAGCAAAGCATCCACGTTGCGTCCCTGAGTACGGTAGCCCTGCAGCATGGCACGAGCATAATGAGAAGAAAACGTCAGGTTATTCATAGGCTCTACTGCAGATGAGGAGGTGGGCCTGCATGCTCAACTGCTTGTTTTTCAGACAATTAAGCGTTGCAAAAAATGTCAATTTATCTGTTGGAAGTTGTCATTCTGTCATCCCTGTCGATTGCATTAACCTGCATTCATACGCGACGAATAAGGGAAATCCCTTGTTTGTTACCGGCTGCTGTATGCGCCACTTATCAGGATGGTGGCAAGCCCCATTAGAACAATAAACAGGTTTCAGTATGGACAACACCAGCTATAACGATTTCATCAAAGACTTCACACCGGAGTCGATCATACAGAACTTCGTGGGTGATTTTAATGCAGGCATCAATGTCTGCGAGGAGATCTGCGACCGCTGGGCAGATGACCCCGCCAAGGTGGCGCTGCGGTATGAATTGGTCGATGGCACCCATGGCGAGCTGACCTTCAAGGAGTTGATGCAACGTTCGGCGCAGTTTGCCAACTTTCTGACCGCACAGGGAATAGGCAAGGGCGACCGTATCGCGGCGTTGTTAACCCGAACCCCGGAGCTGCTGATCGCTGTATTGGGAGCCCTGCGTGCCGGTGCGGTCTACCAGCCGCTGTTTACCGCTTTTGGCTCGGGTGCCATCGAGTACCGGCTGCAGAAGGCGCAGACCAAACTGATCATCACCAACACCGAGCAGTGGTCTAAACTGGCGGACGTGAAGGGTCTGCCGACTACCTTGTTGGTGGCGGATGACAATGATCCGCTGGCGGCCGAAGCTGACTTCCTCTATCACCAAACCCTGAATCAGCAATCTGATCAGTTCGAACCGGTGAAAATCGGTGCGGACGACCCCTTTCTGCAGATGTTCACCTCAGGCACCACCGGCAAGTCCAAAGGGGTGACCATCCCGACCAAGGCGTTGCCGGCGTTTTATGTGTACATGCGTTATGCGATTGGTCTGCGTGATAGCGACAACTTCTGGAATGTGGCCGATCCGGGTTGGGCTTATGGTCTGTATTACGCGGTGGTAGGGCCACTGTTGTTGGGTTGCACCACCCACTTCAATGAGGCGGGTTTTACGGCCGATAACACCTTCGAGTTCTTGCGCAAATACAAAATTACCAATCTGGCGGCGGCACCGACGGCGTACAGGATGCTCAAGGCGAATGAAAAACTGCTGGCGAATTATCCCGAGATTGATCTGCGGGTGGCCAACAGTGCGGGTGAGCCGCTGAACCCCGAAATCGTGACTTGGGTGCAGCGGGTATTCGGCTGTCTGGTCTGTGATCAGTACGGCCAGACCGAAACCGGCATGACCTCGGCCAACTTCCATGAATTGGATCATCAGTTCCGCGATGCCAGCATGGGTTATCAGTTGCCGGGATACCGCCTGGTAGCACTGGATGCCGATTTCAACGAAGTGGGCCCGGGTGAAAGTGGCGAGCTGGCAATCGATATGGACAACTCGCCCCTGTATTTCTTCCAGGGTTACACCTGGGGTGAGAAAAGCCCGTACTTCGACCGCTACTACCTGACCGGTGATGTGGTGATCAGTAACGGTGACGGGTCCCATTCCTATACCGGTCGTGACGACGACATTATTGCGTCTGCCGGTTATCGCATCGGTCCGGCGGACGTGGAAAGCACGCTGCTGGAACACGAAGCGGTGGTGGAGAGTGCGGTGGTCGGCAAGCCGGATGACAAGCGTGGCAGCATTGTAAAAGCCTATGTAGTGACCCACGCACATGTGGATGCGGACGCGGCACTGGCTGAAGCACTGCAGCAGCATGTGCGCAACCGCCTGTCCACCCACGCCTTCCCGCGTGAAATCGAATTTGTGCAGGAATTGCCGAAAACCTCCAGCGGCAAGATCCAGCGCTTCCTTCTGCGTAAGCAGGCGGCGGAAGAGACTGTGGTGGAGTAATCCATCATTAGCAGCCTTCCAGAGTGAGGCTTTGAGGTTCGCAAGAACCTCCTTTTTCCAGCCGTTAGCACAACACAGGTAATAACGATGAAAGTACTGGTAGCTGTCAAGCGCGTGATCGATTACAACGTCAAGGTTCGGGTCAAATCAGACCGTTCCGATGTCGATCTGGCCAACGTCAAAATGGCCTTGAACCCCTTCTGTGAAATCGCCGTGGAAGAAGCCGTCCGCCTGAAAGAAGCCGGAGCCGCTGAAGAGGTGGTGGTGGTGTCTATCGGCAGCAAGGCTTGTCAAGAACAGTTGCGCACCGCGCTGGCTCTCGGTGCCGACCGTGCCATCCAGGTAGATGCACCGGATCAGCTGGATTCCCTGTCCGTGGCCCGCATTCTGCAAAAAGTGGCGGAAGAAGAATCGGCTGACCTTATTTTGCTGGGCAAGCAAGCGATCGATTCCGACAATAATCAGACTGGGCAGATGCTGGCGGCGTTGATGGATCGTCCTCAGGCAACCTTTGCCTCTGAACTGGTGATCGAGGGCGAAACTCTCAAGGTAACGCGTGAGATCGATGGCGGTCTTCAGACGCTGAGCCTGAAACTGCCGGCGGTGGTGACCACCGACCTGCGTTTGAACGAGCCGCGTTACGCTTCCCTGCCCAATATCATGAAAGCCAAGAAGAAGCCGCTGGACGTGAAAACCCCGGAGGAGTTGGGGGCTCAATTGGCGGGCGGAGTCGAGCTGGTCAGCGTCGAGCCGCCGGCAGAGCGCCAGGCGGGTATCAAGGTCGGCTCGGTTGAGGAGCTGGTGGACAAACTGCGTAACGAAGCGAAGGTGGTCGCATGAGTATTCTGATCATTACCGAACATGATAATCAGTCCCTGAAGCCGGTCACGCTGAATCTGGTGACCGCGGCACAGCAGATCGGCGGCGAGATTGATCTGCTGGTGGCTGGTGAAAACTGCCAGGGTGCTGCCGAGGCAGCTGCGGCTGTTGCGGGTGTACGCAAGGTCATTGTGGCGGATAACGCTGCTTACGCGCACCAGTTGGCGGAAAATCTGAGCAAGCTGGTGGTGGAACTGGCCGAGGGCTACAGCCATATTCTGGCACCGGGCACCACAACGGGTAAAAATGCACTGCCACGGGTTGCCGCTCTGCTGGGCGTGAATCAGCTCTCCGATGTTATCGGGATCGAAGCCGCCGATACGTTCAAGCGTCCGATCTATGCCGGTAACGCCATCGCCACCGTCAAGTCGGCCGATGCCGTCAAGGTGATGACCGTGCGCGGGACCGCTTTTGACGCTGCCGAAGCAACCGGCGGCAGTGCCGCGATTGAAGCCTGTGGCAGTGTGCATCAGCATGCTGATGTCAGCTTTGTTGATGAAATGCTGGCCAAGTCCGATCGACCGGAGTTGACGGCAGCTTCCGTGGTGGTATCCGGTGGTCGAGGCATGGGTAACGGTGACAATTTTGAGCTGCTGAACAAGGTCGCCGACAAGCTGGGCGCGGCGGTGGGTGCATCGCGTGCGGCGGTTGATGCGGGGTTTGTACCCAACGACATGCAGGTGGGCCAGACCGGCAAGATGGTGGCGCCAGAGCTCTATATCGCCGTCGGTATCTCCGGTGCCATCCAGCATCTGGCCGGGATGAAAGACTCCAAGGTGATCGTGGCGATCAACAAGGATGAAGAGGCGCCGATCTTCCAGGTGGCCGATTATGGCTTGGTGGGCGACCTGTTCGAGGCCGTTCCCGAGCTGGAAAGCCGCCTCTGATAGTGCCTGGGTACTGAATGGCCGGGCCGGACGTTAGTGTCCGGTCTGGCCATGATTGATGGCGGTCAGGGTCTCGTTGATCGCAAAGATACGGCTGCGAATGTGCGTCGCACCCATCGCTTCGACCCGTTGTGTATGCATTGCCTGATAGGCTTCTGCCGAGGCTTTATCGGCGAAATGATAGATCCCGCCTGCTTCCCCCGTTTCCGTATTCTCGGTCCAGATCTTGGAGATAAAGCCCGCTTCCTGGTTGATGGACTCGGCCAGCCCGCGTGCTGCCTCGGTCAGGTTGTCACCGAGACTATCGGCGGGCATGCTAAAATCGATTTGCAAAATGACAGCCATACATTAGACCTCGCTAAATGAAATTTGCACAAGCTTAATGATCTTCGGCAGTCGCGACAATAGCGGGATAACAGTCCTCACCAGCGGTGGGGCGAGGGAGAACTGAATGTTTGCAGGTATGTTGAAGCGGACCGGGCTGGTTGCGTGTTTGTCACTGACCGCGGCTGGCTGTGCAGTCTCGCCGACAGGAGAAAAGACGTTACTGCTCAATTCACCTTCGCAGATGAACTCTCTGGGAAGCCAGTCGTTCGAGCAGATGAAGGAAAAGACACCGATCGAAAATGATGCGCGTATCAATCGCTATGTTCAGTGTGTAGCCGATGCCATTGTGATGCAGGTGCCGTCCGAGTACGGCTACACGCCCAGTGACTGGGAATTGATCGTGTTCAAGGATGATGCCGTCAACGCGTTCGCCTTGCCAGGGGGCAAAATGGGGGTTTACACCGGTATGTTACAGGTGGCGGATAACCAGCATCAGCTGGCATCCGTGATCGGCCATGAGGTGTCCCATGTTTTGGCGCAGCACAGTAATGCGCGCATGAGCCAGCAGCAGCTGACCCAACTGGGTATGGCCGCTACCAGTATTGTGCTGGCGGACCGTGTGGACTCCAAGACCCAGCAGGCGGCGATCATGGCGCTGGGACTAGGTGCGCAATACGGCATTCTGCTGCCCTACAGTCGTCAGCATGAGTCTGAAGCCGATACGCTGGGGCAAGAACTGATGGCCAAAGCCGGTTTTGACCCGCGTGAAGCGGTGGCGCTGTGGCAGAAGATGGCACAGAAGGGCGGTGCAACACCACCGGAACTACTATCGACACATCCGGCTCCCGGCACCCGCATTCAGCAGTTGGACCGCCAGGTGCAACGTTACATGCCGCTCTACCAGCAGGCGCAGGCCGCCGGGCGTCGCCCCAATTGTGAGCGGCTCAAGCCGCGCTGATTCAGCTTTGGCGCAGGGCATAAAAAAGGCTATGTCTGAGTTAGTTGTTGTGGATATCGCTCAATAGCTTCTAACAAACATAGCTCAGCTGTTATTCCAGTAGAATAACGTTCCAGCATCCG
>NZ_PYGI01000032.1 GCF_003014615.1 Marinobacterium halophilum | reverse complement strand
TGGCACCTGGTTGCTTGTGTGAGAGCTAGTCAGCCTACAGCCAGCCTGGCTCTCCTGTCTAAGTCCAAGTGTGTCGGTTATTCTGAGAATCTAGGATTCACTTACTATCCTGTTGGAATGAAAGCTATCCCAGAACTCATTCTGAAAATTGTTTCCAATGAAAGATTGATTCTCCCCGACGAAAATTTTGGAGAAAATCTCAGTTCTTTTTTCTGCCAATACTTCAGATACAGTTGAGACCTCACTGCCACTATTTTCTTCAAGAATTCCTTTCTTCTTTGCAAGCTCAATTGTTCTAAAATTTGACAACTGCCTTAACAAAGAAACCGATGAATTTTGAAAGCCATCATTTTTATTTGTGAATAATAGATTTGAAGTAGCAATTCTGAGTGCTTTCTCTCGGTATTCGAATTTAGGTGAAAAAGCCAGAAGGTTTGCAATTTTTAAAAGATAATTCCAGTCAATTTCAGGATTAGTGTAATGCTCCAGCTTGTTAGCTCCCGAGTGATGCTGCAATTGTTTTGCACCACTCCTTTCTATGACCTCATTATACTGCACTATGAAATATTGGGACGATGTTAACGTGGACAGTACCTGGTCAAGTGACATCATTTCCCCCCAACTGTGCTAAAAATATTGATCGAAAGTCATCTGCAGAAGTAATTGGTACTAGAAAAACATGAATATGGTAGCTTTCGAGTTCGTGTTTACTAATTCTATGGGATAAAGATTTAATCCACGAGGGAGCTTTCGCCTTAATTGCCACTTTCAATTTTTCGTTGTCTATATTTTCTTCCTGAAATTTATCGTAATCAAATGCAACAAGACAAAGTCCGCAAGGCTCTAAGTAATCGTATTTTTCGGATTCAGGATTAAAATATTCTAGGATTGCAGTAACTAACTCTGGATCATTAAAATCAATATTATCCCTAATTAACTCGATATCCCTTTTAGTCTCCTGTGAATACTTTAATATCTCAGCAAGGCTCTCGATGCAGTCACTGATCGCCCCAGAGAATTCGCTATAAACCTTTGACTCCCCCCAAAAGATGGAGAGAGACTCATTTCGAACGCTTAGAAATGTGCCATCAGCTCCATGAACATGCATATTTGAGTCAGTTTTTAAACTCATTTTAGGAACTACCTGGGGATACTTCAGGTAATATTCGGCAAGAACGAAGAGCAGTAGCTCCCCGCCTTCACCGGTTTTGGAGAGTTTGGTGAATAACGATCTCGCTTCCCTGCTAAGCCGCTGAAAACCTGCTGAGCTACGCTCCTCAACTAGCTGCTTCATCGCAGCGTCGAGCTTTCTGCGGGGCATTGTGAAGTCGATGATTCTATCGAAAGTTATATCAATCAATTCCGGAAGCTTGGGGCGTCCTGTCCTATCCACTTTCAAAAAATGGCATTCGACGATGCCGGAAGAACTCTCACCAGACTCTATTGGGATGGACTGAATACAACCGCTCAAGGGCTTAATCTCGCCACGCGCCACAGCTTTCAATGCGGTTTCTATTTTTTCGAGACTAAAAGTCTCCTTGGAATCAGACATTTAAACATCCATGTGGTTAAAGCATGGGGGTTATACTATGCAGTTGTTTTCCTGTACGCAAACTCAAAGAGCACCAAGCATCTACTGTTCGTGGGTAACTCGGCTTCATAACGCTTAACAACACCGGACCGAAAAAGCGTAGCTTTTTTGGGTCCAGCGCTTGTTTTTGTTAGATTTATTCTTTTACACTGATATCATGACCTCTTTTTCTTAAAATACCAGCCGCAACTCCTTTTTCCCTACGACTTTTCCCAAAAACACCATCGCTTCCCACTATTTTCAAGAGTTCATCATCAGATAATTTCTCATATTTTTCAGTAAGCTGTTTAACTTCATTAGCAGTTGCATCTATTTCATTGACAACTGCAGCTCCTATATTTTTAGTGAGATTCCAAGCTTTACCTAAAAAACTCATATTGTTACATCCATTTAACTTTCAGTGTTATCTGATATTTTATATACCTACCCAAAAGTAGCAGCACCGCAAGTAGAACAGTACCAATACCCAGGTTTCTTTTCATGTAATGTCCAATTTCCACACTGGGGGCACTTTTTACCCTTAGCCATTGAAAAAATTGTTTTTATACTATAGATCGTCATAATTATCTCCTTGATTTTTTTAACACATAACGCCCGCATAAGAGGCACCGAAACGTAGCGTCGATTTAGTTAAACTTGGGCGAAGTACCAAACTAAATCGCCGCCTAGTTTTGGTGTCCTAGCGAGCTTGCGAGCGACTTGATGCGTTTGTTAAGTACACTCTCCGTCAGCGATTCAAAAAAAGAACCTAAATACAGACTTTACTATCTTGGGAACATATTTTTTGGCCGATTCAACAACGATATCAACGACATCATCCATGATAAAGTCAACCGCGTTTCCTATTTTTTCTTTTACGTGATCCCATATGCCTTTTTCTGCGGCAATTTGCGCGTCCTCGCTTACGTTTTCGTCCTTTGCTTCGCGTGTGAACGCAAACTTTTTTTCATTTGGTAAAACCTTAACAACCGTAGATACTAATTCAGTTAAGTTGTAATTATCAGAGGCAGATACAACTACAATTTTGTCAGCAGGAATCCCAAAAATTTTCGAAACTTCGATGACCTTCTCATTGAGATGGGCTTGCTGGGTATCACCTGGCTTGTTATTTTTTATATCCCACTCCCTATGAGGGTTCATCAAATCTGCCTGTGTTACAACAAAAACAACAGGTAGCTTAGAAGGAGCAATAATTTTCTTGAACGCATCGATAGATGCCATATTATTTCTGTCTATCGATTTTATTGCCCATAAAACAAGATCAAGTTTTTCAGTTAATGACTCATATAGTTCCAAATACTCCTGATGTCTCTCAGGGTTTTCTCCAACCCCAGGCACATCTATCAGCTTTATCCCCCCTTTTTCCTCACTTCCGACCAAAATTTCCTGAGCCTCACGAGTACAACCAGACGTATGACTAATTTTCGCAATTTGGCTGCCAAAAAGAGCATTGCAAAGACTGGACTTACCAACACCGCTATCACCAAACACCCCCACCTTAGGTGTATAATTCCTTATTTTTTCTAATTCTTCCCGGATCTTATCTTTAATTTTGTTCTTCTCTTCCTCATTCATTTGAGGAGAATTTATTACTTGTTCCATATGATTTTCCTTAATTACAAAAAAGAGGCGATTAGAGCCTCCGGCAATAGCACTTAACAGTCTGTTAATGAGGTCTTTGACCTCATGATAATTATCATCATGTATACCTTTTAATCCTTAAACCAATACATAACCTATTGATTTCTTAAGCTGATCAAAAGACAAAAAGGTACACTAGCGCCAACGCCCAATACGACGCATGACAAGGAACATGCCCAAAACGGTTTGTTGAAAAAGAAGTGAAACGATAGAAGTACAACTAACCATCCCTGCCATCGACCCATCCCCTTTTCCCTGTCATTGCAGCCGCCGACTTCCTGCTGGCGGATCATTAGACTTTACCAATATGTACCCATAAGGCAACGCGCAATAAGGCTAACACCCCCAACCTAAACGAAAAAAAGCCACCCGAAGGTGGCCTACTCTAATCCAAGAGCCAAGGGCAGAGATGTGCAAGCTAGCAGGCGTATCAGAGCAGCTCGACTGCGACGGCTGTCGCTTCGCCACCACCGATACACAGGGATGCAACCCCTTTCTTCAGGCCGCGCTGCTTAAGGGCGTTGAGCAGCGTGACGAGAATGCGTGAGCCGGAGGAGCCGATCGGGTGTCCCAGGGCGCAGGCGCCGCCGTAGACGTTGACCTTGTCGGCATCCAAGCCCAGTTCGTTGATCGCCAGCAGGGAGACGACGGCGAAGGCTTCGTTGATTTCGTACAGATCCACGTCGTCCTTGCTCCAGCCTGCCTTGTCCAGCACCTTCTGGATGGCACCAATCGGGGCGATGGTGAATTCGGCCGGCAGCTGGGCGTGGGTGGAGTGCGCCACGATACGCGCCAGCGGCTTGACGCCGCGCTTGTCGGCTTCGGCCTGGGTCGCCAGTACCAGTGCAGAACCACCGTCGCTGATGGAGCTGGAGTTGGCCGCGGTTACGGTGCCGTCCTTCTTGAATGCCGGCTTCAGCTGCGGGATTTTATCCGGACGGGCGTTGCCCGGCTGTTCGTCGATAGCGACAACGGTATCGCCCTTGCGGCCCTTGATGGTGACCGGTGCGATCTCGTCCTTGAACCAACCATTCTCGATGGCGGCCAGCGACTTGTTCAGAGAGCCGATGGCAAAGTCGTCCATCGCTTCGCGGGTGATGTTGTACTCGTCAGCTGAACGCTGTGCGAACACGCCCATCAGGCCGCCTTCATAGGCATCTTCCAGGCCGTCAAAGAACATAGAGTCCAGCACCTGGCCGTGGCCCATGCGCATACCGGCGCGGGCTTTCGGCAACAGATACGGGGCCTGGCTCATGTTTTCCATGCCGCCTGCGATCATGATGGTGGCGCTGCCTGCCTTGATCTGGTCGTGGGCCTGCATCACCGCTTTCATACCGGAACCGCACATTTTGTTGATGGTGGTCGCGCCAGCGGCATCCGGAATGCCTGCCTTGCGCGATGCCTGACGGGCCGGAGCCTGGCCCAGTGCGCCCGGCAGTACACAGCCCATGATCACTTCATCAATATCGCTCGGCTGCAGGCCAGCGCGTTCAACCGCTGCTTCGATGGCTACCGCGCCCAGGTCCGGTGAACGTACGTCGCTCAGGGAACCCATCATGCCGCCCATGGGAGTACGGGCCGCGCCCAGAATCACAATGCTGTTGTCTGACATCTTGTTGCTCCTGTTAAGTCGCTATTATTCTGATCAGTCATTCGGTTGGCGGTTCAGTGCCGTCTCAGTCACGTCCAAGCACTGAACGCGCGATCACTTCCTTCATCACCTCAGAGGTGCCGCCGTAAATGCGCTGTACACGGGCGTCGATAAAGGCACGGGAGATCGGGTATTCGGTGGTGTAGCCGTAGCCACCGAACAGCTGCAGGCAGCCATCGGCCACGCGGCACTGCATCTCGGTGGCGGTATACTTGGCCATTGAGGCGGTGGCAGCATCCAGCTCGCCACGGGAATACTCACCGATGCACTGGTCGATGAACGCCTTGTTGACGCGGTAATCGGTTTCCATCTCGGCGATGCGGAAGCGGGTGTTCTGCAGTTCCTTCAGTTTCTGGCCGAACAGGGTGCGTTCGTCGGCATACTGGATGGTCATATCCAGCGAGCCGCGGGCTGCGCCGACACCGATGGCGCCGATCACCAGACGTTCACGCGGCAGTTCCTTCATCAGGTACATGAAGCCCTTGCCCTCTTCGCCCAGCAGCGCCGACTTGGGCACGCGCATGTTCTCGAAGAACAGCTCGGAGGTATCGCCGGAGTGCTGGCCGATCTTCTCCAAGTTGCGACCCTTGGCGTAGCCCGGCAGCGTTGTGTCGACCAGAAACAGACTAACGCCCTTGGCACCGGCCGCCGGATCGGTCTTGGCCGCGACGATCACCATGTCGGCGTGCTGGCCGTTGGTGATGAAGGTCTTGGAGCCGTTGATCACGTACTCGTCGCCATCCAGCACCGCCGTGGTGCGCAGCGCCGCCAGGTCACTGCCGGCACCCGGTTCGGTCATGGCGATGGCACCGACCACGTCACCGGAGACCATGCCCGGCAGCCAGCGGTCTTTCTGTTCGTCGTTGCCGAGATGCGCGACATAGGGCGCCACGATATCGGAGTGCACCATCACGTTGGTGGCCAGGGCACCGTAGCCCAAGCGCGCCATCTCGGTGACCAGCATCACTGAATATTCAAAGGGCACACCGCAGCCACCGTTGGCTTCAGGGGCGTCGACACAGAGCAGGCCAGCTTCGCCCAAAGTACGCCACAGTTCACGCGGGGTGATCTCGTCCTTTTCCCACTGCTCGTAGTGCGGGGCCACTTCGCGCTCCAGTGCGCGCAGCACCATTTCGCGAAAGAGGTTCAGTTCTTCGTTATCGATTACCGCTGCATTCATCTCGCTCACCTTTGCTTACGTCTGCTTACTTCGGTGCCATGCGCAGGGCACAATCGAGGCGGATGGTCTCGCCGTTCAGCAGCGGGTTGCGCACAATCTGGTCCACCAGCATGCCGTACTCATCCGGGTTACCCAGACGCTGCGGGAACGGCAGCGTGGCCGCCAGGCTGTCCTGCACTTCCTGCGGGAAGCCGGACATCATCGGGGTCATGAACAGACCCGGAGCGATGGTGTTGACGCGGATACCGCTGCGCGCCAGCTCACGGGCCGCCTGCAACGTCATGGCGACCACGCCGCCCTTGGATGCGCTGTACGCGACCTGACCGATCTGGCCTTCGTAGGCGGCGATGGACGCAGTGGAGATGAACACGCCGCGCTCGCCATCGGCGTTCGGCTCACGGGTCGCCATTTCAGCAGCGGCCAGACGCATGATGTTGAAGCTGCCGACCAGGTTAACCTGAATCACCTTGTCGAAATCCGCCAGCGGCATTGGGCCTTCCTTGCCAACGATCTTGCCCGCCGGGGCAATGCCCGCGCAGTTGACGGCAATGCCGCACGCGCCGTGGACTTCACGCGCCGCTGCAAACGCCGCTTCGGCGCTTTCGGCAGATGACACATCACAGCGTACGAAGATGCCGCCCAGTTCTTCAGCGATCGCTTGGCCGCGCTCTTCCTGCAAATCAAAGATGGCGACCTTGGCACCGGCGGCCGCCAATGCGCGGGCTGCGCCCTCGCCCAGACCTGAAGCGCCACCGGTTACGATTGCGGGTACGTCTTTGAAATCCATAACAGTCTCACCTTGGTTATTCGTTGGGCTGCAGCACGCGGCAACAGCGCTTTATAAGGGAATGACCTTAGTGTGTATCAGGAGGGGGACGGCTGCCATGACAATATTCGGCAGCAAAATTGGCAAAAATGGACAGCTTCCGTCTCTTTTCCAAGGCAACCAACACCGCCACTGGCTGAAATGGCATGGGGCAGCCAAACTGAATCAATCGGGAAAATTGGAGTATTGGTCATGTCTGAATCTGCACATTTCAACTGGGATGATCCGCTGTTGCTGGAGCAGCAACTGACCGAGGACGAACGCCAAATCCGCGATGCCGCCCGTGCCTACTGCCAGAAAGCACTGCAACCACGGGTGATCGGTGCATTTCGGGATGAACACTTTCACCGTGAAATCCTGACCGAAATGGGTGATCTGGGCCTGCTTGGCCCCACCGTTGCCGAGGCATATGGCGGCGCGGCCGTCAGCCATGTCGCCTATGGGTTGATTGCCCGCGAAGTGGAACGGGTCGACTCCGGCTACCGTTCGGCCATGAGCGTGCAATCGTCACTGGTGATGTACCCCATTGAGGCCTACGGCAGCGAGGCGCAAAAACGGGCATACCTGCCCAAGCTGGCCACTGGCGAGTGGGTCGGCTGCTTCGGCCTGACCGAGCCGGACCACGGTTCTGATCCCGGCGGCATGCTGACCCGTGCCAAAAAAGTGGATGGCGGCTACTCTCTGAGCGGCCAGAAGATGTGGATCACCAACAGCCCCATCGCCGATATCGCCATCGTCTGGGCCAGATCAGCGGCGCACGATGACAAAATCAGGGGCTTTATCGTTGAGCGTGGTACCGAAGGTTTCTCGACGCCAAAGATCGAAGGCAAGCTAAGCCTGCGCGCCAGCGTGACGGGGGAAATCGTGTTGGATGACGCCTTCGTGCCAGACGCTAACCTGTTACCTCACGCCAGCGGCCTGGCGGGGCCTTTCGGTTGTCTGAACAAGGCCCGCTACGGCATCGGCTGGGGCAGCATGGGTGCGGCCGAATTCTGCTGGCATGCCGCCCGCCAATACACGCTGGAACGTACCCAGTTCGGCCGACCGCTGGCAGCCAATCAGCTGATCCAGCTGAAACTGGCCAACATGCAGACCGAAATCGCACTGGGGTTGCAGGCGGCACTCCAAGTGGGCCGACTGATAGACAGCGGCCAATGGGCACCGGAGATGATCTCGCTGATCAAGCGCAACAACTGCGGCAAGGCGCTGGAAATTGCACGCATGGCCCGTGACATGCACGGCGGTAACGGCATTACCGAAGAATACGGTGTGATGCGCCACCTGATGAATCTGGAAACCGTGAATACCTATGAAGGTACCCACGATATCCACGCCTTGATTCTGGGACGGGCACAAACCGGAATTCAGGCGTTTTTCTGAAAGCAGACCACGTCCCCATGGGGATACTCGGGTGTGCAGCCCCAACGCTGCCCCAGCCAGGTGAAGCTCTCATCGGCAAAGAAGGTGATATGGGTCGGGTCGTTGCGGTAATGCCAGCTGCGAAAGCGTTCATCGTCCAATACCCGCTTGGTCTGCAATACCAATACACCTGCGGGTGCCAGCAGTGACCAGAGCCGGTCCAGAATCGGCAGCGGCGCGGCCAAGTGCTCGACCACTTCCGTGCTGGTGATGAAGTCATATTGCCCGGTAAGTGCTGATTCGTCCGGATGATAATACTTGTCGTACTGCGCCATGATATAGCCCGCTTCACGCGCCATCGCCACCAATGCAGGGCCAGGGCCGCAGCCGAAATCCAGCCCCTTGGCCGGAGCCGGTGTACGTTTGCGCACCTCCTCAAAGGCACGGGACAGAAAACGGCGATAACCGGGATCATCAATCACGTTTTCGTGATCGTCGTATACCGCCTTTTCATCCTCTTCAGACAACCGCTGACTCGGCTCCAGATGTACCAAGCGGCAGACCTCACAACGATGGTACAGGCGTGTCTTGCATTCAATGCCATACAGCTTGGTCGTGCCGCACAGCGGACAGGTATTGGCATTGTTCATTGCAGCTGAAACTCCACCGGCTCAAGCAACTCCGGGGCCGGGTCACCCAATGCCTCGGCTACACTGATCTCGTGGATACGGCAGATGGCATCCAGCGGCAGATCGTTGCTGGCACGGCCGAACGGAAATTCCAGCTGCTCTGACAGGCGATCAAGACCAAAAAAAGTGTAGGCGACAATGGCGGTAAAGACCGGCGTGAACCACCCTGCCGCGCCAACCAGACCTAACGGCAGCAGGTAGCAATAGATGTAGGCAGTGCGGTGTGCCAGCAGCGTATATGCAAACGGCAGCGGTGTATGGGCAATGCGCTCGGAAGCGGCCTGAACGCCCGCTAACGCATGCAGATGCTTGTCCAGCGCAGCGGCTGCAACACTGTCGATCTGGCCGCTGTGGCGCGCTTCGGCGATGATCAGGCCCGCTTGCTGCAACATGGCGTCGGCCGGATTGCGTTTGGACAGCACCTCATCAATCACATCGACAGGCAGCGCGGCGGGCAGATCCTTACGTACATCTTCGCGGCGCAACTGGCCACGCAACAGATGAGTATGCGCCAGCACCCGCAGCATCAGCGCCCGGCGCAGCTCCGGTGTCAGGAATATCGCGCCGGTCCTTGCCAGGCTGCGCACTTCATGCACCATCTGCCCCCACTGCTTGCGTGCTTCCCACCAGCGATCATAGGTCGCGGTGTTGCGTACACTGAGCAAAATCGACAGGGTAATACCCAGCAGGGTAAAGGGCAGCAAGGTGTATTCAACTACACCATCGAGATAATGGTGACGGGCAATCCAGGTCACCGCACAGGCAAACAGACCGGCCAGGATAATATGGGGAAGAACGTGAGGAATAACCGAGCCTTTCCAGGCCAGCATCAAGCCCAATGCACTGGGGCGTTTACGAACAATCATGCAGAAGAAACTCCGGACGGCTGGAGGCAACAGATAGTGTCACAGCCGTCCGGAATAGGAAAGGCTCAGGCGCGCGCGCGCGACCCGATGCGGCGTGCCGCAACCCCCTGTTTCAGCTTGTTCAGCCGGGCAATCCTTGCCATTACCAATAGTTCAACAACACCGGCACCTATCAGCAGGTCAAACACATTCGATTGATCCGCCAGCACGGCATGAATATCGGCTCCATTCCCTGTCGCCAATGCATAGATGCAAACAGCGATAACCAATGTCGCCGCCATGGAGATCATGTTGTACTTGAACAGGTAACGCTTGATCTCGGCGACTGACTCGCGCTTGCTTTTTTTCATTCTCCCACTCCTGATAGTTCATTTTTTGAACACTTAAAGCGAGGTGAATTCTAGTCCCGCTGCCAAGAACCCAACCAGTGTGCTAATAAGCAACACTATTCATCTAATCTCAAAAACAGCCGTTTGGTATTGCCCGCTTCAGCCCTTTTAACCCGCGAAAACGGCAAAATCCGCCCTCAATGCATTCCATTAGCGTTTACCACCACTAACCCCTCCACCGGGATACACAGGTACTTACTCAGGCTAAAAAACCGCTGGATTCAATAAAAAACAGATGGTTAGCGTAGTGATTTAGCAGACAGGGGGTGAAGATCGGCATGTATCTGCAATCGAACAGTCAGCGTTCGAACTGTTGAATAATGGCGACAAGGCCAAAATGTACTTTTTTGATCTGCCGCAGATAAAGGAGACTGCCGCACTTTTTGAGGGGCTGGCCGCGTGGCCAGCAGCAGGAAAAGTGCCCGCTCAGGGCCGATCAATACGGCTCCAAGCGGGTGATGTGGATCAGAGCTGGCCGAGTTTCAGCCAGAGGGTTTCACCGGAGCTGTCATCTACGCCGTCGTTATCGGTTACCAGGAAGCCATTGCCCTGCGCATCCATGGCAAAACCTTCAACCTTGTCGGTCACGTAGCCGTGCAGTGATTGCAGGTCCGGGATCAGGTCACGCACCAATGTCTTGGACACCACCGGCAGGGTTTCACCCAGGGGTTTGGGTTCCAGTGCCGACAACGCCACCTTGTACAGGCGCTTGATGCTGGCCTGCTCACCAATCCGGTTGTCACGTTCGATCACATACAAATGATCATCATGCAGCTCAAGCTCCGACAGCCCGACCCAACCCTCGGTCGTCTGCTCCAGCGGGTAATGTACCGCGCTCCAGGCTTCGCTGGTCAGGTTGTAGGCCAGCAGTTTGGTGTGATGTTCGGGGTCATCTCCCCACGGACGCTGAATCGCAACCCACAGCGTATCGCCCGCCAAAGCGATGCCTTCCGCACCAAAGCGGGTCTGGTGCTGCAACAACGACTCTGGCAGCGCGATCGTACGTGTAATCTCACCGTCTGCGTTCACGTGGTGCAGCGCATGTGGCACATCCTTTTTGGCATTGCCTTCAGACGCAAGCCAGAAACCACCCTTGCCGTCCGCGGCAATGCCTTCCAGGTCCAGCTTCTTGGCGACCTTGCCGTCACGGGTGATATCAGTCGTTGCCGTGATCCGGGCCGGGTGCTGGTTGGCATCAATGCGGAAGATACGCGGCTGCATCTTGTAGTAGCTGTCATTCACGGCATACAGGATACCCGGCGTTTTCGGGTCTGCCGTCAGCCCTGACAACGCGCCCCAACCGATCGGGGTATCTGCCGTATCATTATCAGACACCAACTGCGGGTACTGTGCTTCACCCTGAGTCAAACTGAACAGCATGACATGCGCACGCGGACCACCGTCTTCGATCAGGTCTTTCTCGTTGGCACTGATCAGCAGGCCCCGCTCGGGGATGGCCACGGCGGATTCGGGTGCGATACCGGACGGCAACAGCTGCATGAACTCGGGAGCAGCACCGGTGTCACGGTACACACCGATCACGGAGCCACGCTCAGACAGGACAAAAATGTAGGTCTGATCACCAAAACGGGCGACTTCAAGCCCTTCCGGCTCGGCTCCTTTTTTGCCGGAACGCTTATCCGGGTAGTGGCCTGCGCGGATCACTTCATGCTCAAAGGCGGCCCCGGACTCAAACTGCAGCGTGCCATCCTTGTGGAAGATGCTGAAGCCACGTGCGCCGCCCTGATAGTCCCCTTCATTGGCAATAACGAAACGATCATCATCCAGCCACCTGACGGCATCCGGCTCACGCGCCACACCCTGCTGGCTTTCAGTAAAGATCAGAGCGCCGTCCTTGCGGGTATCAATCTTTTCCAGATCCACACTGCCGGCAGAGAAGTGATTGATCACCGTGCCGCTGACTGCATCCACTATGACCAAGTGGTTGTTTTCCTGAAGTGTGACCACGACTTCACCCAGGCCGTTGAAATCGACAAATTCCGGCTCCGGGTCGGTCGGTGCAATCGTGCTCAGCCCGGTCAGGTCGACCCGTTTAAGACCGGCGCAATCCAGCATGCCCTGCTTCACCGGGACGATGATCAGACTACCGGCCGGAAGCTGTGGAATCTGGCCGTCGTTCAGGTCTTCGTCACGCTCGTTTTCGATCGCTACAGCGACAAAGCGCTGGTCTTTGGAGACTGCAACCGAATCCGGCTGACCTCCCAGATCACAACGGCTCAGCACTTCCTGGCTTTGCGGTGATACCAGGACCAGAAAGCCGGAGGGCTCAACATAACTGGCTGATGTATTCACCCCGGCGACCACCTGGTTGCCCAGCGCGCTGACCGATGTGGGTTCACCGGAAAGAGATACAAAACCTGCAGGCTTCGGTTGGTCCGGCTGGCGGATGTCAATAAAACCCAGGCCGCCACGAGGGCTGTCCGAGTACGCCAATATTTGCCCATCCGCCGTCGCGGTAATGATTTCAGCAGACGTTTCCTGCAGCGGGTTTTCAGCCGTCAAGTTGTGGCTGACGGGGAAACTGGCAACGCGGTTGAAGGTATCGGCATGCGCACCGGCGGCGGCAATCGCCAGGGCCAGGGCGGATAGACGGTAGGCAAGAAACTGCATGGGGTACGGCATCCTGTAGCTGAGTAGGGAAACTCATACTGAATCAGGATAATGACAAAATAATGATGATAAACCCTTTCACATGTCAGTATTCAGAAACGTTTAATTTCGCACATAAACAAACCGTTCATATTTATTAAACATCTCCGTAACATTTAGAAAATAACATGCACCCCACTTTACGAAGACATGAATTCACGCGGTGCATTAAATGAACAATATCCTAAAAACACTATTGATATCCTGCGCAATCATGCCAACGCTGGCGTCTGCAGATGTCATTCTTATACCGGCACCGGGTGTTGATATTGTAGCCGTCAATGGTGTTTCGGTTGAATCAAATTCATTCTTTTCCGATACCTCTCGTATTCAGCTGGACAATGGCCAGCATCAGATTGTGGCTGAATATGTGGCCGAAATCGAAGAGTCCGCAGACGATTACCTGCTTGAAAAGAGCGATACCTTTGTCCTTCTGTTCAATGCAAACGACACCACTCTAAACCTGTCAGCGCCTGCTATCAGCAGCCAGTATGCGCTGCAGACATTCAACCAGGGTAACCAGTGGCAGTTGACCCGTACCGATGGAACCCCGGTTGAATTCACTACCGGCAAGCTGGAAAAGGAAGGTTTTCAGTTGGGGCGCGATTATGAAAAAGAATTGAAACGCTTCAATCACACCCAGGCAAAAGCGGCACTGCCTGCCCTTGCCACAGACACACATTCATTCCAGTCATCCGGCGCATCAATACATTCGTCGGAAACCGGAATAACTGATCAAAAAATGGCCGGAGAAATGCTGCAATTCTGGTATGAACGTGCCGATCAAAATACCCGAGATAAATTCAAGAGCTGGATTAAAACCAGTCAATAAAATCCCTTTTTATTTTAAAAAAATTCTGGAGTCTCGCACATGAAAAAGCTTCTTCTGGCTGTTGCAGTATCTGTTGCTGCCGGCTCTGCCAGCGCCGCTACCATTTATGAAGGCAAGGGCCTGACCTACAAGATTAACGGTGACCTGCAGGTTCAGCTGCGCCAGAAAGTCGGTGACGACAAGAATCCTGACCTGGAATTCGATGATCTGGAAATCAAGAACTACGTCAGCTACGACCTCGGCGATGACATGAAGGCCTTCGGTCGCGTTGACTTTGGTTTCAAGGATGCCGCTAACAACTCCGAGAAAGCGGAAGGCAAGGAAGACGTTGCTCTGGAAGAAGCCTACGTGGGTCTCGCGTTCGGTAACACCTCTGTATCCTTCGGTAAGCAGAACTTCGCTACTGACGAGTTCGGTATTGAAGAAGCGATCGAGCTGGTGTCGGATGAAGACCAGTTTGATGCACGCGGTACCGACGGTGACGATACTATCCGCCTGGATATCGAGCTGGAAAATACCCACATCGCAGCGTCCTATGAGATGGAAGCTGAAGGCTCTGGCAGTGAAAACGGCGAATACTTCGACCTGTTCGCGTCCACTGAAATCGGCAACCTGACACTGGCCGCCGCCTATCAGGATCTGCAGCCGGTCAACGCAGCTTCCATTGACACCTGGGGTCTGAGCGCCGCGTATGATGCCGGTTTTGCCACCTTCGCCGCTGATTACAGCACCTCTGACGATATCGCCAAGCAGTACAATCTGGCGACCGTATTTGCAGTTGCCGAGACCACCAAGGTTGCTCTGGGCATGGTCAATATCGATCCGGAAACCGGTGATGATGTTACCGAGTGGTACGCCAACGTAACCTACAAGTTCCCGACCCAGAAAAACGTCAGCCTGTTTGCCGAAATTGCAGACTCCGATGAAGACGGTGCGGACATGGGCTACCTGGCCGGTATGCGCGTCAAGTTCTAAACACTGCCGCCAGGGCATGCCTTACCCCCTTCGGACAGGCCCTGAACGCTACCTTTCATAGCCGACCCCCGTGGTCGGCTTTTTTGTGCCTCTACAGTAATACGTTTTTCCTCTGTACACTGCGCCGCATCTCCTGCAAGAAACGATGATTCAAGATGAATATTCTCGTGATCGGCTATGTCTGGCCGGAACCCGCTTCCAGTGCTGCCGGCTATCGCATGCTCGCCCTGCTGGATACCTTTCGTCGCCAAGACTGGCACGTCACATTTGCCAGCCCGGCCGAAAAGAGCATTCATCGCGCCGACCTGCCCGCGCGCGGTATTCAGGAGGTCAACATCGCCCTGAACTGTACCAGCTTTGATACTTTCATCAGCGAACTGCAACCCGATATGGTGATGTTTGACCGCTTCATGATGGAGGAGCAGTTCGGCTGGCGCGTGGAGAAACATTGCCCACAAGCGGTTCGGCTGCTTGATACCGAAGATCTGTCCTGCCTGCGCCATGCTCGCCATCAAGCCTGCAAACACAGCGGTGAAGTCAGCGTGGACGTACCCCGTTCATTGCTGTTTTCTGACCATGCCAAGCGTGAAGTCGCGGCGATTCTGCGCAGTGACCTGACACTGATGATCTCGCCAACAGAGATCGAGCTGCTGACGCAGACCTTCAAGGTTGACCCCGCACTGCTGCATGACAGTCCGTTCATGCTACCCCCGGTCACGTCTGAGCAGCAAGCGGCCCTGCCTGCCTTCGAGCAGCGCCAGAACTTCATTGTGATCGGCAATTTCCGCCATGCGCCCAACTGGGATGCCGTTTTGTGGCTCAAGCAAACACTGTGGCCGCTGATTCGCGCCCGGTTGCCAGACGCCGAACTGCATGTCTACGGGGCCTACCCGCCTCCCAAGGCTACCCAGCTGCACAATCCTGCCCAAGGGTTTCTGGTCAAGGGCTGGGCCGATGATGCGCTTGAGGTCATGCGCACGGCGCGCGTCAATCTGGCTCCGCTGCGCTTCGGTGCCGGCCTCAAGGGTAAGCTGGTTGATGCGTTGGCGTGCGGCACGCCATCGGTGACCACATCCATTGGTGCCGAAGGCATGGCCGGTGACCATGACTGGCCACAGCCGGTGACGGATGATCCTGCAACGTTTGCCGCCCACGCCATCGAGCTGTATACCGACGCGAACACCTGGCATACCAGGCAACAGCAGGGGTGGATACTGCATAACCGGCGTTTTGATTTTACCCTTCACGCTGATGCGCTGGTGGCACGCCTGCAGGATCTGCAGGACAATCTGGAGCAACACCGGCTGGATAACTTCACCGGAGCGATGCTGCGTCATCACAGCATGAAAAGTACTCAATACATGGCGCAATGGATCGAGGCCAAGAACCGTAGCTAAACCCTTTTCTCAAGGCCGTACACCCGACACTAACGGACGCGGATACAATGATTGGGTGCCCGGCACTTATATATCAAACAATTCTAATGTTATAGTCTTCCAGACTACTTATACGCACTGGAGACTGCCATGAAAACCGCCCATGATTTGGTTATTGCCGCCAAGGAAAACATCCGCGAAATCACTGTCGCCGATGCCGACGAGGCTATTGGCAGTGCCGATCTGCTGGTCGATGTACGCGAGCCGGACGAGTACCGCGCCGGGCACGTGGCCGGTGCCATCAACATTCCCCGCGGCTTGTTGGAATTCAAGTTCAGCAACGACGATGCCCTGATTTCTCGCGACCTGAACATCGTGCTTTACTGCAAGAACAGCGGGCGTGCGGCGTTAAGTGCCAAGAGCCTGGCGGAAATGGGTTATCTGCACGTACAGTCAATCAGCGGAGGCATTGAGGCATGGATCGCGGCGAACAAGCCCGTGGTTACCCCTTCCCTGCCGACGTTTGAGTGAACAGCTCCGCCACTTCGTTACACAGGTACTCGGCTGGCAAGCACTGCTCCAGTGACCCGGCCGCGTATTCCAGAAAGCCCCGCGCCGCATGAGGCAAGCGCCGATCGCGTCGAATAATGAAGTGCCAATGGCTTTCGATCGGAAACCCTTCTACCGGCAGAATCACCACGCCCGGATGCGCCTCCGGCAACGCATGACGTGACATCACGGCAACCCCCATACCGGATGCAACCCCCACCCGTATCGCTTCATTACTCGCCATCTGCAACACGTTCGACCATTGCAGTCCTCGGCTGTGTAGCCAGCTTTCAAACAACATGCGCGTGGCCGAACCGGGCTCCCGTTGCAACAGGCGTTCCGTCAGCAATGCCTCGACCGATACGCGGTCGGATTGCGCCAGCGGGTGCTGTGCCGGTACCAGCATCACCAGCGGGTTGCGCAGGAAGCGGGCCGCCAGCGCATGCCCCGATGATGGCGGATGACTGAACACATAGATGTCATCCAGCTGTCGCTCGAAACGGTCCAGCAGCTGCTGACGGTTGCCGATATGCACGGTCATGTCGACATCCGGGAACGCGTGGGAATACGGCCCCAGCACGCGGGGCAAGACATATTGCGCCGTATTGACCAGAGCAATACTGAAACGCCCCCGGTGACCGCCCCGCTGCTCGGCCAGATAGTCCTGAAAGTCGGCAAAACGTCCGGTCACATCCAGCGCCGTGCGGTAGAGCTCGCGGCCGGTATCGGTCAATTCCAGCTTGCTGCCCAATGAGAGGAACAATGGTTCGGCCACGGTTTCAGCCAAGCGCTTGAGCTGTTGGGAAACGGTGGGCTGGGTCAGGTGCAGCTGACGGGCCGCAGCGGTCACCGAGCCGGTACGCACCACAGTGACATACACCTCAAGCAGACGAAACGTCAGGTGGCGCAGGTTCATGGAGATCGCCTTATATAGATAATATTCTATACATCATCCACGGATAATTAATTAGAGACAATACCCTGATGCAGGCACAATCGCGCCATTCCACAACTGCTGAACACATTAAGGAGTGAGCATGCCTGATATTGTCGTCATGTTTTTTTTATTGGGGGTCGTCGCTGGCCTGCTGAAATCCGACTTGAGCATTCCCAAAGCGGCCTACGATACCCTTAGCCTGTTACTGATGCTGACCATCGGCTTGAAAGGCGGCATGGGACTGCATGGTAATCTCACGTGGTCGCTGCTGCCGGAAATGCTGCTGGTCATGGGTTTGGGTGCGCTGATTCCGCTGGTCCTGTTCCCGCTGTTGCGTCGACTGCTGCACCTGTCACTGGCGGACAGTGCCAGTATCAGTGCCCATTACGGCTCGGTAAGTGCGGGAACGTTCGCCGTCGCACTGGCCTATGTTGAAGGGCGCCAGCTGATCGCCGGGCCTGAAGTCACGCTGTACCTGGTACTGCTGGAGCTGCCGGCCATCATGGTCGGACTGGCCTTGTTCCGTCATTTCGACAAGAGTTCCGAGGCTACCCATTCCCGTATCAGCCTGCTGCATGAAACCCTGACCAACCGTGGCGTGGTGCTGTTGGCGGGCGGGGTATTGATCGGTTACCTGTACGGTCCGCTCGATGGCGCACCGGTGACCGACCTGTTCACCGGTGCCTTCAAGGCGGTGCTGGCACTGTTCCTGCTGGAGATGGGCCTGACGGCAGCCGAGACACTGCGCCCCCTGCCCTTCAAGCACTGGCGTCTGCTCGCCTTTGCCTGCCTGGCACCCAGCGTACTGGCCTGTGTCGGCATCGCCGCCGGGCTGGTGCTGGAACTGCCCATTGGCAGCACGCTGATTCTGGCCAGCTTGACCGCCAGTGCGTCTTACATCGCCGCACCGGCTGCCATCAGAGCTGCGATTCCTCAGGCCAATATCGGTCTGGCCATGCTGGCATCGCTGGGCTTCACCTTCCCGTTCAACGTCATCATCGGCATTCCGCTCTATCATCAGCTGATTGTGATGCTGTCCGCGTAACGGGGATACGGAACAACACGGCGTAGAACAGTGGCAACACGACCAGTGTCAGCGCCGTGGCAAACAGCAGACCGAACATGACCGTCACCGCCATGCTCTTGAAGAAGGGATCAATCAGCAGCGGTGCCACCCCCAGAATAGTGGTCAACGCGCCCAACACCACCGGCCGCGCACGACTGAGACAGGCACCGATCACGGCGGCATAGGGTTCCTGCCCGGCATGGATGTTGTGGTCGGCCTCATCCACCAGCACTATCGCGTTCTTCACCATCATGCCGATCAGGCTGAGGAAGCCCAAAATCGCCATGAATTCGAACGGGGTCTGGAACAGGATCAAGCCGATCACGACCCCCACCAGCGCCAGCGGTGCGGTCATCCAGATCACCAGCGGCTGCCGCAGAGCGTTGAACATGAACACCACCGCCAGAATCATGGCCGCAAAACCATAAGGCGCCGACGCAGCCAATCCGGCATTGGCTTCACGTGAGGATTCATATTCGCCGTACCACTTGAGCGTATACCCCGGCGGGAGTTCGATCGCTTCGATCTGTGGTCGAATCAGGTTGAACGCATCATTGGTCAACACCCCCGGTGCCGGATCAGCCTGCACCTTCAGTGTGGGTACTCGGTCAATACGACGAATCATCGCGTCGCGCCAGACAATATCCACCGATGCCAGCAACTGGTTGACCGAGACCGTCTGCCCCGCCGTCGGGCTGTACACTTCGGTATTTTCAATCGCGCGCAACTGCTCACGCTCCGTCACCGGTGCCCGCACTACCAGCGGAATCAGCTCATCACCTTCACGGTACACACCAATCTGACGCCCGCTTAGCGTCTGCGCCAGTGCAGCGTTGACTTCCGATTCCGTCAGCCCCAAACGCTGCAGCTGTTCCTGCAACCAGCGCGGCTGAGCTACCGGCACCTGATCGCGCCAGTCATCCTGCACCGCAATCAATGCCGGCTGTGCCAACATCAGGGCCTTGGCTTCTTCCGCCAAACGCCGCAATACCTGCGCATCCGGTCCGGTAAAGGCGGCTTCGATCTTTTTGCCGCCACCACGGCCCAGCATGAATTTCCATACCTTGAATGACGTATCCGGGAAGGCCGCCGACAGCTCATCCTGCAGCTGCGCAACCAAGGGTGCGATCCGTTTGTAATCATCAATATCGATCAAGAGCTGGGCATAACTGGGATTACGCGGTTCCGGCGCATAGGTCAGCATGAAACGCAGACCACCCCCGCCAACAAAACCGGTTGTGTGCGTGATGCCTTCCTTCTCGGCCACGACCTGCTCAACCTGTGCCAGGCGCATCGCAGTCTGTTCAATATCGGTGCCCTGAGGCAGGTACATATCCACCACAAACTGGGGGCGCTCAGAATCCGGCATGAAGCCCGGCGGCACCAGACTCGCCGCCGAGACCGCTCCGCCCAGCGCCAACAGTACCAGAATGATCGACACCGCACGGTGTGACAGCACCCAATTCAACAGTGCTTCATACCGGCGCGTCACCCAACCGGCACGGGCATTGTCTGCCACCGGTTTGACGCGCAGGAACTGGTAGCACAGCAATGGCGTTACCGTGATGGCAAACAGCCAGCTCAACAGCATCGAGTACAGAATCACCCAGAACAGTGACCCGGCATATTCGCCCATATCACTGGGGGACAAACCGATAGCGCTGAACGCCAGAATACCCACCAGCGTACCGCCCAGCAGGGGCCAGATCGTGCTTTTGACCACCGCCGAAATGGCCTCCTTGCGCGCTTCGCCCCGCTGCAGACGCACCAACACACCATCACTGACCACAATCGCATTGTCGACCAGCATCCCCAGCGCAATGATCAAGGCACCCAGGGATATACGCTGCATGGCGATATCGTCAAACAACATGACAATCAAGGTACCGGCCACCGTCAACAACAGCACGAAACCGATGATCAGCCCGACCCGCAGTCCCATGAACAGCAGCAGGACGACAAACACGATAGCAACCGCCGCGATCAGGTTGCCGACAAACGCCGACACCGACTGCCGCACGGAGTCGGACTGCAACGAGATCGGCCGCAGCTCCATACCGACCGGCCGCTGACCTTCCAGTTCGGCCAGGCGCTGCTTGACCGCATCGCCCATCTCGACCACGTTGCCGCCCTGCACATTGGAAATACCGAGGCCAATGGCGCGCTGGCCGTCGTAGGTCATTTTGATCCCCACCGGTTCCTGATAACCGCGAACCACATCGGCAATATCGGCCAGGCGCAGCACCGTGTTGTCCGGCCCAACGCCTACCTGCAGGTTTTTCAGATCGTCAAAACCGTTCACCGAGCGGACCGGCACGACCGGCACCCGCATGTTGTCGGCCAGCATATCGCCGGCGACAGTCACCAGGTTCTGTTTCTGCAGCACCTGATAGATCTGTTGTGATTCCAGCCCGAACGCCGCCAGCCGGTCACGCGCAATCTCCACGAATATCTGTTGCTGGCGATCGGCCAGCAGCGCCGTACGGGCAACGCCCTCTACCAGCGCCAGTTCCCGCGACAGCCAGTCGGCATACTCCTGCAACTCCCGATCACTGTAGCCTTCGCCGGTGATCGCATAGAACTGGGCATACACATCGGCAAAGTCATCATTGACGATCACCGGGCCGACACCGGGCGGTAACCCGCGGGCTGCATCACTGACCTTGCGCCGCAATTTGTCCCAGACCTGCTGGAGCTCGGCCTGCGTCCTGGCGAACTCCATCTTGATTTCGACCGTGACTTCGGAATAGCCCTGCTTGGAGACGGATTCCACCTGATCCAGCTCTTGCAGCGCTTGCACGGCGGCTTCAATACGGTCGGTGACTTCGTCTGCCACTTCCTGGGCACTGGCACCGGGATAAGGGGTGACAATAACAGCCTGGCGAATAATGAACTCGGGGTCTTCAAACCGGGCCAGCTTGCCGTAACTGATGTAACCGCCGATCAATACCAGCAGCACGATCACCCAGAGACTGGTACGCTTGGCTATCGAATAGCGTGCAATATCCATTACTGACCAGCCTCGACGTTGTCCATGGGACGCACCGCCATGCCGTCACGTACGCTGGCGACACCTGCGGTAATGATGCGATCGCCCGGTTGCAGTCCGACACGGATCACCGCACGGTCACCCAACAGGGTGCCAACCTCGACATTCTGGCGCTGCGCACGCCCTTCCGCCGTCACACGCCATACATATTGCTGCCCCTGATTGTCCGGCAGAATGGCGGTCAGCGGCACAGCAACACCGGCCGCTTCATCACTTCCGCCTATGGACGATACCTGCACCGACATGCCGGGCAGTACCCGCGCATCCCCCTTGTCACCCAGGCCGAACACTACTTGATACGTCTGCGTCACCGGGTCGGCTTCGGTGGCAAAGAACCGCAGTGACAGTGGGAACGCCTGAGGCAAACCGGCAATATTGGCCACCACCTGCTGCTCACGCTGACGTTGCAGTACAACCTTGTCCGGCACCTGAATCACCACTTCCAGGTCCTGCAGATTCTGTACCACGACTACAGTCTGATTGGCGGATACCTGGGCAAAATCATCGACCAGCTTGCGCCCAACCACACCATCAAAGGGTGCCAACAGCCGCGTATATTCCACCGCCAACTGCGCTTCACGCAGCCGATTGGCCGCCAAGTTGCGCTTGGTGGCCAGCTTTTCCAGATCACTTTTGGAGATCGCCTGACTGCGCTGATAAATGGTCTGCCCGCGTTGGTAATCTGCATCAGCACTGGCGTATTCAGCCCGTGCCGAAGACAGCGCCGTACGGAACTCACGGTCATCCAGTTGCGCCAACAGGTCGCCCTTGGTCACCGAGTCGCCCTCATTGACACTTACCTGATCAACGCGACCACCCACTTTAAATGCCATCTCCGCCCGCTGGGCTGCGCGGACCGTGCCATTGAACACCAGACTGTCAGCCTGCACCGGCCGCACCGCTTCAATCCGTGCCGGACGTTCGACCTCAACGGCGACCGGCGGTGACGAATCCGTACCCGCATCACACCCGGCCAATCCCCCCATGATGGCGGCGATCAAAACACCGTGACGGAGACGAAACAAACGCATAATTTGAGATCGCAACATAGGCCTTCCCTTGGTAATCATGGACACATCAACTCGAATTAAAAGCAGTATAGAGACTATTCATCTATACGGGTTCGCTAAGACGCTGAACCAGGACAAATGTTCCTTACGTATCATGAACATGCCTACCACTTCATTACAATTGGTTTGGTTCAAGCGTGATCTGCGCCTGGATGATAACCCTGCTCTGCACGACGCTGCACAACATGGCCCCGTGCTGCCGTTGTTTGTGGTCGAGCCGGGGTTCTGGTCGCAGCCGGATGCGTCGGCCCGGCACTGGCAGTTCTGTCGTGACAGCCTGTTTGACCTGCAACAGGCGCTGGCTGAACAGGGTATGCCACTGCTGATTGGCAACACGGACATTGAGCCGACCCTGGATACATTGCTGGCGTTTTACGGCACGTTCACCCTCTGGTCACACGAAGAAACCGGCAATGACTGGACCTTCCAGCGCGACATCAGAGTCTCCGCCTGGTGCAGGCAACACGGAATAACCTGGCAGGAACAGCCACAGAATGGTGTCGTCCGGCGGCTGCGCAACCGTGACCATTGGGCCAGCCACTGGGACCGACGCATGCAAGCCGAGACATTGCCAGCACCACACCTGCAGGCACCGGCAACCTGGCCAACACTCCCGCCCCTGCCCGAGCGCCCTGCAGGCACCGATTTTCTACCCTTGCGGCAACAACCCGGTGGCCGCCAGGCGGGCCTGCGCTGCCTGGACAGTTTTCTGGCACAGCGCGGCCGCGATTATCGTTTTGCCATGTCCAGCCCGAACACCGCGTACGCCGCCTGCTCGCGGCTGTCACCGCATCTGTGCTGGGGCACGCTATCGGTTCGGGAGGTGTATCAACGTGCGCTGGCGCAGCTGGAGCACAGCACTGCCACTGGCTGGACCCGCTCCCTGCGCAGCTTTATCAGCCGACTATACTGGCACTGCCACTTCATGCAGAAACTGGAAGACCAACCGGCGCTGGAATGGCAACCGATTCACCCCCTGTTTGCCGAACTCGACCGCCACCCCGATGCCGAGATATTGGCTCGCTGGTCTAGCGGCCACACCGGATGGCCGTTCGTGGATGCCTGTATGCGCGCGTTGCAAGCACGTGGCTGGATCAACTTTCGCATGCGCGCCATGCTGACCTCAGTGGCCAGTTACCACCTCTGGCTGCCCTGGCAGGACAGTGGACAGGTGCTGGCCCGTTACTTCATTGACTACGAACCGGGCATCCACTGGTCCCAGATCCAGATGCAGTCCGGTACCACCGGCATCAACGCAATCCGCGTTTACAACCCGCTTAAACAGGGACTGGATCTGGACCCTGATGGCCGCTTTATTCGGCGCTGGGTACCGGAGCTGGCCGATGCGCCGCTCTCGGCTCTACATGAACCACGGATACTGAAGGTCGACGGTTATCCCGCGCCGATGGTGGATTTGAATCGTGCGGCCCGCAGCGCCAAGGATAAGGTGGCCGCCATTCATCACCACCCCCGGTTCCATGAATTGAGCCGTGATGTGTACCGGCAGCTGGGTAGCCGCAAGCGTGCCAGCACGTCACGTAAAAAACGCCGCCCAAGCCGCACCGGTACTGCAAACACCGACACCCACTCGACACAGTTAAGCCTGTGGGACTGACACAGGACGCCACGCATTGGACACCCCATGGCCAAAATGAAGGCTATGTCTGAGTAAACTGTTGAAGATCTGCCATTCTTAAAGTATTAGCCATAAGCTTTAAGGGTGGCCGCTATGAAAAACGCCCCATTTCAGC
>NZ_PYGI01000031.1 GCF_003014615.1 Marinobacterium halophilum | reverse complement strand
AACCTCGCTTCGGCCTGGCGTATCGAGGGGGGCACGCCTCAATCGGATACGAAAGAGCAGCATCCCCGCGTGTGGGGCAGTGTGCAGTACCGTTTCTGATTCCAGTATCCGGGGACACATTAAAACCTTCACCCATTAGGCAGCGCAAAACTGACTCTGGCTAATGGGTGGTTCCCAACGATGGTTATGTCGCATCACTGATAATACTAAAGGCGCTATCCTTAGTGTGCCGCTGTCAGTGCCATGTGCAGTCCTATTCAACGATTTACCCAATAGGTTCCGGGAGGTCAACCGAGATGATGGTGTCCTTGCATAAACGCGCACGCACCACGCCCGCCATTCGTGCCGAACTGGCAGAAAGCACCAAACCTGTTCGTGAACTGGCTCGGCAGTACGGCATCAGCGAAGCCACCGTACGCAAGTGGTGCAGCCGTTCAAGCACTGAAGATCGGCCGCATACACCACACCGCCTGCAAACGCACCTGACGCCAACTCAGGAGGCGATTGTCATCCATCTGCGCAAACGGCTTCTGCTATCACTGGATAATCTTCTAAATGTTGTCAACGCGTTTATTTGTGACAAAGTCTCACGCTCCGGGCTTGATCGCTGCCTGCGCCGCCATGGCGTCAGCAATTTGCATGCGCTCAAGTCAAAGGTGCCCAAAACTACACAAGAAGGGTTCAAGGCCTGTCAGCCCGGCCATATTCATATTGAGATCAAATCTTTGCCGAAGATGGAAAATGAGTCCACGCAGCATTACCTGTTCATTGCGATCGACTGTGTCACCCGCTGGTTATTTGTGCAGACTCAATCAAACACGAAAACGGCCAATGCACGACATTTTCTGGATAGCCTGCAGACAGCAAGCCCGATCAATATTACGCATATTGTGACGGGTAGCGGCCAAGAGCACACCGATTCACTGCTCTCGCTCCACACACCAGGGGCTGGGAGCATTCATGAGTTTGACCGCTTTTATGCAGACCTTGGTGTGAGCAAAAACTAACTACGCCCTCACACCACACACAAACGGTATGAATTGATTAATACAGGAGGGCACGGAAGTGGCTGCAAACTTAAATACTAAAATGGATCTTGAAGAATTTTACGAAATTGCACAAAAAGATATCCAAAAAATAATAGGAAACACGGCTAAAAACTCAGCCATTATATTCAATAATAGCGGAAGAGATATAGACTTCCATGTTTATAACTATATAGAATCCGCATATTGGCTGGCTGCCAGCCATACCTTTATATCAAATAAAAACATTGGAATAATTACGGCTAATGGAAGTTTTTTCAAGGTAAAGCCAGACAATTACTATAACGAAGAATTTTTAGTCCAACCTAACAGAGCTTATATTTACAAAGGTCTTTATGACTTGAAAGAAATATTAAAAAAATAATAAATATAAAAAATGCGCATAGTAAAAGTCTGAATTATTTAAGTTTAATCGGATGATGCTACCGTTTTTAAACACAGAACCGGAGCCTGCGCTCCGGTTCATTTCTCAACACATTAGCGTGTGTATGCCAGGTAAATGACTAGCCTTCGCCGTTGAGTACTTTATCCTCACGAAACATCGCCTTGATGCCCCTTACCGCTTGGCGAATGCGATCCTTGTTCTCGATCAGGGCAAAGCGTACATAGTCATCGCCGTAATCACCAAAGCCGATCCCCGGCGATACACAGACCTTGGCATCGGCCAGCAGCTTTTTGGAAAATTCCAGCGAGCCCATCTCAGCATATTCATCTGGAATCTTGGCCCAGACATACATGGACGCCTTCGGGTTATCGACCATCCAGCCCGCTTCATGCAATCCTTTAACCAGCACATTGCGGCGTTGGCGGTATTGCTCGGCGATATCACGTACGCACTGCTGATCGCCTTCCAGTGCCGCGATGGCCGCTACCTGCAGCGGGGTGAAGGTGCCGTAGTCATGGTAGCTTTTGATACGTGCCAGTGCATGTACCAACTCCTTGTTGCCAACCATGAAACCGATGCGCCAGCCCGCCATGTTGTAGCTTTTGGACAGGGTAAAGAACTCCACCGCCACATCTTTCGCACCCGGCACCTGCATGATGGATGGTGCTTTCCAGCCGTCGTACACAATATCGGCATAGGCCAGGTCATGAATCACGATGATGTCATGCTCTTTTGCCAGTGCCACCACGCGCTCGAAAAAGTCCAGCTCTACGCACTGCGCAGTCGGGTTGGACGGGAAGCCCAGGATCATCATCTTCGGTTTGGGAATCGATTCGCGGATCGCCCGCTCTAGCTCGACAAAGAAATCGACGCCGGGTACCAACGGCACCGAACGCACCTGGGCACCGGCAATCACGGCACCGTAGATATGGATCGGGTAGCTGGGGTTAGGGACCAGCACGGTATCGCCATGGTCCAGGGTCGCCAGCATCAGATGCGCCAGCCCTTCTTTGGAACCGATGGTCACAATCGCTTCGTCTTCCGGGTCAATCTCGACCTGGTAACGGTCTTCATACCAGCGCGAAATGGCGCGGCGCAGGCGCGGAATCCCGCGCGAAGTGGAATAGCCATGGGTATCGTCACGCTGCGCCACGGCACAGAGCTTTTCGACGATATGCGGCGGTGTGGCACCATCCGGGTTGCCCATGCTGAAATCGATGATGTCTTCACCACGGCGACGGGCCGCCATCTTCAGCTCGGCGGTGATGTTGAACACGTAAGGCGGAAGGCGATCGATACGGGAGAAATGGCGTACGGGACGCACACCTGTATTGTCTGTCATGTAAACCTCGAAAAACGTCAGCGCCCGGAACCGTCCGAGCGACGCCAGCCATGTACTCATGGCTGTGTATCGAGACTAACCTTAACTAGCTGATTGTGCCAGTACCCGAGTTCATAGGGGAGGATCTGCATCGGGCGGTCTTTGTCTGTGGCTATACTGATCGGGCACCATGATAACAGACCCGACCACCAAACCGGTTGACCACACCGAGATATTATATGAACATTAACTAATATTAATAACACACACCCACCCCAAGGAGCGGCAACCATGATCCTGCTGCGCACCCTACCCTTGCTAATCTCCCTGCTGGGATCGCCCCTGCTGGCTGCCGAAACCACCCCCCCTTCCACGGTCGTTCAACGGCAAACACTCGAAGAATACCTGATACTGGACGGGGTAATCGAAGCTGTACAGCAAAGTACCGTCTCGGCTCAAACCCATGGGCGCGTTACTGCCCTGCCATTCGATGTGGACGATTCCGTTCCTGCCGGGGCATTGATCGTGCAGCTGGACGACAATGAACAGCGGACACGTTTCAGTCAGGCGCAGGCAGGTTTGGCGGAAGCGCAAGCAGGCCTGAACGACGCACGCCAGCAATTCAGCCGCACCCAGTCCATGCATGAGCGCAAACTGATTGCCAATCAGGCACTCGACCAGGCACGTAACAAGCTCAATGCGACTCAGGCCCGACTCGCTCGGGCCGAAGCGGCACTGGCAGAGGCTCAGCAGCAGCTCGATTACACTCGCATAACCGCACCTTACAGTGGCATTTTGATTGAGCGGCATGTGGCGCTGGGCGAAAGCGTGAATCCCGGTCAGCCACTGTTGACGGGGCTGTCATTGGAGCACCTGCGCGTGGTGGTCGACTTGCCGCAACAGTACGCCGGACTGGCCCGTGAGCAGCGCCGTGCCCGCGTAACTCTGCCGGATGGCCGCGCACTGGATACCGGCGCGATGATGTTCTACCCCTACGCCGATCCGGCCACCCACACATTCCGCCTGCGCATGCCGCTGACCGAGCCGGACGGCCACCTGTACCCCGGCATGCTGGTGAAGGTCAGTGTACCGGTTGCGCCCCGTGAGGCGCTGTGGATTCCGGCCAAGGCGGTGATCCATCGCAGCGAGTTGCGTGCTGTATTGGTACTCGACGAGAGTGGCCTCACGCGCCTGCGTCAAATACGTATCGGGGTTCGCAACGGCGACAGGGTTGAGGTCCTGTCTGGCCTTCGGGCCGGTGAACACATTGTCGCTCGGCCATCCAACAATACTGCGTCACCGACCAAGGAGACGCGCCCGTGAGCAAACCGCTGCCGCCCATCGGACCATCCGGTCACATCGCACGGGTCTTTCAGGACTCCAAACTGACCCCGCTGCTCACCCTTATCGCCCTCATCCTTGGCATTCTGGTATTGCTGTTCACGCCAAAGGAGGAGGAACCGCAGATCGATGTTACCTTGGCCGATATCATCGTTGCCCTGCCCGGTGCCAGCGTCACTGAAGTGGAAAGTGTGATCGCAACACCGGCCGAACAGGTGATGAGTGAGATCGAGGGGGTTAAGCATGTCTACTCCGTTTCCCGTCAGGGGCAGGCTGTCATCACCGTGCAATTCAAAGTCGGTGTGACGCGGCAAGAGGCTCTGGTTCGGCTCTACAACCAGGTCTATTCCAATCAGGACTGGCTGCCGGTCGACCTGGGCGCAACCCAACCGTTGATCAAGCCCCGCAGCATCGATGATGTGCCGATCATGACGCTGACGCTATACGACCCGCAACAGCGTTACGCCGGGACCGAACTGACGCAACTGGCTCACATGCTGGAAGTGGACCTCAAGCGCATTCCCGGCACTCGCGATATCTATACCGTTGGTGGCGTGCCTGACCGGGTCGATATCCGCTTCGATCCCGCCCTGCTAGCCGGTTATGGCCTGACGCTGGATAATATCGGCCAGGCCCTGCAGGCTGCCAACAGCAGTTCCCAGGGGCTGAGAGCAACACGTGATAACCTGTCGGTGCCGGTACAGGCTGGCCAACTGCTGGAGCGGATCGATGATGTACGCAACCTGGTGGTTGGGATGCACCAGGGCGCGGCGGTGTTCATGGCTGATATCGCGACCATCCACCGGGGTGATACCGTGCCCGACCAAAGCGTCATGCTCGGCTTTGGCTCCGGCAAGACTGAGGATAGCCCCGGCACGGTCGGCACTATTTACCCGGCGGTCACGCTGGCGATCGCCAAGCAGCCCGGCGAAAATGCGATCAATATCACCACCGCCATCGAAACCCGTCTCGATCAGCTGCGCCACCGCCTCCTGCCGGAGGGGATCGAGGTGGTTGTCACCCGCAACTACGGCGAGACCGCTGCAGCCAAGGCGAAGAAACTGATCATCGACCTTATCTCTGCAACCGTTTGCGTCGTGCTATTGGTACTGGCCGCCATGGGCTGGCGGCAGGCAACCATTGTCGGCATCGCCGTACTGGTGACGTTACTGCTGACCTTGGTATTTTCCTGGGCCTGGGGCTTCACCCTGAACCGCGTTTCGCTGTTTGCACTGATTTTTTCCATCGGCATTCTGGTCGATGACGGTATCGTCATCACCGAAAACATCAACCGCCGCATCCGCAACTCCAACCACAACATCCGCGATATCATTCCGGCCGCCGTGGACGAGGTCGGTACGCCGACCATCATGGCCAGCCTCACCATCATGGCGGCACTGCTGCCGATGGCCTTTGTCAGCGGCCTCATGGGACCGTACATGAGCCCCATCCCGATCAACGCGTCTGCCGGTATGGTACTGTCGCAGGTCGTCGCCTTTGTCGTCGCCCCCTGGTTGGCAATGCGGCTCCTGACCCGACGCACCGAAGCGGCAGAGGAAACCGGCAGCTCCGCTGATGGCGTCAGCCCGATATCGTTGAAGGTTTTCCGTTTTCTGCTCGGCCCCTTTCTTGGCGACCACCACTGGCGTCGGCGCGGGCTGAGCCTGGGCGTCATCGGCCTGATGCTGGTGTCGCTCACCTTGCCGATGTATCAGTTCGTGATTCTCAAGATGCTGCCATTCGACAACAAGTCGGAGCTGCAGGTGGTGGTCGATATGCCCGAATCCGCGCCGATGGAAAACACCCAACACCTGTTACTCGCTCTCGGTGCGCACCTGGAAACTCTGCCCGACGTCGCCAATTGGCAAGCCTACGCCGGGACCGCCTCACCAATCAATTTCAATGGCCTGGTGCGCCAGTATTACCTGCGCACCGACCCTTGGCATGGCGATCTGCAGATCAACCTGATCGCCGCGTCCGACCGCGACCGGCCCTCACATGATTTTGCCCAGGCGCTGCGCGCGCCGCTGCAGGCGATTGCTGCACCCTTTGATGCTTCGGTAAAAATCGTCGAAATTCCCCCTGGCCCGCCGGTGCTGTCGCCACTGGTCGCCGAAATCTACGCTGCCGACGAACGCCACCGCACCGCGCTGGCACGGCAGGTGGCCGAGCAGATGCACAAGGTCGAAGGACTGGTTGATATCGACACCACTCTTGAAGCACCCGTACAGCAATGGCAGGTCATCATTGACCGCGCCCGCGCCGCCCGCTTGGGGGTTGCCCAGGGGCAGGTGGTACAGACACTGCAAACCGCCGTGGGCGGTGCCACCCTCAGTTATCTGCATGATGAACATGCCAAATATCCGGTACCAATCCGCGCCATCCTCAACGAGGGCGACAAGGCACAGGCCTCGGCGCTATTGTCGTTGCCCATACGCAACCGCGAAGGGCAACTGATTCCGCTGGCCAGTATCGCGCGTATCGAAACGGTCGAATGGCCCGGAGCCCGTTACCACAAGGATCTGCTGCCGGTAACCTATGTCACCGCCGACATGGCCGGAGCCATCGATTCCCCGCTGTACGGCATGTTTGCCATGGTCAATCGGCTGGAGCAGCTGCCCGAGCCCCCTGATCAGTTTTTCGTGCGCCAGCCGCCGCTGCCGGAGACCGGCGCGCTGAAATGGGATGGTGAGTGGCAGATTACCTACGATACCTTCCGCGATATGGGGCTGGCTTACAGCGTTGGCGTATTCATGATCTTTCTGCTGCTGGTCGCCCAGTTCCGTTCCTATGTCCTGCCACTGGTGATCATGGCCCCGATTCCGCTGACCCTGATCGGCATCCTGCCGGGCCATGCCCTGCTCGGCCGCGAATTTACCGCCACCAGCATGATCGGCATGATCGCGCTGGCCGGCATTATCGTGCGCAACTCGATCCTGTTGGTGGTGTTCATTCGTCAACTGCTTGACGAGGGCAGCTCACTGGAGGATGCCGTGATATTGGCCGGTGCGGTGCGGATCAAACCGATTGCGTTGACCGCCGTTTCCGCGATGGTTGGAGCCTGGTTTATCCTCAGCGACCCGATCTTTAATGGTCTGGCAATCTCTCTGGTATTCGGGCTGGCCATGTCGACATTGTTAACCATTATTATCGTGCCGCTGGCCTATTACACCCTCGCCCGTTGTCGCCGGCTGTAACGGCTGGCGGCGCTTGCCAGATCGATCATGATTGCCTAGATTCTTCTGTCTACCGATTGCTGCGAAGGGAGTTCAATATGCGCGCCGTGTTTCTCGATACCCAGAGTCTGGATGATCTGGACCTTTCCCCCATCGCTGCCTGTGTCGATGAGCTGGTGTGTTATCCGCACACCGCTGCTGAACAGGTCGCCGAACGCATCGATGGCTTTGAGCTGGTGATCACCAATAAAGTGGTGTTGGATGCAACGCTGATCCGTTCGTCTGACGCCCTAAAACTGATCTGTGTCGTGGCCACCGGCGTCAATAACATCGACTTGGAGGCTGCCACAGCCAAAGGCATCGTGGTCTGCAACTCTCAGGGCTACGGCGTGCATTCGGTGGCCCAGCATGTGCTTGGTCTGATGCTGGCACTGCACACCCGCTTGCTGGATTATGACCGTGCCGTCAAGGATGGAGACTGGAACCTCTCTAGCCAGTTCTGTCTGCTGGACTACCCGATTCTGGAACTCAATGGCCGCACCCTGGGCATTATCGGCTACGGGGCGCTGGGACAGGAAGTGGCGCGCCTGGCCCGCTGCTTCGGCATGCAAGTGCTGGTCGCGGCCCGTCCCGGCAGCCGCGACATTCCCGCCGAGCGGGTAACATTCGAAACGTTGCTGGAACGCTCTGATGTAGTCAGTCTGCACTGCCCGCTCACGGAACAGACGCACAACCTGATTGATGCCGCAGCACTGGCGCGCATGCAACCGGGTAGCCTACTGATCAATGCCGCGCGGGGCGGTATTGTGGATGAAGGCGCGTTGAAAACCGCACTGCTCAGTGGTCACTTGGGGGGAGCCGCTACCGACGTACTGACCGAGGAGCCGCCGCGCAACGGCAATGTGTTGCTGGACCCGTCTATCCCGAACCTGATCGTTACCCCGCATTCAGCCTGGGGCAGTGTGCAGGCCCGACAAACCATTATTCATCAAACGGCCGAAAATATACGGGCCTGCCAGTCGGGCAAGCCTGTGCGTCAGGTCAACGGCTGAGGGCTGGCAATATCAGTGTCTGCGTTGTCGTCGGACCTTTCCGCCAACGCAGCTTGATGCCGCATCGGCCAGGCATCCAGCCATGGTTTCATGTCAGCCGCTGGCATTGGCTTGGCGATGGCATAGCCCTGGCCCAGATCACAGCCCATTTTCAGCAACGCCCGGCCATGCTCTACGCTTTCAACGCCTTCGGCGATAACCACTCGCTTGAAGGCACCGGCCAGACGGATCACCCCATCCAGTATCGCCAGGTCGTCGGCATCATCCAGCATGTCACGGACAAAACTGCGATCAATCTTGAGCACCTGAACCGGGAGCCGCTTGAGATAGGTCAGCGAAGAATACCCCGTGCCAAAATCATCAAGAGCGAACTCCACACCCAGTTGCATACAGTCATGGATAATCGTGGATACCTGCACGACATCATCCAGCGCAGTGGTTTCCAGAATCTCCAGTTCCAGATCCTTGGGCCGGATCTCTGGCCGTTGTGATAACGCCTCACTCAGCGAGCGAACAAAATCCGGCTGCTGCAGATGGATCGCATCAATATTGACACTGACCCTCAGCGGCATGCCCTCACGCCGCCAACTTACCATCTGATCCAGCGCAGTAGCCAAGACCCATTCGCCGATCTCGGCAGACAGCGGATGATTTTCAACCACCGGCAGGAATGCAGCCGGGGGCAACAGACCATCAAGCGGATGCTGCCAACGGATCAACGCTTCACAGCCTACAACCTCGCCGGTGCGCATATTGACCTTGGGCTGGTAATACAGCACAAACTCCTGACGTCGCAGCCCTTCACGAATGCTTTCCAGATGGTCATGACGGTCGCGCAAGGCACGGTCACGTTCCACATCGAACAGGTAATAGCGGTTCTTGCCCGCCTGCTTGGCCTGGTACATCGCCTGATCGGCCTGTCGCAGCAACTGGTCAGCGTCCAACACATCTCGCTGCGGATAGAACACCACGCCGATACTGGCAGAGACCGAGAGTTCACGCCCATCAATCGTCAGTGGGGCCGCCGCTGCCTGACGCAGGCGCTCAATCACCGGAAGGCTCGCATCATGGTTTGCGAGATCCAGTAACACCGCCACGAATTCGTCACCGCCCAACCGTGCCAGCGTATCCTCTTCACGTAGACTAGCTTTCATCCGCTGCGCCAACTCAACCAGTAAACGGTCACCCACTGCATGGCTATGGGTATCGTTGACCGCCTTGAAGCCGTCCAGATCAATGAACAGAATCGCCATACTGGTACCGTGGCGGTTGGCCTGCACCATCGCCTGTTGCATCCGGTCAGCCAGCAGGGTTCGGTTGGGCAACGCGGTCAGTGCATCATAGTGCGCAATACGCTCCAACTGATGCTGCTGATGTTTAAGCTTCGTAATGTCGGAGAGCAGACACACATACCCCTGCAAGATGCCAACGTCGTTATAAAATGCATTAATTTTCTGCAAAACGGCATAGATCATGCCGTCCTTATGCCGATTCCAGACCTCACCGCTCCATCGACCTTCGCTGCGCAGGGTCTCCCATTGCACTTGATGATGTGGATCGCCTTGGTCCATGCTCAGGAACGCCGCATCACGCCCCGTCGCCTCTTCTGCCGTATAACCGGTGGTCTGGGTAAAAGCAGCATTGACCCTGGCAATACACCCGTCCACATCGATGATCATGATGCCTTCATTGGCATTATCAAATACACTGGCCGATAGCCGTAGTTGACTTTCACTCTCCTGACGCAGCTTCAGGTTGGCCAGCAATTCGGCAAACAGACTCAGCAACTCAACCGTCTGCGGGCCAAATTGATAGGTGCTTTCAGCTGAATCCACTCCGATCACACCAATACAACGACCCTGCAGCGTCAATGGCAAATCCAACAGGCTTTTTACGCCCAAACTCTTCAATATCTGCACTAACGGGCCATCATCCAACTGACTGATATCCCCAACCATCACCGCTTTGCCATCCAGATGCTGCTGCACCCAGGCATCACAACTGTCCAGCGCCATAGGCTCATCGTTCGTATATGCCAACACACCTGGCTTACACCAATTATGCGTGTTTCTTACCACGCCGGCCGCAAAGTCATATTCGAACAGGTAGCAGCGATCTGCCCCGATAAACAGCGAAATTTCCCGCATCGCTTCTTCTATCGCGGTGTCCACTTCGTTCAAGGGCAGGTTAATGAAGCGGCTGGAAAACTTGAGCACAATCTGGCGATACTGATCCGCTTGCAGGCGTCTGCTTTCTTCTTGTGAACGCTGCATTTCGGCACTGACCCGATCAACAAAAAGTTGCAACAGATCATAAGCCAGCTCCGTATTACTCAATTTCTGCTTACTCAGCCCTACCAGCAGACCTATCGACCGTTGCTGCTTATCCTTCAGAGTACTGCCGATATAAGCCGTCACGCCCATATCGGACAACAGTAAATCATCGGGGTACAAAGATTGAATATCCTGAGGATGAATGCAGACATCATGCGCAACCAGGTCAGCACATGGCGTGCCTTTCAAACTGTAGCCGAACGGCAGCATTGCCCCCGCATCGGTCCAGCCGGCCAACACATCAACACCCTCACGCCCCTCGGCCAGCTGTGCAACAAACACATATTCCAGCCCTAAAGCGTCGGCCAGGTGACGGCAGACGGCACGATAAAAATCCTCACCAGAGAGCGTGGCAAACTCGGTCGCCAACGCGGACAAGGCATTTTGCGTCAACTGTTGTTCGGTCATATCCTGGACTGTGCCCAGCGTCACCACCACCGAGCCATCATCGGCGTAATGGTTTTCACCGATGACATGCACATAGCGAATACCACCATCCCGTAACAGCAGTCGATGGTTAATGTCATACAGGGTATGTGAAGCAACCGCCTGGCTAAATGCCTGTGCCACCTGTGCACGATCATCCGGATGGATGCATCCAAGCGCCTCACGGTAGGACACTGACCCTTTACCGGGATCCAAGCCCAGAATTCGGTACATCTCTTCAGTACACGTCCACTCACGGTGCTTATGGTCCAACGTCCAGCTGCCCGTGCGCGCAATACGCTGCGCCTCTTTCAAACGCACACTGTTCAACTCCAGTGCAGCAACATCTTGCTTGCGCTGTTTTTCCAACTGTCGGCGGCGACGGATGTTGCGTACCAGCCAACTAATCGCCAGTGCCTGAGCCAAGGTTGCACCGGCCAGTATCCAAACCTGCACATCCCGACTATGGGCGATTTGTTCAACCTGAACATCCACCATCTGCTCAAGCGTGTTCTGATAGTGCCAAAGATCCTGTTCGGCATGTCGGCCCGGGGTAATATCATGGATTAGCGACAGCAGCAAAGTCTGGCCACCAAAGGTATAGGGGTGTGAATAGACCTCGACGGTGCGGATATCGCCATCCGCCAGCTGGTGACGGAAGATGAAAAAGTTACGCCCTTCCATCATGGCCTGACGACGCTCTGCCGCAACCTGTTCAGGCGTAAATGTATTGATTTGCTGTATTGACCGCTGTTTCAACTGCTCAGCGGAATAGCCATAAAACTTGGTAGCTGCATCATTGGCCCTGATAATATTTCCCTGGGCAGGGTCAATCAGCAACATTGGAATATCAGTGCCTTGAAACACCTGATTGAAGCCGGGTTCGCGGGCACCGAGGGCGTGAGCGGGAAACAATATCAGCGTACACAACACTAATATGAACGCCGACACACGCCTCAGGTAGGCGTGATTATGCAGGGATAAGGAAAGCGTCAACGGAATAGGCTCCGGCAGCAGAATTGCGCTTGTTTCCCAAAGTAGCGAATTGACAAAGCAAGAACAAGCCAAACAACACGCCGCAACAAAGATACATCACTTGCGTTGATCAACATCAGCCAATGCACTTCGGATACAGCTCATTGCGTCAGCCCCCGAACCCCAACTGATCATGACCTTCCCGCCATGCTCCCATAGGCTTTCGTTACGTCCCTGGTAACGGGCGCCGCTAGCCGCAAGTTGGCGATACATCACCGAGATGCTATCCCCTCGTTCAACAATCGCGGTTTCCGGTTCAGTCTGGAAAAAAGTCGCCACGAACTCATCTGCCGGGTTGTTGTTACAGAGGTAACGAACGGGGTTGGAATGCTCCACCAGCCGATACCGTGCCTGCAACTCCGCGATCCGCAATCGGTAAGCACTGTTAACACACTGTCGAATAGTCTGGCTCTTCCAGCACTCATTCCGCCCCTTGATCCAGCCACGCTGCTCCGCCTGCAAAGTCGGGCGAAAATGACTATCACTGGCGGTCACAGCTTGTTGGTAAACCTCGCTCAACTGTCGATCCAGCATCGATAGACCGACATCACCACACACAAGGGCTTCCGCTGTCGACAACGATTGGCTATCACAATTGAATGAGGTTTTTTGGGCCCGCTGCTCCAGCAATGCTTCAACATGACCACACCATGCACTCGACGCAGGATCCGGCGTGGCAGCGATATCGCGGATACCCAGTTTGAATTCGACCACCGATTTCCATTCGGCAGAGCCGATATCCGGCCCATGCCCTTGGCCGTCGCCCGTCGCCAGACGCTGTTCCACCGAATGATACCAGTCACTGGTGCACGCCATCGGCTCCTGAACAGAATGTGTTGGTGCAGTCGCCACACATCCTAATGTTGATACTGTCATCAATGAAAATGCTATCCAGCGCAGCATATAAACTCCTTGGTCATAATCATCTATCGAAAATCTGCTTACAAGCATACAGGGCGCACACTAAAAAACCTCATCTACCCAGGGCAGATGAGGTCAAGGATATCCCGGAGAAAGGGAATGGGGGCTTAAGCTGTTACGCGTTGGTGGACCTGATCGACGATATGCGCACCGATCGGAATGGCCGACGTTGCTGCGGGTGACGGTGCGTTGCACACCACCAGTGCCCGTTCGGTATTCACGAACAGGAAGTCGTCAACCAGCGAACCGTCCTTGGCGACCGCCTGGGCACGAACGCCTGCCGGATAGGGTGTTAAATCGTCCAGCGTCAGTTGCGGACAGTATTTGCGTACCTGCTCCAGATAACCGCCGCGGAACAGGCTGTTTTTCATCTCCAGCAGGCCAGGTTTCAGGTTTCGCGCCAGCATCTTCAACAAGCCCGGATAGGTCAGCATCTCGGCCATATCCCTGAGGCTGAAGTCAGTCTTGCGATAGCCTTCACGTTTGAACGCCAGCACCGCATTCGGTCCTACGGTCACCGTGCCATCGATCATTCGGGTCAGATGTACCCCGAGGAACGGCAGGTCAGGATCCGGAATCGGATAGATCAGATGGTTGACGATACGGTTATGCTGCGGCGGCAACAGGAAGTATTCACCCCGGAACGGAATGATTTTGAACTCGGGTTCCTGCCCCAGCATGCGCACGATGCGATCCGACATCAGGCCCGCACAGGCGACCATGAAGCCGCCCTCAAACAGTTCCAGCTCGGTTTCCACCTCCACCCGGTCGGCCAGCTCACGGATGTTGTGAACGGTCGCGTTGTAGCGCACCTCGCCGCCGTCAGCCGCGACCAGCTCAGCCATCTTCTCGCAGATGCGGGTATAGCTGACAATTCCGGTGGACGGCACAAAAAGCCCGCCCACACCGGTAATGTTGGGCTCACGCGCCTTGAGCTGGTCAGCATCGAGTACTTCAACCGGCAGCTCGTTTTCGGCGCAGCGGCCAATCAACCCCTGCATCCGCTCCAACTCGAGTTCATTGGTAGCCACCAGCAATTTGCCACATTCATCGAACGGAATGTCATGTTCACGACAAAACGCCTTGGTAGCGGCATTGCCCTCTTTGCAGAAGCGGGCCTTCATGCTGCCGGGCTTGTAGTAAACACCGGCATGGATCACCCCGGAGTTGTGTCCGGTCTGGTGCTGCGCCGGACGGCTCTCTTTCTCCAGCACCAGCACTCGCTGGCCGGGGAAACGCTGTTGTAGCTGGCGAGCGGTCGACAAACCCAGAATGCCGCCACCAATCACAATAAAATCAAATCGAGTGTGCATCATGCAGCCTCTTCCACGGTAATAGCCGGAGCCAAACGGCGACTGTAAATAAACAGGGCAATGAAGACGCCCGCTGCAGCCAGGTCATACATCAACTCACCGTGTGGCCAAAGCAGGCCAACTGCACAGGCACCACTGAGCAAACGCAGCAGTATGTTCAATGGCCCTTCCAAATACCCTTCCATGAAGCCGACAAAGGCATACAAACCCAGAATGCCGAACACGAAGATGGTCAGCACCTCGTCGATGCTGCCACCGATAAAGCCGGTATAGGCAAACAGCAGAGGCACGATGTACAAGCCCTTGGCGATTTTCCAGGCGGTGAAGCCGGTCATCATCGGTGGCGTACGCGCGATGGCAGCAGCTGCAAAGGCGGTCAGGCACACCGGCGGCGTCACGTTGGAATCCTGCGACAACCAGAAAATGATCATGTGCGCGGCCAGCAGAATCATCGCCAGCTTGTCAGCGGAGACCGCCTGATCCAGCAATTGACCCTTGAAATCGGACGGAATCTGCTCAAGCAGCCCCGTCGCCTGCACTTCGCTCATTGGTGCCGCCAGTGCCGTCAGACTGTTGGGGTCGACCAACATGAATATGGCACGGGCCGCTTCAGGCAGGTTGCCATTGACCATCAGTTCCAGCAGCTCGCGCTCGGCCATCAGACTATACAGTGCCGGTGCCGACAGCGTTGCCAGTACGATATACGCCGCCGTCACCGGCAAGCCCATACCCAACACCAGCGATGCCAGTGCGACCAACACCAGGGTAATGAACAGGCTACCACCGGCCCATTCGGTCACCATCAGCGAGAAGGTGTTACCGATACCGGTCATGGCGACCACGTTGACCACCAATCCCACGGCCACCAGCAGCATGGCGGTTGTGGCCATGTTTTTCGACCCCTGCGCCAGGGCATCGAAGATATCGCGCAGCATCATCTTCTTGGGTGACAACCAAGAGGCCAATACCACCGAAATAATGGAAATACCGGCGGCATAGGTCGGGGTAAAGCCGTACACCAACAGGCTCACCAATACCACCAGCGGCAGCAGGCAGTGCCAGCCTTCTTTCAGCACTTCCTTGACCGGACGTACATTCATTTCGACCGCGTGGGCGTGGCTGCGACGTGCCTCAACACGTACATAAAAACCGACCGACAGGAAGTACAGCAGTGCCGGCAATGCCGCAATGGCGATAATCTCGACGTAAGGGATCTGGGTATACGAGGCCATGATGAAGGCACCCGCCCCCATCACCGGTGGCATCAACTGACCACCCGTGGAAGCCGCAGCTTCAACACCGGCAGCAAAACGCGCCGGGAAACCCGCTTTCTGCATCAGCGGAATGGTGATCACACCGGTGGAGACGGTATTGGCAACGGACGACCCGGATACGGACCCCATCAGACCGGAACCCAGCACGGCTACAAAACCGGGACCGCCAATCATGCGGCCTGCCGCACAACGGGACAGTTCAATGATGAAATCACCCGCACCGGACTTAACCAGAAACGCGCCAAACAGGATAAACATGAACACATAGGTCCAGGAGATACGGGCAATGGAACCGAACATCCCCTCGGACGAGAAATAACTGCGATAGAGCACGGTCTCCAGGCTCAGGCCCGGAAAGTTGAACATGCCATCGATATACTGACCCCACCAGAACACATAGGTCAGCGCGAACAGAATCAGAGACGGGATGAACCAGCCGGTGGTACGCCGTGTCATTTCCAACGCCACCGCAATCGCGATGATCGCCACCACCCAGTCGGTGGTATTGAAATGCACGCCTCGGGCGTAGAGCGCATCCTCGAACAACATCAGGTAGATCGTGGTACCGATGGCAACAAAGCCGATCAGCAAGTCAATCCCGATCGTCCAGCCCTTGGTCGCGTGTGTTTTCGACAACGGCACCATAAGCGCACAGATCAGGGCAAAGCCGGAAAAATGGATCGCGGACACCCACAGCTCGGATAGTGTGCCGAGGGTATTGAAATAGATATGCGCAAGCGCAAACAGCACCCCCGCCCAGTAGATGAAACGGCCGGTGGCACTCTGTTCATCACGCTGGGGCAGCTCCATGGACTTGAGCTGCTCGGCAGTCTGTTGATCGGTATGTTGAGAAGCAGACATCACTTCATTCCTGATTGCGTGGGGGTCAACAGTGAAAGGATCGGCCAAAAATGGCCGACCCGTCAGGGGATTACTTATTTAGCGACCAGATGGTCCGGAATCGTAACGCCGACTTCACGGTAATAACGTGCGGCCCCCGCATGCAGCGGCACCGGCAGACCGGCAATCGCTTTTTCCAGCGCCATCGCTTTAGTCGCCTTATGGATGCTGTTCAGGAACGGCAGGTTTTCGTAGATGGTTTTGGTCAGCATATACACATCTTCTTCGCTGATATCGTCACGTACGGCCAGGAAATTCGGCTGTGCCATGGTATTGATATCGCGGGTCTGACCCGGATAGGTATTCGCCGGGATCACGTAGCGAGTCCACAGCTGGTAGTTGCCGTTGGCCTGGGCCATCTGCTCGTCGGTGAAGTCCAGCACGCGAATATCGTCGCCCATCGCCGCATAGGCACGGGTGATCGCGGAGGCCGGCACACCCGCCGGGATGTTCATGCCGTCGATAGTGCCGTTCTGCAACGCATCAGCGGACGGGCCGTAACCCATGTACGCCAGGTTGAACTGGTCGGCATCAATACCCAGATTACCCAAGATGGTGCGGCCTGAGCCTTCGGTACCGGAGTTTTTCTTGCCGATGGAAAACTTCTCGCCTTCCAGTGCTTTCAGATCGGAAATGGTGCCGGTCTGGGCATATTTACCGCGCACTACGAAGTGCTCCACGTTCTGCCACAACATGCTGACCGAGCGCAGGTTTTCCTGTTTGCCGGAGGACTCCATCGCACCTTCACCGCCCCAGGCCCAGGCACCGTAAAGGCCCTGCAGAATGGCAAACTGGGCTTCGTTTTCGCGCAGCAGTTTGATGTTTTCACCGGAGCCGGCAGAGTTGATTGCCGACATGGAGATGCCCTGGGTCGGTTCCAGCTTAACCTTGGTCAGGGTCGCCAGCGCGACGCCCACCGGATAATAGGTGCCGCCGGTAGAAGCGGTCGCCAGGATGTAGGAGTGGGTATCTTTCGCCTGCACCAGCGCACTTGAAGTCGCCAGGGCGCCCAAGGTGAATGTCAGCCCCAACGCTTTAACCAGCGTGCGTTTACCTTGATTCATGGTGTTTTCCTTATACCTGTTGTCATTCTGATTGTTGTAGTGACATAACAGGTATAGCAGAAAACGGGCCAACTCGGCGAAAGATGTTAACCTTTTGATTTTACTTGATTAAAAATATCACCACCCTTCAAACAAGCAAAAAATGGCCGATATTAAGGGTGATGCGTAAGCAAAAAACCGCCTATGAAAGGGTAAAGTCGCTGCGATTCAGGCCATACCGCTGCATTTTCTGATTCAGCGTCCGCCGAGGCAGGTCCAGCATATCCATCACGCTCTTGATGTTGCCCTGATGCTGTTCCAGCGCCTCACGGATCAATTGCGCTTCATATTCGGCCACCTGTACCGCCAATGGCAGCGACTGCCGATGTGCAACTGGCCGACTTTGCAGCGGCTGCTGTCGTGACAGCAGTTCGACCAGACTGACACGCGGATCAATCGCGTACCGAATGGCGATATTCTTCAATTCACGCACATTGCCGGGCCAGGCATAGGATTGCAGGGCGTCCAAGTCATGGTCAGACAGCGTACGGGGCTCACGGTCGTTATCCAGTGCACCTTTGCGCAAATAGTGAACGAACAGCCAGGGTACGTCCTCAATCCGTTCACGCAGCGGCGGAATATGCAGTTCCGAAACCCCAAGCCGGTAAAACAGGTCCTCACGGAACTGAGGGTCTTCCCGCAGATCCACCTTGGCCGCCGCGATTACACGCAGGTCTACCGAGATCGGCGCATTGGCTCCCAGACGCTCAATCACATGTTCTTGCAAGGCCCGCAGCAGCTTGATCTGGAGGTTGAGCGGCATGCTCTCGATCTCATCCAGAAACAGCGAGCCGCCACTGGCATATTCGAACTTGCCGATACGGCGTTTGGTGGCGTGGGTGAATGCACCGGCTTCGTGACCGAACAGCTCGCTTTCGATCAGATTTTCCGGAATCGCACCGCAGTTGATCGGTACAAACGGCCGCTTGCTGCGCTTGCCGTAGTCGTGCAGACATTGCGCCACCAGCTCTTTACCCGTACCGGTTTCACCGTAGATGATCACATTGGTTTCCAGCTCCGCCAGTGACAATATCTCGCGGCGCAAGCGCTGTATCGCCGGTGATATGCCGATCAAGCGCGCATCGATACCACTTTGGGTCGCCAGGTTTTGTTGCAGGCGCAGATTCTCCAGGGTCAGACGGCGCTTTTCACAGGCACGGCGCAGACGCTCAACCAAACGATCAGGCACATAGGGTTTTTCAATAAAATCGTAGGCTCCGTCACGCATGGCAGCGGTCGCCATATCCACGTCGCCATGAGCGGTCAGCAGAATCACCGGCATATCCGGTGCCCGCCTGAACGCTTCCTGCATCAGCTGAATGCCATCCATGCCCGGCATGCGCACGTCGGTCAGCAGGATACCGGCACAGAACGGCTCAATCTGTTCCAGCGCAGCCTCGGCCCGGCTGAAACAGCGGACTTCAAACCCGGACAGTTCCAGCCACTGGGCGGTCGCTTCACGCACCATCGCCTCATCATCGACCAGCAGCACCAGCCCCTGTTCACTCATGGATAAATACCTTGTCTGTTGTCTGCTCACGAACCGAATACAACGGTATCTGTACTCTGAAACAGGCACCCACTGCCTGATCAACGATACAGATCTGCCCGCCCAAATCACGCAAAATACTGCTCACAATCGCCAATCCAAGCCCAAGCCCTTCTCCTACTGCCTTGGTGGTAAAGAACGGCTCGAACAATTGGCCGCGACACTCCGGCGCGATGCCCGGCCCATTGTCGCGCACCTCCAGCATCACATGGTCGGCCGTGGTCTCGACCACTTCCAGCCAGAGTTCATGAGGCTCCGCACCACCGGCCATGGCATCACAGGCATTCTTCACCAGATTGATCAGCACCTGTTCATAACGGGCACCATCACCTGCAACCTGAAGGCTCGCCGCTGGCGGCGTGTAATGCAGCTGGAGGTCAAGCTCATCAAAGCGCCCTCGAAACATCTGCAACACCTGATCGATTACCCGTAGCAGCGACACCGGCTCGATCCGTTCCGGTTTGCGATAGGCAAAGATTTTCAGCTGGCCGGTGATCAACGCCATACGATCCAGCAACTGCTCCTGCAGGGTGAAATTCTTGCGCAGGGCATCCGGCTGCTCCAGCAGTCGACCGGCAATCGCCAGATAGGTGCGCATGGCAGTCATCGGCTGATTCAGCTCATGCACCACCGACGCCGACATCCGCCCCAGCGCCGCCAGCTTGCCCGCCTGAACCAGCTCGGCCTGCGCGGCCTCCAACGCCTGTGTACGCGCCACCACCTTCTGCTCCAATGACTCGTTGGCCTCGCGCAATGCCTGCTCCAGCCGTTTACGTCGGCTGATGTCGATCACCGTCACCAGATAACCCAACTCAGGGTGGCGTGCCATCTGCCGGATGGAGATCAGCATCGGAAACGCACTGCCATCCCCTCGCTGCCCCACCACTTCCAGGCCGGTCAGTGGCCGAAAACGATCCGTGCCCAACACATCCAATGCCTGGCGCAGTGGCTGGGCACTGAATCCATCCCCCAGCAGATTGAGTACCGGACGATGCCGAACACGATCGATCGATACGCCGAAAATCTGCATCGCCATCGGGTTGATCAACTGCACGCAACCGCTTTGGTCAATATGCACCAGCCCAACCTGTGCCGTATTGATAATGTTACGCTGCTGCTCTTCACTGCGTGCCCGTGCCTGCATCTGCTCCAGCTGCAGGCGACGTTTCTGCCGGGACTCACGCAGATACAGTAGCAGTAACCCCAGCACCAACCCGGCACCCAGCACACTGCCGACCACCACCCGCGCACGGTACTGGGCCGGTTTGATGGCGGTCAGCACCGAGACCGTCCAGCCCAAGTCATCCAGCTGCACCGACTGCAGCAAGAAACGCTCGTCACCATCGCGCACAGCCTGCAGCCCGACGCCGTTACGCAGCTGTAGCGGGGCCACGTCTTCCAACGGCCAACCGGTTTCGGTCTTGAATACCAGCTCACCCTCGACAGAGCGCACCACCAGCGGATACTCAACGGCCAACTGCTCACGCAATCGGGGCATATCCAGGCGCATCACGGCCACCCCGGCCAGACGATCGGTATACACCGGTGCCGACATATACAACGAGGCCACATCCGGCTGCTGGTGAAACTGCAACTCCAGCCCCTGCTCACCCACAATTGCCTGCTGGAAATAGCGTTCATTACTTTGTGACTGCAGCGGGAAAGCCTGCTCTTCACGCCAATTACTGAAAGCCAGCGGATGGCCTTGCGGGTCGAGCACAAACAGCGCTGTCGAGCCAGCGACCAGGTTGATCTGTTCCAGCACGCGGTTGACCGTTGCCTGATTGTTCGCACCCGGCTGCAGCAAACGGTGTACGTCTGTATTCTGAGCGATCAAAAACGGAAGGTAGTTATATTGATTGAGGACCAGACGCATCTGGCTGACCGATGCCAGCAGACGGTCGCCGCCCTGCATGTGCAGGCGGGACAGCGCCCAGTCACGGGATAACGAACCGCCAAACCAGGCCAGCCCGATAATCAGCAACATGTAGATGATCGCAATAACACTGATCGGATAACCGGATCGCGGCGGGTTCATGGCTTGTCTCCATCGGGGCGTGCCCGACCTTAGCAAAAACGGATATTTTTTTCAGCTCCCCGCGGTCTGTGCCATAATGTGCGCCTTATTTTCAGCCTGTCACTGTATGGATACCATGAGCGCACACACCACCATCGCCTATCAGGGCCACCAAGGCGCCTACTCTCACCTGGCCTGTCGTCAGGTTCACCCGGAACTGACCCCGAAGGCCTGCGAGTCTTTTGTCGATGCGATGTTTATGGTCGAGCGTGGCGAAGCTCAGCTGGCGATGATACCGCTGGAGAACTCCACCGCCGGACGCGTGGAAGAGATCTACCGACTGATGCCGAAGACTCGCCTGCATGTAATTGGCGAACACTTCGAGCCGGTCAACCACTGTCTGCTGGCACTGCCGGGAAGCAAGCTGGAAGATATCAAGACGGTTTCGTCGCATCCGCAGGCATTGGCCCAGTGCGCCGACAACCTGCGCAGCCTGGGAATTGATCCGATCGCGGCACTGGATACGGCAGGCTCTGCGGCTGAACTGGCCGAACTGCGCCAGCCCGGCCACGCGGCCATCGCATCCAGCCTGGCCGCCGAGCTGTATGGCCTGGAGATTCTGCAAGAAAACTTTCAGGACAAAACCGGCAATACCACCCGCTTCATGATCCTGTCCCGTGACCAGATGATCCCGACACTGGAGCCGGATGTCCGCTACATCACGTCATTGATGTTCCGTGTACGCAACATGCCTGCCGCGCTGTACAAGGCACTGGGCGGGTTCGCCACCAACGGCGTCAACATGATCAAGCTGGAAAGCTACATGGCTTCTGAAACCATGACGGTGTCCAGTTTCCATCTGGATATTGAAGGCCACCCGCACCAGCAGGCGATGAAGTTCGCCATGCAGGAGCTGAACTTCTTTGCCGAGGAAGTGCGCGTCATCGGCACCTATGAAGCGCATCCATTCCGTTTCAGCCATCTCAAACTGGAACTCTGAGTACGCCTGATCACTCAACCCTGAGCGCCATCCGCGACCTCAATCAGGTGTAGACTCTCCCCGCAGCGGGCTGGCCATTGCCGCCCGTCGTGGCTCAGGCGCAACATCTGTTGCGATCAGATGATGCAGCTTGGCAAACGCCGCTTCCGGGGTCAGATCCTGCCCCGGCACCACCCCCGCATGATTCAACAGTGCGCCTGTCGCATAAGCCCCCTGACTGACTCTGCCCTGGTGGCACTGGGTCACATTGACCACTGTTTTACCCTGCGCTCCGGCACGCACCAGCTCATCCAGCAAGCCCGACTCGGCCTCGGGCGGATTACCCACCCCGTAGGTCAGCAGCACCAGCCCCTTCACTGCTGCAGGAGCCAGCGCTTCACGCACCAGCCGCACCGGCATTCCGGGGAAAACAGCCAACATGACGACCGCTTCCGGGTCATAGCGGGGAATCTCAAAGCGTACGGCTGCCGGTGGCAATAACAGTTCATGCTGGAGATTGATTTCGATCCCGGCCTGCCCCAACCAGGGGAAGTTCGGTGAATCGAACGCATCCAGCCCGGTACTCTTGACCTTGCGACTGCGGTTACCCCGCAGCAACCGGCCATTAAAGCAGATGCAAACCTCGGCAACGCCCGGCTGCGAAGCCAGCAGCAGCGTCGTCACCAGATTATCCAACGCATCATTGCGCAGTTGACTCAACGGAATCTGCGAGCCGGTCAGGATCACCGGCTTGTCCTGCTGTGGCAGCATGAACGACAACGCCGAAGCCGTATAGGCCATGGTGTCGGTACCATGCAGCACGACAAATCCGGCGTACTGGTCCCAGTTCGCCTGCAAGGTCAACGCGATCCGCTCCCAATCAGCCGGCACCAGACTGGCACTGTCGATCAGCCGGTCATACTCCAGCAGATCAAACGCCGGCAACGCACGCTCACCCAGCTGAGCCCGAAGCCGAACCTCAAAGCCCGGCTCCGGAATATAACCTTCCGCTGACGGCACCATACCGATGGTGCCGCCCGTGTAGATCACCAGTACCCGGCGATTCATGACACCGCTACCAACGGAGCCAGCATCGCATGGGGGCTGAGAATGGCGTCCAACTGCACTTCCGGCAGCAGACCTTCAGCCAGCACCAGCTCACGCACCGTGGCACCGGTATTCAGTGCGACTGAAGCGATGCGGGTGGAATTGCTGTAACCGATATGCGGAACCAGCGCGGTGACGATACCGATACTGTTATCCAGATGACGGGCACACTGCTCTTCGTTGGCACGAATGCCCTTGATGCAACGGTTTTCCAGCATGGTGCAGGCTGCCGTCAGCATCTTGATCGAGTTCAGCAGGTTGTACACGATCATCGGCTCCATGGCGTTCAACTGCAGCTGACCAGCCTCGGCCGCCAGCGTCACCGCCAAATCGGCTGCAATCACCTGATAGGCCGTCTGGTTGACCGCTTCCGGAATCACCGGATTGACCTTGCCCGGCATGATCGAAGAGCCCGGCTGCATCGGCGGCAGGGAAATTTCGCCAAGACCGGTACGCGGACCGCTGGACAGCAAACGCAAATCGTTGCACATCTTGCCCAGCTTGATCGCAAAACGCTTGAGAATGCCGGAGAACATGACGAACGCACCCATGTCCGAACTGGCTTCCATCAGGTTACTGGCCGACACCACCGGCTTGCCGGAAATTTCTGCCAACCGGCGTACCGCCATGGCCTGATAGCCCGCCGGCGCATTGATGCCGGTACCGATCGCCGTACCACCGAGATTGACCTCGCACAGCAGACGTCCCGCTTCATGCAACCGATCAATGTCTTCAGCCAGGTTGACCGAGAAGGCCTCGAACTCCTGCCCCAGTGTCATCGGCACCGCATCCTGAAGCTGGGTCCGGCCCATTTTCACAACATGTGCGAACTCCTGCCCCTTCTGCTCCAGGGAGATGATCAGGCTGCGAATGGCCTGCTCCAGCGGCTCAGCCGCAAACTGGACCGCCAGACAAACAGCCGTCGGATAGGCGTCGTTGGTGGACTGGGAGCGGTTGACGTCATCATTGGGGTGCAGATGCTGGTATTCACCCTTGCCATGCCCCAGCTTTTCCAGCGCCAGGTTGGCAATCACTTCGTTGGCGTTCATGTTGGTCGAGGTACCGGCCCCGCCCTGAATCAGGTCAACCACAAACTGGTCATGCAGATGACCGGCATCGATCTCGTCACAGGCCGCCATGATGGCGTCGGCCTTGTGTGCAGACAGCACACCCAGTTCACGGTTGGCCCAGGCTGCCGCTGATTTGACCTGCACCAGCGCCCGAACCAATGCCGGGAAATGGCTGATCGGCACACCGGTGATGGCGAAGTTGTCGAGCGCACGCTGGGTTTGAATGCCGTACCAGGCGTCAGCCGGAACGGCAAGATCACCCAGCAGATCATGTTCAATGCGTGTATTCATGGGTTGCACCTGACCTTTGCAAACGGAATAAAAAGGCTCCCGGGGTCGGCTTGAATCCGGGAGCAAATGGAGAAAAAGTTACTTGCCCTGAGCCACAGCGGCGGCTTCACGCTGGCGGATACGCGCCAGATCTTCCGGCTCGATTTCCCAGGCAGCGGCATCCAGATTCATGTCATCAAAGCGGCTGACATCAAATACCGGCTGTTCGATACCTTCGGCAATCTGACGGTCAAAGTCGCGCATGATGCGCAGTCCCGGCTTGAACAGGAACAGCAGTGCAATCAGGTTGACCAGCGCCAGCAGCCCCATGGTGACATCGGCAAAACCGAACACGGTACTCAGGTCCGTCGTTGCGCCCCAGCACACCAGCGCAATGATCAACACGCGGAAGCCATTCAGTAGCCTGGTGTTGTCGGTACTAAAGAAATTGAGGCTATTTTCACCCAGGTAGTAGTTGTAGAGCACAGTGCTGAAACCGAACAACAGCAGCGCGATACTCACGAATGAACGCCCCCAGTCCCCAACATGATCCGCCAGTGCAGACTGGGTCAGCGCCACACCTTCCACGCTGACTCCACTGCCCGGCTCGTATACGCTGCTGAGCAGGATAATAAAGGCTGTCGCGGAGCAGATGACCAATGTATCGATGAAGACCGAAAACGCCTGCACAATGCCCTGATTGGCTGGATGCGGTACATAGGCAACTGCAGCCACGTTAGGCGCACTGCCCAGACCGGCTTCATTGGAAAAGAGGCCACGCTTGACGCCCATCAGAATCGCCGCACCAATGCCGCCACCGACCATCGGCTCAAGACCGAAGGCACTTTTCACGATCAGCGTAATCACGTCAGGAATGCGTTCAAGGTTCATGCCCAGCACCACAAAGGCAACCAGTAGATAACCGACCGCCATCACCGGTACCAGAACCTCGGTCACCTTGGCGATACGTTTGACACCACCGAAGATGATCATGCCGACGATCACGGCCAGCGCGATACCGGAATACAGCACGGGTACGCCAAAAGCGTCACCTACAGAAGTCGCCACCGCATAGGACTGCAGTGCGGTAAAACAGAAACCGAACGTGACCAGCAGCAGCACAGAATACAGGCCCGCCAGCCAGTTCCATCGAGCCCCCAGGCCACGTGAAATATAATGCGCCGGGCCGCCACGATACGTACCATCGGGCTCGGCCTGCTTATAGGTCTGTGCCAGGGTACATTCAAGGAAGCTGGTCGCCATGCCCATCATGCCAACCACCCACATCCAGAAGATTGCACCAGGACCGCCCAAGGTAATAGCGACTGCTACACCGGCAATATTGCCACCACCCACACGACCGGCCACCGATAGCAAAAGGGCTTGAAAAGAGCTTAAGTGGCCGTGCTTATCATGTTTAAATGCCTGACTCGCACCGAGAATCCGGAACATACGTCCGAAATACCGAAACTGAACGAACCGGGACGCCACCGTGAAGCCGATACCTATGGTGATCAACAACGCGATCAGCACTTTGCCCCATAGAATATCGTTGAGAAAATCCAACATCGATGAGCTCCGCTATTCTTGTTGTGAGAAAGCGAAGCATTTAACCAGTCGAGAGGAACGGTTGAAATTTGTCACTTTGGCTACAGGATGGCGTAGTTGAGCGCACAGGATGCGCCACCTGACACAGACGCCATCTGGCGCACTCATAACCCCACGCTCAAGGGCCCGGCCCGGAGGTAATGTATTTGAACGACGATTTCGCCCAGAATCTGCGCCTGCTGTGCAGCTATCACAAATCAATCGCCGAGGTGTGCCGCCGCCTGGAGATCAATCGCCCCCAGTTTAATCGCTATCTGAGCGGTCGCTACCGACCGGCGGCCAGCACACTGCGCCGGCTATGCGATTTTTTCGGGGTAGAAGTACATGAAATCATGCTGCCGCATGACCAGTTCCAGCGCCTGGTGCAGGTCAGACCCCAAAGTGCGCCAGTCGCCAGCGGCCCCGGAGATACCATCAGCGACCATGTAGACCACTTGTGCCGCATTGGCAGCAACGGGCTTGATCGCTACCTCGGCCATTACTTCGAGTATTACCTTTCCATGTCCACACCGGGCAAGCTGATACGCACACTGGTCAGCATTGAAAAGCGGGATGGGCGCGTTGTGTTTCAGCGCACGGAACGGATTCAACCGGAAAAAGGCCAGCCCGCCTGCCACAACCGTTATCAGGGCGCCGCCTTCATGCTCAGCGATCGATTGTTTCTGATTGATCACGAAGCCCTGAACAGGCACGAACTGACCGAAACCATCCTGTTTCCCAGCTTCCGTAACCGGCTGACCCGGCTGACCGGGTTACGCATCGGCGTATCCGACAACAGCGAGCGCATGCCCTGCTGTACTCGGGTGCTGTATGAATACCTCGGCACCAGCATCGGGGTGCGCAAGGCACTGGCCATGTGCGGACTGATTGAACCAGACAGTGAAGGGCTTGACCCGGCCATTGCAGCCGCCGTCAGTAACAAGATGGCAGAAGGAGAAATACATTTCAGGGCACGCCACCTGACGGGCCACTGAGAGCATTAGACAAAAAAGCAGCTCATGCGGAATTGATGCAGCGCACAAAAAACAGTTTTTTAGAACAACTTCGTCTAACAACTCTATTGTGCAGCGCACAAAAATGGACGATATTGAAGGTGCTCCAGCAATGGAGCGCGAGAGAAAACGCTCTTCCTCGAATTCTCTCGCAGTCTCAATGCCAACTCTGGCCGTTTTAAGTTGTTTTGCACTTTTACCTTCCCCTCTTCACTGAAGAGGGGTTTTTTTTGGCTATGTCTGAGTTAGTTGTTGTGGATATCGCTCAATAGCTTCTAACAAACATAGCTCAGCTGTTATTCCAGTAGAATAACGTTCCAGCATCCG
>NZ_PYGI01000030.1 GCF_003014615.1 Marinobacterium halophilum | reverse complement strand
TTTGATTAACGCGCGACCAAGAAAAGCGTTAGAGTATATTTCTCCGTTGGAATATCTGGCGGGCAGGCGTGTGTCACTTATGATGGCAATCTAGGCATCTGCTCCCACTTCGGCAGGTAAGTCTTTCATACTTTACAAAATACTTACTGATCATTTAGTTAACAATTCTTGTGCAAACTTACTTTATTTAGTTCCAACTAGAGCCCTAATAAATCAGGTATACTCCGATATTAAGACAGAAGTTTCTGCTATCGATTTAGACGTAGATATCGTTACATTACCCTTAGAATTTCTTTTGGGAAACTCGCGCTGAAAGGTCTTCATCTTTACGCAAGAGCGTTTACATATACTTTTGGCGTCGATTCAGCCAAGGTTTGATGTTATTTTCGTCGATGAAGCTCACAAAATAGGAGACTCCTACCGAGGGGTTTTGCTTCAACATGCGATTGCTAAAGCAGAAAGTAGAAATAGTAAAGTTGTTTACACTAGCCCATTTTCGGAGAACCCAGAGAAAATTAAGCAGTTTCATCTTGAGAATGAGCGTTTTGAAGCTGTCCATACATCAGAGATAACAGTTAACCAAAACGTTTTTTGGATAAATCAGGAGCCACGCTCAACAACAAAATGGAATGCTAAGTTGGCCGGTGATAACACCCGAGGGCTGAGTGTTGAACTTAAGTTTCGACCGACGACGCAAACCAAGAGACTGGCTTTTCTGTCTGCTGAGTTCGGAGGGGACGAAAGCGGTAACTTAATCTATGTCAACCGGCCATCAGATGCTGAAAATGTATGTAAGCTGGTCTCAGATTATCTCGATATTTCAGATACTGAAGAAGATGAGGTTATAAAGCTTATAGAACTCTCTGAAAGAGTTCTACATCGGGATTATAGCTTAGCAAAGGTACTTAAAAAAGGTTTAGCATTTCATTACGGTAATTTGCCTCAAATAATTAGGTCAAAAATTGAGGATTTATTTGCGCAAGGTAAGCTAAAATATTTGGCCTGCACCTCCACGCTTATTGAAGGTGTAAATATGTCTTGTAAGAATATTTTTCTTCGTGGACCAAAAAAGGGTGCCGGTAATTATATGCTGCCGGAGGACTTTTGGAATCTTGCGGGAAGAGCTGGACGGTGGGGTATTGAGTTTCAAGGTAATATATTCTGCATCGACACGTCCGACTCGACTCTTTGGCCTTATGGGCCACCAAAGAAACGGCAAGAATATAGAATTGAGAGTGCGATTGAGAAAAGCCTAAGCAAAACCGAAATGCTAATATCGTACATCGAAGACGGCCTCCCGCAGATAAATGATAGTAATTTTTATCAGTTTAATTATGTTATTTCATTTTTTTCGATCTGTATAATAAAGGTGAGCTAAGTAATTATATCACTAGGTTTGTTGAATCTGAAAGCGTTGATAAGCTTTACGATTTGGTAGGAAATCAGTACCAATTGATGGGTTCTTATGTGAATATTTCCGTTACGAACCCTGGCGTGAATCCGTCAGGAATTCTGAATCTGCGCGATTATTTTGTTCAGAGGAAGAACCGTATCGAGGAATTGGTGCCTTCAGACCCCACCAGCCCAGATGCTTTGGACAGCTACGTAAAGGTTTTTTCTCGAATAAATAAAACCCTTTCTCAATCTGGTGACGAATTTGGAAATCATAAGCGTTCTTTTATGCTCGCACTGTTAGTTGTGAATTGGATGCAAGGTCAGCCAATAGCCAAGTTAATTAAGGATCGCGAAAAATACGAGAAGAAGAGGGGTGGAACTAAATCAATCAACACTGTCGTTCGAAATGTTCTAGAAGACGTTGAAAAATATGCTCGCTTTATTGTTCCAAAATATATGGCCTGTTATCTAGAGGTTCTTGAAGCTGTCGCTAGGGAGAATCAATTAGAAATTGACACGAGCGCTCTAGAGCAGCTTCAGGTTTCATTGGAGTTTGGGGTCTCGAGTCAAACACATCTGGCACTGATTCGTCTTGGTCTTTCCAGAACAAGTGCTATTGCAGTCGGCGCACTTATAGCCGATGACAGCCTAACCGATGAAGGGGCAAGGGGGCCTTGAGGAAAATTGATCTTGCGTCGTCTGACCTGCCAGCATTGGTGAAGGAGGAGGTTTCATCTCTCGCAACTTAGGTAAATGTTGATTCCTAGTACAGTTTTTGACAAAACTACCAAGGTGGCGGGTGAACGTTACCAATCGGTGTCTCCCAGCATAAGTGGTATCGGCGGGCAATGCATCTGTAAACATCCTGTTTTACTTTCATGGGGGGATCTAATCTAGATGAAGTCCAAAGAGAGAAGACAATGCTTAATGAGCGATTTCGAAGTGCTGCAGGGTTTTGGAGTCGAGAACTTCTGTGACCACCCCCTAAAATCGGACCTCTATGACTTCCTACCGGGAAGTCGTACAACAGCCGAAATGCACAGTACCCAGCTCGCATATATCGCAGTAAAATTGCCGCTTTAAGATCACTATCGGAGTAATCACCGTATGGGCAGAGCGTATCAGAACCGCAAAGAGTCGATGGCCAAGACCTCGGACATGAAAGCCAAGCTCTATAGCCGTTACGGGCGCGAAATCTATGTTACGGCCAAGTCTGGCGGGGTTGACCCCGATGGCAACCTGGCGCTGCGCGGTTTGATCGATCGTGCGAAAAAGGATCAGGTGCCTGGGCACGTGATCGACAAGGCGCTCGACAAGGCCAAAGGTGGTGGCGGTGAAGACTACTCTCCGGCGCGTTACGAAGGCTACGGCCCCGGCGGCAGCATGGCGATCATCGAATGTCTGACCGATAACCCCAACCGCACCTTCGGCGACGTGCGCCAGGCGTTCACCAAGACCAAAAGCAAGATCGGTACTCAAGGCAGCGTCAGCCACATGTTCGATAAGTTTCTGGCGATGCTGAACGATCTGGACGATGTACAGCAGGTGTACCACAACGTCGAGTTCTGATGGGGATGACCACAGACCGAACCCGTCCCATAGTAGGGATTGGTGCTATGGCACCTCCTTTTCTGTTTATGACCCGATATGGTGAATGGGTTGAATTCGTGCTGACCTGTTTTGGAACCCTTAATGTCTACTTTTATTTCGAACAAGATTAGTAATACGCGCTACGATTTCATCGGTCTCGTTTTCGTTACAAATAAGAGGAGGCAGTAATCTGATAATATTTTTACGCGTAACATTTATAAGAATATTATGTTCTAATAAAGCTCGTTGAACCAGATTCTCGCAAGAATTGGAAAGCTCTATTCCTATCATCAGTCCTTCTCCCCGAATTGCAATAACCTCAGGATGATCCCCCAGTTCAGACTTCAAGCCTTGAAGCAATCGCTGGCCTTGGATTAGCGCATTATCAGGAATCTTGTCGCGTTCCATAATATCAACAACGCTACACCCAACACGGCATGCGAGGGGGTTTCCGCCAAAAGTAGAGGCATGTTTGCCGGGCGATATCAATTTTGCGGCACTACCACGTGCAAGGCATGCGCCGATTGGAAAGCCATTGCCGAGGGCTTTTGCAAGCGTGATGACATCAGGTTTAACAGCCACATTTTGATGACCAAACCAGGCACCGGTACGACCCATGCCTGTTTGGACTTCATCAACCATGAAGAGCCAATTATTTTTATGACACAGGTGTTGGATAGTCTGCATGAATTCTTGGGAAGCGACTTTTACTCCACCTTCTCCCTGTACCGGTTCAACGAGTACCGCAACTATATTTGAGACTTGATCAGCCAGTCGATGTATGGATTCAATGTCATTAAAAGGTATATGCATGAAACCAGGGACCAGGGGCGCGAATCCGCAATGCACAGCAGGATTGCCTGTTGCCGATAGCGTTGCCAGTGTACGGCCATGGAAGCTGCCTTCCATTACAACCACAACAGGATCAGAAACATTGTTAGCGTTGGCGTGCAGGCGGGCCAGCTTCAAAGCGGCTTCATTCGCTTCGGCACCCGAATTGCAAAAGAAGGCGCGTTCCATTCCTGATATTGAGCAAAGCTTTTCACCTAATCTCTCTTGCCAGTCTATTTTGAATAGGTTGGAAGTGTGCATCAACTGAGAGGCCTGCTCAGCAATAGCCGAGGCGATTTCGGGGTGAGAATGCCCCAGGCTGGTTACAGCGACACCAGAAATGGCGTCTATATATTCGACACCGTCATTGTCCCACAGTCGAATGCCTGAACCAGAAGCGAAGGCTATTTCTTGGCGTGAATAAGCATCCATGAGATATGATTGTTTACTGTTCATGATTTTCCTGATATCCGATATTTATCTATTCATATAACAGATGGTCGAATTAAATTTTATTCATCATATAATAGAATAATAGTTATCCATTTTTAGTCATGAAGTAATTCATGAATTCGGCCAGGTCACGTACTTCAGATATGGATATTGAATTATATATACTTGCTCTTAGTCCTCCCGTTGATGAATGTCCCTTGAGCCCCTTGAATCCGTTCTGTTCTGCAGTTTTAATGAAACTATGGTCCATGTCAGAGCATACAGTCGAGAATGGGACATTACTGATTGAGCGAAATTCGTCTATAACATTGTTTTTATAGAATCCACCACTTGAACTTATGGTGTCATATAACAATTCGGCTTTTTGTTTGTTCCTGTGATGTACCTCTGCGATTCCTCCTTGCGAAATCAACCAATCAAGCATTAGTCCTGTGATATATAGCGGGAAGGTCGCAGGCGTATTGATCATGGAGTTTGCTTTCGCAAGACTGGTATAGTTCAATATTTCTGGCGTGGAATTAGATGCCATATTGAATAGATCTTCATTTATGATGACAATTGTAACTCCGGATATGCCTATATTCTTTTGTGCGCTCGCATAGACAAGACCATGTTGATTCAATTCAATTGGTTTTGATAAAAGGCTGGAAGAAGCATCACAAACCAAGGGAACTGATGAGTTCGGTGTGTAATTGAATTGAACTCCCTGAACCGTTTCGTTTTCCGTGTAGTGTAAATAAGCTGCATCACTACTCAGGTTCCACTCTTCCTGGAGAGGTATGTTGTCGAAACCGGTCATTTCATTACTGGCAACGATATTGACATCGCAATATCGGGAAGCAGAGCGTATAGCCTTTCCTGACCAGAGCCCAGTATGTACATAGTCCGCCTTTTTTTTACCGTTTAGAATATTCATTGGTACCTGAGAAAATTGCAAGGTAGCACCACCCTGCAAAAAAAGAGCTTTGTAATTTTCAGGTATTTGGAGAATATATCTTATATCAGTTTCAATTTTCTGAAAAAGGCTATTGAAAGTAGTCGATCGATGACTAATTTCCATTATGGATGCGCCAGTTCCGGAGAAATCGAATAATTCCTGATGGACTTTTTCAAGTACTTCAATAGGTAAGGCAGACGGTCCTGCACTAAAATTATGGGATCTAATCACATTCTTTAGGCTCTGTTAGAGGTTAACGGGTAATGCTGCTTTTCAGCTCAGGAGTATAGTGACATCCGATAAGTATAAAGTTAGTATTGATAACGCAGTCGTACCAATTGTAGTGTTCAAGGAAGACCAAATGGGAAAAACATTCGAGCTTGAAACCCTCAGAATTTTGATTAATAGCTCTGCTTTGAAGCCCTTGGATTTACACCAGCGGATCCAACGATCACTTTGTTCCCTTATCCTTGAGGGAACATTGGCGCCTGGTATGAGGTTGCCTGCTACCCGGAAGCTGTCTCAGTCACTGGGAATAGCAAGGGATACAGTTGAAAACGCTTATGTCCAATTGCACCGTGATGGTTTCATCGAGCGGAGGGTAGGGTCTGGGAGCTACGTCTCTGAGAGCTTGGGGAGAGCAGTAAGAGGGAAGAAAAGTAAACGGACATGGTCTGGCGAAGGCGGGCAAAAAGATTCAAACATAGACCTCGGCTTGAGTCATCGAGGCGAGAACTATAGAAGAACAGGTTGTGTGGCGGACACAAGAGCAGCGAAAGCTTTTGCAACAGGCCTGCCGGAAACCCGTACATTTCCAATGGAAACCTGGGAGAAACTACAGCGCCAAGTCACAAGGGAGCATGGAAAGAAAGCCCTGTTACATGGCGACCCACAAGGTGCTGAGCCTTTAAGAAAAGCTATAGCTACATACTTGAACCTGGAGCGTGGTGCTAATGTAAACCCTGACCAAATCATTGTATTAAGTAGTACGAGACAATCTCTTTTTTTATGTGCACAACTCTTTTCTGATACCAATAAGCCTATTCTAATTGAAGACCCAAGCTATTATGGAGCGAAAAAGGTTTTCGAAGCAAATGGTGCTCCTTTAATTCCGGTTGAAGTAGACGAAAATGGTTTGAGAACCGATATTCTCCAGAATGACAAGAGTGATGCGGGTTTCGTCTATGTCACACCTTCGCATCAATATCCAACAGGTGTCACGCTATCATTGGAGCGCAGGTTTGAACTTATAGAATGGGCTGCCAGGAATAGGAAGTGGATAGTTGAAGATGATTATGATAGTGAGTTCCACTATGATGGATTGCCGACAGCTTGTGTACAAGGCCTGGATAATAATGACAGAACAATATACTTGGGGACCTTCAGTAAAACGTTATTTCCGGGGCTAAGGCTAGGTTATATGGTCCTGCCTCGTCAGTTGGTCGACTCTTTTATAAATGCTCGGAATATCATGGATGGATATACGCCACAAATACCTCAATTAACACTGGCCCGTTTCATGGAAGATGGTTATTACAATACACACATACGATCCATGCGTAAGCTATATGCTGAACGTCGCCACGTCATGATCGAGTCATTGGAAATACATTTGAGTAGCGTTATTGATGTGCTAAGACCTGAAGGCGGGTTACAGATACCTTGCTATTTGAAACCGGGTTGGTCAGAAGCAGAAACAATCACAAAAGCCAGACGTCATGGAATAGACATATTGGGGCTCAGCCAGCTGTATACTGGTAAGAATAGTATGGAAGGATGGATTCTTGGCTATTCTTCATTATCAAATTATGAAATCGAAAAGTCAGTTAAAGCCCTTTCTGACATCCTCATGAAAGGATAGAAGAATCTAAATTTTCTATTTTTTGGAAGAAATAAGTACCTATCAGGCGAAGTATCGGACTTGAAAATAATGAATGGTCTGGTGCTCTCCATGACAATGGACGATTTTTTCAATCCATTTTCACGATATAAATGATTGCCTCAAGTTTTGATTCAAATCGTCAGAAGAGGCTCGCGCAATCATGTCGTGTCCAGGTTCAACTTCATCTTCCAGGCTTAATGACTTTGTTCATCCGCTCGTGGCGGGCCTGATTTCGGTTATCGTCAATTATGGCGGAACCTTCATCCTGGTGTTCCAGGCCGCACAGATCGCAGGTCTGAGTCCTGAGCTGACGACCTCATGGGTCTGGTCCATTTCGATCGGCGTTGGTGTCACCGGGATCATACTCAGCTGGATTGCTCGCGAGCCCATCATCACCGCCTGGTCGACACCTGCCGCTGCTTTCCTTGTCGCGGCTCTGGCCACAACAGCTTATGAAGAGGCTATTGGTGCTTATATGGTATCGGCGGTAGCCTTTGTAGTACTCGGTCTGTCTGGCTACTTCGAAAAAGTCATTCGCCTGATTCCATCCGGAATTGCCGCCGGGTTGCTGGCCGGTATTTTGCTGCAGTTCGGCATCGGTGCCTTTGGGAGCATGAGCGTTGATCCGCTCTTGGCAGGTATGCTGATCATGGCTTATGTAGTACTCAAGCGTTTCACGGCGCGCTATGCCGTGGTGGGTATTCTGCTCTTGGGTGTGGCTCTGCTTTTACTTCAAGAGCGGGTTGATCTGTCGGCGTTGGAGCTGAAACTGGCAGCACCGGTTTTCACAATGCCGTCGTTCTCATTCAATGCCCTGTTGAGTGTTGCCTTGCCTCTGTTCCTGATTACGCTGACCGGACAGTATATGCCTGGCATGCTGGTGTTGCGTAATGACGGCTTCAAAACCAGCGCCAACCCGATCCTGACCATCACGGGTCTGGGTTCCCTGCTCATGGCGCCCTTTGGATCACATGCCTTCAACGTGGCTGCTATCACGGCCGCGATTTGCACCGGCAAGGAAGCGCACGATGACCCTTCCAAACGCTGGGTCGCAGGGATTGCCGCAGGTGTTTTCTATATTCTCGTGGGTGTTTTTGGCGTAACCCTTGCCGCTGTCTTCATGGCATTTCCACAGGCCTTCATCAGCACCCTGGCTGGGTTGGCCCTGCTGGGCACGATTGGCGGCAGCCTTGCCAGTGCAATGGACGACCCCAAATCTCGGGAAGCGGCTCTGATCACCTTCCTGGCCTCTGCCGCGAATATCACTTTACTGGGTATTGGGGGAGCTTTTTGGGGATTAGTGATCGGTCTGGGGTCTTACCTTGTGCTCAATGGCCGTATGCCTCGCCGTCAAACCAAGACGCGCGAGGATGAGACCGAAACCTCACCGGAACTCGTGGCCTATTCGGGAGAAGCGAGTTAATGAGCCGTCTACTTGAGCCTGCTGCGTCTCAAACGTGGCATGAACAGCATGGGCGCTACCCTCAGGCGGCCAGCGTTGATGATTTCCGTCGCAACCTGGCACAGGTACGGCACCGCATCGCCAATGCCTGCCTGAGGGTGGGGCGGGATCCTCAGGATGTACGGTTGCTGCCGGTCAGTAAGACTTTTTCTGAACCCCAGTTGCGGCTGGCGTATGAAGCGGGTTGCCGTCAGTTGGGTGAAAACAAGGTGCAGGAAGCCTACCGAAAATGGGGCAACCTGTCCGACCTGCCGGAGCTGCAATGGTCGGTGATCGGCCATATGCAAACCAACAAGGCCAAGCTGGTCGCTCGTTTCGCCAGTGAGTTTCAGGCACTGGACAGCCTGAAACTGGCGGAGGCACTGGACCGGCGTCTGCAGGCTGAGGGACGGGGGCTGGATGTCTTCGTACAGGTCAATACTTCAGGGGAGAGCAGCAAATACGGTCTAGCACCGGACAAGGTTGCGACTTTCCTGCAGCAGATGCCTGATTTTTCTGCTTTACGCGTCCGTGGGTTGATGACACTCGCCCTGTTTTCGTCTGATGTGCCTCGGGTTCGCGCCTGTTTCGCATCGTTGCGCGAACTTAGAGACCATTTGCGTCAGGAAATACCCATTGGCGTCACACTGGACGATTTGTCGATGGGAATGTCAGGCGACTTTGAAATCGCTATAGAGGAAGGCGCTACTGTTGTTCGTGTTGGCCAGGCCATTTTCGGTGCTCGCGCTATTCCAGACAGCCATTACTGGCCTTCGGCATAGTTCGCTGGCTGTAACAGAACGGTTTCCATTTTTTATTCTTACCCAATTATTGTTAAGGAATGACGCAATATGTACGACTCTTCGATCACTCTGGACACCTTTGATACATTGTTGGCCGAGGCTTTGCAGGGCGAAATTCAGCGTCAGGAGGACCATGTCGAGCTGATCGCCTCCGAAAACTATGCGAGTCCGCTGGTGATGGCGGTGCAAGACACCGTTTTCACTAACAAATATGCTGAGGGCTACCCAGGACGCCGGTATTACAGTGGCTGTGAGTATGTGGATCAGGCCGAACAACTGGCCATCGATCGTGCCAAGGCGCTGTTCAATTGCGACTATGCCAACGTACAACCGCACGCGGGCGCTCAGGCCAATGCGGCGATTTTTCTGGCGCTGGTGCAGCCGGGCGATACCGTGATGGGCATGAATCTGGCGCAGGGCGGTCATCTGACCCACGGTAACCCGTCAAACTTTTCCGGGCGGCATTACAAAATCGTGCCCTATGGCCTTGATCCTGAAACGGGTCTGATCGACTACGACGAGATGGAACGCATCGCTCTGGAAACCCGCCCCAAATTGTTGATCGGTGGCTTTTCAGCCTATTCGCGTCGCAAGGATTGGGCCCGGATGCGCGCCATTGCCGACAAGGCAGGAGCTTTGTTCTGGGTCGATATGGCGCATGTGGCCGGTTTAGTTGCGGCTGGCGAATACCCGGACCCCTTGCCCCACGCCCATGTAGTCACCAGCACCACCCACAAGACACTACGGGGGCCGCGTGGCGGGTTGATTCTTTCCAAGGGGCAGGATGAGGGCTTTTACAAACGACTGGACTCGGCGGTATTTCCGGGTGTGCAGGGTGGTCCGCTGATGCACCAGATAGCAGCCAAGGCGGTGGCGTTCAAGGAAGCGCTGGCGCCCGCATTCAGAACCTATCAACAACAGGTCGTGATCAATGCTCGCGCAATGGCCGCCGTTATTCAGGCGCGTGGATACAAGATCGTGTCCGGTGGCACGGACAACCACATGATGCTGATAGACCTGATCGGCCGCAACTACACCGGTAAGGAGGCGGATGCAGCCTTGAGCGAGGCCTGGATCACCACGAACAAGAACTCGGTGCCCAATGATCCGCGCTCGCCGTTTGTTACCTCGGGGCTTCGCATCGGTACTCCGGCGGTGACTACCCGAGGCTTCGGAGTTGAAGAGTGCGAGCAGCTGGCGGCTTGGCTGTGTGATGTACTGGATGCGCTGGAATCCACCGATCGCGATGCGGTCATTGCCAAGGTACGGGAACAGGTGCTGTCGTTGTGCCGCCGCTACCCGGTTTATGCCTGAGACGAAAGTGTCTAGGCCCCGCAGGAAACGGTAAGGAGAGTAAAGGTGAAAGTGACCCGGAATGGTCTGCTGGCGCAGGTATCGGCGGCCCATTTGATCAGCCATCTGCATATCATGACGCTGCCCGCGTTGTTGCCACTGTTGCCGGGTGTGATGCAGGTCGGCTTTGTTGAGCTGGGGATTGCGATCGGTGTGTTCAATATCGTGACGGCGATGGTGCAGATCCCCCTCGGCTTTATGGTTGACCGGGTAGGCGCACAGCGGATGCTGCTGGCCGCATTGTTGCTGGGATCCCTCAGTTTCGGGCTGTTGGCAGCGATGCCGACCTACACCTGCCTGCTGGTGATCATGGCACTGGCTGGCCTGGCCAATGGCGTGTATCACCCGGCGGACTATTCGCTGCTGTCTCGGGGGGTGGCACCGGAACGGATGGGGAGGGCGTTCTCGGTGCATACCTTCTCGGGCTTTTTGGGCGGTGCGCTGGCGCCACCAGTGATGATTGGGGTGGCGTTGATGCTGGAGCCGCGTTGGGCATTTGCGGTTGCCGCCATTGCGGGCTTGCTGGTCTTTGCGCTGGTAATGCCGGGAGTGGGGCAGGCGCTGCCGGACCAGGGGAACGCTGACGCGCCCCGCGGCGACCAGCGCCCGCTGGCCACGCCAGTGGCGTCTCTGGCGATCTTGATCCTGCTGTTCATGATGTTGAATCTGAGCACAGGCTCGATCGAGCAGTTTTCGGTATCGGCGCTGGTGGGAGGGTTTGCCGTGTCCTTGCCGGACGCCAATCGGGCGCTGACGGTGTTTTTGTTCGCGACCGCCTTTGGCGTGCTGGCTGGAGGTGTACTGGCCGACCGGACCGAACGTCATGGTGCTCTGGCGGGAATCGCCTTCGCCTTGGCTGCCTGCCTGGCGATACTGGTGGCGACAGTACCGCTGTCGCCGATGATGCTGGCGCTGGTGCTGGGCGCAACCGGCTTTCTGGCCGGGATGGTTGCCCCGTCACGAGACATGCTGGTACGTGCAGCGTCTCCGGCTGGGGCGGAGGGACGTACTTTCGGCATCGTCTCGACCGGTTTCAATCTCGGTGGCGTGATCGGGCCGATATTGTTTGGCTTCATGCTGGACCAGGGCTGGTATACCACTCTGTTCTGGGCCACTGCCGCGTTTATGGGGACTACTACCCTGATCGTACTGTTGCAGGAACAGCGTAAGAGCAGTCATACAGAAGTGAAACCAATAGAAGCTGGAGTCAATTAAGTAATAACCGCCAGTTTATGTCACGGAACCAATCTTGCTGGTGTGAGGGTCTGTCCATTCAGATTCCCGATGCGTTAAGGCGCAAGGCCTGTGTCTGCCGGTTTTGTGTAGTTGAACTTCAAAAGCGGCAACCGCAAACGTAATCGCCTGAGGCGCTTTCATCACCAGCTGCAAGCACCAGCATTGAGGTCATGCGTGGTAGACTAAAGTCTGTTATTACGCGCTGGAGCTTGTCCGTGTCTGCTGTACTGATCGTTGAAGATTCTCAGGTTGTTATCAAAGTACTTCATTACATCGCCCGCAAGACGCTGACCACGTTTGACGTTGTCTTTGCGATGAGTGCCGAAGAGGCACGACTGGCGTTGGCAAAGCGCGATGATTGGTTTGCAAGTATCGTCGATCTTAATCTGCCGGATGCGCCTGATGGCGAGATGGTCGATTACATGCTTGAACAGCAGATCCCAACCATCGTCCTCACTGGTGGAATGGGGGATGAGCGTCGCGATGCTCTGTTGCGGCAGGGCATCGTCGATTATGTACAGAAAGAAGGACTGTACAGTTACCAGTATGCCGTGAACCTCGTGAACCGGCTGCATCGCAATCGGGATATCAAGGTATTGGTGGCTGAGGATTCTGCCGTTACTCGCTGGTTTGTTTCGGACTTGCTGCGCCGTCATCAGTTTCAGATCGCCGAAGCTGAAAACGGCAAAAAGGCACTGGATGCGGTGCTGGCCGATGACAGTATTGATATTCTGTTGACGGACTACAACATGCCCGTGATGGATGGCTTCCAGTTGATTCACGCGTTGCGGAACAAGCATGAAAAAGTCGATCTGGTGATTATCGGCCTGTCGTCCGCTGATGATAAGTATCTTTCCGGCAAGTTCATCAAGAATGGGGCGGATGATTTTCTCTACAAGCCGTTTTCCCATGAGGAATTTTTTTGCCGCATCATGCATGCGGTTGAATCGATGGAGCGCACCCGAGAGCTGCATCGATTGGCCTATACAGATCCACTGACTGATCTTCATAACCGCCGTTACTTCATGGAACAGGCGCGTAAACAGGTCGCCATGATCGATTCCACTGAATCAGCACTGAGCTTGGCTATTTTGGATATCGATCATTTCAAGCGTATCAATGATAACCATGGTCATGATGCGGGTGACCTGGTATTGATTGCCTTTGCTCGATCCTTGCGCCAAGCGTTTTCGCGTTTTGTGGTGGCGCGCATGGGTGGCGAGGAGTTCTGCATTTTGTTCTCAGGGCTGCCGGTGGATCGCGCTGCCAGGCTTCTGGATGCCGCACGCGAGCAGACTGAAGCCAGTGGCGTCGATACGCCCGCTGGCAGCCTGAGTTTTACGTTCAGTGCCGGGATTGCCGAGATGTCATCGGGTGGCAGCGTGGATGAGCTGCTGAAGCAGGCTGATACGTTGTTGTACGCGGCCAAGGAGCAGGGGCGTAACCAAGTCATGAAAAGCGAGGCTCTTGACTGTTTACGTTCTGAATTCTTGCTATAACGGTAAAAGAAAAGAGGGACAGCCCCTTTTTTCAGAAGTGTTTAAGCAGTCACGTTGTATATAAACGTGAAAAAGCCTTCATGGAGAAGGCTTTTTAAGAGTGTGTCAGATGGCAGTCTTTTTGTTCCACCACTGCCAAGATACATGGCCCGTTTCTGCAGTCAGCTCAGAAGATGACAACGATGCTTGGCTGTTGCCATCGGCGTGAACGTTATGACTCCACCAGTCCCAGCCGATGTGACCAATCTCTAAGTTCTGAGTGTCCACAGTAAAGGGAGCACTTCCTGTGGTGTGTGGTGCAGACGAATCCTGCCACCAGCTCGAACTGATATGACCAACTTCCGGTGATACTTCGGCAGCTTGTGCCGCTGTTATAGACAGAATGCCAAAGGAAGCCACCAGTGCTGTACGTACAATTGTCTTTGAAATATTTTTGAACATGTATAAAAGCCTCGATTAAATCAGTTTAATGGTGATGGATGGCTATAGCTTTTATTATGAGGCCACATTCTTTAATTTATTTAGAATCTATGTTTTGGGTTATGTTTGCGAACGCTGCCTACTATGCCGCAGGTACCCCGTCAGATTGATTGCCGGTGCATTACGTATTTGTAAGTAAATGTTAGTTTTTGTCGATCTCCAGGTGACATTGGCCGACAGAGGTATCATACGATCACCGGCTCCTGTCAAAAGAGTGGTGTACACAGGTCATTGTGGTGCCTTCTTCATGGGGCATAACTTCCTACAGGGCAGTCGTAAAGCGGTTGAAATGCGTGGTATTCAGGCCGGACGGATCGCAGTAAAATTGCCGCTTTAAGATCACTATCGGAGTAATCACCGTATGGGCAGAGCGTATCAGAACCGCAAAGAGTCAATGGCCAAGACCTCGGACATGAAAGCCAAGCTCTATAGCCGTTACGGGCGCGAAATCTACGTCACGGCGAAGTCTGGCGGGATCGATCCAGATGGCAACCTGGCACTGCGGGGCCTGATGGATCGCGCGAAAAAGGAGCAGGTTCCAGGGCACGTAATCGACAAGGCACTCGACAAGGCCAAGGGTGGTGGCGGCGAAGACTACTCTCCGGCGCGTTACGAAGGTTATGGCCCCGGCAGCAGCATGGCGATCATCGAATGTCTGACCGATAACCCCAACCGCACTTTCGGCGACGTACGCCAGGCGTTCACCAAGACCAAGAGCAAGATCGGTACTCAGGGCAGCGTCAGCCACATGTTTGATCACTGCGCCATCTTCGTCTTTGCCGGCGATGATGAAGAAGCCGTGCTTGAAGCGCTGATGGAAGCGGATGTTGACGTCACTGATATCGAAAACGAAGACGGCAAAATTTCCGTTTTTGCCCCCAACACCGAATACTTCAAGGCCAAAACTGCCCTGATCGAATGCTTCGGTGATATCGACTTCGATGTCGATGAGATCCAGTTCATCCCGCAGAGCTACACCACCCTCAGTGGCGATGATGTAGCACTGTTCGAGAAGTTTATGACGATGCTGAACGATCTGGACGATGTACAGCAGGTGTACCACAACGTCGAGTTCTGACGGGGCTGACTACACGCCGAACACCGTCCCATATATAGGGATCGCAAGAGGAGGTGCCGTGACACCTCCTTTTTTGTTCATGAACCGGTAGGGAGATCGGTCATCCTCTGGCCTGCCCGTTGTGTGCTCCCTCCATCCTGAAATAGCGCCAAGACATGCGGATACTGAACCAATCCCGGTGCCCTGCAATCCAAATAAAAGCAACAGACGATCAAGTCCCATAGTCTGGAGAAACGCTCATGATGAAATTTCTCGCTTTGATGTGCATTGCCACGCTCACTGCTTTCACCCCAACCAGTAGCCGTGCCGATCAGGCCATTTTTGCTGGCGGTTGCTTCTGGTGCATGGAACAGGCCTTCCAGGAACAGGACGGCGTCAGCGAGGTGATCTCCGGTTTTACCGGCGGCACCCTGAAAAATCCCACGTATAACGGCAACCACGAAGGCCACTATGAAGCGGTGCAGGTGATCTATGACCCGCAAGTAATAGCCTATCAACAATTGCTGAACGTGTACTGGCGCAATATCGACCCGTTCGATGACAAGGGCCAATTCTGTGATAAAGGGCACAGTTATCTCAGCGCGATCTTCGTCGCTGACGATGAACAGCGCCGGCTGGCCCGCCTGTCCAAGGAGCAAGTGATCAGACAGTTTGCTGATCAACGCCCTGATCAGAGGGTCGTCACCCCAATCCTTGCCGCTTCGGTCTTCTACCCGGTAGAGGAATATCACCAGGACTATTACTTGAAAAATCCCTGGCGCTACAGGTTCTACAAAACCGCGTGCCGTCGCGCCAGTCGGCTGGAGGAGGTTTGGGGCAAGCCTGAGACCGATTGATGTGTCTGACGCTGTAGTGGTGTCATGCACCCGGATGAGCCTTTTGCTGCAAAATGGGATTGAATGAATACATTGGCTGAGGCAGTCTTGTCTCCGGCCAGTGTGTAGGGACTGCAAGACCTCCGCTGGTTATCGTCGGCTTCAACCGGCGTGTGGAAGTTCCCCATGAAAACGGACTTTAATTGGTGTGTAATGTCATTCTTCAAGAAACTAATGGATACCCCTTTTGCATTCTCCAAGTGTCCAGCGACACAAAAGGAGTTGGCGCTGATTGAGTTTCCACTGGTTATGACCTGCGATACCAGGACACTCGGGCGCAGTAATCTGATCGGCTTTTTTTTTATGGTTGCCATGGGGCTGTTGCTGGGCTGGATGCTGGTCGCGCTGGAAATCCCCATGGAGATGATCATTCTGTTTGTCATGCTCTGGGGCCTGATTTGCTTGTCCGCCCTGAGGACTACCTTGGGCACGCTTGAAGCTACGGGGTGCTGGACAGTTACTCTGGACCGTTCTGGTCTGGATTGGCGTTCGCCGGATGAGGCGCTGGAAGCATCTTTCTTCCTGCCGCTGTCTCGCATCGAATGTATTGGTACGGAGCGGACATGGGCGCCGGGCCCATTCTACGACTGTCTGTACACCAATGTGATCATCCTGATGGATGGAAGCCGCTTCTATCCACCCAGCCGGGCCATGATCAATACCAACAAGATCCATGTAGGGCTGCAAAAGCTTGGCAAGCCTTACCGCATTACGCATATTCGACCGATCAAACTGAAGGGTAATCGTGCCGGCCAGTAGTTATTATCCAAAACTGTCCAAATACTAAAATGGACGGGGATAGGGATGGTATCCCGTGTGAAAATGACTCTCGGTTCTGATAATTAAAACGATAATGTTGGCAATCATGCACTCTCTGTAGGTGCCTGATGCCCACCCGAGGTGCCCATCATGATCGCAATTAAAGCCCTGTCCATCTGGCTGATCATTCTTGTACTGGCCATCGCCAACGGTGTGCTACGGGAGTCTGTGTTCACGCCGGTGTTTGGCTTTACCTCAGGTCTGCTTTTGAGCGGTGTGTTGCTATCGGTGATGATTCTGGTTGTTGCCTTTGTTGCACTGCCTTGGCTTGGGGCTCAGCGTCGTTCGCAGCTGGCAGGCATCGGCTTGTTCTGGTTACTGTTAACGCTGTTGTTTGAGTTCACATTTGGTTGGGCACAGGGTAAGTCCTTGTCTGTCATTCTGGAGGCCTACATCTTTAAAGACGGTAATCTCTGGCCGATCATCTTATTGGTTACGGCGGTTTCACCCTGTGTGGCGGCCCGGCTCAGAAGAATGCTTTTACTTGGGAAAAACGGAAGAAAGTAGGCAGCCTGCGGTCAGAGCTCCGTACGCATTTGATGCCGCCACTTGGCCGGAGATCGGCCCGTCCATCGCTTGAACGCTCGACAGAAAGCGGCAGGCTCGGTAAAGCCGGTTTGTTCGGCCACCTCATGAATGCTTAGATGTTCGTTGTTGAGCAGTTTCAACGCGAATTCCTGACGCAATGACTCCTTAATCATCCGGATGGAGGTACCTTCATCCTGTAAATGACGACGCAAGGTGCGGGGGGTAATCAGCAAGTGTTGGCTGATTTCATCCAGGCCTGGCATGTTGTCCAGATCATGGCGTTGCAGCAAGACTTTGACGCGTGTTTGCAGGCTGCTGTCATGTACGGGGCGGCGCAGGATGACGGCAGGGCAATCTTGTAAGAAAGCATCAAGTTCGGACTCGTTACGGATGATAGGCAGTTGTAAAAAACGGGGGTGCAGGCAGAATCCGCAACGGGACTGCGCGTAGATAAGATCCCCCAGAAACATGGCGCGATACTCGCGCGCATGATGCGGTGACGGGTAGGAAAAACAGGTGCTTGCGACAGGGATCTGTTGCCCCACCAGCCAGCTGGCAAAGCGTTGCCACATCAGCAACATGAACTCTTGCAGCAGGTGGTCCGGGTCTTCGCCGCTATGGTTCAGGTGCAGGCGATAGAACGCCAGCGAAAGGTGTTCCGAATGCTCCAGCTCAAGACCGATATCAACGTCGTCCGAAACCGCTGTAAAGAAACGTGCGCTTTGGCGCAGCATTCCTCCCAATGTCTTGGCCCCGCAAGCCAATTCTGCCATCAGTGCGAAGACACCACGCTTGCAAATTTGCGGCGATAATCCCATGAACTCGCTGCGCGTGAAGCGCCACACGGCTCTGATCAGTTCACTGAGCTGGTGTTCGGTCAGACGCTTGTCAGGGCAATCACTCCAGGCAGCGGGTATGCCCGCTTCGTGCAACAGGGTATTGCGTTGCGCGCCCTGGCGCAGCGCTCCGCTGATACAAGCGTTGATGTAATGATTGGCAATGTGCGCCTTGGGTGAAGGCCGGGGTAGGTCGTATTCAGACATGTTCGTATTGTGCAGAAGCGCAGGCTCCTTGCCAAGCCGTGTCCATGCCCTCTTGGCTGTGTGGCCTATATGATCAATTAAAAAGACCGGATATATCATTTAAAGCCAATTTATAAAGCTCTTTAATGGCCTTAATGGTTAACCGGCCGGTGATCCCGAAGTAAAAATAATGATAAAGGGCACAGTATGAGCATACAGGTACAGGTTACGGCTGATGGCATGGCGGCTGATGAAGATCGTGCGCTGTTTCAGGAGATGGTGCGACGTATTTTGCAGCAGGAAGTCGCACCGGATTATGAAGCCTGGGAAGAGGCGCATCAGCTACCGCGTGAGCTTTGGCATCGATTGGGTGCGGCCGGTCTCTTGGGGGTTGACCTGCCGGAGTCATTGGGCGGCTCGGCTGCAGGCGTTGAAATCTGTTTGATGATCTGTGAAGAGATCTCGCGTCAGGGGTTTGGCGGTTTGGCCAGTGGCTACAACATCCACGCCAATATCGTAATGCCGTATGTACTTCACTTGGGCACGAATGCCCAGCAGAAACAGTGGTTGCCACGAATGGCCAGCGGTGAGGTATTGGGTGCCATCGCCATGACCGAGCCAGGTGCAGGCAGCGATCTGGCGGCCATGCGTACCACCGCTGACAAGGTGGATGGCGGCTGGAAGCTCAATGGCGCAAAGGTGTTTATCACCAACGGTCAGTTGGCCGAAATGGTAATTGTATGCGCCAAGACCGATCCCCGTGCCGGGGCGCATGGTGTGTCACTGTTCCTTGTTGATACGACGCTACCGGGCTTTGCCCGCGGCAAGTCGATTCGCAAGATCGGTCAGCATGCCAGTGATACGGCTGAGCTGTTCTTTGATGACCTTATCGTGCCGGATGACGCCCTGCTGGGCGAAGCGGGTAAGGGCTTTGCCTATCTGATGCAGGAATTGCCACGCGAGCGTCTGGGCGTGGGCGCACAGGCATTGGGTGCCATTGAGGGGGCGCTGGAGCTCACGCTGGAATATGTGCAGGAGCGCCGCGCCTTCGGTCAGCGCATCGCCGACTTCCAGAACACCCGCTTCTCGCTGGCGCAGGTACGGGCCGAGCTGGAGATGGGTCGAGCCTATTTCAATCAATGCTTGCAACGCTATCGCGCTGATCAGATGAGTGTAATGGACGCTGCAACACTGAAATTGATGCTGAGCGAGATGCAATGCCGCTCTATCGACCGCTGTCTGCAGTTGTTTGGCGGTTACGGTTACACCCTGGAATATCCCATCTCCCGTTTTTATGTGGATGCTCGTATCCAAACCATCTATGCCGGCACCTCCGAGATCATGAAAGAGGTGATCGCCCGTGACATGCTGGGTCGTGTGGCCTGAACGAACAATAAGAGGAATAGCACAATGAACGAAACACTCAGGCTTCAGGATGTTGTTATCGTTGCTGGCGCACGTACGGCCATTGGGGATTTCGGCGGTAGCCTGTCGGCTTACAGCCCGGCTGAACTGGGCACGTTTGCCGGTCAGGCCGCTATTGCACGTGCCGGTATTGATGCCGCACAGATCGACCACTCGGTGTTTGGCCATATCATCACGACATGTCCGCAAGATGTGTATCTGTCACGCCATATTGCACGCAACTGTGGTCTGCCCGACAGCTCTGCCGCACTGAATGTTAACCGTTTGTGCGGCTCGTCAGTACAGTCACTGATCTCCGCCGCCCAGATGATTCAGTCCGGTGCCAGTCGTATCGCACTTGCAGGCGGTGCAGAGAGCATGAGTCAGGGTGCCTACCTGATGCCAAAATTGCGTTTCGGTCAGCGCATGGGGGATGCCAAGGCGCTGGATATGACCATCGGTATTCTCAGCGATCCGTTCGATAGCGGGCATATGGGCATCACCGCCGAAAACATCGCCGCCCAGTATGGCCTGACGCGTGAACAGCTCGACCAGTATGCCTGCGACAGTCACCGCAAGGCCTCAGCCGCCATTGATGCAGGCCGTTTTACCGACCAGATTGTCCCTGTGCCGGTAAAAAAAGGGCGTGAGGTGGTTTCATTTGCGACCGATGAACATGTACGTGCCGATGTAACCTTTGAAAGTCTGCAAAAGCTGCGTGCAGCCTTTAAGCAGGATGGTCTGGTCACGGCGGGCAACGCTTCGGGTATCAACGATGGTGCAGCGGCGCTGGTGATGACATCAGTTGCTGAAGCGAAGGCTCAAGGACTGACACCCAAGGCACGGTTTGTCAGCTACGCCTTTGCCGGGGTTGAACCGCACCTGATGGGCCTTGGCCCCATCCCGGCGGTACAGAAAGCGCTGAAAAATGCGGGCTTGAGCATGGCCGATATCGACATTATTGAATCCAACGAAGCCTTTGCCGCGCAGTCGATGGCAGTTGCCCAAAGCCTGGAGTTCGATCCGGAACGAGTAAATGTGAATGGCGGTGCCATTGCGCATGGCCATCCTGTGGGTGCGACCGGTTCAATTATCACCCTGAAGGCACTGTATGAACTGGAACGACTGGGCAAGCGCCGGGCCTTGATCACCATGTGCATTGGTGGGGGCCAGGGAATCGCCCTGATTCTGGAGCGGATGGAGGGATGAATCGAATGAAGTCAGTGAAGCCCGTTCGTAAGGTCGCTGTGATCGGTGCCGGTGTGATGGGGGCCGGTATTGCAGCTCAGGCTGCCAATGGCGGCGCAAGTGTCTTGCTGCTGGATATTCCACCCGCCGGGGTGGCATCTGATGCAGCACCGGAAGAGCGTAACGTCATCGCTCAACGAGCGCTGGAACGCATGATCAAGTCAGGTGCTACCGGTGCGCTGATGGATGTCAGCGTTGCACAGCGCATTCAGGTGGGTAATACCGACGACCATCTTGAACAGTTACAGGATGCTGACTGGATCATTGAGGTTGTGGTGGAGCGGCTGGACATCAAACAGGCACTGTATCGTCGTATCGAAGCGGTTCGTGCGCCTGACACGATTGTGTCCTCCAACACCTCAACGATTCCGCTGGCAACTCTGATGGAGGGGATGCCACCGAGTCTGCGCGAACACTTTGTCGTGACTCATTTCTTCAATCCTCCACGCTACATGCGTTTGCTGGAGCTGGTCACGTCTGAGGATACTTGTCCTGAGGTCGTCGAGCGAGTACAGGCATTTATCGACCAGGCCATGGGCAAAACCGTGATTCGCTGTAATGATCGCCCTGGCTTCATTGCCAACCGGCTGGGTGTTTACTGGATGCAGGTTGCTCTGCAGGAAGCGATCGCCATGGGACTGAGCGTTGAGGATGCCGATGCCGTAATGCAGGTGTGTGGCTTCCCCAAGACCGGCGTTTTCGGGTTATGGGATCTGGTCGGGATCGACCTGATGCCCGAAGTGATAGCCAGTCTGAGCCGCTTGTTGCCTGCTGCTGACCGTTTTCAGCAGTACGCAGGACCGATACCGGTGATTGAACAGATGCTTGAAAACGGCTGGCACGGTCGCAAGGGGCGAGTGCTGCAGGGGTTCTATCGGCAGAGCGTTGATGCCGAAGGACGTAAACGGCACGAAGTGCTGGATCTAGCCACGCTCGGTCATCGTGCGCCACAGTCTTCAACCCTAGAGTCGGCAGGCTTGCGATCAGGACAGTTGCAGGAGCTGATTGCCTGCGAAGACAACGGCGGACTCTACGCCTGGCGCGTGTTATCCCGAGTGCTCGATTATGCCACCCGCCTGGTGCCCGATGTAGCGGGCGACCTTGACGCAGTGGATGCAGCGATGCGACTCGGCTACAACTGGCGCTTTGGCCCCTTCGAGCTGCTGGATCGTATTGGCATGGCGGCGTTTACCGCTCGCATGCAGGCAGAAAAAGGTGACCTTTCCTCTTTCATGCAGCATGCGGCGGGGCAGCCATGTTATCGGGACGGCGAGCAATTGGATCATCAAGGGCGTTACCAGCCCGGCACAACGGCTGACGGCATTATCGACTGGCAGCGTGTCGTCGCCCAGCCAGCCGTTCATGCTTTCAGCAGTAGTGTGCTACGTGCGCTGGATCAGGATACCTGGTGTCTGGAGTTCAACTGCAAGGTCAATGCATTGAGCAACGAGTTGCTGGATGAACTCGAGACTGCTTTGGCTGAAGCGATTACAGCTGACAAGGCACTGGTGTTTTACAGTGACACCGGTATTTTTGCAGCGGGCGCTGACCTTAAAGAGTTTAGGATGATGGCGGAACAAGAGGGCGCGATTGATCGTTATATCAGGCGTGGCCAGCGACTATTCGCCGCGATCCGTCAGGCTCCGGTGCCGGTTGTGGCAGCTGTTGCAGGCAAGGCACTGGGTGGTGGTCTGGAGCTGATGTTCCACTGTCACCGTATACAGGCGCACGCCGAAGTTCAGCTGGGTTTGGTTGAAAACAGTGTCGGTATTGTGCCGGGCTGGGGTGGCTGTCGTGAATTGCTGGCGCGTACGTGCGAGCGAATGGGGCCTGAAGTGGCTATTGAGCAGACATTTGGGCTGATCAGTGGTGCTCAGGTGTGTAGTTCTGCGCATGAAGCGATGCAGTGGGGTCTGCTGCGAGAAACAGATGGCATCAGTATGAACCGGGACCGTTTACTGTCGGATGCTATTACGCAGATCCGCCAGTTGCGAGATCTATCTGATGACACGGACTTCAGCCGGTTACCGCCACTCGCCGAGACCGGTCCGGAAATTACCGCAGAGGTGGACAGCTATCAGTACACGCTGGAGCAGCGTTTGCTGCAGCTTCTGAATCAGGCGGCGCAGCCGGGCTGGTTTGATCGTTTTGGTGATCTGGAGCGGAGGTGCAATTTGGAACTGTTGCAGTATCCCGCGTCACTGCAGCGCATGCAGGCATTCCTGGATACGGGGAAACCGCTGCGCAACTGAATACCGGTACAACAATAATAACTCGAGGTGTGTTATGAATCTGGCAACTGATATCAAGACACTGGTCAATCAGGCGAACCGCAATACCATTGGTGATGCTTTGAACCGCATATCAATGCGGTGTCCGCAGCAAATTGCATTGGAATACAACGGGCGAAGCTGGTGCTATCAGGCGCTTAATCGCGCCGTTAACCGCGTTGCCAACCAGCTGTTGGCACAGGGGCTTGAGAAAGGAGATCGGGTCGCCTCTTATGGCAAAAACTCCGATGCCTATCTGATTCTGTGGTTGGCCTGTACCCGTGCGGGCCTTATTCATGTACCGGTCAACTTTTCGCTAACTGAACGTGAACTGGTGTATGTGCTGACGCAATCTGGTGCGCGCGCACTCTTTGCTGACGATAGTCTCAAAACCCATGTCGATGCGGTCTGCGACCAGTTGGAACTGAGCATTCAGGGTAGCCTGCACAGCACGAAAGGGGTTGAGGGCCGAGCTGATATTCTGGCGATCGCAACCGGCTCGAGTTGTGACCAGACACCTGATTTGATGCTGGATGAGAACGATGTTGTGCAGATCCTCTATACATCCGGTACCACCTCTGACCCCAAGGGCGCGATGCATACGCACCGTTCTCTGATGGCGGAATACAGCAGTTGCCTATTACATCTGGATATTAAAGGTTCGGATCGTTGTCTGGCCGCATTGCCGCTGTACCACTCGGCTCAGATGCATGTGTTTACCATGCCTGGCCTGCTGTCGGGAGCGTATACCTGCCTGTTGGATACACCGACGCCCGAAGTGATCCTGAAGATGTTGAAAGAGAAGCAGCTGAACAGTTTCTTCGCACCGCCGACGGTCTGGATCGCCTTGCTGCGCCATACGGAGTTTATCGAACATGAGCTTCAGCATTTGCAGAAACTTTACTACGGTGCCTCCATTATGCCGGAGCCCATCGTCAAAGAGTTGGCTCAACGTCTGCCGTTGTCGGGTCTTTATAACTGCTACGGTCAAAGCGAGATAGCGCCGCTGGCAACCGTGCTGTCACCTGAGGAGCATAAGGATCGACCATCATCCTGTGGACGTCCGGTAATCAATGTGGAAACACGGATCATCAATCCGGCAACCGGCAATGAGTGTGAGCCTGGCGAGCAAGGGGAGCTGTTGCACCGCTCCCCCCAATTGATGGTGGGATATTGGGACAAGCCGGAACAAACCCTTGAGGCATTCAGTGATGGTTGGTTCCACTCAGGTGATCTGGGATATCGCGATGAGCAGGGTTATATCTGGATTGTTGATCGCATCAAGGACATTGTGAACACCGGCGGTGTTCTGGTGGCCAGTCGTGATGTCGAAGAGGCGCTTTATACCCACCCGGATGTGGATGAAGTCGCGGTGATTGGTGTGCCTGATGACAAATGGATCGAGGCGATTGCCGCTGTGGTCGTTTTGCGTACCGAGGCGGATCAGGATGTGGAAAGTCTGATCCAGCATGCCAGGGCAAATCTGGCAGCATTCAAGGTTCCCAAACACGTCCACTTTGTGCAGCAGTTGCCTAAAAACACCTCAGGCAAGCTGCTCAAGCGTGCGCTGCGTCAGCAGTTCTCGGAAGAACTGTAAGCGGTTTCATTGTGCCCGGAGCTGTATAGGCTCCGGGATATTACCCGAAAGGATACTGCCATGCGCCCTGAGTCCTGTGTTAAACGGGAGGTTGTCGGCTCTGTGCTGGTTGTCAGAATCGTCAATCCCCAAAGAAAAAACGCCCTGAATGTTGATCTGTATAGAGGCTTATCGGCGGGCCTAGATTTTGCCGATAAAGATGAATCCATACGCTCTGTGATTATTACCGGCGGCAATCAATTCTTTTGTAGCGGCCATGATATTGATGACTTTTCGAATAATCCGATAGAGGATGAAAGCCACCCGGTTTTTGAATTCATGCTTGGACTTAGCCAGTTCAGAAAACCGGTTGTTGCTGCCGTAGAAGGTTTTGCCGTGGGTATCGGTGCGACTCTGTTGCTGCACTGTGATCTTGTGTATGCAGGCAAGAACAGCTTCTTTCAAATGCCATTTACCAGCCTCGGGCTCTGCCCTGAATTCGCAGCAACCTTCGTCATTCCGCAAACGGCGGGGCACAAAATTGCATCAGAACTACTCATTCTGGGACGACGGTTTAGTGCCGAACGCTTTAAAAAAGCGGGTTTTATTAATGAAATAACCGAAGATGGTCACGCATTCAAGCTGGCATTAGCGAGTGCAATGGAGATTGGCGACATGGTATCGGCTTCGGTTATCTCCACTAAAAGTCTGATTAAAAGCAGGTTCCATGCTGATACGCAAGGCAGTATGCGAGAGGAGCTTGGCTGCTTGATAGAACTTTTGAGTACGGAAAATTTGAAAGGTCGATTAAATAATAAAAACAAGGACTGAAAAATGATTAATACGCCAAAAAATATGGTCTTGGCCTGACAATGGCTACAACCTTGAGTGTATCCGGTGCAGCCTACAGTGAAACATTGCTCAGCGCATGGAGGTTGCACCAGTCGCTGCACCCGCTACCAAATTGTACGAAATGATGCAGCAAGGTGTTGTGGATGGAGCTTTGTTACCGGTAGGGCAGCAAAAGGCGCAGCGGCTGTCTGAAGTGACGCAGTATCTGACCACGATCCCCGGTGGCATGTATATGGGCTCGTTCTCGGTTTTCATCAACCCGGACTTTATGAGCTTGACTCAAGGGATGGATCAAGCCTGGATACGACAGCGTATCAGACCTCAAGGGCGATGCCCTCGCTGTGATGGATCACCTGCGTAGCACCGCACGCGAGTATGAAGCGCAGAAGCAGGAGTGATGTCATCTATTGCAGGTGGCGTCTGCTGTTCATAGCTTGACGCCAGCTTTTGGAATTTCGGTAACTGAGCGCATCCGGTAGTGGTCAAACACTGCATGGCGTACTTCCAGATGATCGACTGGGCCATAGGGGACCGTCATGCCATTCAGTTCGTACATGCTGTCGTTCATGAACAGGCGTACATCACAGGTTTGATAGGTTACAGCGCGGTCATAGCCGCGGGGACGAACGGTTTCGCTGGCACAATTGTGCAGGTCAAAATCTTGCGGGCTGATTGTGCTGTATGCGAAGGCAAGCTCCAGGTTACGTGGTAACGCACGGTTGTTCATCCTTGTATAGTGAATATACAAACCCCGTACCGGCTGAAGGGGTAAAAGCAGGCACGGAGTTTGCGGATTCAAGATACCGGATCAGAAGTCGTAATTCATCCCCAGCGCAATCAGGTTGGAATCTTCTACACCATAGAGCACACCATCCCAGGCCTTGGCTTCAACCCAGAGCTTAACCTTCGGATGCAGGTTGTACTGGTAGGCAAGGATCAGGGCGTCAAAGTCGTTATCGCTGCCGGAGCGGTCTTCGAAGCTGGACACGCCTGCCGTATACAGGTGCTTGTCGGCCGAGATACCGCCAATCAAGTCAATACCTCGGCCCTGGTTGTCCTTGTCCATCAACATGGCGTTGAGGTAATAGCCGCTGCCAGTGTAATAAGCGGCCAGGCCAACGGAATCGTTGTTGTCGGCGTCATCGATGTAACCGGCAGCCAGTTTCAGGTTGTTGCTGGCTTGCCACGTGGTGGCCAGCTGCCCCTGTTCACGTTCGTCACTATACAAGGCAGAAACCTGTACGCCATTCATGTCAGGGGTGGTGTACATCACTGATTTGCCGATGCGGTAGTCCCAATCCAGGGTGTAATACACCGGTGCAGAGTGGACCCACAGCTGGTCAGGTGCATAGCCTATGGCGTTGTAGAAGCTGGACCAGTAGCGGCCCAGTGTCAGGCTGCCGTAATCAGTGGACAGGCCGACATAGGCCTGACGTGCATCATTGCCGGTATCGGAACCCAGTTCGCCTTCGGCGACATCCACGCTCAGCTCGTATTTTGCGAAGGCCTGCATGCCGTTGCCCAAGTCATGCGAGCCGTTTACACCTATGCGGCTTACCGCGTCTTTAAAACTGTCACCGTTGTCATGCTTGGCCTCTTCTACCATTACCCTCAGGCTGCCGTAAAAGTTGTAATCGTATTCAGATGCCTGAGCCGAGAGAGGGGTCAGTGCCAGTGTCGACAGTGCCAGGCAGGCAGATTTCAATTTCATTGAGGAAGCTCCAATACAGGAAATATTTATTGTTATAAGTTGGGCGTAAAGCCCTGGGGGCGATTGATTATTAAGAATTGTGTACACGGAATAAATGGTTTTAAAACCATATTAGGGTTTCTTATGGTTTCTATAAGAATGTTTTGCACTGAAGTTTTTATTGGATAGCAGGGGTCAGTCTCCATATTTTAACCAGATAGGCGGTCTTACGATTAAGCAGGTACTTACCATTTCGCCGAGTTTCACTTGGCAGGAATGGGAGAGGCTCAAAACTGGCACGAAAAGCCAATTATGCAAGCAGACACGATCTGTAAAAACACCAGCCAGCTTTTCAGCTGACTGGCAAAAATAACGCGTCTAGCGTCGGGGAATGAGGCAGGAGGCGCTGTCCCTATGTGTCAGCGTAGTTGTCACCTGAACATTTCAGAGGACAACAACCATGCCCCATTACTCAGAAGAACGTAAAGCCGCTATTCTCCAGAAG
>NZ_PYGI01000029.1 GCF_003014615.1 Marinobacterium halophilum | reverse complement strand
CATTTTGAACTCGGTTGAAAACGAACGACGCTGTTTTGCCATTGAACACCTCTTCTTCGGCGGTGACTTTACCACCTTAAGTTGGTGTCCGGGATCATTAGGCCACTACAACCTTGACCCTGGTGCTGCAGTTTCTAAGCTGCCTGAGCGGCAGTGAACGAGGGTCGAAAGTAGTGATAAGTTGTTCAATCTTTCTAAGCTGCCTGAGCGGCAGTGAACACACGTTGATCGCTTTACTCACAGTTTCTACATTTCTAAGCTGCCTGAGCGGCAGTGAACTGTGTTGATACCCAGCCATCGCACCGTGATAATTTCTAAGCTGCCTGAGCGGCAGTGAACGCTGCAGTGATGCACATTGCAGAGCAGTGGCATTTCTAAGCTGCCTGAGCGGCAGTGAACACGATGTTGATATGTGCAACTGGAAGCATATCTTTCTAAGCTGCCTGAGCGGCAGTGAACTTTTGGATATGGCGACGGCATGGGCACCACTTTTTCTAAGCTGCCTGAGCGGCAGTGAACCTTTCCCCCCGTATTACTAAACGGGGGGGACTTTTCTAAGCTGCCTGAGCGGCAGTGAACTCTCCTTCTGAGTGTGACGACGATACTGGTCATTTCTAAGCTGCCTGAGCGGCAGTGAACTTTCAACCACGCCATAACTCTTACCAGAGCCATTTCTAAGCTGCCTGAGCGGCAGTGAACTTGCTGAGCATCGGCATCAAGTTGATCCATCTTTTCTAAGCTGCCTGAGCGGCAGTGAACTTTATCAGTCTGCAACTAAATCTCAAAAATCTTTTCTAAGCTGCCTGAGCGGCAGTGAACGAACGTCAGGAACTGATTCAACAGTTTTGCCTTTTCTAAGCTGCCTGAGCGGCAGTGAACTTTAGAATCAATTATCATGCGATAGTCGCCATTTTCTAAGCTGCCTGAGCGGCAGTGAACTGTCACCACCGCCAGTATCACCACCTCCGGTTTTTCTAAGCTGCCTGAGCGGCAGTGAACTGTCCATGTTTTTGATGAAGTCTGGCGGGTATTTTCTAAGCTGCCTGAGCGGCAGTGAACTGCATCTGGTTCGTCACGCTCAAGTTGCATACTTTCTAAGCTGCCTGAGCGGCAGTGAACAAAAAGGCAGAATTCACAGAGAAGGAAGGGCATTTCTAAGCTGCCTGAGCGGCAGTGAACATTAGTACCTAAAGGCAAGATCACCGCGTTCATTTCTAAGCTGCCTGAGCGGCAGTGAACAATAAAAATGTACCACAAAGAACAGCTACAACAAGGAGTTAAATAAAAATATCAAAAAATACCTTTATTTCGCTCCAGGTTGTAACTGCCTGTTTTAATTACATATTTTTAAAGAGCCATTTTTTAGGTTAAAAATGAGGGACTGTAGCGACCTCTTCGCCCCGGGCCACGCTAAGGCCGTAGCAGTTAAACATTCCATCATGTGCTTGCTCTGCGACTACCTTTTGAATAAACAACGGGAAGCGGGCAGAGTGCTCTGGATTGCTGGCTTTAGTTTGCTGGCTTTGCATCCAGATAAACGGTGCCTTGGACTCCCCTTTTGGTTTCGTCTTTTCCAGTTGCTGCAGGCATTCTTCAAGACTTTGGCCAGATTTCTCTGACCAGAGCTGCGCTTTGGCCTGCATATCTTTTGCGATACGGGCCTGGCCTTTTACCTGCTGGCGAACAAAGGCGACCGGGACGGTATCCTCCGGTACTGGCTGGATCGATTTAAGATGGGTGTAATCTTCAAACCGGGTCAGAAAACCAGCCAGATTTAATTTTTCCAGCTGTGTTTTCTCTTTAGCTAATACGCGCAGTTTATTGCCCAGCGGAAAGCCTTTGCTGCCATAGCCCGGAAAGCTGACCGCGATGGCACTGTGCTGGGCATCCACCTTTTGTTCAACCAGGGCGATATGCACCTGCTGGTAGATTTTCTGCCACAGGAAGCCCAGCGCAATATCAGCATCCGGTAGCAGAGTAATATCTTGGTAGTAGTTCATAGAGGACTCCTACTTGTCACTCTCGCCGAAGACGCCGCCGCGAACCAAGATAGCCATCACATAGTGCTCATCTTCTACTCGTGGCAAAGCCTCTCCCCGCGCCCACTTATCAAAGTGGGTATAAAAATCCTGTTTCTCTTTCGGTGTACGAAAGGCGGTGCCCAAATTGGTTACCGCACCATAGGGTTCAATGGCAATAGGTCCGGCAGTGGTTGCCTCATCATCAAAGGCTGGGTACCAGGTGTCGATGGAACGCAGGGCATTGCCGATTTTCTGCGAGTGCATGGCGGCATGGCCCTGTACCTGATATAGCACTTTGCTCTTTTTGCTTTTGCCTTTATCCAGTACCAGTTCTTCCGATGGATACACTTCCTGAGCCTTACCCAACTGAGCATAGGTGGTGATCTCCAACATCAAACAGCCATCAGACGTTGCCAAGGCATGGGCGATTTTTTCGCTCAGTTGGTTGATCTGGCTATCGCCGTAATCAAAGTGGCGCGTACTGTACTGGGTGGCATCAAAATTCCAGCTGGCTTGCTGGCCTTGATTCAACACCTTTACCTGCACCTCGATCTGCTCCACACCAACACGGTTGCGCCACAAAAAGCGTGCGTTAGCGATATTCACCGCATAGCGACGGGCCAGCTCTTTAAAGCCCTCATTTACGATATAGGCCTTTGCCGCCTGCTGATAACTGGCTTTAAACGCTGCGTTGTTACAGGCGGACGGGGTTTCAACACCACCCAGTATTTTCAGGGTGAAAAAGTGTTTCAGGGTATCCTGCTCGGTACCCAGTGCGCAGGCATCAACGGTTTGCAGGTTAGGTTTTTCAACTTCCGCATCCAGTTTAGCCGGATCATTTTTCACTGCTGCTTTCAGGCGGTTAGAGATGGTGCCACGTACTGACTTTTCCTGCAGCGCCAACGGCGTAGACTCTGCTTTGTTGGCCCAGGTGGTGCCATAAAAATAACCATCCGACGGTACCAGTTTTTTCTCGAAGGCCAGTACCGATGCTGTATCTTTTGCTTTAGCCATGTTGTTTCTCCGTTTCTTCCTTAATCCGGCTTAGTAGAAGCCATCGTTATCATTTTCTGTGGTTTGGTTTTGCACCTGCTGACACAGATAAAGATTTTTGTCCGGGTCGGTATGGTAGTGCCACAAGACTTCGTCCAACTGTTTAATCCGGTGTGCCATTCTGAACTCCCCCAGGGTGACAACACTCTCGGCAAAGCGGTGCGGAGTTTCCGGGTCGCGCTGGTTTTTAGCTTCTCCCAACTCGCTAATGCCCTGAAAACCGGTAGCGATAGGCACAATCCAACCAGGCCGGTTGCCGTCGGCGTTCGTTTTACGTTGGCTTTTCCAGCTGACGTTGCCATCACCATCCTGTGTGCAGGTGTGGTGCACGGTCAGGTAATCCAGCAGAGCATCCAAAGCATCCTGCCCGGCCTCCATCGCCTGTTGCATCAACTCACGCCGTTCAATCAGGGCAAAGCCCGGCATCAGTGAGCGCATCAACTTAGCCTGGCCCTGCTCATCGCTGTCGTCTAACACCGGTAATACCGGTGTTTTAAAGCCCTGCAGATCACCACCTGCAACCCTCATTCGCATCAGATGCTGGCTAACAACATCAGGAAAATCAGGCAGTAAAACCGCATCTTCTGTCGCCTCGTCTGCCTGATATTCAATCAGCAGCGATACATCCAGATGACAGCGGGCTTCTTCGATAAAGGCTGAGCGATTACCATCTTTATCCAGTGGGTTAGCCGTGCCGATAATCGAATGCACAAAATCTCCTGGCCCTTGATAGGTTTGCAGGTCACACTGGTGACTCATCACTCCGGTGCCGACAAACTTAAGCTCGGGGTAACCGTTGGCATTTAACTTACGCTGCAGAGCATGGATAAAACCCAGCCATGCGGTCATCGCGGGAAAGCCGATGGTAAACGGGCTGGAAAGCGCATTGGCGTTATGCACTTTCAGATGTGGCAGTACCAGCAAACGACGAACACTCATAACAACGCCTCCCTGTTCTGTTCAATTACCCCGGTAACACGCTGGATAAGGTCATCCCCCAACATAAAGGCTGAGCTTCCCAGAACCTTTTTGTAGCTGGCGTTAAAGTGGCGGGCAGCTTCCCGAATCAGGTCATCAAGCCAAGGTGCGTTCTCCCGGCGTTCGGCTTCATACTCCGGCAAAAGCCAAAACTTCTGATAGGCAGGCAGTGCCTCAGGACGGGTATATGTTTGTTCGGCAAAGCCCTGACGTACCTGCCACATTTTCAGGATCAAATGATCAAGATATTCCTGGGCACGGTAATCCAATCCGTTACGGATATTGGCATTATTATGGTCTGCGCTGACTAAACGATGGAACGCCTGAAAGGTGTCCTGCAGTGGTTTGGCATATAGCACATCAGTAAAGAAATTCTGTGTCGGCAAACGGGTATGCCGGGGTGCAAGCTCGGGGGGAATAGATAACAGCAGATGTGCTTTACCGGCATTTTGATTATTCAACACACTGATATTTTGTGGCTTGGTGCCGCCGTATCCTATGGTGGTCAGGTTGTAGATTTCCTGGTAGCCGGTTTCTGAATAGTGGTTGTTTTTTCTCAGCTCCCGTTTGGTTTTTGTCTCTTCTGAAAAGCGCAACCAGTCCAGCCGTTTACGCATCTCGAAGAGGTGGCCGGAATGACTGAGCAATGAAAGCAGGTGATAACCTTCTGCCTCTTCCTCAACCGGAAAATAAACCTGCTTTATTTTTGAACTGGTAATGGCTTCACCATTAGCTGCTACCATCGCCAGAAACCCCTCTTTCAACAGGGCAGGATCATCTCCAACATCTAATAGCTGTTTTGCTAACTCGCTGTCTTTTTGTAGGTGGTACAGTAGGGTATTGCCGTCCTGCATCATCAAAGTCAGAAATTTATACACATCCAGAGCGGCAGCGTTACCCAAGGCATCCGGCTCTGTTTGCACATTACCGGTACGCAAAAAACCATCAGCTCTGAAATCCGCTTTAGCGATAACAGAACTGGCATAACCGTTTTTATTTTTGCGCGCACTTGGGTGACTGAAGGTCACGGGATGTGTTGATAACGAGATCTGCCCTGCCCGCTTTGCCGCATTGGGCAGCCAGTTTTTCAGTGCGAAAATCTCCTCACACTCCAGTGTTTTATCCCTGACCTCTTCCTCTGTCATGCTGGCGTTGAGATTTTTCTTTAGCCAGGATTCTTTGCGCTCTGCAAAGAAGGCTTCTATTGCCGGATCTGTCATTATGTTCTCCTAACGTTCCTTATCCTTTAATCGACTTTGACCAATCCCAGCTGATCGTTATAGCGATAGCGGTTGCCGTCCTGATAAAAACTCAAACTCAACTCTCCAAGTCGCTGTGATGTGCGCTCTGGATCTTCATTTCTGATTTTGCTCTGCTCTGCAACCAGCCCCCCGTAATCCCGCGCCAGCCATAAACGCTTACTGTGCTGAGCGTCCAGTTGCTGTACCTGTATTCCTAATTCATCTTCAACGGGGACCCAGCATCTATTTCGGCGGTCATAAATTTTGAATACAGCGCCCTTCCGGTCATCAAGAACCCGATAAAGGCTGAGGCCGGGGGCACTGTTACGAAAGCGATTAAACTGCTGCGGCAAAGCGGTCATCCACCAATAATCATCGGTATACCCCCAAAGGTTTTTGGGGCTATTTGCCGGATAACTAGGTTCGGCCTTTCCTTTCAGATAATGACAACTTAATGTTTGGCCAATAGCAAAATGCTCTAATGCTGCCAATTGAAAGCTGGAATCTTTGGCTACACGCGGAGCAGCATCAATTCTTTGTTCTATTGATTTAACATCAACCAGATCACGCAAGTCTCTTGAAAATAGCTGCCATGTTTCATTCTTACTACCTTTACGCTGCTCATAACCCGGTCGGCTAAAAACACTATCCGCCTGCGGATTACGATAGCCTTTCAGGTTGTATTGCAGCAGTGCCATATTGGGGCTTTCATTATCCAGTGCGCCCCTATGTCGGCGCACCCTGCCCGCCAGCTGAATAATTGAGCGGTAGGAAGAGGGCTCTACCACCGCCCAGTCAAAATCATGGTCGCGCCCGACTTCTTCAACCGGGGTCGCCACCAGAATAAAGATCAGATTTTTTGTGCCGCAGGTGTCCAGATGTTGCCGGATACCAGACTGATAAAAAGCTCCGTCTTTCGGGTCATTCACCGGATATTTGCGTTTCAACACCTTGTCCAGATGCTTCTCCTGGGCATGGCGCAGCAGCAGTACCTGTTGGCTGTGGTAAGCCATCACCCGTACCTCGGTATCTTGCGGCCAATCTGCCGCCAACAGGTATTCAGTAAGATCAATACAGGGTTTGATATTGGCGCAGCGCACGACACCAAAAGAGACTTGGCAGCCGGTTTTATCATCCCGAGTAAAGTGCTGCTGATGTTTGTTCAGAACCCCCTTCTGCACAGTACTGAAAAACAGGTTATCGGCGGAGTCGGTATCGTTTTTTTCCGGCAGGGTTAAAATCTCAGCCCGCCGTTTAACCGGCTCCTGTTTCAGTTTACTAATACGCTTAGCAACAAAGTTTTCATGGCCGGCCTGATAATGTGAAACATCGTTCTCTCCCTGACTGATGGTCACCAGCTCGGTTTTAAATTCATCCGTCCAGCCTGCAGCCACCTGACTATTATGCTGTCGGCTGGCGGCAAACAGCGCCCAACCTTTTTGATAAGCGGTAAAATAGCCCAGTGCCAGATCCGGCGGGATTGTCGCTGACGAGATCATTACCTTGCGGCCCAGCATCCCTGCCAGGTGGATCAAACGGCCAATGGCGACTAAATCTTCGCCGGTAAAATCATCAACCTCATCGATTACCAGATCGGACGACATCAAGCGCAGACTGGGCAGAATATAACGGCCACCCCGAACGGTTTCGGTCGCGCCCATAATATGGTCGATGGTGCAGGCCAAGACTGGTGCGTACAGCAGCGCCCGCTCTTTGGTACCGGTCAGCACGGTGGTCAGCTCTTCTTCCGGCAACAGGTTTTGCCAGTGCTCATCCCCTTGGCACCAGTCAATCTGTTCATCTGTCTCCAAAAGAGATTCTGCAGACTCAGATCCCTGCTCTGCTGCGTCGGGCTCCTGTTCCTCTTTTTCCTGTGGCACCTGATCGCCCTGATGCAGTTCCAGAATCGCTTTCGAGCCGATCAGCACCGCCAGCTCATCCTCTTTCAGGTCGATTCGGTCACGGTATTCATCACCGGTCTGAAGGGTCAGGGTTCTAAGGCCCAGAGCCAGAACAAAGCGCAGGCTTTGCTGATCTTGTGACAGCGCCTGCATAATTTTGGCGTTGGCTAGGGTTTTACCCCGCCCGGTACTGGCCATATTGACGATGAAATAACCGCTGACTTTATCATCGGTTTCCTTTCGGTAATCCTTGAGTACTGTTACCGCTTTATCTTGCCAGCCAAACTGCTTTTTAAGCTCGGGTGCCAGGTCTTTTTTAGGGGCTAACGCGGTTACGTCCTGCGCCACCGGAGGCTGATTTTCAAAATCCGGCAGGTAACCACTGGCTCTAACTGCGGCTGCAGCCACGTTTACCAGATGCTCATCCAGCTTCTGTTTCAGTTGGCGTTGATTATCCTGATCCAGTCCCGTATTGGCATACAGAGCAACGGAGGACTCCCAGGTTTTATCGTTCTCTTTTGAGGAATAATAGTGATCGCCCAGCATAAGACAGAGACGCGCATGGTGGGCAATCGTACGCCAACTGCCATCTTTAACCGCCGCCGAAAATAATGGTAACTGCTCGCTCAGTTGACGGGCACGATGACTCAGCTCGGTGCACCACTTAGATGATTCACTGAGTAAGCCCTGCGGAAAAACAAAACAGTCCGGCAGGCGCTTCTGAAATTCATCATCTTCAAAACGGTTTTCATAGCCCCACTGTGCGCTGATCCGCGCCAGCAAACTCTGCGGCGTCTCATTCGTTCGTTCTGCACAATTGGCTTTATCCCGGTCTTGTGCTTTTGGCAGCCGGTGATGTGACAACACTAACCAGAGCACCAGACTTGCCGCATCCGGCAAGTCCGCAAAGGGCCGAGAAAGCTCTGCCTGTACAGACAAAGCACTCTGCAACTGAGTTTCATCCAAGTCTTTTTCGATCAAAGGAGCCAGCCAGCTTTGATCCTGCGTCGGGTTGTCACCGGAACGGATCAGCGACATCAGCAGTAAACTGGAGATCCATTCATGGCGCAGCGGGTCGCCTTTAAACGTATTTTTTGACTGGGGGTTCAACTTATCCTGAAACAGTTTGGTGGCTTTACCCCAGTCATGCAGCAGGGCTGCCAGCCCGGTAAAGGTTTTGATTAAGGGTAAATAACGCCAGTTATCTGCCACATCGCTACTGGGTAGATCCTGTTCCGTTCGGTTTACCGGCACAACTCCTTCACTGTTAAATTTTCGTTTATTGCCCACTACCCACAACAACTGGCTGCGGGATCGGGAGCGTATCCAGTGGCAACTGACAGCGGTGCTTTTACTGGCAGTTTGGCGCAGCATTTTCTTGACGGTAAGCAAGCCATCTTCGGTGATGAGGGTTTGCCAGGTGTTGTCACCGATGCGGTTGGCGAAGGCGTCCAGCACGCGACGGGTTCTGGGCAGTGCTTTTTTCTCACACTGGGAGACGAAGGTGACCATCATAGTTGCTGCGCCTCTATCGCCTCTGGTGTGAATTCCTGCAGGGCGATGGCCTTGACGGTATCAAACATAAAATCCAGTGACTTATGGTCGGTGAAGGCTTGTAGTACCTGCTGGCGGAACTCTTGCTCGGTGGCGTTTTCCTTCGCGCAAATAAAAGCCCAGGGCAGTACGATGGCATCTTTAATCAGATCAGCCACATCAAACACCAAAGCGCCCCGACGGGTTTTTCCGTGCATGACCGCAAACCCATGAGGTATGCCAAGCACCCATAAGCAGCTGGCGGCCAGGCCATAGGCAAGGTAATTACCGTGGTTTAAGAAGTCGTTGGCCTTGTCCTGAGATTGGTGCTGGCGGGTAAAGTTACTCAACTGGGTATTGTTGGCGGCGTATTTGTACAGCACCTTAGTGAGCTGGGCTTCGGTTAGCAGCAGCTCGGATGATGCTGTAGCGACATCTGTGCGGCTATGAAAGGTGGTCAGCGCTTTTTGGATCGGGCTATCGTTAACGTCAAAACCTTCCAGTTTGAGGTCTCGGTCTTTTTGCCAGACGCTTTGCAGGTATTGAATGCGAGCCTGTTGAAAGTGCTTGGCAGCGGTGAGTCGTTTTTCATCCTCAAACCAGAATTGCATCCAGCCGTGTAGATATTCGGTAGGACGATATTCGCTTTGTGGGGTGAGCCATTCCACTTCGCAGGCCATATAGAGCGGGGTGCCACCGCCACCACAAAAGCCGACCAGGACACCGGCCTGTGCCAACATGCGCATGGCGGCTTGGGTAATGGAAGTGCCATTACCTAATAGCAACACCGTGGTATTGGCGATGGGGATATTGAAGTAGAGGTTTTCTTTACTGGCTTCGGTGAGATAAAGCACGCGGCCATCTTTCTGCATGACGCGGCAGTATTCCAGGTAGAACAAGTTGGCTCGCTTGGAGTGCAAGATGGTTTTGAGGTCTGAAGGTGAAAAGTCGTCCATGTCCCTATCCTTTAACTCGCCTTTACACGTTGCTGATACTGAGCTTGAGCATCAGGGGTATTACGCTTTTGTATCCCTTCATCATCGTGGCCTCAACACTGTACAAAACTACCTGTCGTCTAACGCGACAGGTTCAAAACAGCCAGCGCCGCACATCGTCAAGATTGGCCAATATCAACTGCTGGGCGTCCGGGTTGCCATCCAGTATTTTGTGGTTGATATGCATCTCCTGCAGTAGATACTGAGCCAAGGCGGCACGGGTCTTAAGCCTAAGCTCTCCATCCTGCATGGAGTAGTCATGGACCAGTACCGTCCGTTTGTTCTCCGCAAGACGGGGATCTGGCTTCAGCACTAGCGTTACCTCGGTGTTCCAGGCTTCGTCATGACCTGCCCCGTTGGGCGACACGTCCAACAATGAAGCGTCCGGCCTGAATCGACTCAGCACAAAATCACGATAGGCCTGTGCCTTTTCACACCAGGCTCTGAGGTGCCAGCGCAGGCCTGTATTCACAAAGGTGTGGGGTACGATGACACGGCCATCGTGATCGGGATTGGTCAAAGAGACATAGTCCACTTCGATACGGCGCTGTTCTCGAATACTGCGCACCAGTTTGCGCATCAATTCAGCAGGGACATTACGTGACGGGTGCTGCAGGCATTGGCAGGGAATATGTACATCCACAAACGCGGAGGCATGTTTGCCACTCACCCAGCTCAGATACTCGGCTACATCGCCGCTGATCCAGTGGTATTGAAAGTCTTGTGTCGGCAGGTAGGTTTTGAGCGATGAGTTGTAATACAAGTTATCAGGACGCTGCAACCTATAACCCTTGAGGTCAGCTGTCGCCTGCTGTCGACCGATGTTACAGATGCGGGCAAGCCGAGTAGCATTCAGGCTGCCTTCCCAGTAACTGACTAACTCAATTAGCCAGTAACGCCACACCTGCTCCGGCTTATAAACGACAATCTCATCCGTAATATCAGGCATAAACGCTCGTCCTCCTTGGACTCCTGTACTGTAGAACCTACATGCTACCCCGTCTCTCATCTGCGCCATAGTCAACAAAAGCTCAAGCTGGTGGTCAGTCCGCCGATACAGTTCCAACACCCGACAAATCCCAAGTGCCGAGATTGCCATGAAAGTTCTGGTTTCCACCCCACAGATCCATTCACCCCGCCCTCAGAATGACATCAACGGATCAAACAACCGGTCCGCTGGTTCGCAAGATGCTACCCAGGTGTTGTTGGGCAAACTGGCCGACAAGATCCCGGGCATGACCGCAGATAAGTTGTCGGGGTTGGATGCCGAGAATTTCACGCCCGACAAGGTGGCGGGGCGGATCAGTGATTTTGTGGCCAAGGGGCTGGATGCGGCGCGGTCACGGGGCGCGTCCGATGAGCGTCTGAACGAGATGTACAACGCGGCGGTAAAAGGCGTTGAGAAGGGGTTTAAGGAAGCGCGCGAAGTACTGGACAGCCTCAATGTGCTCAACGGCAGCATCGCGGCACAGGTGGATGAAACTGAAAAACTGACTTTCGACGCGCTGGCCGAAATTGCGCCCGGTAGCCGCGAGGCAACGGCGCAGGCGGTCATCGGCGGAGCCGAGCGTTACCGCAACGCCGAGGACATGTCGCTGACGGTGAAAACGCAGGATGGCGATGAAGTCTCCATCCGCTTCAGCCGTAATCAGAGCTATGATGCCAGCTACGGTGCCGGAGTCGATAACCAGGGCAATTCGGCGGCCTGGATGGATGTCAGCCGCAGCGAAAGCAGCCAGTATCAGTTCAGCGTAAAGGGTGAACTGGACGAAGGCGAACTCGATGCTCTGCAGCAGATGATCCGTGATATTGCGGGTGTGGCTGACGAGTTTTTCAACGGCGACGTACAGAAGGCGTTTGAACAGAGTGCCGATATCAGCTTTGACCCCAACGAGCTGCAATCGATGCAGCTGGACATGAGTTACAGCCGCAGCTGGGCGCAGGCCAGTACCTATGAGCAGGTCGGCGGGCTGGATCAGCCGGTGGACAAGCCCGGATTGCGCCTGGGGCAGTTGATGAAGGACCTGGCCGAAAGTGCGGGTGCGCCGTCGCTGGGCTTCCTGCAATCACCGGCACAGGCAGGACGCGAGTTGCTCGGTGGCATGATCGAGCAGGACAGCCGTTTCCAGGATGCCTTCGAAGCCCTCAAGGACAGCTACCGCGACAACCTGAAGCTGTTGGTGGATACGGTGCTGCCGCTGCCTGAAGCCGATGACACTGAAGCGGCCGAAACAGACGCCTGATTCAACAGCCGTGCCGGCACTGAATCAGACGCCGAAAAACCGATAAAACCGCTGCAGTTCCAGCTGCGCTTCATGTAACGGCATGGGCTCAAAGCGGATATCCGTATGCGGTTGCCGCTGCGCCAGCATGAACGCGTCCAGCGCAAACACCGTGCCCAGTTTGGGATACCCACCGATAGTCTGACGATCTTTTAGCAAGATGATCGGCTGGCCATCCTTGGGCACCTGGATGGCCCCAAAACTGATCCCTTCCGAGATAATACCGTCAGCCAGCGGGTGCAGTTCCGGGCCAGACAGGCGTACACCCATACGGTCGCTTTGCGGGCTGATCTCATACGCCTCGCTGTAAAAACGCGCCAGCATCTCTGCCGGAAATAATGCACATTGATGCCCTTCAATCACCCTCAGCGTGAGCGGCTGAGTGTAATCGGGGATGTAACCGGTGGTGACCCTGAAATGCCGCGCTGGGTCTGCCCCGAAACACGGCAGCAGGTCTCCGACTTTCAGCTTGCCGCCACAGCCATCCAGCCCACCGATCTGTTCACGCATCACGGTAGCCACCGAACCATAGACCGGCTTGATCTGCAGCCCGCCCTGCACCGCCAGATAAGCGCGTACACCGGTTTTCGGGTAACCGAACGCCAGTTGATCACCCGGCACCAGGTTCAGGGTTTGCCACGGGCTCACCGGCTGGCCGTTGAGGGTCAGCTGCAGATCTGCCCCAGTGACCGCCACTCGCGTCGCCACCTCGGCTTCGAGTTTAAGTCCCCCGTAACAGACCTCCACCGCTGCGGCCCCCGGTACATTGCCCAGCAAACGGTTGGCCCAGAGGTAGGCATGTTCATCCGCCGCACCGCCTGTGGATAACCCCAGCTGTTGATAACCGAAACGGCCCAGATCTTGTACCAGTGCCAGAATGCCGGGGTTAAGTACGCGTAATCCGCTCGTCGGTTCCCGCATCAGAGCATACCCCCCGCTGCCAGAAACGCCGCCCGCGAGATCGGCACGAAACGCACCCGATCACCGGTCGCCACCGGGCACAAATCTGCCCGTTCTGGATCAAACATTTTGACCGGTGTCCGCCCCAATATATTCCATCCCCCTGGCGAAACCACCGGGTAAACCGCGGTCTGCTGGTCCGCCAGTGCAACAGACCCTACGGGTACCTGAGTACGCGGGGTCTCCAGACGCGGGGTTCGCAACGCCGGATCGACTTCGCCCATATAGGCAAAACCGGGGGCGAAACCGATGGCGAATACATGATAATCCCGCGCCGTGTGCAAGCGGATGACATCATCGATGCTGATGTTGTGCAGCTGCGCCACCCGCTCCAGGTCAGGGCCCACCTCGATGCCGTAGTACACCGGTATCTCGACCAGATGCCCGACCTCGGCCGAGGTCACTTCCAGGTGTGCCAGCAAACTGTTGATCCGCTGCACCAAATGGGCAAAGTCGATCTGCACCGGGTCATACACCAGCATCAACGTGGTATATGAGGGCACCAGATCACGCACTATTGGCCCCAGCGCCTGTGCCAACTGGTCTGAGACCGCCCGAATCACCGGCACTAATGCGGTATCGATCTGCTGGCCAAAACGGATCAGCAACGCATCCGGACCGGCGTTGTCGATGCTCCAGTGAATCATGCGTCGGTGCCGCTGTAGAGCTGATCCAGTGCCGCGCGGATGTGCTGCACCGCCTGCACCGACTCCGCATTGTCACCGTGGACACACAGGGTATCCGCTGCCAGCGCAACCGTGGTGCCATCCAGCGTCTCGACCACGCCCTCTCGCGCCAGCCGTAATGACTGCTCAACAATGCGTGCTTCGTCATGGTAGACCGAGCCGACCACGCTACGCGGCACCAGAAAGCCGCGTTCGTCATAGGCACGGTCGGCAAACGCCTCGAACATCAGCAGCGCACCGAACTCTTCGGCAATGCTCGAAACGACGGTGTTATCGGCGGTGGCCATCAGCATCAGCGGCAAGCTGCGGTCATAGCGGGTCACGCCTTCCAGAACCGCCCGGAGCATGTCGTGATCCTGCATCATGTCGTTATACAGAGCCCCGTGCGGCTTGATGTAACTGACCTTCACGTCATGAGCACGGGCGATGCCGTCCAGCGCACCAAGCTGGTACTGGATCATCGACACCACTTCCTGCGGGTGGCATTGCATGCTGCGCCGACCAAAGCCGACCAGATCAGGATAGCTCGGGTGGGCACCGATCCGAGTCCCCGCATGTTTGGCCAGCAGTACGGTGCGGGTCATGGTCACCGGATCAGACGCGTGGAAGCCACAGGCGATGTTCGCCATGTCCACCAGCGGCATGACCTGTTCATCCAGCCCCATGTTCCAGAGGCCGAAGCTCTCGCCCATGTCACAGTTGAGCAGCAGTTTCCTGTCCATCACATGCACCGCCCTCTCCAAGGGTTCAGTCATTAAGCTGGCAGATCAGATCCACCAGTGCTTCCATCGAGTTGATGCGGGTACGGTCCATGATCAGTTCACGGCCCAGATGCAGGGCCATGGCCTCCGCCTGGGCCCGCTGGGTCGCGTCTTCGATCGATTCCAGATCGGCCACATGCGCCAGGCCGATGGTGCGACGGATCATTTCGGTACCGGCAAAGCCAAGACTGTCATGCCAGATCTGCAGCAAACGGCGCTGCTGCCAGTGTTCGTTCTGCAGGCTGAGGTCGGTCGTCTCGTCGCGCATCAGGCGGCTGAACTCACGACTGAAGTGATGCCAGAGTTGCTCCAGCTGCACCAACAGCCAATCACGCCAGGCTTCGCGCTCACCCGCCTCACCCGCCAACTGATGCTGACCGCACCAGTTGAGCAGCAGGTTGCCGATCAGACTGCCGATATCGAACCCGATCGGGCCAAAGTAGGCAAATTCGGGATCAATCACCTGAGTGCTGGTTTCAGTGACAAAAATGGAACCGGAATGCAGGTCACCGTGCAGCAGTGCCTCGGCACGGTTAAGGAAGGCATACTTCAGTTCGGCCACTTCCACCTTGAGCAGATCATCCCGCCACAGGGCTTCAACCGCCGGGCGCAGCGGCGGGTTGATCGCATTGCGCTCGTGATCGCAGAAGGGATCGAGGAAAAACAGATCTTCGGTGATTTTGCACAGGTCCGGATTGATGAATCGCTTCACCAGATCCTTTTTCTGGTGCGCATCCAGGTGCATATCGCTGCTGTAGAACAGGGTCCGCGCCATGAACAGACCCAGATGTTCGGCCAGCTGCGGCAGGTTACGACGGGCAATCAGCGCATGACGCAAATTCTGATGGTCACCCACGTCTTCCATGATGATCGCGGCCAGCGGCTGTTCATAGTGATAGACCTCCGGCACCCACTCACCGGCATGCTCCGCTTCCAGCACCAGCGCCTCGGCCTCGATGCGGTTGCGGTCCAGCGACAGCGGCCAGGCCTCGCCAATAATGCGCACATAGGGCAGCGCCTGTTTGACGATCACACTGGCACCGCCCGGCTCGGCCACGCGGTAAACGAAGTTGATGTTGCCATCCCCGATCTCGCTGACTATCAGTTCAGCGTCATCGGTAAACAGGCGAGTGTGGCGGCGGACAAACGCGATGATCGCCGCATCGTCGGCAAATTTATGTTCAATCATTGTTGTTCTGTTCTTGAATGAGGATAGCTTCATTCTGACAAAAAACCGGCCATCTGTAAGCGCCCCTGTTAAGACGCTTTTCACATCGACCTATAACCACTAAGCTCTGCGCTTTCCCATCAGACCCTTTTCACGAGAGCCGGGCCGACCATGAAAGAGCTGATTTCCACCGCATTGCGCTACCGCCACAACCGCCTTGAACTGCTGGACCAGCACCAGCTTCCGGACCGTGAACTCTGGCTGCACTGCGATTCCGTGGAGGCGATGGTAGCGATGATCCGCAAGCTGCAGATCCGTGGCGCGCCGCTGATCGGCATCGGCGCAGCCCTGCTGCTGGCACATCTGGCCGAACAGGGCTGGCGCGAAACACAGTTGCGTGATGCCGCCGCAACTCTGCGTGATGCCCGCCCTACAGCGGTCAACCTGATGAACTGCCTCGACCGCATGCTGGCGGTCATTGATCAGGGCCCTGCCGCGCTGGTCGCCTGTGCAGAAGCACTGTTCGAGGAAGATGTGGCCCTGTGTCAGCGCATGTCCGCGTTCGGTGCCGAGCTGTTGCCCGAGGGCGCGCGGGTGCTGACTCACTGCAATACCGGCAGCCTGGCCACTGCTGGCTCAGGTACTGCCATCGGCGTGATTGCCGAAGCCTCCCGTCGCGGCAAGCTGAGACATGTCTGGGTCGATGAAACTCGCCCGCTGCTGCAGGGTGGCCGTCTGACGGCCTGGGAGATGAACCGTCTCGGTATCCCGCACCAGATCCAGTGCGACAGCATGGCCGCCATCTTGATGCGTGACGGCCTGGTCGATGCCATTCTGGTCGGTTCCGACCGTATTGCGGCGAACGGTGACTTCGCCAACAAGGTCGGCACCTACAACCTGGCGGTGAACGCCCACTTCCACGCGATACCTTTTTACGTCGTGGCACCCTGGACCACCGTGGACCCACACTGCCCTAACGGCCAGGCGATCCCCATCGAACAGCGCAGTGCCGAAGAGATCAAAGGCGTCAGCGGCAGCTTTGGTGAAGTACGCTGGAGTCCGATGGAATCGGATGTATTCAACCCGGCGTTCGACGTGACGCCCGCCGAACTGGTGACAGGCTGGGTGCTGGATACAGGCGTGTATGACCGCGACGGAATCGTCACGGCCATTGAGCAGGTCAGAGCCGGCGGTTAAACCGCCGGTTCAAAGCGCGGGTGGCGGTCGGCTATGTCGCTGCCCGTGTAATTCGCGACCCAACCTTCCGGGTTGTTGAACAGACGAATCGCGGTGAAGCGCGGTGCCGGGCCCATATCGAACCAGTGTGTGGTGTTGGCAGGTACCGAGATCAGGTCGTTCTTGCAGCAATGCACCTGATAGACCTTGCCCTCCACATGCAGGTAGAACATGCCTTCGCCGTCGACAAAGAAACGAACTTCATCTTCCGCGTGCGTGTGTTCACTGAGGAACTTCTCACGCAGAGCGACACGGTCGGGATGGTCCGGCTGCAGGCTGATCACATCAACAGTGACGTAACCTTCCTCGTTTTTCAGCCGTTCGATCTCCTGGCCATAGGCTTCAAGAATCGTCTCATTTGCCATCCCGGGCGTGATTTCGCGGTCCGCTTCCCAACGCTCAAAGCGTACGCCGATGCCGTTCAGGATCTGCTGGATGTCATTAAAATCGGTGCTGCTGCCAATCAGTTGGGCATCTTGCTCAGCCAGAATCTGGATCGCGCTCATTGTGTCCCGTCCTCAATCAAGTTCAATCAGGTCAAAGTTATCCACAGCCGTATGACGCTCGGCCCCTGCTGGCCGTTCGCCCCGCACCAGCAGGCAGGTCTGCATGCCCGCCTCTGCGGCTGCGTCCAGCTCTTCAACCACATCGGACAGGAACAGGATTTCAGCCGCTGGCAGGCCGATCGCAGCCGTGATCCGCGTGTAGGCAACCGGTTCACGTTTGGCACCGGTAGTGGTGTCAAAATAGCCGCTGAACAAGGGGTTCAGGTCACCAAAATCGCTGTAGCCGTACAGCAGTTTCTGCGCCTTTACCGAGCCGGAGGAAAAAATGTGCAGCTGCTTGCCCGCCGCATGCCAGCGCTGGAGGCCTGCATGAGCATCCGGGTAGAGATGGCCGGTAAAATCGCCCTGCGTGTAGCCCTGCACCCAGATCAGCCCCTGCAGCGCCTTGAGTGAGGTTTCCTTTTTGTCCTGATCAATCCAGCCGATCAAACCGTTGGCGATGGCATCCAGGTCATCTGCTGCCACGCCCAGTGCCTGTGCCGCTTCGGCCACGGCCGGTTCGTTCGGGTGGTGGTGGACAAAATCCACCATTCGCTCGCGGGCGTAGGGAAACAGCGTCTTGTGGACAAAATCGATATCGGTCGTGGTACCTTCGATATCGGTGAGAATTGCATTGATGCCTGTGAACACACTCATACATTGGCTCCCAATCGTCGCATCTCCAGTTCGCAGGCGAAGAGGAACTCCAGCCCTTCCAGATGACGGCGCGCCTCGCTCATGTCGTGGCCCCAGGTATAGAGGCCGTGACCGCGCACCAGAAAACCCCAGGCCAATGGCTCATGTTGCCAGCGCTGGCTCAGCTCATCGGCCAGTGCCTGCATGTCCTGAGCATTGTCGAGAATGGCGATACGGATGCTGGCGTCATGGGTGTGATTGCCACTGAGTGACTTTTGCATCTCGTAGCCACTGATATCGAGCCATTCATGCGTTTCCAGCCGCGACAATACGGTCGAGGCCACCGAGTGCGTGTGCAACACGGCTCCCACCTGATCACTCAGTTGGTACAGACAGGTGTGCAGCAGGGTTTCGGCAGATGGTTTGAGCAGACTGGCCTGTGGCTGCCCGGCCAGATCCACCTGGAGCAGCTGTTCCGCACTCAGGTAACCCTTATGGCAGCCGGACGCCGTGATCAGCGCATTCTCCGCTCCCAGGCGCACCGAGAAGTTGCCACCGGTGGCCGGACACCAGCCCTGAGCATCAATCCAGCGGCCAGCATCAATGATCTGTTGGGCAGCGGTATCGATCATGGCTGTGTCTCGTCCATGTCCGACAGGGTAAACGCATCCGCGTCCTGCCAGACCGGGAAGTTGTGGCGAAACTGTTTCAGGTCTTCACCATTGAGCAGGCCGGTTTTGATGAACGGCTCACGTGCGGGGCCATCCAGCAACGCCTGTCCCTTGAAGTCGACCAGCAAACTGTCGCCACTGTATTCCAGGCCCTTGCCATCTTCACCGACACGATTGACCCCGACCACGTAGCACTGATTCTCGATCGCCCGCGCCAGCAACAGGGTACGCCAGGGCATGCGCCGTGGCGAAGGCCAGTTGGCGACACAGAGCAAGACATCATAGTCATCGCGGTTGCGGCACCAGACCGGAAAGCGCAGGTCGTAGCAAACCTGCGGCAGGATGCGCCAACCCTTGTATTCAATAATGCTGCGGCGGGTACCGGCGGCATAATATTCATGTTCGTTGGCCATGCGGAACAGGTGATGCTTGTCGTAATACTCCACCTCGCCTTCCGGAGTCACGAACAGCAGGCGGTTACGATACCCTGCATCCTCGATCACTACACTGCCGCAGATAGCCGCGCCCAGAAGACGGGCTTGTGCCTGCATCCACGCCAGCGTCGGCCCCTGCATGGGTTCGGCCACTTCATTGGGGGACATGGTGAAACCGGTAGTAAACATCTCGGGCAACACTATCAGATCGGTCTGACCTTCCAATGGTGCCAGTAACGCGGTCAACCGTTCACGGTTGGCGTCCGGCTGCTGCCAGTCCAGATGCGTCTGGACCAGACTGATTCTCAGATTTTGCATAGTTGTTCCGCGGCTTGATCAAGGGTGGTTTCATGTTTGGCAAAACAAAAGCGTATCAGTTTCATTTCCGGGGGCTGCTGGCAGAACACCGACAACGGGATCGCAGCCACACCGGCGTGCTCAATCAACCAGAGGACGAACTCGGTGTCCGGAAGATCACTGATCGCACTGTAATCCATCACCTGAAAATAGGTACCTGCCGCCGGGGTGAAGCTGAACCGGCTCTGAGCCATACGCGCATTAAAGCGGTCGCGCTTGGCCTGATAGAACGCTGGCAGCGCCTGGTCATGTGCAGGATCGGTGGTCAGATAATCGGCCAGCGCCAGCTGCAGCGGCGTACTCGTACTGAAGGTCAGATACTGATGCACCTTGCGCAGCTCGGCACTCAAGGGTGCCGGTGCCACGCAATAACCGATCTTCCAGCCGGTGGTGTGGTAGGTCTTGCCGAACGACGACACCACGAAGCTGCGCTCTGCCAGTGCCGGGTAGCGGTTGATGCTCTGGTGTTCGGCACCATCAAAGACGATATGTTCATACACCTCGTCGGCCAGCAGCAGAATATCAGTGCCGGCGACCAGCGCCTGTAATGCCTGCATGTCTGCTGCGCTCAGCGTCTGACCGGTCGGGTTATGCGGTGTATTGAGGATGATCATTCGTGTTTTCGGCGTGATCGCCTGCGCCACCGTATCCCAGTTGATCGCAAAACCGGGAGGCTGCAGCTGCAGGTGCACGGCACAGCCGCCATTAAGGCTGATCGCCGGGTCATAGCTGTCGTAGGCCGGATCAAAGACGATGACTTCGTCACCCGGCCGTACCACCGCTGAAATCGCCGCAAACAATGCTTCGGTGGCACCGGAGGTGACCGTCACCTCGGCCGCCGCATCCAGCGAACGCCCGTAACAGCGTTCCACCTTGGCGGCGATGGCCGCGCACAATGTCGGCATACCGGTCATCGGTGCATACTGGTTGGCCCCCTGGCGGATATAATGATCGACCCGAGCCAACAGCGCCTCAGGGCCATCAAAATCGGGAAAGCCCTGCGACAGGTTAATCGCCTGATGGGCTTGCGCCAGTGCGGACATCTGCGTGAAGATCGTGGTGCCAACGTGAGGCAACTTGGTTTCAGGGTATTGCATGGCAGACTCGACGACTGATGAAGATCAAATAGTACCGGAGACAGCCGGGGCTGCTCAACAAATGCTCTGGTTTAAGCCCCGCTGACAGGTAGAATACGTGCATGCTGGATTGGATACTGGAACACAACGGCTTCATTATCGAAGCAGTCATTTTGGCGCTGGTCGTAGTGTATATAGGGTTAAAAATAAAATAAGGACACTGTCCGGAGACACGATGCCTCATTACCGAGACCTGTTATGGTTAGCTCCATTCTACGCACTGAACCTGGGCGGTTCATTGGCCTATGGTGATGAAAGTGCTTACCTGAGCGAGCAGGATTTTCTGACCGATATTCCCGAAATCACTTCGGCAACACGGCTGTCGCAGCGCCTGACCGAAGCACCTGCCTCTATCAGTATCATTAACCGCGAGATGATCCGCGCCTCCGGCGCTCGTAATATCCCGGACCTGATGCGTCTGGTTCCCGGTTTTCAAACCATGCATGTCAGTGCCAACAAATTTGCCACTACCTACCACGGGGCCAGTGACAATTTCCCACGCCGGCTGGAAGTCATGATCGACGGCCGTTCAGTTTATCTACCCCTGCTGGCAACGGTCGATTGGACCTCGCTGGGGCTGAATCTGGATGAGATTGAACAGATCGAAGTCGTACGCGGCTCCAACGTTCCGACCCAAGGTTCAAATGCTTTCATGGGGTCGATCAACATCATCACGCGAGAGCCGGCCGCCGCACAGGGTGGTTATGTCAGCGCCAGCGGTGGCAGCCTGGATACCCGTGACCTGCATTTTGGTCATGCCGATAACCTGGGCTTGTGGAGTTATCGCCTTTCCGGTGGACATGAACAGAACGACGGCACCGATCTGTACGGTGACCGTCTGAGTCGCAACTATCTGCGCCTCAGTGGCAGTTACACGCCAACCCTGACCGACACACTATGGCTGCAGGCCGGGGTTGATCGGGGCTATACCTACGTGGGGCAGTCAGACCAAATTGACGAAACCTTTTCACGCCGCGATCACCAGTCCAATTATCAATATCTGCGCTACCAGAACCTGTACTCGGATAGCGGCACCCTGCAACTGACGGCCTATCATAATTATCTGAATCTGGGGACGTCGCTCACCGACTTTGCCACCGTAGATGCGTTTCTCGAAGAGGCCCTGGGGTCACCGCTTCCCCCATCACTCGTCAATGAATTCATGGCCCTGAACAGACCCAGAGACGACGCTGAACACGGGATAACTCACACCTACGATACCGAACTGCAACTGACTGACCGGCTGGGCTCATTCAATGTGGTTGGCGGCTTGGGATATCGCTATGAGTCTGCGGAAAGCGATATGCTCTTGCAGAGCGGCAAAGTTACCGAGGAACGCTGGCGTCTGTTCAGTAACCTGAATTGGGCGTTCGCGCCGTCATGGAGTTTGAACAGTGGTTTCATGTTTGAGAACAGCTCTGAACAGACGGATACTCTGTCCTATCGACACGCCCTTATTCACACCCTGAACACTCAGAGCAGTGTGCGCCTCGGATACTCCATCAGCGAGCGCCTGCCATCCCTGCTTGAACGTTTTGCGAACAACAATATTTATGCGCCCGCTGCACTGTCGCCAGATGGTGAAGTGTTCGTGTACGACTACGATAAAGCCGCGAACCCCAGCCTTGGCACGGAGCGCATCAAGACCCATGAACTGGGTTACTATCAGTCCTTCAAACACAATCAGGGATATGTTGATCTGAGAGTGTTCCAGGAACGTCTGACGTCCATGATAAGCAACTATTATGTAGAAGCCGATGAACCCAATAGCCCCTCCCGGGTCAGCATCAACCGCAATGGCTTCGGCTGGGAGAATCGGGGAGCCGAGTTACAGCTGAAACGTCGTATCGGTGATAACGCTTTCGCACTGCTGAACTATACCTATACCAATACCCGCACTGACCCTTGGGTTCATAATAAGGATCTGCAAGGCGCGGCTGTCATGTTTGAAGACTCGACGACCCCTGAGCACACCGCCTCACTCATGCTCAATTGGAAGCCAACGCCTGATCTGAACCTCAGCCTGATGCACTACTATATGGACAGCGTCGACTGGTTTGAGGGCGATGATCGCGACAGTTACCAGCGTACCGACCTGCGTGCCGCGCAGCGCTGGGCACTGGGAACCGGCAGCGAACTGGAAGCGGCCGTGACAGTACAAAATGCGTTTGGCCCAACGTACCAGGAATTTTATGAGCACAACCTGTTTGACCGACGGATCTGGCTGCAGCTGATGCTCAGGTATCATTAACACGGAGTTTGGATGATTTCAGGGATGCAATCGATAAACAGAGTCACCCGATACTTGTCCACTCGACTGGTGGCAGGCATATTGCTTTGCCTATTACCCATCGCCGTCCGAGCCGACAACGCGCTTTTGGTACTGAGCGATTTCAGTCCCAGTTATAATCAGGTTCAGGACGCGATCCAGACAACAGCCCAAAAGCCGCCGCGTGTCGCTACCCTCGACACGCTGACCGTCGCCGACAGCCGGACCCCCATTATACTTGCTGTCGGCAGCCGTGCCTGTGAACAGATGCTCAGCCGTTACCACCCGGATACACGGCTGCTCTGCAGCTTTTTGCCCTCCACCGCATTTCAGCGCATGCAGGAACAACTGCTGCCCGAACAGCGCCATGCCAATATCAGTGCCATCTTTATCGACCAGCCACTGCGCCGGCAGATCCAGCTGGCACGGCTGATCAAGCCGGAAGCGAAAACACTGGGCTCAGCATTGGGCAACAATAGCCGTTCACTGCACACCGAGCTGGAAGCCGGCAGTCTTGGCCAAGGGTTTGACCTGCAGCTGGCCTACCTATCGGCACTGGATAACCCCGTAGAGCTACTGACCCCCGTCATCGCCAATAGTGATATTTTCCTGGTAATTCCGGACAGCTCGGTATTCAACCGGGCCATTTCCAAATGGCTACTCTACCTGTCCCTGCGCCACCAAGTGCCGGTCGTCGGGTTCTCCGCCAGTTATACCAATGCCGGGGCGACCGCTTCAGTACACTCGTCGGCTACCCAGATCGGCCTGCAGACCGGCGAATGGCTGAACCGGCTGTATGCCAACGAGCCGCTGCCACCACCAAGTTACCCTGCCTATTACGACGTCAGCATCAACCCCGTCGCGGCCCGTACACTGAAACTGGTATTGCCTTCACCCGAAGCTCTGGAACAACAGTTGTTGCAGATCGAGGCCGGCTATTAATGCCCGGGATCGGTAGTCGCCTCAGTATTCGTAGCCGTGTGCTGCTGCTATCACTGATCCCAATGCTCACGCTGGCCGGTATTCTGGGGACATACTTCACGTACAGTCGGCTGGCCGACAATACCGAAAAGCTGCTTGAACGCGGCCATCTATTGGTTGAACTGTTGGCCTCTGCCGCCGAATTTGGCGTCATCAGTGGCAACCGTTACCAGCTACGCATACTCAGCCAGAAAACGCGGCAAAATCATCCGGAAGTGCGCGACATCCTGTTCTATGATGCCAATTTCAACCTGTTGCATCGATCAGGGCAATTTGACGTCGAGCTGAGTCCCACCAGTCCCAGACACCAGCAGGCAGGCCCGTTCTGGCTGTTCATGGACCCCATCTCGACCAGCGCTCTGTTGTTGGAAAACAATCCCGAGCTGGCCTTTGATGTCATCCAGCCCAACCAGACCGGCTGGGTGGCCGTCGTGCTGTCGCCTGACAACAATGCCAGTACCCGCCGTGAGATGCTGCTCAGCAGTCTGCTGCTGATTCTGGTCGGCCTATTGGTAACCACCGTTGTCGCCAGCCGCTTCGGCCTCCGGATTACTCGACCAATACAGGCCCTGGGCGCAGTCATTGAACGTCTCGAAGCCGGCCAACTTGATACACGTGCGGCCACGACTCAAGCTTCTGGCGAGCTTGGATTGCTGGCCCGAGGCATCAACCGCATGGCTGCCCGCATTCAGGCCTCCAGTCGCGAGCAGTCCGATCAGATCAGCAAAGCTACCCGCCAGTTGACCACCACCTTGCGGCATCTGGAACGGCAGAACGAGGAACTCATACAGGCACGTCGCCAGGCGGATGAAGCCAACCATGCCAAGGACGAGTTTCTGGCCCGCATGAGCCATGAACTCAGAACCCCACTAACCTCGGTATTGGGGTTTTCCGAACTGTTGCAACGAACCCAACTCACGCCGGAGCAGCAACAGTACTGTCAGATCATTGACCAGACTTCCACGTTACTACTGACGATTATCGACGATATTCTCGACTTTTCCCGTCTGCAATCGGATGCGATCGAGCTGGAACAGCTGGTCTTCAACCCCCGCCAATGTCTACTCAACCTGCTGGCGATGCAGGCCCCCATGGCGCAGCACAAGGGCCTGACGCTGATCGAGGAACTGTCACCCGAGTTGCCGGATGCACTGGTGGGCGACCCAACACGTCTGTCCCAGGTGCTGACCAACCTGCTCAGCAATGCCATCAAGTTTACCGCCGTCGGCGATGTCCGTCTCTGTGCCCGCGCCATCCGTGCCGGACGCCACTGCAAGTTGATTTTGAGTGTCAGCGATACCGGCATCGGTATTTCGGCGGAACGACAACACCACCTGTTTCAGGCGTTTGCCCAGGCCGACAACACCATCAGCCGACGCTACGGTGGCTCAGGGCTGGGGCTGGTCATCGCTCATCGTTTGACCCAAATGATGGGTGGCACCCTGGAACTGGAAAGCCAGGCAGGCATTGGCACGCATGTATGCCTGACCCTGACCTTGCCGCTGGCTGATTCGGTACCCGCCCCCTCACCCTCTTCACACGATGGCGCATACGTACCTGGATTCACCTTGGGTTGTCCGCTCAAGGTTCTGCTGGCAGAAGATAACGATTTCAACCGGCTGTTGATCTACAAGGTGCTGACTCAGGCCGGTGCCGAGGTGATCACGGCAACCACGGGCGCACTGGCCGTGGAACAGTTCCGCAATACATTGCCTGATCTGGTGCTGATGGATGTACACATGCCGCACATGGATGGCATTGAGGCCACCCGTGCCATTCGCCAGTTGAACACGGCAACTCCCATTATTGCATTGACGGCCAATGTGATGCCGCATGAACACAAGGCTCTGATGCAGGCCGGAGCCAATGCCATCATGCTGAAACCGGTCAAGTTACCGGACCTGTTTTCCTTGCTCGATCAGCTGTGCCGTAGGGAAGCGGCCAAAACCGGCCATGAAGAGGGAGCACTGCTGAGTCATATTGACCCAGAGGCACTGCACCGGGAACTGGAGCAGCAACTGAATGCACTCTGTCCGGCGGTAGAAGCGGGCCAGCTGGAGATTGTGCGCTCGCATGCACATCAGTTGCTGGGACTGGCAGGGCTGTATCAGTTACCGGAACTGGAAGCGGTGGTTGCCGAGCTGCATCAAGCGGCACTGGTCGGTGATATCCCGCGCTGCTGGCGCCGTTGCTTCCGCCTGCGCCGATTGATCGAGCATCATCAGTATCATTGATCAGAAGCTACGAAAAAACGGCTCGTCACGAATCAGCTGCTCCAGATCTGCCTGGACCGCAACCAGACGCTGACGCGCAGCCCGGTCATACAAATAGGGTGCCAAGCCGTCGGCGGCCGGCGGATGGGTTTCATCCCCTTCATGGATTTCGACACAGCGACGACGGATCGCTTCCAGTTCCGGGTCGTGCAATAGCGGCAGGCCGACAAACATCTCCCATTCTTCTCGGCGCGCCTCGCCAGCCTGCAGCCGCTGCATCATATCCAATACCTTGCGCCGATCCGGGCGCCAGGTCGGTGCTCGCCCGAAGGCCAGCGCCAGCACCAGGCCACCGATCAGCAATAAGGATACGACAAAGGCGATCAGGAACTCTGCCATGCCGGGTTATTTCAGCGGCTCGCCGCTGCTAAGCTCACGCGCAACTACCTGTAGCGCGGCTTCGTACTGTTGCTCCAACGCCTGCATCTCCTGCTGATAACTGTGCTTGAGTTTCTTGGGCAGCGCCTGCCACTCCTCCTTTATCGGCATGTGACTGGTCTTGTCATACACTTCGCTGATCACCGCATAGGTCTCCTGCTGCAGCAGTTGCGGACGATAGTTTTCCAGCAGCACCTTGAGGCGAATGCAGCCCTCGGTCAGCGTCATTTTTTCGTCGTGCAAAATAGCACCGGCTACCAGGCGGATGCTTTCTTCCAAATACTGATGATGTGCCTCGAAGTGGGCAATTGCCTCCGCTTCTCGTGCAGCTTGCTGCTCACGCTGGATACGCGCGCGCTGCACTTGCCGGTAAATCAAGGCGGACAGTGTCAGGATGGCCAGCAATCCGGCGGCGGTCAAACTGTAGATCAAAGTGGTACTCATGCTTACCTCTTGTGCTGTGAGCGGCACGGGCATTATGCCAGACGTATACCTGCACTCACTACGCAATCGGCATGCCAGAGGATCGATGAAAGGAGAATAAACGGCGGAGCCAGCCCCGCCGCTGATGCCGGGTGGGTTATTCGAAGGTACGCGGTTTGAGGTTGCTCGGCTTGAGAAATGGCTTCTCGCCGGTATTGTCGTGCTGCCCCAACACCTTGCCGTTGACGTCGGTGCCGTAGCGGGTGTGCTTGTGGAAGTCGATAAACTGCTCACGAGTGGCACGGGCATCACCGGTGTAGCGCGGATCCTGTGGCCGCTCCTGGCTGTTGATATACCAGGCTACCTGCCAGGCATCGTTATCACTCAGCGATCCGGGTTTGCTCAACGGCATGTTGTTCTTGATGAACGATGCCGCCGTGAATACACGGGTCAGACCAGCACCCCAGTTATAGGCGCCATCGCCCCACAATGGCGGAAACACAACCTTGCCATCTTTCTTCTGGCCTGCACCGTCGTTGCCGTGGCAAATGGCACAGTTGGCTGCGTACACCGCTTCACCCTTGGCATAACTGATATCGTCGGGAATCTGTTTGCCCAAGTGGCTGAAGCCACGCCCCGATATGTTTTTCTCATACACCGGAGCGCTTTTGGCCAGCCACTGATGGTAGGCCGTCAGCGCCAGCATGTCGTCGCTGCCATATGCCGGTGGCTGACCGTTCATGGAGTAGGCAAAGCAGCCCGCGATACGCTCTTCCAGTGAGTTGACGTGCTTGTTCTTGCCACGATAGTCGGGCAACGTGGTCGCCGCCGGCCACACCGGACCTGACCAGTTCATCCGCCCTTCCCCCATGTGGCAGGTTTTGCAGCTCATGTCGTTGAACACATACTCGCCACGCAGCTGCTGGGTGTTCATGAACAGATCGTAACCCTTCAAAATCACCTTGCGCAGTTCGGGATGGACCGATTCATCAGCCATCAGGTCATCGATAGTCGGGGCCTGATGAACATACTGTCCGGGCTTGCTCTCGGGAAGATTGACCGGCACCTTGGCATCACTGGCCACGACCTGTGTACTCATGACAGCCGATACCACTGTCAGCAGCATAAAATTATGTTTCATATTATTGCTCTCCCTCGGCGGCCACGGCCTGACGACTGCCCAAATATGCGGCAACCGCTTCAATCTGCTGCTCGGTCAAACGTTCGGCAACCCCGGTCATCAACTGGTTGGGATCATTGTGGCGCGCACCGCTGCGCCAAGCGTGCAACTGCTGTCGGATATAATTGCCGTGCTGGCCGGCAATACCGGGGAAAGTTGAGCCCACGCCCTGATTATCCGGACCGTGGCAGCTTTCACAGGCCGGTATGTACTGGTCCCAGTCACCCCGGTTGGCAAGTTTTTCGCCCAACGCCAGCAACTCTTCATTGCCGGTAGCCGCTTGTGCAGCGGGTACCGCCTGCTCTGCATAGTACGCGGCGACGTCAAGGATCTGCTGTTCACTCAAATTATCCACATTAGGCTGCATGATCGCGCTGATACGGGTACCGGCGTTGTAGTCACGCATCTGTTTGGCAATATAATCGGCATCCAGACCCGCCAGACGCGGAAAGCTGGCCGCATTATTGCCGGCCCCATCCATGCCGTGGCACGCCATGCAGGGGGCACCGCTGCCATCACCCTGCATCACTACCTGTCGACCATCGGCAGCCACTCCCTGTGCCTGTAGCGCACTGCTGAATAACAGCGCACCGACCAGTGTCAGCCGCCCATTTCGTTGCAACATGGCACTCTCCTTTGCGTGAGGTATGTCTAATAAAGAATATACTTAAAAGTTATTATTCTATTCCATTTAAACCATACCGCAACCGCCCGGCTCTCACCGCATCAATACCGTTGATCCTGCTCAGGTCAAACGCCTGCGCAAGCCACTGGCACGACGCACCCGAGTACGCACCGCATCATCCAGACGACCACGGTGTCCAAGCAGTAGCGTGAACCACCGGCTGGCACGGGTGATGCCGGTGTAGACCAACTCACGCGTCAATACAGGGTTGGCGGTCGCAGGCAGCAGCAGTGCCGTGTGCGCAAATTCCGAACCCTGTGACTTGTGGACCGTCATGGCGAACACTGTCTCGATCGCCTGCAGGCGACTGGGCAGTACCCATTTCAAACTGCCATCAGCCAGCGGAAACACCACCCGCAACTGCAGCTCATCCGTTGCACCTGGCAGTGCCAACGTCATGCCGATATCGCCATTCATCAGCCCCAGCGCATAGTCGTTGCGGGTTACCAGTACGGGACGACCCTCATACCACCCTTCGGTGCGCGTAATCAGACCGTCCCGCGCCAGCACTTCTGCAATCCGCTGATTAAGGCCCTCGACGCCCCAGGGACCGCGTCGTAACGCACACAGCAACTGGAATTCACCAAAGGCATGCAATACGCCCCGCGCCCAGCTGTCCAGTGCATCCGCGTCCCCGTTCACGGGCCGACCAGCATGCAGACAACGCAAGTAATGACGATAACCTTGAGGCCCTCCCGCATCACCCGCCGGTTGCGGTCCGCCTTTCAATACCAGTCGCTGCACCGCCGTATCGTCGGCGCCTGTCAGCGTGATCAATCCCAAATCGGCAAAACCGGCCGCCAACACCTGCTTGACCGCTGTCGGTGAGCCACTGTTGACCGCCCGCGCCAATGAGCCGATACCGCTATCAGCCCCGAAGCGGTGACTGTGCCGGAGCATGGCGATCGACTGTGCCAGCGGCTGCGTTGACGCAGCTCCTTCTGCGGCTTGCCAGGCGGCCACATCCAACCCGGTCTGGCGCTGCAGCGCCGCCAGCGTGGCGGCATCGTATCCGCCGGCATCGGCCTCTGCACACAAATCACCCAGTACCGACCCGGCTTCTACCGAGGCCAGCTGGTCCTTGTCGCCCAGCAGGATCAGACGGGCCTGAGGCGGCAGTGCCGCCAGCAGCTGGTGCATCATTTCAAGGTCGATCATCGACGCTTCATCCACCACCACCAGATCCGCATGCAACGGGTTATCCAGGTGATGAACGAACCGCCGTGTCCCCGGGCGAGCACCCAGCAAACGGTGCAAGGTCGTCACTTCATGCGGGATGCCCTGCTGCAATGCCGGAGACAATTGGCCCACGGCCCCGCTGATCGATTCGGTCAGCCGCGCAGCGGCCTTGCCGGTTGGAGCCGCCAGGCGGATACGCAGTGTGCGACCCTCGTCACGGGCCAGGCTCTGCAGCAACGCCAGCAGACGCACGACGGTAGTGGTCTTGCCGGTACCGGGTCCGCCGGTGATGATGCCGAAGCGGCGGCCGGCCACCAACGCACAAGCCAGCTGTTGCCAGTCCAGTCGTGTCGGCAGTGGGTCGAACAGGTCTTTCAGCCGTTGCTGCATACGCATTTCGTCCACCGCGACGGGCACCAACCGTGCCTGCACGCGCGCGGCGACTTCGACTTCATACCCCCATTGCCGATACAGATAGAGGCGCGTGGTCTTGGCTTCAAGTACCAGAGGACTCGGTACCTCACCCGCCGTGACCAGGGCCGTGGTGGCCAATGCCTGCTGCCATTGGGACAGGCCCAAACCGTGCAACAGCTCTTCCGGGCGGTCCGGCAAGGCTTCTCCGAACTCACCGTCCGGCGGCAGCGACAGCGCGGCATCCGGCGTTGCCAACAGCATTTCAAGGTCTACACAGATATGCCCCCGCCCCAGCTGATGGCTGGTCAATACGCCGGCAAGCAGCACCAGCGGCGAGGCCTGCGGGTCCAGCTCATGCAGGAAACGGCCCAGCGCCAGATCCAGTGCCCGAATCCAGCCCCGCGCCTGCCAGCGCTGTAACAGGCTTTCCAGCATGCACCACTGTTCCAGCGCCGGATGCAGCGGGGCGGCGGGTGCACTGTCGAACAGATCCAGGGTGTCAGACATCGGAGACCTCCTTGCCCGCCAGCAGACGGTCCAGTGTTTCAATCAGCTCTGCGCTTGGTCGATCGATACAGCAACCGTGTTCATTTGCATCGATTCCACGCAGGAACAGGTAGAGTGCCCCGCCCATATACTGTTCGTAACCTGCCAGCGGGTCATCGGCATAGCCCGGTAACCGTGCCTTGAGCAGGCGGTGCAATGCCAGTAGATACAGGACGTACTGGACGTCATAGCGCTTGTCCAAAACGGCCTTTTGCATCGCGGCCAGGCTGTAGTGAGTATTATCCGGCCCCAGCCAGTTGGATTTGTAGTCCACGACCCAATACCGGCCCTGATGTTCGAACACCAGATCGATGAAGCCTTTCAGCATCCCGCCCAGCATCTGCGGCGCCAGAGCCGGACGTGGCTGGCCCGGCAACACATGGCGGGTGATCAGGCGGTCCAGCTGTTCAACCCGTACCTCGCCGACCTCAACCCAGAACTCAAGCTCGGCCTGATACTGGGCCAGCTCGGCCAACGCAACCGGGGTGTCATCCACCAACGGCAATCGCGTCTGCAACAGCTGTACCAGCCAGCGGTCCAGTACCGGCAACCAGGGCTGCCATTCACGGCGCTGACACCGCGGAGCCAGAAACGCCAGGCGCTGCGGCGCATCATCCACAACGCGGGCAAAGCCCTGCTCTGCGGCCCACTCCAATATGCCATGCAGGAACGTACCGGCCTGAGGCCCCTTCCAGAAGTGATGCGGATCGTAGGCAAACTCGACCACCGCTGAAGCGGCGACCGCTTCGTCACGGTGCTCGCGCGTGGTTTCTTCACGAGCCGTTTCAGCAGGTTCAGGTTCCGCCGGTGCGCGTCCCTGCAACTGACTGATGGCGCTGTAACTGGCAATCCACCAGCGCTCTCGGCCCACCGGTCGGGCACAGCTGCGGGCCGGAGCCAGTTGCGCCGCCGTGGTCGGGGCCATCAACAGCTGCCGGGTAACCGGCGGTGGTGACGCCACGTCCATTACGCCCGGCTGAGCCAACGGGTGCAATACTGCGCTCAGGGCTGCGCTATCGGTTTTGCCACGGCAACCCAGCAACTGCCCGAATGCACTTTTGTGCAGACTCAAGGCTCGGTTGCGCTTGATCGCGGCGACACCCAGCCAGCAGGCGTGTACCGGCCGGGTCAGGGCAACATAGAGCAGGCGCAGGTCTTCCTGCAGGCGTTCAGCATCCGCCGCCGCCTTGGCCTGCTGGTCGCCGGTATCCAGCTCCAGCACACTGCCGCTTTCGCCCTGATAGCGGTAACTGCCATTATCGGCGCTGACTTCGCGGTAACTGCAGATAAAGGGCAGGAAGACCAGCGGATATTCCAGCCCCTTGGATTTGTGAATGGTCACCACTTGTACTAGGTCGGCATCACTCTCCAGACGCATGATGTGTTCATCACCGGCACCGCTGCTGTCAAGAATCTGCTCCTGCAGGTAACGGATCAACGCCAGCTCACCTTCCAGCTGGGTGCTGGCTGTCTGTAGCAGCTCGGCCAGGTGCAACAGGTTGGTCAGTACTCGCTCACCACCCGATTTACGCAACAAACGCGATGGCAATTCAAAGCCATCCAACAGGTGACGCACCATCGGCAACACGCCCTGGCGTTGCCACAATGTACGCAGTTCCCGGAAGCGCTCAACTTCGTGTTCCCAGTGCTGCTCATCACGTGCCAAGTGTTCCAGCTGTGTGTAATCAAGATCCAAAGTCACGGTGGCCAGCGCGCCATGCAGCCGCTCGGCCTGTTCAGGCTCGGCACAGGCACGCAACCAGCGCCACAGGTCTTCGGCTTCACGGCTGGCAAACACCGATGCCTGGTCCGACAGATACACACTGCGCACCGCCCGCTGCTCCAATGCTTCACGGATCAGGCGTGCTTCACTGCCGCTGCGTACCAGAATGGCAATATCACCGGGTTTAAGGGCCTGCAGCGTGCCCGATGTCTGGCGAAAACCGGCCTGCTGCTGCAGTCCAAGCTGCAACAGCCGCTGAATTTCGCTGGCGCAGTGTTCGGCCATCTGTTGGCGATAATCACCAATGGCAATGCCATCGTCGTCATCACTGTCGAGCAGCCAATGATTCAGCGCCGCCGGCGCGACACCTTCGACCTCGAAGACGTCCTTGCGTCCATTGGCTGCAACCGGAATAAACGGCAGCGGGTTATCGTCGGCGCGGGCGAAGCGAAAAGCACCTTCGCTTTGTTGCGTTTCCGCATGGTTGAACAGGTGGTTGACCGCTTCGACCAGAGCCGTCGAGGAACGGTAATTGCGCCCCAGGGTATAGTGACGTCCCGCGGTGTCTGTACGCGCCTGCAGGTAGGTATGGATATCGGCACCCCGAAAGGCATAGATCGCCTGTTTGGGATCACCGATCATGAACAGTGAGGTGCCGTCCGCGTTCTCGGCATACACGCGCCGGAAGATACGGTACTGCAGCGGGTCGGTATCCTGAAACTCATCAATCAGGGCAACGGGGTATTGCTGGCGAATCGTATCGGCCAAATGGCTGCCACCTTCCGCCTGCAGTGACGCATCGAGTCGGCTGAGCATGTCGTTGAATCCCAATGCAGCGGCCCGTTCCCGTGAGCGGGTAAAGCGGTGCTGAATCCAATCGGCGGCATGCAGCTGCACGGGCTGTACCGGCGGCTGGGTTTCCAGGTAATCGACCAGTGTTTGCAACTGTTCAAACACGCCATGGTCGGGCGTTTGCCCCTGTTTGCTCTTGGCGGTTTTGCTGTGCAATTTGGCGGCGGCAAAGTGCGCCAACGCATCGGCTTCGAGCGTGTCGCCCTCGGCCCAGGCAGCCATCTCGGCAAGCTTGCCGGCCATTGAGGCGGGGCGGTAACTGTTGTTGTTTAGTACCTTCGACTGCACCGCCTTCAGCAGCTGCTCTTCGACGGTGTCACGCGCCGTGCGCCAGCTATCGCGGGCCTGTTGCTCCAGCCGTTGTTTGTGCGGCAGCCATGCATCCAGCACCGCGGCATAATCGGCAGGCGATTGCCGTGCCGTCAGCGGACTGCCCTGAAAGTTGACCTGATGGTCACCCGGCTGCAACAGGGGTTTGACCGCACGTAACAGCGCATCAGGGTCAGCCGCCAGCGTGCTCAGGGCTTCGGCCGCCGTCGGTGACAGTGCATAACACCAGCTACGCCAGTAGTCGCGCGCCATTTCAACCATGAGTTCGTTGTCGTCCTGCTCCAGTTGCTGCTGGAACAGGCTGCCGGTATCGAAGGCATGCTGGGTGAGCATGCGTTGGCACCAGCTGTGGATGGTGTAAACCGCCGCTTCATCCATCCATTCGGCCGCCTGTTCCAGCTTGCGTGCCGCCTGTGCCCGTTGCTGGGTGTCGGCATAGTCCAGCTCGGCCAGCAAATGGGTCAGAAAGGGGTCCGCGGCCGCCTGCCCCCGAAACACCCGTGCAGCGTCGGCCAAACGGCTGCGGATACGGTCACGCAGTTCGCGGGTGGCCGCGTTGGTAAAGGTCACCACCAGAATTTCCGGTGGCAGCAACGGACGGCCAAAGCCTGCGTCAGCACCGCCGTGTCCCAATACCAGACGCACATAGAGGGCGGCAATCGTAAAGGTCTTGCCGGTACCGGCGCTGGCTTCGATCAGGCGCTGCCCCTGCAGGGGAAACGTCAGCGGATCAAGTGCCTGAGGCACCGTAGAGGGGGTCGATACGGTCATGATGCCTCCCGTGGCAGCAGTTCGCCCTGTGCAATCAAGGGCTGGTAAAGCGCGTGGGTCCATGTATCCAGCCCGGCCACCAACAGTGCGTCAAAGTCGGGCCAGGCACGTTGCAGATAGCGATCGGTGGTGCCTTCACCGGGAAAACGGCTGTTGCCGGTATAAGCGGCATGCGCCATATCGACCGGGTCCTTGCCCTCGGCCGCCGTCAACAGCGCCAGTCCGCTTCTGCACGCCAAAGGTGCCGGACGCTCAAGCGCCTGCAGGTAGTATTCCAGCACGACGTTGAGATGGGCTTGTGCCTGATCCGCAGCCAGAGGCCGTAGCCGTGCCGTGTTATCAGGCCCCACCAGAAAGGTCGTAAGTGAGTAACCACTTGCGCTGACGGCAAGATGATCTATCCAGGCACGCACCAGACGATGCCAGCGCGGCGTACCCTGCTCGCTGATCGCCTGCGGCGACGATTGTATCAACGCCAATTCACCACCATCCCCGTGGCGATACAGCCCGCCAATCCAGTCTTCCAGCAGCAGAGTATGGCCATGAGCACTGAGCGCCAACTGTAGCTCCAGCGGTTCCGCCACTGGCTGCCACTGCTCCAACAGAGCGTCCAGGTGGCGCAGGGTCGCCGCAGCGGGGCTGATGATTCCCCGCATCGCCCGTTCACCGTAAGGGCCCAGCGGCAGCTCACCCGCTCGCTGCCAGCGCGCCAGCTGGGCACGGATACCCGCCTCGGCATCATCGGCTTTCAACCCGGCACGGATCAGGTCCGAGCCCAGACGGTACTGGTCAAGGCGGTTGAAACTGAACGGTTCGTGTTCTTCCTGTACCTCTTCCAGAGTCTCGAACCAGACGTTCAGCCGCTGGTTGAAGAAAGTCTGTACCGGGTGGCGCAGAAAGCGTTGCAGCGTTTTCAGGTTGATACTGTCTGGATAGGTCGGCATTGCCAGCGTGGCGGGCGCGCTGTCGATGACAGGATCATGGATTTCACGCCATTCACGGGCATAGGTAAACAGGCGCGCATCACCCGCAGGCGCGAAATAGCCGGTGCTGAACGGCTGCAACGGATGCTCGGTCGTCAGTTGTGTCAGCAGTTCATCCTCTTCCGGTGCCTGCCAGCCCTGGTCAAGGTGGTCACGCAGCTGCGCCACGAGTACCGAAGGGGGCTGCTCGGCGTTGTCACGTACGCTACGACCGATCCAGCTGATATACAGCGTATCGCGTGCCGACAGCAGAGCTTCCAGAAACAGGTAACGATCATCTTCGCGGCGGGAACGATCCCCGGGACGGTAGCGCCCGGCCATGAGGTCGAAATCCATCGGCGGCTGTACACGGGGATAATCGCCATCATTCATGCCCAGCAGGCACACCATGCGGAATGGAATCGCACGCATCGGCATCAGGGTGGAGATATTGACCGCACCGGCAAGAAAGCGCTGTGACAGGCTCTGTTCATCAATGCCGTCGAGCCAGCTTTCGCGCACCACTTCCAGAGGCAGGTCTTTATCGAGTGCCGCATCGGTGCAGGCTTCCTGCCATTGTTGTACGCGCAGGATCAGGGTATCCATCAACACCAGATCCTGGTCGCTGACCGGCTGCAGGAAGGTTTCCAGCAGATCATTCAGCACCAGGGCCCATTCTTGCTGGGGTTTTGGAGTGAGTAAAGACTCACGCAGGCGCAAGAGTGCACTCACCAGCTCCGCCAGCGGCCCCACTCGTGCCGCTTCCAGCCCCGCCACCTCGGCATAGGTTTCAATCCCGGCAAAGGTCTGCTCCTCGCCCATGATGTATCCCAGCAGCATGCGACGCAGACCGAACAACCAAGTGTTCTGTTCCAGCCCCGCCGGCAGATCCAGTCCGGCACGCTGGGCGCCATCAAGCCCCCAACGAATACCGGATTCACGTATCCAGTGCTGCAACGGCGGAAGATCATGTTCCTGCATGCCGAACCGTTCGCGCAGCGCCGGTACTTCCAGCAGGTCAAACAGCTGACTGATACCAAAGCGCTCCTGTGGCAACTGCAGCAGCAGCTCCAGCGCAATCAGCAACGGTGCCTGGCCACGGTTCTGCTGGTCGTTCAGGGTAAAGGGTATATAGCGAGGATCGCTGCGCTCAAGACGCCCGAAGACGGCACGGATATGGGGCGCGTACTGGTTCACGTCCGGCACCATGACGATGATGTCTCGCGGCTTGAGTGTTGGTTCTTCCTGGAATCGTTGCAGCAGTTGATCGTGCAGTATCTCAACTTCACGCTGACGGCTGTGCGCGACTTGAAAGGTCAGTGAGTGGTCACTTTTTTGCCATTGCCGCGGCGTCTCCGTCAGTGGTTCAAGTTCCAGAATATCCTGCTGAATCTGGCGCAGCAGTGAAAGTTGTTCCACGTCTGCCTGCGGCTCATCAAACAGGTCAATACGCTCGAACCAGTCACGGTACCGGCTGGTATCGTCAAATTCATCCAGTAAGCGAATGTAGTCCCTGCCCTGCTTGCCCCAGGCCGCCAATAACGGCTGTGCATGCAGATGCTGGTCTGCAGCACTCAGTTCCGTCGGCATGCCCGCCTTGTGCGTCTGGCGGCGACGGGTACTGCGCAGCAGCTCTTTGCCATCAATGATATCGGCCCAGTAGTGCCGACAGGGGTTGTGTACACAGAGCAGAACCTGGGTGTGTTGCGCCATCGCGGCAAGGGCCTCGATAAACTGCTGCGGCAACGCCGAGATGCCAAAGATAATGACGCGTCGTGGCAAGCTGGCAGGCCGCTGCTTCAGCTGGCGACAGGCCGCAAGAAAATGCTGGTGCAGGTCGGCACGGCTCAAATCCCGTTGTGTAACATCAAGATCGGCTCGGATCGCCCGCCACAGTACCGGCTGCCAACGCTGATCCTCGGGTAATACCTGCGGCTGGCCGTTCGCGTCCAGTAGATGGTCATGTCCCTCGGCCCAGGCTTCAAGCCAGTCGGCCCGATATACCTGATATTGGTCAAACAGGTCGGCCAGACGTTCAGCCAACTGGTACTCCTTGCGAGCGGTCAGGTCATCCGCCAGAAAACGGCGCAGCAGCGTACACTCGGGGTGCTCGATCAACTCAGGCAGCAAGCGTAACAGACGCCAGGTCAGGCGAGACTTGTCATAGGGAGAGGTCAACGGCACCTGATCCGCACCCAGCACTGCGCGATACGCTTGCCACAAAAAGGCCGATGGCAGCTGTATATCCAGCGCCGCAGCAATGCCGCAGCCAGGTTGTTCGGCATCATCAGGTGCCCGCGCCAAGGCCAACTGCAACCATTGGGCAATACCGTTGCTCTGCACCAGAATGGTTTCGTTTTCCAATACGCGCAGAGGATTACGCTGCATCCAGTACACCAGCACTTCGCGCAGAGTCTCCAGACGGTTGCCGTGAATAATGGCCAATCCGCTGGGTAAGGCATCCCTGTTCTGCTCACTCATTATCCTGTCCTCTGCACGCTATCTGAACGCGCAAGCATACTACTCGAACTGCTGGATTGCATGAGATCACTCGCTTCGTTCTACGCACCAAAAGTCGTACAACTGTCGTAATAAGTTGACAGGTATCAACCATACCCGAAGTGACTGCAGATCACTCCGGCACGCCCCAGTACAATGACGGCACAATAATTACAATGGCTTGAACCTCATGACTCATCGCGTGCCGTCCATCCGCGGCTATCTGCTCAACCGTACCCTGCTGTTTTCCGCCATCGGTTTCATTATTCTGCTGCTGGTCTGCCGACAGGCTTATCAATCCAGTGTCCGCGACAATGCAGACGAGGTTGCACGTGCGGTGGCAGAAAGTACCTTTAATGCCATGTATCTGGTTATGAGTCAGGGCTGGACACGGCAGCAACTGGAACAGTTTATTCAGCAGCTGGCGCAGCCGGAGCACGAGGTTTCCAGCCTGCGTGTCAGCCTGTTCCGTGGCCAAAAGGTGAGTGAACGTTTCGGGAGCATCGAACAGCCAGAGCTCGATCCCCAAATGCGTGACGCGATGCAGCGCGGTACTACCATGGAAATCACTGACGGCCAGCAGCAGCGTTTTCTGTACCCGCTGCAAGCGCGAGAGGCGTGTTTGAGCTGTCATACCAATGCTCGTATCGGTGATAATCTGGGATTAATTGAGGTCCGTCAGGACCTGAGCCGTCAGCTCAATAGCGCCAACCGCACACTGCTCTACTATCTCCTGTTGCTCTCCCCCCTGCCCGCTCTGTTCGGATTCTGGGCCGTACGCAAGGTCTCGCTGCGGGTCAATCAATCGGTCGAGGATCTCAGCCGCGGTATTGCCCGAGTAAATTCGTTGCAGGATTTGAATCAGTTATCCGACTATCGTCAGGCACTCGGCTTTCGCGAAATTGATCATATCTTTACCCAGGTCGAAAGCCTCGCCGAGCGACTGCATACCATCGCTGTGGACAAGGATCTGCTGGAGTTTGAAATCCGTTTGCTGGAAAAGTTTGTCATCACCTCGGAAGTCGTGCGCGATTGGCGCGAATACGTCAACTTGCTGATGCTGGACATCAATCAGGTTATCCAGATTTACACCATGTTTTCGATCTTCAAGGTTGATGATGAGCTGTTCGATCTGGAAATCTTCTGGCTGCGTCCGCCTGCCGCTACCACCAAAATGATGATGGAACAGGCGGTAATGAAACGGCTGAGAGCCGATGACAGTTTTTCCCTGCCGGGTGAAGTCGTGATCCACCACAACGCCGTGCAAAGTGGTGAGGCGTTAACGCTGGAAGCCAAAGAGATCGAGCTGCAAACCAAGACACTGCTGGTCGAAACGCCCAAGATCGGCGGTATTGTCGGCATTGGCGTGCATGCCGACATGGTCAAGGACAATACCCGCGTGCTGGTGCTGGAGAGCATCTTGTCCACGCTGCTCAATGTCGTCGGCTCAGTAAAAGCGATCTACAAGTACACCCGGGACCTGGAGTATTACGCCACTCGGGATCCACTGACGCATCTTTATAACCAGCGCATGTTCTGGGAATTACTCGACTATGAACTCGACCGGAGTCAGCGGCACGGTTATCAGGTCGCACTGATGCTGATTGATCTGGATAACTTCAAAGCAGTGAATGACGGCTATGGCCACGCTACCGGCGACACCTTGCTGCAGCAGTTGGCAGTGGCCATGCAGGCTGTGCTCGAAACCGGTGATGTACTGGCACGCTATGGCGGTGATGAGTTTGTCATCATCCTTCCGGAAACATCCGCAGAGCAAACCGAAGTCATCGCGGAACGGCTGCTGCATTGTCTGCAGTCGTTTGTCCTCTCAACCGAAACGGGTGCAGCTATTCGCATCACCGGTTCTATTGGCGTCGGCCTGTTTCCGGATCACGCTGACAACCATAAAGACCTGTTCATGTTCGTCGACACCCTGATGTATCGAGCCAAACATCAGGGCAAGAACCGCATCAGCTTGCCACACCAGGATGATGTCGCTGATATCTTCAACGATATCAATCAGAAAATGCTACTGGTCAATGAGGCTATCGAACAACGCAGTATCGTACCGGTTTTCCAACCGATACAGCCCCTGGGGGATAACCAGCCCGCAGTCGAAGTACTGAGCCGTATTCGTTTGCCTAATCAGGAGCTGATGTCTGCCAGCGAGTTCATCGAGATTGCCGAGTCTATGGGCAAGGTCCATTTGCTAGACTACATCGTGATGGAAAAAGCGTTTGAACAGGTAACGGCAACGGGTTATCAAGGCCTCCTGTTCATCAACCTGTCACCACGCGCCATTCTGGTACGAGACTTTCTGCAGACATTGCATGCCCTGACTCAACAGCATGGCATGCAGCCCGAACGGATCGTGTTCGAGATTACCGAGCGTGACACAGTCAAGAACATCTCTGTATTGGAGCATTTTGTACGCAGCCTCAAGGAGTCAGGTTACCTGTTAGCCATTGATGATTTTGGTTCAGGCTTTTCATCTTTCCATTACCTGAAATATCTGCCAATCGACTTCGTTAAAATTGAAGGCGAATTTATTGCCAATATGGCCAACAACCCCAAAGACTTGGCGTTTGTCACCAGTATTACGGAGCTGGCAAAAAAACTGAATCTGAAAACCGTTGCCGAGTTCGTTGAAACAGAAGAGGTGCTTCAACTGGTTAAGGATACGGGCATCGATTATGCTCAGGGCTACCATATAGGTCGTCCACAGACGACGTTGCCAACTAGCAGTGTCCAATGAATAAATAATTAATAAGGATCCCTCACAGGGATCCTTATCGCTTCATCTACCGGTCACACAGTAACGCCATTATTGTTGCTGCATTCAATACCAAGGAAAACCATGATAGATCTGACAGGAAAGCGCGGTGTCATCTTCGGCATCGCCAATCGACACAGTATTGCCTATGGCTGTGCCGAAGTATTGGCATCTCTGGGCGCAGAGCTTTGTGTCACCTACCTGAACGAAAAAGCCAAGCCCTATGTAGACCCGCTCGCCAAACAGTTAGGGACTGACATGCTCCTTCCCTGTGACGTGGCAGAACCTGGGCAGCTGGAGCAGCTTTTTCAGCACTTGGAACAAACGTGGGGAACCATCGACTTTGTCATTCACTCGATTGCCTGGTCCCCGCTTGAAGAGCTGCATGGACAGTTAGTCGACTCCAGCGCTGAAGGTTTTGCCAAAGCAATGGATATTTCCTGTCACTCATTTATCCGAATGGCAAAGCATGCACGCCCGCTGATGCCCAACGGCGGCACACTGCTTACCATGAGCTATCACGGAGCAGAAAGAGTCGTTGAGCACTACAACCTGATGGGGCCCATAAAAGCCGCTCTGGAAAGTTCTGCTCGTTACTTGGCTGCCGAGCTGGGCAAGGATGCTATCAGGGTACATTCACTGTCGCCCGGTCCCATGCCGACACGCGCAGCCAGTGGTATCAATGCATTTGACGAATTAATGGATGACGCTGTCGCCCGCTCCCCATTGCACCGACTCGGCACACCTGAAGATGTAGGCAAGATGGCAGCCTTTCTGGTCAGTGACCATGCTTCCGCCCTGACCGGCAATCTCATTCATATAGATGCCGGACACCACCTGATGGCATGATACAAGTAGCACAGCCAGGCCACCTGTTCGGGCCTGGCTATGTGTTCTGAATCGGTCATGGAGGCTGACATGGGGCGGGGAAATACGGAGGATGCGCACGTGTTTGTGTACCTGCGCCCCACAAGCAAAAACCCCGGTCTCAACGAGACCGGGGTTTTCATATTAAGTGCCTGGCGATGACCTACTCTCACATGGGGAAACCCCACACTACCATCGGCGATGACGCGTTTCAC
>NZ_PYGI01000028.1 GCF_003014615.1 Marinobacterium halophilum | reverse complement strand
GCTGAAATGGGGCGTTTTTCATAGCGGCCACCCTTAAAGCTTATGGCTAATACTTTAAGAATGGCAGATCTTCAACAGTTTACTCAGACATAGCCTTTTTTATGCCTGCATATCCACTAGTTCTTTGGTCGTATGCAATGCATGATACTCTTCGTTACGCGAAAATATCCCAATCAATTCCTTTAAAATCAAACAGTTAAGACAATAACTCCTATATAAGGGAAAGTACTGAAGTAGCATTACCAGTACGTGATCACGCGTTTACAATGAAAGCTGCCTTGTTTCTTGCGCGAGTACCCCTTACATGAACGCGCCTTTGTTCAATGATCCTATCCGTTCAGCCATGTCCTCTGCCCGAGATCCCGAGCGTGCAGCGCGTGAGCTGGCCACAGCACTTGATTGCCCCGATCTCGGTTTTGTCCTGTTTTTCTGCTCGGCCGAATATGACTTGCAGGCCCTGTCACAAAGCCTCACCACTGCTTTCCCCGATGTTCGCCTGGCAGGATGTACTACGGCTGGCGAATTGACGCCGCGTGGGTATGATCAGGGCACGGTGACCGCGATCGGCTTTGACCGCAATCTGTTTTCCATTGATGTGGGGCTGGTTGAAGCGCTGGACCATTTCAGCCTGACCGAAGCCCAGGCACTGGTTGACACATTGGTAGCCGGCTGTCGTGAGCAGCGTGTAGCACCAATCAAGGGTCATACCTTTGCATTGACCCTGCTGGATGGGCTGTCGAGCCAGGAGGAATTGGTGCTGTTAACGCTCGATTCCGCCCTGGGCACTATTCCTCACTTTGGCGGTTCCGCCGGTGATGACATCCACCTGACCGGTACCCATGTGTATTATGACGGTCAGTTCCGTACCCGTGCGGCCGTTGTCATCATGGTGAATACACCGCTCGACTTTGAGGTATTCACAACCCACCACATGCGCAGTCTGGAACAGAAATTGATTGTGACTCAGGCTGACCCGACAAGTCGCACGGTCTATGAGCTCAACGCCGAGCCTGCTGCCATCGAATACGCCCGCTTGCTGGGTCTGGATCCGAGCCAACTGGACTACCGCACCTTTGCCCTGAATCCGCTGGCAGTACGCATCGGTCAGGAATATTACGTGCGTTCCATCCAGAAAGTGAATCCGGATATGAGTCTGACCTTCTACTGTGCCGTCGAGAACGGCATTGTACTGACGGCGATGCAGCCGGGGGCCATGCTCAGTAACCTGGCGCAGCGATTCGAAACGATCGAGAAAACCATGGGTGAGCCGTTAATCACTATTGGTTGTGACTGTTTCCTGCGTCGTCTGGAGGCGGAATACACGGAGCGTACGACGGAAACATCAGATTTCCTGGTGGCGCATAACGTGATCGGTTTCAATACATACGGTGAGCAGTACGACGGCATGCATCTCAATCAGACCTTTACCGGGGTCGTCATCGGCAGGACAGCGCATGAGTTCTGAACTGAGCCGGGAACAGCTTCACGCGCGTATCGCCCAGCTGGAGCAGGAAAACAGCAAGCTGACACGGATGAAAGACGCGCTGATCGAGCGGGTTGAAGCCAGCAGCACCGTGCGTACCGCGCCTTATGCGGCGTTTGAGCACTCGGTCGTGCTCGCTGAGCAGGTACGTGAACGTACCGAAGCCCTGAATGCTGCACTGGCTGAACTCAAGCGCAGCAACTACGCGCTGAAACAAGCCAACCAGGAAGCGGCCACTGCGCATCAGCGTCTGATCGATGCCATTGAGAGCATCTCTGATGCTTTTGTGCTGTTTGATGAGCACCACCGTATTCTGCTGTTCAACAGTCGCTTTCTCGATTACTGGGAGGGAACCGGTACCGAGATTGCACGTGGTACGGCGATTCAGGACGTGCGCAGACTGGCCATCGAACGGGGAGTCATTGTTGAAGAGCATGTCGGCCAAGGTGATGAGGCGACTGTCTACCGTTTGGCCAATGGACGTTGGGTACAGGTTAGCGAGCGTCATACCGGTGAAGGCGGGTTGGTGATTCTGTATACCGACATTACCGATCTGAAAGCGAGTGAAGCGGCACAACGTGAACAGGCGCTGGCGCAGAAAAGCCGTCTGTTGCAAAGTACGGTCGATAACCTGTCGCAGGGTGTTGCGCTGGTCAATGCGGAAGGCTGTCTTGAGGTGTGGAATGATCGCTTCAATGAGCTGGCAGGTGTGCGCACGATTGAAGGGCTTTCGTTCAGTCAGTTGATGCGGCAGTCCGAGGTAGCGCTGTTGACACCGGATTTGCATGATTCGCAGGGACGTGCGCTACATGAACTTGAACAGCGCCTGCAGGATGGTCGTGTACTGGAAATCAGAACCCATCCGATGCCCGCCGGCGGTTTCGTCAACACCTATACCGATATCACCGAACGCTATCAATCCGCCGAAACCCTGCGTGAGAACGAGCATTGGCTACGTCTGATTACCGACCATGTACCGGCATTGATTGCCTATGTCGGTGAAGATGGCTGTTTCCAATTTACCAATCAGGTCTATGACGACTGGTATGGCTGGCCGCGCGGTACGATCATCGGGCAGAGTATCCGACAGATACATGGCGACCCGTTATATGCCCGTCTCGAACCTCATATTTTGCGTGCGATGGGAGGCGAGAATGCCACCTTCGAGATTGATGAGTTCAATGCGGCGGGTGAGAACCGCCATATGCTCAAGTCCTATGTGCCCAATCTTGATCAAGAGGGGCGTGCAGTCGGCTTCTTTGTACTGATTCGCGATATCACCGAACGTAAACGTACGGCTCTAGCGCTGCAACAGGCATACCAGAATCTTGAGCAGCGTGTGCGTGAACGCACCTCCGAATTGACCGAAGTGAACCAGCAGCTGCGTCAGGAAATCGATGAGCGCATGGCGATTGAGGCACGTCTGCTGGACGCCAAACAGGATGCCGAGCAGGCCAACCTCTCCAAAACCAAGTTCCTGGCGGCGGTCAGTCACGACCTGTTACAGCCATTGAATGCCGCACGCCTGTTTACCGGTGCCTTGCTGGAGCAAGCAATGCCGGAGCGGATCAGTTCCTTGATCGGCTCGGTGAGTAACTCGTTGCAGGATGTGGAAACACTGCTGGGAACGCTGGTTGATATCTCCAAGCTGGATGCGGGCGTCATCAAGCCTGATGTCGGAGCGTTCCGGCTGAACGAGCTGTTGAGAACCTTGGCTGCAGAATATACGCAAATGGCCGCTGCCGAGGGGCTGACGTTCCGGTTCAGTGGCAGTGATGCTGTAGTAATGAGCGATGCGACCTTGCTGGCGCGTATTCTGCGTAATTTTCTCACCAATGCTCTGCGTTATACCGATGCTGGCGGTGAAATACTGTTGGGTTGTCGTCGTCGTGCAGGCAAGCTGGTAATTGAAGTCTGGGATACCGGTTCAGGCATTCCGGCCGACAAATTGACTGAGATCTTTCAGGAGTTTCGTCGTATTCCCAATGCGCGTCATCAACATGATAAAGGCTTGGGACTGGGGCTGGCGATCGTCGACAAGATCAGCAGTATGCTGGATCATCCGATAAAGGTGCGTTCACAGGAAGGCGTGGGCTCGGTGTTCTCGGTGATGTTGCCATTAGGACATCTGAATCCACAGTCGTTTATGCCGCAGTTCAAGGACCCCGCCATCGATAGTCAGCTACAGGGCGCGCGTATCTGGATGGTGGATAATGACGCTTCCATCTGCGCGGGCATGGCCACGCTGCTGGGTGGCTGGGGCTGTGAAGTGGTGACCGCGTTGAGTCTGGAGGATCTGCAGGAGCAATTGTCACTGGGATGTGCGCCTCTGGATCTGCTGATTGCCGATTATCACCTGGATGATGGTGTGACGGGTGTGGATCTGGTCCGTGAGATTTTGCAGCAGCGGGCGGATACGCCACCGGTGATGATGATTACGGCAAATTACAGTAATGAACTGAAGCAGGAACTCAAGGAGCAGGGGTATCTGCTGATGAACAAACCGATACGGCCCTTGAAGTTGAAAGCAACGCTGGCGCATCTGTTACAGCGCCGGACCTGACCGGCACTGTACAGATGCGATGCGGGTGTTAGCGGCGCAGGTATTGGGCGAAATCGATATCACTCGCGGACAGAATGGCCTGGACACGGTTATGCACACCCAGCTTGCGCAGGATCGCAGAAACATGTGCCTTTACGGTGGTTTCGGCGATGTGCAGGTTATAAGCGATCTGCTTGTTTGATTCACCTTTAGCCATACGCTCCAGTACCAGCAGCTGGCGTCGGGTCAGCGAGGACAGCAATTCGGGTGCGATCTGTGCGTGATCGTTGTTACGGCGATTGCGTCGACTGCTGTCCTGCCCGGTCTGACGGATAATGTCAGAAGGCAAGTAAACGTTACCGTTGAGAATCTGCTGCAAGGCTTCAGTCATCTGCGCCCGGGGTGACGATTTGGAAATAAAACCTACCGCACCGCAGGTGATTGCCTGCAACACAATCTGTTTGTCATCTTCGGCGGATACGATGACTACAGGAATGGTGGGTGATTCGTTGCGTAATGAAATAAGGCCGTTCAGTCCATTCATGCCAGGCATGTTCAGATCAAGCAAGACCAGGTCAAGGTCATCATGTTCCTGTGCTAGGGTACGTGCGGTTTCAAGGTCCTCGGTTTCAATCGTTTGAGTCTCTGGAAAGCCGGTCTGGATCACATTGGTGATCGCTTCGCGGAACAGCGGATGGTCGTCAGCGATGAGAATCTTGTACACGTGGTAAATCCCCGTTTATCGTTATTATTCAGGCGCTAATAGACAATCCGTGTCAAATTGCGTTGTCTCATTTTTCAGTGTGATCGGCAAGGGAAAAAGGTTGCGGATGTGCTTTCACCAGCTCCAAATCGGCTTCCTGCCAACCGTCGCTACCCTCAGCGTACCAGTAGAGCCGGGTATATCCCCAGCTGTGCGCGCGCTTCACGGCATTCCACGACATCCAGCAGTCAGCCGTGCAGTAGATAATGATGGGCGTTGCAGAATTGCCCTCGGTGATACGTTCCAGCGTGCCCTTGAAATATGAAGTCCAGGCCGGTTCCAGTTCGCCAAGGCCCACATTTGGCAGCCAAACACTGTCGGGCAGATTGCGTCTGGGTTGCGTCTGTAAGAAGACGCCATCCTGCCAGCGAACAGGCTGTACGTCGAGCAGAACCGGTGCAGGGGTCTGTTGCATCAAAACCTGTACGGCAGCTGTGTCGAGGTGCTGTCCACCTTCAGCCTCATCAGGTGTCGGGCTGCGGTAACGTGCAATTCTGAACCCGTCCCATGAAAAATACAGGTCATCATCAGGTGGTCGTTCTGGCGAAGCCGCGTACGTATGTCCGGCAGTAAGTACAATAAGTACCGATACAATCCATCGCCGCAATAATGAATCCATAAATATTATCTCCGATGACGCTATTACACCTTGGTGCGGTTTTGGACTGAATCCTACGTTGGCGGCAAAAAACCGGTACTGAAGTAGTAAGTAAATACCCTTGCCGTGCGGTATGAGCGTCGGCGTTCGTGATCAGGGACATTGCTGGTTCGTATTCGACTGCCTATTATGTGCGACATTAGCGTTTAAATTGAGTATATGGAATGTTTCAGGAACGACGAATCTACCCACGTATCCCCTGTGATGTGGCAGCTGAACTCGAGACGACCGACGGGCGTCTGCTGGATGCTCAGCTGGTTAATATCAGTCGCAGCGGTTTTTATGTCGAGGGTAGTAAAGATCTGTCTGGCTTACAGCCGCCAGACGGTTTGGGTGCTACCGAAATATGGCTGCATTTCGGGCTTGGTACCAAGCCTCTGCATTGTCATTGTCGTATCGTCTACAAGCGCCGTCATTCCCATGACAGTATCGGCTTGGGATTGCATATCATCTCGACTGATGAGCTGGCGCTGGAAACCATCGACCGATTTGTCGGAGCTCACCTCAATTGATCAGGCCTGTTCATCTGATATTGGCGGCCGCCATCCTGTTGGGATTGTGGCTGACAGATCCTTTTTCGACGACGGATGCGCCTGTCGATACCCCGAGGGTCAGCCTTGCCATTGACCGAGAACAGCCCATGCAGCGCACGCTATCTGCCCCTGCGCAGGTTGCGTTCGAAGATTATCAGTTAACGTTGTTGGCCGAGTTTGCTCTGGATGCACGCGTGTTGGGGCGGGAAAATTATCGTTTTGGGCGAGAGGCTGATCTGTCGCCCTGGGATTTTGCCTTGGGCTGGGGTGAAATGTCTCGCCCTGAAGTGGCTGATCAGTTCGATATCCGTCAGTCAGGGCGCTGGTACTACTGGCAAACCAAGCAATTACCCATTCCCAAGCGCCAGGTTGAAATCAGTAGCGCCAATATGCACATGATCCCGGCAAACGATCAGGTGCGCGAGCAACTTGAGCGGGTGACTGAACATGACCAGCTTCGCCTGCGCGGTTTCCTGGTGGAAGCTCGTGGCGAAGATGGCTGGCGCTGGCGTAGCTCATTGAGCCGCGAAGACACCGGTAACGGTGCCTGTGAACTTATTCTGGTGACCGAAGTGCTGTAAGTGCCTGGCTGCGTAGCGGGGCCTTGCGTTGTTCGGCTCGGATATTGATCAGATTACCGGCCAACATCAATCCCGCGCCCAATGCCACCGGCAGATCAATCTGCTCATCGTAAAATAGATATCCCACCAATGCGATCAACGGCAAGCGCATGAAATCCATCGGTACAACAACGGTAGCATCCGCCAGCTTGAATGCCCGCGCCATACAATAATGCGCACTCATGGCGGTCACACCGACTACCAGAATCCAGGGCAGGGTGTGTAGCTCCGGTGTTTTCCAATCGATCAATGATGGAATCATGCCGAACGGTAACTGAATCAAGGTCATGTAGAACAGGATACACAGCGGCGTTTCCGTTGCGGCCAATGATTTTGTCTGTATATAAGACATGGCATATCCGACCGCCCCAAACAATATCGCCAATGTTGCCGGATGCAGAGTTTCCAGACCTGGACGCAGGATCAGCAATAGCCCGGCAATGCCGAAGAACAATGCCGTCAAGCGCGGCAAGGTTAAACGCTCGCCCAGTAGCATCCATGCCAGCAGGGCCGTCCAGACAGGAGTAGTAAACTCGATGGCGATTACTTCAGCCAACGGGATGAAAGCGAGTGCGTAGAACCAGCCATACTGTCCGCCAAAATGAGCGATGTTGCGCATCAGGTGTCCGCCGACACGGTTAGTCCTCAGCTGTCCCCAGCCGCTGTAAGCAACCAGCGTACCGATCAGAAAGACGCCAAGCAGACTGCGAAAGAACAGTATTTGATAGGTGGTAAAGTCAGCTGACAGCTCACGGCCCGATACTGCCATCGCCATGAATGAAAACAGGGCACCGACCATCCAAAAAGCGGCTATCAGTACGGGGTGTCTATCCTTGAACATTGAATACGCTCACAAAAACAATATGGCAATCTGTGGCATGAAATGATGCCATCGAGAAAGGCGTTGTGTGGATATGGGGTTAGGATTAAAGACGGCTGGAAGCGATCAGTTGCTCACGCATGAGCGGGTTATGTAACAGGTCTGCGAGTGTATGTTGGCCCAGGCTCTCAAAAAAAGCCTGCTGGGCTGTCGCCAGTATCGTCTGCAGGCTGCAATGACCGGTCAAGCGGCAGGCATTGCCCTGACAATCGATCCAGGGTGATGAACCCTCGGTTTGCGCGACCAGTGCGCCGATATTGACCTGTTCAGGCGCGAGCGCAAGCCGTATTCCCCCTTTCTTGCCACGGAACGTATCCAGGTGTCCACTTTTACCCAGTGCATGCACCACCTTGCGCAAGTGTTCCAGTGATATGCCATAGAAAGTGGCAATTTCATTAAGGGTGGCAAGGCGTTCGGTGTTGATGGCAACGTATAAAAGTACGCGCAGGGAATAGTCTGTAAAGCGGCTCATCTGCATGATGACATCTCGATTCCATATCAGAGAATGATAATACAAGATAACGGGCAGATAGATAATCCCCGGTGACATGACAACTCTAATGCAAAAAAAATTGGCTAAGCTTGCCTTTTACCCTCGAAAGAGATATCTATAGCAGTACTAATTCAACAATTAAGAAGGCGCCTTTCGTGGCGCCTTCTTGAGTTTCAGGACCACCATGATCCATTGCCCGTTCAGATTGAAACCGTATCAGGCCTGCTGTGTGGCAGGCATGTTCACCCGCCTCTGAATCTGAGCCTGCCGGCATCAGGTCCGGGCAGGTAAACGGGTATTCCCTACAATTAATCCTATTCTTTCCGTTGTCTCCGAGCAGGAGGCAACTTTGTTATGTTAATGGAGTACAAAATGGCTGATATGCCCGGTATCCAGGTATCTGAAAAAGATATCGATCAACTCGAAGCCATGCTTGAGCGCAAGGAATATCGTGACAATCCGTCTCTTGACGGTCTGCGTGCCGAGCTGGAGCGTGCCGAAGTGGTCGCCCTTGAGCAATTGCCGGATGACGTTGTGCGTATGAATTCAACCGTTACCTTCGAAGTGGAAGAGAGCGGTCAGCGGTTTCATCGCACGCTTTACTACCCCCACCAGATGGCGGGTAAGGAAAATGCAATCTCGATTGTAGCGCCGATTGGTTCGGCTTTGCTGGGACTTGAAGTGGGGCAAACCATCGACTGGCGTCTGCCGGACGGCAAACATAGTCACGTGAAAATCATCGAGGTTCAACATGCCTGAGGGCTGCTGAACCCCTGTTACTAAAAAGGCCGGTCATAATGACCGGCCTTTTCGTTGGAGCTGTGAGTCGATGCTCTATTTAGCCCTTGCGGTGGTCAAACACGCGCTTGGCTTTGCCTTCTGAGCGAGGGATAACGCCTGATTCGACAATTGTGATCTTGGTGCTGATGCCGATGTAGGACTTGATATGGTGCTGCAGTTCCTTGATCACGGCCGCTTCGTCGATACCGTTTGCGCCCGGTGCCAATTCAACCTTCACGTCTACCATGTCCAGGTTGCCGTTCTTGGTGACGATGATCTCGTAATGCGGTGCCAGTGCAGCCACTTTGAGAATCTGCTCCTCGATCTGAGTCGGGAACACGTTTACGCCACGGATGATCAGCATATCATCAGAACGACCGGTGATCTTGTCGATACGGCGCATCGGACGTGCAGTACCCGGCAGCAGGCGGGTCAGGTCACGGGTGCGGTAACGCACGATCGGCAGCGCTTCCTTGGTCAGTGAGGTGAAGACCAGTTCACCGTACTCACCGTCCGGCAGGACCTCACCGGTGTTCGGGTCGATGATTTCCGGGTAGAAATGATCTTCCCAGATGGTGGGGCCGTCTTTGGTTTCGATGCATTCCATCGCCACACCCGGACCCATGACTTCGGACAGGCCGTAGATGTCGACGGCATTGATACCGGCGCGCTGTTCGATATTCTTGCGCATTTCGTCGGTCCACGGCTCGGCACCGAAAATACCGGTACGCAATGGCAGTTCGCGCGGGTCGACGCCCTGACGTTCCATTTCATCAAGGATGTTCAGGAAGTAGGACGGCGTCACCATGATGATATCCGGCTGGAAATCCTGGATCAGCTGAACCTGTTTCTCGGTCTGACCACCCGACATGGGGATGACGGTACAACCAAGACGCTCGGCGCCGTAATGTGCGCCCAAACCGCCGGTAAACAGGCCATAGCCGTAGGCAATATGGACCTTGTCACCGCGATGGCCGCCCGCAGCACGGATGGAGCGTGCAACAACATCAGCCCAAGTGTCGATATCGTTCTGCGAGTAACCCACGACAGTCGGCTTGCCGGTTGTGCCGGAAGACGCGTGGATACGTACCACTTCATCCATCGGCACGGCAAACATGCCGTACGGGTAGGTGTCACGCAGATCCTGCTTGGTTGTGAACGGGAAGTGCTTCAAGTCCTCCAGGGACTTCAGCTCAAAGGGGTGAACCCCTTTTGCGTCACACTTCTGCTTGAAATGAGGAACGTTGTTATACGTGTGTGCGAGGCTCCAGCGCAGGCGACGCAGCTGCACTGCGCGCAACTCATCGATGCTGGCGGTTTCGATTTCTTCAAGGGATCCACGCATCATTGGCTGTTTATTGTTCATGCTTATTATTATCCCGTTGTTGTCTGTCGTAATTATGTTGATTGGCGTCCGACTGGGGATCAGACGCGCTCAATGATGGTGGCAATACCCTGACCTACACCGATGCACATCATGCATAGTGCGTAGCGGCCACCGGTGCGGTGCAGTTCGTACATGGCTGTGGTGATCAGGCGAGCGCCGCTCATGCCCAGTGGGTGGCCCAAAGAGATGGCGCCGCCGTTGGGGTTTACGTGGGCAGCGTCATCGGCCAGACCAAGGTCACGGGTCACGGCCAGAGCCTGAGCAGCGAACGCTTCGTTCAGCTCGATCACGTCCATGTCGTCAAGGGTCAGGCCAGCTTTGGCCAGTACCTTGCGAGCAGCCGGTGCCGGACCAAAGCCCATGATACGCGGCTCAACGCCTGCCGTTGCCATGGCGACGATACGTGCCTTGGGTGTCAGACCGTTAGCCTTGGCCGCTTCTGCAGAAGCGATCAGCAGGGCACAAGCGCCGTCGTTGACGCCTGAAGCATTACCTGCAGTCACTGAACCGCCTTCACGGAACGGAGCTTTCAGTTTGGCCAATGTTTCCAGGGTGGTGCTGGCCCGGGCATGTTCATCGGTATCGAAAATGATCGGGTCGGCTTTGCGCTGGGGAATGGTGACCGGAACGATCTCTTCAGCCAGTTTGCCGTTTTGCTGAGCCGCTGCGGTACGCTGCTGGCTGCGAACAGCGAAAGCATCCTGATCTTCACGGCTGATATTGAAATCAGCTGCTACGTTTTCAGCGGTTTCCGGCATGGAATCAACGCCGTACTGTGCTTTCATCAGCGGGTTGATGAAGCGCCAGCCGATAGTGGTATCAAACAGGCCGTTAGCGTTGCGGGTGAAAGCAGATTCAGCCTTGCCCATAACGAAAGGTGCGCGTGACATGGATTCGACGCCACCGGCGATCATCATTTCAGTATCGCCTGATTTGATGGAACGTGCTGCCAAACCGACTGCGTCCATACCCGAACCGCACAGGCGGTTGATGGTGGTACCCGGTACACAAACCGGCAAGCCCGCCAAAAGGGAAGACATGTGCGCGACGTTGCGGTTGTCTTCACCGGCCTGGTTGGCGCAGCCGTAGATGACGTCATCGATCTGAGTCCAGTCAACATCGGGGTTGCGCTCCATCAGCGCTCTCATCGGGATCGCACCGAGGTCATCGGCGCGTACGCTGGCCAGGGTGCCGGCATAGCGGCCGATCGGCGTGCGGATCGCATCACAGATAAAGGCATCTTTCATCGTGTTTCTCCTCGGGCGGTGGTTTCGTCTTCCGGCAGCAGTGTTCCCTTGATTTGATAGGATTTGCCGCGGAAGAAAGCCAGTTCTTCATTGTTCTGGTTGTAGACAGTGATGTCATACACGCCGGTACGTCCCTTGCGCTGACGCTCTTGGGCAACAGCGGTCAGGGTGTCATCCAGAAAGCCGGGAGCAACGAATTCGATGCTGCAGCCGCTGGCGACAGTGACCTTGTTATAGCTGTTACAGGCATGCGCAAACGCGGTATCCGACAGGGCAAAGATGAACCCGCCGTGGCACATGCCGTGGCCATTGAGCATATCCTTGCGGATTTTCATGCTCAGGCGGGCGTAGCCGGGCCGTGTCTCTTCGATCTGTATATTCAGACCTTTCGCCGCATGATCGTTTTCATGCATCGCTGCGCTGGACGCCTCGGCCAGCTGTTCGGGGGTCATTTCACTGACATTCATGACTGGCGGACTCCGGCAACTTTACGCAGCAGCAGCGGCGACGGACGGTAGCGGTCTTCGCCATAGCTGGCACCCAGGTTGCGCAGCACAGCCAGGATGCGGGTCAAACCTACGGCATTGGCCCAGCTCAGCGGTCCACGCGGGTAGTTGACGCCACCTTGCATGGCGATATCGACAGCGTCTTCGTTGCAGACCTGCTGATTAACGGCATCAAAGCCTTCGTTGGCCAGCATTGCCACGGTGCGCATCACCACCATGCCGGGAATGTCATCGATGACACTGACGGCCTTGCCTGCCGCCTGGAACAAGCCGACTGCCTGCTCAATGGATTTGGCGTCTGCCTTGTCGGCCGGAGCCAGAGCAATACGTGTCGAAGTGGCGTAATCGAGAGCCAGATCGAAGTGAATCAGGTTACGGTTACTGACTTCAGTGGCCCGTACAGTGGTGAACTGGCCGTTGGTCAACATCATGGTGGTATCGCCCACCTGAATACGGCCATCGCCATCGGTACGTGTGACTTCGATACCGGCCGTTTCAAACAGGGCTACCAGCGGTTCGGCAACGCCGAGATCACCTTCGACGGTGACATGAGTGGGCTTTTCAGCCGGTGCAGCGGTCTGCGGCAGCGGCATTTCCGCGCCTTCACTGTAATCGTAGAAACCCTTGCCACTCTTGCGACCGAAGTGGCCTGCACTGACCAGTTCCTGCTGAATCAGTGACGGCAGGAAGCGCTGGTCATTGTAATAGGCTGCATACACGGAGCAGGTGACGGCATAGTTGACGTCATGACCAATCAAGTCAGTCAGCTCGAATGGCCCCATACGGAAACCGCCGGCTTCACGGATGATCGCATCGATGGTCGCCGTATCGGCACCACCTTCCTGATACACACGCAGACCTTCAGCGTAAAAGGGACGAGCAACACGGTTGACGATAAAGCCTGGTGTTGATTTCGCATGTACCGGCTGCTTGCCCCAGCGCGTGGACAGGTCGTAGATCGCACTGGCGATCTCGGGCTGGGTATCCAGACCGCTGATCACTTCGACCAGCTTCATGATCGGAGCCGGGTTGAAGAAGTGCATGCCAATCAAGTTCTGCGGACGCTTCAGCGTGCTGCCGATGGCCGTAACAGAAATGGATGAGGTATTGGTAGCGAGTACGGTCTGCTCGGAGCAGATATCTTCCAGCTGACCAAATACGCTCTGTTTGACCTCCAGGCGCTCGACAATCGCTTCGATTACCAGAGCCGCCGGTGCCATTTCGTCCAGTGAACGGATAACCTGAATACGACCGATCAGGGTATCAACCTCTTCAGCGCTCATGCGTCCGCGGCTGACCAGTTTCTGCAGGCCTTTGGCCAAACCTTCGCGGCCACGCTCGGCGGCACCTTCGGCAACATCAAACAGCAGGACCGGGTGGCCGGCCTTGGCAGCAACCTGGGCAATGCCCGCACCCATGGTGCCTGCGCCGATAACACCGATAACGGATTCAGTGGTAAACATGCTCATGCTCACTTCCCCTTGAAGCTGGGCTGACGTTTCGCCATGAAGGATTTGACGCCTTCACGGTAATCTTCGGTGCGACCGGCCAGTGTCTGCAGGTCGCGTTCCAGGTCAAGCTGCTCGTCCAGGCTGTTATCCCAGCTGGACTGGATGGCGCGCTTGATCAGGGACAAGCCCTTGGTCGGTTGGGTAGCCAGATGCTTGGCCATGGCCAGTGCTTCATCCTTGAGTGCCTCGTCATCGACACATTTCCAGATCATACCCCAGGCCATGGCCTGTTCAGCGCTGATCTTGTCACCCAGCATGGACAGCGCCATGGCACGGGCAGGGCCGACCAGTCGCGGCAGTGTCCAGGTGCCGCCGGAATCCGGCACCAGGCCGATCTTGCAGAATGCCTGAATAAACGAAGCGGAGCGTGCGGCCAAAACGATGTCGCAGGCAAAAGCGATATTGGCACCGGCACCAGCGGCTACACCATTGACGGCGCAGATAACCGGCATTTCCAAGGCTTGCAAGCTGCGAATCAGCGGGTTGTAGTTCTGTTCGATAGAGTCGCCCAGATTCGGCATTTCGGCATCGGGATCGACATTGCGATCGTTCAGATCCTGGCCTGCGCTGAAACCACGACCATTGCCGGTGAGCAGTAGGCAGCGTACCTCTTCACTTTTCTTGACCTGCTTCAGCGCATCACGAACTTCAGCATGCATCTGGGTGTTGAAACTGTTCATCCGGTCAGGACGGTTAAGGGTCAATACTGCAACCCCGTCGGTAATCTCGAATTCGATCGTTTCGTAAGCCATGGTGTTATTTTCCTGTGAAGTTCGGTTTACGTTTTTCCATGAAAGCCGCAATGCCTTCATTGCGGTCTTCAGTCGCTGCGAGCAGGGTAAATGCCTTGCGCTCCAGACTCAGGCCGCTTTCGAGTGTAGTGTCATATGCTTTGAGCAGTACTTCTTTCGCCTGACGCACGGCAATCGGCGGCTTGGATGCGATCTTGCGGGCCAATTCAGAGGCACGATCAAATGTGCGCTCTGGAATGGTGACTTCGCTGATCAGACCGAATTCGCGGGCCTGAGTAGCGGAGATGAACTCGCCGGATAGTACCAGCTGCATCGCCATTGATTTGCCGACAGTGCGCAGCAGGCGCTGAGTGCCACCGGCACCCGGGATGATGCCGAGATTGATTTCCGGCTGCCCAAATTGGGCGTTGTCACCGGCGATGACGATATCGGCATGCATCACCAGCTCACAACCGCCACCCAGTGCGAAACCGTTTACAGCGGCGATCAGCGGCTTGGGAAACTGAGCAATGGTGCGCCAATGCAGAACACGGGGGTCATTCAATACGCCGACTGTATCCAGTGCCGCCATCTCTTTGATGTCGGCACCGGCAGCAAACACTTTCTCATTGCCGGTAATAACGACCGCACGAACATCATCGTTGCTGCTTGCGTGCTGAAGTACGGTGGCCAGTTCACTGAGCAGCTGGGTGCGCAGTGCGTTGTAGGCCTCGGGCCGGTTGAGCGTGATGGTCAATACACCATCCGAAACCGCGGAGACAAGGATGTCCTGATACTCGTGTTGCATAGCAATACCGTCATCTGTGTTTTGTTATTTTACCTGCATGCCCGGCCTCGGCCGGAAGGTGCAGGTACGCCATCTTGCGCACACGGTGAGCGGGGTGCGGCGCGGCTCAAATCCGTTATAGTAGAGGTATGGTTAATCTCTACTATTGAAGCAAGGTTAACCCAAAAGCAAAAAGAGATACAATATTTAGTAAACACATTGTTCTTTTAGTATCACAATCTTTGTTGTATCGTGTGGCTACAGCCATGAATACTGCCGTCAAGATTGTTGTAAGGCTTTTTATCATGCGGCCTACAGGCCGAATAGCCGCTTCATTTTTACCTGCAATCTTGATGTTGACCTAATAAACAGAACACGTCTGCGTCGTATCATGTCCGGCGCCAAGCACAATGGGAGATCCTGATGAGCGAGAATCTTTTTGCCAAGCACACAGCTACTTTGGAAGGCGCGCTTGCGGCCATTCACAGCCGTGATTACTTCAGCCCCTGGTCGGAGAACCCCAGTCCCCGTGCCTATGGCGAAACCGCTGCCGCTGATGGCGAAGCTGCATTTAATGCTCATCTGAACCAGCCCTTCGAGCTGGAGATGCCGGGCATCACTGGCCGTAGCGGTAGCGAAGTATCGCCGTACGGAATTGAATTGAATGTTCAGTACCCCGCTGTTGATATGGATGTGCTGCTGCCGGCAATGGAAGCGACACGTAAAGTATGGCGTGATCAGGGTGTTGAAGGTCGCACCGGTATCTGCCTGGAAATTCTGGATCGCCTGAATAAGCGTAGCTTTGAAATTGCGCATGCGGTGATGCATACCTCTGGTCAGGGTTTCATGATGGCGTTCCAGGCGGGTGGCCCGCACGCACAGGATCGCGGTCTTGAAGCGGTTGTCTATGGTTACGAAACCATGTCGGGTGTACCTGCTCAGGCAACCTGGACCAAGCCGCAGGGCAAACATGATCCGCTGGTGATGGAGAAGAAGTTCACCGTATGTGGTCGTGGCGTCGCGCTGGTAATCGGTTGCTCTACCTTCCCGACCTGGAATACATACCCTGGCCTGTTCGCCTCTCTGGTTACCGGCAACCCGGTTGTGGTCAAGGCGCATCCGGCTGCGGCACTGCCGGCTGCAATCAGTGTTAAGGTCGCACAGGAAGTTTTGAAAGAGCAGGGTCTGCCGCCGCACATCGTATCTCTGTATGTCGACGCTGATGCTGCCAAGCCGGAAACCATGGAGTTGGCTCAGCGCCCGGAGGTGAAGCTGATCGACTTCACCGGCAATACCGCGTTTGGCGACTGGTTGGAACAGAACTGCCCGCAGGCGCAGGTGTACACCGAGAAAGCCGGCGCCAACACGATCGTCATTGATTCAACCGATGACTTCAAAGGCATGGTGCGCAACCTGGCGTTCACGTTGAGCCTGTACTCCGGTCAGATGTGTACGACCACTCAGGACATTTTCGTACCGAAAGACGGTATCGATACCGATCTGGGTCACAAGAGTTTCGATGAAGTCGCTGAAGCCATTGCTGGTGGCGTGACCAAGTTCTTGTCTGATCCTGATCGTGCGGCAATGGTGCTGGGCGCAATTCAGTCGGAAGCGACTGCACAGCGCATCGAAGACAGCAAGAACCTGGGTACGGTTGTGCGTGATTCTGAGAAGCTGACCCATCCGCAGTTTGAGAATGCCCGTGTATACAGCCCGCTGATCATGACCATTGATGCCGAGAAAGAAGATGTTTGGGGTCAGGAGCTGTTCGGACCGATCAGCTTCATCGTGCGCAGCGATAGCCGTGAACACAGCATCGAACTGGCTCGTAATGTAGTGAAAAAGCACGGCGCTATCACGATGGGTTGCTATAGCAGCGATGACGCTCAGCTGGAAAAAATTGAAGAAGCCGCACTGGATGCTTGTGTGGCGCTGAGCATCAATCTGACGGGCGGTGTATTCGTTAACCAGAGTGCGGCATTCAGTGATTTCCATGGCACCGGCGGCAACCCTGCGGCGAATGCCAGTCTGTCTGACTATGCTTTTGTTGCGAACCGTTTCCGCTTCGTGCAGAGCCGTCGTCACCCGAAGTGATCGAGGAGCCGATAATGGAACTGGAAACCGTATTGGTTGAAGTGCGTGACGGCGTTGGTATCGTGACGCTGAATCGTCCCAAAGCGATGAACGCGCTGAATCTGCAGCTCACCTCCGAGCTGGGTCGGGCGATTGATACCCTGGAAGCGGATGAGGGCGTACGCTGTATTTTGCTCACAGGAGGTGAGCAGGTGTTTGCGGCCGGTGCTGACATCAAGGAGATGAAAGTACATGATTTCGCCTCCCTGTATGCGTTGAACTTCCCGTATGTGAAGCGTGACTGCTGGCGTGCCATTGATGAAGCGCGTACGCCGGTTGTGGCGGCTGTAGCAGGCTTTGCGCTGGGCGGGGGCTGTGAGATGGCAATGGCGTGCGATTTCATTATCGCAGCTGACACTGCCAAGTTCGGCCAGCCTGAAATCGGTATCGGCACTATGCCCGGTGCTGGTGGCACTCAGCGCCTGACCAAGGCTGTCGGCAAGGCCAAGGCGATGGAAATGTGTCTTACCGGCCGCATGATGGATGCCGAGGAGGCCGAGCGCAGCGGTTTGGTGTCGCGCATTGTGCCTGCGGAGGAACTGCTTGAATCGGCATTCAGGACGGCGCGCAAGATTGCTGCCAATTCCGCACCTGCAGTCACCATGATCAAGCAGGCCGTGAATATGGCAGTGGATGCTCATCTGGCAGACGGGTTGCGCCATGAGCGTCATGCTTTCCAGTCTACATTTGCTTTTGCAGATTGTGCTGAGGGGATGGATGCCTTCGCCGAAAAGCGCAAGCCGGTGTTCAAGCATCGCTAATCAAGGTGCGTGATCGACCATGTAAGCCGCTGCCGTTCGCGTCAGCGGCTTTTTTTATGTGGCATAGGCAGTCGAGTGGACGCTGGTATCGGCTATAGGTCAGAATACGACCCGCCTCCTGCAGTGAAATATTGTTAACAGAACAGGGTATCTACATGAAATTCGAAGGAAAGCGCGCCTGGATTACCGGAGCCAGTTCGGGAATTGGTCATGCCGCCGCGAAGGCGTTGGCAGCAGAAGGGGCTGAAGTCATTCTGTCGGCGCGTCGCGTTGATCGTCTTGAAGTGCTGGCAATAGAGCTGCGTGAGCAGGGTGCCAAAGTTCATCTGGAACCGGTCGATGTATCTGACCGTGCCGCAATGGAACAGCTGGGCGAGCGCCTGGTTGCGCTGGGCGGCGTGGATATCCTGATTAATAATGCCGGTACCATGCCGATCAGTCCGATTATCAATGGCCGCGTCGATGAATGGGATCAAATGATCGATGTGAACATCAAGGGCGTATTGTATGCCATACATGCCGTATATTCCGGCATGGCTGAGCGCAAACAGGGGCATATCATCAATGTCAGCTCTATTGCGGCACGCACCACCTACCCCAGCGCGGGAGTGTATGCAGGTACCAAGCATGCGGTGAGGGCGATTTCCGAAACCCTGCGCAAGGAGGCCATTCGTTTCGGTGTGCGTGTAACTGATATTCAGCCGGGGTCGGTGGATACCGAGCTGCCGAACAGCATTGGGCATGACAAGATTCGCGGTATCGTAAAGAGCAACATGTATGGTGATGAAGCGGCGATGCTCAAGCCTGAAGATATTGCCAATGCCATCATTTATGCGCTGGAACAGCCGTCACATGTTGATGTTGGCGAATTACTGATCTGGCCAACGCGTCAGGAAAGCTGATTAACGCGCACAAACCGCAAAGGAGCTAAGCTTGTACAAGCTACTGATATTCGATTGGGATGGCACCATCATTGATTCAACCCAGCGTATTGCGTCCTGTATCCGATCATCGGCGCATGACTTGGGTTTGCCGGTGCCCAGCTGGGAAGCATCCAAGGACATTATCGGCTTGGGCTTGCCGGAAGCGATCAAAGTGCTTTTTCCAACGGAAGGTGATGCGATCATTGAGCCGCTGAGTAAACGCTATAGTCACTATTATACGGTCGCCGATGAAACGCCAATAGCATTGTTTCCGGGTGTTCAGCATACGCTGGAAAGCCTCAAGGCCAAAGGCTATCGACTGGCAGTGGCAACCGGCAAGAGTCGAGCAGGTCTTGAGCATGTGCTGGCCGAAACCGGTCTTGGGTGGTTGTTCGAAACCAGCCGGTGTGCCGATGAAACCACATCCAAGCCCGATCCGCATATGCTGCATGAGTTATTGCATGAGACCGGTGTTGGTCCGGGACATGCTCTTATGATCGGTGATACCGAGTATGATTTGGAGATGGGGCGTCGTGCCGGCATGGATACGCTGGCTGTAAGTTATGGTGCACATCATCTGGACAGGCTGAGAGTTCTGAATCCGGTCAAGGAGATTCACCATTTTACGGAGCTGGAAGTCTGGCTGGACGATTTGTCTGCGTCAAATACCTGAAATGAGGGAAGAGTGTGAGCGATAACCACTGGGGAGAAACCGGGGAAAATGCCCGGTCAGAGTCTACCGCGGCCCCGGCCGGGGCAGGGGACAATAACCGACCCTCTTCGCAAAAAGAGTGGCGCTTGATCGAGAAGATGGTTAACAGCTTGCATGTAGAGCATCGGCGCTCCCGGCGCTGGGGTATCTTCTTCAAGCTGCTGACGTTCACGTATCTGTTTTCGCTAATGGCCCTTTTCTGGATCGGCAACAATCTCGATACGGAAAAAGTGATTCCGCATGCCCATACCGCAGTAGTGGAAATCAAGGGGCCGATCATGGATGACGGAGATGCCAGTGCCGACATGATTATCGGTGCGCTGCGCAATGCGTTCAAGGCAGAGCAAAGCCAGGCAGTTATTCTGCGCATCAATAGTCCGGGAGGCAGCCCGGTACAGTCCGGTTATGTTTATGACGAAATTAAACGGCTGCGTGCGCTATATCCTCAAAAGAAAGTTTACGCTGTCATAAGTGATATCGGAGCGTCGGGTGCTTATTATATCGCCGCAGCAGCGGACGAGATTTATGCTGATAAAGCCAGCCTTGTGGGCTCGATCGGTGTTATCTCCTCAAGCTTTGGCTTTGTTGACTTGATTGATAAGTTGGGTGTTGAGCGCCGGACATTAACGGCAGGTGAAAACAAGGCGTTTCTAGATCCGTTTAGTCCGCTTAGCGACAAAGATCGAGCCTTCTGGCAAACCGTGCTCAATACAACGCATCAGCAGTTTATTGATCAGGTTAAAAAAGGCCGAGGTGATCGACTTCAGGATAATGATAAACTGTTCACCGGCCTTGTCTGGACCGGTGAGCAGGCACTGGAGCTTGGGTTGATCGACGGCCTGGGCAGCAGCTCAATGGTCGCGCGGGATGTCGTGGGTGCGGAAAAACTGGTTGATTACACCGCTCACCCGCGTGCAATTGATCGCCTGATTGAGCGACTGGGTGTAAGTGTTGCCAAAGAGCTGTCGCTGCAACTGGGCCTGAGCGGCGAACATTCACTGCGCTGATCAGAAAGGTTCGACCCCTTCGGCTTCCAGCATCCGCACCAAGCGGATCAATGGCAAGCCAACCAGTGTATTGGGGTCGTCGCCTTCCAATCGCTCAAACAGGACAATACCTGCCTGTTCCGAGCGAAAGCTGCCAGCGCAGTTATAGGGCTGTTCGTGTTGCAGGTAGCGCTCAATCAGGGTGTCGCTGAGCGTGCGGAAATGAACGTGGTAAGGGACAACATCAACCTGCACCTTTCCTGTTGCTGCATTGAGCAGGCACAGGCCGGTGAGAAAGGTAAGTGTTCGTCCCGATGCTGCGCGAAGCTGCTCTACGGCACGCTCATGGGTGCCGGGCTTGCCGATGATGTTGCCATCCAGTACGGCGACCTGGTCAGAGCCGATTATCAAGGCATCCTTGAAACCTGTGCTGACGGCTCTGGCTTTTTCTTCCGCCAAGCGCGACACTAGCGCCGCTGCCGTCTCGCCCGGCAGTGGCGTTTCATCGATCTCCGGGTGTTTGGTGCGATAGGGCAAACCCAGTTTGTCCAAAATCTCCCGTCGCCAAGGGGAGCTTGAGGCGAGTACAAGGGTGGGTAGCATGATATTTCCTTTTGGATCACGGCATTTGAATGTTTCTGGTATCATATTAACCCTATTTTTAACCGCTTAAACCCCTATTTTCTTTGACAGCAAGGGGTTCTAACCATAGAATTGCGCGCTTATGTCGTACGGTCCATTACCGAAAAAAGTTGACCCTCGCAAAATGGCCGAGCGGGAAGTGAAGTTTAAAGGCTTAGCAAAGATTGCTGACATGCCTCGCTTTGCATCCTTCTTGGTTGATGACAGCGGCAGTATTGATGCCGAAGTCGAGTTTGCCAAGGATGAACAGGGCCTGCGGGTTCTGAGTGGCAGAATGAGTGGTAGCGTCAGTATGACCTGCCAACGCTGCTTGGAGCCGGTCAGTATTGCATTACAGGCAACACTGAATCTTGCGGTTGTATTGACCGAAGAGCAGGCAGAGAATTTAACCCGTTCCTATGATCCGCTGCTCATGGAAACGGACGAGATTGAACTGCTGCCGGTCATCGAAGATGAATTGATACTGAGTCTGCCGCTGGTTCCGTACCACAATGACTGTAGCATCAAGACATCGTACGGTGACGTGGAAACGGCCCGGACGCAGGACGAAAAACCCAACCCCTTCAGTGTATTGGCCCAGCTTAAAGAAAAGGCCAATAAGAGTTAAACAGGAGTTATATACCATGGCAGTACAGAAGAACAAAAAGTCTCGCTCACGGCGTGACATGCGTCGTTCACACGACGCGCTGGGCAATCCGACTCTGTCTGTTGACGCTACTACCGGTGAAACTCACCGTCGTCACCACGTCAGCGCTGACGGTTTCTACCGCGGTCGTCAGGTGATCGCCCAGGGCGAAGAGTAAGCTTGACAGCACCGTATTGCATCGCAGTTGATGCAATGGGCGGGGACTTCGGTCCCCGCATTACAGTGCCTGCGGCGCTGGACGCACTGAGGCGTCACCCCTCCTTGAATATCCTGCTGGTAGGTCATCAGCAACAAATCCTCCCCCTTTTAAAGCACTGCGATAGCGCCTTACGCGTGCGCATTGAACTGCTGCATGCCGAAACCGTTGTGGCCATGAATGAACGCCCGACCTTTGCCTTGCGTCGTCGTCAGGACTCATCCATGTATATGGCGCTGCAAAGCGTTGCTCAAGGACGTGCGCAAGCTTGCGTCAGCGCTGGTAATACCGGTGCGCTAATGGTGCTGGGTCGTGGCATTCTGCAAATGCTGCCGGGTATCGACCGTCCCGCCATTACCTCAACAGTACCGACTGCAGCCGGGCATTGTCATATGCTTGACCTGGGTGCCAATGTGGATTGTTCTGCGGAACATTTGCTGCAGTTCGCCATTATGGGCTCGGTCATGCTGCGCGCCGTAGAGCGGATAGAATCACCCACAGTCGCGTTACTTAACATAGGCGCGGAAGAGATCAAGGGTAATGAACAGGTTAAGCTGGCATCGCGCTTGCTCACTGAGCGGACAGGGCTGAATTATATCGGCTTTATCGAGGGTGATGGCGTGTTTTCCGGTGAGGCCGACCTGGTGGTATGTGATGGTTTTGTCGGCAATATCGCCTTAAAAAGCAGTGAGGGTCTTGCACGACTCATCAGCTGCAAGGTACGCCAGAGTTTCTCTCGCAATCTGTATCGCCGCTTATTGGCTCTGCTTGCGCGTCCGCTGATTCGAGAGCTGCAGCAACAACTTGATCCGGGTTTACATAACGGTGCCAGCTTGCTTGGGTTGCAAGGTATTGTGGTCAAAAGTCATGGCGGGGCAAATCATGATTGCTTCGGATATGCCATTGATAAGGCGGTTGCTGAAGCCGAAATGAATATACCTGAGCGCATCAGTAAACAACTGGAACATTATCTATACCCGCCCATCGCGCCAGAATAAGCCAAGGCGTTCTAATTACCCCTGAATGTTGTACACTAATGGCCTTTAAAAGCTGCGTATTGCTTCGTCAAAACGCAGGATTTATGTCACTTGTACAGAATGGGGAAGCCATGTCGCAAACGCTCGCTTTCGTTTTTCCCGGCCAGGGTTCGCAGCAGCTGGGAATGCTCTCAGAGCTGGCCGCAGCACATCCGGTCATTCAGCAAACATTTGCAGAAGCGTCAGAAGCTTTAGGCTTTGACCTCTGGAAAATGACCCAGGATGGCCCGGAAGAAGCCCTTAACAGTACCGAAAACACTCAGCCGGCACTGCTGACAGCCGGTGTGGCGCTATGGCGTCTATGGCTGGAGCAGGGCGGCACACAGCCCGCTGTCATGGCAGGGCACAGCCTGGGTGAATACACTGCGCTGGTCTGTGCGGGTGCCTTGTCACTTGCAGATGGTGTGCGCCTGGTCAAGCTCCGTGGTGAGTACATGCAGCAAGCCGTGCCTGCTGGTACGGGTGCCATGGCTGCCATTTTAGGCTTGGGTGATGATGCTATTGCTGAAGCATGCGCCACGGCAGCGCAGGGAGGCGTTGTTTCTCCTGTGAACTACAATTGTCCGGGCCAGGTCGTGATTGCCGGCGAGAAAGAGGCGGTAGAGCGTGGCATTGAGGCGTGCAAGGCCGCCGGTGCCAAACGTGCTATCCCGTTGCCGGTTAGCGTACCTTCGCACTGTGCGCTGATGCAGCCTGCAGCAGAGCAGTTGGCTCAGGCCCTGAGTGCCATTGATTTGCGGCAGCCGTCTATTCCGGTCGTGCAGAATGTAGCGGCCGAGGTTCCGCAGGATGTCGAAACCCTGCAGAAGAATCTTGTCGCTCAGCTGTATAGCCCTGTGCTGTGGACCGCATCGGTACAGGCAATGGTTGCCGAGGGTGTTGATACGTTGATCGAATGTGGCCCGGGCAAGGTATTGACCGGGCTCAACAAGAAGATCGATCGAGCATTGATCGGTGTATCCATCAGCGATCCAGCAGGTCTGGAAAAAGCGCTTGGTTGAAATTCAACGGATGTTAGGAACACAAACATGAGTATTGAAGGCAAAGTAGCACTGGTGACCGGGGCTACCCGTGGCATCGGCAAGGCAATAGCTACCAATTTGGCCGCGCAGGGTGCCATTGTGATCGGAACAGCCACCAGCGAAAAGGGTGCTGAAACGATTGCCGCCTACCTGGCTGAAGCCGGTAACAAAGGCACCGGCATGGTTCTGGATGTAGCGGATGCAGCTTCAATTGAGGCCGTACTCAAGGCAATTCAGGCCGATTTCGGCACCATTGCCATTCTGGTCAACAACGCTGGCATTACCCGTGACAACATCCTTATGCGGATGAAGGATGATGAGTGGGATTCCGTGCTGAATACCAACCTCAGCTCCGTTTATCGCTTGGTTAAGGGCTGCTTGCGCGGCATGACCAAAGCCCGCTGGGGACGTATCATCAGCGTGAGCTCTGTAGTGGCATCCATGGGCAATGCGGGGCAGACCAACTACGCGGCCGCCAAGTCCGGTATGGAAGGCTTTACCCGTGCGCTTGCCCGTGAAGTCGGCTCTCGCAACATTGCGGTCAACTGTGTTGCGCCCGGTTTTATCGATACTGACATGACCTCTGGGCTGGCTGATGAGCACAAACAAAGCCTGCAGTCACAGATCCCGATGAGCCGTCTTGGACAGCCTGAAGAGGTGGCTGCCGTGGTCGGATTCCTGGCGGGTGATGGCGGTGCATATGTCACCGGTGATACGATCCATGTGAATGGCGGCATGTACATGTCTTGATTAGAAACAGGCGCGGATGCATAAAAATTTGTTTTTTCCGCGGATTTGTTGATAATTGGCCGGCAGCTGACGGGATATGAAATTTACACCGTCACGTGTGTTGCCAGAGCGTAATGGGTTTTCTAAAATTCCATGTCGCATCCTGCGATGTGATGGTATTGAGAAAAAATAGGAAGAGATATGAGTAACATTGAAGAGCGCGTAAAGAAAATCATCGCTGAACAGCTGGGCGTCAAAGAAGAAGAAGTTGTTAATGCTGCTTCTTTCGTTGAAGATCTGGGCGCTGACTCACTGGACACTGTAGAGCTGGTTATGGCGCTGGAAGAGGAATTCGAAACCGAGATTCCTGATGAAGAAGCTGAAAAAATCACTACCGTTCAGCTGGCGATCGATTACATCAACGCTCATCAGTAATCAATCCCGACAGAATTAGTCGAAAAGCCGCATCTATATGCGAATATAGTGCGGCTTTTCTTTTGTTAGGCCGTAAAGGCTGGAGGAGTAGGATGTCTCGCAGAAAAGTCGTTGTGACCGGTATCGGTTTGCTGACGCCAGTGGGCAATACCGTGAAGGACACCTGGGGCAATATCCTGGCCGGTAAAAGCGGTGCAGCGCCAATTGAGTTTTTTGACGCTTCTCAGTTTGCAACTCGCTTCTCTGCACCGGTAAAGGATTTGGATCTGGATCCTTACATGAGTGCCAAGGATGCACGCAAGATGGATCTGTTCATTCAGTATGGAATGGTCGCTGCTGCCCAGGCCATCGACGATTCCGGTATTGAAGCTACTGAAGCCAATTCACACCGTATCGGTTGTGCAATTGGTTCAGGCATCGGTGGACTGCCGATGATTGAAAAAACCCACGATATTTTGAATGCCAGTGGTGCGCGCCGCGTATCGCCGTTTTTCGTTCCGGGCAGTATCATCAATATGATTTCGGGCAATGTGGCGATCAAATACGGTTTCCGTGGCCCAAACATTGCGATCACCACGGCATGTACTACCGGTACGCACAATATCGGACATGCCATGCGCATGATCCAGTATGGTGACGCAGATGTCATGGTCGCGGGCGGTGCTGAAATGGCAACGACCCCTCTGGGCGTAGCAGGCTTCTCGGCAGCCCGAGCGCTATCGACACGCAATGATGCTCCGGAAGCGGCCAGTCGCCCCTGGGATCGAGACCGTGACGGCTTTGTACTCGGTGATGGTGCCGGCGTACTGATTCTGGAAGAGTACGAGCACGCCAAAGCACGTGGCGCAAACATCTATTGTGAACTGTCAGGTTTTGGCATGTCGGATGATGCCTTCCATATGACTGCGCCGCCGGAAAACGGTGCCGGTGCAGGACTGTCGATGCAGAATGCGATCAACGATGCGGCTCTGCCGGCTGACCGTATTCAGTACGTCAACGCACATGGCACATCAACTCCTGCAGGTGACATTGCCGAGTCCAATGCTGCCAAGCGCGTGCTTGGCAGTGCTGTCGAGCAGTTGCGCATGAGCTCAACCAAGTCAATGACCGGACACCTGCTGGGTGCCGCCGGTGCTGTTGAGGCCGCATTCTGCGTGTTGGCCTTGCGTGATCAGGTAGCGCCACCGACGATCAACCTGGACAACCCGTCCGAAGGCTGTGACCTGAACTACGTTGCACATACTGCTCAGGAATGCAGAATTGAGGCCGCCATGTCCAACTCCTTCGGCTTCGGTGGTACCAACGGTACCCTGATTTTCAATCGCATCTAAGGGGCGAGGAGGGCTGAGGCCCTCCGGATACCGATGCAGCCGTATGTGTTGATCAATGGCCAGCCAGCAGACCAGATCGGCATTGCCGATCGTGGTCTGGCGTATGGCCACGGCCTGTTTGAAACCCTTCCCATTATCGATGGGATGCCCATTTTCTATGCTGAGCACCTGCAGCGCCTGCTGCTGGGGTGTAAGCGCCTTGGAATCCCCTCTGATCGTCTGTCGTACCAGCTGGAGCGCGATCTCCAGCAGCTAGAACCGATTACCGGCCCCGCTGTGCTCAAAATCATCCTGACATGTGGCTCAGGTGGGCGCGGATATCTGACACCTGACCCGGCTGCGCCACAGCGTATTTTGATCCTGTCTCCCATGCCGGAATATCCAGGTTCACCTGAGCGGGGTGTTCGCGTGCGCTGGTGTCAGACGCAACTGGCCTGCCAGCCATTGCTGAGCGGCATTAAACACTTGAATCGTCTGGAACAGGTATTGGCGCGCAATGAGTGGCGGGACCCCGATATCCGTGAAGGCTTAGTGTGCGATACACGAGGGTTTGTTGTCGAAGGCACAATGAGCAACCTGTGCTTCATTCGCGGCAACCGGTTCTGCACTCCGAATCTGGATCAGGCGGGTGTAGAGGGGATTATACGCAATCAGTTACTGCAATTGGCGCCGATGCTTGGATTACAGATCGAGACGGGGAGCTACACCCCTGTGGATATTGAAGCGGCTGATGAATTGCTGGTATGCAACAGCTTGATCGGCATCTGGCCGATTACCCGGCTGGAGTCGCGGGACTATGCGTTGGGCGAATATACACGCCGATTGCAATTGGCTTTGAAACAACGGATGGTGCAATGCTGAAGAAACTAATGTTGGCTGTTTTCCTGCTGATACTATTGGTTGGCGTACTTGCCTGGAGTGGTTATAACCAGCTGCAACGAAAACTGGAGCAGCCGTTGCCGATCACTGAGGCACAAACGCTGATCGTTGAGCCCGGCACCTGGTACCGCCAGTTCGCCACTCAGCTCGAAACGGCCGGGTTTGTCGATAACTACCTCTGGTTGCGACTGGAGGCGTATCTGAATCCTGCAGTGACCCGAATAAAGGCTGGTGAATACCGCCTTGAACCCGGGATGACATTGACTCAGCTGCTGAACAAGGTCGTTGAGGGGGATACGCTTGATTACACCTTCACTTTGATTGAAGGCACGACGTTCAAGCAGCTGAAGCAGGCCTTGATGAGTAATGATCAGCTTAAGCACACACTGGATAATCTGAGTGATGCCGATTTGCTTGACCGGCTGGGCAGTGATGCCGATTCGCTCGAGGGCCTGTTCCTGGCAGAAACCTACCACTTCAAGCGCGGCATGACAGATCTGCAGTTGCTGACGCGGGCACATGAGGATCTTCAGCGAGTGCTGGAAGCGGCATGGCAAGATCGCGCCAAGAATCTGCCCTATGACACGCCTTACGAGGCCCTGATCCTGGCGTCGATTATCGAGAAAGAGACGGCTGTACCGGCGGAGCGCAACCAGATTGCTGGTGTATTCGCCCGTCGTCTGGAGCGTGGCATGCGACTGCAGACTGACCCTACCGTTATCTATGGTATGGGGGACCGCTATCAAGGCAATATTACCCGCGCCGACCTGCGCCGACCAACGCCCTGGAATACTTACGTCATAACAGGGTTGCCGCCGACACCGATCGCGCTGGTGGGCCGCGAAGCTATTGAGGCAGCCGTCAATCCTGCCGCCGGTAAAACACTTTACTTTGTCGCCAAGGGAGATGGTTCGCACCATTTTTCCAGCTCGCTACAGGAGCACAACCGTGCCGTACGCCGCTATCAGCTGCAACGACGTGCAGATTATCGCTCTTCACCGGAGAACTGAGACATGATCCGAGGATGCTTCATCACCGTTGAGGGCACGGAAGGGGTCGGCAAAACGACCAATCTCGACTTTATCCAGCAATCTCTGTTAAGTCAGGGTGTCGAAGTTGTGCGGACCCGTGAGCCGGGAGGGACTCCTCTGGCTGAAGATATACGGGCATTGCTGCTGACGCCCAGGGATGAGCCGGTGGCGGAGTTGACCGAGTTACTGCTGATGTTTGCCGCTCGCGCCCAGCACCTGCAGCAGGTTATTTTACCTGCGCTACAGGCGGGGCAATGGGTGCTCTGTGATCGTTTTACCGATGCGACCTATGCCTATCAGGGCGGCGGGCGGGGTATGGATACCCGGCAGATTGCGGTACTGGAACAGTTGGCGCAGGCGGAGCTGCGCCCCGATCTCACGTTATTGCTGGACCTTCCGGTCGAAACGGGCCTGGAGCGTGCGCGTGCGCGCAGCACACCGGATCGGTTTGAAGCTGAGAAAGTGAGCTTCTTCACGGCAGTGCGCGAGCACTACCTTGCCCGAGCCGCGGCCGAGCCCGAGCGTTTTGCCGTGATTGATGCTGCACCTGAGTTGGAACAGGTTCAAATTCAGATCACTCAGGCACTAGCCCGCTTGGGAGTGCAGTATGGTAGCTGACTTGCTGCACCCCTGGTTCACCCCTCAATGGGAGCGGCTGCTGACACAGCACCGATCCAATCGCTTGCCGCATGCGCTGCTATTATCCGGGGCGCAGGGCGTTGGTAAACATGACTTTGCGCAGGCATTAGCCAATCTGCTTCTCTGTCATCAGCCGACTGCAAGCGGCCCTTGTGGGCATTGCCATAGCTGCGACTTGCGTATTGCCGGGCATCATCCTGACCTGGTGTCGATTACTCCCGAAGCGATTGGCAAGCCGATCAAGGTCGACCAGGTACGCGTACTGATTGACCACTTACACAGTACCGCACAGCAGGGGGGCTACCGCGTTGTCATCATGGAGCCTGCCGAAGCACTCAATATCTCTTCGGCAAATGCCTTGTTGAAAATTCTGGAAGAGCCTGGTGACAACACCCTGTTGCTGCTTGTGTGTCACCAGCCTGGTCAGCTTATGCCGACCATCCGTAGCCGCTGTCAGCGTATCGATTTTGTCACGCCCACTCCAGAACAGGCGCAGGCCTGGCTGAGTGAGAACCTGGGACTGGATACCGAAAAAGCGCAGCAATTGCTGCGCCTTTGCCATGGTGCGCCACTGAAAGCGCGCCGTTTGTATGAAAGTGACCTGCTTGAGCAGCGCAAGAAGTTGATGACCGGGTTGGCCGATCTGTTGCGTGACCGTGTGGCTGTTACTGATCTGGCGCTACAATTCGGCAAGTTTGACCTGCTACAATGCCTTGATTGGTTAAACAGCCTGCTCAGCGATATTATTCGCATGCAGTTGGCCAATCTGCCAGAACCAGTGGTCAATCCGGATATGAAAAGCATGCTGCAAGCCGTTGCAAAGCGGGCCGATAGTGCCAAAATCTTTGCCTTGGCGGATCGGATTCAGGAAGAGAGGGTCAGCTTGATGCTGCGCCATAATCCGAACCGGCAACTGCTGCTGGAGCGCTTGCTGCTGCTATGGTCCGATCTGGCACGCAAAACATAGGAGTGTTGAGTTCATGTCCATCATACCGCGTATCAGCCACGGTATTTTATCGCTGTCAATCGACAACAAGGAAAGTCTGTACAAGGCTTATATGCCGTTCGTGACCAATGGCGGCCTGTTCATTCCCACGACCCGCACCTACCAGCTGGGGGAAGAGGTATTTATGCTGCTTATGCTGATGGATGAGCCGGATAAAGTGCCTGTTACCGGCAAAGTCGTTTGGGTTACGCCAAAAGCAGCGCAGAGTGGACGCACGCCAGGTATCGGCATTCAGCTGTCCGGCGATGATTCCGCCCTGGTCCGTAAGATCGAAACCTACCTTGCGGGGATGGATGGATCCGGTCGCCGCACCAATACTTTGTAAAGTCAGTAGAGATCAGATGTTAATAGACTCGCATTGCCACCTTGATATGCTGGACCTGAGCCGGCATGACAACACTCTGGATAACGTCATTGCTGCTGCGCAGGCGAAGCAGGTCGAGAAGATGCTGTGTGTGTGCGTTGACCTCAACGCATTTGACAGCATGTATCAGACAGCCAGCCGTTTTGATAACGTTTGGTTTTCTGCGGGTACACATCCGCTGCACGTTGAAGAAAGTCCATTTGACCGCGAACGACTGGCGCAATTGGCGGCCGATCCCCGTGTGGTCGCGCTGGGTGAAACCGGTCTGGATTACTACTACTCCACCGATGCGCTTGAGCAGCAACAGGCCAGTTTTGCCGGTCATCTTGAACTGGCGGGTGCCCTGGATCTGCCGGTGATTGTGCATACCCGTGATGCGCGTGAAGATACCATTCGCCTGATCCGTGAGCATGGCAATACCGAGTCGGCAGGTGTATTGCATTGCTTCACCGAATCTCTGGATATGGCCAAGGCAGCACTGGATTTGGGTTATATGATCTCCTTTTCCGGCATTATCAGCTTCCGTAATGCAGCTGAGTTGCGAGAGGTAGTAAAAGCTGTACCGCTTGAGCGCCTGCTGGTGGAAACCGATTCGCCTTATCTGGCCCCGGTGCCGTATCGCGGCAAGCAGAATCAACCAGCCTATGTCGCCGAAGTTGCTGCCTGCGTTGCCGAGCTCAAGGGAATCTCGGTAGAAGCGGTTGCCGAACAGACCACGGCCAATTTCCATCAGTTGTTCAAACGCACGCGCGCCAGTTGATCTGCCATGTATTACACGCCTCCGGTTGATTATATTGAACCTGTCTTTCGGCCTCCCAGCGAGGCCGATTCACTGATTCTGCAGGTCACCAATGGGTGCAGCTGGAACCGCTGCACCTTCTGTGACATGTATACCGATGAGCACAAACGATTTCGACCCAAGCCTGAAGCTGATGTATTGGCTGAAATAGAACGCTGCGGCCGCATGCTACCAGGGGTGCGTCGGGTCTTCCTCGCCGATGGCGATGCAATGGCGCTGTCGGTACGGCGGCTGAGTGCTATTCTGCGGGCCATTCGCACGCACTTGCCACATGTACGACGGGTATCGGCTTACTGCTTGCCATCCAATCTTGCACGCAAGAGCGTAGCCGAGCTCAGCCAGCTTCGCGAACTGGGCCTCAATCTGATCTACATGGGTGCAGAAAGTGGCTGTGATCAGGTTCTGGCGGCTTTTGACAAGGGCGAAACCTTCGATTCGACGGCTGAGGCGCTGATCAAGGCCGGTGAAGCAGGTATCAAACGTTCCGTTATGCTGATCAATGGTGCCGGAGGTCGAGTGTATAGCGAAGCTCATGCACGTGCGTCCGCCCGTTTGGTCAATGCGGTACAGCCTGAATATCTGGCAACGCTGGTACTGTTCTTCAAGCGTGATGCGGAGGCGCGGGTAAGGGCAGGGTTTGGCGGGCAGTTCCACCCATTGGATACTCAGGGGCTGTTTCAGGAAATGCGCCAACTGATCGCGGCGACGGAACTGGAACAGACCATTTTCCGCAGTGACCATGTCTCGAACAGTCTGGTATTGAAAGGCGTACTAGGTCGAGATAAAGACAATCTTCTCGCTCAAATCGATGCTGCCATCGATTATGCGGCGGCGCATGAGATTCCACGGTGCCACGGAAGTGGGTTCTAACGAGCTCCATCCGACCGTTGACAGGCCGGATGGGAGATCACGCGACAACTATCAGTAACCGGTTACCAGTTCTTCTTCTGTCAGTGGGGTAATGCTGAGCAACATTTTGGTCAGATCCAGCAGGATGATCAGAATGTTGTTGTAGTAGCATACGCCTTGCACGAATCGCTTGGTCGCATCGTCACCTGATACGCTCGGCGCTCGGTCAACGTCATTGTGTGGCAGGTTAATCACTTCATCAACGCTGTCGACAACCAGGCCAAGCACTTCCTGCTCGTTGAACTCAACTACGATAACGCGAGTATTGTCATCATAGGGAACCAGTGGCAAGCCAAACATCTGCCGCGTATCGATGACCGTAACCACATTGCCGCGCAGGTTGATGATGCCAAGAATGGAGCTGTCTGCACCAGGTACCGGAGTGATTTCGCTGAAGCGCAACACTTCCTTGACCTGCATGACATCAATGCCGTAAAGCTCATTGTCGACGCGGAAGGTAGCCCATTGGTGATAGACAACTTCCTCTTGTTGGGCGCGTCGGGAATGTTCCGACTCGGCTTGTTGCCCATCCTGTAATGTCTTCAAGTACTCAGCCGCTGCATTCAAGCTCATCGCGTTCTGTCCTGTGTCATCCAAGTTGCCAACCACCCCAGTCCAGCTTCGGTTGTGGCTTTGGGATTGTATTCAAGGCTAATATGGCCTGAGTAGCCGATTTGCTCAAGTGCCCTGAACAGATTGGTATAATTTATTTCGCCTGTTCCCGGTTCATGGCGACCTGGGACATCAGCGATCTGTATGTGTCCGATTTTGTCTGCATTTTGCTGCAAAGTCGAGATCAGATTCCCTTCCATGATCTGCATATGATAAACATCATACTGCAAGGCCGTGCTTGGCAGTTGCAATTGATCGATCAAATCGATGACCTGGGCACTCTGATGCAGACAAAAGCCCGGAATATCTTGGGTATTAATCGCCTCGATCATCAGCTGGATACCGGCACTGTGGCAACGATCGGCAGCCAGTGTGAGGTTGTGTGCCAGAGTGTGTTTGCTCTGCTCGACAGAGATACCCTGCGGGCGTACGCCGGCAAGGCAGTTCAGCCTGGGCACGCCTAATTGTTGTGCCCACTCAATGGCCTGATTAACCGCTACGGAAAATTCGGCTTCACGGCCTGGCAAGCATGCCAAACCACGCTCACCAGCCTCCCAATCACCGGCTGGAATGTTGATCAGTACCAGCTCCAACTGATGAGCTTTCAGTTCGCGCTGAATGCACTCACGCTCAAGGCTGTAAGGGAACTGGATCTCAACCGCATCAAATCCGGCTGCTCGAGCTGCGGAAAAGCGTTCAAGTAATGGTCGTTCAGTAAACAGAAGGCTCAGGTTGGCGGCAAACTTCAGCGTACTCATTACAGGCAATTATCCGGCTTGGGCAGGCCAGCAAGGCGAGCTATAACCTTTGCCGGACTTCCTGGAAACAGTTGCATCAGGTAGATACTGCGGCCCTTGTCTTTCCCAAGTTTGGCCGCAACGGCCTTGACCAAAGGGCGCATGGCAGGGGATAGCTGAAACTGCTGATAGAATTCACGCAGCAGGTGGATAATTTCCCAATGCGCATCCGTGAGTTCCAGCGATTCTTCTTGCGCCAGCAGGCGTGCCACTTCAGGCGTCCATTGTTCAAGGTTGTACAGGTAACCTTCTTCATCCAGAGCAATCGTCTGGTCATCAATCAATAATTGCATCATTTAAAACCAGCTGACAACAGGTTCATGCTTGATGGTCAGTTCGACAAAACCGGCATCGTCAACCTCGTTGAAACCATCGGCGATGATGCCTCGCGCCATGCGATCAGGGGCTAATGCCACCACGCGGGCGGGCAGCTTGGCCAGCAGTGGGCGATGGTGCGGCAGCAGCCAGTAGGTGGCTTCTTCGATCAATAGAAGCGTGTCCTGCTCGCTCAAAGCTTCACTACAGCTCATGAAGGCCGTACGGTTGCTTGGAGGAGTATTCAAAATATGCAGTGTCATACGCTCAATACAATCTCATGACGGTTAATCAGGGCCTGCAGCTCGGAACTGTCAAGAACGGTCGGTCGTGGTTCGAGCTGAACGGCTTCAAGACCATGCAGGGCCAAGCTCTGCATGCTGGTATATACCTGTTCGATATCGTATAGCGGAAGCGCACCCAGCATCGCATTGATATTCTTCTCGCCGATCAATGCGCTGTTCTGGTTCTGTAGCAGCTGCAAGACAGCATCATCAAGCAGCAGGAGCGAAACAGGCATGTCGAATACTGTGCCGCTGAGTGCAATATCCAGAGCGTCTCTTGCGGCTGATGAGCCATAGGGCGCTGTACGGCAGATAACCAGTATCGATTTTCGATTCATCGCTGGCCTCCAAACGTAATAACACGATCAGACTTCAGACTGGCTTCAACCAACTGTCCCAACCCGGACAGTTCAAAACCCTCAGCCAGATTATAGCCGTCCTTTTCGTAGCGTTTTGCTTCATCGGCATTGAGGATGCCGCGACGTACGGCTGCAGCAATACACACCACCATATCCAGTTGATGCTCCTCCGCCAGCTGTTGCCATTGCTGAGGAATGTGTTGCTCATCACGCGGTGGTGATGCCAATGCGTTGGCGTTGTATACGCCGTCGCGGTAAAAAAAGACGCGGTGAATCTGGTGTCCACCCGCAATCACGGCACGGGCAAACCTTAATGCGGTTGCAGCCGTCGGTGATTGGTAGGGGGCTGTATGTACGACGAGGGTAAAAATCATTGCGTGGCCTGAAATGCAAATAGCCCCGCAATCCTTACCGGTTTGCAGGGCTATGAATATATGCCTGAATCAGTCGTCGCTGAGTACGCCAACCAGGGTCAACAGGTGTACCAACAGGTTATAGATACTCAGGTAGAGGCCCACAGTCGCCATAATGTAGTTGGTGTAGCGACCGTTGACGATGTTGCTGGTGTCATACAGGATGAAACCGGACATCAGCAGCACAACAGCGCCGGAAAAGGCCAGCTGCATGCCAGAGATATCGACACCGAACAGCGGCAGCACGAACAGTGCGATCATGGCAACAATCAAGATCATGGAGCCTGCAGCCAGGAACCCACCCATGAAGCTGAAATCCTTACGGGATGTCAGCACATATGCAGACAGGCCCAGGAAGGTAACTGCAGTCATGCCCATGGCGGTCATCACAATCTGGCCACCGTTCGGCAATGCCAGGTAGTGATTCAGGATTGGGCCCAAGCCAAAACCGAGCAGGCCAGTGAAGGCAAACGTCAGCGGCAGGGCGGCTGCACTGTTCTGTTTGCGATTAATGACGAACAGCAGTACAAAGCTGAGCAGTACACTACCCAGATACACCATGAAAGGAGGGTTGATCGCCATGGATATCCCCGCCGTCACAGCGCTGAACACCAGCGTCATCGCCAGCAGCATATAGGTGTTGCGGATGACCTTGTTGGTCTCCAGAACCGCATCAGATGAGCGGCCATCGATTGTACGAATGTTATCCATCATAAACCTCGTGTGTGATTTCCTTCTGAATGCAATGATGAGGGTTTGTACCGTTTTTTCAATACTTTTGATCGTTTGACTTCAAAAAGATTCCCAGTAGAATTCCATGCCGTGTGGAGGGATGGCTGAGTGGTCGAAAGCACCGGTCTTGAAAACCGACGAGTCGAGAGGCTCCCAGGGTTCGAATCCCTGTCCCTCCGCCACACTACTCTGTGACCTCTCTCCCGCTTGTGAGTTCCTCGTGTCTGAATCTACGCTGCCTGAATCTACGCCGCTCGATATTCTGTATGAAGATGATTACCTGTTTGCAGTGAATAAACCGGCAGGGTTGCTGGTTCATCCCAGCTGGATTGCACCTGCCAGAACACCCAATCTGGTGTCACTGCTCAAGGAACGGTATCCGGGCGAGACGATTCACACTGTTCACCGCCTGGATAGGGCTACTTCTGGGGTCATCCTGTTCGCGCGTAACAAAACAGTGACCCAGCAGCTGCAAGCGCAGTTTGTTGAGCGCCGAATACAGAAAACCTACCTGTGTGTTGTACGCGGATGGCCAGACGAAGCGGGTGTAATCGATTATGCGCTCAAACCGATCCATGACAAGCATGCAGAGCCTCATGCCAATCCTGACAAAGAGCCTAAAGAGGCAGTCTCAGCGTTTCGGCGCATCGCGACCGTCAGCTTACCGATCCCGATCAGTCGTTACCCCGAAGCACGCTATTCACTGGTAGAAGTGAAGCCTTCGACAGGACGCAAACATCAGATACGTCGCCATATGCGGCATATCATGCACCCACTTGTTGGCGATACCACGCACGGGGAGGGGCGTCACAACCGGTTATTCCGTGATCACTTCGATAGTCATCGTCTGTTATTGATGGCGGTAGGTCTTGAATTTGTACATCCGGTAACTGATACCGTCATCAGGATCGAGGCGGGCGTAGGGGAGGATGTTGAGCAGCTGTTTGGTCAGCTAGGCTGGCACGAGGGGTATCCGGTTACCGCCAGCGTCACGCAGCGATAACCGGTGGATGATCAGGACAGCCAGTTGTCCGGATCATTTTCATCAACAAAGACCTGAGGCCATTCGCTGCGGCGATTCAGCATGTCGCGCGCAATGGCCTTGGCGCCTTCCAGATCATGGCTGGCCGCCCAGCCACACTGCAGTTCATTGCAGGCCGGCACGGCCGTGGCAACGAGGACATCTTCCAGGGTGCGTGCGAAGACATCCAGGATTTCACTGTAGTCATCGTGGTTAAGCACGGACAGGTAAAAGCCTGTCTGACAGCCCATCGGGCTGAAATCCAGCACGCAGTCCAGGTGGTTGCGGATCAGTTCCGCAATCATATGCTCCAGTGAATGCAGGGATGGCATCGGCATGTGTGCCTGATTCGGCTGGCAGAAGCGCACGTCATATTTGTGGACTTTATCCTGCTTGCCTTCCGTCACGCCTACCAGTCGCACGTAAGGTGCAACAACCTTGGTATGGTTAAAATTGAAGGACTCGACGTTCATGTTGTTCTCCATAGTTCTCATGTTCAGCTATAAGACCTTTAAAACCAGAGTCTTACTGGCTTGCACTTGCATACTTAAGCGTTAGGGGAGGTTTCTTGGTGCGCCAATCTCGCGTCCATAACTGCCACCATTACTGCCACTCCTACTGTGACCAAGATGGAGTTCAACTTTCATGGCACAGCTTAGCGATCATTATATTAAAGCTCTTAAAGCTCAGGATAAACCATACATCATTACCGAGGAATCAGCCGAGCGATGCGGAGGTCGGTTTCAGGTCAAGGTTTACACCAGTGGTCGTAAGCAGTTCCTGATCCAGTATTTCCACAGCAAGCGCCGCAGGCAAATGGGTATCGGTAATTATGGGGCGATGACCTTAGCAGATGCGGGGCAGGAGTTCATCCGGTTATCAGCTCAAGTCCAGCAGGGTATCTGCCCCAAGGCGGAGCGGGAGCGGTGTGAGATGGATGAAGCGATCCAGCAGGAAGAAGAGCACAGGCAGCGAGCAGGGCTGCGAACCTTTTTGGAGCTGTGGGATGACTTCTATTCCAGCATCAAACTGCAGACCAAGATAAAGTCATTGAATCAGCTGCGTTGGATGTTCGACAGCGATATCAAGCCGTACGTTGATTTGAGCCTGCTGGCGCGTGATTTCACGCAGGATCATGCCCGTGCGCTGCTAAAGCGAGTCATAGACCGAGGTGCGCGCTTCAAGGCGAATAATCTGCACGGCCGCCTTAAAAGCTGTCTACGCTATGCCATAGATCAGGACAATGCACCGGAGCGGTTCGGCGAACCTGTACGCTACGGCATCACCTCAAATATCATGCGTGATATTCCGTTGCCAGTACCGAAAGGCTCACAGCCCAAGCATCGGACCTTAACTGAGGAGGAGGTGACAATACTATGGAACCTGCCGCGTACCAAAATGCGCAACCGCATGCACCATTTGTATTTCAAGCTGCAGCTTGCCTTGGCCGGCCAGCGAGTCATTGAGCTATATCACGCCGAGCATTCCGAGTGGGATCTGAACAACAGGCTGTTTGAGATTCCGCTAGATCGAATCAAGATTCAGCGGCGTGGAGCCCACGTTGTACCACTGTCTGACCTAGCGATTGAGCTGTATGAGGAAGGTCGGTTACTGGGCGGCGATGGCCGTTTCCTTTGGCCGCACAGGGATCATGATGATAAACCGGCGTCGATCAATGGCTTGATCCAGTGTTGTCATACTTATACTCAAGAGTATGACGATATTGAGCCGTTCACACCCAGGGATTTACGTCGAACCTGCAAAACGCTGATGAGTAAGTGCGGCATTGATCGTTTATATCGTGACATGCTTCAGCAACATGATGAAATCGATACCGCTGCTCAAAAGAACTACGACAAATATGACTACCTTAAAGAAAAACGCCGTGCCATGGATCAATGGACGGCGTACCTGCAGGCACTTGTGAGGCGGGGCTAGGCCGCCTCGTTCTTCTGATTGGCCTGTTTCTTTTTCCAGGAGTTTTGTCCAAGCTGCATCCATTCCTGAACTTCGGAAAGGCGCCAGCGCACACATCGAGTGCTGATGCGCACCTGTTCTGGAAACAGCCCTTTTTTGACCAGCTTGTAAATTGTGCTTTCGCTGATGCTGATCAGCTGTTCAAGCTCGTTAATTTTCAACATTTTTTCAGTCATATCTAACATCCTCTTTAAGTTGGCAACTTCTACGTCAAGATCTGAGGTGCTCATGGATCAAACCGCATGATCTCTTTGCGTAGTGACGCAGAGCCAAAAACATAGCGGTCTTTGCTATAGGGATATATTTATCAGATATTCGGGGAGGGTAGATGCGAATATTTTCCAATAAGTCGCGATAATTCAATTATCTACAAATTTTTCCTATTTAAAGTTGGAGCCTTTCAACTATAAAATCCATTTCATGGCTGTACTACCTCACATAAAGGATGTATTAAAGGCTGATGCATTAATTCAATGGCGAGTTAATGCATTAGGTGTTTACTGATCAGCCAGCCCGAAGGTAACCCAGCTGCAGGCCAATACTCAGGCCCAACTGGTTTTTTGGTGTCCCAGCCGGCAGTGGTAATTACGCGCTAGAACAACTGTAACTATCGATATCAACAGTGATCAGGTTGCTGCTATCTGGGCGTGTATCAGGCGAACAGCTGCGGCTGGAGATTACCTCACCGCTTATGCTCCTGGCAGCGAGCTTACAGAACGAACACCACTATTAGCTGACCACCATGCTTTGTGTATATTGGAGTTCAAAATTGAGTCACTGGAGTGGCTGATGCTCAGTCGCCTAGGGCACCGCCGCGTAAGACTGGAACATGGTAAGCTGGTCTGACTAACCCCTTGATTTGACGATCACTACAACAAGTGATGTTCTATACACACCTATGGCTTTTCGGTTTCGTAGTACCATCGATCTGGCTCCGGGCATCCGGCTCAACCTCGGTAAGCGTGTAGTCAGCCTTTCCGCTGGTGTTCGAGGCGTATCTGTTACCTTGGGCAAAAATGACCTCTGAGGCAATGTTGGCGACCCAGGTACAGGTATCTCCTATCGCACCCGGCTGTCCGGTTCGTCTAGCCAAGAGCGGAGGGCATAGCGTGAGCAGCATGCCAATACCATCGTGCCTCTTCGCAATCAGCTCCAGGGCTGACGTCTGTCAGATGAAATAGAACTGGTGAGTCTGGTGGATCAGGATGGCCAGTCAGTGCATCTAGGTGCGCAATGATATGGTCAGATTATGCTGACCGAATGACCAACTGGCTCCAGTGTCAGCATCACTGCTAACAAGAATGACTCTTTGGCGAAGAACACTGCCGCTTCGCGCAAAAAATCACGCTCCTTTTTAACCCGGGCTAGCTCCCGCTTCAGACGAGGCAATTTCTCATCTCTGGGGGAGCCAGATCCCTGAAAGGCCTTGTCGGTTGCCTCATCGGCTTCACGCCGCTAGCGAGACAACACGTTTGGGTTCACTCCGATCTCCAAGGCCATCTGACGACAGCTGACACCCGGTTGACGGGTCAAAGCAACAGCCTCTCGCTTGAACTCGGCGCTGGATTTTCTGCGTTGGGTCATAAACACTCCTTTGGCACATTTTGCCTCTTTTCAGAAGTGTCCGCAGTAACGGGGTAGAACCCCCACTGCAACAGAAAATTTTCAGCAGTCTGTTAGGTGTGTATAAAAAATTAGAGCTCAGCTGCACACTAAGCCTACTTCTCTGATGCATTCATATGTTGGTTGGCGTGACTGGTTTGAGTTGGGCAGCCCCCTAGAACGCGTCAAACTGCCCCTAAAATTAATCAAACTCCTATCATAGTGGTTTCGGTCATCTAGATGCCTTTGAGGTTAAAATCATCTATTTTCCGGATTACATGGCATCTTCATTTTGAACCAGCTCAAACCGGTTTTGCATGGGTCTTCACGTAATGAGCAATGAGACTCTGTTTGTATCTCGGTTGGAGTGAATCATCTGAGCGGCCAAATTCTTCGGGCCTGCTCCTCGGGAGCCATATCTATAACCGGTCAGATTCCGACTTCGTTTCTAAAGCTACTGGGAAGGATATTCCTGGTGGCTAAAATCATTACTCCCAGATCTGGGATTCCCAGCCTATATCTATCTATAGGCTGGGAAGTTTGGATTTCCTCTCGTTTTCGCGCAAAGCCAAGAATCCGGAAGTTTGGGTTTGCTATCTATCGGCTGGGAAGTTTGAATTTCCTCTCTGGCTTTTGTCGGTGTAAAGTCGAATTGCGCACCGGTGGGACGATGACGGGTGCATGCAAAGAAGTAGAGAATTTCGTCGTTATTCTGGTTATTCAGATCCTGGCTAACCTATTCATCGATCATGTCCTTGTTGGGATTACCGGAGTCCGGGTGATTGGTTTCAATCACGGCCAGCGGAATACCGTTCACAAAGCAGACCAGATCGGGCTGGTGGTGATGTGTGCCCTAGGCAGATAGCACTTTCATCTCCTCGGTGATATAGAACGTGTTGGCATCAAGCTCATGCCAAATAATGATCGGGATTGTAGGCTGGCACTTGTTGCCACCGATTAACTCCGATGTTTCGCTACAAGCAGGGAATACTAATCATTAGGTTAACTGAACTGCACTTTTCGCTTGTTTTACCTCGGCTCGGCACCACCGATGACGTTTTTAACAACTTGCTGAAGCTTGCACGAGTGCAGCTATATAAAAGCCCTACGGAAGTCCTGCGGAGTTTTTAACTGGAAGCACCTATCAAAAATGGCATTTTTGCTTTGACCCTAGTTACTTCTTTTCGTCGAAAATTAATACAGAAGCTCTACAGAAGCTCTACAGAGTAACTGGGTTGCGTATTCCACTACTCTTGAAGGTGACAGAGTTTATGTAGGATCACGTAGTCGACACAACGAGTTGCCGCTTTCACCAAGTTTGGGTTGAGCAGTAATTTCCCCTTTGGTGAACTGCTACCCCACTGGGTTCTCATCTCTAGCAAGTGCCAGTTCGCGCTATCTGAACCCACGGTAGCGCTTCAACCCCGAGGTCAAATCGACGCCGGAACATTTCTTGTGCCCGCTCTCGGCACCAAGCACAAAAAGCCCCTTGAATCCGCTCCATCGTCAAATCGGCGCCTGTGACTTTAAGCCTGTGCATGCTTGTTTTTACCGAACCGATCCGTGGGTACACCCGGCACTTCACGGTCTTCAACCTGCTGTTCCTGCTCGCTAAGAATCTTGAACCAGACCCTATATGTTTACACCGGCTACATAGCAGTCGATCAGATCACGAATCTGACCTTCGTAGATGGAGTGTTAGATGTTTGCCTGAGCATCTTGCCGCACGATTTTACGCAAGTCTGATATCCTCTTCGGAGAATGACTTGCCCTGAAAGAAGTTCTGGGTTGAGAGAGCGGGGCGGTCTTCTGTAGTGGTCAACTAATACCGGACAATAAGTTAAGTTTTTCCTCTGCCACAGCGGGTGGCAATCCTTGGTTGTACTGATGTGGCCGTTGCCGG
>NZ_PYGI01000027.1 GCF_003014615.1 Marinobacterium halophilum | reverse complement strand
GAACAACGCTGCCGTTTGGCAGAACCTGTTGTCTCAAGCGAGGCGCATATTCTACCGCGTCTCATTTCAATGTCAACCTTTATTTTCGTTTTTTTTGTTTCAGTGCCGAGCACTTCAACAACGAACCGGTGACATCAAGGAGGCAAATTCTACATCAGAAACTTATTCAGTTTCAAGCACTTACTTCCTTCTCATTTGAGTCTTCAGTGTTTCGCGAACCCTGTCGTCTCAAGCGAGGAGGCGAATTCTACAGACACCAGCGAGGGAGTCAACGCTTTTCTGTAAAAAAGTTTCAGATACCGCTAAAACGTAAACAGGCACCTGAAAAGTGCCTGCTTGTCATACTACTATCAGCCACCCGTGTAGCTGAGTGGCACAAATGTTCCCCACAGAACAACGGTTGTCGCAATCAACCCAACCAGTACGCAAAGACCTACGGTCAGAATGGAAGTAGAGAAAAAGAACGCTCTATCTTCAGGTATCTGCATAATCTCCGGGACGCCGGTATAAAGCAGGTAGATAGTGTAGGTAAGTGCAATCATGCCGACGATGACATTGAACCACAGCATCGGATATAGGCCAGCGAGCCCTGACAGGAATAAAGGCGTAGCTGTGAACGTGGTCAGCACCAGGCATTCTTCATAGGAGACTTTGCCACCATAGGTTCTTTCCATCCAGTGTATCGACCACGCGATGAAGCCAACGGCAGCCCACATGGCGACATAGAAGGCAATGGCAGCAGGAAGTGCACTGGAAACACTGAGTTTAACAAACTCTGAATTTCCAAGACTCCAGCCAACCTGGGTTGTACCTATGAACAACGAAATTGCCGGTATAGCTGCAAGTATGCTGATTTGGGCCAGGAATACATGCATCGCCGAGTAGTGCTCATTACGAATGGAGCGCCACTCCTGTTTCGGATGGTAGAAGACCCCCATCATGTGCTGCAGGAACATAAGTCTATCCTCCTTGCAGTCCGGGTATTGCCCGGGCCACATCTTGTTATTGTAGTCGTGCCCGAATCCGTTCGCTTATCGAGTTATCTCCTGAAAACTTATACGAAGAGATGCCAATAGTGGTCTACCAGAAGTATGGCAAACAGCCACATGATGTACACAATGCTGTAACGAAACATTTTCATCGGAACACTGACATCAGATGAAAAATTCAGTTTTAGCGCCCAGTACAACAGCCTCAGATTGATAATCACCCCCCCTGCCAGATAGAGCCATCCATTCATGCCGATAACGAAAGGTAATGCGGTGACAACAATAGTCAGCAGGGTGTATAGCAAGATCTGCACCCCAGTGTAGGCAACACCATGCGTATTAGGCAGCATGGGGACACCTGCACGGGCATAGTCATCACGACGGGCGATGCACAATGCCCAGAAATGTGGTGGTGTCCAAGCGAAAATGATCAACATCAGCAGCAGCCCCTGCGCGTCGATACTACCGGTCACGGCCGTCCACCCAAGCAACGGCGGCGCGGCACCTGCCACTCCTCCAATCACGATATTCTGCGGGGTTGCCCGCTTGAGTATGGCTGTATAGATCACTGCATAGCCAATAAGGGAAGCCAAAGTAAGCCAGGCGGTCAATGTATTCACCGCCACATCGAGCAAGACAATTCCGGAAATCCCCAAAACCGCGGCAAACGCCAAAGCATTCCGCGCCGTAATTCGCCCTTGTGGCAAGGGTCGGCGCGCAGTGCGCGCCATGCGGCAATCAATAGAAGCATCCAATACATGATTGATTGCCGCAGCGGACGCTGCCGCCAGGCCGACACCTGTAGAGGTCAGCACCAGCAAAACCAGATCCGGTGTTGATGGCGACGCCAGGCAGAAACCGACAACCAGCGTCAGCAACATGACTGCCACAACACGTAACTTGCACAAAGCCAAATAATCTTTCCAGGACGCAGAACCCGCACCGGATTCAGTGAGCGACAACGTAGCCATGGTCTACCTCCCGAGGCGCAACACGCGCCTTGTCATTCAGTGTCAACAGAGCCAATAGCAGTGCAACGGCTCCCACGTGATGCGCCACCGCCAGTGCCAGCGGCAACAGCCAGATCACATTCGCCAAACCGAGTAGTATTTGACCCAGTAACAACACTCCGTAAATACAGAGCGGCCAGCGCAGCTTCGACTTACCCCACAGCTGCCGGGCACCCAATAGCGAAATCAGCAGTAACAAAATCGCCCCGCCACGATGGGTCACCTGAATCGCTGCTCGTGCGTCCGCTGGCAACAAGCCGCCTTCATAGTTGGGGCCAATACTCATGACCGGGTTAAGGCCTTGCGCAAAGTCATACTCAACCTGTTGATCCTGATGACAATACAACCAGTCGCTGCAGGCCCAACCGGCATAGTTGGTACTGGTCCAACCACCCAGCGCCAACTGCAGAAACAGTGCTGCCAGCATTAGCTTGACCCAGGGGTGCGCCGATGAACGAACAACGTCATTATTTCCTGATGCCAATCGACGAAGATTTTGGCGCAGCAGCACCAAAGCCGTCAGGGTGGCAAGCCCTCCCAGAAGATGCATCGTCACCACGACCGGTAATAACTGCAGAGTCACTGTCCACATGCCGAATATGCCCTGAGCAATCACCAGCGCCAGCAAACAGAATGATAGCTTTACCGGATACCCCGCCTGCCGACGCAACCTGTATGCCAATACTGCCAGCGCCAGCACCATGAGCCCGAGCACACCGGCGGCATAACGGTGGACCATCTCGATCCAACCCTTGCGCAGATCAATCGACGCGTGGGGGTGGGCAGCCGCCAACTCGGCATGATCATCAGGCAACACCCAAGTCCCATAACAACCGGGCCAGTCCGGACACCCTAAACCCGCATCATTCAGTCGCGTCCAGCCACCCAGTACTACCACAACCAATGCCAGGCCTATTGCGGCCGTGACCAGCTGCAGAGGCAGGCGCATTATCCCAGCCTCGAAGCTTTGAGCAGTCGTCGCATATCACCAAGCAGTGCCTGGCCCTCATAAGTCGGCGGATACTGCATAACCAGATTGCCTAACGGATCCACAACCCATACTCCCGGCGCGAGTTCGGTGGCAGACATTACCCGCACCCGATCGGCCTCACGCCCCAAAGCATCATGCACGCGTCGCAACCGCTCAATCGCTTCGCTGCACCCACCGACACAATCCCCCGCCGGCACCCATAATAGCGACCAGTGCCCGGTGTGCAGCAAGGGGTCCCCCCCCCACTGATCAAGTGTTTTGACCGGCTGTACCAGCTCACCGCGGTTTACACTTGCGCCCGAAAGGCCGACCCCACTACTCCATACCAGAACAGCAGCAACTAACGGTACCAGCGCCACAGCCCACACCATCCAGAAAACGGTCCTGTTACCTTTCATTAGCTTCACCTCTGTACTCGCGTCGTGCGATCCATATCAGCCAAACCGATAATGCCAGCGCCAGCCCGAACCACTGCACTGCGTACCCGACATGACGTTCGGGCGCGATGCCTGTGTAGATCTGCTCTCGTGGCCGAATGGCATCGCTGATCGCTGTTTTAAGATGCAAAACCAGCGGCTCGACGGGTACCGCCAGCGTCTGCCCAATCTGCTCCAAATCAAGCGACTGAATACGTCGCGGCCAGCCCGCTTCAATCTGCGTCGTAGCCAGCGTCACCGAGACCAGAGGGCGAGACAGCACACCTTCTACCGGTAACCACTGCCGCTTCAATTCAAACCCTGGCAACTGCTCCCGCTGCGCAGGCGCGGCAATCCAACCCAGGCTACCGAGCCACAAGGCCCCTTCATCAACGCGAATCGGGACAATGACTTCATATCCCACCCGCCCTTGCCATGTCCGGTTGTCCAGCAGGAACACGTTCGATGGCAACAGCTCGATCTCGAAGCTCACCGGCACCCAGTCACTGTGCTGCAACCGCTCCAACGCGCCGTCGGGGGTTGTGGCTGGTGACTGCTCAAGCTGCTGCAACCAGAGCCGCTTGTGATCGGCCCGCTGCCATTGCCAACTCCCCAGCGCCAACAGCAAGGGCAGTACCAAGAGCCCTAATCCCCAACACAACCATTTGAATCGACGACGAGGATCCGCTTTACTGAATTGAGCTGCCAAGGAGATCTCCCATGCTGCGTATTCTGATCATCGTACTTTTCATCGCCATCGTTGCTGCCCTGTTCAGCAGCCTGTGGTCATTACTGAAGCGACCGTCTGCGGATGGTGCCACCGCCAACCGTTTGCTGTGGCGGGTTATTCTTAGCGCCCTGCTAATTCTGGCGCTGATTTACGGTTTCAATACCGGTCAACTGCAACCACATGCTCCCTGGTAAGGGTCACAGGACGTAGACAAACAGGAACAGGCCGATCCAGACCACATCAACAAAGTGCCAATACCAGGCCACCGCTTCAAAACCGAAATGCTGCCGCGAATCGAAATGACCAACGACGATACGGCCAAGAATGATCATCAGCATGAGCGTACCCAGGGTCACATGCAGGCCATGGAAGCCGGTCAATATAAAGAAGGTGGCACCATAGACTCCCGCCTGCAGCGTCAGCCCCAACTCATGGTAGGCCTCGGCATACTCATAGGCCTGAAAACCAATGAACACGACTCCCAGCACAATGGTCACGAACAGCCAACGACGTACCTGCATGCGGGCATCACGCAGCAATGCCTTGTGCGCCAACGTCAAAGTAAAACTCGATGTTACCAACAGACAGGTGTTAAGCAGCGGAATATGCCATGGACTGATCACCGCTGCCGGACCGGGAAAACGTTCGGCGTCCGGTGTAATCATCAGAGGCCACTGGGCAACAAAATCAGGCCACAGCATCTGGCTCACCCCCTTGTCACCCTCTCCACCCAACCAGGGAACCGCCAACACGCGCACATAGAACAATGCACCGAAAAAAGCTGCAAAGAACATCACTTCCGAAAAGATGAACCAGCTCATGCCCCAGCGAAAGGAACGATCCATCTGTGCCGAGTACAAACCACCTCGGCTTTCATGAATGACATTGCCGAACCAACCCACCAGAATCAGCCCCATCATCAGGGCACCGGCCAGTAGCAGCACCAGACCCAACCCGCCTCCCTGTTCAGCACTGAGGGCATTCAGCAGAGTACCGGCCCCATAGGCCAACAGAAACAGAGCGACAGACGCCAGAATCGGCCAGCGGCTCTGCTCGGGTACGTAATAACTTGAGCTGCTCATAAGCGTTGCTCCTTCTCGGCCAACACCGCAGACGATACTTCGGGCGAAATATCAAACAGGGTGTAGGACAGGGTCAGCGAGCGGATGTGCTCGGGCAATTTCTTATCAATCACGAACAGCAACGGCATCTCGACCGACTCTCCGGCCATTAGCGCCTGCTGCTCAAAACAGAAACAGTTAACCTTATGCAAATACTGTGCGGCTTCCGCAGGGGCCACCGAAGGAATAGCCTGTGCCACCATACGTCGCCCCGTGGGATTGGTGGCCATGAAGGCCGTCTGCTTCATTTCGCCGGGGTGCGCCCGTATCACACCATCCATGGGGCCAAAATCCCACGGCATGCCTTCGTTGTGAACGGCAATCAGGCGGACCTTGATCTGGCGACTGGTATCCATCGCTGATATCGCGACCGGCCCGGTATTAGTGATTTTGCCGTTGAGTCCGGTCACCTCGCAGAACACGTCATACAATGGCACGAGCGCAAAACCGAACCCGAACATCAACACGCTGCCCAGAACCAGACGCCGGACCAATCGACCGTGCGCACTCATCGCAGCGACTCCGGCAACTGCGGCGGTGTGGCAAAGGTATGGTAGGGTGCCGGCGACGGTATTTCCCACTCCAGCCCCTCCGCACCTTCCCATGCTCGCGCCTCCGCCTTGCGTCCGCCACGAACACACGCAATGACATTCCACAGGAATATCAGTTGTGACAGGCCGAACAGGAAAGCTCCGATGGAGGCCACCATATTGAAGTCGGCAAATTGCAGCGCGTAATCCGGTATCCGGCGCGGCATCCCCGCCAAACCAATAAAGTGCATCGGGAAGAAGGTGATATTGACGCCAATAAAGCTGAGCCAGAAGTGCAGCTTGCCCATGCGTTCATCCAGCATGTGACCGGTCCATTTCGGCAGCCAGTAGTACACCCCTGCCATAATGGAAAAAATCGCCCCCGGCACCAGCACATAATGGAAGTGCGCAACCACGAAATAGGTGTCGTGATACTGGAAATCCACCGGCGCAATCGCCAGCATCAACCCCGAAAAACCGCCGATGGTAAACAGCACCACGAACGCCAGCGCGAACAGCATGGGCGTCTCGAACGTCATCGAACCACGGAACATGGTTGCCACCCAATTGAACACCTTCACCCCGGTCGGCACTGCAATCAGCATGGTGGCATACATGAAGAACAGTTCACCCGCCAGCGGAATGCCTACGGTAAACATATGGTGTGCCCACACCAGGAACGACAGCACCGCAATCGAGGCCGTCGCGTAAACCATGGAGGCATAGCCGAACAGACGCTTACGGGCAAATGTGGGGATGATCTGACTGATGATGCCGAATGCCGGCAAGATCATGATGTAGACCTCGGGGTGGCCGAAAAACCAGAACACATGTTGAAACAGCACCGGATCGCCACCCCCCCCTGCATCAAAGAAACTGGTACCGAAATGGATATCCATCAGCATCATGGTGACCACACCGGCCAGCACCGGCATCACCGCAATCAGCAGGAATGCGGTGATCAACCAGGTCCAGCAGAACAACGGCAATTTCATCATGGTCATCCCCGGTGCGCGCATATTGAGGATGGTGGCAATAATATTGATCGCCCCCATGATCGAGCTGATGCCCATCATGTGAATGGCGAAGATGAAATAGGTCACGCTGGGCGGTGCATAGGTGGTGGAGAGTGGTGCGTAAAAGGTCCAGCCGAAATTAGGTGCGCCACCCTCCATGAACAGGGTCGAGATCAACATGGCAAAGGCGAACGGCAGAATCCAGAAACTCCAGTTGTTCATCCTCGGCAACGCCATATCCGGCGCACCGATCATCATCGGGACCATCCAGTTGGCCAAACCCACAAAGGCCGGCATCACCGCGCCGAACACCATGATCAGCCCATGCATGGTGGTCATTTGGTTGAAGAAGCCCGGTTCTATCAACTGTAAACCGGGCTGGAACAGCTCGGCACGGATCATCAATGCCATGCAGCCGCCAACAAAGAACATCAACAGGCTGAACCAAAGGTACATGGAACCAATGTCTTTGTGGTTTGTGGTAAACAGCCAGCGCCCCATGCCCTTGGCCGGTCCGTGATGCTCATGCGCGTCAGCATGCAGAGTCGTATCCAGCGTACTCATTGTTCCGCCTCCCCTGTCGACGGCGTCAGTAACCGTGCGATTTGCGCCGGTGATACCGCCTCACCCAAACTGTTACCCCAGGCATTGCGCTCATACGTGATCACCGCCGCCAGCTCGGTTGCACTGAGCTGATCGCGGAACGCCTGCATGGCGGTACCACTTTTGCCGTTGAGTACAATATCGATATGGGCAGCCACATCACCCAGCGCGACAGCACTGCCCTTGAGTGCCGGAAATGCCCCCGGAACCCCCGCTCCATTTGGCAGGTGGCATGCGGCACAGGCACGCAGATACACCTGCTCGCCCTGCTGCATAAGCTCATCCAGCGTCCAGACCCGCTCTGCTGCGGCAGCTTCGGCCTGCTCTGCAACCCTGGCATCGGCCAGCCACTGATTGAAGTCATCCTTGCTGACCGCTTCGATCACTACCGGCATGAACCCATGATCCTTGCCGCACAGCTCTGCACACTGGCCGCGGTAGATGCCTGGCTCATTGATCACCGTCCAGGCTTCGTTGATGAAGCCGGGAATCGCATCTTTCTTCACGGCCAATGCCGGCACCCACCAGCTGTGAATAACGTCATTGGAGGTGAGCAGAAAACGGATTTTGGTCTCCACCGGCAAGACCAGATGACGATCGACCTCAAGCAGATAATGCTCCTGCTTGTCGGCCTCATTGCTGATCTGATCGCGGGGAGTAGACAGGTTACTGAAAAAATTCAGCTCGTGATCAAGGTAGTCATAACGCCATTTCCACTGGTAACCGGTAATTTGTACGTCCAGCTCAGCCTCGGAGGTGTCGTACATCTGCACCAGTGTCGCAGTCGCCGGCACCGCCATGGCCACCAGAATAATGATCGGAATGATCGTCCAGATCACTTCGACCATCGTGTTTTCATGAAAGTGGTGCGCCTTGGCACCTCGTGACTTGCGGTGGTGGAATATCGACCAGAACATAACCCCGAACACCACCAGGGCGATGGCGACGCAGATCCAGAAGATCGTCATGTGCAGGTCAAATACCGAACGGCTGACATCCGTGACACCGGGCGTCAGATTGACCTCCCACGCTGCGGATGCAGTCGCGGTATACACCGTCAATCCCAGCCCTGAACCGATGGTTTTTATTATTTTCCATCCCATCATCAGGCCTCCCCGCTTTAACCTCGAGGAAGGCTCAGCGTGCTCCCTCACAGGTGATCCGGTTAACTCGAGTATAGCAGCCTGTCTGAAAGCGCAAGGGCGATAGCGTTATCTCAGACGCCCGCCAGACTCAATGCCCAACGCACCAGCAAAATAACGCCGACCACGAACAAGCCTGCCATCAGCAGCCCGGTGAGGATGTAATACAGGGGACGCCCGTTACGGAAATCGCGTTCACGGTTGCGTTCGGACTGCACCCCGAAAAAGCCGGACAGTACGCTGAGCAGCGTCTGCCAAAGGGTTGGTTTGTCGGACATGGCACTTACCTCCACTTGAGGTATAGGCGATATCCAAGCAAAAAGGCCAGTATGAGGGTATAGATCAGTACTTCGAGGTAACCGGCTCGGATCAGCCAGACAAAATGCAACAGTGCCAGCAGTGCAATGGGATACACCAGCCAGTGCAGCCTTTTCCAGCGTTTGCCCAAGCGTCGCTGCCAGCCTTGTGTCGAGGTAACGGCCAGCGGCAACAGCAGTATCCAGGCAGCAAAACCGGCTATGATATAGGGACGTTCGGTCAACTCACGCAACAGCAAATCGGGCCGCCAACCGAGGATGAACGTGGCGACCGCCAACAGGTGTACCGTGGCATAAAACAGCGCATACAGTCCGAGCATGCGCCGGTAGCGTTGCAACCAGGCCATCCCCAACAGGCGACGGGCGGGCGTAATTGCAAGACTGAGCCATAAAAAACGCAGGGCCCAGATACCCAGAAAAGTGACGATCACCTGAGCCGGGTCTGCCCCCAGCTGCTGCTGAACCGCTTGCAGACTGATCCATCCCAGCGGAGCCAGACTGCCGATAAACATGAGCGTCCAGAACGACCAGCGCCCCACTGTGGAACGGTGTAATGCGGCAATACTTAATACCATTTACGCAGATCCATACCGCTGTAAAGATCGGCCACCTGATCGGCATAGCCGTTGAACGGCTGAGTGTCGATGATGTTGGGGCTAAACAGTGATGACGGCAATCGGCGCTCGGTCGACTGGCTCCAGCGCGGGTGATTCACCGACGGGTTCACATTGGCATAGAAACCGTATTCACGCGGAGCTGTTCGCTGCCAGCTGTTGACCGGCATCTGCTCAGTAAAACGAATACCAACGATCGACTTGATGCTCTTGAAACCATACTTCCATGGCACCACCAGCCGCAACGGCGCGCCATTCTGTGGCGGCAGTGCATCACCGTACACCCCAACCGCCAGCAGCGTCAGCGGATGCATTGCCTCGTCCATCCGCAAGCCTTCAACATAGGGCCAGTCGATGGTACCAAAACGTGAACGCTGCCCCGGCATCTGTTTGGGGTCGTGCAGTGTGGTGAATTCAACATAGCGGGCATTGCCAGTGGGCTCGAAACGCTTGAGCAAGGATGCCAATGGGAAGCCGACCCACGGAATTACCATTGACCAGGCCTCAACACAGCGCAGACGATAAATCCGCTCTTCGAGATCAACACCCTTGAGAATATCTTCCAGCTGATACGTGCCCGGCTTATGCACCTCACCACTGATCTCGACACTCCAGGGGTCGGTTTTGAAATTTTGCGCATACGCCTTGGGATCATCCTTACCCAAACCGAATTCGTAGAAGTTGTTGTACCCGGTGACATGCTCGTAGGGTGCCAGCGGCTCATCGGTCGAAAAGACGCTACTTTTTTGCGCGGCTCTCAGTTTCTGCTGCAGCCAATCGGGGCCAAGATAACGAACCTGTTCCTCGTCCAGCGCATAACGGGCCAGTGCCGACGCCTGTCCGCTCATTAACAGGGCCCCGCCGGCCGCCAATCCCTTCATGAACTGACGCCGCTGGCGATAGATCGATTCAGGGGTAATTTCAGAGGGGGCGATGTCAGGTGCTTTACGAATCAGCATGGGATACTCCAGGAACACTGTGCCAAATTAGACAAATCATACGCAGCCGGTTCCGTTTCCGCCTACTTGGTGCCAATAAAAAAGCAGGCCGAAGCCTGCTTATGAAATCATGTGCGCAACTGTCGGGAACGTCGCCAGACCCACAACATGGGACCCGAAAGGGCGTAACAGAGAAACAGAACCCACAGGGATACTGATGCACTGATCGAGATGATCCCCAGGCCCAGGGCAATCAAGGCCAGAATCCAGAACGGTACCTTGCCGCGAAAGTCCACATCCTTGAAGCTGTAATACAACGTGTTACTGACCATTAATACGCCGGCCAATGCCACGAACAATGCAATAACGTATTCCCAACCGGTCACGTCCAGCCTGTATTCATCACACACCCATACCATGCCGGCGATGGCCGCCGCCGCCGCCGGGCTCGGCAAGCCAATGAAATAACGTTTATCAACGGAGCCGATCTGGGTATTGAAGCGGGCCAGACGCAAGGCACCTCCTGCGGCGTAAACAAACGCAGCAAAAAAACCAAGTTTACCAATATCTCCCAGCACCCAATTGTACGTCACCAGTGCCGGGGCAACACCAAAGGACACCATGTCGGACAACGAATCGTACTCGGCACCAAAGGCACTCTGCGTATTGGTCATGCGCGCCACTCGTCCGTCCAGCCCATCCAGCAACATGGCGACGAAAATGGCAACGGCAGCTGCTTCGAACTGACCATTCATACCGGCAACTATGGCATAAAAGCCGGAAAACAGGGCAGCGGTAGTAAACAGGTTCGGCAACAGGTACACACCTCTGCGGCGCTGAAGTCCGGCATCGGGTGTTGCCTGCGACTCTGCTCCTGCTTCAGTCCCTGTATCCGGATCCTGCGGCTGATCACTCATGCTTGTGAAACCTCTGTCAAAACGCTGAATCTGCATTCTACTCGACAGAGGCAAACAAACCCAATGCCATCAGGCCGCTGTATCTTTTTTATCGACCTTGTACGCAGACGCCAAGTTATTGAACAGCGCACGACTGATCCCGGTGATCGCCATGAACTTGTCCAACTCCTGTGCCAGCAATGAGCTCTGATAAGATTCTTGCATGATGATCAGACAAAAACCGGTCACACCGTTGACCGCTTTCATCATCCGTCCAAGCTTGGCAGCATCATCAGCATAGGTTTCAACCAGAATCGGCACCAGATGCTTTTTGATCAGCAGTATTCCGCTGGACATGAATTCCACCGGCAACTTGACGTGCACATGCACTTCACCAACCTTGTGCATGCGCGCGGCAAACGCTTCATCGTAAGGCCCTGAAAATACAGTCTCAAGCCAAGCCTTGTGCGTCGCTTTCAGTGATTCGACACGTCCTTCCAGAAATGGCACGGTCGCCGGGATTTGCTGCAACTCGGTATAGAATTGTTCAGTCACAACGGCCAAATGCGGCAGCAGTTTACCGCCCTCCGCGAAGAGCACTTGCTCATCTTCCGCATCAAACCCCGAGCATACTTTTCCCCGGTGACACAGCGCGGCGAAGTCGACCTGACTCATATAGGTACATCCTTGATAGTGAGTGTAAAGCAAGCTGCAGTGCACAGCAGGCAAAGCCCGTCATTTTCGCATGGCTTTTACAAATATCAAGGCATGCACACAAAAACCCGATCTTTGTCGGGTTGGCGTGACACAGGTTCAAATCCTCATCAGCACATATGACTTATTCTGCCGGCACTCCATTTTTCTGCCGATACGCAGCAGACAAATTGTTATACAAGGCTTCACTGATACCGGTTACATCCATGAACCGATCAAGCTCATGCTCACGATATGAAACCTGCATGATGATCAGACAATAGGTGGTAACGGCATTCACCGCCTTCATCAGCACACCGAGCTTGGCAATATCTTCACGGCAAGCCTCGGCCAGTACCGGGATCAAATGCTTACTGATTAGCCCAATACCACTGGCCATGAACCGCTCGGGTAAACGAACCTGCACATGTACCACCCCTACCTTGTGCATGTATGCCGCAAAGTCTTCGTCATAGGGGCCGGTGAAAATCTTTTCCAGCCACCGTCTATGAGTTGCTTTAAGCGACTCCAGACGACCTTCCAGGAAAGGCCCGGTTTCATCTATTTGCCCCAATTCGGCGTAAAAGGCCTCGGTCACCTGATCCAGATGACCCACCAACAAGGCATGCGCCTGCTCCAGAACATGCTCATCAGCGCCTTCGAAGCCGGCAAACATCTTCGCTTGCTGATTTAGTTGGGAAAAGTCGATCTCTCTCATGGGTGTGTCATCCTTGTTGCTATGCAGAACAGCGATTCACGATAGCTGCACTACTCCGTTGCATAAATATATCACTCAAGACTTTGTAATTATTCGGAAACACTGTCAAGACTGACAGCCCCGGATCAGCCGTTCAGCTGACCGAGACCGCCGCAGGAGAGAGAAACACCGAACATGCTAGATCGTGAATCAGGCGGCACGCCCTTGTGAGTTACGATAGGCGGCTGCCAGGTTGTTATACAACACGCGACTGATACCGGTCACTTCCATAAAGCGTTCCAATTCATGGCCACGGTAGGACTCCAGCATGATCAACAGACAGAAGCTGGTAGCCGCATTCAGTGCCTTGAGCAAAGGCCCGACCATTTCCGGCTGGTCACGGTAAATCTGCGGCAACAGGGGAATCAGATGCTTGTTGATCAGGCCAATACCGCTGGTCATGAATTTTTCCGGCAGTTTCACCTGCACATGGATCACCCCAACCTTATGCATATAAGCGGCAAAATCCGCATCGTAGGGGCCTTCAAATACCTTGCCCAACCAGGCCGCATGAGTCTTCTTCAGCGTATCAATACGCCCTTCCAAAAATGCCAGCGCTTCAGGGATGGTTTGCAGTTCGGTATAGAACGAATCAGTGATGGTAATCAGGTAGGGGCGAAGTCGGTCAGCTTCCTGAGCGAGAATAGCGGCATCTTCGGGTTCGAATCCGGCATAGGCCTTGGCCTGCTCACACAGAACAGAAAAATCGATTGTACTTGTCATAGTAAGTGCGTCCTTGACTCAGATGGCGCGTGCTGCTTCCGGTCACCGCATCAAGCCCGGTCCACGTCATCGTCACATTATTTTTATTAGTAAATGTATAGATATCATGCAGCCAAACGAGATCAAGCATATGCAATCCAGTTCACGATCTGGGTCAAACAAATGTGATCTAATTTTTGCGATTTGACGATATCCGACGATGACCTGCCGACCGGTTCATGGCGAGCTGAAACAGACATCACAATAAAACCATCCTTTAAGTATGGTTACTGAAGATGACAATAGTATTGCAGCCTTTCGATAACACTCAGACAGGTAAAACTTCGGATAATGACGCCGGGCAGCGCCTGCAGAAAAGAATCAACAACAGCGGGGATAATAGAGAGGCTAAAACGCATACGGCCGGGCATGAGCCCGGCCGTAGCGAGAAGAACAGACTAACGCCTTAGTTCTTGTCTTTGTCGACCAGCTTGTTCGCTGCAATCCACGGCATCATTGCACGCAGTTTTTCACCGGTCTGCTCGATCGGGTGAGCAGCGTTGTTACGACGACGCGCAGTCATGGACGGATAGTTGGTCTGGCCTTCAGCGATGAACATTTTCGCGTACTCGCCATCCTGAATGCGCTTCAGTGCGTTACGCATGGCCTGACGTGATTCTTCGTTGATCACCTCCGGGCCGGTTACGTATTCGCCGTACTCAGCGTTATTGGAGATGGAGTAGTTCATGTTGGCGATGCCGCCTTCGTACATCAGGTCGACGATCAGCTTCAGTTCGTGCAGACATTCGAAGTAAGCCATTTCCGGCGCGTAGCCAGCTTCAGTCAGGGTTTCGAAGCCCATTTTGACCAGCTCTACGGCACCACCACACAGAACTGCCTGCTCACCGAACAGATCGGTTTCAGTCTCGTCCTTGAACGTGGTTTCGATGATACCTGAACGGCCACCACCAACACCCATGGCGTAGGACATTGCCACATCTTTGGCATTGCCGGACACGTCACGGAAGATCGCGATCAGGTCAGGAATACCGCCGCCCTTGACGAATTCGCTACGTACAGTATGGCCCGGAGCCTTCGGCGCGATCATGATTACGTCCAGGTCGGCACGCGGCTCAACCTGGTTGTAGTGGATAGAGAAGCCGTGTGCGAACGCCAGGGTTGCACCCTGCTTGATGTTCGGCTCGATTTCGTTCTTGTACAGCTGGCCCTGGAATTCGTCCGGAGTCAGGATCATGACCAGGTCGGCAGCGGCAACGGCATCAGCCACGTCAGCCACTTTCAGGCCATGTGCTTCAGCCTTGGCGCGGGAAGAAGAACCGGCACGCAGACCAACAGTGACATCAACACCTGAATCTTTCAGGTTGCACGCATGTGCATGGCCCTGGGAACCGTAACCGATGATGGCAACTTTTTTGCCCTGGATGATAGAGAGGTCACAGTCTTTATCGTAAGAAACCTGCATGGTTCTGATCCTTTGACTTGAATTTGAAAAACGTGTGCGCTTGGTCGTCGTAACAACCGTGGCGATGGTGCTACCTTAAGGGAACAATCTTATTGCGTAAAATGATATATTTGCAACATCACATTGCATGAAATGAAACATATGGATACCCGTTCACTCCGCCTGTTCCTGAGTCTCGCCGAAACCCTGCACTTTGGCCGCAGCAGCGAAGCCTGCCACGTCAGCCCGTCGACCCTCAGTCGCGCCATCAAGCAACTGGAAGCCTCCCTCGGCGTCGAGCTGTTCCTGCGTGACAACCGCAGCGTTCAGCTTACGCCCGAAGGCATACGCTTTGCCCAATATGCCCGCGAAGCACTGCAGCAATGGGAACAGGTGCGCATGTCGTTACTGGAAAGCGCGACCGAACTACACGGTGAGATCAGCGTCTACTGCTCGGTTACCGCCAGTTACAGCTTCCTCTATGCCCTGCTGAGCCGCTTTCGCCAGCTGTACCCGCGCGTCGAGATCAAACTGCATACCGGTGATCCCGAACACGCCATTGCCCGCGTGCAGAGCGGACGCGAGGAAATATCGATCGCGGCCCGCCCGACCCAGCTGCCGAGCAACATTGCATTTCGCCCCATTGCCCGTACCCCGCTGCTGTTTATTGCCCCGGCCGATCAGCCTGACGCCATCACCCACTGGAGTCGGCAACCGATGATCCTGCCTGAAAGCGGCATTTCACGCGCACGCATCAACCAATGGTTCAGTGCTCATCAGATAGAGCCCACCATTTATGCTCAGGTCGCAGGCAACGAAGCCATCGTCAGCATGGTCAGCCTTGGCTTTGGCATCGGCGTGGTACCGCAGATCGTGCTCGACAACAGTCCGCTGGCCGAACAGGTGCAGGTTCTGGATGTGTTCCCGGCACTGGAACCTTACGAGATCGGACTGTTCGCACAGGAACGCAAACTGCGTTCCCCGCTGATACGGGCATTCTGGTCTCTTCTTGACGACGGTCCTGTCCAGCACATGCCATAACCGCCTACACTACCGTCGTTTTTTTATCCCTCGACGGAGCCACTGCATGACCGCGGATATGCTGTTCGTTTTTGCCACGCTGGCCACAACTATCGCTCTGTTCATCAGCGACCGTATGCGCATGGACCTGGTCGCGCTGCTGGTTGTGGTGGCGCTTTCGCTTTCAGGCATCATAACGCCTGCGGAAGCGGTATCCGGTTTCGGCGAACCCGTAGTCATCATGATCGCGGCGCTGTTTATCGTCGGCGAGGGACTGTTCCGCACCGGCATCGCAGCGGCGGCAGGCAACTGGCTGCTCAGAGTCGGCGGACACGATGAAACCCGCCTGTTGTTGCTCCTGCTCCCCATGGTTGCCCTGCTGTCCGCGTTCATGAGTTCAACCGGAGCCGTCGCCCTGTTGATTCCGGTGGTGCTCAGCATCGCCCGCCGTGCGGGTATGCAGCCCTCACGCTTACTGATGCCATTGGCGTTCGCGGCACTGATCGGCGGCATGCTGACCTTGATCGGCACCCCCCCGAACATCATCGTCAGCAGCCAGATGCGCAGCGCCGGTCTGGAGCCGTTTGGTTTCTTTGATTTCACCCCACTAGGGCTGGCGATTCTGCTGGTCGCCATGATCTATCTGATCGGCCCCGCGCGCCGACTGCTGCCAAGCAGAACACAAGCCGGAGCACAGGAAACGGTGCCCGGCATCGCCGCCTTGAGCGACCGCTATACCCTGTCGCGCCAGCTGCACAAGTTGATGATCAACCCCGGCAGCCCACTGGCACAGAAAACACCGGCCGAAGCCGCACTGCGCACCGAATACGAAGTCACGGTCATTGCCATTTCACGCAGCGGCGGCCTGCTCTCCAGCCTGATTCCGGTGCTCAGCAATACCCGCATGCAGTATCGTGACCAATTGCTGGTCTATGCCGATGAACAGCAGCTGGACCAGCTGTGCCAGACACTGAAGCTGTCGCGGCTGGGCTTCCCCGCCAAGGAAGTCAGTCAGCTGCAACGCCAGTTCGGTGTCGCTGAAGTACTTCTGCCCCCCGAATCGCCGCTTTGTGGCCATTCCATCAAGGAAGGGCATTTCCGTGAGCGTTTCGGCCTGAGCGTGATCGGCCTGCGCCGCGAACAGACACCACAGAGCACCAGCTTCACCGCCTCGGCGTTAAAAGCCGGTGACACCTTATTGCTTGCGGGCAGCTGGGATCGCATTCGTGAACTGCAGGGTTCACGCGAACTGGTTGTATTGCAGACACCGGCAGAACTGGCCGAAATTCCGACCCACAGCCGGCGTGCGCCCGCAGCACTGATCATTTTGCTGTTGATGTTGGTCAGCATGACTGCTGGCTGGCTCGATAACCTGTCCGCCATTCTAATGGCGGCTGTCGCCATGATCCTCAGTGGCTGTGTTGGCTTGAAAGAAGCCTATCGCTCCTTCAACGCGACCAGCCTGATCCTGATCGCCGGTATGCTGCCGTTGGCATTGGCGATGGAGCGCAGCGGTGCGCTGGACTACATGGTGCAGCAATTGGTCAGCTGGGTAGGTAGCAGCAGCCCGCTGATCCTGTGCGCCAGTCTGTTTCTGCTCACGTCAGTGCTGAGCCAATTCATTTCCAATACCGCGACCACCGTGCTGGTTGCACCGGTTGCACTGAGCACTGCGCAACTACTGGGGATCAACCCGGAACCGGTGATGATGACCGTTGCGATCGCCGCTTCGACAGCTTTTGCCACGCCGATCGCGTCGCCCGTCAACACGTTGGTACTGGAACCGGGCAACTATCGTTTTGCCGACTTTGCCCGTATCGGCATCCCGTTACAGCTGCTGGCCCTGATCCTGACCCTGCTGCTGACGCCGCTGCTGTTCCCGTTCTGATCAACCACCCAGATGCTGATGCAGGAAAGCGACCGAACGGGACCAGGCCAACGCGGCATCATCGGCGTCATAGCGGGCACCGGTCGGGTTGGCAAAGGCATGATCGGCTACGTACCAGTGTACCTGCAGATCCGTCTTGCCGGCCGCTGCCATGGCGCGTTCGAAACCACCGACCATCGCCTCATCAATACTCTTGTCGAGGGTGCCGAAATGTCCCTGCACCGGACTGTTCAGCGCCGCCAGCTGCTCGGGCGTGCGTTCGACATTACCGTAATAGATGATGGTGGCATCGACAGGCGTCGCCAGCGAGGCATCCAGTGACCAGCCACCGCCGAAACACCAACCCAGTGTACCGACCTTGCCGTTACACTCCGGGTGCTGCTGCAGCCAATCGATCCAACCGGTCAGCGTCGCGCTGGCCTGTGCCGAATCAACCGCATTTTTCAGCGCCATGGCACCTTCGCGCGTGTCAGCCACTCCACCGCCATACAAGTCCACCGCCAGCGCAATGAATCCCTGCGCAGCCAGATCAGCCGCCACCGCTTTGATCTGGTCATTCAACCCCCACCACTCGTGAATCAGTACCACCGCAGGAAAAGGACCTTCGCCTTCAGGCAGTGCGACATGCGCTGCCACCTGCTGTCCCGTTTCCAACGCAAGGGTCACGGCTTGCATTCGCTCTCCTGCTGCCTGCGCCAGCAACGGGTCAGCCAATACCACTGCCAATGGCAATACCAGCATTCCCTTGAGAAATTGACGCCGCTCCTCAAGTGAGGCCTTCGGCGCCGGATGCGCCGCGTTATCATCTCCACACGTTTTCAGATCACACATGAGCGTTCCCTCCTGTTCAGGCTTTCAATACTATAGACCACACATTCCAACCATCCTGATACCGCTACAGACAGGCCCACCGATCAGTTACGGCGAAAGTTTGGTAACGGGACCAGAAAACACTTTTTTTTACCCGCCTTTTGCTCCATATTCTCGCCTTGACTGACGCCAGCTGCGTTCGCAGCCGCACCCTCACGGGGAAGCGCGACCACCCCGCCATTCACGTTGCCGGAGATTCGAGGCGATGAACACATTGCTCAAAAAATTCAAACACCTGCTCCCCGCCCTACTGCTGACCGGTGCGGCCGCCAGCTCGGCGGATGAACTGCACGTTTACAACTGGTCAGACTATATTGCTGAAGACACCCTTGCCGGGTTTGAACAGCAGACCGGTATCAAGGTCATCTACGACGTCTACGACGCCAACGAAATCATGGAAGCCAAACTGTTGGCAGGCCGCAGCGGCTACGACCTGATTTTCCCGACCGCTCGCCCCTTTGCCGAGCGTCACATCAAGGCGGGCCTGTATCAGCCGCTGGACAAGTCACAGCTGAGCGGACTGGACAATCTGGACCCGGTGCTGATGAACTCACTGGCCAGTATCGATGCCGGCAACGCTCACCTGATCCCGTACATGTGGGGTTCCAGCGGCATCGGCTATAACGTCACCAAGGTCCGCGAGATCCTCGGTGACGACATGCCGACAGACACCTGGCGTCTGTTGTTCGACCCTGAAATCGTTGCCAAACTGGCGGATTGTGGCGTCACCCTGATGGACGATCCCACCGAAGTACTGGTGGCCGCCAACATTTACCGTGGGGCCGCGGCGGACGACTTCAGCCGCGACTCGATCAAGGCCGCCAGCGCCACCGTCAGTGCGGTCCGCCCGCATGTACGTTACTTCCACAGCTCGCAGTACATCAATGACCTGGCCAACGGCGACACCTGTGTCGCCCACGGGTACTCCGGCGATGTGCTGCAGGCCCGTGACCGTGCGGCCGAAGCCGACAACGGTGTTGAAATCGCCTATGTAGTACCCGCCGAAGGCGCACTGGTCTGGACCGACGTCATGGCCATTCCGGCCGATGCCCCGAACCCGGCAGCGGCACACCGGTTCATCAACTATCTGTTGCAGCCGGATGTGATCGCGCCAATCACCGACTATGTCGCCTACGCCAACGCCAACCTGGCGGCCACCGCACTGGTCGACGCCGAGATCCGTAACAACCCCGGCATCTATCCGCCGGCGGAAACCCGCGCCAAGTTGCTGGTGACACCGACGCCGTCGGAACGCCAGATCCGTGATCTGAACCGCAGCTGGACCCGCGTCAAAACCGGCCAGTAAACGCGCGGCGACCCGAACCCGACATGCCCCTCCCTGCAGGGGCATATTTTTTAGGAGAACACCCCGTCCATGGCAAGCCTGCGCCAGTTCAAGCCTGAAGAATCCTGGCAGGCTCCCGAAGGGGAGCCGATCGTCCGGATCGAGAACGTCACCAAACGCTTCGGCACCTTTTATGCGGTCGATGACATCAGCCTGCAGATTCACCAGGGTGAATTCTTTTCCCTGCTCGGTGCCTCCGGGTGCGGTAAAACCACCCTGCTGCGCATGCTGGCCGGTTTCGAAACACCGACCAGTGGCCGCCTGTTCATCGACGGTCAGGACGTTACCGATGTACCGCCTTACGCGCGCCCGGTCAATATGATGTTCCAGTCCTACGCCCTGTTTCCACATATGAACGTGGCCGACAACATCGCCTTCGGCCTGAAACAGGAGCGGATGCCCAAGGCCGAGCGCCGAGAACGGGTTGCCGAGATGCTCAGTCTGGTCCAGATCGAGGCCCTGGCGAGCCGCAAGCCACATCAACTCTCCGGCGGTCAGCGCCAGCGTGTTGCCCTGGCCCGCGCACTGGCACGACACCCGAAGATCCTGCTGCTGGACGAGCCACTGGGCGCACTGGATAAAAAGCTGCGCGAGCAGACTCAGTTTGAACTGGTCAACATTCAGGAGCGTCTGGGCATCACCTTTATCGTCGTGACCCACGATCAGGAAGAGGCGATGACCATGTCGTCACGTATCGCTCTGATGCATGAAGGCCGTATTGAGCAGGTCGACCCGCCACGGCGACTCTACGAATTCCCCTCCACCCGCTACGCCGCCAGTTTCATCGGTTCGGTCAATCTGTTCGACGGTTATGTCCTGCAGCAGGATGATGATCAGGTTCTGGTCCAGTGTGACGACGCCGAAACCCGGCTGCTGGTCCGTCACAGCCAGCCGCTGGTACCTGGGATGGCGGTCACTGTGGCGCTGCGCCCGGAAAAGATGCGCGTACTCGGCCAGCTCGATGCCGATACCCCCAATCAGTTGCGCGGCCGAATCAAGGAGATCGCCTACCTGGGTGACGTGTCCATCTACCATGTCGAGTTGCCGGGCGGCAAACGGGTACAGTTCACCCAGTCCAATGTGCAGGCGTTGGCCGAACAACCGCTGACCTGGGACGAAGAGGTCGTACTGGGCTGGTCCGCCAACAGCTGTGGGGTACTGACGGAATGAGCCTGAAGTCTACGCTGCCAACGGCGCGTCATCTGATCATCGCCGTCCCCTGGTTCTGGCTGGCGCTGTTTTTCCTGTTGCCGTTCCTGTTCGTGCTCAAGATCAGTCTGTCCGAACCGGTGCTGGCGCAGCCACCCTATTTCGACCTGATCCGTGAGATCGAGGATGGTTTCGTCACCATCGTGCTCAACTTCAGCAACTACCAGTTGCTGCTGGAAGACTCGCTTTACTTCAAGGCACTGCTGGGCTCGCTCAAGATCGCCGGCATTTCCACGCTCTGCTGCCTGCTGATCGGCTATCCCATGGCCTATGCCATCGCCCGCTCACCGGCCCACTGGCGGCTGCCTTTGTTGATGCTGATTATCCTGCCGTTCTGGACCTCATTCCTGATTCGGATCTACGCCTGGATCGGCATCCTCAAGGGCAACGGCCTGCTCAACGGGGTTCTGTTGTGGCTCGGCATCATCGATTCACCGCTGGAGATTTTGCATACCCCGGTCGCGGTCTATATCGGCGTGGTCTACAACTACCTGCCTTTTGTCGTGCTGCCGTTGTATGCCACCCTGATCCGGCTCGACACCACTCTGCTGGAAGCCGCCGCCGATCTTGGTTGTCGCCCGTGGAAACAGTTCATGCTGATCACGCTGCCGCTGTCACTGCCCGGCGTCTTTGCCGGTGCCATGCTAGTGTTCATTCCGGTGATGGGCGAATTCGTCATTCCCGACCTGCTCGGTGGCCCGGACACGCTGATGCTGGGCAAACTGATGTGGACGGAGTTCTTCAGCAACAAGGACTGGCCGCTGGCATCGTCACTGGCAGCTCTGCTGCTGGTCGCCCTGATCGTCCCCTTTGTACTGCTGCGCCACTTTGAACGCCGTGCAGAGGAGGCCGCCACATGAAACAACGGATGCCACTGCTGATCACCATTCTGCTGCTCGGCTATGCCTTTCTGTACGGCCCGATCATCAGCCTGATCGTGTACTCGTTCAATGAAAGCCGGTTGGTCACGGTATGGGGCGGCTTCAGCACCAAGTGGTACGCTGAACTGATGCAGAACAGTCAACTGCTGGGTGCCGCCTGGCTCAGCGTCCGCGTCGCTGCACTGACCGCCACCATCGCGGTTGTACTGGGCACTCTGGCCGCATTGGCACTGGTACGCTTCCGCCGTTTTCGCGGCCGTGGCTCGCTGGAGGTCATGGTGACGGCACCGCTGGTGATGCCGGAAGTGATCATTGGCCTGTCGCTGCTGCTGCTGTTCGTGGCCATGGAAACCACGATCGGCTGGCCTGCAGGTCGTGGCATGACCACCATCGTCATCGCGCACACCACCTTCGCCATGGCCTACGTGACCGTCGTGGTACAGAGCCGACTGGCACACATGGACATGTCGCTGGAGGAAGCCGCGCTCGACCTGGGCGCTCGACCCTTGAAAGTATTTTTCACCATCACCCTGCCGATCATCGCACCGGCACTGGTGGCGGGCTGGCTACTGGCCTTCACCCTGTCACTGGATGATCTGGTGGTGGCCAGTTTCGTTTCCGGCCCCGGTGCCACCACTCTGCCGATGGTGGTGTACTCCAGCATACGCCTGGGGGTCAGCCCCGAAATCAATGCGCTGGCCACCATTATCGTGGCGATTGTCAGTGTCGCAGTCCTGATCACCGGCCTGCTGCTGTGGCGGCAGGAGAAGCGCAAGACCGAACGTCTCCCCTGAATAGATGCAGATGAGGCACCCGGATACAAAAACACCCGCCAATTGGCGGGTGTTTCGTGTCAACGGAGGCTTACTCCATTACAGGCTCAATACCTTCTCGCCGCGGGCGATGCCACACACACCTGAACGCACGACTTCCATGATGGAAGCGCTGCCCAGCGCATTGATGAAGGCATCCAGTTTGTCGGATGCACCCACCAGCTGCACGGTATAGGTAGTCGGCGTGACGTCGATGATCTGACCACGGAAGATATCGCAGGTACTCTTGATCTCCGCACGCATCTGGCCACTGGCCTTCAGCTTGATCATCATCACTTCGCGCTCGATGTGCTCGCCTTCAGACAGGTCCACCACCTTGACCACATCCACCAGCTTGTTCAGCTGTTTGGTGATCTGCTCGACCACACGGTCGTTGCCAATGGTGGTCACGGTCAAACGCGACAGCGTGCCATCTTCAGTCGGTGCTACCGTCAGCGACTCGATGTTATAGTTGCGCTGTGCAAACAGACCCACGACGCGCGACAGGGCACCCGGCTCGTTCTCCATCAGCACGGAAATGATATGGCGCATACTCAGGTCCTCTCGGTCTTGCTCAGCCACATGTCACGCATGGCACCACGGGGCACCTGCATCGGATAGACGTGCTCGAACGGGTCGACCGCGACGTCCATGAATACCAGGCGATCCTTCAACGCGAAGGCTTCACGCATGGCACCTTCCAGGTCGGCATACTTCTCGACCTTGATGCCCACATGACCGTAGGACTCGACCAGCTTGACGAAGTCCGGCAGTGAGTTCATGTAGGACTGGGAGTGACGGGACTCGTAGTTCATGTCCTGCCACTGGCGCACCATGCCCAGCGACTGGTTGTTCAGACACAGAATCTTCACCGGCAGGTCGTACTGGTTACAAGTGGACAGCTCCTGGATGTTCATCTGGATGCTGCCTTCACCGGTCACGCAGACAACTTCGTCGTCGGGGAAGTTCATCTTCACGCCCATCGCGGCAGGCAGACCGAAGCCCATGGTGCCCAGGCCACCGGAGTTGATCCAGCGGTTCGGCTTGTTGAACTTGTAGTACTGCGCCGCGAACATCTGGTGCTGGCCAACGTCGGAGGTGACAAACGCATCGCCGTTGGTGACCTTGCTCAGCATCTCGATGACCTGCTGCGGTTTCATCAGCTCGGAGTCGTCGGTGCGGTAGCGACCGCCATGGCGCTGACGCCATTCGTCGATCTGCTGCCACCAGGCGTGCAGCGCAGCTGCATCCGGACGCTGCTGACTGGCGTTGACCAGCTGCACCATCTCTTCGAGGACAACCTTGGCCGGACCCACAATGGGGATATCCGCCTGCACGGTTTTGGAGATCGAAGCCGGATCGATATCGATATGCACGATCTTCGCCGTCGGACAGAACTTGTCGGTACCGTTGGTCACGCGGTCATCAAAGCGCGCGCCCACCGCCAGGATCAGATCCGCGTGGTGCATCGCCATGTTGGCTTCGTAGCTGCCGTGCATGCCCAGCATGCCGACAAACTGACGATCCGTACCCGGATAGCCACCGAGCCCCATCAGCGTGTTGGTCACCGGGAAGTTAAGCAGCTGCGCCAGCTCGATCAGCTCGTTGCTGGCATTGCCCATGATGACGCCACCACCGGCATAGATCACCGGACGCTTGGCGGTCAGCAGCAGATCGGTCGCTTTCTTGATCTGGCCGCTGTGGCCACGGGTGATCGGCGTGTATGAGCGCATTTTGACATGCTGCGGATATTCATACGGGTAGCGTTCGGTCGGCGTCGTCATATCCTTGGGCAGGTCGATGACGACCGGACCCGGACGCCCGCTTTCGGCGATATGGAACGCCTTCTTGACGATACCCGGAATGTCCTCGGGGCGCTGCACACTGAAGTTGTGCTTCACGATCGGACGGGAGATACCGAGCATGTCGGTTTCCTGGAAGGCATCTTCGCCGATCAAATGACTCATCACCTGACCGGTGATAACCACCATCGGGATGGAGTCCATGAATGCGGTTGCGATACCGGTCACGGCATTGGTCGCACCCGGGCCGGAGGTTACCAACGCAACGCCGGCCTTGCCGGTCGCACGTGCATAGGCATCCGCCATGTGAGTTGCAGCCTGCTCATGGCGCACTAGAATGTGCTGTACATCTTCCTGCTGGAACAGGGCATCGTATACATGCAGCAACGACCCGCCCGGATAACCATAGATGTACTTAACACCCTCATCTTTGAGGGCGCGTACCACCATTTCTGCGCCTGAAAGTAATTCCACTGTTGTACCCTCTACTCAGCACCGGCAGCCTGCCGGTGAACTAACAGTTTCAGCGTTTGTGCAACGATAAACATGGCCGGTCACGGGACGATCATACCGCCCACCGTGCCCTGCCCGCAGGCATGTATTGGCACATGTTCGGGTGCTGGCCAGGCGAGGATCATCTTACCTGACAGACCTGTTCTGAGACTTAAGCCGGGTAGCGCTTATAACCACCCGCGGTCTCGGGATTTCCTACCACCGCAAGCCTTGAAAACAAATAGCTCTCCATTCTCGCACCTTGACAAGCATCGATCAACCGTCTACTGCTTGCCAATGCACCATCTACCACTAATGTCGTGGACTGGGCGTCATCGACCATTGGCGGTATAGTAGGCGCGAGTTCAGTTTCTTTGCCGGAGAGCACACGATGAGTATTGCCGAGATTAAAAACAAGGAGCGCGTGATCAACGAGCTGCTGCGCTTTATCCGCAAGGTTCTGGTAGAACCCGATATCAGCGAAACAGCGCTGGAGATTGCCCGCAAGCATGTCAACGACAAAAACGCTGCCGTTCTGATTGCCGATGAGCTGTCGTCCACCACCAACGTCAAGATCCCGGTTGAACACAGCGACGCCGATCGCCTTTTTCTGGAGTTACTGATCGACGTCGTGCGTGACGAGAAAGCCCTGTACTAAGCCTTACTCCGGTACCAGCCAGTCCACGCGCCAGGTACCGCTTCCCCGCTCCACCTGCAGCTGTTCCACCAACCAGGGCGATACGGATGCCAGGGTCTGGTCCAGCTGCCAGGGCGGGTTGATCACCAGCATGCCACTGCCATACATGCCGCGCTCACCATCGGCGGCGGACACCTCCAGCTCGGCACACAAAATCTTGCGAATACCGCTCGCGGCCAGATCCCGCTTCATCCGTTGCCACTGTCCCGCCGGTAACAACGGATACCAGATTGCGAAGCAGCCGTTGGACCAACGTTGATAGGCCTTGCTGACAAACTGCACCAGATCGGCGTATTCCTGCTTCACCTCGAACGACGGATCGATCAACACCACGCCCCGATTGGGCTTGGGCGGCAGCAATGACAACACCCCTTCATAACCGTCACGGTGATGCACCGCCACCCGTGCGTCCTGCCGGAACACCGCCTTCAGTGCCTCGGCCTCGGCCGGATGCAACTCCATCACACTGATACGGTCATGTTCCCGCGCCAGCTGCGCCGCCAGCAGCGGAGAGCCTGGATAGGCCGTTAGTGCCTCGGTGTTGAGTGCACATACCTGTTCCAGATAAGCCTGTGCGGCTGCCGGCGCCGGCTGCTGCCAGATCCTGGCAATACCGGCCTGAAACTCACCAGTTTTACTGGCCTGAGCACTGGTCAGATCATAACGGGCACGCCCGCCATGGGTTTCCAGATAACTCCAGGGTTTGGTTTTACGATTCAGAGCCTGCAGCAACAGGGTCAGGAGCAGATGTTTGTGTACATCGGCGAAGTTACCGGCATGAAAGCCGTGCTGATAACTGAGCATAATTAATTCCGGGGCGGAAGCTGCCGACCGACAGCTTTAATGGACTCGAGGCACCCGCAGGTGCGGAAACTGGTGTGCCAGCAGGCTGGCAATCTGGTGCAGAATACTCCAGTCACGGGCATAAAGCACGGTGTCACCGGCCTCGACATATGGCCCCAGCACACCCGGCAAACCGGAGCCCAGCTGGAACAGCGAGCCGTTGGTCTGGCCACTGCACTCGAAACGTCCCGCTTGCGTGGATGAAAACAGCCAGCGGTTGCCCTGCCATACCGGTGCCCGATCAGCGCCGGTATTGAGGCAGATCCGCACCCGTTTCAGCACCAGTGCGTAGCCTGACTCGCTATCGCGCTGCACGCGAAAGGCATTCATGATACTGCCCTGCCCAACAGTCACCGCCACGCTGCCCCACGCCTGCCCGCTGGAATAGGGGACCAGCAGACGGCGCGGGTCCGACGTTGCCAGAACCGTGCCGGCACGGTAGTCACGGCTCAGAGGTAACGGCGTCGACATGCGATAGTGCGGCCCCTGCAGGTACTGTGCAACCAGCGCCTGCGTCAGCACCACGCCCGCCTGACGGTCATACACGGGCATCGGTTGCAGCGCCAGCGGCACCACGGCGGCAGGAGGCACTGGCGTGACCGTTTCCGGCGGCGGTGCCGCACAGCCCCCCAGCAGCATTACTCCCACCAGGCTCCACCGCAGTAACCGACGCATTATCAACCTCCGGCGCTCAGCGTACGCTGGCGATATATTTGGACAGATGGGCCAGTTTGTCCGGATCGTCATCCATGAAGCTGACTCGCACGTCGACATAGGCGGCTTCAAGCTTCTGTTCGGTCGCCTGCACCAGAGTCACGAAACCGTTGAGGCGGGCAACGCTGTCACCGGACAGCTGCTCGATATCGACCACGACCTGTTCCAGCACCTGCGGGAAACAGCCTTCGTTCTTGATCACCACCTTCACTTCACGCAGGTTCAAGTCCTTGATTGCGCAACGGAAGGTTTGCTGGCTGTTACGCAACTGGGCCAGCCCTTTGGGCTTGCCAACACCACCCCGTGCCGGTACTGCTGCGGTTGGCTGTTTCTGCTTTTCCGCTTCCAGCATGGAGGTCGCGCGCGCCTGCTGCGCAGGACTGAGCTGCTGGCGCTTGTCCAGCGCCTTGACCATCTTCTGCACCAGCTGTTCACGGGTAAACGGCTTGCCCAGATAATCATTCACCCCCGACTGGATCGCCTTGAGCACATACTCGCGCTCACCACGGCTGGTCACCATCAGGAACGGGGTGCTCTGGTAGCTGGCCTGCGCGCGCGTCCATTGCAGCACTTCCAATCCGCTCATTTCAGGCATTTCCCAATCGCAGAGAATCAGATCGTACTGCTTTTGCTGCATCGCCGTGCGCGCATGCATCCCGTTCTCCACCGCTATCACGTTGAAGTCGGGAAAGGCCTCACGCACCATAGAGGTGACACGCTCGCGGATAAAGCGGGCATCATCCACCACCAGAATATTGAGTTTGCTCATCGAACCCCGTTGTTCCATTACTGCTGTTTAGAGACAACACTGTCCCACAAAGCGCCCTCGGACTGAAGACCCGAACACTGCGCTGCAACAAAAAACGATTACTAAGGCCGTCACATGGACCGCCTTCGAGCATTATGCCACGGAGGGCTCACACATGCGCTTACCCGTCGTTGCAGTCTTCCGACACAAGGCTGCCCTGATCATAGACGCTGCAGCTATAGGCCCGGCCATTGATATAGCTGATGCTGCTACCATGACGTTCGCCATCCCGGTAACGCGCCACACCAGTCAGCAAGCCTTCGTCGGTAAAGTAATAGAACGCGCCCTGGGCACACCCCTGGTCATCATATTGTTCACGACCGGTCACATAACCGGCGGCCGAATGGGCAACCCAGTCACCCACTTTATCACCCTGGTGATATTCGCCCTGCCACAACAGATGCTGCAGCTCGTAATCATCCAGATGCTGCCAGGCACCGTGGCGCTGGTTATCCTGATAACTGCCCTTGGCGATCAGGCGACCGTCTTCGTCGTACTCTTCATACGCCCCCTGCAGCTGGTCGTTACGGTAATGCGCCAGCCGCTTCAGCTGTCCGTCCGGCATCAAGTAGCGCTGCTCGCCATCGTACTGGCCCTTGCGGTTGAAGTGCTCGATACGGTGGGAATAATCGTCACGGTATTCCCAACGCCCCACTTTGACCCCTTCGGCATATTCACCCTGCTCAAGCAATTCGCCGCTGAGCAGACGTCGCTCGTAGTCACCGTGTTGACGACCGTTCTGGTAATTGACCCGTTGTTCATAGGCAGGGCCAGTCCAGCCCAGATCACCCCGCGTCAGGTATAGCCCTTCCAGGCTATAGCCAAGCCGCTCCTCGCGTCCAACCAACGTGCCCTCGGCATCAAAGCGCTCGGTCAGCTGCCAGTCGCGGCCATCATCGTTCTGCTGACGTCGGCTGAGCACACCCGCCTCGAAATAACGGCTGTCACGCACGGCATGTCCCTGGCGATAGCGGATACTGATGTCCTGCGACATCTCGCCATTCGGCTCAAAGTGCTGCTGCCTGGTCAGGCGGTGCTGCTGGTCATAATGGCTGATGCGTTGCACCTGCTCGCTACCGGAATGGTAACGACGCTGCTCGCCAATCTCGCGACTGTTCTCGTAATGCTCCAGCCGTTCAAGCATGCCGTTTGCGTCATAATGACGGCTTTCGCCATGGCGTTTGTCGTTTCGGTAATGGGTCGCCTGCGTCAATTGTCCGTTTTCGGCCCAGAAGCGGGCAAGACCGTGGCGCTTGCCCTTGCGCATCACGTCTTCACGCTGCATCTGGCCGTCCTTGTAGTAACTGACCGACGTACCATCCAGCCCCTCGGCACTGTAGGTCGCACGATAAGCCAGCTGGCCATCGGCGTGGTAACGCACCTTCTCGCCCAGCTGCACACCGTGGGTGTAATGGGTACGCTCACGCAACTGGCCATCGGGGTAATAGGCATTTTGCTCGCCATGTGCCTCGTTGTTGTGCAGCGAATGGGTTGATTTGAGGCTACCATCTTCGTAGTAATGGGCATCCACCCCCGTGGCCTTGCCCTGATCGGCCCAATAAATCCGGTCCAGCTGACCGTTGGCCTGATAACTTTTCTGCAGGCCGTGCGGCTCGCCGTTGCGATAGCTGTTCTCGTGCGTCAACACCCCGGCATCATCATAGAAGCGGGTTACGCCTTCATGCTGACCGCTGTCACTGCGCTGGCCGACTGAAGAGATCTGTCCATTGGCGTGGTAGAAGGTGAACGCGCCGACCAGCAGATCATCTTGCAGACTCGGGCCATTCAGGAAACTTGTATAGCGCGGCGTCTCACTGCCCTTGTAGTACAGCGTAATCGGCCAACGGCCATCCTGTTCGACCGGATGCTGACGGAGGTAATAGGACGCCTTGGCTTCTGCATCCACAACATCCCACTGGTCGTTCAGCCACACCGTTTCGGCATGACTCAAGGCACTGAGCAACAGCAGGGGCAACAGCATCAAATAACGCATTGTGACTCTTCCTTAAGGCAATGACGGAAAGCTGAGGGTCCAGTCGTGAATGACCGGTTCGGCACCCAATGCTACATGGGTAATACGGCTGACCCGTCCTCCCAGCCGCAGCCGGTCACCGTCGACCAGTGCATCCGCCAAACGCGTCCCGTTCAATGGCAGGGCGCGTCCTTCGGGCCCAAACAGCCCCAACACTTCCCCTTTGGCATCGTAAAAGCGGTACCGTTGCAGGAACTCACTCACCAGCTGCTCCCGATCCACATCAGGCAAGGCGGCCAGCGGTATCAGCCATGGTTGTTCAGCAGGGCTGTACGCCAGTTCCACTCATTGTGGTACGCCCTGACAACTCAGACGGCTGCTCACTTCGCGGCCATAAAAGTAGCGCTGCTCACCATCATCGGTGGCCAGTTCATAGGCCTGCTGCTGGTGCAAATAGAGGTTGTCGCATTCCTGCTCCCGGCACTCATCGACCGGTCGCCATTCCAGCGCATGGCCGTTGACCGGTTCGGCATCGGTCACTTCGAGGGTACAGGCCGCGCTCCACTCACCCGGCAGCACTGCTTGCGCGCTCTGCCCGCTCTGCCCGCTCTGCCCGCTCTCATCCAGCATCGCCGGCTGTTCGGGGTTGAAGTCCAGCGTCGTTTTGCCCCGGTACTGCCAGGGCGGACCGAATAGATAATGCTGCTCCAGCGGCGGCATTTCCGGGTCGCGTGCAAACACCTCAGGGGAGATGAAGGTTATCTCACGTCGTGCGCTCGGCTGCGCCTCTGGCAAGACCAGGTACACACTGATCTGCTCGGGCTGTTCATCCAACTCCAGCCGCCAGCTCAAGCTGCCCTTGTTCTGCTGGTAGGCATTGAACAGATTGCGCTCGCCGGGCGTCAGCCAGGCCGGTCCCAAGCCCACGTCCTGCCACTGCATGCGTCCCTCTACGCCACCAAAATAATGCAGTGGATAACGCGTACTGCCGTGGGTATTAATTTCGATTTTATATACCTGCGCCAGCCCCGCTACCGGTGTGATGCGCAGGTCAATACCCTCCAGGTCATGCACCTGCTCCTGGCCCGGTGTCCAGTCGAATGTGTGCACCTGCATGTAATGTGGCTGCAAGGCGACCTCGGCCTTGTAGCTGTGAATCTGCTCCAGATTCGCTTGCTGGTCCCAGCCCAAGGGCAGCAGGCTGGACCAGCTGCGGACCGGACCATCAAAATCGCTCAGGCTGAAACCGCCAACATTGGCAAAGCGTACCGGCAATAGAACGCCTTCGGCATCATAGGCGCGCACCTGGTTGAAGATCACATCAGCCGGTACGGTTACCTGATCCAGTGAATGCAGGACTTGCAGATTCACGCCTTCAACCTCATCGGTATAGACACCGTGATCATAGGCAAACACCTGCGCCGGAGTCGGTGCGGCTATGCCGGTCAGATCCTGCTCGGGATGAACGATCTCGTACCATTCATCACCCCTTGAGAATGACAAGTAGTTACCCAGATGTGCGGCGGGCGCATCTTCCGGGAGCATCGCCAGCCGCGTGCGTACCTGCCCCGTACGGCCGTACATGCTGAACGGCGCATCAATCACCAGCAGCATTTGTTCCAACCAGCCACTGTCACGAGCCTGGGTCAGTTCCGCATAGATCCGTCCCTTGGCAGAGGTGGAACTCAGGGTGGCTGTCAGCTGGGTATCGGTCACGTTGACCACCTTCAACTGCGCCGGATAACCATTGAACTCAGCCAGATCGACTTCGGTACCTACCTTGGCCGGTATGGATTGCAACAGACCGGGGGTACTCAACCCCTTGCTCAGCTCTTCGACCAACTGATCGCCGCTGCGCTCAAGCACCTGGGCCCAACTGGCACTGTCCCGACCGCTGAAAGCCTTCATCTGGCCGGTTTCAGCATCCAGCGTCATATCAAAACCGGACGACAGCAGCTGATACAGCTCATCATCATCGTCCGGTGTCGCCAGGCTGTTAAAGCTGCTACTGCCACCGCCGTCCATTTCCATGTACTCAGGTATCAGGGTCATGTGCAGATCGGGTGCGGTGGCTTCAACTTGATAGCGCATCAGTGCCCGACTGCTCTGGCTCTGAACCCGACCGCCAATATCGACGCGGGTATCGGTCAACAGCCAGTAGGCACGTTCATCACCGGTCTTGGGGGTAAATTCGACATCAGAGGAACAGGCCATCAACATGAAGACGGCTGCTATGGGGGCAAGGTATCGTTTCATTACTATCCCTGATCAAAAAATTCCAACACGGGACGGTACTGCTGTATTCCCATCCCTGTTACCGAACAATCACCCAGGTAAAGCACAGTTTATGCTTTGGCCATGCGTGAATGACGCAACAAGACTAACCATAGAATCAAGGAGTTAGAAGAGGAAGGGGGAGGAAGGTGGGTAAATGTCGCCAACGGCTCAAGGATGGAGCGTATTCGTTCCTTAATGCCAACAGAAACAGGCAGTTAAAGCAGCATCAGGCGGATGGCTTCAGCGGTAGAACACCGCCAGCCAGAGAGTCGTCTGGGCCGGGTCGGTCCAGCTGACCTTATGTAAGGTATGCGCGGGGATATTCAGATAATCACCGGGGCGCAGGCGCAACACGTCGCCGTTGGCAAAGGTCAATTCGCCCTCGCCCTGCAGCACCATGACCCATTCGTGTTCGTCCTGATCATACCAACCGGTTGCAGGTGACCTGTGGCCCCGAGACAAAATCCGCTCGATACGCACCGAACCGGCATTAAGCAGATCGGTAAATACCTCCTGCGGCAGATCAGTGGGCAGGTTGTCATGCAGATTGGCCATGGCTATCACCCCTCCGGCGTGCGGGCCGCGGCCGCCGCGTCCTGCAAAATGCGCACTCCGCCGCGCAGTACCAATAGAGCGATTACCAACCCGATCAGCAGGTCCGGCAGGCGGCTGCCCAACCACCAAACCAGCACGCCGGAGAGCATGACGCCGATGTTGGCAATCACGTCATTGGCCGAAAAGATCAGTGATGCACGCATATGCACGCCGCTGTCACGGTGCTTCATAATCAACCTCAGACAGGTTACGTTGGCCACCAGAGCCACCGCGCCGACCAACATCATCAATCCGCTGACCGGCTCACTGCCCAACAGGAAGCGGCGCAACACATCGACCAGCACCAACAACGCCAGCCCAATCTGCAGCAACCCGCTGTAGCGTGCAGCCCGATGTTTGAGACGCTCGCTGCGGCCGATGGCATACAAGCTGATGGCATAGACCGAAGCATCAGCCAGCATGTCCAGCGAGTCGGCCACCAACCCGGTCGACTGGGCCAGCCAGCCCAGTCCGAACTCGAACACAAACATCGCTGCATTGATCATCAACACAATCAACAGCGTTTTGCGTTCCTGCGCATTGCGCGCTTCCATCTCACAACCACAGTCGGACATCACACCTCTCTCAGGTTACGGCGATCAGCTCGGTAGCAGGCCCTGTTCACGCGCCTTCGCTGCACGCGCGGCATGTACTTTCTTGTAACTGTCGATCAGGCGCAGGTGTTTGTCCAACCCGTCCAGCTGCACGTTGGTTGGGGTCAGGCCATGGAAGCGAACTTCGCCCATCACCGAGCCAACCACCGCATTCATGGTCTGGTCGCCAAACATGCGGCACAGGTTGGGCAGGTAGTCATCCAGTTCCAGTTCGTCGTCCAGCAGAATCTCCAGCACCGCATTCACCGCACGGTAGAACAGCCCGCGCTCGACGGTATTGTTGTTGTACTGCATAAACTGCTCCACCAGCTCCAGCGCATCTTCATGACGCTCGACAGCCAGGCAGATCAACAGCTTCAGTTCCAGGATGGTGAGCTGGCCCCAGACCGTATTTTCGTCAAACTCGATACCGATCAGGGTAATGATATCCGTATAGATATCCTGCTCGCTGTCTTCCAGACGCTCCAGCAGATCCAGCAGTTCGTCATTGCTCAGACGGTGCAGGTTGAGAATATCCTCGCGGAACGCCAGTGCCTTGTTGGTGTTGTCCCACACCAGATCATCCACCGCATACACTTCGGAATAGCCCGGCACCAGAATGCGGCAGACTTGCGCGCCCAACTCATCATGGACCGCCATGTAGGCTTCATTACCCATCTCGGCGAGGATGCCGAACAGGGTATCCGCTTCTTCCTGGTTACTGCCGGAAAAATTCCAGTGACTGAATTCATAGTCGGACTTGGCACTGAAGAAACGCCAAGAGATCACGCCGGACGAATCGATGAAGTGCTCGACAAAGTTGTTCGGCTCGGTGACCGCAAGGCTGCTGAAGGTCGGCGGCTGCAGATCATTCAGCCCTTCAAAACTGCGCCCCTGCAACAGTTCGGTCAGGCTGCGCTCCAGTGCCACATGGAAGCTGGGGTGCGCGCCAAACGAAGCAAACACGCCACCGGTGCGCGGGTTCATCAGCGTGACGCACATCACCGGGAACTGACCGCCCAGCGACGCGTCCTTCACCAGTACCGGGAAGCCCTGCTCTTCCAGTGCCTTGATGCCTTCGACTATTTCCGGGTACTGCGCCAGCACCTCGACCGGTACGTCAGGCAACGCAATTTCCTGTTCGATGATCTCTTTCTTTACCGCCCGCTCAAAAATCTCTGACAGGCACTGCACCTGCGCCTCGACCAGGGTATTACCGGCGCTCATGCCGTTGCTGAGATAGAGATTTTCGATCAGGTTCGACGGGAAATAGACCACTTCACCATCAGACTGGCGCACGAACGGCAGCGAGCAGATGCCGCGATCCACCCGACCGGAGTTGGTGTCGATCAGATGAGAGCCACCCAGCTCATCATCCGGGTTGTAGATTGCCCGACAATGCTCATCCAGGATCTCCTCCGGCAGCTCATCATTCGGCCCCGGCTGGAACCATTTTTCATCCGGATAATGCACGAACTCGCTGTTGGCGATCTCTTCGCCGAAGAACTGATCGTTATAGAAAAAATTGCAGTTCAACCGCTCGATGAACTCGCCCAGCGCCGATGCCAGTGCGCTCTCCTTGGTCGCGCCCTTGCCGTTGGTGAAACACATCGGCGAGGCCGCATCACGGATATGCAGCGACCAGACGTGGGGCACGATGTTGCGCCAGGACGCGATCTCGATTTTCATGCCCAGATCCGCCAACATCTTGCTCATGTTGGCGATGGTCTGTTCCAGCGGCAGATCCTTGCCTTCAATCCAGGTTGCGGAGTTATCCTCGGGCGTGGCCATCAACAGCGCCTGCGCATCCTCGTCCAGATTCTCGACTACCTCGATCTCGAACGTCGGCCCTTCCTGCACCACCTTTTTCACCGTGCAGCGGTCAATCGAGCGCAGAATGCCCTGGCGATCCTTGTCGGAGATATCCTCCGGCAGCTCGACCTGAATTTTGAAAATCTGGTTGTAACGGTTTTCCGGGTCAACAATGTTGTTCTGCGACAGGCGGATATTCTCGGTGGGGATATCGCGCGCGTTGCAGTACACCTTAACAAAGTACGCCGCACAGAGGGCCGACGAAGCCAGGAAGTAGTCGAACGGGCCAGGCGCAGAACCATCGCCCTTGTAGCGGATCGGCTGATCGGCGATCACGGTGAAGTCGTCGAACTTGGCTTCGAGTCGGAGGTTGTCGAGATAGTTAACCTTGATTTCCATGAGCAGGGTACCGAATTGGAGTTGGGCACAGGCCGAGTGCCAAAGGGTTCCATTATCCAGCTTTTAGAGGCGTTCGTCTTGGCCACTGCGGACAAAACACCCAGCGCCTCATCGGGCCCCCTGCACAACCCGGCGTTCTGCCGCTATTGTTCGCGGTGAGTGCGGTTTTGTTCCTTATCTTGCATCTGCTCCATGCGCTCCATACGATGCATTTCATCATCCTTCTTACGCTCTTCGCGGTACCCCTCACCCTCTTCCTTGCGTTCCTCGTGATGCATCCGGTCCTTCTGCTTGTACTCCTCGCGCATCTCTTCACGTTGCTGCTTCATCCGCCGCAGTCGTCGTGAAACTGTGCGTGATACCGGTGCGGGCATCCACACCAATATGGGCTTTCAAGCCAAAATTCCACTGATTGCTTTTTTGGTTTGATGCATCTCAGGATCACGCTCGCCCATTTTGTTCTTGGTGGAACTGGGGGCTTCAATGATCGTGGCATCGATTAATGAACCTTCTTTCAGCAAAACGCTGGCTTCCGATAACCACTGGTTCACCTCCTCAAAAACCTGCCGAGCCAGCCCGTGGCGCTCCAAAAGATGGCGGAAATTCAAGATGGTGGTGTGATCGGGGATGGCCTTGTCCAGTGACAACCGGGCAAACAGCCGCGTGGAAGCAATCTCATACAGCGCGTATTCCATGGCGGGATCACTGAGGTTATACCACGGCTGCATGCAGTGAGTGCGCAACATTGTGGACAAGGGGTACGGCCGACGGCCGTTTCCAGCCTTGGGATAGTGAGGCTCGATCACGGCTTCGAGACGCGCACACGGGATCAGCTTGTCCATTCGGCCCAGGAACTTCTCCTTACGGGTCTGACGGCGCTTGTTGCTGAACTCGCTGTCCGCGAATGTAAGTTGCTGAGCCATCTCTGCGTCCTCAATCGTGTGCAGCGGGCATTATCCCATGCGGCGAACTTATTCGCAGCTTCCCTAGAAGCCACGTGATATATTTCTTATTAGGTTGTTCTAATATAATGAGTTTGCGAATGTTCAATTCCGAGGGTTTTGAGTGAAATTTAAGCCCTGAGTAGTGCTTAAGGGCATTGGTCATAACACTGATGTGAGCTTGGTCTGGAATACACAAGCTGGGAGGGCTACCCCAAGCATCTTGGGTTCAAGATGCTCATGATGAGAGCTTCAAGTAAGTGGTCACATGTAACTTAAAAGAATCCTTTTATACTTCAGCTTCAGCCCAAAGCCGACGTTAAGCGCTCAAAACGTAAACGGGCGCTCATGGGAAACACGAGCCTTATGCCACTCGTGACCGCTTTGCTGATTCCTGTACCGGCACTGTTCTGCTGTGCTTTTCCAATAGTATTTTCTGGATTCAAGCAATAAGTGCGATACGCCCCGGGACGTGACACTTATGAAATTAAGTCTATTTAATGAGACAGAAATACCTATTGATAATGCATTATCATATTTATATAATTTCATTACATTCATATAATGAAAGGATTCTTTTAAAATGAGTGAATCAGTAAAAAACGTGCTAATTTCCTCAGGAATTTCTGCAAGGATTATCTCCATTAAAAAAGAAAGCACTTGCTTTAAATATAATCATTTTTTCAAGGTAAACGTTCACCAAAACACGATAATAAATCAAATTTCATCAGAGATGGCAATTCGTATTCTTCAAAAAATGAAGTCAGGTATTAGCCCTAGAGATAGCCGTTTAATCACCCTGAATATCGGTGTTTCCGAAGCAATTAGTCTTTCTAAAGCCAACAAAATTAGTAGTGATAGACAGAAAGTACGAGGTATTATAAGTACTACAGTCGCGGCACCATTAAAACTGGTGCCATATATTGGAACTCCTTTATCTGCAGTAGCTGGTATGGGGATATACAAAGTAATGGTAAAAGAAATTCCAAATGCACATGATGGAGACATCATAATATGTGTAGAAGGTATAGTTAATGGAGGAATTGGTCAACAGCATGCGATAACCTGTGACTATATCCAGAGGAGTGTTTATGACCCTTTATGATATATATATAATAGCCAGCTTAGTGGTCGTTAGCCAAGTATTGGTTTATGCCTACAGGCACTTCTTAAAAACTTGCTATATACTTTTAATTTCGATTTCTCTTGGCGTTTCTGGATTTTGCCTGATTGTTTTTGAGGTCCCAGAGTACTGGACAGAGCATGATTTAACGGGAGCTCTTATTGTAAGCTCTATACTCCTTTCATTTCATGCTTTTCATGAATGGTTAAGAAAAATAAAGCAGAACTAAAAGCATCTTTAATAACTAGCCTAACTGGAGAGATTTAACGATGGGTTTGCAAGAAAAGAAATGGAAGCGCGCGATTGAAGATCAGTATGTCGTGGAATTCAAGCAGGACGTACAGGCCCTGTTGGGCAATGAGATGGACGTCACCGTAGACTGGGACAGCTTCTCCAGCACCAACGAAATCATGTTTGTACCGACCTATGGGCTGGACCGCGTCAAGAACGCCGTGCGTGAGCTGGCAAACGATCCGGACGCCAAAGAAGAGATCATCAGCCAGATCAAGACATTGCACCTGAAAAACCTCAGTGACAATGCCGAAGAAAGCAAGAATATGCAGATTGGTGACGGCGTCTTCACGCTGGCAGTCGGTTTTGGCGGCAACCACGCCTGCGTCTTCAATGACCTGGCGATCCGCGAATACCTCGAAAACAACCTGTAAATAATGATGTCAGGGCCGGTATTTAACCGGCCCTGACAACTACTCGGACACTAAAGCCAATACTCAATTTCGGCTACGACCGTTTGCACTCGATTCGGGACCGTTTTATGCCGATGCATGCCCAGATACAGCGTTTCACTGACCGAGCGGGATAATCCATGAGCTCGCACCTGTTCCCGCTGCTCAAAGGCCTCCACGGCGTAGGCCGGTAATACCGTAAACCCCAGCCCCATACTCACCGGTTGCAGGATCAAACCGATCTGATTGGAAAAACCCCGCTGCGCAAACGCTCGAATATGCTGGAATTCGGCATAGTTGCCCCCCAGCAGTAAACCGGCATGGTGTGCCCCGTCCGGATGATCAATAAACCCGAGAGCCAGCAACTGCTCCCAGCTCGGCTCGACAACATCGGCCGGTGTTACCAGCAGCAGTGCTTCTTCGGCGACTGGCCGACCACTAACCTCCTCACGCGTCGCGGGCCGCGTCAGCAAGCCGATATCCACCGTGCAGGTGGCAATGGCTCGCTCCACATCGGCATTGGGCGCAAAGCGGTAATCGATCACAAGCCCAGGATGCCGTTGTTGCAGCCCCAGCAGCTGCGGGTACAGCTTCAAACCAACGCTGCCCGGCGACATGATCCGCACCAGCCCCTCGTACGGAGGGTCTTCGCCGATTCGGCGCTCCAGGCTCGACAGCGCTTCCACGATTTGCCACGCATCGGCATACAGACGCTCACCGGCATCGGTCAGAGTAAACTGCTTGCCCTGACGCACCAGCAATGGCTGCCCCAGATGCTCTTCCAGCTTACGCACATGCTGGCTCACACCGGACTGGGTCATATACAACCGCTCGGCCGTACGAGTGAAGTGGCCAACTTCGACCAGGGTACAAAAACTGCGTAACCAAACGGGATTAATCATAACAATACGTACTTATCAGGATAACAAATGATAATTTTACGTAATCATTATGGCTTTGTAAGCTGGCTTCAACAGAAATACAGGAAGCCACACAATGAGCAACGTATACCCGAGAAACTTCTCCCACATCGGCATTTCAGTCCCCGACCTGGACAAGGCCGTCGAGTTTTACACCGAGGTACTGGGCTGGTACCTGATCATGCAGCCGACCACCATTACCGAAGACGACAGCGCCATTGGCGAAATGTGTACCGAAGTGTTTGGTGCAGGCTGGGAGAGTTTCCGTATCGCCCACTTGTCCACAGGCGACCGCATCGGCGTTGAGCTGTTCCAGTTCAATAACCAGACCAACCCCGAAAACAACTTTGAATACTGGAAAACCGGCATCTTCCACTTCTGTGTACAAGACCCGAACGTGGAAGAGCTGGCTGAAAGAATCGTTGCTGCCGGTGGCAAGAAGCGCATGCAACAGCCGCGCTACTACTACCCCGGTGAAAAGCCCTACCGCATGATCTACATGGAAGACCCGTTCGGCAACATTCTGGAGATCTACAGCCACAGCTATGAACTGATCTACAGCGAAGGCGCCTACTGATCAGGGAGGGGGCTACACGCCCCCTTTCACACAGACATATACCGAGTTGGTGGACTCACCGCCCTGGAACGGATTATCAAACGCCACCACATGCGACTCGACACGGGTAAACACGGTTTTCAGCAACGCCTCAAAGTCTGCGTCCGGCAGGTTTTGCGACCACATGGCAAACACGCCTTCGGGCTTGAGCTGCTCGGCCATCAGCGCCAGATTGGCCGTGGTATAAAAACTGGCATTCGCCGGGTTCAGATACTCGGTGGGAGAATGGTCGATATCCAGCAGAATGGCATCAAACTGTTTGCCGGGACTGTTGGGGTCAAAGCCCGTGCCCGGCGCGGTGGCCAAGTCAAAAAAGCTGCCGAGCACATAACGGTTGCGCGCATCTGCATTAAGTATCTTACCCAGCGGCACATGCTCATCCCGATGCCAGCCGATAACCGTTTCCAGCGCATCCACCACCAGCAGTTCATCAATACGTTCGTCTTTCAAGGCTGCTACAGCGGTGTAACCCAGCCCCAACCCACCGACAACCACACTGAGCGAGTCGCCCTTGACCGCCGCCAAACCCAGCGTCGACAAGGCCTCTTCTGCGTCCACAAACATGCTCGACATTAAAAATTCGTCGCCCAGTTTCACTTCATAGATATCCCGATCACCCAGCACGGGGATACGGCGTCGACGCAGGGAGATCTGACCCAACGGGGAGGATTGGCTATCAATTTCTTCGAACAATGAAGACATGGTTGATCGGTCCTGACGTGGTTAGCGAGCATTATCTCGACAGCATAACGCCTGCCGCAGGACTCGGAAACCATCCACAGCGATACAGCAGCATTCTTGAATAGATTAAGCAGCACCCTATACCGCTCAGCCACACGAAACTTATCAACAGCCAAAAATCTGCATGAGATGATTATTTTTGGCGTAAAAGCCTGTGGGTAAAAAAACTACCCACAGCCATCACGGCGCATTAAGTTATACACAGCACCGATTGGGGGTAACAATATTCACAGATCAGCACCGGTTTTACCCTGGATGACATCCATGCCATGCAGCTGAATCCATTCAAAGTGACGGTTAATATCATCCAAGTCGATATCACTAACGTCCGTATAGGTTGTAAGCACCACCTTGCCTGCAAATGCTTCCTTCATCAGGCGATCAAAGTTTTTTGATACGTCCGGATGCACCGCATTCATATACGACCAATAGGCATCAATCGCACCTCTGCTGACGCGGTTGGCCCTATATTCGTCAAGCTCTGGAACCTCCGCAAAGAGTGCCGCATCATGCGCGTACCCGCGGGTAAATGGCGTGGCGTAAAGATGCATGATCGGCATGGACAACAGCGTATCATCCATCGAATCAATCAACTCGGCATTAAGCGCAACACGCTCTTCAAGCGTTGTATCTTCAAAGATATCCACATAGAAAAGCCCCAGATCATTACTTTTATCCAGAGCAATCGTATTCTTTTTATCAATTAATCTGAACTTGGCGATACCAACCGCTGCAGCAAGATTATTAGCATCCAGCAGTTTTTGGCCATGCTCTTTTTCCAACCCGTCGGCCCAACGGCCGTACTCTGCGAAGTACCCATCAATAGCATCGCTGGTTTCTTCCCTGCTGTATTCACTGACATCATCCGTAAACGCCGGGCTTCGGGGCGATTCCGAACCGCATCCCGCCAGAAAAACAGCAAACAGAAAGACTAAAAACGCATTTTTCATCGAAATAAATTCCTTATATTTCATATAACTATGATCTAAAGACTTGAAAGACAAGGGTATCGTTCATTGGCTTGGCAGCCAAACGCCGGTGACAGCGATGGCTGTAAGATTTTCAGCGGTTAATTGCTCTCATCGCACGCAGCAATACACTTGGCCGGTGAATTGAATCATAGACGGGCAAAACCTCCTTATCTGTCGCAAAGAGACCATACACCGCCGTTTGCGCACAGCGCACGGAGTATTCAACGGTGAACACACAATCTTTTGGCACTTCGGCAAATTGACCAATGAAGGCAAAGTTTGTTGCGCCGTTCGGGATAACGTCGGGGCGATCACCCTTTCCACAGGGCATAAAGAGACTGTCGATAAAGGGCATGGCTACCGGTATACAATTTACTTTTCCCGCATCGACCACCGGTTGCATCAGCGCCTGAATCTTGAGCTGATACCACAACTCTTGCAGTATCTCCTCGCCATTGCACTCTGACATTTTCTTCTTGACGTAGTCACCTACGTTGTCAGGATACAGAGCATATCCCCAGAATACTTTTATACCCTGTGGCTGGTTGGGAAAATGCGGCTGACGGGCAATAACAATCGACATTAACCAGCTTGAATCCGTCATGGTTACCAACCCACCGGTACCACTTAAATTACCGGAAAAGTCTTCCATGTAGTCATGGAAAGTATCGTCCCGCAGGGTGACCGTGTATGAATACCACTTCTGCAAATCAATATTGTCACTGAACACGCCGGGATGACCGAATGCCCTGTCCTTTTTGGCTATTTTTTCCCACAGCGTCCACGCCCCCGAAGAAGCCTTGTCTTTCAGCATCGGCGCGTCTGTCCATGAACCGTTATCCGTACTTTCCGTGATTGAACCATTCGTTATGAACACATAATCCTTATCACCCAGATTGATCGTGTCTTCATGCCCGCTTTCATTAATAACGTGAATAGCCGTCGCTGTCTTCGTATCAACCGACACAGCAAAATCGATGTCGATAACCTGTGTCTGCATATTGAAGTGAACACCAAAGCCTTCCAGGTATCGCCGGAGAGGAACAACAACGGAGTGATATTGGTTATATTTTGTCCGCATGACGCCACCCAGCCTGGGCATCCCTTCCAACAGGTGGATAAAGCGCTTCATATAGCGCCGCATTACCGCAACGCTGCTCCATGTTTGGAACGCAAACATTGTGGCCCATAGATACCAGTAATGGGTTGTGAAAAACGCCTCATTGAACCAGTCTTCTATTCGAACATTATCCAACGACTCCTCAGACGCACATGTCAGCTTCAGCAAATCCGCTTTATCTTTAAAAGATAAACCGAATGATGAAGCATCCATTATTTTTCCATCTTTGAGTAAACGTGCCTGTGCATGGGCAATATATCTGGAGTTGAATTCAAACGATTCATCTTTAACCGAAATATTGGGATCATCATAGGAAGGTATATTCGATAAAAGATCCCAATAGCAGACGAAGTGCTCTTCATGCATTCTGCCGCCACGGATGATAAAACCATCGTCTGGATCACCGGAACCATCCAGTGCGCCCCCCGGAATCTCATTCTGTTCCAGAATGTGGATATTTTCACCCGGCACACCTGCATCCTTGATGAGATAGACTGCACTAGCCAGAGAAGCGATACCGCTACCGATAAGATATACCGTCGAATCGTTTGGATGTTTATCTCTTATCTGCATAACGTTGTCTTCCCAATTATAATTACCCATGAAAATGGTGATCTCCTTCCATGGGCAACTTGAATTTTAGACGTGAAAACGTTGAGACAACCGGAGTCATCAGGAAAGAGGAAAACAACAGATCGACCCGGCTACGTTTCAACTGAAGCATGGCACCGAAACCGTCAGGGTGCCATGTCGATCATGGTCTCAATGTGAGCATGTAATCAGTGAACGGTTGTGCATCCTGGATGGCTTCAGATTACGTTCACCACGCCCCGACAACCTGGAAACTTCGAACAGCCCCAGAACTTAACGCCTTGGCGAGCCCCCTTTCTCACCTCTCTCTGCACCATCTCACTTCCACACTTGGGACACACTACAGCAGCCTCTTTAGCCTCTATAATTTTCTTCACGTGTTTCACATGTTGACGATGCGTCGAAAAGGTTCGGGGATAACGCTCCGACTCGATTTGTTGAACGACTTCGTTAACCTGGGCTTCCGAAATCACGGGGTCGGTTTTGGATTTGATATAGCGGACATAGCCAAAACCACGGGTGACGTTATCGGGCATAGGCGTTTTGAACGTGCAATCACCAACAAAAACCACAACGGAATGTAACTGACGCTCCTCAAGAGCAAGCAGTTGCTCCAATGCTTTAACATGCTTGTAGTTCTGATGCAGCGGGTTTTGAAATTTGCTGGAGTGCTTGAATATTTTCTGAGTCCACTGCTTTTGGTGCTGACCACCAAAAATCCAGCCCTTCATATTCTTCGTTTCGACCACGAATACGCCATAAACAGAAACGATGACATGATCAATCTGGGTAGTTCCATCACCGGATGGCAAGGTCACGTTCTTAATCAGACGGTAACGATCCTGATCAAGGAGATATTTGGCTGATACATTGACGATGAATTCGCCCATCCAGCCTTTGAACCTGGGTGACTTGAATAACAAGCCTATGATGACGAGGGGAATCAGGTACCACAGCTGGCCAAGCGCCTGGCTGAATATTGAAGCGATATCCATATTGCTCTTCCTTTTTAAAGTAACGCAGGGCTTTGCGCCTGCTCATCCAAGCAGTCCAGACGACCACTTGGACACTAAGGTAGAGGATATCATCCGAGCGGAATCAATATCATGCAACCACGCCAAACACCTTGCCTACGCCTGCGGTTAATGCCATTGCGAGCCCGCCCCAAAATACGACTCTGGAAGCTCCAACCAGCATTGACGCTCCGCCGACCCTTGCTGCAACCACACCCAGCGTGGCGAGAAAAACAAGCGAAAACAGCGCTACCAGAATGATCAGATAATCCATAGGGACCATCCACGCAACCAGTAGCGGCAGTGCTGCGCCTATTGTGAAGGTGGCAGCTGACGAGAGAGCTGCCTGGATGGGTTGTGCTCCGCCGTTTACAGAAATACCGATTTCATCTCGGGCATGCGCATCAAGGGCATCGTGCGCCATCAACTGTTCGACAACCTGACGTGCCAGTGCCGGCTCGACGCCACGGCCTTCATAAATCTCGGCCAGCTCCTGTGTCTCGAATTCAGGGTTTTGATCCAGAGACGCCTGCTCAAGGGCAAGGTCGGCTTGCTCGGTATCGGACTGCGAACTGACCGAGATATATTCGCCCGCCGCCATCGACATGGCACCAGCAACCAGTCCAGCAACACCGGCCAGGATAATACTCTCATGTGTCGTGCTGGCAGCGGCAACGCCAATAATGAGACTCGCGGTCGAGACGATGCCGTCATTCGCCCCAAGTACCGCTGCACGTAACCACCCAACACGGTGCGATCTGTGAATTTCCACGTGGCTCATAGGTTTCTCTCTGAACAACAGACTGAACAGCCAGCACCTCAGCTTAGAAAGTGTAGGTCAAGGATTGGACATAGCCTTGTCCGGTGACGGGTTTTCCGGCTCCCGCCGTCGTGAGCGGTGCCATGATATCCGCTGGTCGATCACGCATATCCTCCACGGCCGAATCCACCAGAATCCGGTAGCCACTATCAATCAGCGCATCATCCAGATTAACTGTGATCTGCAGGGTTTCACCACGGGTGATGCTGGCCCCGGTCCGCCCGTCATATTCGGCCCGGCTATTGTGACTGCCTCGCGCCCAGTCACTCAGATGCTTGTAATATTTGCTTTTCTTACCGGCAACCCAAAGGGTTTTCTGATACTGACCCGCCGAGTCCGTCAGGTAAATGGCCAGATAGGCACCGTCGCCACGGTAATGGCTCAATTGCGTGGCGATGGTCACATCTCGGGCTTGAGCGATCCCAGGCAAGGCCACTACACTTGCCAGCGCCACCGCTGACAGCCATTTTTTCATACCGGACGTACGTGTTTGGTCATACATATTCACCACCCCTCATTTACCTGAATTCAAAGCGTTCCTGATGAAAGCGCAGCGAGACAGGCTGATCTTTCAGCCCACTGCGAAGCGCTGTCGCCAGTCCCTGAGGCCCACAGAACCAGACATCCACTTTTGCTGCATGAATCTGCAAACGGTCTGCGCTCAAACGCTGCCCCTGCTCACTTTCATGAATCTGCAGGGTGATGTCTGGCAGCTGATGTGCCAGTGTTTGCAGGTACTCAACATTGGGGTCATCCGCTACACGCTGCGTGCAGTAATGCAGTGTGACGGGTTGATAGCGCGTACCTGTGTGGATCAGACGACTTTCCAGCGCGGCGAGAAAGGGCGTGATGCCCACACCGCCCCCCACCCAGATCTGCTGCGCATTGGACCGGCCTTTCTCCAGGTTGAAGCACCCGTAAGGCCCCTCAATCGTTACGGCACTGCCGGCGTGCAGTCGATGCGGCAAGGTGCGGGTGTAATCCCCGAGCGCCTTGATTTGAAAACCGAGCTGGCCATTCTGCCGGTCCGCCGTAGTCAGCGTGAAAGGATGTGCTCCTTCGGCCCGGTCGAACGTTACCAGTGCAAACTGTCCGGCGCGGTGGCCGGGCCAGTTTTGGCCCATCTCACACAGCACTTCCGTGGTGGTGCTGGATACCTGATGTACCCTGCTTACAAGACCCTGCCAACGGCGCGTTTTGCCGATCTGACTCGTCAGCGATTGCAGGCTGGCGATGCTGCCCGCACCGATAAGCACGGCCATCAACCAGCCGGTGGGCTGTTGCCACCAGCTCAGCGGTGCCAGCAACAGGGAATGGGCGGCCAACACCAGATAGATCAGCGGCATGATACGGTGCAAATAACGCCAGAAGCGGTAAGGTACCCAGCGGATCAGGGTGATGACCACCAGAGCCAGGAGCAGATACAGAACGGGTTCCCCCAAGTCCTCAACCAGACCCTGCAGGGTGTCGAGCAGACCGGAAAAGTCAGCCTCGCGCAGGCTACGATCCTTGCCAAACAACGCCTTGATGGCATCATCCCACATCTCGATCAGCCAGTGGGCCAGCGCAAAAACGGCCCCCAGAATGCCCGTCCACTTATGCAGGTGATACTGCTTGTCCAAACCACCCAAAAGGCTTTCCAGCCACTTCGGTCGCAGGGCCAGAAGCAGAGTGATGGACATGAAGTTGATGGCCAGAAAGCCACTGAGGGTCAGAAAATGTTCATAACTGAGACTCCATTGCCAGACACCCAGCTGTACCGCAAACAGTGCCATGAGACTCAGAACAAGATTTCGATTCGGCATACCGATAGTCCTCCAGATATGGAGCTATTCTGTATCGCCTTAGCTGAGACCAACCTTAAATCGTGTGGCTGGCGTCAGGAAAACTGAATTGCGGGGTGTTTCCGGCACCGTTCGCCGTCTGCTTCAGGTCGTTGCCAATCGCTGTATGCCCTTTGGCTTGCCGTAGCATATGGAAGATAAGGGGCCAAAGCTGAATGGCGGCAAAGGCCCTCGCCTGCTTACGAAACATCACAGTCACTTGTTAGGTGCTTAGTTGGAGTTATAGCCAAACTCTCTTGTTTTTAATATTGTTTTCCACCAAGCTTCTCGGCTAAGGATGACTTTATCGTCGGCTGTTGATTTAAATATATCTAGGACGCTATATCTGAAATTTTCTTTTATATGGCTAGGGTCTAAGTTCTTCAGCTCAATATTGCCGCCATGACAACTAATAACATATGAATTCCAACGCCCTAAGATCATATTTTCACCGTAAGCAGAACCTACATACATTTTTCCGTTTGATGTGTCAGTGATGAGATAAACACCCTTTTGATTGGCTAGTGCTGCTTTCCATGCTTCTTTACTAATCACTCTAGCTAAATCTGACCAAGATAAGTCAATATTTTCATAACCCGGAAATAAATCATTATCGAATTTGTCTGGCAAAATTTGCTCTATTAGACAATCATCAATTACTGACTCAGCTCGCCGAACCATATTTTGTGATTTATTCTTGTATCTAATAATGAGCCTACCACAGTACTTCTCATATTCTGGCAATGATTCAAATTCATATCCCATGCCATTCAAGATATCCAAATCTTTTGTGACTTTCCCAACATGAAACAAAAGCCATAAATCATCATCAATTTTTATGAAACCTAAATTTATTTGGCCAACTTTAAATGATTTATTTTTACTGTAATTCCAGTACTGACCATTAAGCATTGTTTCATGGTCTGCATTCTTGTAAAAGTCAGCTGGGCTCCAGTGACCATCAAACATTAAGTTAAATCTTATCTTTATGTTTGATAAGTCATCTAGCCGAAGAATTTCATTAAGGGAAATATCTTTTGAGGTCATATGTGAATTCTGCATTCTTGCATCTAACGCCCAGCGCAGGCGCAGCCAGCGCGGAGCGCAGGCGCAGCCAGCGCGGAGCGCGTTTTTTGTTAATGTTTGAACGACAGCGAGTAACACAAAAGGTGCGTAGCGTTGGCTGTCGCTCTGCCGCTGCTTGTATGGTTAATTCTGTGCCATTTCCGGGTAAATTGGGACCCACCCTCAACGGCCATTGAGGGCCTTCATGCAGCAGCTCGATGTAGCGCCGG
>NZ_PYGI01000026.1 GCF_003014615.1 Marinobacterium halophilum | reverse complement strand
CAGGATAATATCCACCCTGAAGACATGGGTATATAGGAAAAATTCCTATTTTGTCTCAGGCGATGCCGTACTGCTGTCGGTAGCGTTCAATTGCGGCCATATCGTTGGGTGTGCTTAATGAGAAGGGATATGAACGAAAAAGGCCTGCATTTGCATGCAGGCCTTCGGAATTCTGGTGCCCAGAGACGGAATCGAACCGCCGACACGGGGATTTTCAATCCCCTGCTCTACCGACTGAGCTATCTGGGCTAAACAGACGGTATTTTTCCATTGTGAGCCATTATTGTCAACTATCATGCTGATTTTTATTGTTATTTTTGTTGAGTGATTAGTGGAAACGGCTAGTTACTTCTTGCAGTATGCGGCTGAGTGTTGCGATTTCATCAGCAAGTTGACGGTTGCCGTTGGCTTCGCTTGCCGAATTTCCTGCCAAAGACGCGCTCAGGTCAATGGCTATTTGAATCTGAGTAGTCGTCTGTGATTGCTGCTCTGTTGTAGCAGCGATCATCGCATTCATATCGGATATATCACATACGGCTTGTTCCATTTCGTGCATGGATACCCGCGTGTCCTCGACGGCTTTGACGGTCGTTTTTACCAATTTCTTTTGCTGATTTACACAAGTGCTTGCGGTGTGGGAGGCATTATCAAGTTTGTTGATAAGAGCTTGTATTTGTTCCGCGGATTGCGCCGTATTGTTGGCCAGATTACGTACCTCATCGGCTACGACGGCGAAACCTCGACCGGCGGATCCTGCGCGTGCCGCCTCTATGGCCGCATTCAGTGCCAGCAAATTGGTTTGTTCAGCAAAGCCGTGAATGACATTCAGCACTTCTCTGATAGCAACAGCATCCAATCGTACTTGCTCGATGCTGCTTTCCGTTCGCTCGGTTTCATCATTGAGCTGTCGAGCGTACTCGCTGGTATCCAGCATCAACTTGCGGCCCTGCTGCATCTGTTGTTGTACATGTTGAGTGGCCTCGCTGGTTTTGTTGGCACTAAGAGCAATGTCCTGATAGGAGCGGGTAAGTTGTTGCATCTGTTCTGCCGACTCAGCGGTTTGCTGTTGCTGTTGTTGCACGACATTTTCCAGGCGCATCGAGCTTTGTGTTGCCCGTAGCTGTAAGGCGTTCAACAGGCCGGTTTGTTGGCTGATTTCGTTGATCAATTGGTTGAAATACGATTGCAGCTGGTTGAGTGCTGTGTCCAGACTATTGGCTTCGTGGAAATGGCTATCGAAGTAGATAGTGGCACTTAGGTCACCGGCAGCCAATTGGCTGATGTAGCGACAGCTAGTGCTGATTAGGGTGGCCAATCGATGAAGTAATACGCCCATTAAAGCGCCCGTCAGTAAAATCAGGATAACGGATACACCCAGAATCCAATATGTATTATCCAGTATCGTTTGATAGCTATTGTTGAGTATTTGCTCGATCCGGTCGAGTTTCTCCTTGAGTATCAATATATGGCGGCTGGCTGTCGCATGCCCTTGCAGCTTCAGTTGACTGAACTTACCAGCATTGTCCAATTCTTTCGGGTAGCGATTGATCAGGTCATGGATCTGGGCACGGGCCTCATCGCCCAGTTCAACCTGGCTTTGTTCTGTATCCCAGCCCATTAATTCGGCCATGGGGTCTGTCTCGCTGGCCTTGTAGATTCCCAGAAGCTGCAAGGACTGGAGTTGGTCAGCGCTAACCTTCATCTGTTTCAGATGCTGTTCTATGGAGGCTCTTGTGTCGTTATCCAGCTGGGTGAAGTAGTGTTGGCGCAGTAAGGTAAGATGGTGAAGAGCTGCAAGCAGATCGGCAGTGTGTTCGAAATAGCGGGTGCTCAGTGAGAGGTACCCCGGCCGTTCCGTGCGTTGACTGCCTTGTGCTGCATATTCTGCAAGGCCCTTTAAGCTGTAGGCCAGTTCCCGTTCATTATTGACTAGAAGGGCTTGAGGATCGGTTAGCTTGCCTGCAGATCTGAGCTGAGGGATAACTTCTGTGCGAATGCTGCTAAGTGCCCCATCGATTTCCTGACTGATGTCGGCATCAAGCCAATGGTTGGCAGTATTCTGCGCCAATGCCTGTTCAATGCCTTGCTCGATGGTGGTCAGCTCGGTGGTATCGCCGGAGTTCATATATCGGTTTGCCGGTTGCTCAATATGTTTTTGTATCTGCAGCGTATATTCGTGATATTGGATGTTATTGGTAAACGCCGCGTCCAGTCGTGTTAGCGACCAGATGACGGATAAAGTAAGTGCGCTGAGCATGGCAAGCAGGGTGAGGGAAGATAGTCGGGCCAGTGTGGAAATCTTCATCAGGTACTCGCTTGGAATGTTATCTTTGGGCGACAGGATATTAATTTTCTGTGACATGCCGGTGACATTGAGGGATGCGAGTGTGCATGGACTCAGCGGAAGTGATCGTCTAGAATAGAGGGGTTTAGCCTGCTAAGAATGCAGGCAAATAACAGCCAGATTTATAGAAGCGAGGTAAGCGTCCAGTTTTGCCTCGCTTTTTTGCACGTATCCTATCCAACTGTCCAGTATATGCAGCGCATGCGCGGGGAGGTTCAATTGACGCGACCAGCCATTCTAGCCCTTGAAGACGGCAGCATTTTCAGGGGAATAGCAATTGGCGCCGATGGTGAGTCCAGTGGCGAGGTGGTTTTCAACACCTCAATGACCGGGTATCAGGAAATCCTGACAGATCCGTCCTACTGCCGCCAGATTGTGACCCTGACCTATCCTCACATCGGCAATACCGGTGTGAACACAGAAGATGAAGAGTCCACCCGTACCTGGGCGGCCGGTCTGGTCATTCGTGACCTGCCCCTGCTTGCGAGCAATTTCCGCTCCGAGCAGACACTGGATCAGTACCTGAAAGCCAATAATATTGTTGGGATTGCGGATATCGACACCCGCCGTCTGACGCGTATTTTGCGTGAAAAAGGTGCCCAGAACGGCTGCATCATGGCCGGCGATAACCTGAGCGAAGAGAACGCACTGGCTGCTGCGCGTGCATTCCCGGGTCTGAAAGGCATGGATCTGGCGAAAGAAGTCAGTGTGGCCGAACGTTACGAGTGGCGCTCTACCACATGGAAGCTGGGTGTCGGGCATGAAGACAGAAACGATGCCGACCTGCCGTTCCATGTGGTCGCATATGACTACGGCGTGAAACACAACATCCTGCGGATGCTGGTTGAGCGTGGCTGCCGTCTGACCGTGGTGCCGGCACAGACCCCGGCAGCTGACGTATTGGCCCTGAATCCGGATGGCGTTTTCCTGTCCAATGGTCCGGGTGATCCTGAGCCTTGCGACTATGCCATTACGGCAATCCGTGAAATTCTGGAAAGCACAGTGCCGGTTTTCGGTATCTGTCTGGGTCACCAGCTGCTGGCTCTTGCTTCGGGTGCGCAAACCGTGAAGATGAAATTCGGTCATCATGGTGCCAACCATCCAGTGCAGGATCTTGGCCGCAAGAACGTAATGATCACCAGTCAGAACCATGGTTTTGCCGTTGATGAGACCTCTCTGCCGGCAAACCTGCGTGCTACTCATAAATCCTTGTTCGATGGTTCACTGCAGGGTATAGAGCGTACAGATGTATCTGCGTTCAGCTTCCAGGGTCATCCGGAAGCCAGCCCGGGTCCGCATGACGTGGCGCCGTTGTTCGATCGCTTTATCGAACAGATGCAAGCCCGTCAGCAAGCCTGAATACGCCCTGACAAGTCAGTGACAGCAACAGAGACGACCGGTTAAGACAGATGCCAAAACGTACGGACATAAACAGTATTCTCATTCTAGGTGCAGGCCCGATCGTAATCGGACAGGCCTGTGAATTCGACTATTCCGGTGCTCAGGCGTGTAAGGCGCTGCGCGAAGAGGGATACCGGGTCATTCTGGTCAATTCCAATCCGGCGACCATCATGACCGACCCGGCCATGGCCGATGCGACCTATATCGAGCCGATCAACTGGAAGACCGTCGCCAAAATCATCGAAAAGGAACGCCCGGATGCACTGCTGCCCACCATGGGTGGTCAGACGGCGCTGAACTGTGCGCTCGATCTGGATCGTGAAGGTGTTCTCGCCGAATTCGGTGTGGAAATGATCGGTGCAACCCAGGATGCGATCGACAAGGCTGAAGACCGCGAACGCTTTGACAAGGCGATGAAAAACATCGGTCTTGAGTGTCCGCGTTCCGGTATTGCCCACAATATGGAAGAAGCATTCAAGGTACAGGAATCGATTGGCTATCCGGCGATCATCCGACCTTCTTTCACGATGGGTGGAACCGGTGGCGGTATCGCCTACAACCGCGAAGAGTACATCGAAATCTGTGAGCGTGGTCTGGACCTGTCGCCGACCAGCGAACTGTTGATTGATGAGTCCCTGATCGGCTGGAAAGAGTACGAGATGGAGGTTGTTCGTGACAAGAACGACAACTGCATCATCGTGTGTGCGATCGAAAACTTTGATGCCATGGGTGTTCACACCGGTGATTCCATTACCGTGGCTCCGGCGCAGACCTTGACCGACAAGGAATACCAGATCATGCGTAATGCATCGATCGCGGTATTGCGTGAGATCGGCGTTGAAACCGGTGGTTCCAACGTACAGTTCGGTGTGGATCCGGAGACGGGGCGTGTCGTAGTCATCGAGATGAACCCGCGAGTGTCGCGCTCATCGGCCCTGGCATCCAAGGCAACCGGTTTTCCGATCGCGAAGATCGCCGCCAAGTTGGCCGTGGGTTACACCCTTGACGAGTTGCAGAATGACATTACGGGCGGTCGGACACCGGCATCGTTCGAACCGTCAATCGACTATGTCGTTACCAAGATTCCGCGTTTCACCTTCGAGAAGTTCCCGCAGGCCAATGACCGCCTGACGACACAGATGAAGTCTGTAGGCGAAGTGATGGCCATTGGTCGTTCGCAGCAGGAGTCATTGCAGAAAGCCTTGCGCGGCCTGGAAGTCGGTGCTGCCGGCTTTGATCCGATTGTTGATCTGAATGCCGAAGATGCACGTGATGAAATCGTGACCGAGCTGACCCAGCCGGGCGCGCAGCGTATCTGGTACATCGGTGATGCTTTCCGTCTCGGCATGAGTGTCGATGAAGTCTACAAGCTCAGCGGCGTTGATCCCTGGTTCCTGGTCCAGATCGAAGACTTGATCAAGGACGAACAGCGTGTCTCCGAAACGGCATTGAGTGAGCTGGACAAGGATCAGATCTTCCGCCTCAAGCGCAAGGGCTTCTCCGATACCCGCTTGTCACACCTGTTGGGCGTGTCTGAAAAGCAGTTCCGCAAGCACCGCCAGAATCTCGGTGTACGTCCGGTGTTCAAGCGCGTAGATACCTGTGCCGCTGAATTCTCGACAGATACTGCGTACATGTACTCGACCTATGAGGAAGAGTGCGAAGCCAACCCGTCGGACCGTGAGAAAATCATGGTTATCGGTGGTGGGCCGAACCGTATCGGTCAGGGTATCGAATTCGACTACTGCTGTGTACATGCTGCTCTGGCTGCACGAGAAGATGGTTATGAAACCATCATGGTCAACTGTAACCCGGAAACGGTTTCGACCGACTATGACACCTCTGATCGCCTGTTCTTCGAACCGATTACGCTGGAAGACGTGCTCGAAATCGTTCACGTTGAGAAGCCGAAAGGTGTGATCGTACAGTACGGTGGCCAGACGCCGCTGAAACTGGCGGTTGCATTGGAGCAGGCCGGTGTGCCGATTATCGGTACCAGCCCGGAAGCGATCGACCGTGCCGAAGACCGCGAACAGTTCCAGCAGATGCTGAAGCGCCTGGGCTTGAAGCAGCCTGAAAACGCAACCGTGCGCAGCCTGGAAGAGGCCATTGTTGAAGCGGGCAAGATCGGATACCCGCTGGTGGTACGTCCGTCGTACGTGCTGGGTGGTCGGGCGATGGAAATCGTCTACAAGGAAGACGAGCTGCGTCGTTACATGACGACGGCGGTGCAGGTTTCCAATGACGCTCCGGTACTGCTGGATCACTTCCTGAATGCAGCGGTAGAAGTGGATATCGATGCCGTAAGCGATGGTAAAACCGTCGTGATTGGCGCCATCATGCAGCATATTGAACAGGCGGGTGTTCACTCCGGTGACTCAGCCTGCTCTCTGCCGCCGTACAGCCTGGCCAAGGATGTGCAGGATGAAATGCGTGAAATGGTGCGCAAGATGGCACTGGAACTGGGTGTTATCGGTCTGATGAACGTGCAGCTGGCCTACCAGGATGGCGAAACCTATGTCATCGAGGTTAACCCGCGTGCATCGCGTACCGTGCCGTTCGTATCCAAGTGCATCGGCGTTTCGTTGGCTGCAATTGCCGCACGCGTCATGACCGGCAAGACTCTGCAGGAGCTTGGCTTTACCGAGGAGATCATCCCGACGTTCTTCAACGTCAAGGAAGCGGTCTTCCCGTTCAACAAGTTCCAGGGTGTTGACCCGATTCTCGGCCCAGAAATGAAGTCGACCGGTGAAGTCATGGGCACAGGCACCACATTTGGTGAGGCGTTCATGAAGGCGCAAATCGGCGCGGGTGAGAAAATGCCGACCGCCGGTGGTAAGGCTTTCATCTCTGTGCGTGACGTGGACAAGGCTGCTGTTGTGCCGGTCGCAAAAGATCTGGCTGAGTTGGGCTTTACCCTGGTGGCTACCAGCGGTACGGCTGCACTGCTTGAAGAGGCGGGATTGACCGTTGCCAAGGTGAACAAGGTTGCCGAAGGCCGACCGAACATCGTGGATATGATCAAGAATAGTGAAATCAGCTATGTGATCAACACGACCGAAGGCCGCAAGGCGACTGCTGATTCAGCTGAAATTCGTCGTTCTGCACTGCAGCACAAAGTTCCCTATACCACTACGCTGGCGGGTGCCGCTGCCACGGCAGAAGCACTCAAGTATGGCGAAGAGAAGACTGTTCGCCGTCTTCAGGATCTGCATGCAGGAGTCGTAGGATGAAGCGGGTTCCCATGACCGTCCTGGGTGAGCAGCGTTTGCGTGAAGAGCTGGCCGACCTCAAGTCGGTCCAGCGCCCGCGTGTCATTGCTTCCATCGCTGAGGCACGCGAACACGGTGATCTCAAGGAGAATGCCGAGTATCACGCGGCGCGTGAACAGCAGGGTTTCATCGAAGGGCGTATCCGCGAGCTGGAGTACAAGCTGTCACAGGCGCTGGTGATCGATGTCACCACGATTCCGCCGACAGGCAAGGTGATTTTCGGGACCACCATCGAGTTAATCAATATCGACACCGATGAGACCGTGTGTTACCAGATCGTGGGTGATGACGAGGCCGACATCAAACAGGGTAAAATCTCCGTCAATTCACCGATTGCGCGAGCATTGGTGGGTAAGGAAGAGGGTGATATTGCCGCTGTGCAGACGCCATCGGGCATGACCGAGTATGAGGTTGGCAAGGTCAGCCACCTCTGAGTGATTTGTACGTAAAAAAAACCGCCGAACACAGTCGGCGGTTTTTTTATGTCTGATGCTTAGCGCATCAAGTTGGAAAGCTTGGGGTTCGGGTTCCGTGCCGCACGGTAGATCAGGGCGATATTACCGATCTCCTGCACCAGTTCGGCTTCCACGATGCCACACATCTGACGGATCATCTCGCGCTTGATCGCGCGGTCACCGACCGAGAATTTCACTTTGATCAGCTCGTGATCTTCAAGTGCGCGGTCTACTTCCAGCTGGATGTTTTCGGTCAGGCCATTACCGGCGACCATGACGATCGGGTTCAGTTTGTGGCCAAGGGTGCGGAAGTGCTTCTTTTGCTCAGGCGTCAAGCTCATACTAGAATATGGTGCCTCTTGATGGGGGATGACCCCGTTGGTCAAATAAACAGCTATTTTACCTGAGTCCTGCGGGGCTGAGTAGCAGCAGGCAGCAAGCAGTCAGGTACAATTGTATCCGATAGTCGTTAATAGTGTGCTGTAAGGAACGTTTTTGCATCATGCAGATCGAATGTCATCGCACGGGCCGTTACAGAAAAGCCTGCTCGGATGTGCATTTGAGCGCGTACAACTATAAAACAGGTTGCGAAGCGGTGCTGATTCAGTAACAGTGGCAATCTCGAGCGGCCGACAGAATTGAGTGAACAGAGGGTGGTCCATTGAACGATATGGCAAAAAATCTGGTGTTGTGGTTGGTGATAGCAGCCGTTCTGCTCACCGTCTTCAACAATTTCAGTGCCGAAAGCGAAAGTAACAAATTGAGTTATTCCGACTTTGTGGCTGAGGTGCAAGCTGACCGGGTCTCCAAGGTCACCATCGAAGGCTTTACCATTGTAGGTCAGCGCAGCAATGGTGAGCGTTTTGAAACCGTGCGCCCGGCGGTTCAGGATCCAAAGCTGATCGATGATTTGCTGCAGCACAATGTGGTGATCGAGGGCAAACAGCCTGAACGTCAGAGCATCTGGACCCAGCTGCTGGTGGCATCTTTCCCGATTCTGGTGATCATCGCTGTGTTCATGTTCTTCATGCGCCAGATGCAGGGCGGCGGGGGGGGCAAAGGCGGCCCCATGTCGTTTGGCAAGTCGAAGGCGCGGATGATGAGCGAAGACCAGGTCAAGACCACCTTCGATGACGTGGCTGGTGTCGAAGAAGCCAAGGAAGAGGTCAAGGAGCTGGTTGATTATCTGCGTGATCCAGGCAAATTTCAGCGCCTGGGTGGGCATATTCCGCGCGGCGTACTGATGGCCGGTTCACCGGGTACGGGCAAGACCCTGCTGGCGAAAGCGATTGCGGGCGAAGCACGGGTACCCTTTTTCAGCATTTCCGGTTCTGACTTCGTGGAAATGTTCGTGGGTGTGGGCGCCTCGCGTGTGCGTGACATGTTCGAACAGGCCAAGAAGCATGCGCCCTGCATCATCTTCATTGACGAGATTGATGCCGTTGGCCGCCACCGTGGTGTGGGCATGGGGGGTGGTAATGATGAGCGTGAGCAGACCCTGAACCAGTTGCTGGTCGAGATGGATGGCTTTGAAGGTACGGAAGGTGTCATCGTTATCGCGGCGACCAACCGTCCTGACGTGCTGGACCCGGCGCTGCTGCGTCCGGGTCGCTTCGACCGCCAGGTACATGTCGGCTTGCCTGACATCCGTGGTCGTGAGCAGATCCTGAAAGTACACATGCGCAAAGTGCCGTTGGGCGATGACGTCAAGCCTGAGTTGATTGCACGTGGCACCCCCGGTTTCTCCGGTGCAGACCTGGCCAACCTGGTGAACGAGGCTGCCTTGTTCGCAGCGCGTAACAGTCGTCGTACCGTCGGCATGGAGCAGTTCGAGCAGGCCAAGGACAAGATCATGATGGGCGCGGAGCGCAAGTCCATGGTCATGTCGTACAAGGAACGCCTGAATACGGCCTACCATGAAGCCGGGCATGCGATTATCGGTCGTCTGATGCCGGAGCATGATCCAGTCTACAAGGTCTCCATCATCCCGCGTGGCCGTGCGTTGGGTGTGACCATGTTCCTGCCGGAAGAGGATCGCTACAGCCATAGCCGCCAGTGGATCATTTCGCAGATCTGCTCGCTGTATGGCGGACGCCTGGCTGAGGAGATGACACTGGGCAAGGATGGTGTCACCACCGGTGCTTCCAATGACATCCAGAAAGCGACCATGCTGGCGCGTAACATGGTGACCAAGTGGGGACTCAGTGATGAACTGGGGCCGTTGCTGTACGGTGACGAAGATGATGACCCGTTTGGCCGCGGCATGGGGCAGGGTGCCAAGCCGATGTCGGAAGAAACGCAGAAACGTATTGATGCCGAAGTGCGTAACATCATCAATACCTGCTATCAGAAAGCATCGCAGTTGCTGCATGAAAACCGCGATATTCTGGATGCCATGGCACAGGCGTTGATGAAGTATGAAACCATTGGTGCGGATCAGCTGGATCAGTTGATGGAACGTACGGATGTGACGCCGCCGGAAGGTTGGGTGGAAGCGCAGGAGCGTGCAGAGCAGGCTGAGCGTGATGCCCATGAGATGAAGCAGCAGGCACCTGCTGCCGATGATGCTCCGGCGGATGATGCGCCCGCAGATGATTCGGTGGACAAGCAGAAACCTGATGCTGATGACACCGACGACAAGGATAACAATCCTTGGCAGCGTCCTGACGGTGATCGCTGATCGGCGTTGATCTGATATGATAAAGCCGGCCATGGGGCCGGCTTTTTTGTATGTGCCGGTCTGTGGGTGTGTAGATTCAAAACGGGAGAGGGGAGACGATGACGGTATTGCAGTGTGCGGGACGTAAGCTTGATCTGTCGACAGTGCAGGTGATGGGTATCTTGAATGTTACCCCGGATTCTTTTTCCGACGGCGGCAGCGTTTACCGTGATCGTCAATTGTCAGTCGAGATGGCGCTCCGCAAGGCTGAGCAGCAGGTAAGGGAAGGCGCAACCCTGATTGATATCGGTGGGGAGTCCACCCGTCCAGGTGCTGAGCCGGTGTCTGTGGCAGAAGAGCTGGAGCGTGTCATCCCGGTTGTTGAACGCCTGAGTCGCGAGCTGGATGTGGTGTTGTCAGTGGATACCAGCGCACCGGAAGTGATGCAGGCCGCCGCCGACGCCGGTGCGGGCTTACTGAATGACGTGCGTTCATTCTCGCGACCGGGAGCGTTCGACGTCGCGGCATCAACCGATTTGGCACTCTGTGTCATGCATATGCAGGGGAGCAGTCCAGCGACGATGCAGCTTAAGCCCTGCTATCGTGATGTGACCGAAGAGGTGGAGCATTTTTTGCAGTTTCAGCAGCAGCGCTGCCGCGAGGCAGGAATAGAGAGTAAACGCCTGTTGTTGGATCCCGGTTTCGGATTCGGTAAAACATTGCAGCATAACCTTGAACTGTTGAACCGGATGGACCGGCTGCAGGGGCTGGGTACACCGCTTTTGGTAGGTACGTCGCGCAAATCGATGATTGGCATGACCTTGAACAAGCCTGTGGATCAACGTCTCTATGGTAGTCTTGCCACAGTCGCGCTGGCAGTCAGCAAGGGTGCAAAGATTGTCCGTGTTCACGATGTGGCGCCAACCGTGGACGTAGTGCGAATGACCGAAGCGGTCATGAATGAAACGGCAGGAGAGTAACAAGTGAGCAGGAAGTATTTTGGTACCGATGGTATCCGTGGCGAAGTGGGGCAGTTCCCGATCACGCCCGATTTTGTTCTCAAGCTTGGCTGGGCGGCCGGTTGTGTATTTGCACGGGAAGGGCGCAGCAAGATTCTGATCGGCAAGGACACGCGTATTTCCGGTTACATGTTCGAATCGGCGCTGGAAGCCGGGTTGTCGGCCGCAGGGGTTGATGTGCTGTTGACCGGCCCGATGCCCACGCCGGCCATTGCCTATCTTACGCGTACCTTTCGTGCCAACGCCGGTATCGTGATCAGTGCGTCACATAACGTGTATTCCGATAACGGCATCAAATTCTTCTCCGCTGACGGTACCAAGCTTCCTGACAGTATTGAGCAAGCCATCGAAGCGCAGATGGACCTGGCGATGACGACCGTGCCCTCTGCTGCGTTGGGCAAGGCGCGTCGTGTTGAAGATGCGGCTGGGCGATATATCGAATTCTGCAAGGGAACCTTGAGCAGTCGCTTCAGCCTGCGAGGGCTGCGTATCGTGCTGGATTGTGCCAACGGCGCGACCTATCACGTAGCCCCAAAGGTGTTGCGAGAGCTGGGAGCTGAGGTTATAGAGATTGCTTCCGCCCCGAATGGTGTCAATATCAACGACGCCTGTGGCGCGACCGACCCTGCCCAGCTGCAGAAGGCGGTGCTGGCGGAGCGTGCGGACCTGGGTGTTGCTCTGGATGGTGACGGCGACCGTTTGATGATGGTTGATCATCAGGGTGAGGTCGTGGATGGTGATGAGATTCTGTTCATTATGGCCTCTGCTCTGCAGAAGCAGGGGATATTTGAAGGCGGAGTCGTGGGCACGCTGATGTCGAATTTTGGTTTGGAGCAGGCGCTCAAGCAGCGGGATATTCCCTTCGTGCGTGCCAATGTCGGTGACCGTTATGTCATTGAGCAGCTGCAACAGCACGGCTGGACTCTGGGTGGAGAGAGTTCGGGCCATATCGTCTGTGCGCACTTGACCACAACGGGTGATGGTCTGGTAGCGGCGCTGCAGGTGCTCAAGGCAATGATTGAGTGTGAGCAGAGCCTGTATAGTCTGAAATCGGGCATGCAAAAAATGCCGCAAACCATGATCAATGTGGCCATGCCGCGCAAAATGGATCCGATGCAGCAGGACGAAGTGGTTGCTGCCGTGCGTGCCGTAGAAGCAACATTGGGCGAGCGCGGACGTGTGTTGCTGCGTCCGTCAGGGACTGAGCCTGTTGTGCGAGTGATGGTAGAGGGCGAATGCGCGGAAGAAGTGGAAAGGCTGTGTGCCGAGTTGGCAGGGCATGTTGAAAAAACACTGTTGACCCTTGCCAGCTGATTTGGGCTCGGCTACTATATGCGCCTCTTTCATAAGGGGATATCGATGCGTAAAGCACTGGTTATCGGTAACTGGAAGATGCATGGCTTAAGCAGCCGCAATAGCGAGCTGGTTGAGCAGATTGCTTCCGGTATTGAAGATGAGGCTTTCAGCAGTGTCGATATTGGCATGTGCCCGCCATTTGTATATTTACAGGCAGTGGCGACACAGCTGGCAGAAACAGCAATTGCTGTAGGTGCTCAGAACATGAGCCAACATGCCAGCGGAGCCTATACCGGTGAAGTGTCAGCTGAAATGTTGGTCGATAGTGGATGTGGTCTGGTTATACTGGGGCACTCCGAGCGACGAGCCATTTTTGGTGAGGCTGATGTGGATGTAGCCGCAAAAGTTCAGGCTGCATTGCAAGCGGGGTTGTTGCCGGTAGTGTGCGTAGGGGAAACTCTACAGCAGCGCGAATCGGGTGAGGCGACTGCGGTTGTTGTCAATCAGCTTGAACAGGCGCTGAGCGGTTTGAGTGCTGATAATATTGCTCGCGTCGTGGTGGCTTACGAGCCAGTATGGGCTATTGGTACAGGTTTAACAGCATCACCTGAGCAGGCGCAAGAGATCCACAAGGTGCTGCGTGTATCCTTGTATGACCTTGCAGCAGATACCGCCGATACTGTACGTATTCTGTACGGTGGTAGTGTCAATGCCGGAAATGCACAGGCGCTTTTTGCGCAGCCGGATATTGATGGCGGCCTTATAGGTGGCGCTTCATTGAAGGCTCAGGAATTTATTGCGATCTGCCGTGCTGCGGCAGTCGCCGGCTAAACGGTGTCGATGATGGAAAGTATTGTTCTGATCGTTCATGTGTTGCTGGCTGCTGCGATTGTTGCTCTGGTGCTGTTGCAGCAGGGCAAGGGTGCTGAAGCAGGTGCGGCATTCGGTGGCGGTGCATCACAAACCGTATTTGGTAGTCAGGGTTCCAAGAGCTTTCTTGGTCGCCTGACGGCTATTATGGCAGCAGGTGTGTTTGCAACCAGCTTTGGTTTGGCTGTTTTTGCCAAGCAGAAAGCAGAAAGTGTAAATGATGCTGGCATTCCGGCCGCAGAAGTGATTGAATCTGCTGCTGAAATTCAGCAGGGCCTGCCCGCTCTTGAAAGCAGTCAGGCAGTTCAGCAGCCATCAGATATTCCGGTTGCTGAGTAAGCGGATTTAAAAGTTTAAGCCGAAGTGGTGAAATTGGTAGACACGCCATCTTGAGGGGGTGGTGAGCTATGCTCGTGCCGGTTCGAGTCCGGCCTTCGGCACCATTTGTAAATAGAGCAGGTGTGGTGTATGATGTGCACCTGTTTCTGATGCGGGGTGGAGCAGTCTGGTAGCTCGTCGGGCTCATAACCCGAAGGTCGTTGGTTCAAATCCAGCCCCCGCTACCACTTTTCTTTACGATCAAGCCCCTATTAAGGGGCTTTTTCGTAGATGATCTACAGGCACCAGGTGCCACGTCAGAAATGGGTCCTCAGAGGCCCATTTTTTGTTTCAGGCATATCCGGAACGAGGTCTTCGTCAGTGTCAGCCAAACTAAAAGCCTTACAGGAATTGATAGAACCGGCCGTTGTCGCGCTGGGTCTTGACCTATGGGGACTGGATTTTCATTCGGCCGGTCGGCAGAGCACGCTGCGCATCTACATTGATGGCCCGGAAGGCGTCTCGGTTGATGATTGTGCGCGTGTTAGTCATCAAGTCAGTGGCATTCTCGATGTCGAGGATCCGATCCAGGAACAATACATGCTGGAGGTATCTTCTCCGGGTATGGATCGGCCCTTGTTCACCCTGGAACATTTTAAAGCATACGCAGGCCACACCGTACAGCTGCGTCTGCGCGTACCTTTTGAAGGACGCCGCAAATTCAAAGGCCTGCTGAACGGCGTCGAGGGTGACGAGGTTCTGTTGGTTGTCGATGATGAAGAGTATCTGTTGCCGGTTGATTATATCGACCGTGCCAATGTGATTCCCCAGTTTTAACACCGGTTTGAGGTTTGGCGAGGCAGTCGTATGAATAAAGAGATTCTACTGGTTGCAGAAGCTGTTTCTAATGAAAAAGACGTGCCCAAAGGCGTCATTTTTGAAGCAATAGAAGTTGCTCTGGCCACGGCTACAAAAAAGCGCTACGACGAAGAGGCTGATGTCCGCGTCGAGATTGATCGTACAACCGGCGACTACGAAACCTGGCGCCGCTGGCTGGTTGTCAGCAACGAAGGTGTTCCAGCGCTGGGTACTGAGCTGACATTACAGGAAGCGCATGAAATTGATCCGGCACTGCAGCCGGGTGACGTGTACGAAGAAAAGGTGGAGTCGGTCGCGTTTGGCCGTATCGCCGCTCAGACTGCCAAGCAGGTTATCGTACAGAAGGTACGTGAAGCTGAACGTGCGAAGGTGGTCGAGCAGTATCAGGACCGTAAAGGCGAGTTGATCGCCGGTACGGTCAAAAAAGTGACACGCGATAACATTATCGTCGATCTGGGTAATAACGCTGAAGCATTGCTGCCGCGTGAGAACCTGATCCCGCGGGAAAGCTTCCGCATGGGGGATCGTGTCCGTGCAGTACTACAGGAAGTGCGCAGTGAAGGACGTGGTCCGCAGCTGGTACTGAGCCGTAGTTCCAATGCAATGCTGATCGAATTGTTCAGTATTGAAGTGCCGGAAATCGCTGAAGAAGTCATTGAGATTCGTGCTGCCGCCCGTGATCCGGGTACGCGTGCGAAGATCGCTGTTAAGACCAACGATGGCCGTATCGACCCTGTGGGTGCTTGTGTGGGTATGCGTGGTTCGCGTGTCCAGGCAGTGTCCAACGAGTTGGGCGGCGAGCGCGTGGATATCATTCTCTGGGATGACAATCCGGCGCAGTTGGTAATCAATGCAATGGCTCCTGCAGAAGTGGCGTCTATCGTCATGGATGAAGAGAGCCACTCGATGGATGTGGCCGTCGCTGAAGAAGCGCTGGCGATGGCGATTGGCCGCAGTGGTCAGAACGTGCGGTTGGCCAGTGAGCTGACCGGTTGGGTTCTGAACGTGATGTCGGAAGCCGATGCTGCCGAAAAGCAGCAGACTGAAGTCGGTGCTGTTATCGACATGTTCGTCAAACATCTGGACATTGATGAAGAGGTCGCTGAAATCCTGGTAGGTGAAGGCTTTACGTCACTTGAAGAAGTGGCCTACGTACCGGTTGACGAGATGCTCGACATCGAAGAATTTGACGAAGAGCTGATCGAAGCACTTCGTGCCCGCGCCAAGGATGCTCTTATCAATCTGGCAATTGCCAGTGAAGAGCAGCTGGGTGACGTGGAACCGGCTGAAGACCTGCTGACAATGGATGGTATGGAGCGAACCCTGGCGTTCCAGCTGGCCGCTCGCGGCATTGTCACCATGGAAGATCTGGCAGAGCAATCTGTCGAAGATCTGCTGGACATTGAAGGGCTGCCTGAAGACAAGGCCGCCGAGCTTATCATGACCGCTCGTGCGCCCTGGTTTGCACAAGAGCAGTAAACGCCAGCGGAAGAGGAGAACACATATATGGCAGAAGTAACCGTTAAACAACTTGCCGATGTGGTTGGTGTATCCGCTGAGCGTCTGCTGACGCAGATGCAGGAAGCCGGCATCAAAGGCAAAAAGATCGAATCCAATGTTTCTGAAGACGAGCGCCTCAAGCTGCTTGGTCATTTGAAACGTAGTCATGGTGAACAGCCGGGTACGGCTGAACCGAGTAAAATTACGCTGAAACGCAAGACTAAATCACAGTTGAAGATCTCCGGTGCATCCGGCCAGCGCAAAACCGTAAGCGTAGAAGTGCGCAAGAAACGCACTTACGTCAAACGTTCGACGCTGGAAGAAGAAGCAGCACCGGCCGTTGCAGAAGTAGCCGCCCCTGCCGTCGCGGAAGTTAAGGCAGAAGCGCCTGCTGCGGCTGTCAGCAAGCCGGCTGAAACCGTTGCCGAAGCACCGAAGGCTGCTGCCGTTGAAGCTCCGGCTGCTGAAGCCAAAGCTGCCGCACCGGCTGCCAAGCCCGCTGCAGCGAAAGCACCGGCTGCACCTGCAGCCCCTGTTGCTGCGGATCCGGTTCATGACAATCCGCGTCGTAAGGACAAGGAAAAGTCACGCCGCAGTGATGACGACCGTCCGCGTCGTGGCAAGGGTGGCAAGACTGCACGCCAGGAAGACACCCGTGGCCGTCGTGGCAAGGGTGGCAAGCGTGTTGCGACGAATGCCCGTCGTGGTGGCAGTTCTAACCAGCATGGCTTTGAAAAGCCGACCGCACCGGTTGTACATGAAGTCAACGTCCCTGAGAGCATCACCGTGGCCGAGCTGGCCAAGAAGATGTCAATCAAGGCGGCTGAAGTCATCAAGGTGATGTTCAAGATGGGTGCCATGGCAACCATCAACCAGGTGTTGGATCAAGATACTGCGGTACTGGTCGTTGAAGAGATGGGGCACAAGGCGATTCCGATGCAGGAAAACGCCATTGAAGATGCTCTGATCGAAAGCGTTCAGGCGGCTCAGGGCGAGCAGGTCGGTCGTGCACCGGTGGTGACCGTCATGGGTCACGTTGACCATGGCAAGACCTCTTTGCTGGATTACATCCGCCGCACCAAGGTGGCGACTGGCGAGGCGGGTGGTATCACCCAGCACATCGGTGCCTACCACGTTGAAACCGACAACGGCATGGTCACCTTCCTCGATACCCCGGGACACGCAGCGTTTACCGCCATGCGTGCACGTGGTGCTCAGCTGACCGATATCGTGGTACTGGTTGTCGCAGCGGACGACGGCGTGATGCCGCAGACCGAAGAAGCGATCCAGCACGCCAAGGCTGCCGGTGTACCGCTGGTGGTTGCGGTGAACAAGATCGATAAGGAAGATGCTGATCTGGACCGGGTCAAGAACGAACTGGCCCAGCGCGACGTACTGCCTGAAGAGTGGGGCGGCGATGTTCAGTTCGCGCATGTCTCTGCCAAGAGCGGTGAAGGCATCGATGCCCTGCTGGACGCGATCCTGCTGCAGGCTGAACTGCTTGAGCTGACAGCGGTCAAGGATGCGCCGGCACAGGGTGTCGTGGTTGAGTCCCGTATCGATAAAGGACGTGGTTCAGTCTCCACACTGCTGGTTCAGAACGGTACTCTGCGTAAGGGTGATATCGTTCTGGCAGGTCTGCATTACGGCCGTGTACGTGCCATGCTGGACGAAAACGGCAAGCCGATCGAAGAAGCCGGTCCCTCCATTCCGGTCGAAATCCTCGGTCTGGACGGTACTCCGGGTGCCGGTGACGAGTTCACCGTTGTATCCAGTGAGAAGAAAGCGCGTGAAGTTGCTCTCTTCCGTCAGGGTAAATACCGCGAAGTCAAACTGGCGCGTCAGCAGAAAGCCAAACTGGAAAACCTGTTCGAGAACATGCAGGCCGGTGAAGTGAAGTCGTTGAACGTCGTTCTGAAAGCGGACGTCCGTGGCTCTCTGGAAGCGATCATCCAGTCTCTGGAAGACCTGTCGACCGACGAAGTGAAGGTTACCATTGTCTCCAGCGGCGTAGGCGGCATCGCTGAAACTGATGCCAACCTGGCATTGGCATCCTCTGCGATCCTGATCGGCTTTAATGTCCGTGCGGACAACCAGGCCAAGGCGATCGTTGAGCGTGAAGAGCTGGAGCTGCGTTACTACAGCGTGATCTATGACATCATCGATGACGTGAAACTGGCAATGACCGGTCTGCTGTCACCGGAATACCGTGAAGAGATCGTCGGTATCGCTCAGGTACGTGACGTGTTCCGTTCACCGAAGCTGGGTGCAATTGCCGGCTGTATGGTGACCGATGGTACGGTGTACCGTAACAAGCGTATCCGTGTACTGCGCGACAACGTGGTTATCTATGAAGGCGAACTGGAATCCCTGCGTCGCTTCAAGGAAGCCGTTGCGGAAGTGCGTCAGGGTATGGAATGTGGTATCGGGGTGAAGAACTACAACGACGTGAAGGTCGGCGACCAGATCGAAGTGTTCGACACCATTGAAGTACAGCGTACGCTGTAACCGGAGCATCATGGCACGCGATTTCAAACGAACTGACCGGATAGGGGACCAGATCCAGCGTGATCTGGCCTCCCTGATCCAGCGCGAGATCAAGGATCCACGCTTGGGCATGGTTACCATCAGTTATGTCAAAGTGAGCAAGGATCTCGGCTATGCCGATATCTACTTCACGGTGATGGCAATTGGTGATCAGGCCGAGCAGGATGTAGTGAAAGCTACCTCTCAGGTCCTCAATAACGCGTCCGGTTTTCTGCGTACCGAGCTTGCCCGCAGCATCAAGCTGCGGGTGATGCCGCACCTGCGTTTCCACTTCGATGAAAGTGTGGAACGCGGCCGGCATCTGCATGGCCTGATCGAAAAGGCCTGGCAGCAGGAAGCTCTGCGCGCGGATGATGACGAAGATACTAACGGGAACTGAATATTATGGCCCGTAGACCTAAAGGCCGCCCAATCAGCGGCCTTTTTCTGTTGGACAAGCCGATAGGCTTGTCATCTAACTCTGCTCTGCAGCGGGTGAAGCGCTTGTATGGTGCGGCGAAAGCTGGACATACCGGTGCGCTGGATCCGTTGGCGACAGGGCTGTTGCCGATTTGCCTGGGTGAAGCGACCAAGTTCTCGCAGTATCTGCTGGACTCGGACAAGCGCTATATCACCACAGCAAAGCTGGGGCAGCGGACGGATACCTGTGATGCCGAAGGCGCGGTCATCGAAGAGAAGCCGGTTCCGGCGGATCTTGATCCGGCACAGATTGAAACCCTGCTGACGCAGCATTTCAGTGGCGATATTGAACAGGTGCCGCCGGTCTATTCGGCGCTCAAGCTCAATGGCCAGCCGCTGTACAAGCTGGCCCGCCAAGGCATAGAAGTTGAAGTGAAGCCGCGGCAGGTGACCATTCATGCGATCAAGCTGGTAGCGGTGAGAGCGGACGAACTGGATCTGGAGATCTTCTGTTCCAAAGGCACTTATATCCGCAGTATTGTCGAAGATTTGGGCTTGCTGTTGGGCTGCGGTGCGCATGTCAGCATGCTGCGCCGGTTGCAGACCGGACCGTTTGACGCCTCGCAGATGATGACGCTGGAACAGCTGCAAAGCCTGGCTGAACCGCGTCAGGATGAGGCTGAAAACAGCATACACCAACGCCTGGATGCGTTATTATTGGCGCCATGGAGTCCGGTGGCTCAGTTGCCGGCGTTGACGCTGACTGCTGCAGAAGCGGAGCGTGTTCGGTTGGGGCAGCGCTTGCGTGCAACCCATGCAGGCACCCTCAGCGGTGAAGTACGCCTGTTTGCCGACGGACCAGACGATTTTATGGGCATCGCCGAGATCGGCGCCGATGGTGTACTCCGGGCCAAGCGCCTGGTGAGCAGTGCCTGAAGAGTTGGGTCTTGAGACCTTACTGACGCTGTACTGAAAATATGCTCGGTGCAGCGCGACTTTTAATCCGCAGCCGTTGATCCCTTATTGGGCGGCCGTGTGCATATTAACGAGGAGAATAGAATGGCTCTTTCTAACGAGACAAAAGCGGCAATCGTTGCTGAATTCGGTCGTGGTACCGGTGATACCGGTTCTACTGAAGTTCAGGTTGCGCTGCTGACTGCGAACATCGAAGGCCTGCAGGGTCACTTCAAGTCGCACAAGCAGGATCACCACTCACGTCGTGGTCTGATCCGCATGGTAAACCAGCGTCGTAAGCTGCTGGATTACCTGAAGGGCAAAGACGCTGACCGCTACCTGGCGCTGATCGGCCGTCTCGGACTGCGTCGCTAAGCAGTCCTGCGCTGAGGCCATACATTGTATGGCCTTAGTTTTATCTGATCCCCGCACGCGTTGACACAATCATCCAGCCTGTACTCACTTATCCACTGCCTTAGTTGATAACTGAGTACTGGCTTGAAAAGAGGTATGGTTGGTCGGCTGGCGGGATAACTCGACTCAAAGGAGTTTTATCGTGCAAGCGATTAGCAAAACATTCCAGTTTGGCAAACATGAAATCACCATCGAAACCGGCAAGGTTGCTCGTCAGGCGACCGGTTCTGTCATGGTGACCATGGGTGGCGTACAGGTACTCTGTACGGTTGTTGGTGCAAAAGAAGCGAAGGAAGGTCAGGATTTCTTCCCGCTGTCCGTGCACTACCAGGAAAAATACTACGCTGTTGGCCGTATCCCGGGTGGTTTCTTCAAGCGTGAAGCGCGTCCGTCCGAGAAGGAAACGCTGACTTCCCGTCTGATCGACCGTCCGATCCGTCCGCTGTTCCCGAAAGGCTACATGAACGAAGTTCAGGTTGTCTGCACGGTGATGTCCGCCGACAAGATCAACGATCCGGATATCGCAGCGATGCTGGGTACCTCAGCGGCACTGGCCATCTCCGGCCTGCCGTTCCTGGGCCCGATCGGTGGTGCCCGTGTCGGTTTCACCGAAGCCGACGGCTACATCCTCAACCCGACCTATGAAGAATTGGCGACCTCTGAGCTGGACATGGTTGTTGCCGGTACTGCTGATGCCGTACTGATGGTTGAGTCTGAAGCGAAAGAACTGACCGAAGACGAAATGCTGGGCGGAGTCCTGTTTGCACACCAGGAAATGCAGGTGGCGATTACCGCCATCAACGAACTGGTTGCTGAAGCCGGAAAGCCGAAGTGGGATTGGCAGCCGGCCGCGAAAGATGAAGCCTTGATTGCGCAGGTACGTGATCTGGTAGGAGCAGGCATCACCGCGGCTTACCAGGTGGCTGACAAGATGCAGCGTCAGAACAGCCTTGCCGCACTGCGCAGCCAGGCAGTTGATACGCTGTCCGGCAGCGAAGCGGACAAGCCGAGCGCGAAAGCGGTCGCCGGCATTTTCAGCGCGCTGGAAAAAGAGATTGTGCGTAACCGCATCATCGATGGCGAACCGCGTATCGATGGCCGTGATACCAAAACCGTACGTCCGATCGACGTTGAAATCGACATGCTCAAAGGCGTGCACGGTTCGGCGCTGTTCACCCGCGGCGAAACTCAGGCGATCGCTACCTGTACTCTGGGTACCAGCCGTGACCAGCAGCTGATCGATGCCATCGAAGGCGAACGCAAAGATCCGTTCATGCTGCACTACAACTTCCCTCCGTACTCCGTAGGCGAAGCCGGCCGTATGGGCGGTGCCGGTCGTCGCGAGATCGGTCATGGCCGTCTGGCACGTCGTGGCGTAGCGGCAGTACTGCCGACGCAGGAAGAGTTCCCGTACACCATCCGTATCGTATCCGAGATCACCGAATCCAACGGCTCCAGCTCCATGGCGTCAGTGTGTGGTGCGTCTCTTTCCATGATGGATGCGGGTGTACCGCTGAAAGCGCCGGTGGCGGGTATCGCCATGGGGCTGGTTAAAGAAAACGACCGCTTTGCCGTACTGACCGACATCCTGGGTGATGAAGATCACCTCGGTGACATGGACTTCAAGGTTGCCGGTACCGATGCAGGCGTAACCGCTCTGCAGATGGATATCAAGATTACCGGTATCACTGAAGAGATCATGGAGATCGCACTCGAGCAGGCATGTGAAGCACGTAAGCACATCCTCAAAGAGATGGCGAAAGTGATCGGTTATGCACGTCCGGAACTGCCGGACAACGCACCGGCCATGACCCTGCTGAAGATCAACCCGGAGAAGATCCGTGACCTGATCGGCAAGGGCGGCGCGACCATCCGTGCGTTGACTGAAGAAACCGGTGCCATGATCGACATCGAAGACGACGGTACCGTACGTATCTACGCTGACGACAAGGCCAAGGGCAAGGCTGCGGTTGAACGCGTGAAGGCGATCACGGCTGAAGCTGAAATCGGCAAGATCTACGAAGGCAAGGTTGTGCGTCTTGAAGAGTTCGGCGCATTCGTTAACATCCTGCCGGGCAAGGATGGTCTGGTTCACATTTCCCAGATCGCCAACGAACGCGTACAGGCCGTAACCGACTACATCAAGATGGACCAGATGGTGAAGGTCAAGGTTCTCGACGTTGACGTTCGTGGCCGCATCAAGCTGTCCATGAAAGATCTGGTTGAAGACGAGTCTGTCTCCAGCTAATAAGTGTCAAAGCTGAAAAAGCCCCTGTCGACGTTGGTCGGCAGGGGCTTTTTTGTATCTGGATGCTCGGCGGTGATGGCTCAGAGGCTTTTTTGTTCCTCTTTCATTACGCAATAGAGACGGTAGGCATAGATGGTGGGCAGAACGCCGAGGAACTGGATCAACAGCGAGACCAGCATCATCGCACCCTGCTGTTCAACGAGCAGCTGGCCGAACAGCATTTCAGCCACCAACAGAACACCGAAAATCAGCACCATGCCCTGCAGCAGCGGCCAGAAGAAGTCAGCCGTATGCTCCCAGCTGGCGCGGATGGACTCCATCGGTCCCTTGCCTTCCATGACACAGTAAAACTCGGCAAATGCCAGGCGTACGCCGATGTAGATGCCGGGTATCACCAGCAGTACGAGGCCGAAGGAGATCGCCAGCACACTGATGATATAGGTGATCAGCAGTCGTCCCCAGCACGCCAGACTCAAGCTCAGTGCACGCCCGGCCTGCAACGGTTGCCCCTGCAGGACCGATTGCATGTACAGCAGGGTAGCCCCCCAATAGATCGGCATCATGGCGATATCCAGCGCAGAGTTCAGGAACATGTTGCGCTGTACCAGTTCCATCTGTTCGCCGGCATCGGTGATGCCCTGCAGCAGCTGAAACTGTACCAGCCCGAGAATGGCGAGAAAGGGAAGTTGGATCAGCGCCAGCCGGTTGAAATGACTGCGGAAGAAAAACAGGCTTTGGCGAAGGTAGTCGAAGGTCATGAAGGTCCCCGTGTCTGACGGTTGATCGGTTGGCGCAGCCGTACCAGTTTGAACTGGCCGCTATCCATGTAAGTGACGATATCGGCAAACAGGCCAGCGGCCTTGCGCTCCAGCGGAATATGCTGATTGACCACGAAACAGGCCGTTCCGTTCACGGCCAGCAGGCGTTGGGCTGAGTGCAGGAAGCGATCGGTCAGGTCACCATCGACCGAAAAGCCGCTGTGAAATGGCGGATTGCACAGGATCAGCTCAAAGTCCGGCTGCAAGCGATCGCCGGCATTGGTCGCAATGACTTCAGCGCCATTCAGGCCGGCCTGATTCAGATTATAGCGGCAGGCCTGCAGTGCAGCAGCGTTATTGTCGGTGCATACCAGGCGGCTTTCAGGGCCTGCGGCATTGATGGCCAGATAACCAAAACCGCAGCCCAGGTCGAGCACTGATCCCCGAAACGGAAGCGGTGCTTCCAGCATGGCCGGCAAATGTTCGATCAATAATGCACTGCCCCGGTCGACCTTGTTCCAGCCGAACAACCCCGGTTTGGATACATACTGGTGGTGCTGATCGCTGCATACCTGGCGCAGGGCAGTATAGTCCTGGTGTTCTGGGCAAGTGCCGGGTGCATAGGCAGCGGTGATTTCGGCGCACCAGCTGTCGCCCCCGAGTTTACGTTCCTGGCGAACACCGCCGAGGCAGGCCTCTGCCTTGCGCGCGTAGGTACGGATACCTTCACCCTTGTCACCCAGAAGAATCAGGCTACCGCCTGTGGCCAGCAGACGTTTGGCCTCGCTGATCAGGTAGTGTACGACCGGTTTTTCCTTGGAAACACGGTACAGCACCTGCGCGAAGTGGCCCTCAGCATAGGCTGACAGGTCGAAGTCGCTGAACTGTGCCTGCCAATGCTGTGCCTGCAGGCGTTCGATCACATCCAGGCGGTTGCCGATGACATGCACCTGTGGGTTGGCCGCGGTATCGAGTTGAATATTCTCATCGACCAGCCACAAAGTGGGTCGTTGCGTGCTGCGCAGGTAGTGGTTGAGTTCCGGGGTCAGCAGGTCCATATCAGATACTGGCAATTTCGTCGGCGGTCAATTCGCGATATTCACCGGGCTCCAGCATTTCGTCGAGGCAGATCGAGCCGATCTGCTCACGGTGCAGGGATTCCACCCGGTTACCGATCGCGGCGAACATGCGCTTCACCTGATGGTAGCGCCCCTCGTGCAGGCAGACTCGAGCCTCATACTCAGACAGGATCTCCAGCTCGGCAGGCTTGGTGGGGAGGCGTTCACCATTAAGCATGATGCCGTCGGCAAATGCCTGTATGGCGTCTGCGGCAATCGGCGCTGCCGTAGTGACATGATAGACCTTGCCGGTCTTGTGGTTGGGTGACGCGACCCGGTGCGCCCACTGACCGTCGTCGGTCAACAGCACCAGACCGGTGGTGTCGACATCAAGACGGCCGCAGATGTTAAGGCGTTCGACGCGCGGCATCTCCAGCAGGGCCAGCACCGTGGGGTGGGTCGGGTCGTCGGTGGAGCAGACGACACCTTCAGGCTTGTACAGCATCAAATAACGGGTGCGGGGCGCTTCCAGCGGGAATCCCTGCAGATTGACGGCATCCGTTGCAGAAATTTTGCGGGACGGGTTCCGTTCTAACTCGCCGTTGACGGACACTTCGTCTGCATGCAGCAGGCGTTTGACCTCCTTGCGCGAGAAATCGGTGACCTGGGCAATGTATTTATCGAGTCGCATGAGTACCTGCAAAACAGTCAAAAGGTCTAGTATATAGTAGCGGCCAGATAGACCACAGGCTGTTGTGAAAGCGCCGCCCGAATCCGCTAAAATGGCGCTATTAATTTAACTGATGAGGTGGCCGTGAAGCTTTTTGTCGATAACCTGACCCACGTGGATTTCTCCTACCTGCATCCGGAACGTGGTCTGCTCGGCGAGTCCTGGGCGGTGCAACTGGTGCTGGATGGCAGCCTTGATGCTCAGGGCATGATCTGCGACTTCGGTGTCGTCAAACGCCGGGTCAAGCAGTGGCTGGATACACATGTCGACCACCAGTTGGTGGTGCCGACCGGAATGGCACGGCTTGCGCTGACGACGGCCGAGGGCATGACGGACGTTGATTGGCAGTACCCTGATGGCAGCCGTTTCCACTGCCGAGCTCCCGAGCAGGCAATTGCGGCGGTACCGGTTGAGGCCATTGACGAGCGTGGCCTGGCTGAATGGTGCCGTGATCAGCTGCTAGCGCTGTTCCCGGATCAGGTCAAGGGCGTTGAACTGGCGTTCGTCGCCGAGTCGATCGATGGACACTTCTATCACTACAGCCACGGTCTGCAGCAACATGACGGCAACTGCCAGCGTATTGCGCATGGCCATCGCTCGAAGATCGAGATCTACCGGAACCACCAGCGTGACGAAGCCCTGGAGGGGGAGTGGGCCGAGCGTTTCCGTGATATCTATGTGGGTACCCGCGCGCACCTGCAAGCGGATGCCAATGGCGAGCACCGGTATGCCTACACGGCCCCTCAGGGTGAATTTGAACTGAGTTTGCCAGCGAAGGCTTGCTATCTGATCGACACCGAAACCACGGTTGAGCAGATTGCCATGCATCTGGCGGCTGAAATCAAGGCAGCGTATCCGCATGACGAGATTATCGTGCGGGCGTTCGAAGGGATTGGTAAAGGCGCGATCGCAACCGCTTGAGCCTGTCCCGGACTATAGCAGCAAACAGCCGCCCAAGAGGCGGCTGTTGTATTTCAGGCTACAGGTTAACTATGGGTTGATCAGTCGCGTTCGATCGCCAGAGCTGTACCCATGCCACCACCGATGCACAACGTTGCCAGACCTTTCTTGGCGTCACGTTTGATCATCTCATGAACCAGGCTGACCAGAACGCGGCAGCCGGAGGCTCCGATCGGGTGGCCCAGGGCAATCGCACCGCCATTGACGTTGACGAGCTCGGTGTTCCAGCCCAGGTCCTTATTGACCGCCATCGCCTGAGCCGCGAATGCTTCGTTGGCTTCGACCAGTTCCAGAGCATCGATACCCCAGCCGGCTTTTTCCAGTGCCTTGGTGGTGGCACAGATCGGGCCGGTACCCATGATCGCCGGGTCCACCCCGGCAGAGGCGTAGGCTTTGATCCGGGCCAGCGGTTTCAGACCCAGGGCCTCGGCCTTTTCAGCGGAGCACAGGATTACGGCAGCGGCACCATCGTTGATGGTGGAGCTGTTACCGGCGGTGACGGTGCCGTCTTTCTTGAACGCCGGACGCAGTTTGCCCAACGCTTCAGGGGTGCAGCCGAAACGCGGCTGTTCGTCGGTATCGAATACAACCGGGTCGCCCTTGCGCTGAGGAATGCTCACCGGAATGATTTCATCTTTGAAACGGCCAGAGGTAACGGCTGCTTCGGCCTTGTTCTGTGAGGCACTGGCAAAGGCGTCCTGCTCTTCACGGCTGAAACCGTATTTCTCGACAATATTCTCGGTGGTGATGCCCATGTGATAGTTGTTGAAGGCATCCCAGAGGCCATCATTGATCATGGTATCGACCATTTTCCAGTCGCCCATGCGTGCGCCGTTGCGGGAGTTTGGCAGAATATGCGGTGACTGCGACATGTTTTCCTGGCCACCGGCAATGATCACGTCGGCATCGCCGCAACGGATGGCCTGAGTTGCCAGCTGTAGGGCCTTGAGGCCAGAGCCGCATACCTTGTTGATGGTCATGGCCGGAACTTCCTGCGGAATACCGGCATGAATCATCGCCTGACGTGCCGGGTTCTGGCCGCAACCGGCGGTCAGCACCTGGCCCAGGATTACTTCATCGACTTCGGCGGGGTTCAGCCCGGTCTGTTCCAGCAGGCCTTTAAGAACGGTTGTACCCAGAGATGCAGCGGAAAGGGAGGAGAGAGAACCATTGAACGCACCAACCGCCGTACGGCCAGCGGCAACGATAACAACATCGCGCATAGTAAGTGTGCCTCTTTCATTCATATCATTATTGAGCCTGTGACCATGCTAGTGGTCACACGTGACCGACATGTTGCATGGCATACTGCACACAGGTAGAAACCGGGCTGTTCGACGAGCCTAGAGTGTCTTTGAGTCTGCGCGAATGGCGCGGATGCTGTCAACTAGACCAAAAGCGATAATGTATGGGCAGAAAGGTGGTCGTACGGGGGGATGCCAAAGCCCGGGCGGGCTTCGGCGCAGGCATCAGACTTCGATATTGTCGATCAGGCGCGCGCGCCCCAAATGAGCAGCGGCCAGAATGACCAGGTCATCTTCCGGTTGCGCTGGCTGCAGCTGGGTACGGTCGAGAATGCGGTAGAAGTCGCGGCTGAAACCGGCCGCTTCCAATGCCGTTTGCGCCTGTTCTTCCAGGGCGGCAAAGTCTCGCTCACCATTGCGGATAGCGGCAGCGGTGTGTTGCAGGGTCTGATGCAAGACCGGGGCAACGGCCAGCTCGGCCGCAGTCAGGTAGCCGTTGCGTGAACTCAGTGCCAGGCCACTGTCTGCTCGTTTGGTGGGCACGCCAATGATATCCACCGGGATACAGAGATCACGCACCATTTTGCGGATCACGGCAACCTGCTGATAATCCTTGAGCCCGAACACGGCCGTGTCCGGCTGCACCATGTTGAACAGCTTGCAGACCACGGTTGTGACACCGCGGAAATGCCCCGGGCGGCTGGCACCGCAGTGCAGATCTGACAGGCCAGGTACTTCGACGAGTGTCTGCAATTCCTGACCATCGGGGTAGACCTCGGCGACCGACGGCGCGAATACCAGATGGCAGCCCGCTGCTTCCAGGTGCTGCTGATCTTCAGCCAGGGTACGCGGATAGCTGTCCAGATCTTCGTTGGCACCGAACTGCAGCGGGTTGACGAAGATGCTGGTAATGACAACATCTGCCTGCTGCAGAGCCGTCTCGACCAGCCGCAGGTGACCCTGATGCAGGTTACCCATGGTGGGCACCAGTGCGATGCGTTTACCGTCTCGGCGGTGTTGTTGCACCGCCGCCCGCAGTTCAGCGAGAGTATGAAGCGTTTGCATGGTTACTCGAATCCATGTTCTTCGGCGGGGAATTGGCCACTGCGGACCTGTTCACCGTAAAGACGGAAAGCGTCCTGAATGTTCGCGGCTTCAGGCATGAAGTTCTTGACGAATTTGGGCATGCGTCCAACCGTTACGCCGAGCATGTCGTGCATCACCAGCACCTGGGCGTCGGTATGGGGGCCGGCACCGATGCCGATCACGGGGATATCCACGTTGCGGGTAATTTCGTCGGCCAGCAGCGAGGGTACGCACTCCAGCAACAGCATGCTGGCACCAGCCTGTTCCAGACGCTTGGCATCTTCCAGCATTTTCAGGGCTGCATGCTTGTCACGCCCTTGAACCCGGTAACCGCCCAGCTTGTTGACGGCCTGCGGAGTCAGCCCCAGATGGGCACAGACCGGTACGCCGCGGTCAGCCAGCAGGCTCACGCTTTCGCATAGCCAGTCGCTGCCTTCCAGCTTGACGATATGGGCACCGGCGCGCATCAGCTCACCGGCACTGTCCATCGCCTGCTCCGGCGTGGCATAACTCATGAACGGCAGGTCGGCCATAATCATCGCGCCCTGATTGCCACGGGCAACACAGGCGGTATGGTAAGCCATCTCTTCGACGGTGACGGGCAGGGTGCTGTCCTGTCCCTGCAGTACCATGCCAAGGGAGTCGCCGACGAGGATCATCTCGATACCGGCACTGCTGACCTGATGGGCAAAGGTGGCATCGTAGGCAGTCAGTACGGCAAACTTTTCACCCGCCTGTTTACGGGCGCTCAGGGTATGCAGCGTGATGTTACTCATAGCATTCTCTTTGTTATCAATGAGACGCCGATCCAATTCGGCTTGGGGCGATTATAGCGGTATCTTTTCCAGTGTGCCCAGTGGGCATTGGACTAGATGGCCGTGGAGGGAGGAACCGTCGGGCAAGTGCAGGTCGGGTACCAGCTCCGCCAGCGGCCAGAGTACGAAGTTGCGTTCCAGCATCCAGGCGTGAGGTACGGTAAGGCGCTCACTGTCGATGACCTGATCGCTGTAGAGCAGAATATCCAGGTCCAGAGTTCTGGGTCCCCAGTGGATTTTGCGCACACGCTGGTGTGACTGCTCGATCGCCTGCAGGGCATCAAGCAGCTGTTCAGGTGCCAAGGCGGTATCCAGAGCGGCAACGGCATTGATGTAATCCGGCTGGCCTGGAGGGCCGACCGGATCGGAGCGATACAGGGAAGAGTGGTGTACCAGCACGCAGTGATCGAGTTGTGCCAGTTCCTGCAGGGCGGTACGAACCTGCTCCTGCGGTGCATCCAGATTACTGCCCAGCCCGATATACACGCGATTCACTGGATTACTCTCCTGCGGGTCCATCGGTTTGTTGCGGACGCTTGCGCGGCCGGCGTCGACGTTTGCGTTTCGGTTTTTCGTCTTGCTCGGTGGGCATCATGTCGCGGCGGCTGACCGGGTTGGCGACCTGATAATCGGTCCACCATTGGCTCAAACCGCCCAGATCTTCGCCGCTGTTTTCTCGCAGTAACAGCAGGTCATAGGCAGCGCGGAAACGCGGATGTTCCATCAACTGATCGGCGCGCTTGCCCTGGCGACGGGGCAGGCGCAGCTGCAATTCCCAGATCTCGCGGACCGGGGTCGAGAAACGACGCGGGATGGCGGTGCATTTGACCTGTTCAGCCAGGACCTGGTTGGCCGCTTCATGCAGCAGCGGGATCGAGGGCAGATCGGAGTGGGGTTCCAGTTCGCGGATACGCAGCTGCAGCGGATACCAGAGCAGTGCTGCGAACAGGAAGGCCGGGGTTACGCTTTTGCCTTGAGCCAGGCGGCGGTCGGTATTGGACAGCGCATTGAGGAGCAGGGTTTCAACCGGAAACTCCTCAACTTCCAGTGCCTGGTCGGTCAACGGGAACAGGTACTCGAACAGACCAAAACGGTGCAGTTGGCGATAGGAAGCTTCACCGTGACCACTTTGGAGCAGCTTGAGTACTTCGTCGAACAGGCGTGCCGGTGAGACATTATGCATCAGCGGTGCCAGTTCACGAATGGGGCTGGCGGTGTCGGCTTCGAGATCCAGGTCCAGCTTGGCGGCGAAGCGTGCTGCACGCAACATTCTGACCGGGTCTTCGCGGTAGCGTGCGGCTGCGTCACCGATCATGCGCAGGCGATTGTGCTGGAGGTCATCATAGCCCCCGGCAAAATCGATAATGCTGTGGTCTTTGACATCATAGTAGAGGGCGTTGACGGTGAAGTCGCGGCGCATGGCATCTTCGGCGATGCTGCCGTATACATTGTCACGCAGGATCATGCCGGTTGCGGCAGTGCGGGCGTCGTCACCGGACGCCTGTTCCTGATCGTGGGCGGCACGGAAGGTTGCGACCTCAATCACTTCACGGCCAAAGCGCACGTGCAGCAACTTGAAACGACGGCCAATCAGGCGGCCGCGACGGAACAGTTCAACTGCCTGTTCCGGATGTGCCGAGGTGGCAATATCGAAGTCCTTGGGCTTCTGGCCGCGCAGCAGATCCCGGATACAGCCGCCCACCAGATAGCCTTCATAGCCGGCATCTTCCAGTCGATAAACAACCTTCATGGCGTTGTCATCCAGGTAGCGGCGGGGAATCTGATGTTCGCTTTCGGGGATACGGCGGGGAGTCCCGTCGGCAAGGGTATGGGTAGACGTCTCGGCGTCCGGTGTATGCGTGCTGGCGCGGCTGCGGTTGCGGATCAGTATCCAGACAATCAGAGCGGCGGCTAGCGCGGCGATAACAACAAGTAGAGTGTTCGGCATGGGTCGTGCTGTGTCCCTGTCTGTAACGGCTCACGGATGGCGCATGATAACACCTGACTATGCTGAGCATAAGGTTATGCAGGATTCAGGTCATTCTGAACAGGTATTGTGTGTAGGCAAGAGGGTCAAGCAAGCGGGGTAGGGGGGGTGTCGGTCGTAAAGTGGCAACATAAAACTTAGCTTGTTGTTTTTGTTCCTAAGAGCACTGATTGGGGAGCGCTGCAGTGCCACTTTAACGACCGACTAAGCCTCATTGTTATTTTTATTCGAGGCAGACCACTCATTCACATGACCTATTGTTATTTTTATTACTGGTCAGGCTTCAGTGTGTACGTTGTTGTTGTTCTGACTAGATATAATGCAGGCACCGTGCCAAAAAACATAACATTATGTTTTTAAATGATTTTTTATTTATAGTCCAAATAAAGGTATGAAAAAAACAACAGAGTGTTACCTGAATATACGGTTTTGTGTGGTTGTGGGTAGTTAGGTAACACTTGAAAGTGTTACCTAAGGTTACCCTTTCGGCTTGCGCGGGATGCCCAGCTTCTGCCGGCGCTCCCACAAGTTCTTCCGACTGATACCCAGTGTTTTTGCCAGTTCTGTTTCGCTCATAAGGTCCTGATTTTCAAGGACAAAGCGCTGAAAGTAGTCGTCAAGAGACAGGTCCGAGCGTGGGCGCTCGTGGTGGTGATGACCCTGTGCAGGCTCGGGGTGTGTTTGTTGATATCGGGTTTCCAGCTCACTGAGACTTTGGGTTTCAACATCCAAGCCCAGGAGATCTGGAGTGATGCGGTGTCCGTCGGCAAGAATGACGGCGCGTTCAATCGCGTTTTCAAGCTCGCGTACGTTTCCGGGCCAATGATAGCTGCGCAGCAGTTGCAGGGCGTCGGTGCTGAATACCAAGTCTTCGCAGCCGAGCTTGCGGCCTTGCTTGTCGAGAAAGGCGGTGGCCAGTTCGAGAATATCCCCCTCACGGTCGCGCAGCGGGGGCATGCGCAGTTCCATCACGTATAACCGGTAATAGAGGTCTTCGCGGAACTGGCCGGAACGGGCACGGGTCTTAAGGTCTCGGTGGGTGGCGGCGATCAGGCGGACATCGACCTTGAGCGGTAGCACGGCCCCGACTCGACGGATTTCGCCTTCCTGCAGAAAGCGCAACAGGCGGGCCTGGGCTTCCAGCGGCAATTCACCAATCTCGTCCAGAAACAGGGTGCCGCCGTCAGCCGCTTCGATGAGGCCACTGCGGCTGCTGGTGGCACCGGTGAAGGCTCCCTTTTCGTGCCCAAACAGTTCGGATTCAATCAGGGTCTCGGGAATGGCGGCACAGTTGACACACACCATTGGTTTGTTGGCGCGGTCACTTTGTTCGTGGATCGCGCGGGCTGCCAGTTCCTTGCCGGTGCCGGACTCGCCCAGAATGAGCACGGTGGCATGGGTACGCGCAACCTTGGCAATACGCCGGTACAGCTCCTGCATCGGTTTGCATGAGCCGAGTATGCGCGTCTGCTGGGGGGTGTCGGGTGCGTTCTCGCGGCTGTCGGTCGATGTTGTGGGCTTTGCCAGAGTGGCAGCGACCGTTTTCAGCATCTCGTCATGGTCGAAGGGTTTGGCAATGTAGTCAATGGCACCGAGTTTCATTGCATCGACGGCCGAACGCAGGCTGGCGTAGCTGGTCATGATCAATACCGGCACCTGGCCGGCCAGTTCGATCAGGTCGGTACCGGGAGCGCCGGGCAGTCGCAGATCGGAAATGATCAGGTCGAAGCTGTCCAGGCTGTGGCGTGCGGTGGCATCGGCGACCGATTCGGCATCACCAACGTCATAGCCGTTTTTTTCCAACAGGCGTTTCAGTGCGGAGCGGATGATATTTTCATCCTCAACAATCAGAATTCGACTCATCCGGACAAACCTTCTCCATCTGCCTCCGGCTGCTCAGGGGCTGTATTGCTCTGCTGTAGCCGGGGTAAGGTAATAATGACCTGAGTGCCTTTGTTCTGTTTTTTGTCGGCCGGACTCAATATCTCGATATTACCATAGTGCTGGGTAATGATGTTGTAGACCAAAGGTAGGCCAAGCCCGGTGCCCTTGCCCGGTTCCTTGGTGGTGAAGAAGGGTTCGAACAGCTGATCGAGGTGTTCCTGCGGGATACCGCTGCCGGCGTCGGTGATGAGAATACGGCAGCTGTGCTCGGTCTGATCCGAGTTCAAGCGGATTTCACTGGCGGCGGGCGAGGCGTCGCTGGCGTTGTTGAGCAGGTTAACGAACACCTGCAGCAGCAACTGCAGGTCACCCTGAATGTACAGGTCGGGGGGCACGTCATTAATGAAATGCTGCTGGCGACTGCGGCTGTCCAAAGTGATCAGGTGAATCGCTTCATCAATGCAGGCGTGCAGAGCCACCGGTTCGAAATGCTCGGGACCCTCCTGGCGACCGGTGTGGGCAAAGCGGATCAGCGACTGGACGATGCGGTTGATGCGTTTGGTCTGGTCCACGATCTGATCGCCGGTTTCCAGTACTTCAGGCTGCTCGGTTTCCAGTTTCAGGTTCTGTGCCAGGCAAGCTATACCCGTCACCGGGTTACCGATTTCGTGGGCAACCCCTGCAGCAAAGCGACCGATGGAGGCCAGGCGTTCGCTGTGAGCCAGTTTGCGAGCCATCAGCTGATGCTGGGTTTCCTCCTCGATCAACAGCACCATGCCTTGGGCCGGAGTGTCATCCAGACGTGCCTTATGCAGGCTGAACCAGCGTTGGGCACCGGCCAGCTCGATACATTCGGCACTTTGATGCAGGGTGTCGGTGGCGGCAAAGCGTGCCAGCAGATCTGACCAGGGCAGTGGCAGTTGGTCAAGGCGCGTGCCCAGTGTCATATCCGGGGTCAGGTCGGTATAGGCCTCCAGTTCGGCGTTCCAGAACAGGATGCGCTGCTCGGCATCGACGGTGCAGACGCCGATCGGCAGGCGTTGCAGGGTGGCGCGGTGGTAGCGGCGCAGCTGGTCCAGTTCGGCGGCCAACCCCGATAGGCGCTGATCATAGGTTTCCAGCTGTTGCTCCAGCAGGTGAACATCACGCGCCTTGAAGCCGCCGTCTACAGGGCCGTCCAGCGGCTGCAACAGGGCGGCCGCTTCTACGGGGCCGAGTAAACCGGACAGGTTCTGTTCCAGTTGGGTGCGCATGCGCAGGGTATCCAGCGGATTGAGCTGGCCGGCGGACAGGTGCAGTTCGCGCAGGGCACGCCGCACTTCACGCAGGGCGGGCTTGGCACCCAGTCTTGGCGTCAGCCGGGTAACGAATTCGGCGTCACTCAGAACCTGAATGTTGTGACCGGCAGGGCGCGGCAGTGCATTGAGCATGCAGGCATCCGCTGCCAAACGTTCATCCCGGTTGCCGGGGAACAGCACTGATCCGGTGATCAACATGAGGATGTTGGCCAGCAATGACAGCAAAGCCATCGGATAGCCCTTGTCGGCGGGCTGTGCCGGTATCAAATCGGTATTGAGCAATCCCATCATCGGCAGCAGCAGGCCCAGCCCCCAGACGGCAAAGCCGGCGGTGATACCGGCGATGAAACCGTTGCGGCTGGCGCTTGGCCAGTACAGCGTGGCCAGTACCCCCGGCAGGAACTGGAGGAAGGCGATAAATGCCAGTAGCCCCAGCTGGTTGAGATCGAAACGGTGGCCGATGAACTGGAAGAACAGGAAGCTGCCCAGCATCACGAACAGGATGATCAGCCGACGGATCCACAGCAGCCAGGCATAAAAGCGGACATTGTCGGGTACCCGTACCAGCGGCAATACCACATGGTTCTGCAGCATGGACGCCAGAGCCACGGTGGCGACGATGATGATGCCGCTGGCGGCAGACAGCCCGCCGACAAAGGCCAGCAGGCTAAGCCAGGGCAGCTCAAGCGTCTGGCCCAGCTGCAGCACCATATATTCCGGGTTGCCGATGGCGTCACTTTTGATCGCCGCCCACAGAATGGGAGGAACGGCCAGTGCCAGCAGTAACAGGAACAGAGGAATGCCCCAGCTGGCGCGATACAGGCTTTCGGTGGGCAAATTTTCGGTGAAGGCGATATGAAACATGTGTGGCATGACGAACGCGCAGGCAAAAAAGGCCAGCAGCAGGATCTGCCAGTGATCGGCTTGTGGCGGCTGCTGCAAATGCTGCACGTACTCAGGGTTGGCCGCCAGCCAATCCAGCAACCCGGAGGGGCCATCCAGTACGGCAAACAGGGCGTAGCCGGCAATGGTCAGCAGTGCGACCAGTTTGACCAGCGATTCGGTGGCGATGGCAAATACCAATCCGTTATGGCTGTTGCGCAGGGAGGCGTGGCGGGCCCCGAACAGAATGGTGAACAGCGCGATTACGGTACAGAAACCGGCGGCGGCCTGGGTCGACGAGATCTGCTGATTGAGCATCGGCAACGAGTCGGCCAGTGCCTGAATCTGGATTGAGATCAGCGGCAGGCTGATGAACAGCATCAACAAGGTCGTCAGTGTGCCGACCCGGCCGCTGCGGAAACGGAACGCGAACAGATCGGCCAGAGAGCTGAGTTGATGGCGCCGGGTAATGCGCAGGATGGGGATCAGGATCAGCGGAGCCAGCATGAAGGCGGCCGAAGCACCCAGATAGGAAATCAGGTATGCATACCCTGACGCATGGGCGACCCCGAAGATGCCATAAAACGTCCAGGCACTGGCAAATACGCCCAGTGCCAGCACGTGTACCAGCGGATGACGGGTGAGGCGTTCAGGCAGACGTTTGCGCTCGGTCAACCAGGCTGCACCGAACAGGGATAGAAGGTAGCCGCAGCCGATCAGCAACAGGGTGGTGAGGTCAAAGTTCATGATGTCGGTGGCGCCATTCAGCGGCCGCTGTGAGCATAATCAGCAGCGCCCAGATGAGGAAGGGGACTAGCCAGTGGTAGTGGTTGAACAGCCAGTGGCGTATCGCGTTTGGCAGCAGTAGCAGCGTGGCCAGACTGAGCAGCAATAGCAGGCGCTGGCGCATCACGGTGCGGGGTGTGCGTCAGCTGGCAGGCTGAGCACGGCGGGAACCGTTGCCAGCTGCCAGTGTGTTGTGGCCCAGCTCAAGACTTCATCCGGGCTGGCGTCGGCCAGTTCCGCCGGCGGCTGTTGCCCGAGCAGATCGAGTGCTCGCAGCAGCAAACCCTGGCGCTCATGGGCGCTGATGGCCGGTGCCAGGTTCTGCTTGCTCAATTTTTGTCCGGCAGCGTTGGTGATCACCGGTATATGAGCGTAGCGGGGTTGCGGGTAGCCCAGCTGCGCCTGGAGTTCCATCTGATGTGGGGTCTCGTCTATCAGGTCGCTGCCGCGCAGTACTTCGGTAATGCCCTGTTCGGCATCATCGACAACCACCGCCAGCTGGTAGGCAAACAGACCGTCGCGGCGAAACACCATGAAATCGCCCTGATGTCCCTGCCATTGGTAACGGCGCAAACCCTGAATGCGGTCGGTGAACTGCTGTTCGCTGGTTAGATGACGGACACGGTAGGCACAGTTTGAACCGGGAGCCGGTGGATGCTGCAGGCAATGGCCGTCATACCCGGTCACGTTGCGGCTGCGCAGTTGCTTGCGGCTACAATTGCAGGGGTAGGCGGTATGTTGTGACAACAGATATTCAAGGGCATCGCGGTAATGGCTCAAACGCCGGCTTTGATAGACCACGTCTGCATCCCAGTGCAGACCGAAAGCATCCAGCGTGTGCAGAATGGCATTGCTGGCGCCCGGTTGTTCGCGGGGAGGATCGAGATCTTCAATGCGCAGTATCCAGCGCCCGCCACGGGAACGAATATCTAGGTAGCTGGCCAATGCAGCCAGCAGGGAACCAAAATGGAGCGGTCCGGTTGGGGAGGGAGCAAAACGTCCGATACAGGGCACAATCACGACTCGGGGCAGCTATATGAGGTGCCGGAGCACCTCAATGGCGGACATCAGCGGCCGATCTGTTTTTCCTTGATTTCGGCCAGGGTCTTGCAGTCGATACAAAGGGTCGCAGTCGGGCGAGCTTCCAGACGGCGAATGCCGATCTCAACGCCACAGGCTTCACAGAAACCGTAGTCATCATCATCGATGCTGTCGATCGCTTCATCGATTTTGCGAATCAGTTTGCGTTCGCGATCGCGAGTACGCAGTTCCAGGCTGAACTCTTCTTCCTGGCTGGCGCGGTCGCTGGGGTCGGCAAAGTTGGAAGCTTCCTCTTTCAGGTGGGTAATGGTGCTATCCACCTCTTCCATCAGGTCGCGTTTCCAGGCAAGCAGAATTTTGCGGAAATGCTCTCTCTGCGCGGCATTCATGTACTCCTCACCGGTATCCAGCGGATAGGGTTGGAATTGCATGAACTGAGTATGATCTGTATTAGGCATTGGCGCAGCCTCACGTCATTGGGGGCTCAGACTTGCGAAAGCCCGATTGCTCCGGTCCGGCGCCCCTGATATGGGAACACATGGTGCTTTAAAAGCCGGTGAAAGTACCAGAAGCCCACTCTTTAGGCTAGACCCCTTTTGGCTTTTTGCCATCCTGATGGATATTCTGCGGGGAACGACGGGGTACAGCTACGACGAATGTCGATATACTGCCGCGCGTATTGACTGGAGAGAGTGACGGATGAATACAGGTTGGACGGCGCGGGCGCGCGAAATTGACTCGTTCAAGGTGATGGATCTGCTCAAGCGTGCAGCCGAGCTGGATGCGGCAGGCCATGATGTCGTGCATATGGAAGCGGGTGAGCCTGACTTCCCCACGGCGGAGCCGATTATGGCGGCTGCCCGTGCTGCCTTGGCTGCGGGACACACCCGCTATACACCTGCCGGCGGTATTGCACCGCTGCGGGAGGCGATTGCGGGGTTCTATCAGCAACGTTATGGGGTGACGATTACACCGCAACAGGTGTTGGTGACAGCGGGGGCTTCGGGAGCATTGTTGCTTGCGTTCGCCCTGCTGGCCGCGCCCGGCAGCCGTTTTCTGCTGGCCGATCCCGGTTATCCGTGCAACCGCCAATTTCTGCGTTTGCTGGAGGCGCGTGGCCAGCTGATCCCGGTGGGTCCGGAGACCAACTATCAGCTCACCCCTGAGCTGATTGAGCAGCATTGGCAGGATGATACGGCGGGCGTATTGCTGGCATCGCCATCCAACCCTACGGGGTCAGTGGTGCCGACCGAGCAGTTGGCAGCCATTGCCGACAGCGTTCGCCGGTTGGGTGGTGCGCTGATTGTGGACGAGATCTATCACGGGTTGACCTACGGCTTTGATGCCGAGACCGTGCTGGGTGTGGCGCCGGAGGCAGTCGTGTTGAACAGCTTTTCCAAGTACTTCGGTATGACCGGATGGCGTTTGGGCTGGCTGGTGGCACCGGAGGATGCTGTCGCGGAGATGGAAAAAATCGCGCAGAATCTGTTTATTTCGCCGGCGACCCTGTCGCAGCATGCGGCACTGGCGGCATTTTTCCCGGAAACGCTGGCGATTCTGGAGCAGCGCCGCGAAGCGTTTGCTGTCCGCCGCGATCGTTTGGTTGAGGGATTGCGTGCGCTGGGTTTTGGTATTCCGCTGATGCCGGAAGGGGCCTTTTATGTCTACGCCGACGCCTCCCACCTGACGGATGACAGCTATGCCTATTGCTGGTCGCTGCTGGAAGAGGATCACCTGGCGGTCACGCCGGGTGCCGATTTCGGGTGCAACCATCCGGAACGCTACATCCGTTTCTCCTACACCACCGGATTGGATCGAATCGAGCTGGCGCTGGCACGCCTGCAGGCACGGATCAGTCGCGGCTAAGATAAACCTTGCCGTCCCTGACCGTGCAGGGCAGTGCTTCCAGCTGCTCGCCGGGGCAGGGACCGGCGATACAGACGCCATCCTCAATGCCGAACAGGGCACCGTGGGTGGCGCACTGAATGAACTGCTTCTCATAGTCAAGAAACTGGTCCGGTTGCCACTCCAGACGAATGCCCCGGTGCGGGCAGTTGTTCTTCCAGGCCAGCACCCGTTCGCCGCGGCGCAGCAACAACACGGCGGTACCGTCGTCCAGATCGAAGCCACGGCCCTCGATCGGGTCCAGTTCATGAATGCGGCACAGATAGCGGTCGCTCATCTCAGTCTCCAATCAGGCGCTGCGCACGCAGTTGAGACATCAGCTGTTCGATCGCCTCGTCATCACGGGTATCCACCGGCAGTGTAATCAGCTGCTCATCGCTGCTCAGTGGCTGCATTACCTTCATCTGTTCATGCATAACGGCGACATCGGCATCGGAAGGGTCAAGCCCCTCTTCCTGGCGACGCTTGAGGCGGGCTTCGATCAGATTCTGTTCACAGTGGCAGCTGATGATGCGCACGGGTAGATCCAGGTTGGCCGCCAGCTCGACATAGGCGTTGCGGGTACGTTGGTGGATGAACGTGGCATCAATCACAACCGAGTAGCCGGCCTTGAGCATCAGAGTGGTGGTTTCCAGCAGATGCTGAAAGGTCCGGCTGTTCATTTCCGCGCTGTACAGATCCAGTGACAGACCCTGCAGGCTCAGCTCGCGGTAAATGCGTTTGCGCTCGACATCGGAACGGATGCGGATGACACCGACCGCTTCCGCCAGGCGTTTGCTCAGATAGCTTTTGCCGCTGCCACTGACACCGTGCATCAGGAACACGGCCGGGGTACGTTCGCGGCAATAGTGTTCGGTCAGGTGCAAATAGTGACGGCAGGTTGCAACGTCCGGCTGAGTGCCGAGCATGGCAACCTTGGCCCGTACCATTGAGCGGTAGGCTTTGTAGAAGTTCAGCAGTGGCAGGGCTGTATAGTCACCGGTCAACTCCAGATAGCGGTTGAGACAACGGTTGGCCCAACGGAACTGCTGGTTGGCTTCCAGATCCATCAACAGGAAGGCAAGATCGGAGATGGTATCGATCCAGCGGAATTCCAGATTGAACTCGATGCAGTCGAACAGGCGCAGCTCATCGTGAAACAGGTTGATGTTGGCCAGATGCAGATCACCATGGCATTCGCGCACATGCCCCTGCCGTTTGCGCTGGCGCATGGCCGCACCCAGAGCACGGAAGTTTTCCGCCGTGCGTGCCGACAGCTGCTGCAGCAGCGCCCAGTCTTCGGCGGTCAGGTGGTCCGGCGGGATGTAACGAAAGTTGTCGGCGATCACTTCCCATAGCGTATCCGGTTCGCCCCAGGGGCTGTCCTGGGCCACGATCGGCAGGCGTTGGTGAAAGGCTGCAATCTGCTCGGCCAACAGGTCGATCCAGTGGGTTTCAAACAGTTGGCGCTGCAGCAGGCGGTCAAGGCGCAGTTCAGGATCGAACTGGTACATTTTGACCGCATACTCGATGATCTCCCCGTCTGCTTCCAGTTCAGGTGCCTCGCTGCTGCCGCCGATCGGGACCAGACCGATGTAGATGTCGGGCGCCAGGCGTTGGTTCAGGCGCACCTCTTCTTCACAGCAATGGCGGCGCTGTTCCAGCGTGGTAAAGTCCAGGAAACCGAAGTTGACCGGCTTCTTGATCTTGTAAGCGTAGTCCCCGGTGAGCAGCAACCAGGATATATGGGTTTCGATCACTTGAATGCGGTCGACCGCGTGTGGGTAACAGGCGGGATTGCACAAGGATTCGATCAATTTGGGTAACATGAGGCTCCTGCTGTTGTCAGCGACGGCATACGATTATACTGACCCGATGAGCAAAAAGAGAACTCCCCCCGCCAAAGGGCGCAAACCGCGCCGTCCATCCTCACCTTCCCGACTGGCTCGTTTATGCCGCTGGCTGCTGAAGCTGGGACTGTTGCTGAGTGTTATCGCCGTTGTCGGCCTGATTTATCTGGATGCCCAGATTCGCAGCAAATTTGAAGGCAAACGCTGGGCCGTGCCGGCCAAGGTGTACGCACGTCCTCTGGAACTGTATCCGGGGCAACGCCTGGATATGGATGAGCTGAAGCAGGAACTCAAGGGACTGAATTACCGTTTCGTACGCCGTGCGGAGCAGCCGGGTGCGGTCGAGTGGGCCAGCAGCCGTGCACGCATTTATAGTCGCGGCTTTAGTTTCCCGGACGGCGCTGAACCGGCGCGCAATATGCTGCTGGCCTTTTCCGGTAACCAGCTGACCGACATTCGTGATGCCGAGGGACGTTCCCTGCCACTGGTGCGGCTGGAGCCGATGCTGATCGGCGGTATTTACCCCAAATCCAATGAAGACCGTGATCTGATCCGGCTTGAGGATGCGCCGCCGCATTTGGCGCAGGCGCTGGTTACGGTAGAAGATCGGGCGTTCTACGACCACTGGGGCGTTTCCTTCAAGGGGATTGCCCGGGCGATGTGGGTGAACGTTCGTGCCGGCCGCTTCGTTCAGGGTGGCAGTACACTGACACAGCAGTTGATCAAGAACTTTTATCTGACCTCTGACCGTACCTTGAGCCGCAAGCTGCTGGAACTGCCCATGGCGATGTTGCTGGAGCTGCATTATGACAAGGACGAGATTCTGGAGGCCTATCTCAACGAGGTCTATTTGGGGCAGTCCGGTAACCGCGCCATTCATGGCTTCGGGCTGGCCAGTCAGTACTACTTTTCCCGGCCGCTGGAAGAGCTGGAGCTGCATCAGGTGGCGTTGCTGGCCGGCATGGTCAAGGGGCCGTCCTGGTATGACCCGCGTCGCCACCCGGAACGTGCACTGGAGCGGCGTAATCTGGTCTTGAGCATGCTGCACCAGCAGGGTGAAATCAGCCAGTCGGAATACGATACCGCGCGTCAGCGTACCTTGGGTGTGGTCAAACAGCGCAGTTTGCACAAGGGCGCGTTTCCGGCCTACCTGGACCTGGTCAAGCGCAAGCTGCGCGATGAATACCACGAAGACGACTTGAGCACCGAGGGGCTGCGCGTGTTCACGGCACTGGACCCGTTGGCACAGACGCGGGCAGAAGCGGCGCTGGATACGAGTATCAAGGCGCTGGAGCAGCGTTATGGCGCGCGGGCCAAGGATCTGGAAGCCAGCATGGTGGTGACCGACCCGCAGACCGGTGAGGTGCTGGCGCTGATCGGCGGGCGTGCAACCCGCTATCAGGGCTTTAATCGGGCACTGGATGCGCTGCGGCCGATAGGTTCACTGGTCAAGCCAGCGGTCTATCTGGCGGCGCTGGAGCAGGGCTACACGCTGACCACGCCTTTGGAAGATGAACCCTTCAGCGTAAAATTGCCGGACGGTTCGGTGTGGCAGCCACAGAACTTTGACCGTCGCAGTCATGGTGTGGTGCCATTGCACCGTTCATTGGCGCTGTCGTACAACCAGTCTACCGCCCGGTTAGGGATGGAGGTTGGGCTGGAGCGAGTGATCGATATGCTTGAGCGCCTGGGGGCGGAGCGTGAGCTCAAGGCCTATCCGTCATTGCTGCTGGGGGCGCAGGCGTTGTCGCCGCTGGAGCTGGCCAGCATGTACCAGACCATCGCCGCCAACGGGTTCCGCATGCCGCTGCGGGTTATCCGCAGGGTGACTGACGCTGATGGTAATGAATTGTCACGTTATCCTTTTAGTCTGAAACAGCAAGTGCAGCCCGAAGTGGTGCATCTGCTACAGTATGCGCTGCAGGAAGTGGCGCGCGAGGGCACTGCACGCAGTGTATATAGGACGTTGCCGTCGCAGCTGAATGTGGCGGGCAAGACCGGCACCTCGAATGATCAGCGCGACAGCTGGTTTGCCGGTTTTACCGGAGATCGGCTGGCGGTGGTCTGGCTGGGCCGTGATGATAATGGCCAACTGCCGTTCACCGGCTCTGGCGGGGCATTGAAAGTCTGGACCGAGTTCATGCGCCGTGATCGTCCAGAACCCTTTATTGCGACCCGTCCGGCCGGGATCGAGTATGTCTGGATTGACGAGGCCACCGGGTTGCGTTCGGATGAGCGGTGCCAGGGATCACGGCAGCTGCCATTCATTACCGGCACGGCGCCTGATGAGAAAGTGGACTGTGGGCTGGATAATCCGGTACACCGTTCACTGGACTGGTTCCGTAACTGGTTTAACTGATATTTGAAGGATGCTATGAAAAAGGTTTATCTGATTGCAGGACTGACCCTGTTGATGGCGGGCTGCGCCGGTCCCAATCCCTATCGGGCACCGGTTGAAGATCGTGGGCGAATCAGCCCGCCGGCTCCGGCCCCAGGCACGGTGGTTCCGGCCGAGACGGCACCGGGTGTAAGGGTGACACCGCTGGGGCAGGCTCCGGTGATTCGGGCGCAGCGCAGTGAACAGGACGCACCGGTGCCGGTACAGCAGCCGGTACAGCAATCGACTCGTCAGGCACAGAGCCCGGCTGTGATCGCGTTGCTGGAGACGGCACGCAAGGACAGCAGTGGCGGTGATTTGCGCACGGCGCAGAACCGTCTGGAGCGGGCTTTGCGAATCGCCCCGCGTGATCCTGAGGTGTATATCCAGTTGGCGGATGTGCAGCGACGTCAGGGGCAGTTTCTGCAGGCGGAACAGGTTGCATTGAAAGGCGTGAGCGTGGCGGCAGGACAGAATAACGCCTTGCGGCGTCTGTGGCAGTTGGTTGCCGATATTCGTCAGGAAGCAGGTAATGCGGCGGGTGCCAAAGACGCCCGCCAGAAAGCGGCTGCCTACTGAGTAGGCAGCGTGCGTGGGTTTTGTTGCAGCAATGCATGACTCAGCAGCAAGATTGCTATTGCTTGTGCCAGCAGGCGCGCGGTATCGGCCAGTTCAGCGACCATCAATGCCGGTGCGCTGATGCTGAGCAATAGCAACGGTGCCGCGATGGCCGTTGCCAGCCGGGACAGCGTACCCTGCTGGCGCCAGGCGACGACCAGTAAGACTACCGCCATGACCACGCTAAGCCAGAGCGTATAATCCTCTCCCAAGCCCATTCTGCGACATAGCTCGAACAGGGCAAACAGCGCCAGTAACCAGCGCCCCCAGCCTGCCTTTGACCAATACCAACCCATGGCCATGGCCAAGGCTGCCGTGACCAGTAATGGTAAACCGGCATAGAGTGCCAGATTATCCAACAGACGCTGTAGCGTCACGATATCCTGATCGACAGACACCAGCAGCAAGCGTCCCATCGCGGCCAGTGCGAGAAAGATCAGGCTCAGGCTGGCAACCTGCAGTTGTGACTTTGGTGCCTCTGCCGCCGCATCGCTGTGCCGGAATAGCAGCACGGCCCCCGCCAGTGCTGCCAGCAACAGTAAACTATTACCCAGCATGGCTGGATCAGCCCGCCAGCGTTGCGAAGACGCGATCGGCTGCGGCCAGAGTCGCATCCAGCTCGGCTTCGCTGTGGGCATCGGAGACGAAACCGGCTTCGAATGCCGAAGGCGCCAGATAGATGCCTTCATCCAACATGCCGTGGAAGAACTTGCCGAACATTTCAGTATCACAGGCTGTTGCGTCGGCAAAGCTGCTGACCACGTCCTTATCGGTAAAGAAGAGGCCAAACATGCCACCGGCGGCACTGGTGGTGAACGGGATACCATGGCGTTTGGCCATCACTTCCAGTCCCTGGGTCAGGTACTCGGTCTTGGCGCTCAGGGATTCGTGAATGCCGTCTTCCTTGAGTGCGGTCAGCATCGCCAGACCTGCGGCCATTGCCAGCGGGTTGCCGGACAGAGTGCCGGCCTGGTATACCGGTCCCAGCGGAGCGATGTGTTCCATGATTTCGCGCTTGCCACCGAAGGCTCCAACGGGCAGGCCACCACCGATGATCTTGCCCAGCGTGGTCAGGTCAGGCTTGACGTTGAACATCTCCTGCGCACCGCCGAGGGCAACACGGAAGCCGGTCATGACTTCATCAAAAATCAGTACGCTGCCGTACTGATCACAGACGTCGCGCAGCCCTTCCAGAAAACCTTCCTTGGGCAGGATGCAGTTCATGTTGCCGGCGACCGGCTCTACGATGATGCAGGCGACCTGATCGCCGATCTCGGCAAAGGTTGCACGCACATTGTCGATATCGTTGAAGTTCAGGGTGATGGTGTGTTCTGCCAGCGCGGCCGGAACTCCCGGTGAGTTCGGTTCACCCAGAGTCAGCGCGCCGGAACCGGCCTTGACCAGCAGGGAGTCGGAGTGGCCATGGTAGCAGCCCTCGAACTTGACGATCTTGTCACGGCCGGTAAAGCCGCGGGCCAGGCGGATCGCGCTCATGGTGGCTTCGGTGCCGGAACTGACCATGCGCACCATGTCCATGGACGGTACCAGTTCGCATACCAGGTCGGCCATGTCGGTTTCGATGGCGGTTGGTGCGCCGAAGCCCAGGCCGTTGTCCAGCGCTGCGCGTACGGCGTCGATGACCGGCGGGTAGGCATGGCCCAATAGCATGGGGCCCCAGGAGCCAATGTAGTCGATGTAGCGACGGTCATCCTCGTCGAACAGGAAGGGGCCTTCACCACGCTTGAAGAAGACCGGTGTGCCACCCACGCCCTTGAAGGCGCGTACCGGTGAGTTGACGCCGCCGGGGATGTGGGCCTGTGCGGCCTGGAACAGGGATTCTGAACGTGACATTGAACACTTCCTTCAACTGAAAATAGATTTGTTACGAAGTCGGCAGCAGCCGTGCGAATCGGTTGGCCTGTTGCTGAATATCTTCGGCGGCGAACAGCGCATGTACCACGGCGATCAGATCAGCACCGGCAGCGACCACTTGGTGTGCATTATCCACGCTGATTCCGCCGATCGCCACCACCGGAACGTCCAGCTGCGCCCGTGCGGTCTGTAACAGTTGCAGCGGTGCCTGTTGAGCACCGGGTTTGGTACGTGACGGAAAAAAGGCACCGAAGGCTACATGGTCGGCACCCTCACGCACGGCCTTGTGTGCCAGTTCGATACGGTCGTGACAGGTTTGTCCGATCAGCGCATGGCTACCCAGGTGGTCGCGTGCGGCAGCAACACTGCCGTCCTGTTGGCCGAGATGTACACCGTCGGCACTGCTGGCACGGGCCAGTTCGACATCGTCGTTGATCAACAGCGGACAATCGTACTGGCGGCAAAGCTCGAGCAGAGCGCGGGCCTGGCGCAGTCGACGTGCGGCATCAGTGGATTTGTCACGGTATTGCAGCAGGCGCATGCCGCCACGCAGAGCAGCCTCTACCTGTTCCAGCATGGCGCTGTCGGTGGGCATCAGCTGTGCATCGGTCAGGCCGTAAAGGCCCTGGAGTCTATTCATGAGACGCTCTGTTTCTGGTGATAATAATCTTCGATCTGCTGGCGGCTGATCAGCCCCATGGGGGCTTCGCGGTTGCTGATAACCAGCAGGTACTGCAATTGCTGTTGTTGCATCCTGTCGAGTGCCTCTTTCAGAGTGGCACGGTACAGCAAAGGTTCAATGTCGATCCGCTGGGCGGGAATGCTGAGCAGGTCGAGCGTGTCGGTATCCGCTACCCCTTCAGCCAATGTCTCCAGGTATTGTCGCAGGTCGGCGGGGGGCAGCAGGAAACGGCGGGCGTCGCTGTCAACCAGCAGCCAGTAGGGGCCACTGTCCAGCAATGCGCGTGCGGCAGCATGGGTCAGTACCGCCGGGGTGTGGCAGAAATCACGTCGCATCAGGCTGCCGACGGCAGCACGGGACAGGATTTGAGCCAGCGGAGCCTGGCGCAGGTCAAGTCCCTGCCGTTGCAGCGAGGCATGAAAAATTGATGGCAGACCAAAACCGAAACGGGTGGTCAGGTTGGCAACGACGATGGCCAACATGCCCGGTAATATAATGCCGGTGTTGTGGGTCAGCTCCAGCAGGGCCAGCAGGGCTGCCAGCGGTGCATTGAGCAAGGCAGCCATCATCGCGCCCATGCCGAGCATGGCGTAGACCCCGGTATGTGGCAGATCGGTGATCAGCGCGCCGAGGCCGCCCAGCAAAGCACCGGCCGCGGCACCGATAAACAATGTAGGTGCGATCAGGCCAGCCGGGATGCCCAAGGCGATGATGACAGGGGTGAGCAGGCACTTGGCCAATAGCAGGCCAAACAGTATGCCCAAGGGAAGTTGACCGTTGAACAAGGTTTCGATGGTGTCATAGCCACTGCCCATGACCTGGGGCCAGTAGACGGCCACCAGCCCCGTCAATGCCCCTGCGAGCAGAAAACGGGTAGGAATGCTCCAGTGCCGCAGGCGCAGCGTCTGCATCTGCAGGTGATGAAAACCAGCGGCCAGTAAGCCGGTGAGCAGTCCGAGCAGGATCACTAGCGGGAGCTCGGTCAGGGTATTGATGGAAACATCGGGGGCGGTGAATACAATGGCCTCGCCTACAGTGAGGCGGACCACTACGTCGCCCACTACGGCGGCAACCATGATGGGCAGGAAACCGATCAGCGTGTATTCAAGCAACACCACTTCCATGGCGAAGATCACCCCGGCCAGCGGAGTGTTGAATGCTGCCGCAATGCCGGCGGCCGAGCCGCACCCAACCAGCAGGCGCAATGAGTTGTTGGGCAGGTTGAGGCGTTGCCCGAGCAGGCTGCTGGCAGCACCGCCAATGTGTACTGCAGGTCCTTCGCGGCCGACCGAGTGACCACTGGCCAGCGCCACCAGCGCCGCTACGCCCTGAATCAGCATATTCAATCCGGGCATACGGCCCTGTTGGTTGTTCAGCCGTTCGAGGAGGTGCACGATGCCGACCGAGCGGGCGTGGGCCGGTATTGCCATAAACAGGGCGATCAAGACCAGGCTACCTGCAACGGGAAGGAGCAGGCGGTGCAGGGTTGGCAGATTTTCAAACTGTTCACTGCCACCGGGCAGCAGCCAGAACTGCAGCAAGCCGTCGGCGGAGCGGAACAGGCTGATCAGGCCGCCAGCGACCAATCCCGATAAAACGCCGAGCACGACCAACTGTGGCAGAGCATCGGCGTGCGCCAGGCGGTGGCGGAAATGTTCCAGTGAAAGCAGTCTATGTGGCATGATGATGGATTCAGGGGATCATGGTCATCTGCTGAGTAGCTAAGTAGTATACCCTAACAGCTTTTACATACTGATGAGAGGTTGATGTGGTTAAGGTAGGTATCGTCGGCGGCACCGGCTACACAGGTGTAGAGTTGTTGCGTCTTCTGGCAAACCATCCTCAGGCGCGCGTGGATGTGATTACATCCCGTTCCGAGGAAGGTATTCAGGTGGCGGACATGTTCCCCAATCTGCGTGGCCACTACGACCTGGCCTTTACCGTTCCCGATGTGGAGCGTCTTGCGACTTGTGATGTCGTGTTCTTCGCTACTCCGCACGGGGTGGCCATGAGCATGGCGCCGGAACTGGTTGAGCGTGGCGTGCGCATCATCGATCTTGGGGCGGATTTCCGCATCAAGGATATCGAGCTGTGGGAAAAATGGTACAACCTCGAACACACCTGTCCGGATCTGGTGCAAAAGGCGGTCTACGGTCTGCCGGAATTGAACCGGGATGCCATCCGTGAAGGTCAGTTGATCGGTTGTGCCGGGTGCTACCCGACGGCTGTGCAGCTGGGTTATCAGCCGTTGCTCGCGAACGGGTTGGTCGACCATCGTCGCCTGATCGCTGACTGCAAGTCTGGCGTTACCGGTGCCGGTCGCGGTGCTAATGTCGGTACTCTGTTGGCTGAAGCCAGTGAGAGCATCAAGGCCTACGGTGTACCGGGACATCGCCATCTGCCCGAGATCAAGCAGGGCCTGAGCGGGATGGCCGGTCGTCCGGTTGGTCTGACATTTGCGCCGCATCTGATGCCGATGATTCGTGGTATCCATGCCACCCTCTACTCAGTATTGAAAGATCCGGTTGGTCCGGACCTGCAGACCCTGTTTGAAGAGTTTTATCGCGATGAGCCCTTTGTTGATGTGATGCCGGCTGGCGCCCATCCGGAAACCCGCAGCGTCAAAGGCTCCAACATGTGTCGTATCAGCGTGCATCAGCCGCAGGGTGAAGATACGGTGGTGGTGTTGTCTGCGATTGATAATCTGGTCAAGGGAGCATCCGGCCAGGCGGTGCAGGTGATGAACATCATGTTTGATCTGCCGGAAACTACCGGGCTTGAGCAGGTTGCGTTGATGCCCTGACAGGGCAATACTTGACTGTTTTAGTCGGTTTAGGCAGAATGCGCTGTATCAACGAGGGTCTAGTGTAACTATGAGCGATACTGCACACGCTGCCGCACTGGTGTTTACCGAAGCGGCGGCCAATAAAGTCAAGTCACTGCTGGAAGAAGAGCAGAACAACAACCTCAAGCTGCGTGTGTACATCACCGGTGGCGGTTGTGCGGGCTTCTCCTACGGTTTTACCTTTGACGAAAACATGGCGGATGATGATACGGCCGTAGAGCGCGACGGGGTGATGCTGGTCGTGGATCCGATGAGTTTCCAGTATCTGGCTGGTGCCGAGGTTGATTATCGTGAAGGGCTGCAGGGTTCGCAGTTCCTGATCAATAATCCCAATGCAACGACCACCTGTGGTTGCGGTTCATCGTTCTCGATCTGATTCTTATCCCTGTGACTATTGCAAACGCCGACCTTGAGTCGGCGTTTTTGTATCTGCCATCCGCTCAGGCGAAGTGTACGGCCCCCAGAATGCGGTTGCCTTTGGCACCGGTCACGGCGGACAGGCTTGAGGTTTGTTGCTCAAGTGTGCGCATGGCGAACCAGGCAAAGGCAGCCGCTTCAACCCAGTCGGGTGCCAGGCCCAGCGCGTCGGTTGTTGTGATCGGAATGTCGGGCAGGTGGTGGCGTAGGCGTGTGATTAACGCCTGATTGTGACTGCCGCCGCCGCACAGGAATACTTCGGGGCGTGTCAGCTGGTGCTGTTTGATTGCCTGCCCCAGTGATGCGGCAGTCAACTCCAGTAAGGTGGCCTGTACATCGACAGGGGCTGGAGGCGTTTTCAATGTGGCCAGTGCCTGCTGCAGCCATGGCAGATCAAACTGTTCGCGCCCCGTGCTTTTAGGGGGCCGTGCAGCAAAGTACGGGTGGTCCATGAGCGTCTGCAGCAGATCTGGCTGGATTTGGCCTTGTGTGGCCCACTGACCGTCCGCGTCATAGGCCAGTCCGTGCTGTTGGCGAATCCAGGTATCTATGAGTACGTTACCGGGTCCGGTATCGTAGCCGAGGACCGGGCGTGTCTCGTCGTCTGGCAACAGTGTGATATTAGCCATGCCGCCCAGATTGACCAGAACGCGGTCTTGCCCCCGCTGTTGAAACAGCGCCTGGTGAAACGCCGGCACCAGAGGAGCGCCTTGGCCACCAGCGGCCAGGTCACGACGGCGGAAGTCGGCTACGGTGGTAATCCCTGTCTGCTCGGCAATGCTGGCGGGGTCGCCGATCTGCAGGCTGAATGCCCGTTCGGGGCGGTGACGAATGGTCTGGCCATGGCTGCCGATGGCATGGATCTGTGTGGCGGCAATGCCGCTGTTGGCCAGTAATGTCTGTACGGCATCGGCAAACAGGCGTCCCAGCGCGATATCCAGTGCGCCCAGTGAGTCAATCTCATCCGGTCCGGTATGGTTCAGGCGCAGTATCTGCTGGCGCAGTTCGGCGGGCAGTTGATGACTGTGGTGGGCATGCAGCTTAAATGTCGGGCTGAAGCTGACGATCACGGCGTCAATACTGTCCAGGCTGGTACCGGACATCAGGCCGATGAAATATGGTGTGTTCATGGTTGGTTCTCCGAAGGGGCCATGGCGAGCCGGGTATCCGCCTGACGTTTGAGTGCTGTGACCAGGCGTACAGCCTCGGCTTCAAATGCGGGCCGTTCTGCTGCCGACACGGGTGCTGCTGCGGGCAGGGGAACCGTCAGAGGGTTTTTATGTACTCCGCCAATACGAAATTCATAATGCAGGTGAGGGCCGGTTGCCAGTCCTGATGCGCCCACATAGCCAATAATTTGCCCCTGTTTGACGCGTGAACCGTTGCCGAGGCCCTTCTGGTAACGGCTCATATGTGCATAAAGGGTGGTGATATTGCTGCCGTGTTGCAGAATGAGTGTGCGGCCATAGCCACCTTTGGTGCCGCGCCAGATGATCTTGCCGTCTCCCGCCGCCCGAATAGGTGTGCCGGTAGCGGCTGCATAATCAACGCCGCGATGGGGGCGCTTTTTACCCAGTACCGGATGGTAACGCTCAGGTTTGAAACCTGAGCTGATGCGGCGAAAATCAACCGGAGAACGCAGGAAGGCCTTGTGCATGCTGTCGCCGGTCGGAGTGTAGTAGTGGCTTACTCCCTGGCTGTCGGTATAGCGTACGGCGGTAAAGACACGACCTCGGTTGGTGAACTCGGCGGCCAGGATACGGCTTTGATCGAGGTATTCGTCGTCAATATAGTCTTGTTCGTAGAGCACGCGGAAACGGTCATCGGTGCGCAGGTCCAGCGCAAAGTCGACATCCCAGGCGAAGATTTCAGCCAGCTGCATAATCGTGTTATCAGCCAGTCCGGCCTCGGCGGCATCAAGAAACAGAGAGTTCTTAATAGTGCCTTCGGCGTAGGTGATGCGTGTGTCCGGCGTCCGAACCTGCTTTTCCACTTGATAACCGCTGTCGGTGAGTTCAATCAAGGTGGTATTCAGACGATTCTGGACATGGCGCAACTTACGCAGCAGGCCATCTTCAATCAGAAAGGCAAACGTCTGCCCAGGGCGCAAACGTTGCAGAGATTCACTGCCGCTGACCGCCTGCGAGATCTTGTATACGTCGCGTGGGCCCAGACCCGCGCGTTTGAATAGTGTCGTCAGGTTATCGCCGCTTTTGATTGGGTATTCCACCCAGTTCTCAACGCGCTCAGGGATGGGGGCAGGCTGATCCATTACCGCTGGCAGAATGTTATCAGACATTCTCGGCATCGAGGATGTCAGGGTGTCTTGTGCAGGCTGTGAGGTTGTCGGTGATGCCTCAAGTGCGACGTGTTTGGGTACAGGAGGGATGCGAGCGGACTCTGGCCACAGCAAGGCCGCCCCTATACTGGTAGCCAAAGCGATAGCGGCGCTGGTCAGATGCAGTTTTGGCAAACGGCGCAAGGTGAGTAGTAGCGGTGTCACAAAGATACCTATGGAAGCGATAAGAGAACCGATTGACTGCAGAGTATAACGAAAATTCATATTGACGGAGGAAGTCTCAATATTAGGCGGGGGCTGTGAGCGGCCTGTTTGTTCAGGATCAAGTGAAGGTTTAGAATGCTGCGTCTGCTTACTTTAATTCAATAGAGAGATATCGGCGGTTATGAGCGTAAACAGTTTGATCGATGATCTTAAGGCCCGTGGTCTCGTCGCACAGATGACCAATGAAGAGGAACTGGTTGAGCATATGGCTCAGGGGCCGGTGACGCTTTATTGCGGCTTTGATCCGACTGCTGACAGTCTACACCTTGGCCACCTGGTACCTCTATTGATGCTGAAGCGTTTCCAGGATGCGGGACACCGCCCGATAGCGCTGGTCGGGGGTGCTACCGGTCTGATCGGTGATCCCAGCTTTAAGGACCAGGAGCGTCAGCTCAACTCGGCGGGCGTTGTGCAGCAGTGGAGCGAATGCCTCAAGTCACAGATCAGCCGTTTCATCGATTTCAGCGGTGAAGACGGCGCAATCCTGGCCAACAACTATGACTGGACGGCCAGTGTTGATGTGCTCAGCTTTTTGCGCGATATCGGCAAGCACTTCACCGTCAACAAGATGATCGCTAAAGAATCGGTCAAACAGCGTATTGAACGTGAAGGTTCGGGGCTTTCATTTACTGAATTCACCTACCAGATCCTGCAGTCTTACGATTTTCAGCAATTGAATAGCCAGTATGGCTGCACTATGCAGATTGGTGGTTCTGATCAGTGGGGCAATATCACGGGTGGTATCGATTTGACCCGTCGTGTGAACGGTGCTTCTACGCATGGTTTGACGTTGCCGCTGATCACCAAATCGGATGGTACCAAGTTTGGCAAGACAGAAGGTGGGGCGGTATGGCTGGATGCGGCCAAAACATCACCCTATGCCTTTTATCAGTTCTGGTTGCAGACGCCTGACGCCGACGTATATCGTTTCCTGAAATTCTTCACCTTCCTGCCGGTCACAGATATCGAGGCGTTGGAAGAGGCGGATCGTCAGCGCGAGGGTCGCCCGCAGGCACAGCAGGTGCTGGCAGAAGAGATGACTGCGCTTGTACATGGTGTTGAAGCACTGGAAGCGGCGCGTCGTATTACTGAAGCTCTGTTCTCTGGTGATCTGTCCATGTTGAGTGCTGATGACTATGCCCAATTGCAGCAAGATGGCTTGCCGGCAACTGCGGTACCGACAGAACTTGCAGATCTGCCATTGACCACGTTGCTGGTAGACGCCGGTATGGCCAGCTCGGGTAAACAGGTCAAGGATGCATTGCAGCGTAATGCGGTCATCATTAACGATACGGCCTGCGGCATGGAGCAGAACATGGCTGCGGCCGAACTGTTCAGCGCAGAAGCGGCACGTTTCGGCAGTTATTTCCTGGTGAAGCTGGGCAAGAAAAAGCACCACCTGTTCTATCTGGTTTGAATCGAGCGTAACACCTACTATAAACAGGCACCTTAGGGTGCCTGTTTACGTTTAAGCGTCATCTGAAACTTTTTTACAGAAAAGCGTTGACTCCCTCGCTGGTGTCTGTAGAATTCGCCTCCTCGCTTGAGACGACAGGGTTTGCGAAACACTGGAGACTCAAATGAGAAGGAAGTAAGTGCTTGAAACTGAATCAGTTTCTGATGTAGAATTTGCCTCCTTGATGTCACCGGTTCGTTGTTGAAGTGCTCGGCACTGAAACAAAAAAAACGAAAATAAAGGTTGACATTGAAATGAGACGCGGTAGAATATGCGCCTCGCTTGAGACAACAGGTTCTGCCAAACGGCAGCGTTGTTC
>NZ_PYGI01000025.1 GCF_003014615.1 Marinobacterium halophilum | reverse complement strand
GCCTTGGATGTGGGTGTTACACCGCCACGTTCGGCACGTAGCTGATTAACCCACCGCCTCAATGCGGACTCGCCCACATCAACGGCACGACTGGCTTCAGCCATACTGTAACCCTGATCGACCACCAGACTGGCGGCTTCCACTTTGAACTCGGTTGAAAACGAACGACGCTGTCTTGCCATTAAACACCTCTTCTTCGGCGGTGACTTTACCACCTTAAGTTGGTGTCCGGGATCATTAGGCCACTACATGTTCTGTTTCAGTAGAAATTTCATATTGTTCACAGTGATGTTTTTCGAGGGGCTTGTGAACGCTTCTGTTCAATGGCATCCAGCTGGTCTACTAAGTCTTCAGCTCGCAAATGTGTATAGCGCCGCAGCATTTGCATAGACTTGTGACCACTGATCGCGGCAACCTGTTGATCACTTAGCCCGCCTTCAACAAAGCGGCTGACGGCTTCATGGCGTAGGTCATGAAAGCGTAGGTCAGCGAGTCCGACACTTTTCTTGATGTGCATCCAGACCTTGTTGAAGCTGTAGGGCTTGCGCATACCATCCCGGCCGGGTTCGCCAAAAAAGACAAGATTTGTGTCTGGTGGGCGAACAGGGTTGTCGATGGCCTGCTGAAACTGTTCCACGGCTGCCAATGTAAGAGGGACCGTTCGAGGCATGGTGTTCTTCGTTTCCAGCAGCGTAACGATGCGCTTTTTCAGATTGACTTGGCCCAGTGTCAGGGATGTGATCTCTGAGGAGCGCATACCGGTCTCTATGGCGATTCGGACGATCCAGCCAAGCATCGGGTTGGAGTGAGCGTCAACGGCGCTGAGGAGGCGCTGCTCTTCCTCTGAGGAAATGCGACGGTTACGGCCTGCGCCTGGGGCAGGGCGGCGTACATTCGTCACCGGATTGTAGGTGAGGCCAATACCCCATTCCTTGATAGCGGTGGTGAAGAGGTGGCCCAGCAACGCCATTTCCAAACGTACTGTGCTCGCAGAGCGGGGTCGAGGGTTGCCGTCTTTGTCCAGGCGGTCTTCACCGGCCAAGCGCTTATCGCGGTACTCAGCGACCAATTCTGCACTAATTGTGGCAAGCGAGTATTTGCCGAAAAATGCTTTTAGCGGCGTGGCACGAGTGCGCTCGGCTTGTTGGGTTTTGGGGCGTTTAGTGGGTGTGACTTCGCTCAGATATCGATCCAGTGCAGCGCTGAAGGTCATCTTTTCAGCAGGTGCCCGCTGGATGTAGATGCCGCGCACCATTTCATCTTCTGTACGGCGTGCCCAGTCTTCGGCGTCACGTTTGGTTCTGAAGGTTTTGACAGTGGTGGGAAAGCCTTTCTTCCGAATCATGGCTTTCCAGGTTTTGGACTCTGTTCTGACAATCGTTGCCATACTGTTTCCTCACACTTTCCCTGTACCTGGCTGTACTGCTTGCGCTTTGCCAGTGTACCGAAATTGTACCGAATGAGAATCCAGAGGTGACGCGGAACAAAATCCCTTTGGGTATATCAGCATAACTTGCTGAATTTAGTAGGGTTTTGCGGGGTGTATTGGTGGGCCCACCAGGACTTGAACCTGGGACCAATGGATTATGAGTCCACTGCTCTGACCAACTGAGCTATAGGCCCGAAAAGCAGCGCCAATGATAGCATGTCCTATCATTGGCGCAATACGATGAAACTAAACGATTATTCGTCGATGAAGGTACGCAGGTGGTCGGAGCGGCTCGGGTGGCGCAGCTTGCGCAGTGCCTTGGCTTCGATCTGACGGATACGCTCACGGGTTACGTCGAACTGTTTGCCGACTTCTTCCAGTGTGTGATCGGTATTCATGTCGATACCGAAGCGCATGCGCAATACCTTGGCTTCACGTGCGGTCAAACCGGAGAGGATCTCCTTGGTAGCTTCGCGCAGGCCTTCACCGGTTGCCGTGTCCACCGGAGAGCACAGCGTCGTGTCTTCGATGAAATCGCCCAGGCTGGAGTCTTCGTCATCACCGATCGGCGTTTCCATGGAGATCGGCTCTTTGGCGATCTTCAGTACCTTGCGGATCTTGTCTTCCGGCATCTCCATGCGTTCAGCCAACTCTTCCGGTGTCGCTTCGCGACCCATCTCCTGCAGCATCTGGCGGGAGATACGGTTGAGTTTGTTGATCGTTTCGATCATGTGTACCGGAATACGAATGGTACGCGCCTGGTCGGCGATGGAGCGGGTGATCGCCTGACGAATCCACCAGGTGGCATAGGTGGAGAATTTGTAACCGCGACGGTATTCGAACTTATCCACCGCCTTCATCAGGCCGATGTTGCCTTCCTGGATCAGGTCGAGGAACTGCAGGCCACGGTTGGTGTATTTCTTGGCGATGGAGATAACCAGACGCAGGTTGGCCTCGACCATCTCTTTCTTGGCGCGACGGGCGCGTGCTTCGCCAATGGACAGGCTGCGGTTAATGTCCTTGATCTCGGCCAGTGTCATGCCGGTGTTGTCTTCAATCTGCTTCAGGCGGCGCTGTGCACGCTGCAGATCCGGCATGCTGCGGCCAATGGCGGCGGCGAAGGGCTTGTTGCTGCTCGCCAGAGCGTCCAGCCATTCCTGGCTGATCTCGTTGCCCGGGAAGCTCTTGATGAAGAGTGCGCGGGGCATTTTGGCACGCTGGGTGCAGATGCGCATCATGGTGCGCTCCTGCTTGCGAATGTTGTCGATGCAGGTGCGAACGCGCTCTACCAGCAGGTCATAGAAACGGGGAGACAGTTTGATCGGTGCAAATGCACCTGCCAGTGCCATGACCGCTTCAGAGATTTCGTCGGTGCTGGCGTTGCGATCGCGTGCTGCATTCAGGCTGTCCAGGCGTTCCTGGATCAGACCGAAGCGAAGGCGGGCTTCTTCCGGATCGGGGCCGCGTTCTTTCTCTTCGGTTTCTGTAGAGTCGTCGTCCTTCTCTTCGTCCTTTTCGTCGTCGTCTTCCTCTTCGGGTTCGACGGGTGCTTCAACCTTGTTTTCAACAATCGGCGCGTCAGCATCGATATAACCGCTGAAGATGTCGCTCAGGCGGCCTTCTTCCTGCAGCACGGTGTTGTAGGCTTCAAGGACGATCTCGACGCTACCGGGGAAGCGTGAAAGAGCCATCATGACTTCGCGGATGCCTTCTTCGATCCGTTTGGCGATGTCGATTTCGCCTTCACGGGTCAGCAGCTCCACGGTACCCATTTCACGCATGTACATGCGCACGGGGTCGGTGGTGCGGCCGGCATCGGACTCCACGGCAGCCAGAGCGGCTACGGCTTCTTCGTCGGCTTCTTCGGCAGAGTCGCCGCCGCTCAGCAGAAGGTCTTCGGCATCCGGTGCTACTTCAGCAACACGAATCCCCATGTCGTTGATCATGCGAATGATGTCTTCGACCTGATCCGGGTCGGCGATATCCTCCGGCAGGTGATCGTTAACCTCGGCGTAGGTAAGATAGCCCTGCTCTTTACCCCGGGCGATCAGTTCCTTGAGACGAGACTGCTGTTGGGATTTGTCTGACATAGAGCCCCTGCGACGAATGAATGCTGATGTGACTGATGGCGGAAAATGAGCGCAATATTATACCGGATCAGGGCGATTTCGGCTACAACCAGTATTTTTGCGCTGCCGGCATGCTTTGCTAAGAGGATAGACCAGAAATCAGGGGGTTGCCTGAAAACGGGTTTGCATCTTAGTGTTGCCGGTTTAGCAGTAGTTGTTGCAAATCGCGCTTCTCTTCATCTGTAAGTGGGGTCTGTCGCGACTTTTTCAAGAGCTGGTCCAGCAATGCGTCCTGTCGGCGGCCCAGTAGGTGGTTCAGCGTATCTTGCAGTAAAGAGCCAGCATCGACATCGCCGAGGACGGGGTCCAGGTGGGATATTTCATTGAGCAGCATCAGGTCGGAGCGGCGTTCGTCCAGGCTTTGCCAGTCGACCAGAAGTGTACCCAGCGAGCTGCCCGGCTCGTTCTGCAGGTAGTTCAGCAGATTGATCAGAACCTCGATATTGGGTTCCATCAAAACCTGGAAGCTGTTCGCTGCCGGGGCACTCTGTGCCAGTTCAGGATGGTGCAGTAAGATCGAAATTGCCTGGTTGACCAGGTTGTTTGGGCCGCGCTTGGGCTTGGCTGTAGGCGCTCTTGGGGCGTATTCGGCCGGACGTGCCGGTTCGTAGTAGTCGGACGTGGACGCGGGTGGGGCAGAGGGGGGCGCGCTGTCATGAGTGGCCTGATGCAAATCGATAACGCTGCCCAGCTGTTCCAGATTCAGGCCGGTAATCTCACAGATGCGGTCCAGCATCATCTGCTTGAGCAGGGTCGGTTGCATCGACTGGATCAGCGGCAGGGCGGTGTTGCTGAAGCGGGCGCGACCGTCCATGCTGCTCAGATCAGCGTCTTCCGACAGTTGGCGGAAGAAAAACTCGCTCAGCGGCAGTGCCTGGGTAACGCGCTCGGTAAAGGCGCTTTCGCCCTCGTGGCGGACCAGCGTATCCGGGTCCTCGCCATCGGGTAGAAACAGGAAGCGCGCTTCCTGACCGTCCTTGATGACCGGCAAGGTGGTGTGCATGGCGCGGCGGGCGGCATTGCGACCGGCTTCGTCGCCGTCGAAGCAGAAAATAACTTCGGGTACCAGCTTGAACAGGCGCTCCAGATGCTGGGCAGTGGTGGCGGTACCAAGTGTGGCAACCGACCAGTGAATGCCGTGCTGGGCCAGGCTGACCACATCCATGTAACCCTCGACGATCAGCAGTCGGTCGAGGTGGTTACTGTGCTGGCGTGCTTCATACAGGCCGTAGAGTTCTCGGCCCTTGTGAAAGGTCGGTGTTTCCGGCGAGTTCAGGTATTTGGGCTTGTCGTCACCCAGTACACGACCGCCAAAGCCGAGCACGCGGCCACGGACATCGCGGATCGGAAACATGATGCGATCCCGGAAGCGGTCATAGTGGCTTTGCTTGTCTTCGTTGTGGATAACCATGCCGGCCTGTTCCAGCAGAGCCGTTGCAGTTTCGGTCGCACCAAAGTGCTGCAGCAGGTTGTCCCAGCCGGGCGGGGCGTAGCCTATGCCGAAGGCGGCCGCTATCTGGCCACTCAGTCCGCGCTGCTTGAGGTAGCCTACGGCGCGTTGGCGCTCGGGTGACTGGCGCAGCTGTTGGCGAAAAAAGGTACTGGCCTGTTCCAGGGCATCGAATTGACGCTTGAGCTGTTGTTCGCGTTGGGGGTCGGTGTTGCGGTTCTCTTCACGCGGCACATCCACACCGGCCTGTTTGGCCAGTTCTTCAACGGCTTCGGGAAAACTGAGGCGGTCGTATTCCATCAGGAAGCCAAGGGCGTTGCCGCCGGCACCACAGCCAAAGCAGTAATAGAACTGTTTGTCGGGGCTGACCGAGAACGAGGGGCTTTTTTCCTTGTGGAACGGGCAGAGGCCTGAGTAATTCTTGCCTGCGCGCTTGAGTTTGACGCGGCCGTCGACGACATCAACGATGTTGATGCGGGCCAGAAGGTCGTCAATGAAATGTTGGGGTATTCGACCTGCCATGTTCGCTCCGCTGCGGACAGGTCAGCGTATGCGGACCTTTAGAGTTTCTGCTTCACCCGACCGGAGATGCTGCCCATGTCGGCGCGTCCCTGAACTCGGGGTTTGACGAGTGCCATCACTTTGCCCATATCCTGCATCGAGCTTGCGCCGGATGCGGCGATGGCGTCATCAATAATCTGAGTGATCTCAGTGTCACTGAGTGGCTGCGGCAGGAAAGTTTTAATCACCTCCAGCTCCTGCTGCTCCTTCTCTGCCAGCTCCGGGCGCTCAGCCGCCAGATACTGGGTAATGGAGTCTTTTCGTTGTTTCTGCATCTTGTCCATTACGACCAGAATGCGTTCATCGTCGAGTTTGATCCGCTCGTCGACTTCGACACGCTGGATCTCAGCCTGAATCATGCGGATAGTGCCAAGGCGAACCTTGTCCTTTGCGCGCATTGCGTCTTTCATCTGTTCTGTCAGTGTGCTTTTCAGATCAGACATAAAGAAGCTCCGTAGGCTGGGTCAGATGTTCAGAAAATTAATCAGTACAGACGTACACGACGTGAAGTTTCACGCTGCAGTTTCTTGGCGTGACGCTTTACGGCAGCAGCGGCTTTACGCTTGCGAACAGCAGTGGGCTTTTCGTAGCATTCACGACGACGTACTTCAGCCAGGACACCGGCTTTTTCGCAAGAACGCTTGAAGCGACGCAGGGCTACATCAAACGGCTCGTTATCTTTAACTTTTACCTGGGGCATTCAGACTCTCCTGAAATGGATTTGGGTTGTGACTTCTCCAACTGCTCGACGGAGCCGTTGCAAAGAAGGCGGCATATTTTATTAAGCATAGACGTTGCTGTAAAGCAAAGACCCGTGAATTTTGCCACAGAGTGAAGGATAATGACCATTAAGACTAAACCCGCGTGATCAAAGAGGCCGCTATGCGAGTGCTGGGAATAGAAACATCCTGTGACGAGACCGGTGTCGCGTTGTACGACAGTGAGCACGGATTGCTGTCGGATGCATTGTACAGCCAGGTCAAAATGCATGCCGAGTACGGTGGTGTGGTACCGGAATTGGCCTCACGCGATCATGTGCGCAAGTTGCTGCCGCTGATCCGTGAAGTGATGGCCAAGGCCGGACTGGCACTGGATGCCGTCGACGGTGTGGCTTATACGGCCGGCCCCGGTTTGATCGGTGCATTGATGGTGGGTGCGTCAACGGGGCGTGCGCTGGCGCTGGGGTTGGGCGTGCCGGCGATTGGTGTGCACCATATGGAAGGGCATCTGTTGGCACCGATGCTGGAAAATAATCCCCCGGCATTTCCGTTTGTGGCGTTGCTGGTATCCGGTGGTCATACCCAGCTGGTGCGGGTCGAGGGCATCGGCCAGTATGAGCTGTTGGGCGAATCACTGGATGACGCGGCAGGCGAAGCGTTCGACAAGGCGGCGAAAATGCTGGGTCTGGATTATCCCGGTGGTCCACTGATTGCCAAACTGGCGCTGCAGGGCGAGCGTGGGCGCTACCGCTTTCCACGGCCAATGACGGACCGTCCCGGGCTGGACTTCAGTTTCTCGGGTCTCAAGACATTTACTCTCAATACCGCCAATGCTGCCCGTGATGCTGATGGTGTCATCGATCCGCAGACCATGGCCGATATAGCCTGTGCCTTTGAGGATGCAGTGGTGGAGACGCTGGCGATCAAATGTCGTCGGGCGTTGCAGCAAACCGGTTTGAAGCAGCTGGTCATTGCCGGCGGTGTCAGTGCGAACCAGCGACTGCGTGAACGTCTGGATGAGGTGGTGAAAAAGGAGCGTGCAGGCTTGTTCTACGCACGTCATGAGTTCTGTACCGACAACGGTGCGATGATCGCCTATGCGGGCTGTCAGCGGCTGCTGGCCGGTCAGAACTCCGACTTGACCATTCTGGCCCGCCCGCGTTGGCCATTGGATACGCTGGATGCAATCTAAAAGCGTTGTTCGCGCCCGGCGATCAGCTTACGGATATTGCTGCAGTGTCTGAGAATCAGCAGCAATGAAGTGATTGAAAATGGCCAGAGCAGGCCGGGTGCAAGCAGGTAGCAGAACAGGGGAGTGATGGCGGCGGTGGCGATGGAGGCCAGCGACGAGATGCGTCCGAACAGGAATATCAGTCCCCAGAACAACAGCTGACACAGAGCCAGGGGCCAGGCCAACAGCAGCGAACAGCCCAGCGTAGTGGCAACGCCCTTGCCACCACGGTGCAGACTGAGCAGTGGGAATAGATGGCCGCAGACAGCTGCCAGCATGACCCAGCCCTGCAACAAGGCTGGGGCAGCGGCGTTCAGCGCCAGCAGGATGGCGGCACCGCCCTTGCTCAGGTCTGCGAGCAGGGTCAGGGCAGCGGCCTGGTGGCCTCCGAGACGCAGTACATTGGTAGCGCCGGGGTTGCCGGACCCGTTGTGTCGTGGGTCGTCTAGCCCCATGGCGCGACAGATCAGCACGGCACTGGGAATGGAGCCAAGCAGGTAGGCACACAGCAGTAACAGGTAATCGGGCATGAACACGTCCGTTACAATGCCTGCCGCGACGTTACCCTGTCGGTGGCTGGCGTGATAAATTGACCGGCACTTCAACAAGCATATACAAGCGCGCAGAGGGTCACAATCGGCCCACTTGCACAGAGTACAGACAGGAGACAGGATGGATATCGTCTACATACGTGAATTGCAGGTCGAAACCGTGATCGGCATTTACGACTGGGAGCGCAAAGTACGCCAGACCGTGAGCCTGGATCTGGAGATGGGGACCGATATCCGCGCCGCTGCGGCGACGGAAGATATCGAGAATACGCTCAATTACAAGACGGTGGCCAAGCGTTTGATCGCGTTCATCAGTGAAAGCGAATTCCTGCTGGTGGAGACCATGGCAGAAGAGATCGCCCAGATCGTGCAGAGCGAATTCCCGGTGCCCTGGTTACGCCTGCGTTTGAGCAAGCCGGGAGCGGTGAGAGGCGCGCGTGACGTCGGTGTGATCATTGAGCGCGGGACCCGTGACTGATGGTACGGGTCTATCTTAGTCTGGGCAGTAATTGTGAGCGTGAGCGTTACATTCGGGCCGCGCTCGATGCCCTGACCGCACGTTTCGGCAATCTGCTGATCTCCTCGGTATACGAGAGTGAGGCCGTGGGCTTCAGCGGTGACAACTTCTACAATCTGGTGGTTGGCATCGACACGGCGCTGGAAGTGGCAGAGTTGTCGGCGGTCCTCAAGCAGATCGAGGATGATAACGGGCGCGACCGCTCGGGTCCCCGGTTCAGCGGCCGAACGCTGGATATCGATATTCTGACCTATGCCGAGCTGGACCACCCGGTAGACGGTGTGCAGTTGCCGCGGGATGAAATCGTGCATAACGCCTTCGTGCTCCGGCCGCTGGCCGAGATTGCAGCAGATAGCTGTCACCCGCTGTCAGGGGAGACGTATGCGGACCTGTGGCAGGGATATGACCGGCCGCAGCAGCTGTGGCCGATCGACTTTGAGTGGCAGGGGCAGCGGATTTCGCGGGCTGACTCAGCTATAAAGTGAACGCCCGCCATCTACGGCCAGTATCTGGCCGGTGACGTAACCGGCGCGGGCCAGAAACAGAACCGCGTCGGCGATATCCTCGGGCCGTCCGGTGCGAGCCAGTAATGTTTTGTCGAGCACGGCCTTGCGGGCGTCATCGCTCAATGCCGCTTCGGCTTCCGGCCACAGGATCGGCCCCGGCGCAATACCATTGACCCGTATCCGGGGTGCCAGTTCGCGAGCCAATGTCCGCGTCATCATCTGCAAGCCGGCCTTGGCGATCGAATAGACCGGGAATCCGGCCAATCCCCTTTCGGCATGTACATCGACCAGGTTAACCACAGCTCCCTGTGATGCCTGCAGTAATGGCTGCAGTGCCTGGGTCAGAAAAAAAGGCGCGCGCAGGTTGCTGTTGATCAGCGTATCCCAGTCCTGCTGGGTGGCTGCGCCGATTGGTGTCGGGTAAAAGCTGGATGCGTTGTTGACCAGCAGGTGTAAGCCGCCTGATGCCGTGACGGTTGCCGCCATCTGTTCGACAGCCTCCATCTGCTCCAGATCCGCCTGCAGGCAGGTGCAGCTGTTGGCACGGCGGGTGTTCAGTTCAGCGCACAGTTGCTCGGCCTCGGCCACTGATTCGCGGTAATGCAGAATGATGTCATAACCGGCCGCATGCAGGTGCTGGCTGATGCAGGCGCCAATGCGCCGTGCGGCACCGGTAACGAGTGCGCGCGGGTGTTGGTTCATGCCGATAATCCCTCGGTGTAGTCAGCGCATAGCTGTTGTTGCCGCTGCGCCAGTGCCTCTCCCAGCGCCTTGCCGGTATAGCCTTCGGCCATCAGGGCGCGGTTGTCGATTGCCTTGATGGCATCCAGCAGCTGCTGCAACCCGCGTAGGCGCGTGTCCGGCAATGCCGGGTGCAGCGCATGGGTCACCGCGATCAGGTCATCCAGCTGTTCCGGGCGGCGCAGCAGATCCAGGGTCTTGATCAGATGCAGGCGTTCGGCGGCATCAAGCTGATCGAAACGACTCAGTGCGTCGGCGTGCAGGCGGACTTTAAGAGCCAGGTCGCGGAAGCGGTTGGGAATGCGCAGCTGGCCGCACAAGGCGGTGATGGCGGCATGCCCGCTGGCGCTGTCCTGTTGTGCGGTCAGGCTCCAGGTAAACAGGGCAAACACCTGCTCCGGCGGGTGGGGCGTATTGCCCGGCAGCTGATCGATTCGCTGTTGCAGTCGGGTGCAGTCCAATGCCTCGCTCTGGGGGATCAGCTTGGGCAGTGCTCCGACCTGTTGCAGCAGGCTGAAAAAGCGTGCAGGTGAGCATGTGCACAGGGCTCGCTGGCATTCCTGCCAGACTCGCTCAGCGGTCAGGTGGTCCAGCTCATCGCTGGCGCTGAGTGCCTGCATGAGTTGCAGGGTCTCGTCGGCAACCTGAAAACCGAGGTGGGCGAAGCGGGCGTAGAAGCGTGCCACGCGCAGCACCCGCAGCGGGTCTTCAACAAACGCAGGCGAAACGTGGCGCAGCAGGCGCTGCTCCAGGTCCTGCTGGCCGCCGCAGGGATCGTGCAGCTGGCCGTCTTCGCTTTGCGCGATGGCATTGATCGTCAGGTCGCGGCGCAGCAGGTCGTCCTCAAGGCTGACCTCCGGGCTGGCGTGGAAGGTAAAGCCGGTATAGCCCTTGCCGCTCTTGCGCTCGGTGCGGGCGAGTGCATATTCCTCGCCCGTATCGGGATGCAGGAATACCGGGAAGTCCTGTCCGACGGGCTTGAAGCCTTGCTTCGCCATGGCCTCGGGAGTGGCGCCCACCACCACCCAATCTCGGTCCTTGACCTCCAGCCCCAACAGCCGGTCACGGACGGCACCGCCAACCAGATAAATCTGCATCAGCGTGCGCAGCGGTCCGGGCACTGGGCACGCCAGGCCTCGAAACCGCCATCCAGGCTATAGACCTGTTCAAACCCCTGATGTACCAGATAGGCGGCAGCCGACTGGCTGCTGATGCCGTGGTAGCAACAGACGATCAGGGGCGCATCAAAGTCGGCCTGGGCCAGATAGTCCGGCATATTCTGATTGTTCAAATTGAAAGCCTGGTTGATATGCAGCTCGCCAAAGCTGCCTTCGTCGCGGATATCGACGACGTGTGCGCCCTGGTCGATCAGTTCGCAGGCTTGGTCGATGTTGATGCAGCGATAATCGGTCAAAGTCTATTCTCCTTGGGTCAGGTTGCCGAGGCAGGGCTGGCTGAACCAGTTGCCATCTTCGAGTCTAACGGCAGTCAGGGTATTTCCCCAAACACAGCCGCTGTCGAGAGCGGTAATGCCGGGCAGTTGACGGAAGCCCAATGCGGCCCAATGGCCGAACAGCTGGTGGCGTTTGAGAAGTTTACTGCGCGGCTGTTCGAACCAGGGTTGGAAACCCTTGGGTGCGGATTCAACGCCCCCGTTGGCCTTGAACTCCAGGCTGCCATCGCGCTTGATGAAGCGCATGCGGGTAAAGTAGTTGGTGATGGTGCGCAGGCGGTCGGTGCCGGTCAGATGGTCATGCCAACGGTCAGGGTGATTGCCGTACATGTGCGCGAAAAAAGAGCCAGCCTGTTCGCCCTGTAGCGCCTGTTCCACCTCATTAGCGTATTGGCGAGCCTGTTTCAGCGACCAGATGTGCGGAATGCCGGCATGGGTCATGACATGGCCCAGATCTTTGTCGTCGTGCAGCAGCGGGCGTGACTGTAGCCACTCCATCAACGCGTTGCGGTCAGGTGCATCGAGGATGGGTGCCAGTGTTGCACCTGGCTTGCGGGTGGCACCATGATGAAGTGCCAGCAGGTGCAGATCGTGGTTGCCAAGCACGGTGATCGCGGCATCGCCCAGCTCTTTTACAAAGCGCAGGGTATCCAGTGAGCGGGGGCCGCGGTTGACCAGATCACCGGTGAGCCAAAGCTGATCCCCGTGACCAAAGCCAATCTGTTCCAGCAGCTGCACCAGCTCATCGTAACAGCCTTGTAGATCACCGATCGCATAGGTCGCCATGAAAGTATCCGTGTCAAAAGGAGGCGATGATAGCCCAGCGGAGCATGGCTGTGAACTTTACTGCGCAGGCAAAAAAAGGGCCCTGCCGGGCCCGAATCAAAGGTGTATGTTGAGAAAGTGACCTGCTCCCCATGCGCGGGGATGTGTTTCGGATCAGAGATTGAAGGTTTTGCTCAGGGTAAAGACGAACGCCTTATCTTTTTTGCCATCACCGCTCAGGTCATCCAGCTGGTTGATATAGGCCAGACTGAGGTCGACACCCTGATAGTTGATACCGTAACCTGCTTCGACGTAGTCGCCGTCATAGTCCTTGCCGAATGAGCCATAGGTCAGGTAGGCACCTTCGTATTCACCGGTCAGACTGAAGAAGCTGTAATCGGCTTCATCGCCACTTTCCGCGTCTTCGGTACCGAGTACGTATTCGGCACTGATCGGGCCGTAACCGCCACTGAAGATGAGCTCATGGAAGTCAGTGGCACCGTCGGCGGTATAGAAGTAGCCGGCATAGCCAATACCGTAGCTGAAGCCTTCGTATTCGGAACCGTAGCCGCCGTAAAGATCGTATTCCTGTTCGGAGTCGTCGAGCTGGGCACCCCAGGTGCCGATGTAGAAGCCGTTTTCAAAATCGTAGTCGGCACCTGCCATCAGGCTGGCATTGTCGGCGGTCTGGTCGACGCCGCGGAAGTAGTAATCGCTCATTGCGCCGATATTGACCGAGAGTTCAGCACTGGCAGCAGCAGAGGCGGTCATCAGACCAGCGGCGATGAGGTGTTTGGTTAATGTGTTCATTATCGTGATCCCCTTCAGTCTTTAGGCAAAGCAAGCCGCATGGGTATGCGAATTGTTATCCTGCTAAAGCGAGGGTCGTGCCATGATTTATAAACTCTTTTATATACAGAGGGTTAAGATATTTTTGCGGTGTGTTATGTAGAGCGTGTGCACTATTCGAAGGCACTTGGCTCCAGATGAGGGCGATGTTCGTGTTTTCATCTTGTCATCACACACAGTTTTTTGCATATCCACGTAATTTGTTGTCTTACGTTAAAGACCTATTTTTTTGGTGGTTAAACAGAGTATTGGTCAATATGATGTTAATACTTTACTGGAACCCGGGCATGGACGCGGACGGCGGCAGCCCTCAAATGTGCTGAGAAGTGATGGCACTGTGGACGAAAAATGGAACGACAGAAGCAGTATCTGGATCTGGCCGGTGACTTTGTTGCCAGCATCGGTAAAGATTATCGTTTTGAGTTCATTAACCGCGCGGGGCGTGAGCTGTTGGGTGTTGGTCTTGAGCATGATTTACAGGCACACCCTTTGTATGTTCATCAATTCTACGATGCGACCACCTGGCAGGCACTGGCAGATGACATTTTTCCGGAGGTATTGGCGTCGGGTGACTGGAGTGGCCAGCTGAAACTGCAGAATACAAGCGGCCAGAGCATTCCTGTTCGGCTTAGATTGCTGCCGCATCTTGATGATCAGGGTGAGGTTCGGGGTCTGACAGCCATTGGCCAGGACCAGCGCTTGCGGCACGCACTGCAGGCGCAGGAAGCGATGGCAGATCGTATCCTCGACAGCACTATTGAAGGCATTATGTTAACGGATGCTGAGGCGCGTATTCAGCGTGTTAATACGGCGTTTACCCAGATTACCGGTTACACGGCGGATGAAATATTGGGCAGTACGCCTAAATTCTTGCGTTCGAGTCATCACGATCAACCTTTCTATGACGTGATGAACATGGCCTTGCGTCAGGCGGGGCGTTGGCAGGGTGAGGTATGGAATCGCCGTAAGTCCGGTGAGCTGTATCTGCAGTGGATGTCGGTCAGTGCATTGCGTAATGACAGTGGCGAGACCAGTCATTACATGTCCATTTTTCATGATCTGACCGAAATGCGGGCCAAGGAGGCCGAGATTCAACAGTTGGCGTTCAGTGACCCGCTGACGGGGCTGGGGAATCGCTACAAGTTGAGTCAGACATTGCTTCATCAGCTCAAGCCGGTGCGCGAGGGCGGATCGGGCAGCGCATTAGCGTTGCTCTGTATTGATCTTGGACAGTTGTCTCCGATCAATGATCGCTTCGGCATGAAAGGGGGCGACCAGCTGATTCAGCAGCAGGCGCGTCAACTGCAGCGGGAGTTGGCAGAATATCTGCACTTTTATCGCTTGGCAGGCGATGAGTTGGTGGCGTTGATGACTGATGCTACTGATCCAGCCAAAGCGGCTCGTTATGCCGATAAATGTATCCGGCTGTTGCAGGTGCCAGTGCAGCTTAATGGCGAATTGATCCACCTCAGTCCCTCGGTCGGCATCGCCTTGAGTCCCAAGGATGCTGAAGATGGCGACACACTGTTGGCCAATGCTCAAACCGCGATGATTGCAGCCAAGCAGGCCGGGCGTGATGGGTATCATTTTTATAATCAGGCGCTCAGCAGTGATCTGCGCCAGCGGCTGATGTTGGAACAGCAGTTGCGGCTGGCGGTTCAGCCGGATGCGGAGCTCGGGTTGGAGCTGTATCTGCAGCCCAAGGTGAGCCTGAGCAGCCGACACCTGCTGGGAGCTGAAGTCCTGTTGCGCTGGCATCACCCCGACAAGGGCATGATCTCACCGGCGGAGTTCATTCCGTTAGCGGAAGAGAGCCGGTTGATTATTGCGCTGGACCGGTGGGTGTTCGACCGGACGTGTCGGATGCTGAATGAATGGCTGCAGCAAGGCCGTGTATTGCCGTCTATCAGTATCAACCTGTCTGCGCGTCAGTTGCAGGAACCGGACCTGGTTGATTGGTGTGTGGCTACCGTGCAGCGTTATGGCCTACAGCCTTCCATGCTGGAGCTGGAAATTACGGAAACAGCATTTATTAACCTTGCCGATACCGTTATGGGTCAGCTTGGGCAGCTTAAGCTGGCAGGCTTTCCACTGGCGCTGGATGATTTCGGTACCGGTTATTCCAGCCTGACCTATCTGCGCCGATTACCCTTGGATATCGTCAAGATTGATCGCAGCTTTGTGGCGGACATTTGCGATGACCCGCGTGCGACAACTTTGCTGCGAGGTGTCATGCAGTTGTTGGATGATCTTGGTTTTGCGGTAGTGGCGGAAGGTATCGAAACATTAGAGCAGGCGGAACTACTGCAGCATATTGGCTGTTCATGTGGTCAGGGTTTTCTGTATCACAGACCCATGCCTGTTATGGATTTTGTCGTGCTGCTGGACGGCCCCATGTGAGGGCCGATCCATGCTGATTCAGCGTGCCGTATTCCAGACACCAGACGCGAAAAAGCCGGCACCTTTCGGTAACCGGCTTTCTCTAAATTTGGTAGCGGGGGCTGGATTTGAACCAACGACCTTCGGGTTATGAGCCCGACGAGCTACCAGACTGCTCCACCCCGCATCAACTTGGTGCACATATTAATGATTTATAATGTGTGAGTCAAGCACATATTGTTTGGATATTGAAAATACACGATATATGTCTGGCAGGCAGGTTCAACACCCAGATATCAGGCATTAAAAAGCCGGCACCCTTCGGTAACCGATGTTCGTTAAATCGGTCCCTTTGCAACGGCCTGCCGCTGTAGACGAGCAACATTATTGAGCAAAACCATGGCGATGGCGGTGCTTACACAGCCCAGTAGCAGGGAGTACCGTAGTGATTCATCGAGCAAGGTGGGTATAAATAGATCACTCAGTGCGCCAACGGCAAGGGGGCCGACACCAGCACCAAGCAGGGTCACCAGAACAGTCTGGCATGCCATGGCCACGGCACGACTATCCGGCGAGACCAGGCGAGTGATCATGCTGAAGCAGGGACCGACCCACCAGACGGCAAAAAAACCGTTCAGGGCACACCAGATCATGGCAGTAGGGATTCGCTGTCCAAACAGGATCCAGGAGTTTTCGGTTGGCCAGAGCAGGTAAGTCGCCATTGTGGCAATGCCAATGAGGTGCCCCCACTGTGGTATCAGTAATTGCCAGCGTGGGTGGGCACTGATCAGGCGGTCAGTAAACCAGCCACTGAACAGCATTCCGAGTGCTGCAGAACCACCGCCGACAACACCGGCCAGAATGCCAGCCTGCTGAAGCTCCAGGTGATGCGAGCGTACAAGAAAAGTGGCGTTCCACATTGCAAAGGCATTGGTGCCCAGCGTACTGACGGCAGCAGCCAGGATCAAATAACGATAGGGTTTAATGGCCCACAGCGATTGTAAAGTTGCCAGCAAGGACAGCGGCGCACGGGGTTCCGCAGGGGGATGATCCCAAGTCCCGCGAGCAGGCTCACGCATCAGGAACATCATAATGGCTATGATGCTTGCCGGAATACCCACAGCAATAAAGCCGGTACGCCAGCCATAGTGTTCCACCAGCCAGGCACCTACACTCATGGCAATGATGGCTGCGAGTGTGGGAGCGGTGCTATAGCAGCTTATGGCAAAGGCACGCCGGTTCACTGGATACAGGTCGGCAATCATTGAAATGGAGCATGGGGTGACGGCGGATTCGCCGATAGCCACCAACATGCGGGCCATAACCAGAACGATGAAGCCAGTGGTAAAGCCGCATAGAACAGTTGTCGCACTCCATAGCAAGACACAGGCGGCTAATATTCTTGTGCGTGGAAGTCGGTCAGCCATACGTCCTGCGCCCAAGCCAAAGAGCGCAAATACTGCTGCGAAAGCCAACCCGGATACCAGCCCCATGGCGGTGTCGCTGGCATTAAATTCATATTTTATGGGCTCGATCATCACTGCCATGATTTGACGGCCGATGAAGGTATTCGTATATAACAGCGTTAGCAGGAGTAGCAGGCCGTGGCGTCGCCAGGGGGGTGCAACATTGGTTAGGCTGGATGTCACCACGTTAGATCTCCTTGATCATTATAAAAGCGGCGAAGTCGTTAACAGGTTCCCTTTCCTTGTCCGGCCCACAGGCCTGTGCGTTCAGGTAACCAGCGACTGATCTAAAAAAACCGGCCTCAAAGAGGCCGGAAAATGAAGCAGGGAAATGCTATCGATCGCTGTACGCCGTCCGGGGTTAGAAGGCGTACTTCACAGACAGGGACAGGTTGTCGCGGTCAGAGAGTGTGCGCTGCTTATAGGCCTCATCGACATCCGGGTCACCCATGTAGGTCAGGTAGTTTACGCCTACCTGCACACCGGTGCGGTGGGTGAAGTTGGCACCTACGCTGAAACGATGATCACCCTCGCCGCCAACACCACCGGTAATGGTGCGCCCACTGATCTGATGCGAATATGCCAGTGGGATGCTCAGATCCCAGTTTTCGGTAGCGCCGGGATAGCTGAGCGTGAAGCTGCTTGAAAAGGCCAGGCCGTGACCGGTCCACATCAAATCGTCAGTGACCTGATCCATTGAACCAAATATGTTTATTCCGCGTGATTCCACATCCAGAATATCAACATAGGATAGCTCTGCTACAAGAGTGACAGTATCGGCAAGGCTGGAGCGACCAAAGTTAACAATTGTATTCAGGTTGGTTTGCAGGATATCCGAGCGTGTTGGCATCCCGTTGGCCAAGAGGGAAGGGGCTCCTTTTTTGTAGGTCATTTCACCTGCGATGGATGCCATTCCTGCTGTGGTTGTAAAGGTTGCACCGTAAAGCTCAACGTCATCGAAATAACGGATATTGTAGCTACCTGTTGCGCCATTGGCGCCAAAGCCTGTTATTGAGAATTCAGGCAACGGGATGCGATCGTGGTACTTGAGGTAGTAGAGGCCCCATTCGGTCTCAAGGCTGGTTCTGAAGCGCGTACCTATACCCCACTGACCGGTTTTGCCTGGCTCAATATCATCGCCTCGTGCATATGAGCAGTTGGAGCCTGGTGCCAATGCAAGGCAGGTAGCGCCTTCACCGGTTGCTTCACCGGTTGCAAGGAAACTGCCCGGTTCAGGTACCTGAACTTCATGCCAGTTGTACTGGGCATGGGCCAGAATTGACCAGTTAGGGTTTACTTCCAGCTGCATGGAAACCTGATCTTCCGGCAGCAGGATATCCTTTACCTCTACGCCGGGAATGCCGGCCTTGGTGCCATCAGACGGGCCCTGTGCCAATGACATGCTGGGGAGGAACAGCGCTTCACCCCATGCGACGACATGCTTACCGGCACGCAGGTCCAGATAGCTGCCATTGCCAAGCTCCAGGCTGGTATAGCCGTAGAGGTCCAGCAGGCGAGTGTATCCACCATGGTACTTCTCGGCATCATCAGTGAACTTGTCGTCCTGGTACACGTCGTCATAGAAGGTGCTGGCGGACATTACCAGGCCGCTATTGCCCTTGTGTAGACGGCCTTCCATCAACAGCGACAGGCGGTTGTTAATCATATCGCCCTGATCAAAGTTGCGGTCGCCGCTGCTTTTGGCAGCCAGAACTTCATCCTGATCTTCAAGGCGGACGCCGGCACCGTAGCTGACAGTGCCTTTCCAGTCCAGGGTTAGGCCGTCGCCCATGTCGATGCTTTGACCGGCCTGAGCCTGAGTGGTGATGCCAGCGGTCAATACTGCGAAGGCTAATAAGTTGGGTTTGAATACAGTCATGACATTATTCCTGACGAGATTAGTGGGCGCGGCGACGCAGGGCAGCAGGCGTATACATTTCAGGTTTCAAACCACCGGCGTTCAAAATCGGTCCCTTTTCCAGATCCTGGAACAGGTTGTAGGCCACATAACCACCGGTATTCAGATCGTGATAGAAGCTTGTTCCCGCATGCCATGCTTTCATATCGAAGGCATAGTAGTAGTTCAGCAGGGCGTGCATCATCAGCTCGCCACGGGTGTCGTAGTAATCACTCATTACGCTGTGCCAGGTATCCTCGTCGAGGAACATCACGCGCTTGCCGTATTTGTGTCGATGCGTTTCTTTCAGCGTACCTTCCAACACCCATACGCGGCGCAGTTCATAGCGCATCAGATCAGGGTTGGGATGGTTTGCCGTCAGAAGTTCATCATAAGAGACAGCTTCTTCGTGCAGGCTGTAGGCATTGGCAGGGATATAAATTTCGCGCTTACCCTGTACTTCCCAGTTATAACGCTCAGGGGATCCATTCATTAACCGGTCTTGGTCAATCGTGATTTTACCGGATGTCCCGGCTGCAGGCGTATCGAAACCAAATTCAGGCAGCTGGCGAACGCGACGCGTGCCAGGGTTATATGCCCAGGCCAAGCGCTGGCCCTTGGTAAAATTCATGGGCTCAACCGAAAGGCTACGTTTGCCTTTATCTCGTGTTGGTAGCAGCGTGCCGGTGAAGCTGTACGCCATAATATCGCCAACCGGTTTCCCGATCTGATCAGGTAATGTAATCACGTTAAGTGTATTGTTTTGTGTTTGGCCCCAGGTAATGTTTCCGCTTGAGTTAACATCAGCCAGATCACGGACTTCCATGACTTCGGTAAAGGCGCGATAGGGATAGTTATGGTTGGCCAGAACTTGCATGGCCTTGTATTCCCCATTTGGAATAGGGAATGGTATTGGTCCCATATACCCCTTGAAGCCCATGCCGCCATCAATCGATTCAGCTTCTAGTGCATTCTTTTTGGCCAGTTCACATATCTCATCCGGATATCTAAAGTCACGGCGACCTTCATAAACCGGAATTCGGTAAGTGTCAGGAAAGCGCTTGAGCAAAGAAATCTGACCTTCGGTCAGGTTGTCTTTATATTCTTCCCAGTTTTTCCCATTGATTTGAAATAGCGGTTTGTCGTCTGAATATGGGTTAACCGGATGTTGTCCAACATTGGGGGTGTATTCAATGTTCGGTGGTGTGCCTAGCCATTTTCCTGAAAAGGGAGGTATGGTCCCTGCCTCGTTAGCAGCTGCAACGCCTCCCATGCAGGTTAACTCGTTGCCCAGTTTGGCAGCTTCTTCAGGAGAGACCTTTGCGTAAGCGGTTGCTGATAGAGTGAGTGCGACTGAAGCTGCGATGGGCTTCCAGAGTTGTTGCTTTCTCATGTTGCCTCCGTATACCCATGGAAAATCATTGTCATAATTAACCAAGGGGTAGTTGGTTTTATTTTTGTTGTATGGGCATTGTTTTATATCAGCACAGCCTTCGAAACCCCTAAATGGACTAATTTTTGCGAAACCCTCATACGGACTATGACATGTAACCATTTGATTGATATTAAAAAACGGCCCGAAGCTTTCGCTTGGGCCGTTTATATCAGGAGCTATGGAAAAATTTTTGCTGGCAGGTTTGATACTTTCGCCTACGCAGGTGTCCTTGTGTATCCGGCATACAAGTGTCTTGTGAAGCAGTTTGATCAGGCAAGGCTGGCATCCAACTGTTCCAGGCGCTTGTTGTAGGGTTTGATTGCCAATAGATACAGTAACGAAGTGATAAGCAATAAGCTGAGAATAGTAACCAAGGCCCAGCGCAGCCCGTCAGCACCCATAGTGCTTGTATATGCGTCACTCAGCAGGCCGGAAAGGAAGGGGCCAAAGCCGGCACCGATCAACGTCATGAACAAGTTGAGGAATGCAGCGCCTAGTGCGCGTTGGGAGCTGGTTAGCAGATGGCTTACAGCTGTAAATGTGAGAGATGGCCACCAGCCTTGAAAGAAGCTGAACCCGGCGCAGAAGAGCATTGCGTAAGGAACCTCTAGATTACCGATGCTGAATGACGATGACTGTGGCCATAGCAGGAATCCGATGCCCATCGGTAAGCTGGCCATGATACCGATAAGAGGCAGACCCAATTGCCATGAAGTGCTGCGGCGAATCATGCGATCACAAAACCAGCCACTGAAAATGGCACCGACAGCGGCCGAAATACCGCTGGCAATACCAAAGAGTAGCCCCGCTTGTGCCAGAGGCATTTCATACGTGCGCAGCAGGAAAGTAGGTGCCCAGATCCCGTAACCATATCCAACCATGCCCGTTGTGCCGCAAGCAAAGCAGAGAAGTACGAAGGCGCGCACTTTGAAAATGATTTTGATCTGTGACATGAGGCTGACGTCTTTGGCAAGCTGTGCCTGGCGTCGCTCTTCAGTACTATCAAATACGCCTCTCCCCGGGTCTTTGGTGAAAAACCAGAGTGTAGCGGCGATGAAAATCCCCGGCAGACCGAAGACGATAAAGGTTGTTCTCCATCCATATGTCTGTGCAATGTAGCCGCCGGCAACCATCGCAACAAGAATACCAATGTGTGGCCCAAGCATGAAAATGCTCATGGCCAGTGATCTGCGTGATTTGGGATAGAGGTCTGCCACCATGGAGACGGAAGGTGCCATGCCGCCAGCTTCACCAACCGCAACAGTCATGCGCGCGATGATCAACTGCCAGAAGCTGGTTGCCATGCCGCAAGCCATGGTTGCTACGCTCCATAGGCCGCAGCAGATCGAAATCATCACGCGCCGGTCAGCGCCGCGATCAACCATCCGGCCAAGTGGTATACCCAGAACACCATACAAAACTGCAAATGCAAGGCCTGTAAGCAGCCCCATGAGAGTATCAGACGCACCAAACTCTTGTTTTATCGGTTCCAGCACGATTGCAATGGCGTGTCGGTCTATATATGAAAAGACATAAACCAGGGCGAGAAGCGCCAGCATAAAGTGGCTTTTTATACCCACTCGAGGTGGGGGGGGCATTACCGACATGTGGACGCTCCGTTAGAGGTTTTTTTATTTAATCCTTCCGTTTTTTTTTGGCACGCGCATCGTCCTTTTGGACGTAGATTTCGAGTTTACGGTAGGGTTTTACTAAAGGGGGTCCATAGATGGTAAGACACATTATATCTATGGTGGATACGGATGTGAAGGAGGCGGCATGCTTGGAAATGAAAGCGAAGATAAATCGAAAAAGCGTCGAGATGACGAGCGTGCAGCTCTAGAATATCCCTTTGAAAAGCCTACTGAAAGTTGTCAGCTTGTGGCGATATCAGCCGGAGTTTTTTGGGCGCGTATTCCTATGCCGATGGCGTTGGATCATATAAATGTCTATGTTCTTGAGGACAGCAAGGGCTGGTATTTGATCGATACGGGCCTCAATACGGAAGCTTCTAAAGCTGCATGGAAAGAACTGGCTGATCGATATTTTAAAGAAAAACCGTTAGTTGGTGTTATCTGTACCCATTTTCACTATGACCATGCAGGCTTGGCAAGCTGGTTAATGAAAGAATTTTCCGTACCACTTTATATGACGCATGGTGAATATTTCACTATGCGAGCACTGGCAAGTTCAGGTGCTGTGATTGACAGGCAGTGCCAGCGTGAATATCTTTATCTGGCGGGCACTCCAGATAAAGATATTGAAAAAATAATAGGCATTTATGGTAACGATCCATTCATGCCCGACTTTCCAAACAAGTACATACGCTTGAGGGAAGGTGATAATTTATCCATAGGTGGCCGTAAATGGCGGATAGTAATAGGAGAAGGACATTCACCCGAACATGCGTGCCTATATTGTGAAGAGGATGCTCTGCTAATATCCGGTGATCAAGTGCTGCCATCCATCAGTTCTAATGTGCTTGTCAGTGATGTTGAACCTGAAGCAAACCCGCTGAAACACTGGCTGGATTCTTTAGAGCGTTTGAAAGCCCTCTCTAGCGATAGCATTGTCATGCCCGCCCATGGGTTTGTATTTAAAGGGTTGCACACTCGCCTGGATCAACTTGTGGCTCACCATCATCGTCAATTCAAAGTATTGACCGAGTTCGCTAAGAATCATGGCCGCTTTACGGCATGGGATGCAATGAACGTGCTATTTCCGCGTGAGCTGAAGCCCATCGATATGATGCTGGCAATTGGTGAGACGTTATCTCATTTGAACTATCTGAACGCTGCGGAAGTGATCGTGCGTTTTAAAAGCAAAGATATTCCAGATAGTTACTGTATTAAATCTGATAGCTATATCTAAAAATAAGAGGTTTCCATGAATGCCATTGCGAAAAGAACTGTGACCATGCAGTCTCAACTGACCGCTAGCGGGGCCCCTTTTGAGTTGGAATCGATCGTAACAGAATCTGGAAGGTACGGGCTCTACAAAAATGCTCCAGTTAATTTGGCTGAAGTGGTTCGTCAGGCACGTCGCGAAGATGACGAATGTTTCATGGTATACCAAGATGAACGCTGGAGTTATGGCCGCTTCTATTCCCATCTGGATGCAGTGGCATCATGGATGCTTTCACAGGGTGTTCGCTCCGGTAGTCGTGTTGCCATTGCAATGCGTAATCGTCCTGAGTGGGTGGTTGCGTTCATGGCGGCCGTCAGCCTGGGCGCTGTACCGGCGTTATTGAACAGTTTCGGGCTGGCTGAAGAGCTTCATGCAGCACTGGATGACATAGATGCTGATGCTCTGGTTTGTGACGCTGATCGATTGGTGCGAATCGGTCCATCCTATTTGGGCGCAAAAATACCCGTTGTAGTTGTCGATAATATCCCGCTGGCGGTAACCGATAATATTGAAGCATATGCCGACGTGGCTGCCGGCCCCGTCCTTGAGCTACCCGAGGTTTCGCCAGAGCCTAGGGATACTGCGTTGATCCTGTTTACCTCTGGGGCCACCAGTCGTGCCAAACCTGTGGTATCGAATCATCGAGCCGTTTGTCAGGCACTGTTTAATATCGATTACATCAGTGCACTGTCGGCCATGACCTCTCCTGAGGCCGTTGAAAAAATTCAGCGGCTTGGGCGCGCGCCCGTCATTCTGACGGCGGTACCGCTGTTTCATGTCAGTGGGTTACATGCGCAGTTGTTGACGGCATTGCGTACGGGGCGTCGTTTGGTCTTTATGCACAAGTGGAACCCGAAAGTTGCTATTGAGCTGATGAAAAGTGAGCAGGTCACCCAGTTCAATGGTGCGCCTTCCATGGTGATGCAGCTCTTGCGAGAGTCGGAATTTCATACTGATGCAGTGAAGGGGGGCTTGGCTGGCCTGGGACTGGGTGGGGCAGGTTTGCCACAAGGGCTGATTGATGAGGTACTTGACTCCCTTGCCGATCAGTTTGTCGGTAACGGATACGGCATGACTGAAACAAACGGTGTTGGCGCTGCAGTGTCAGGTGACTTATTCAGGTTGTATCCAAATGCTACTGGCGTTATTTCCCCGCTTGCCGAGGTAAAGATTGTAGGCCCTGATGGCGATGAGCTTCCGGGTGGTGAAAACGGTGAAATATGCCTCCGCTCCATCACCCTCATGGAGGGTTACCTCAATCGTGAAGACGCGACATCAGACGCGCTCAGAAATGGCTGGTTGCACACGGGGGACTTGGGTCACGTAGGTTCCAATGGTTTGTTGTACGTTGTCGACAGGCTCAAGGATGTTATCAACAAGTCTGGCGAAAATATTGCGGCAGCAGAAGTGGAGTCATGCCTTTTGCGTCATCCCCTGGTGCGCGAAGCCGCTGTGTTGGGCGTTCCTGATGATGAAACGGGGGAGGCGGTTGTAGCTGTGGTGGCGATCCAGCCGGGAGAAGAACTGGATGAGGCTGAACTGAAGAGTTTTGTCGCGGGGCATCTTGCCGCTTATAAAGTGCCATCAATGATCGCTGTTCAGCAGGAAACATTACCCCGTAATCCTGCCGGTAAGCTACTGAAGCAACAGATAAAAAACCATCTGATTTAATGCATTAATTTTTATATGGCGCGTGTGTCAGTAGCACAATCATTATGAGTACTTGAGATGACTATAATAAAAAAACACCATGATACCCCTTTAAAAGCTCACACCATTCCCGAGCTTGTGTTTGAAGCTTCACGACAGTTTGCGGGCATTCCGGCCATTGAAGAAGGGCTGGAGGTGATTGACTATGCAGACTTGTCAGACCGAGTGCTGGATGTCGCGCGCGGGCTGATTCAACTGGGTGTTCAGCCTGGAGACCCGGTAGCCGTCTGGGCACCGAACTGTGCCCGCTGGATTCTGGCAGCATTGGGATTGCAAATGGCCGGTGCGGTGCTGGTACCGATCAATACTCGCATGAAGGCCAGTGAAGCGCGTGACATTATCACCCGCAGTGGCAGCCGTATGCTGTTCAGCACTGGTGACTTCCTTGGCAGCGACTACCCGGCACTGATTGCAGAAAGCTGTGCTGACTGGCTCGATATGACGGTGGTGATGAGCGACCGTCAAGGTGAGCCTCTGGCCAACAACCTGGAGTGGGACGCCTTTATTGAACAGGGTAAGGCGATAAGTGAGTCGACAGCGCGTGCGCGTGCCAGTCAGTTGAGCGCCGAAAGTCTTTCAGACCTTATGTTCACGTCGGGGACAACAGGGAAGCCCAAGGGTGTTATGGGGGCCCATGGCGCGGCGTTGGCTGCTTTTGCCGAATTTGTACAGGTACTGGGACTGCGTCCGGGTGACCGCTACCTGATCATAAACCCGTTTTTCCATGCCTTTGGCTATAAGGCCGGGTGGTTGAGCTGCCTGCTTTCCGGCTCAACCGTGCTGCCCCATCCCGTGTTTGATGCGGATGAGGTGTTGCAGCGGATCGAAAAGGATAACGTAACGGTGTTGCCAGGCCCACCGACGCTTTATCTTTCATTGTTGGCGCATCCTGAGCTCAATGACAAAGACCTCAGTAGCTTGCGTGTTGCCGTCACGGGGTCTTCAAGCGTGCCGCCGGTGCTGATTGAACGCATGCGCAATGAGTTGGGCTTTGATGTCGTGACGACGGCCTACGGCCTGACTGAATGTGGTGGTTTTGCCACGATTTGTGATCCTGATGACTCGGCTGAGACCATCGCAACGACCAGCGGGAAAGCGATCCCCGGGACTGAAGTTGCGATTCTTGATCCGGATGGAAAGCCGCTGGCAGCCAACGAAAATGGCGAAATTTGTCTCCGTGGTTTTCATGTGATGCAGGGGTATTTCCAGAATCCAGAAGCGACCGCCGAGGCCATTGATGAAGAGCGATGGTTGCATACCGGTGATATCGGCAGCCTGGATGATAACGGTTACCTGCGTATTACCGGTCGTCTCAAAGACATGTTTATTGTTGGTGGCTTCAACTGTTACCCGGCCGAGATCGAAGCGGCGTTGGTGGAGCATCCTGAAGTGGCTCAGGCTGCGGTTATTGGTGTGCCGGATGAGCGCATGGGTGAAGTGGGCTGTGCCTTCATCGTCAAGCGCCATGGCAGTAGCCTGGATGAAAAGGAGCTGATCAAGTGGTCTCGTGAGCAGATGGCCAACTACAAGGTACCACGGCAGGTGCGCATGGTATCGATGCTGCCGGTGAATGCCTCCAACAAGGTGGATAAGCTGGCGCTCAAGCGTGACTTCGAGCCGGCTTGAAATCAATCAGCGCCACCCGAGTTCAGCAACGGCATTCAGTCGCTGCTGAAAGATTTAAGGTTATTTAGGATGGCAAAGTCCACTGGACACGTTATCTGCCAGGAGTTGAATGTGTCATTACCTGCCCATGTACAGATTGGTAACTTGCTGTATCGCTATGCTGAATTAATCGATGATGGACAGTTGGCTGAAGCGGCCGCATTGTTCAGGCATGCCCGTATTCAAACGGGGGCATCCGGCAGCGTGGTGGATGCTGAAGGGCTGTTACAGCTGTGGCAGAGCATTATTCGAATCTACCCCTGTGGTACACCGCGAACCCGGCATATGGTCACCAACCCGATTATGCAAATCGATGAAATGGCTGGCGTCGCCAGTTGCCGTTCCTGCTACACCGTTTTGCAAGCCACTGAAGACAGCCCGCTGCAACCAATCATGACTGGACGTTATCGGGACGAGTTTGCCTGTGTGGATGGGGTGTGGCGCTTTACGTACCGTGATTACACCCAGGTTGGACTGATTGGAGACCTGTCCCGACACCTGCAGAACTTTACACTTTGAGCGGCCGTCTTTGATCAGGTTCATGTTTTCAAACGGTTAACCTTTCCCTTCACTCTCTTTGGTTAGTCTTATTGGACGATGTTGTAGGCTGTTTCCAGTCGTAATGTTAAATAGGCTGGACAGCTCTAGATCGACCTGTCTGTCGAACGCATGCAGTGGCAAGCAAGTTCTCTGGATAACGACAACTCAGGAGAGACCACATGCATGGCTGTCTACATGGCACGTTCTCTGGTATGTATCACTCAATTGATACTAGAGGCTTATGCCCAAATGAGCGGTGACCAGCATTGCTTGGCGACTGATCACGTTTCAAAAGCGGATCCGTTTAATGCCATTTTAGAGTCTACTAAGGAAATTGGATAATTTTTCAAGCACCGGGTGCTGGATATTTGTGCATCATTAACCCTCCAGCAGTCATATTTACTCATCAATATAACTATAAAGGCAATACTATGAGCATGATTGGTGCAGACAGTCTCGATACGATTCTTTCAGAACTGTATGAGGCGACAATCAACAATGAGCGATGGGGAGTTGCGCTGGAGCACATTCAGCATCTCTTTGACGCAAACTATGTTACCTTGATATTGAAAATGCCTTATGCACAGGATGAGGATAACATTGGTCTTATGGTTTCGGTAGGTGATATGCCGAATTCTGGTGAAATAATTTCTTTCCCATATCAACATAACCTTACTCCTTTTCATAATCAGATTCCAGATAAGGTATTTACGGTATTTGATATCATGAAAGAAACAAGTTGGATTGATAACTCGTTTCGTTCGCATTGGCTTATCCCTTCAAATATTTATCATGTTATGGGTGTTGATATATCCACTCAGGATTCAGGCATTCTTCGTCTTCGAATCACAAGAGGTGAAGAGAGTAAACCATTTTCAAATAATGATAAAAAGTTATGTGAAAAACTGCTTCCACATATACGTCGCGCACTTAAAATAAACAAGCAAATTGACCAAATCCAGAAAATTGAATCATTGTATTCCCGTGCGATTAGTAAATTATCCATTGCAACACTATTGATTGATGAAGATGGAACTGTACTGGATAAAAATATATACGCGAGGAATATAATTGATTCATGTGATGGTTTGAAAATCATAGGTGGCCGCTTAGAAGCAAGCTATCCTTCCGATAATAAAGAGCTGAAAAAGCTTATAAAAAGTGCGTTTGATGCTGCTACGAATGGAGAAGAGCAGGTTCTTCCCGGTGCCATGTCAATTACACGACCTTCTGGTGAGGTGAATCTGGGTTTGGTTGTTGAACCTATTCCAATTAATAACTGGGCTGAAGGGAAAAGCAGTCCAGTGGCAATGATCTATATTCGAGATGCTATTGGCAAACTTAATGCGAATGTTGATGTTGCCAGAAAGCTATTTGGCCTTACGACTGCCGAGAATGCTCTTGCTCTTAAATTGGCAGATGGTTTGTCGCTTGAAGATGCTGCTGAAGATTTGAATATAAAACGGAATACTGCCAGAGCACACTTGAGATCAATTTTCTCAAAAACGGGCATCAGACGTCAGACAGAACTGGTTCGTGCGTTTATCAATAGCGTGGCTGCACTTGGCAGTAACGAGCTATAGACACTGCAGGTGTACGGTGAAGGTACGTTCACTTTGATGGAGGCAATTTCTCATGAAGCTGGGTGCAAGTGTTGCTGATGAGACATTTCGTTCGGAAGTGGCCGACTGGTTGGCTACCCACCTGGGCAACAGGCCAAGTACTTGCCGGGCATTCTTGCAGGCACTGGCCTCTGGTGTCAGGGCTACTCTGAGCCGGTAGCCGGTAGCCGGTAGCCGGTTCGGACTTGGCCAGTGTCAAAACCAGGGCGCGCTTCAATATCGAATATAACCAGTGGGTCATTACCGGACAAAAGGTATGGACTTCGCCGGCGCATGAAGCGGACTTGGCATGTATCACGCGGGGATTAACTAGCATTGTTTACCCATTTATATAGCTCCATTACAGGCTATTACATGGAAAAATATTTTTTCGGATTATCTGAAAGTAATGTCTTTATTTGATCTTCTGTGACACCCATATCCATGAGTCTTGGAATTATTTCCTGTTGGATGTAAGTGGGTTCTACATGAAATGTTCCCGGCGGTGCATTTTTTATGCCCTGCGTGAAGGGCTCACCTTTAGCGCAGAAAATACAGTCATGAGAAATGATTAGTTTTTCAATAAAACCTGATTTTATCATCGAAACCAGATTTTCTATTCGCACATCGTCTGAAACAATAATACCGTAACCAAACCGATCAAATCCAACATAGGCACCCTGATGAGCCAAATGGGTGTGATAATCTGTATTACTATTACCACACGAATGGCCAATGATGACTTTTTCAGCAGGTACGCCACATTCAATAAGTGCCTGGAGTTGCAAGTGACCGATGGTCGCATCTGTGTGTGTAGTAATAGGTGTGCCAGTCTTCAGGTGGGCTTGTGCCGCTGCTTTGATGACATCCATTTCGTATTGAGTTATTTCACCATTATCAGAGCCAATTTTTATTACACCGGCTTTGGCAGTAGTGGCTCCAATACCCTCTGTGATTTCCTTAATGAAAAGCTTTGATGCTCGGTCAATGAACTCTTCAGGGTCGCATTTTTGAATAAGTTTCCAGTAAGAATTACCGCCCTCATTTTCTGTATACAGGCCAGTAGCACAAATAATATTGAAACCTGTTCTTGTCGATACCTCAATCGCTAAATCAATGTCTCTTCCCAAATCCATGGGGCATGGGTCTAACAATGTATTGAAACCGGCATTTTTAAGAGATTCAATTTTTGCGCATACGCGTTCAATGAGTGAAGATCTGTCTATATAGGGTGCATGTGAATCGTTTTCCCAGCCGGGCAAACCTAGCGTCAGGTGTTCATGCATTAGAACGTTGCCTAATGATTCAATGTCAATGGGTCCACAGACAGTATTGACTGTCAGGTTGTTTTTTTTCATGAACGTGCTCTCTTTATTATTAGAATAACCATTTTTATATATTTAAATGGTATTTTATTATATAGGTTAAATATAAAGGATTTTATACACCCGTTTGTCATGGGCTGGTGGGAAGGTTTCTAGACTGATTTTTAACTCTACCTGCTGCCAAGTATTTATTAGGTTAATTTACATAGACCATCATCGCCTTGGAGCAGTGAGTTCGAACCCAGTCAAAACTGTTGGCATGTCGATAGTATGACTTTGTCTTCATCTCAATTTTCGGCGAATCATGTCGAGAATTTTTATTATATTCAGTCGTGAAATTAAAAAAATCATCGTCCATTTAGACGTAGATTGTTGGGGGGAGAGATGAATAGACTAGTTAAATGAGTTTTGAGGAGGCGTATATGACTGGCTCGGTGAGTTTTGATTTTACAGGTAAAGTTGTCTTAATCACAGGCGGTACAAAAGGAATTGGAGCCGGTATCGCAAACTCCTTCCTGTCTGCCGGAGCGGACGTAATTATATGCGGACGTACGGCACCGGAGCAAATGCCGTCTGCAGGCGGTCGAGATGCCGTTTTCGTGCAGCTGGATGTACGAGACTATGAGGCGGCGGAGGCTGTGCTGCAACGCATCATCGATGATTACGGTCGACTGGATGTTCTTGTCAACAATGCAGGGGGCGCACCACATGCGTTGGCGGGAGAGGTTTCGCCCCGCTTTCATGAGGGAATATTGCGCCTTAATCTTATTGCGCCTCTTCATCTTGCCCAACTCGCCAACCGACATATGCAGGCCCAGGATGTGGGGGGCTGCATCATCTTTATTGGCAGCATCAGTGCGTTTCGTGCTTCTCCGGGCTCAGCTGCCTATGGCGCAGCCAAGGCCGGAGTCGTGTCGTTAGCCGCTTCACTTGCCGTTGAGTGGGCACCAAAAGTACGCGTTGTTGCCGTGAGCCCAGGGCTCATCGAAACAGAACAGTCTCACCTTCATTATGGTGATAGCGCTGGTATTCAGGCCGTCGCTGACACCATCCCCGCTGGTCGTTTGGGACGGCCGGAAGATATCGGTAATGCTTGCCTGTACATGGCTTCACCGCTGGCGTCCTATGCCAGTGGCAGCAATCTTTTGCTCAATGGCGGTGGCGAGCGTCCAGCATTTCTGCAGGCAAGTACGGTTACAAACTGAAATTACTCGGTGCCGCCTGAGCTGAGGTGGCCTCATCGTTCTGAGGAGAAGAGTTTTGTCTGAATACGATTGGTTGTCAGAGGTTCGTGCTTTGGTCGGTCGGGAATATGGCCGTGTATACGCGTGGGATGAGGTCAATCCCATGATGGTCCGTCAGTGGTGTGAGGTGATGGGCATTGAAAACCCGCTCTACACCGATCCCGAATATGCGAAACAGAGCGAGTTTGGTGAGCTGGTTGCACCCCCTGCCATGTTGCAGCCCTGGTGTCTTGAAGGGCTGCACATGAACAATTACCCGCCGGGCTCGACAGATGAAAACCCATACGAAGTGCTGGGCTTGCTGGAACAGCAAGGGTATCCGTCAGTCGTGGCCGTCAACTCGGAGCTCAACTTCGAACGCTACCTGCGCATGGGCGAAAAGCTGTACTACACCACCATCATTAAAGAGGTGAGTGAAGAGAAAACGACGGCACTGGGCACGGGCTTCTTTGTGACCCAGATAATGCCTTTCTACTCCGTCAAAGAGGCGGGTGATGAAAAAGTCGGTGAGCTTCTTTTTCGTGTGTTCAAGTTTCGTCCCGCGCACTCGAAAGCCTCGTTTGAAAACAAGAGCGCTGCAGAAAAACCTGATGCTACAAAAACAGATGCTATTCCGCGGCCTTATCCCGGGATCAGCGATGATACGCGATTTTTCTGGGATGGCTGTGCCAAGCATGAGCTTCGGATTCAGCACTGCAAAAGCTGTGACGCACTGCAGCATCCTCCTGCGCCGGTGTGCAGTCATTGCCAGAGCTTTGATCTGGACTACAAAGTCAGTGCGGGCACGGGCGAGATCTATTCATTCGTGGTGATGCATTACCCGGAAGTGCCTCCTTTTGATTACCCCAATCCAATTGGTCTGATTGAACTGGATGATGGCGTGAGAATGATTGCGGGGCTGGTTGGCGTGAATATCTCGGAACTCGAGATTGGCCAGCGCGTGGAGGTGGAATTCACATCATTTGATGATGATTTGGTGCTTCCTTTATTCCGATCTAAATCTGGCTGAGGATTTGTTATGGATTTTACGTTAACTGAAGATCAACGTGCGATTTCTGATATGGCCCAGGGGCTTTTTGAAGACTTCTGCACTGATGAGCGCATGCGTGAATTTGACCAGTCCGGTGAAACCATCATGCAGGATTTGTGGCAAACCTGTGTTCAGACCGGATTGCACTCCCTGTATATACCAGAAGATTTCGGCGGTAGCGGTTTGGGCATGACCGAATTGATGCTGGTGCTGGAAGCACAGGGCCGAGGGTTGGGGATGGTTCCCCTGTGGCGTCATCAGGTCGCGGCAACAGCACTGGCAACGTTTGCGGGCGACCATTTCTCTACGCTGGTTCAAGCGGCAGCAACCGCCGACACGGTATTGACGCTGGGCCTCTCGGAATCAGTCAAGGTGACAGGGCTGGGTCTTGCCGCTGTTCCTGAGGGCAGTGGCTGGCGTGTGGACGGCACGGCTTACGCCGTCCCCTGTGCGCTGGAAGCCTCTCTTGCGCTTGTGCTGGTCAATACCGAGGAAGGCGTGCGTCCTGCGTGTATCAACCTCGACAGTGAAAACGTGCAGGTGAGAGGCGGGGTTTCAACGCACGGTGAAAGTGTTGCTGACCTGGTGTGTGAGGGGCTTAGCCTGCCGGCAGATGCCTTGCTTCCGCTGGATGCCGTCGAGTGGCTGGAATCACGTGCCATTGCCTGTATGGCGTCATTGCAGATGGGTGTCAGTGCCGAGCAAATCCGCCGCACGGCCGAGTACGTGAGTGAACGGGTCCAGTTCGACCGCAAAATCGCCCAGTTTCAGGCTGTGCAGATGACCATGGCTGACTGCCAGATTGCGACTGAAGCCCTCAGGACGTGTCTGTGGCAGTTATGTTACCGCATTGACCATGGAATGCCCGCTGCTGCAGAGGCGTTGTCTACCGCCTGGCATGCAGTGGAAGCAGGTCACTTTGTCGGTCACAAGGCGCAGCACGTTCACGGCGGTATAGGGGTGGATCTGACGTACCCAATCCACCGTTTCCTCTATTGGAGCCGCGCGTTAAGTGTTGGCCTGGGCGGTAACCGGGCAACGCTTGAACGTCTGGGTGACTGGTTGGCAACTCACGATACTCTGGGGTGGAAATATGACCTTGATGAAAACAAAGCAGTTTGAAGATGTTTGCATGGGTGATCAGCTGCCTGCGCTGGAAATTCCGATCACGGTTGCATTGATTGCAGGTGGTGCCGTGGCGACCCGCGATTACTTCCCCGGTCATCATGACAAGGATGCGGCGCAAGAGTTGGGCTCACCGCATATTTTCATGAATATCCTCACGACGAGCGGCCTGGTTCAGCGTTTTGTCGAGCAATGGTGTGGCCCTGAAGGTCGCTTTGCAGACCTGCGGATTCGTTTGGGAGCCCCGAACTACCCGGGGGATACCATGATGTTCCAGGGCGAAGTGACGGCGCTGGACGCAAGCTCACGTACCGCTGAAGTCACCCTGAAGGGCAAGAATTCCATGGGTAACCATGTCACCGGTACGGTGGCGGTGACGCTGCCCTGAGCTGGAGGAAACGATAATGAATGAACTGATCAGCAACAAGGCTGCGATTGTAGGCGTGGGTGCCACCGAATTTTCCAAAAACTCAGGCCGTACCGAACTGCGTCTGGCGATGGAAGCTACCCTGGCGGCGCTTGAAGATGCCGGTATTGATCCTTCTGAAGTGGATGGCTTCAGCAGTTATTCCGTCGACAAGGTGCCCGATTACGAAATTGCACGTTTGCTGGGGTCCAAGGAAGTTAAGTTCTTCTCTCAAGTACCTCATGGCGGTGGTGGTGCCTGTGGTCCTCTGATGCATGCTGCCATGGCGGTGGCGACGGGTGTGGCCAAGACCGTTGTCGTGTATCGGGCGATGAATGAACGCTCCTGGTACCGTTTTGGCAGTGGCAATTATGGTTTTGGTGACAGCCCAACGTTCGATAACGTGAACTACGGCTGGTACATGCCGCACGGGTTTCATACGCCTGCGGCATGGGTGGGCATGTTTGCCAAGCGTTACATGCATACCTACGGTGCCACCTGTGAAGACTTTGGCCGCGTAGCAGTTGCCGTGCGTGACTTTGCCGCGACCAACCCCAACGCCTTCTTTTACGACAAGCCGATTACCCTGGAAGATCACCAGAACTCCCGCTGGATATGTGAGCCCCTGCGCTTGCTTGATTGCTGTCAGGAGTCCGATGGTGCCGTCGCGATGGTGATTACCAGCGCGGATCGTGCCAAAGATCTGAAGCAGAAACCCGTTTTGATCAAGGCCGGTTCACAGGGCATGGCCGAGGGTCAGCAAGTGATGACTTCCTACTACCGTGAAGACATCACCGGCTTGCCCGAGATGGGGGTAGTGGCTCGCGAGCTGTATCACCAGTCGGGGCTTGGGCCGGATGATATCCAGACGGCTGTCATCTATGACCATTTCACCCCGTTCGTGCTGCCGCAGCTTGAAGAGTTCGGTTTTGCCAAGCGTGGCGAAGCAAAAGACTTCATCCGCGCCGGCGAACATGCACGCGGCGGCAGGCTTCCCATTAACACCAACGGTGGTCAGCTGGGCGAAGCCTATATCCATGGCATGAATGGCATAGCGGAAGCGGTTCGTCAGGTACGCGGTACATCGGTTAACCAGGTCGATGACGTGGAAAACGTGCTGGTCACGGCCGGTACCGGCGTCCCCACCAGTGGTCTAATTCTGAGCGGTAGCTAAGGAGGTCAATATGTTCGTCGATCTGACACCTGAGCAGCATGCGCTGCGCATGGAAATACGTGATTATTTCAATAACTTGATGACCCCTGAGCTACGCCTTTCTCTGCGTGGCAAAGAGGGCGGGGATGAGTTTCGGGATACCATCCGTCAGATGGGTAAGGATGGCTGGCTGGCCGTTGGCTGGCCAAAAGAGTTTGGCGGCCAGGGCTATGCTGCGACCGAACAGCTGATCTTCTTCGAAGAGGCCAACATTGCAGGGGCTCCCCTGCCGTTTGTAACCATCAGTACGGTTGGCCCGGCATTGATGGAGTTTGGTACCGATTATCAGAAGGAGAAGTTTCTACAGGGTATTGCCTGTGGTGATATCAACTTCTCCGTCGGCTATTCCGAACCGGACGCCGGTTCCGATCTGGCCAATCTTAAAACGGCCGCCAGGTTGGACGGCGATCATTTCAGGGTCAACGGCAGCAAGCTGTGGACCTCCGGAGCTGAGTCTGCCGATTATATCTGGCTGGCTGCGCGTACCGATCCTGACCTGCCGCGCCATAAAGGGGTTTCCATCCTGATTGTGGATACCCAGGAAGAGGGCTTTGAACACACGGTGATTCCGACCTGTGCCAACCCCACGGCAGCGACGTACTACGATAACGTCAAAGTGCCGAAAGAGATGCTGGTCGGCGAGCTGAACAAGGGCTGGAAGCTGATTACCTCTCAGCTTAACCACGAACGCCTGGGGCTGGGGTCATGGTCCGATAAAATCGTTGGTCTCTTCCGTAAAATTTATCTGTGGGCCAAAACCCGGGATGAGAGCGGACGTACACCGATGGACAGTGCATGGGTGCGTTCAGCCATGGCCGAATGTTATGCACGGATCGAAGCCATGCGCTTGATTAACTTCCGTATCGCTTCTGATCTGGAACAGGGACATATGGATGTTGCGCTCGCGTCCATCACCAAGGTGTACGGTGCCGAGTCCTCAATCGAAATTCTGCGTCGTTTGCTTGATGTTGTGGGTGCCAGTGGCCTGGTGCGTGACGGGTCTTCGGCAGCCTTTTTGCTAGGCGAACTGGAGTATGAACTGCGGGCTGCTCCCTTGCTGACCTTTGGTGGCGGTACCAACGAAATTCAGCGTGAACTGATTGCTCAGTTTGGGCTTGGGATGCCGCGTGGGCGTTGATTTGAGCACAAGGAGGCTTGAATGATAAACACCATAGAAGAGTTTCGCGCAGACACGCGAGCGTGGCTTGAGTCCAACTGCCCGGAATCAATTCGTGGGCCTGCCAAAGACGGTGAACTGGTCTGGGGCGGCTCACGGATTGAGTTCCTGAATGAAGCCCAACGGCTTTGGTTTGAGCGTATGCGTGATCGCGGCTGGTTCTGCCCGGACTGGCCGACGGCATATGGTGGTGGTGGTCTGACGCCGGAGCAGGACTCTGTTTTGCAGCAAGAGCTGAAGCGCCTCAAGTGTCGACCCCCACAGATCAATCTGGGCATCTGGATGTTGGGGCCGGTGTTGTTGGAATTCGGCACTGAAGAGCAGAAACAGCGCCTGCTGCCGCCCATGACCCGTGGAGAAGTGCGCTGGTGTCAGGGTTTCAGTGAGCCCAATGCAGGTTCAGACCTTGCCAATCTGCGTACCTCTGCAGTTGATGCGGGTGACCATTACGTAGTCAATGGCAGCAAGATCTGGACCTCTTACGGCGACAAGTCCGACTGGATGTATTGTCTGGTGCGCACTGACCCGCATGCGGCCAAGAAGCAGGAAGGGATCAGTCTGGTGGTGCTGGACATGCATGCCGACGGGGTGGAGGTGCGCCCGATTGACCTGATCAGCGGCAAGTCAGCGTTCTGCGAAGTGTTTTTTGACAACGTCAAAGTACCCAAGGACAACCTGATCGGGCCACTTAATGGCGGCTGGACCCTGGCCAAGCGCCTGCTGCAGCATGAACGCAGTGCCATGTCGAAGTTTGGTGACTTCTGTTTGCCCAACCATTTCGATTTGATGGCCATCGTGTCGCGGTACATACCGGAGGACAGCCAGTCGGCTGCCGACATCATGCTGCGCGCCAAGGCAACAGAGCTGGCGCTGAACGAGCAGGCGTTCAACCTCAGCGTACGCCGGATGGGCGAAGAAGCGCGTGCCGGGCAGGATGTCAGTGCTACTGCTGCCATTATGAAACTGGTGCACACCGAACAGGAAAAGCAGAAGTTCGAGTTGCTGGTCGATGTAATGGGCCATAGAGCCTTGGGTTGGGATGGTGATGAGTTCAGCGAACAGGAACTGGCGATCAGCAAGGCCTGGCTGCTCAGCTACACACAAACGATTTCGGGTGGTTCCTCCGAAGTGCAGCTGAACGTGATTGCCAAGCGCGTACTTGAGCTGCCTGATGCCCCCAAAGGAGGCGCAAAATGAGCCTGGTGTATAACGAAGAGCAGCGCATGCTGCTGGATACGGCGCAGGAGTTTTTTGCCGAGCGCAGTCCGGTCTCCGCTCTGCGTGCCTTGCGTGACAGCGGCGATGAACTGGGCTTTGAGCCGTCTGTTTGGCGAGAAATGACCGAGCTGGGCTGGACGGCGATTCCCTTTCCGGAGCGCCTGGGCGGTCTGGCATTCGGTTATACCGGCATGGGCGCGGTGTTCGAGTCCGCTGGCCGTCAGCTGAGCGCATCACCGTTGTTGTCTTCCATTGTGTTGTGCGGCTCGGTGCTGGAGCTGGGGGGCAGTGAAGCCCAGCAAGCGCAATGGCTGGCCGAGATGATCAGCGGCAGCAAGCGTCTGGCACTGGCGGTGGACGAGGGGGCGCGGCACAACCCCGAACGGATCGAGCTGGTGGCCAAGCGCAATGACCGTGGGTTTGAACTGAGCGGCAGCAAGGTGATGGTGGTCGATGGCATGGGTGCTGACGGCTGGATTGTGGCGGCCCGTACCGGTGCAGCAGATGATGCCATCAGCCTGTTTATCGTGCCTGCCGAGGCTGCAGGTGTCAGCGTCAGCCGCCAGAAGCTGATCGATTCGCGCAATACGGCACGTCTGGTTTTCAATCAGGTTGAGGTGGCAGCGGACGCCTTGATCGGCGAACTGGATCAGGGAGCCGAGGTACTGAGCCTTGCGCTGGACCGCGGTCGGGCCTGTATCGCTGCCGAGCTGCTGGGCGCGTGTGAGAGCCTGTTCCAGACCACGCTGGATTACCTGCGTACCCGCGTGCAGTTTGATGTGCCCATCGGTTCCTTTCAGGCGCTGCAACACCGTGCCGCCTGGATGCATGTCGATATCGAACTGGCCCGTTCCAGTCTGATGGCCGCACTGGAAGCATTGGATGCCGATGATGTCCAAGCCGGTCAGTTGGTCAGCCTGGCCAAGTGGAAGGTGGGCCAAATGGCCGATAAGGTCAGCAACGAAGCGGTACAGATGCACGGTGGCATCGGCGTGACCGATGAGCTGGATGTAGGCCTCTACTTCAAGCGCATTCGTGTTCTTCAGGCACTCCTGGGCGATGCGGATTACCACCTGAACCGGGCGGCACCTTTACTGGACGCCGCCTGATTCAGGCAGCAGAGAACATGTGCTTCTCTGCTGCCGTTTCCTGCACAACATTGACACCTGAAGGACAACGGCCTTGATGGCTGGGCCTGTCTGCGCGCGCATCCTTTAGGTGTCTCTCATGAGAGACGAAGATGAAAATAAAAACAAAGTTCCTCACCCTCTCTATAGTCCCCATGATCTTGGTTGTACTGGCCGTGATGCTGGTGGTGCAGTGGCAGCTGCATCAGCTTGAGCAGGACGAGATCAACGTTATCCGCACTGAAATGCTGGAGGCGCGGCAACAGGAGTTGCAGAACTATATCGATATGGCGATGGGGGCCATTCGTCCGTTGCAGCACCGTCTCGATATGCGTTATCAGGAGAAGATTGCTCAGGCCACAGAAGTACTCAATGGCATGACCTTTGGCGAGAACGGCTTTATTTATGGCTATGATCTGGACGGCAAAATTGTCTTCCATTCGGGTGACAGTGACGCCATAGGGAAAACCGTGATTGATATTACCGACCCGGACGGCAAACCCTTCGTCAGGGACGTGATCGACAAGGCGCTGGAAGGCGGGGGCTTCGTTGAGTATCGCTGGCCCCGTGAAGCCGGAGCCGAACCGTCACCACGACTGACCTTTGCCCGCGAGATTGAGGTGTGGGGATGGGTGATCGCCACCGGCTTCTATATCGATGATATCGATGCCGAAGTCGCCCGCCGGGAAGCCAGCATTGCCCATATCATCACCCAGACCATGATCTGGATTCTGGTGTCAGGGCTGACGTTGGCGTTGCTGGTCAGTGCGGTCAACCTGCTGCTGTCGCGACGCATGCTGGCTCCGCTGCAGCAGACGGCCCAGGCGCTGCTGGATATTGCCGAAGGCGAGGGCGATCTGACCCGACGCCTGGACGTAAACAGCCGCGATGAAGTGGGTGACGTGGCACGAGGATTCAACGGCTTTGTGGATAAGATCCACCAGCTGGTGAAGGAAGTGCAGATCGCGGTGGGCTCGCTTAGCGAGTCGACCGAAGCCATGACGCAAGTGGTTGAAAAGACCCAGGCCGATACCCGTCAGCAGCGGGAAGATACCGGCCGCACCGCCGTCTCCATTCAGGAGATGGTTGCCGCCGTGCAGGAGGTGGCGTCCAGCGCGACCATGGCCGCCGAGGCCGCGCAGCAGGCCGATACCAATGCCCGCAGTGGTGATCGCGTGGTGGAAGAAACCATCCGCTCGATCAACCAGCTGGCGGATGATGTCCACCGTTCTGCCGAGGTGATCACGCGTGTGGGTGCGGATGCGGATAATATTGGCAGCGTGGTTTCGGTGATCAGCGATATTGCCGAGCAGACCAATCTGCTGGCGCTCAATGCCGCGATTGAGGCCGCCCGTGCCGGTGATCAGGGGCGCGGCTTTTCGGTCGTGGCTGATGAAGTGCGTACGCTGGCCAGCCGCACCCAGCAGAGTACCGAAGAGATCCAGCGCATGATCGAGCGCCTGCAAAGTGGTGCGCGTGAGGCGGTGACGGTGATGAGCCGCAGCCGCGAGCAAAGCGCCGCGACCACCGAAAGGGCCGAAGATGCTACCCGTTCACTGCAACAGATCACGGCTTCAGTGGCGACCATCAACGAGATGAATACCCAGATTGCCGGAGCTGCCGAGCAGCAAACTGCAGTGGCCAACGAGATCGAAGGCAGCGTGCAGCAGGTTGCGGTCATCGCTGACAAGGCGGATCAAAACGCCGCGATTCTGGCCGATACCACCGCCGGTATGGCGGCATTGGAACAGCGCCTGAGCCAGCTGGTGATGACGTTCAGGGTGTAATCAGACACCGGCCTTCTTGCGACTGCGCTTGGCCGGTTTCAGCGCGGCGCGCTCGGCCTTGATCCGCTCCAGCAGCGCTTCGGCGCTGTTGTCACCGCTGATCAGCGCCGGGTTGTCCTTGCGCCACTGTTCGGTCAGCTCGCCGCGAAACGCCTTGGCCAGAATGGACTGGGTCAGATTATTGACCTGCTTCTGAGCGTTATTGACCTGTTGTTCGATGCGATCGGCATAGGCGAAGAGCTGGTCGACACGGCGGACGATTTCAGCTTGTTCTTTGATTGGCGGGATTCTGATTGGGTATTCTTTAAGCGCTTTCCCTGTCAGGTGCTTAATTGTGGTGCCGGTGAAAAGTTGTGCCAAGGACAGGTTATCTGCATCATTTTTCAGATTCAGAGCAAGCCACTCGGGGAATAAACGATCGGACACGCGGGCTCTATGAAGTGCTTTTTGGAAGACAACTGGTTCTTGGCCGTTGTCATCCCAAATAGCGCACCTGCCAGGCTCTCCCCCCTCACAAATCAAGACATCTCCTTGTCTAAGGGAAAATTCCTGTTGCTCCGATTCCGATACGAGAATCTTTTGCATTTCGGATAAGTTAAATCTGAACCATCTGACATTGATGTTGCCAACGTACTTGGTTGGAATACCTGAATTTTTTGTTTTGTCGAGCATTTTACCAAGGCGACTTTCGGCTACTTCAGAGTAGAGCTTTACATCCCAGTTTTGAGGAATAGTTGCCCATTTCCAATCATCAGCAAGCTCATGCGTGCAATAAGAACTGGTATCTCGCCACTCCTCCGTCAACCGCCCACTCACCGCTGCAGCCAGTACGGACTGGCGGAAGCGTTTTAGGATCTGCGGAATACGGTCAAGGCGCGCCTTGGTGCTTTCCACCTGTGCCAGCAGCACATCGAGCTTGTCGGCGATGACTTTTTGTTCAGCGAGGGGAGGGAGTGCAATACTCTGTGAATAGGCATCATCCCTGTTCAACCCTGGAATTGCAGTTGCTCGGTTCAGCTGGTTAAGAGGCAATAGCTTCAGTTGGTAAAACCAGTATCTGATTGGCTGCCCGTAGAACTTGTTAACATAGTACGTGGTGTCTATTGGGGAAAATGGCTGTTCAGAAATGTGAACTTCACCAAACGAACCTTTTCGTCCAATGATTAGTCCTGGAGTATTCACAAGCGGAACACTGTGCTGACCAACAACACCGTTTGAGCCGAAAACAGCATAATTATCGCCGTCTCGTTTTTTTGCAGGAAGTGATTTTCCATAAACAAGTTCAAGGATTGTCCCTAGCTGGCTTGTTCCCCATTCGAGTGGCGTCATGCTCATTGTAATGACTCCTTACTCCATGCATTTGTCAGTGTATCCGCCGCCTCACCCGCGCCCAGCTCGCGCATCAGACCATCCAGCTCACCCAGTGCCTGTACTAGTTCGCTCATCGCTTCGCCGGCCAGTACGCTCGGTTCCGGCAGGTTGGCGGCGTCGACGCTGTCCTTGTCCTTCAGCCAGCTGATATACAGAGAGTCGCCCTTGGTGTCGGCGATCCATTGACGCGAGAAACAGCGCCAGCGCGAGTGCACCAGGCGTTCGTCGACATCCTGATTCTCTTCGCTGGCGGTGGTGTCCACGTCGATCTGTTCAGCACCGAAGGACCATTCACCTTCGCTGCGTTGGGACAGGAATTCGCCCACGGAGTGGGCGCCCACATCAGAAGCAGCCGGAGCGGCAGGGTTGAAGACCTGCTCGAACGGCTGCAGGTGTTGCTCGGTGAAGGGGGTGCGCTTGCCGAAGTTGGGCATGTTGGTACGCAGGTCGTATACCCAGACATTTTCGGTACAGTTTTCGTCCTGGTGCTTGTCGGTGGCGCTGCCTTTGGTGAAGAACAGCACGTTGGTCTTCACGCCCTGGGCGTAGAAGATGCCGGTGGGCAGGCGCAGGATGGTGTGCAGGTTGCACTTGTGCATCAGGTCGCGGCGGATATCGGTGCCTTTGCCGGCGTCGAACAGCACGTTGTCCGGCAGTACCACGGCGGCGCGGCCACCGGGCTTGAGGTTGCGGTAGATGTGCTGCAAAAAGGCCAGCTGTTTGTTGCTGGTCTCGAAGGTGAGGTCGTCGCGGGTAATGCTGGCTTCGCCGCCCTTGGAAGTGCCAAACGGCGGGTTGGCCAGGATGATATCGGCACGCGCCAGGCTGGCACCGGCCTGGCCCAGCGCGTTGCCCAGATGCACCACGCCTTCGTCGTCGCCCTCCATGCCGTGCAGCAGGCAGTTCATCAGCGCCAATCGACGGGTGCCGGGCACCAGCTCGATGCCGACATAGGCGTGGTGGGTCTGGAACACTTTTTCGGTGGCGCTCAGGTCGTATAGATCATCGGTCTGCTGTTTGATGTGTTCATGGGCGGCGATCAAAAAGCCCGCCGTACCGGCTGACGGGTCCTGAATCCGCTCGCCCGGTTGCGGCTGCAGGCAGCGCACCATGGAGTTGATCAGGGCGCGGGGCGTGAAGTACTGACCGGCCCCGGACTTGGTCTCGTTGGCGTTCTTTTCCAGCAGGCCTTCATACAGATCGCCCAAACCATCCTTCTGTGCGCTGAACCAGTCGATCTGGTCCAGTGTCTTGATCATTTGTTCCAGATGGCGCGGCTCGCGCAGCCGTGTCTGGGCATCGGCGTAGATGGCACTGATCAGCGGGTCGTCATGCACCAGGTTGCCATCGCCATCACTGCCGGTGGAGAGGCTGAGCAGGATGCGCTTGTAATCGTTCAGCAGGTTGATGCCGGACTTGCCGTTCAGGTCTTGCCAGCGGCAGCCTTCCGGCAGCGGGTGTTCCTTGAGCGTGCCCGCTTCGGTGTTTTCATGCACCATCTTGATGAACAGCAGCAGCACCAGCTCGGTGACGTAGTCGGAATAGTTGATGCCGTCGTCGCGCAGTACGTCGCAGAGGTTCCAGAGTTTCTGAACGATATCGTTGTGGGTCATGGTGGTCTCAGTGGGTGTCTGAATTCAGTTATACGGTTGCAGATCGTTGCTGTCGCTGGTCATCAGCCGCAACAGGCGCGGGTTGAGGAAGAGCTTTTCGTTGCCGGCGGTTTTTTCCTGTAGCACACCAATCTCAACGAGCTGTTTCAGGTAAGTGGAGGCGGTTTGCCGTTTGGCGATCCCTTTCTCAACCAGGTTGCTGATGCGGCAATAGGGCTGTTCAAAAATGGTTTGCACCAGTTCGTGGCTGTATATCTTGGGCAATTGTTGCCGAACGTGTGCTTCGGTCTGCGTGATGAGCGTGCGCATGGCGGCAATCTTGGCGCAGGTCCAGGCCGATACCTGTTCAACCCCTTTGAGCATAAAGATAATCCAATCCTGCCACTCACCCGTGCGGGTCACGTGGGTCAGCAGGCGGTAGTAATCGCTTTTGTGCTGAACGATGTAACGGCTCAGGTAGAGGATGGGGAGTGTCAGCAGCTGCTGTTCAATCAGGTAAAGGACGTTAACGATCCTGCCGGTACGGCCATTGCCATCATGGAAGGGGTGAATGGCTTCAAACTGATAATGGCTGATGGCCATTTTAATCAGCGGATCGGTGCCGTCTTCCGCGTGCAGATAATTCTCCCAGTTGGTGAGCAGGTTGCGAATAACCTCTTCGCCGTTGGGCGGCGTGTAGATGGTTTCACCGGTCGCGTGATTGCCAATAATGGTTCCGGGCACTTTGCGCACGTCCATTTCCATGCCTTTCAGGGTGCCGCACACTTCAATGGCGGTGCTGGCGCACAACGGCCTTTGTTGCAGGTGTACGAAGCCTTCATACAGGGCGGTGCGGTAGCGAAGGGCTTCTTTTGTTGCGGGGTCGGCACCCTGATCTTCCTGTGAATACTGAAACAGCTTGTCGGTGGTGGTGACAATGTTCTCGATTTCGGAACTGTCTCTGGCTTCCAGCAGCGGCAGCAGGTTGATGAGCAACGACTGGTTGGGAATCAACTCACCGGCCTGCTTCAGCTCGGCCAGGGCGGCGCGGGCAGGGATGCAGGCTTTGAGGATGGCGAGTGTTTCTGTCGCTTCCGTGGGTGGCGCAAGCGGAGGTAGTGCGTTGTAAGGCTGATCCGGCCGCCAGGGCATGTTTAAATTCCTTGAAAATTTCGACACAGCAGGGTGTTTCCGGCAGTCTATGTCGATGCGGTCAACATAGCAAATATCTGTGTCGAAAAAATGCCAAAAAATCGACATGTCTGCCCGAGGCGATCAGGCACTTTGCTGTGGCCAGATCGCGTCGTTGAGTTCATCCAGCACGACATCCAGCTGATCATTCAGCAGTTTGTCCAGCCGCTTGGCACCACCGTCGTCGGTAAAACGCTTGTTGACGAATTCATGGTCAATAATGACTTCGTGTACCAGCTGTTTGGCGAGGCGTTCAAGCCATTTGCGTTGCACGGGTGTCCAGTCGTGTTGGGTATAGATACGATCCATGGCGTGGGCCACACGCTGGCCGAAGGGGATCAGTGGTTCACCAAAGGCAGCACGTCGGATATGGCCGATAATGCTGGCGGCGATGTCCTTGTTGGTTTGGTTGCGCACCGCGCTTTGCAGGTGGGCTTCAGAGTAGCCGTGGTTGTCCAGCAGCAGTTTGACGTCACGTAGCTGCTCGCGGGTAAGATCACGCGGTTTGTTAACGACGACAGCCAGTGCCGCCGACTGGTTGACTTGATCTTTGATGAACCGGTTGAAACTGTCCAGATAGTCTTCCGGTCGCTGATGTACGCCGTAGCTTTGGCTGCGTTCTTCAATGCGGTCTTCATGCTCTGAAATCACCGGCATGTATTCGCTGCCGACCAATGCTTTTACTTCTTCCAGCTGGTTCAGGAGCCCGTTGTGTTGGCGGATGAAGTCAGCGGCCTGGCGCGGGCCAAGCTGGCGCAAATGGGTATGCAGTGATTTGGGCTCAACCCCCCAGATGTCGTGAAGTTCGCCCAGTTTCTGCTGCAGGGCTGGCGCGTTTTCGGCTTTCTTGTCGGCCTTGCGCATCACGCGCATCAGCTTTTGACTGAGTTGGCTCAGCACAACATCGGCTTGAGTCTCGCCCGTCTGTTCGCCAGGGGTGTTCAGTGCGTTTTCCAGGTGCTGCTCGTCAGTCAGTTCACCGATTAACTGCTCAAGCGTGATATTGGGGTCTTTCACCAGCGGCTTCATGGTGTTGACGTCTTCCAGGGCCGCATAGATGTCGACCGGGTCATAGATACGGAAGACGGTTTTACCAATATCGTCGCAGCGACGCGTGGCACGGCCGATCATCTGTTCATACAGAATGCGTGAACGGACTCGGCGCAAGAACACCAGATGACAGATGGGCTTTACATCGATACCGGTGGTGAGCAGGTCTACCGTGATGGCGATATTCGGGTAACGCTCGTTTTTATAGCGCTTGATCAGGCTTTCTACCTTGTCGCTCTTGCCGGTGATCTTGGCGACGGCAGCTTCACTGTAACTGCCGTTATAGAGGTCTTTAAAGGCTTGATCCAGTAGACGTTTTACCATGTCGGCATGCAGGTCGGTGGCGCAGAATATCAGGGTTTTCTCTTCGCCGAAGGGGTCCAGCTCCTGTGCCAGCTGTTCGCAGATGACGCGGTTGAAGTCTTCGTTGATCACACGACGGTTGAAGGCGTCGACTTCGAAATGGAGTTCGTCTTCCAGGTCAGTGGTATCCACTTCGCCCGTTTGGGTGTTGATCACTTCAACGGCTTCACCCTTGTCAAAGTGGATGCCGTGCTTGGACAGCAGCGTTTTGTATCGGATCGGAGGTTCATGGTCGATGAGCCAATCATCGGCGACCGCTTCCGGGTAGGAGTAGGTGTAGACCGGTTTGCCGAAAATTTCGGAGGTGTGCCGGGCCGGGGTGGCGGTCAGCCCGATCTTCACGGCATCGAAGTAATCCAGTACACGGCGGTAGCTGGAAAGGTATTGGCTGGCGTCCCGCGTGGCCAGCTCGCCTTCAGTCATTTCCTGGTCCAGAGTGTAGCCACGGTGGGCTTCGTCGATGATGATGCAGTCGAACTGGTCGATGGATGGCGGCTGGTCGCTCATAAATATACGTTTGGCCATGGCCTGTACGGTCGCGACCTGTACCCGAGTTTCGACTTCTGCCTTGGCGTCACCCATTGCTGCAAGGTTGTAGATCTGGTTCAGGGTCTGGTTTTGTTCGAGGGTTGTTTCCTCAAAGGCGTCGAAGGCCTGATCACCCAGTGCGGTTCGGTCTACCAAAAACAGAATGCGGTGAAAGCGTTCGCTTTTCAGAAAACGATACATCAGGCCGATGATGGTGTGGGTCTTGCCTGTGCCTGTGGCCATTGCCAACAGAGCTGTGCGCACACCTTTGGCCAGCGCGCATTCAGTCGCCGTTATCGCTTTTTGCTGATAGTCACGCAGTTTCAAATAACCAAAAGGTTCTGCTTTCAGTTTTTGCTCGGCGTGCTCTCGGTCACGTTCCAATAGATCGAGCAGGCCTGCAGGGGTATGAAACGCAGGCAGGGCTCTGCGAGTGTTGCTCGGTTCACGTACGTCCCTGAACCAGGTGCCGGACTGCTCGGCCAGTTGAGGGATATAGGGACGGCCATTGCAGGAGTAAACGAAGGGCACTTTGTAATGGCCCTCTTCATCAGGCACTGGCCAAGCAACTGTGTGGCCAGTGAGCTCCCAGGCTCCCGACAATGAGGGTATTACCTTGAAGCCCTTGCTGTAACGCTCTGCCTGCGGCACTTTGCCTGCTACGTTGGTATTTTCTTTCTTTGCCTCTACGACTGCGATTGGGGTGAGGCCCGCAAAAAGGACATAATCCGCCCAGCCTTTTTCGCCCAGATACTCGGTGGGCCATTCGGCTATGGCGCAATTAGTGCCTTCTTGTGGCTGTGCACCTTTTTTCCAGGTGATCTCTTGGCTGTCTGTTTCCCAACCGGCTTCATTGAGCTGCTGGTCAATCAGGATGCGGGTAAGTTCTTCGCTCAGGACCATTGCGTTACCGGCAGCCTGAGTCTTTTGGCTGACCTGTTGACGCTGAACACTCAGCGCCTTTTCACCCTGATCTGCAAGCTGTTGTTGCAGCTCTTTGATCTTGTGTTCGTAGGTCTGCCTTTGTTGAGTCAGCGTTTGTTCATGCTGACGGGCCTGTTCGGACAGTTGACGAGACTCTTCATCCATAGCCAAGGCCAACGCTTCAAATTCGGCCTTTTCCCGCTCAACCAGTTGGCTTAGCTGTTGGCTGTTGTCCAACTCGACGTTTGCCTGTTGCAGTTCATGGCGCAGCTTTTCAATGTCGGATTGCAGCTGGCGCAACTGAGTACTGGGGTCGGCAGGAGGAATAAAGGGTCCAGACTTGAAGTCTGCTCCAGTTTTGCCAAAAGAGCGGTGAAACCAGATGGCCAGCTCACGTGCCAGCTTCAACCCGTCCATGGCTTCCTTGTGACGGGTACGGAACTGGTGGGTGGCCTTGTTACCTTCAATGCGCAGGGTGTGGAATAACTCTTTGACCTGTGGCTCCAGTCGCAGGTCGCGGCTCAAGCGATAGAGCAGGTCGGACTGGCTGGTCTGTTCATCGAACTCGATACCGGACAATGCCGCGATGTGTTGTGCCAGTGCTTCACCAAGCTGACGCAGTTTGATCAGCGTGGTGTTCGGGTCACTGGCGAAGGTGTGCTCGGCGGCGGAAGCCAGCTGGACAAAAAGCGGGTCATGCTCAGCCAGAAAATGGAAGTTGGTGGTCTTGGTTGCGGTTCCTGTTGAGTGCATAGCCTGCAAAATCCCTTTTTCCGTAACGTGCAATAAACGGAACCCTGCTGAAACCAAGGGTCGAGCCAAAATATGGCATTTCATTGTGTACGCAATAGCTTACGAAAACAAAAGCGGGCTGGCTATTGGCAGAAGGGCGGTCGAGGAGAAGTATGCACAGCAGGGGAGCCAATTGGGCTCCCCTGGGATTTGGCGTAAACGCTGTACTCAGATTGCGGCGGCTGCTTTCATACCGGTTCTGAGCGCGCCTTCAATGTAGGCAACGTCATCGCCGTCACCGATATTGATCACGTCGATACCGTGCTTTTCCAGGCACCGGCTCAGACAGTGGTTGGTTTCGGCCCCGAGCGCCAGTACCACGGAGTCGGCAGCAATCTCATGACAGTTATCCTCACCATCCGAATAGCTGACACTCTTCTTGCTGATGGTTTGAACCTGTGCGTTTCTGGTCAGGGTGACGCCATGGCTTTCCAGGTTGTGCAGCACCTTCCAGCGGCGCACGATGGCCAATTCGGCACCCAGGTCCGGGCCGGGCTCCAGTACCTGTACCTGGCGGCCACGTTCGACCAGAAACTCGGCCAGTTCCAGACCGACCAGACCGCCGCCGATGATGGCGACCTTTTTGCCCAGCGGCATCCACAGCTTGGACAGACTCTGCATCGCTTCGGTGCTGTTGGTCACGCCGACCAGTGAGCCGGACTTCATCATCATGCGTTGCGTGATGCTGAGCTTGCGTTTGGCAATGTCATCGCCTTCACCCGTCATCAGCTTGCGCAGTTCATCGCCGGACCAGACATGTTTTTGGTCGGCACCGGGAATATCCGGAGCGTTGCGGCGTGCACCGGCGGCGACGATCACCTGATCCGGCTGCAGCGTCTTGACCAGCGCTTCGTCGGCGTTGGTATTCAGGCGTACATCGATCGGCAGGTCACGGACCTGTTTGATCAGGTAATCCAGCAACGCGCCGTTTTCCGGGTAGGCGAGGGCAGCAAAAAACAGGGTGCCGCCCAGGCGACCGCTGCGTTCCACCAGAGTCACCTGGTGGCCACGCAGAGCACTGACGCGAGCGGCTTCCAGACCGGCAGGGCCTCCGCCCACCACCAGTACCTGTTTCGGACTGTCGCTGGCGATCATTTTGAGCTCGGATTCATGGCCAACCTGTGGGTTAACGGCACATTTGACTCGCTCGTTGACAAATATCTGGCTGACGCAGACGTAGCAATAGATACAGGGGCGCACGTCAGCGGCACGGTTTTCCTTGAGCTTGTTGGGCAGGTCGGGATCGGCCAGCAGCTTGCGGCCCATGGCAACGAAATCACAGTGTCCATCCGCAATCGCTTGATTGGCCGCCTCAGGGTCCAGTCGGCCTGCGGCGGTTACCGGAATATCCAGATGTTTTCTGAAGTGCGCCGCCCATTCCAGAAAACGTGCTCGACCATGCGGAATCGGGGCTTGGGTGAAGGCGTTGCCGGTGCTGAGATTGGCATAGGCTGAAACACTCACCAGGTCGACACCGGCGTGCTGTGCCATCTGCGCCGTGCGAGTGGCATCGTCCAGATTAATCCCGCCGGGCAGATCCATTTCCACGGCGTCCATCCGCATCCATACCGGGAAGTCCGGGCCGACGCGTTCCCTTATGGCATGAATCACGTCCAGCAGCAGGCGTGCGCGGTTTTCAAGAGAGCCACCATACTCGTCGTCCCGCTGGTTGTAATAGCCCGACAGGAAGCCGGCCAGTATGTAGTTGTGACCGGCGTGAATTTCAACACCATCAAAACCTGCCTTTTGTGCGCGTTCTGCGGCATCGGTGAACCAGGCAATCATCTGTTGAATGTCATCCCGGTCCATGACCCGAATACGGACACCGGGTTTTTCACGGCCTTTTGAGGAACTGATAAAACGCCCAAGCTCTGATTTTGTCAGTGCGTTGAACATGTCGGTCTTGACGGCAGGTGGGACTGACGGCACCCAAAGTTCACGGCCTTCGGCAAGATCCCGTGTGGATGATTTGCCGGCATGCTGCAGCTGAATGGCAATTTTGGCCCCATGTTGATGCACACGATCAGTTAACTGCCGCAGTCCGGGGATAAATTCATCAGCGGAAATACCCACTTGATAAGGCTCTGCGGTACCGCCCGGATATGCAATTGAACCGACACCCATGGTCAGCAGTCCAGCGCCACCCTTGGCGCGGGCTTCATAGAAGGCTTGTATGCGCTCTCCGCAATGGCCGTCTGCTTCAGCAAAGTTTGAGCCCATCGGGGCAAGCAAAATACGATTGGGCAGCTCAAGTTTGCCAATCTTCCCAGGCTTGAGAAGGTGTTGAAATACGCTCACGGCCATACCTCCGAATGAGACAGTTTTAATCGTGTGCGAATATCAATCAGCCGTTTTTAAGGAAGTCGATACACGTACGGTTGAAGAGATCTGTATGTTCAACCTGAACCCAGTGTCCACAACGGTTGAGCATGAGGAAGCGGGCATTGGGTGCATGATCAAGAAACTTGAACGTGCCCTCAACCGGGTTGAAGTTGTCATTGTTGCCCCAGAAACCAAGCATGGGAATTTTAATCTCATGCAGGCGCTCGGTCATATTGGGCACCATCATGGTGGAAAACAGGCAGGCTGGTTGAGTCACTGCGACGGCAGCGCGCTCGGCCAGCAGTTCGTCTTCAAGCTGGGAGGTGTCGAACAGTTGGAGTTGCATGACAAAACGCATCTCCTCAACGCCCATCGGTCCCTGGTTAAAGACATCAACCATGCGTTTAATGCCTTCCATTTTGAAGTAGGTTTCACGCTCTTCAACCCCGCCGGGTGCCATCAGAATCAGACGCTCAACCGTTTCGGGGTATGCAAGTGTCTGGCCCAGCGCAATAGCGCCGCCCAAGGAATTACCGAGCAAAATACACGGTTTTAGAGCAACGGCGTTGATGAACTGATTCAAACATTCAACAAAGAAATCAAGATCATAGTTCACATCATCAGGCTTGTCAGAGCGACCAAAACCTGGCAGGTCGAGAATGATATTTCTGTAACCCTGATCAGCAAATACGGGGTAGTTGGTTTTGAAATTGCTATGCCCGCTGGCACCGGGGCCACTGCCGTGAAGCCAGATAACGGTTGGACCTTGGCCGACGTCAAGGTAATGAAGTGTTAGGCCATTGTCGATTTCAACAAAATTACCAACGGGGAGTGGAAAGTCCTGATGCTGCATGGTGATTCCTCATTATTTTTAGAAAACAGGCTCACCGTAAATTAATAACCAAAAGTCCGTTTTTTTACATCGTCCATTTGCAGCAAACATTTTCGTTAGTCTTATTGAGGGATGCAAACCTTCTTAAACTCAATCAACTTATAAATTATGGATATGACTGCTAACTGGACTCGCCATCTTTCATAGTGGTAGTGGTGTTAGAGCACGCAACATGTCGGCCTCGGTATGAGTCAGCTATTAAAAACATCATATGGACGTCACTCGTTTGCTCGAAAAGTTCAAACTTACTGAGCCGTTATTATAAAAATGTAAGGTAACTTCTATGAGTATTGCCCACAGAGAACAGTCGGTGCCCTCGCGCGAGGAGACCCAGTATAAGTTGGACCTGCGTGCTGCTGCTGCCGCCCTGATCAAACCGTCAGATAAATACACAATAGCAGACAGGCTGGAAGCGCAGGTTGATCGCCTGGGAGGTCATGACTTTCTAGTCTACGGTGACCTTAAGCTCAGTTATTATGAATTTGACCAGCGTGCCAACAGGGTTGCCCATGCAGCCTTGGCCTGTGGTCTTCGTCCGGGTGATGTATGTGCATTCGCGCTGGAAAATCGGCCGGAGTTCTTTTCTATCTGGTTTGGTTTGATGAAAGCTGGCGTAGTCGTCGCTTTCATCAATAATCAAATCAATGGCAAGCCCCTGCTTCATGCGCTTGACTGTACCAATGCCAAGGCTGTAATTGTGGGCGAAGAGTGTGCGGCAAACTTCGCTGAAACCCCGGGTATTGATATTCCCCTGTGGCTGCTTTCTGACCCGGAGAAGCCCGCACCGGAAAGTGTGTTGAATTCTCTGGATCGGCAGTTCATTGAGGCGGTTGAAAATGCTCCCTCAACCCGAATTGATCGGTCTTACAGGGAAAATATTACCGCTGAAACCCCTGCATTAATGATATTCACATCGGGTACAACAGGCTTGCCCAAGGCCGCGATTTACAGCCATATGCGTTGGTTGTGCTCGGGTGACGTGATGGAAGTGACCATCAACGCAACCAAGGATGACGTGTTTTACTGCTGCCTGCCGCTGTACCACGGTGCTGCTGCCACGTCAGTCACATCTACGGCGCTGAAAGTGGGCGCGTCAATTGTGTTGAGACGCAAGTTCAGCGTCAGCCGGTTCTGGGATGATATCTGCCGCAACGAGGTAACCGTTTGTCAGTATATCGGTGAAATCTGCCGTTATCTTCTGAACCAAAACACGCAATGCACCGATCACAAGATTCGTAGCATGATGGGAGCGGGTCTTTCTGAAAAGCTGTGGCGGCGCTGGATTGAACGGTTTGGTGAAATGGATGTGTATGAAGGTTGGGGATCAACCGAGTCGAATACCAATATTATTAATGTTGATAATTATATTGGTGCCTGTGGCCGGATACCCGACTGGACAAAAACCAATCTGCGTATTGTTCGATATGATGTGCAGGCTGACGACTATATCTATGACGAAAATGGGTATTTGGTTCAGTGTGAGCCGGGTGAAGTTGGTGAAGGTATTGGCATGATCATCAATCATCCGGATATTGGTGGTGGCCGTTTCGAAGGTTATACGTCCAAGGAAGCCTCAGAGCAGAAAATCCTGCGTAACGTCTTCACTGAAGGCGATAGCTGGTGGCGATCTGGGGATCTGCTTCGTTACGATGCTAATGGGTTTATCTATTTCATGGATCGTATCGGCGATACATTTCGATGGAAAAGTGAAAACGTTTCGACTCAAGAAGTGGCTGGCGCACTGTCTGATTTTAAAGGTGCCGAGCTTATTAATATATATGGCGTTAAGGTGCCTGATCATGAAGGTCGTGCCGGCATGGCAGCCATCCTCATGCAGCAAGGTTCTGATTTTGATCCGCAGGCTTTTTATGATCTCACTGCCGAGCGTTTGCCCGGTTATGCTGCGCCTCTGTTTTTGCGTATTGGAAAAGAAGCCGACCTGACAACAACGTTCAAGTTGCGAAAGGTGGATATTCAGCGCCAAGGTTATAGTCCAGAGCATTGCCCGGATCAAATCTATGTACGTAGTGAAAAGGTGGGTACTTATCTGCCGTATTCTCTTGACGTGCTTCGAGACGCTGGCCTGCCTCCCTTTGAGTATGAATGAGGATTGATATATGACACATGGTCTTAAAGGTGAGGCGGCTATTGTAGGCGCAGCGCAGTATAAACCGGAAAAATATGCCACGGCACCACAGATGTTCCACCTGGAGCAGGTGGCCGATCTGGCCTCACGGGCTTTGGAAGATGCGGGCCTCAAGGCCAGCGACTTGGATGGTTTGGTCATTAATGGTGCCCAGTTTCACGAAGCGTCTGTTTTCGTACCGGCGATGGCGGCCGAGTATCTCGGTATCGAGGTCAACTTCGCTGAAGTGGTCGATCTGGGTGGCTGTACCTCGGTTGGCATGATTTGGCGTGCCGCCGCCGCCATCGAGTTGGGCTTGTGCGAAGCGGTGTTGTGTGTGATTCCGATGCGGATGGCTCCATTGGCACCGTCAGAAGATGCCGCTTGGATGGCACGTGCCATGCGCTTTGGTGGCCACAGTACAGCGTTTGGCGCACCCGAAGCGGAATTTGATCTGCCCTATGGGCACATGGGCCAGAACACCGGCTACGCCATGATTGCCCAGCGTTACGCTGCGCAGTACGGCTACGACCAGACCGCCATGGCCAAGCTGGCGGTGGATCAGCGTACCAACGCCCAGTACAACCCCAATGCGATGTTCCATGGCAAGCCGATGACCATCGACGATGTACTCGGCAGCAAGATGGTCGCAGACCCGCTGCACGTGCTGGAGATTGTCATGCCGGTGGCCGGTGGTGCCGCCGTGATCGTCACCTCCAAGGAAGTGGCGGCGCGGACCAAGAAGCGTCCGGCGTTCGTGAAAGGCTTCGGTGA
>NZ_PYGI01000024.1 GCF_003014615.1 Marinobacterium halophilum | reverse complement strand
GCTGAAATGGGGCGTTTTTCATAGCGGCCACCCTTAAAGCTTATGGCTAATACTTTAAGAATGGCAGATCTTCAACAGTTTACTCAGACATAGCCAAAAAGAACCTTATTAATAATGGTGGGCTGTATTATTTCTTTAACGCTATGGAAGTTCTTTCTCTGGAGCTAAAGCCATATAAAAAGTGGCTGCTGTCAGGATTATAAAATCTCCGGCTTCGCCTCAACTTTTACCAGCCGCAGAGCCGGGCGTTATACTTTTCTACATGGATCAGCAATGGACATAGCTATAGAAAAATACATATTTGATAGTATCAATGATGGATTCAAATCCGGATTTGTTGAGATTAAATTTCCGGATGAAGAATATCCTAGATTCTTAACATTTTCTAATGAATCTGTTCTTCTTCATTCGTGCGGTAGTAGCGATGTAATTTGGCATTTCGCTCCTGGCGATATTGTCGCAGAACTTGAACATATCTCTATTTTATCAAGCAACACTGATGCTATTGAGTTAATCTTTCAATCTGAAATTAAAACAGTAAATTTTAGTATTAATAGACATGGCGTTTATTGGGGTCGGTAAAATTTTAACAATAGCAGTAAATCGGAACGGATTTTAATCCGGTTTCGCTGTGTTCCACAAACTTAAAAGCCGTCCGTTGCTGCGGGCGTTAGTGGTTGCCAAGGACGGAGGTATCTGGATATGTTTGAGGGAATGATAAGAGTCACGGGACACTTTGCGTTAGGTCTTACTATTATTGGCCTAGTCTTTCGGTCTACTCTTTACTGGTTGATTCCAGTAATGCCGGATGAACCTTTTGGTCTGGCTGATATCATCGAACTACTTATCTTCTATTCTCTTTTTGGTAGCGGCGTGTTCTTGATAATTTCTAGTCTAGTATTGGCAGTGTTTAGAAAAGCGAAACCAGCTATGAAGGCTTTTAGTATAGGCTTGTTGTCTCCTTTACTCTATTACGTGATTCATGCGTATGTACCGAAGTTGGTTTAAGTATGAATGAGCTACCACTAACAATAAATTCAAGTCGTTCGCAAGCGGGCTTTGACCTAAAAATATTCACTTTTTCGGCCTCTTAACTGAGCATTAGGTGTCCGAGTTACCCATGAACAGTAGACACCTTCTATAGTTAGGCTTACCCCTGACGCGGAGGTGCAAGATGGCCAGGAAAAAGGGTGTTAAAGTGATTTGTAATGCTATTGAAATTTTTAATTTACCTTATATTAAATAGAGTCTGAAAAATAATATGAATAAAAACGTAGTCGCAGGTCAAGCTATTTACTCAAAGAAAGTCCTATCAATATACGATTTGTGGGTTTTGGGCTTCTCTAACCATCTTTTATGGAAATGCCCAACACGTCTCATCAGTAAACAGTTTGCAGATTTAGTTACAGATAACCACCTTGATGTGGGTGTAGGCACTGGATATTACTTGAAGAAAAACTTGGTAGCTGATCATAAGCGAATTGCTTTGATTGATTTGAACGAAAATAGTTTGGAATCTACGTCTAAAGCTATCCGGCTTTTAAATGCAGAAATTTACTGCCGGAACGTTTTAGAGCCCCTATCACTTGATTGTAAAAAATTTGATTCTGTAAGTATCAACTACTTGCTGCATTGCCTGCCTGGCAGTATGTCTGAAAAGAGCATAGTTTTTTCACATTTAAAAGAAGTCATGAGTGTAGGAAGTGTTTTATTTGGCAGCACTATTTTAGGTAAAGGTACTGCGAAAAATATGTTCGCTCAGAAGCTTATGTCTATTTATAACAAGAAAGGTATTTTTTGTAATGCCCAAGATGAACTGAGTGCATTAGAAGATGGGCTGAATAAGTATTTCATTAACGTAAATGTAACCGTGGTTGGTTGTGTGGCGCTGTTTTCAGCTACTAAAATATAAAATTATTTAAAATAGGTTGCACATGAATAGTCGATAACCTCTTTTGCGCAGCTAGCCCCCAATCAATATCAGTTTCCCTGTTTCAGGGTCACGATACACCTGTCCTACCGCTTCCATACCGGCACCTTGCTGTTCGATGCCCTGTGGTAGTTGGGGCAGCTCCCGTCCTTGGGTCATAACTTCTGTGGGCGTTTTGAAGTGCTGCTGCAGTGTGCCGCTTTGGGCCACCAGTGCGGCGATCAGGCCACAGGCAAATACCAGCATCAGGTCGAGCAGGTTAGCGAGTGGGCCGAGAGGCTCGGCTTCTTCCTGGTCAAAGCGGCTGCGTCGCCAATGGCTCATAGGTTGGCCTCCGTGCGGGTGTGGGCCGACTCCATTCGGGTGATCAGCTGGTCATACCAACGGCGGCGCAGGCGGGCGAGTACAAAGCCGACAATGCCGGTCAGCAAGCCAATGACTGTAGTGTCAAAGGCAACGGTCATGGCGGTGGTCAGGATCGACAGTTCACCATCGCCCAGTGCCGATAGTCCTGGTCCAAGCGGGATAAGAGTGCCCATCAGCCCCAGCATGGGTGCGATGCGGGTGATGAAGTCGGCTCGGTCGATGCGGCGCATGCCCTGTGCCTGGGCGGCGTTAAGATCACCGCTGTACTCCAGGCGGCGCAGGCCGCCTCCGCATTCACCCAGCGCCAGGCCAATTTCCCACACCGCCAGCGCGAGCAGAAACAGCAGTCCCCAGATCACCGGCTGCAACAGCAGGCCAGTGATCTGGTGCATCAGTTCGGTCGAGAAGGATGCAAGCATTAACGGTGTCCTCCAAAGCGGCCACGCAGCAGGCCACCGGCCAGTAACAACAGCAAAATGGCGGCAGCAAACAGTAGCGGGGGCGAGATGGGCTGGGCCTTGTCGCTGCTATCGGCGCTGTTGGCATCTGCATTCTCGACGGGGTCGGTCAGTTCGGTGATCTCGTTGGCACTGGCCGCTGTGATCTCCTGAATACGGGTCGCCGGTTGGGTCGCAGATTCAGCTTCGGGCTGACGTGCGGCGTCGAGTACCTGTTGCAGTGCGGCGGCTTGTGCGGCCGGAATATGATCGCTCACGAACGCATACACGGGATGCGATGGATGTGTGTGGCCGCTGCCGGGCAGGCCGAAACGGGTGATATTGTCGGCAAAGTCTGCCGATAACTGTGCCAGCGTGTCGGCGTCGGTGTCCCAGAAGCCTTTTTGTGCAGCCACCAGCAGGATGGCCATCATGTTGCTGCGCACTTGCTGGTTATGCCCCTGTTGCAGAAAGTCATCCAGTCCCAGCTCCAGGCGGTCGTCCAGGTATACGGCTTTTACTTCGTCCCACATCCAGCTTTTGATCAGCTGTGGGCTGGTGGCCTGCCAGCCCCAGAGGTATTCCATGAACTCGCTGCCCATGGTGCGGGCACCGGCGTAGCCTTCGGCCATGAGCGGTTTGAGCCATTGCGGGTTGAGGTAGCGGCTGCGCAGCTCTTGCCCCAGTGCCTTGGCCAGCGGTTCCAGTGTGGCTTGTTCACGACGAGAGTGGTCGATGACGAAGCTTTCCGGTGGCTGTCCGGTGACGGTTTCTACCGCCAGATTAAGGCCGCCGAGGTAATCGAAGGCGTCGTTGTTGTCGATCAGGCCGTACAGATGGCTGGCACGGCCAAGGTAGGTCTGGCGGATCTGGCCCAGTTGGCGGTTGAAGGCGTCGTGGGCACTTTGGCCGTGGAGGCCGGTGCCGTAAGCGTGGCCCATGCGGTTGATGTATGCCTGGCCAAGTTGGGTGCGGTCTTGCCAGCTGCCGGAGCGTTCCACCAAGCGATTGATACCGGCACCATAACTGCCGGGGGCTGTGCCGAAGACACGCAGGCTGGCCTGGCGGCCCAGCTGGTCGCTGTCGGCCAATGCCGGGTTAGCCTGCAGCAGGCGGCGGGTTTCGGCTACCCAGTGGGCGGCAACAGCGTTACTGCTGAGGGATTCATCGGTGGTGCTGACCGCATATTCAAGTGGGGCCAGCGCCCGTTCCAGTGCCGGCAGCAGGGCGGGGTAGTCACGGGTGATCACGTCACGGCTGGCGGCCAGTGCCATCAGTCCGGCCTGATCAAGCAGTTCCAGCTGACCGGCGTAGAGATCACGGAACAGGCCAGAAGTGGTGAATACCACATCGCGGCGTTGCGGACGCTGTGCATCCAGCGGCAACAGTTCCAGTCCGTTGATGATGCCACGGCTGTTCCATACCGGGCGTACGCCCAGCAGGTCCAGACCGAAGGCGATCATGCTGCCTTCGTCACGCACGGCATCAGAGGCCCACAGGATCACCGCTTCCTTGCCGTCCGGGGTCGGGGTTTCCTGTCGGGCCTTGCTGGCCAGTTCTGCGCCCAGTGCAAAGCCGAGACGGGTTGGCAGCAGGCTGCCATCAAGGGCAAAGAAGTTGCGGCCGGTGGGCAGGGCTTCCGGTGTGCGGATCGGGTCGTTGCCCTTACCCGGCGCGATGTAACCGCCGCTTAGGGCGTTGAGCAGGGCGCTCATCTCGGCATCGGGGGATGCGGTCAATGCGGTGCGCCATTCCGGCTTAACCTGCTGATTACCGGCCATGGAGGTGAGCAGTGTGTCGATCTGTTCGTTCTGCCAGGGTTTGCCGAAGGTATGCAGCCCCAGCGGCATGAATTTTTCCTGCAGGTGGGTCAGGTAGTGACCGGTTTCGTGCAGCAGCAATTCGTCGTCAATCTGGTCGAAGCCGATGCCGCGCACCTTGAGTTCTTCGTCCATGCTGGCAGCGAGTTCGTCGCGCAGTTTCAGCGCATCAATCTGTGCCCGCAACTGTTGCACGGCGCGGTGGCGGGTGTCGGGATCGGTGGCGGCCTCGGCGCTCTCGATCAGTTGGCGCAGGCTGAGCAGGTCGTCGTACAGCTCGGTGGTGGCCAACGGGGGGGTGAGGTGGTCGATCATCACGGCACGGCCACGGCGCTTGGCCTGAATGCCTTCGCCTACGCCATCAACGATGTAGGGGTAGATACCGGGCAGGTCACCGGCAATCAGCGATGGGTAATCTTCAGCCGTCAGGCCGGTAGCTCGTCCCGGCAGGAATTCATAGGTGGAGTGGCGGCCCACATGCACCAGCGCATCGGCGGCGAAGCGGTCGCGCAGCCAGTGGTAATAGGCCAGATACTGGTGCGGCGGCGGGAAGGACATGTTGGCGTGCAGCAGTTCTTCATTCAGCTCCCAGCCACGGGGCGGCTGCGGCCCCAGGAAGATGTTGCCGAACTGAACGCCGGGCACCAGCAGTTTATTCTGCCAGACCATGGTGCGGCCCGGTGCTTCACCCCAGCCACGCAAGCCTTCGATGCCCATGGTGATGATCGCCTGGCTGAGTTCATCGGCATGCTGCCACAGATCGGCACGGGGCCCCGTGGCCAGCGTCGGGTCGCTCAGGCGCAAGTAGGCGGATTCCAGCTGGTCGAGTAGATCCAGTCCGCGCTCCCGGCCGGGGTGGCGGGTGCCATCCAGAATGTGACGCAGGTCTTCCAGCACGCGCGCGCTGCGGGCCGCTGCGACATGGGCCAGTTCGCTGTCCAGTGCGGGGGCCTCCGGTGACAGCAGTGGCTGCAGTTGATGATGCAGGTGGGCCAGCGGGCCGAACTGCATCTCCTGCTGAATGCCTTCCGGCAGCGTGGCAAACCATTGGCGGTAGTCAGCGGCGCTGACCGTGTTGATCTGCCCGGCCATGGCGGCCAATGCACTGCGGTCTTCCGGCAGGTTTACACCGCGTGCCTGCAACTGGTCCAGCAGGGCTTCGGGGGTCTCCGGCAACGGGCCGGTGCTGTAGCCTTCGGCTTGGAGTGCATGCAGCATCTGCCATAGGGACCGCGGCACGTTGAGATTGTCGGCACCGATGTTGTGTCGGCCCGGTGGGTGGTTGTAGTAAATGATGGCGACTCGTTTGTCGGCATTGGGTTTGGTGTGCAGGGCAAAGCCTTTGCGGATACGGCTGACCAAGTAGCCGATCTCCGTGTCCAGCGGCTGCAGCTGGCTCAGGATGACGCCGGTCTGCGGATCTCGTGTCGGGGCGGCGGCCAAAGCCAGAACGTGCGGCTGGCCGGTGCCTTGCAGCTCGGGCATTGCCAAGCGGTAATGGACCGAGTCGGTCGGCAGGCCTTTGGCCGACAGGCTAAAGTGGGCACGGTCAAGTTCAGCTATGCGGATCGCCTTGTAGATCGGCACGTTAAGCTGGCTGAACAGCTGGGTTACGTCTTCGCGGTGTTCACCGCCGCCAATAACGAAGTCCTGTAACGCGATGATCGCCCAGGGAGCGGTTTTCGGGGCCATTTGACCGATCTGTTCAACCGCCAGGCGACTGCCGTCACCCCAGGCAGCCGCGACTGACAGGCAGCGCATACCCTCTGCACGTTGGCAGATTGCACGGTGCAGAGCACGGTTCTGCGGATGATCACCCTGGTTGCTGTCGAGCAGGAACAGGGTGGGGCGGTCGGCTGAGGTATGCCCGTCCAGTGTCAGCCGTTGGCCGTTTTCACTGATGCGCACGGCGGCATGTGGCTTGGCTTGGGGAGCCGGGGTATCCAGCAGCAACGACTGCCAAAGGCGATTGAGGTTGTCGGTATCGCGGAACTGCCAGTACGCACGGTTTGTCAGCCAATGCTTAAACGACGGAAAGGCATGCTGTTGCGTGTCCAACCAGGGCTGGAACGGTTGGTCTGCGGGTGGGCGGGCGAAGAGGGTGGAGCGTGCAGTGTCGTCCAACGTCTGCATCCGGCCACCGTCACGGTCGTTGTGCAGTGCCTGCAAACGCCGGTCGCTGTGAAAAATGTGGCGCTGCTGTGTTGTCGGCAGTTGCAGTGCCAGCAGGCGCTCGACCGAAGGACCGAAAACGCCGCCGATCAGTACCTTTTCTGCCGATTGCAGCAGTGCCTGCAGCTCGGTATCGGTCATCTGTTCCAACTGGGCGCTGGTGCGCAGCTGGATTTCGAACAGCGGATGCTCCACGAGAAACTGGTGGGTCGCGCTCGCCATCAGCGGGGCGGTACGTTCGGACACCAATGCTACCGCTTGTGTGGCCGCGTGCAGCTGGCCAGCCATCAGTTGCAGGAAAAACAGCAGCATTATTCGACCGGCCCGGCCGAGCGAACAATGATAATCAAGAACAGATTGGTTGCGCATGCAGACTCCATAAAATCCACACGCACCGGCAAGTGACACGCCGCATCGCGGCCTGCACAAAACAGAATTCGGACTACAGGAGCGATTTGCAGGCAAATACGTCCGTGTAAGCCTCATGCTGTTTCAGGAACACCCCGCCTGATGCGCATATTCAGGCACCCAGGCGGGTGCCACCCATTGCAGGCCGGTCTCCGGGCTTGGTGTGGTCGTTACCGACACCCCACCGCCTTCCCATGCTGTGCACAGTGGCTTTCTGGTGGGTACAACACCTTACCGTTGCGGGGGCAGCGCAGGATTTTCACCTGACTTCCCGATTATCCCGGCGCGCATAAAGCGGCAGGGCACCTGCAAATCGATGCGGCAGAGTACAGAGGCCGAGACATGGATGCAATAACCCGAACAGACCTTGTGCAGACCGACGGGCTATTTCAGCGGAAAAAGGCCTGAAACTGCCCCGGTGTCAGTGCGGTACGTTGACGGAAATGGCGCTGGAAATGCGCCTGATCGGCAAAGCCCAGCTGCAGGGCTACCTCTCCGAGTGACGTGTGTGGCTGCTTTAATAAGGTGCGGGCACGACGAATCCGCTGATCCAGCTGCCAGGCATGTGGCGGCAGGCCGTAATGTTGTCGAAAGAGGCGGATCAGTTGATAACGGCTTAACCCGCTGGCTTCACTCAAGACCTCCAGCGTCAAATTATCTTCCAGACGGTCCATGATCAGTTCACTGACGCGCTGCAGTTCGGGCAGGCGTTTATGCCGTGCGTTGATGCTGATGGGATTGCCTGCAAGCAGAGGACAGATAAATTCGATCAGCTCGCTTTCCGCTGCTAATGCCTGAGATGGGTGTGACAGCTGGTTGTAGAGGCGGTCAAACGCTTGATAAAGGTGTTCACCCGTCTGATAGTCGGCGCGAAACGGACGATAATCGACGGTCGAGGGCGCAAACAGTTCGGCTTGAAGTTGTCCCAGCCAGGTCGTGTCGATAAACAGCATACGGTAGGACCAAACGCCCCGGTCCGGATTGCAGGCGTGTACATCACCGGGATTGATCGTAACCAGCATACCTTTGCTGGCCTGATGGCATTGGCCGCTGTTGCGGTAACTGGCACTGCCTGCATCAATGGTACCAAAGGAAAATTCATCATGGGCATGGGCCTGATAACAGGCTGAGGACTGGTTGGCCCGGCGCATGTCGATGCAGGGCAGTGCCTTGCTTCTGGCGAGTTGCACGCTGTCCTTGTCCATGACGAGCTCCTTATGATTCTGTGAGCATAACGATAACAGTGGCGGCCAATATACCGCCCAAGGCGCGGTTAAAGACGGTCTGGCGACCGGGCTTCCCCAGCAGGGTGTGAAACAGTTGCCCTGCGACAGCCCAAAACCCTACGCCCAGCAAGCACATGCAAAATGATACGGTCCCGAAAATCAGCAGCCATTGCAGGCTATCCGCCTGATTGCTGACAAAGAGCGCCACACCGGATGTGGATACCATCCATGCCTTGGGGTTGAGTAGTTGAACTAATGCACCTTCTGTCAGCTTGGGAGCTGTGATCGCCGTTACCTCACCAAGCGTGTCAAGCGGGCGCATGGTTGCAATACGATAGGCCATGTACAGCAGAAAAGCACTGCCGAGATACAGCAGCCCTTCTGTGAACAGGGGAAGCAGCCGCCCCATCTGGGCAACCAGAAAACCGGATGTAAGCACCACCAGCGTGTACCCGAGCGTGGCTCCGAGTACATGTGGAAAGGTTCGAACCATGCCGTAAGTTGCCCCGGAGCTGGTTGCAATAATGTTGACCGGACCCGGTGTGATCGCCCCAATCAGTGCAAATGCCAGCATGGAAAGGATCGTGTTGAGCATGAGGGGTGCCTCGGTAGTGATGAGGCGGACAGTCTAATCAGGGCAACCTGAGGTGTATTGAACGAAATTGCGGTCAACTCCCTGGCTGCAAACGGCCCGCGTTGAGTGATAGCGCAGGCCGTTGTCTTTTGTGGCTATTGTCTTGCCGGGACGAGGAACGTTGTAGCCTTCGAGGTGGTTAGGGTCTGGCCGTTGAAGCTGAAGACCAGTTCAGAACGTGGACTTTCGATATCGGTTGCACAGATACGGTAGGGTACCCAAGTTGCGTTGCTCTCTTGCATCTCCAGCTGTGCCGGGCCGAACACTTCATACGTGTGGTCGCCAGTGATGGCAACGTTGATGACTGGATCAGAGTCGCTGAAGCTTTCCACCTTGACGTGGTAAAGGTTACAGAAGGTGTCTTCATCCAGCTGGATGAACAGGGCGTTACGGTCACGGCGTATTTCTACCAACAGGCTGCTGGTTGCGGTAAAGCCGTAGAGTACGGCTGCTGATGCGCAGACGATGGCCGCGCCGTAACCGATCAGGCGTGGACGCAGGAAACGCGGTGCTTCGTGCGCCAGCTCGGTTTCAGAGGCAAAGCGGATCAGGCCTGCAGGCTTGCCGATGCTGTCCATTACCGTGTCGCAAGCGTCGATGCAGGCACCGCAGTCAATACAGGCCGCTTGCAGGCCGTTACGGATGTCGATGCCGGTGGGGCACACCTGCACACAGATGCCACAATCCACACAGTCGCCGCTGTTGCTGCTTTTTCCGCGTTTGGCCGCGCGGGGTTCGCCACGTTGCGCATCATAAGTGACGGTGCGGGTGTCGCGGTCAAACATTACCCCCTGGAAACGGGAATAGGGGCAGGCGTGCAGGCAGATTTTTTCCCGTACCAGGCCCGCGTTGGCGTAGGTCAGCGCGGTCATGATCAGGAGCCAGCCCCATAAGGCCGGTGACAAACCCAGCGTAATGAAACCGTCGACAATGTCACGCACAGGGATGAAATAGCCGGTAAAGGTGATGGCGGTCGCCAGTGACAGTAACCACCAGAGCAGGTGTTTGGCGCTACGGCGCAGTAACAGTTCTGCCGTCAGTCCCGCTTTATCCTGCTTGTTGCGCTTATTGGCGCGGCCTTCGGTGAAGTCTTCAATGCGAATAAACAGCCAGGTCCAGATGCTCTGTGGACAGGCAAAACCACACCAGACACGTCCCCAGGCAACGGCCATGAAAAACAGCAGGCAGGCTCCCGCGATCATGACTCCCGCCAGTAAAGGCAGGTCGTGCCATGACAGGGCATTGCCGAACAGAATGATGCGGCGTTGTTCAAATGAGAACAGCAGCCATGGAGTGCCATCTATCTGGACCCATACCAGCCCGAAAAACAGGGCGATCATCGGCCAGGTGGTTAATCGGCGCAGGTTTTGAAAGCGACCTTCGGTGAGGCGTACATGAAATTTCCCGTCCTTGGCGAAGGTCGGGGTGTGTTCTTGAACAACCGGTATTTTTTCCATGGTGATGATCCGCTGGCAGACAATGGCGGAAGATTACGCTTGTAATTCTGATGGGTGCAGGTATAAAAAATATAAATACGATAGGAACAGATGAGGTCACGTTGACGTACCGCTATCAGCAACTTGAGCAATGGCTGTTGCAGGGTATTCAGGAACAGCGCTGGCAGCCGGGCGGGCGCTTGCCATCGATACGCGAACTCTGCAGTCAAAAATCCCTGTCCAAGGCAACCGTGATGCACGCTTTGCAGCGTCTGGAAGCGTTGGGCCTGGTCGAGGCGCGCCCCAAATCCGGTTACTTTGTGACTTGCCGACCGGTACAAACCCAGGCGCCAGCGGTCCCAACGCAGATCGCCGCGCCGCGACCGGTGACGGTGAGTGATGTGCTGCTGGATATCATGCGCCGCAGTGCAGCGTTTGATCTGTTACCGACCCCACAGGCTGGAGATTTGCCACATTCTCTGGTTACGCTTAACCGGTGTATTGGCCGCGCCTTGCGGCGGCAGAAGGGGAATGACTACCAATATTATGATGAACCGGCCGGTGATGGGGCACTGCGAGAGCAGATTGCCGTGCATGCATCGCGTCGAGGCTGGTCAGTGAGCCCTGAGCAGCTGTGTATCACCTCAGGGTGCCAACATGCCCTGTTTCTGGCGTTGATGGCCAGCTGTGAGCGTGGCGATGTGGTTGCGGTTGAGTCACCGGGATTCTATGGCGTGTTGCAGTTACTGGCGCAGTTGGGACTGCAGGGTGTGGAGGTGCCATCGTCCAGTGATCAGGGCATGGACCTTGATGCGTTTGAGCAGGTGTTGACGCGCTGGAAGGTCAAGGCCTGTATTGTCTCACCGGCTTTTGCGACGCCAAGCGGTGCGTTGATGCCACCGGCCGCGCGGCTACGACTGATGGCGTTGGCCAACCGCCATGATCTGGTCGTGATCGAGGATGATATCTATGCGGATACGGCATTCGGTGTCATCCCTGACCCGCTGAAGGCGCTGGATACCGAAGACCGGGTCATACTGTGCAGTTCGTTATCCAAATCGTTGTCACGGGATTTACGCCTGGGTTGGGTGTCCGGTGCCCGCTGGCATGAGCGCATCCAGCATTTGAAGCTGGTAACACAGCTGGCCAGCAGTCGTTACTTGCAGCAGGGTGTGAGCGACTTCATGGCCGATGGCAGCTATGCCACGCATGTACGCCGCCAGCGTACCGAGTTGCGTAACCGCCGTGATCAACTGTTAAGCGCTCTGGCCAGCTGGCCGATGGATATCCGCGTCAGCCGACCGGAAGGCGGGTTGGCTGTGTGGCTGGAGCTGCCGGAACCGGTGGATACGCTGTCGTTGTACCACCGGGCGCTGGAGCAGGGAGTGGTGATCACACCGGGGCCGCTGTTTTCAATTACCGGCCAGTTTGGCAACTGCCTCAGAATGAGCTTTGCTCACCCCTGGGATAATAGCCGCTTGGAAGCCCTGGCCCGATTGGCCACGCTGATTGAGCGTATCGGTTAGGGCGTTGCCCTTGATGCTGTTCCCATGAACCCCCGCAGGCAGCGTATGCCTCGTGAATCGGGCAATGGGCCATCCAGACAGACCGTGTTGTCCTTATCCAGAACAACAGAGGCGTCAAGGTTCGGGTAGTAGGGGTTCTGAAACCGCTTGGTCGCTGCGTTCTGCGTGTTGTTGTTCAAGCTGTTCAGGGCATTGAATAGCCTGAATTTAAGCTCCAAGTCATGCATTCTGGCCGCATATTCACGCATGTTTGGTAGCGCAATATTGTTCAGAATGGTGCCGACCGGGTTCCGAATCCAATGTTGCTGAGGCTGAGGAACTGAGCTCTGTTCTATATGGGCTACAAACTCTGCCGGTGACAGTTCCGAACTGATCACGAAATCCTGATAGATCGGCAACAGAGCATTGGTAGAGATGCCGGGTTTGAACAGAAAATGCACGAACCAGACCGGTATGTCCGATGTTTGGCTCAGTAAATCCGGTCGTCCATCCATCTGCTGATACAGGAAAGCGGCACCTGCCAGCTCACGCGCCATAGCCTTTGCCAAGCTTTTTTCTGCGGCGGTCAACGGTGAAACTTGGCGTGCCGGTTGCAGCTCAAAACGGGAGATCAGTGCGTTGGTGGCATCGATCTGGTCGGAGAGTAATTGAACGGCCACCATCTTGCCGACCAGATGACTCTCCTGCGCCAGCAAACGTCGTAGCTGTGCGGTGGTGTATGCCAATTGCTGCAGGGCTGTGTCAGGTGTGCCTGTCACGGCGTTGCGGATACTCTGCAAGATGGCCAGTCGGCTGGCCTTGAGCAGGTATTGATAGTGCGGGAAAGGCTCAGATAACCGCGGTCGGGTGAGGACAGCATAATCATCTATTGAGAGGAATGTTTGCCACCGCTGGAGCAGTTCCCCGTGTTCTTGCACCGCCGCTGCTAAGGCTGCTTCATTGGCAAACAGGCTTTCAAGGCAGCCTGTTTGCTTGAACGGGCAAAACAAAGGCCCTTCCGGTAGCGCCAATTCATCGTTCAGCGTAGTGGATACCGATGAGGGTGCGGCGCTCTGCTCCTGCTCACGGATCTGTGCTAGCAGGCGGTGGCCCGTTGCTGCTGGTGATTGGCCGGCAGCGCTGTGAATACCCATCAGATAGGTATAGGCCCGGCTGCTTTCGGGTGGCTCTGCCGTGATCAGCATGGCGGTCACTTCAGGCAGCAGATCATCATCCTGTTGTTGAATGATGATGCTGGTCACGCTTGAGATCAGGATGACCAGAACGATCAGTGTGATTTTCATTGGGTGTTCCATTCCATGGATTCAGATAGTTATTGCGACAGGTATGCAAGTACCTCGGCATGGTTACCGCGGAAGATGATGCGGCTGGCATTGCGTTCGCTCTGGAAGTGGTACATCGGATCGTAATACTCGTTCAGCAAGGCGGAGATCCAGTCGCGGTGCCTTTCGGTTGCGCCGGTGCTGTGCTGTAGCGCCAGTGCCTCATCCATAATGGCCGCCAAGCGTTGATAACGCTCACTGCCCATGCGTTTGATCAGGTTCTTCAGGCTCTGGCGCAATCGCGCCGCATAGGCGTCGAAGCCGCTCTCGCTGCCTTGAAGGGCGATAAACTCGGCTGACAGTTCAACAACATAGTCGCGCAAAATACGTTCTACACGCCGTTCATGTTCTTCCTCCAGCCAGACCAGCGGCGAATCGATAAACCGGCGATGCAGCTCCAGCGGTACGTGGCAGCTGCCAATGGCGCGGTTTTCGTCTTCGATGACAAACTGGTTGATGCCAGTATCACGCTTGCGCAACACGTCGATGGCCAGACTGTTCTCAAAGTTGATCTGGGTCGGTTGTGTTCGGGCGTGGCGGCCAAAGCTGGAGCCGCGATGGTGAGCCCGGCCTTCCAGATCCAGTGCGTTGTTCAGTTGTTGCAGCAGCTCAGTCTTGCCGCACCCGGTCAATCCACCCAGTTGCACGAACTGACACTGTGCCGCTGCCGCATCCAGGGTGTCGATCAGAAAGCCGCGCAGTGCCTTGTAGCCACCGGTGATTAAAGGGTAATCGACACCGGCTTCACGCAGCCATTGTTGGGTGGTGCGTGAACGCAGCCCGCCGCGAAAACAGTACAGGTAGCTGTGGGGATGGGCGTTGGCAAATGCCACCCACGCCTGTACTCGTGCCGCCTTGATGTCACCATCCACCAGACGGTGGCCGAGCCTGATGGCGGCGTCCTGACCGTGCTGTTTGTAGCAGGTACCCACGCGATGGCGTTCGTCATCGGTCATCAGTGGCAGGTTCTGGCTGGTCGGAAAGGCTCCCTTGGCAAACTCGATGGGCGCGCGCGTATCCAGTAATGGCTCACCACTGAGAAAGATACTGCGGTAATCGGCACTGCTGGCGCTCATCAGCAAACCTCGACGGCATATTCACCAGCGGCAACCAGTTCGCCAATGGGGCTTAGGGACAGGCCCAGTTCGCTGGCGCAGGTCAGAAACGCGGCTTCGGCTTCGGGGGTTACGGCAACCAGCAGGCCGCCACTGGTTTGCGGGTCACACAACAGTTGCTGCTGCGCAGGGCTAAGGGCAGCGACGCGGTGGCCATAGCTGTCGAAGTTGCGACCGGTACCGCCGGGTATGCAGCCTGCGGCCAGATAGTACTCAATACTGTCAATTCGGGGGACGGCATCATACTGCAGGCGAGCGGTCAGGCCGCTGCCGTCAGCCATTTCAACCAAGTGACCGAGCAGACCGAAACCGGTGACGTCGGTCATCGCACAGACGCCTTCGAGCGCAGCAAAATGCTGCCCGGGACGGTTCAGCGTACACATCAGATCGCGGGCAACGCCAATATCGTCAGTGCGCAGCTTGCCCTGTTTTTCAGCCGTGGTGAGAATGCCGATCCCCAGGGGTTTGGTCAGGTAGAGGCGGTTACCAGCCTTGGCGGTGTCGTTGCGTTTAAGCTGAGCCTTTTCAACCCGTCCGGTGACGGCCAGACCAAAGATCGGCTCCGGTGCGTCAATGGAGTGGCCACCCGCCAAAGGCATGCCAGCCAGCTCGCAGACCGAGCGCGCACCCCGAATAACATCTCCCGCCACTTCCGCCGGGATCAGGTTGATCGGCCAGCCGAGAATGGCGATCGCCATCATCGGTGTGGCACCCATGGCGTAGATATCGCTGATCGCATTGGTTGCGGCGATGCGGCCAAAATCAAAGGGGTCATCCACGATGGGCATGAAAAAGTCGGTGGTCGAGACGATGCCGGTGTGTTCATCAAACGCATACACCGCTGCATCATCCCGTGAAGCGTTGCCCACCCACAGCCGCGGGTCCAGTGTCTGGCTGCCACTGCCGGAGAGGATGGTGTCCAGCACAGCGGGAGAGATTTTGCAGCCACAGCCAGCGCCATGGCTGTATTGGGTCAGACGAATGGGAGCGGTCATGAATCACCCTGTAAAGCATCAATGAAAGTAACAAAAAGTAACCAAACGAAGCGGTTGAGGTCGAAGGATATCAGCAGGGCTGGCATCTGGCACGGGATAATCGGGTGTTTAGTCAGTGCAGAGCTATACTGAAACACTTGGATGTGATGTTTTGGTTTGTGTAACTTATTTGATACGGAATGTTAGGCTACGGGTGTTGCCTATAGTTGATAGGGTGCCATGGTGTTCGTGTCTGAATATTGGGTGCCGCAGCAGGGATAAGCTAAATGAGAAGAACCGAACAGACCCTTCTGGAACAGATGCGCATTACTGAGCTGGAAATTGATAATCGCAAGACGCTGTTTTCGATTACAGCGGCTGATTGCGAGAGGCTGGCTCAGATCAAGCCCATGATCGAGCGTGAAGTGGATCGCCTGGTACATCAGTTTTATGACTTGCAGACGAGTGTGCCGGAAATTGCATTGTTGATCGGTGATGCGGATACCTTGCGGCGTCTGCGTGGAGCCCAGCGCACCTATGTGATTGATCTGTTCAGCGGGTTTTATGACATCGAGTATGTCAATAATCGGCTGCGTATCGGTATGGTTCACAAGCGGATAGGGGTTGAGCCAAAGTTGTATCTGGCGGCTATACATCAGCTTAAAACCTTGCTGAACGCGCTGTTGGCCAGGCTCATACCGGATGCGACTGAAGCGCGCCACATGATCATGTCGGTAGAAAAGCTGTTCATGTTTGATATATCGCTGGTGTTTGATACCTATATCCGCAGTTTGATCTCTGAGATAGAGGCGTCAAAAGAGAAGTCTGAATGCTACGCCAGTGAACTGGAAGACAAGGTCAAAGAGAGAACCAAACAACTGGAAATGATGTCGCGCACGGATGCATTGACCGGCCTGTTAAATGTCCGCCATCTGGTCGAAACCTTGACCCAGTGCCTGCGCGCCGCTCAACGGCGTCTTGAATCGCTGACGGTGGTGTTTCTGGATATCAATGATTTCAAACGCATCAATGATGAAGAAGGTCATCAGCGCGGGGATGAAATTCTGCGTACAGTGGCAGATGCGATTCGCTTGATTTCACGTACTGAGGACTACTGTTTCCGTTATGGCGGCGATGAATTCTGTATTATTCTGCCGCGCTGTACGGAAGCACAGGCCCGACAGTCTTACGGCAAGCGGTTGATTGCCGAGGTCAACCGCCATGAAGCCGGGTTGAGCATCAGTGGCGGGTATGTCCAGGCGTGTCCGGCCGAGCATGCCTCGGCGGAAGAGCTTATTCGGATAGCCGACGAGCGCATGTATCTGGACAAGCAGCAATACAGACAGCAAGGCATCGTGAAGGTGGAGAATCAGGAGCAGGACGAGCCGCCGGCAAATCCGCACTAGGTCGATGCTGGCGGTTGCGGCTCCCCATCGGTGCCCGCCAGTTGGCGCTCAACCTCTTCCTTGATCATCGCTTCAATCTTCATCCGCACATCGGGTGGCAGGTTGAGCAGTTCTGCTTCTGTCAGCCCCATCTTGTGTAGCAGGCTGTAGCGGATACGCTCGGCCGGTGTCATCTCCAGCATCCTCATCAATGCCTCACGGGTATTGCTTTTGGCATCTTGGGTATCTGTGGTGCTTTGCCGGGCCTGTTCGGTACGGTCGGCTGCCGTTTGGCTGATCTGTTGTGCCAGCATGTCGGCAAAAACGCGGTTATCGGAGGCCGTCGGCCCTGTGCTGTACTCAAAGTTTGAAGGTAGTAATTCAGGCGGTTTGGTGGTGATGTTCATCGGGTGTCCGTTCCGTTGGCTGATGAAGTTCACGTGCTGTCCGCGATAATTTAGCAAGAACCATTCCAATATGCGTGTGGAGGCCGGCTGCTGCTGATACGGGCAGGTGTTGCAGATGCGATGGATTTAAACCTGCACTGGACGGCAAACGGTTGCCGCCTGCTGGCAAGGCATTTCAGCTGTTGCTATGGTGAAATGATTCATTATGGTTCTGACACCCGATCTTGCAGGAGCATATATGGCCTTTACTTCGGCAAATGCCGTGGACCTGGATACGGGTTACCTCATTGAGATCAAGGGCCAGGTTCAGGGGGTGGGGTTTCGGCCACATGTCTGGCGCACCGCCGTGTCGCTGCAGTTATGCGGTGATGTGTGCAATACGGCGGCGGGTGTGCGGGTGCGGTTGCTGTGCTCTGCGTCGGAATGTGATCGGTTCGTACAGGTCTTATTGCAACGCTTGCCGCCGTTGGCACGGGTCGAACAACTTCGGACTGTGGCGCTGGCGGCAGATGTGCTGAACGCTATCGCGCCGGGCTTTCAGATTACGCCTTCAGCAATCGGCGAGGCTGAAGCCACCGTGCCAGCGGATGCAGCGACCTGTGTTGAGTGCCTTGCCGAGCTGTTTGACCCAACCGACCGGCGTTTTCGTTATCCTTTTATCAACTGTACGCACTGCGGCCCGCGTCTCGGCATCATTGAGGGCATGCCTTATGACCGGGTACGTACAACGATGTCGGCGTTTACGCTGTGTCCAACCTGCGCCCGCGAGTATGCCGATCCATCCAGGCGACGCTTCCATGCCCAGCCCAACGCCTGTCCTGATTGTGGCCCGCGCCTGTGGCTGGAAACAGGGAAGGGTCAACGACTGGAAGCTGACGACCCTTTTGTCTTGCTGGCAGCGGCATTGGCACAGGGGCAGATCGTTGCGATCAAGGGGCTGGGCGGTTTCCACCTGTGCTGCGCGGCCGACAACACTTCTGCTGTGCGCCGTTTGCGACAGCGCAAGCAGCGACCAGCCAAGGCACTGGCGCTGATGTTCCGTGATCTGGCCCACATGCGTACCCATGTCGATCTCGACCCGGAAGAGGCGGCCTTGCTGACTTCAGCAGCGGCCCCGATTGTGCTGTGTCATCCCGATGCCAGCCGTCCGTCAACAGGGATATCGGCCGAGGTTGCACCCGACTCGGCATATCTGGGCTGCATGTTACCGGCGACGCCCTTGCATCATCTGCTGATGGCGGCCGTGGATGGCCCGCTGGTGATGACCAGTGGTAACCGTTCCGGTATGCCTCAGGTGATCGATAATGAGATGGCACGGTGCCAGCTGGGCGAAATTGCAGATCTACTGGTTTTCCATGACCGGCGGATCAGCCATCGGGTTGATGATCCGGTCATGCGCATTCAGGCAAACAGCGGTCAAGCCGAGACCGTGCGTCCCGGTCGTGGGTTGGCACCGTTGCACCTGCCGCTCCCGCCTGGCTTCGCCGCGACCACCGAGGTGCTGGCGCTGGGCGGTGATCTTAAAAATACCTTTTGTATGGTCAACGGCGGGCAGGCCATTCTGAGTCAGTATCTTGGTGATCTGCAGTCGCTGGCCATTCACGAAGCGGCAATCGATACCCGTCAACGATACCGGCAACTGTACCGGCACCGACCTGTGCTAGTGGTCTGTGATCGGCATCCGGGGTATCACTCGACGATGATGGCACAAACCATTAAAGCAGAGCGTTTTCTTCAGGTGCAGCATCATCATGCCCATCTTGCTTCATGTCTGGGGGAGTATGCCTATCCACTGGCGGGGTCAGCGGTATTGGGTATCTGCCTTGATGGCACCGGATACGGTAAGGATGGCGGACTTTGGGGCGGTGAGTTCCTATACGGTGGTTATACCGGGGTTGAGCGGCTGGCCTCGTTGCGGCCCTGTGCCTTGCCGGGGAGTGCTGCCGCGGTGCGTGAGCCGTGGCGGGTACTGGTGGCGCAATTGCTGGCTGCAGGGGTTGATCCGGCGAGCACGGCGGATATCTGGCCCTGGCTGGCGGCGCACTCGCTGGAAACCATTGAGCGCATGATTGCACAGGGCGTGAATGCACCGCTGACAAGCTCGGCTGGACGGTTGTTCGACGCGATGGCTGCCGCATTGGAGTGCTATGCTGAAGCTATCAGTTACGAAGGGCAGGCAGCAGTTGCGCTGGAGACCTTGGCCTTGCGCCATGGTGGCAGCAGCGAGGTAGTGCCATATCGCTGGGCATTGCTCGATACCGCAGAGGGTCTGCAACTGGACAGCCGCCCCGTATGGCGACAGGTTGTGTCCGATATGAGGGCCAAGCGTACACCCGCTGAAATGGCGATGGCCTTTCACCTGGGGCTGGCCGATGGGTTGGCGGAGCTGGCATTGCGGCTCCAGCAGGATCACCCCTATGACACCTTGGTGATGACCGGCGGGGTGATGCAAAACGCCCTGTTGGCCGACCGTCTTGAGCAGTTGTTGAATGATGCCGGTATCCGTGTGCTACGGCATCGGCAGGTGCCCTGTAATGATAGCGGTTTGAGTCTGGGTCAGGCGTTGGTGGCACTGGCCATGCTACAACGGGAAGGCGGTGACGATGCATGAGCTGTCGTTATGCCGAGCGTTGATTGATCAGCTGCAACAGCAGGCGGCTGTCAGCGGGTTCAGTCGGGTCACCCAGATCTGGCTGGAAGTCGGTGTGTTGGCGGCGGTAGTGCCAGAGGCGATGCAGTTCGGTTTTGAAGCGGCCAGTCATGGCACGTTGGCGCAGGGCGCGCAGCTGCATATCATCAGGCTGCCGGCCGAAGCATATTGCCGTGCGTGCGGAGTCAAAACGGATATTCAGCAGCGTTACCAGCCTTGCCCGCACTGCGGTGAGTTCCAGTTAGAAGTGGTGTCGGGTGAAACGCTAAGCGTCAGAGAATTGGAGGTGGAGTGATGTGTGGACTTTGTGGCTGTGATCACCCGCGTGAACATAAGCATGAACATTGGACGCAACCGGGTGCAGCACCTGCCGGTGATGCACATGAGCAGTGTCGCTTGCAGGTCGAACTGGATCTGTTCAGCCAGAACAATCGCTACGCCAAAACCAATCGAGACGATTTTGAACGCCGAAATCTGCTGGTGCTCAATCTGGTCTCCAGTCCAGGGTCGGGGAAAACCGCACTCCTGGTTGAAACCCTGCGGCAGCAACCGGCAGAGTGGCCGGTAGCCGTCATCGAGGGCGACCAACAGACGCATCAGGATGCCGACCGTATCCGCGCCACCGGTGCCGAGGCGGTGCAGATCAATACCGGTACACTGTGCCATTTGGATGCTCATATGATCGGCCATGCCATGGAGCAGCTGCCCGACTTGCACAACGGCGTCCTCTATATTGAAAACGTGGGCAATCTGGTGTGTCCGGCGGGATTTGATTTGGGTGAGGCGGCGAAAGTGGTGATTCTGTCGGTGACCGAGGGTGACGATAAGCCGCTCAAATACCCTGACATGTTTCATGCTGCACAATTGATGGTGCTGAACAAGATTGATCTGCTGCCGTATGTGGATTTTGACGTTACCGCTTGCATTGAATATGCCCGCCGGATCAATCCTGACATTGAGGTTATCCAGCTTTCGGCGCGCAGTGGCGAAGGCATGGTGTCTTGGCTCGGCTGGCTGGAACAACGCCAGCGGGGACAGTTGCAGGCCCGTATCGAACAGCTGGAAACCGAGCTGCAGACGCTCAAGGCGCAACTGTAGCCGCAAGGAGTGAACCATGTGTTTGGGTATTCCGGGTGAGATTGTCGCGATCGATGATGCAGCCACATTAACCGCTGTTGTTGAAGTGTCGGGGGTGCGTCGGCGGGTCAACCTCGCCTGTGTGCTGCCCACCGGAGCTGATCCTGCCTCGTTGCTGGGATACTGGGTGTTGGTGCATGTGGGCTTTGCGATGAGCCTGATTGACGCTGAAGAGGCACATCAAACCCTGCGATTGCTGGCGGAACTGGAGGCCTTTGCCGATGAAGTTCGTTGATGAGTTTCGCGATCCGGCCTTGGCCAAACAGCTGCTGACCCGCATTGCACAGCGGATGGCATCGCCAGTGCTGCAGGCGCGGGCACCGATCCGCATTATGGAAGTCTGTGGCGGTCATACCCATTCAATCTTTCGCTACGGACTGGAAGCACTGTTGCCACAGACACTGGAGTTGATCCATGGTCCCGGTTGTCCGGTATGCGTGTTGCCGCGTGAGCATGTGGATGACTGTCTGGCGATTGCCGCGCAGCCGGATGTGATTTTCACTACCTTCGGTGATGCGATGCGAGTGCCTGGTTCACGGCAAACATTGCAGCAGGCACGGGCGGGCGGGGCCGATATCCGGATGGTTTATTCCCCTTTGGACGCCTTGCAGATTGCGCGGGAAAATCCACAGCGGCGCGTCGTTTTTTTCGGTCTCGGCTTTGAAACTACCATGCCGGCCACTGCGCTGACGGTGCAGCAGGCGGTGGGTAAGCAGGTCGACAATTTTTTTCTGCTGTGCCATCACATCACGATTGTGCCGACGCTTAAAGCCTTGTTGGATGACGAGGATGTCTGCGTGGATGCCTTTATCGGCCCCGGACACGTCAGCATGGTCATCGGACTGGAGCCCTATGGGTTCATTGCGGAGCAATACCGCAAGCCCTTTATCATCTCCGGCTTCGAGCCTCTGGATATTCTGCAATCGATATTGATGCTGCTCGACCAGCTGGTGGAAGGGCGGGCGGAGGTCGGCAATCAATACAGCCGTGTAGTGCATGAACAGGGCAATATCCAGGCGCAGCAGGCCGTGGCCGAGGTATTTGAGCTGCGCGAACGTTCGGCCTGGCGCGGGCTGGGTGAAATCGACCAGTCCGGGGTGCGTCTGCGCACGCGTTATGCCGCCCTTGATGCCGAGCGGGAATTTGCCCTGCGATCCACACGCGTGGATGATCCGGCAGAATGCCGGTGTGGTGAAGTGCTGAAGGGACAGCTGCAGCCGCAACAGTGTCCGTTGTTTGGTTCAGGCTGTACGCCTGCTCAACCGATGGGCGCATTGATGGTGTCGTCGGAAGGTGCCTGTGCCGCCTGTTTTCAATACCAAAGGAATGATAGCCAGTGAAGACCGAAAGTACCGATGCGAACACCTCTGATCAGGGCCTGATTACGCTGGCGCATGGTGCCGGTGGTCGGGTCATGCGTCAGTTGATTGAGAGCATCTGCGTTGAAGCCTTCAATAACCCGGCGCTGGCGTTGCTGGAGGATCAGGCCCGTCTGGATATGGCGGAAATAGCCGCACATGGAGACCGCCTGGCCTTTACGACGGACAGTTACGTGGTTGATCCGCTTGAGTTTCCCGGCGGTGATATCGGCACATTGGCCGTTAACGGCACGGTAAACGACCTTGCGGTGAGCGGCGCGCGGCCGTTGTATCTGTCTTGTGCGCTGATTCTTGAAGAGGGGCTGGAGATCAGTCGCCTGCGTCGAATCATGGCGTCCATGAGTGATGCTGCGGGGGTAGCGGGGGTCAGTATCGTCACCGGCGATACCAAGGTGGTGCCGCGAGGCAAGGGCGACGGAATGTTCATCAATACCAGCGGGATCGGAGTGATTCCCCAAGGCGTTGAGTTAGCGGCCAGTCGCTGCCAGCCGGGAGATTGCGTCATCGTCAACGGCACTTTGGGTGATCATGGCGCGGCGATACTGCAGGCGCGAGGGGATTTGGCACTGGAAGCAGATCTGGTCAGTGACTGTCAGCCATTACACGGGCTGATAGCACGGATGCTGGCAGTGTGCCCGCAGGTGCATGCGTTGCGTGATGCGACTCGGGGTGGTGTTGCTGGTGTGGTGTACGAGTTTGCCGAGGCTTCGGGGCGGGCGATCCGGCTGTTTGAAGACCAGCTTCCGGTGCGGCCCAGCGTGCGGGGCGTCTGTGAAATTCTGGGGCTGGACGCGCTACATTTCGCCAATGAGGGCAAACTGGTTGCTGTAGTACCACGTGAGGCGGCGGATAGCATGGTCGCTGTGATGCGTGAACATCCGGCGGGCCGTGACGCTTGTATCATTGGCGAAGTGCTTGATGGTCCTGCCGGCAGTGTCCAGATCAGCACCCTGATGGGCGGAGTGCGTTTGCTGGACCTGCCGATCGGGGAACAGCTGCCCCGGATCTGCTAGCCTGCTTAGCGTTTGGGACCGAATAGAAACCAAAGCACCAGACCCAGTACCGGCAGCAACAGAATCGCCACCACCCAGACAACCTTGGTGGTCGTACTGGCGCGGCTCTGTATGGTCTTGATAATCGCCATCACGTCCAGCACCAGTATGATCAGACCAAACAAGCCAGTGACTTCAATACTCAACATGCATGTTTCTCCCTAATATGATGAATGGGGTGACTATATCACGGGAATATCTCGGGAATATCACGTGATCAATACTGCCGTTGTTCACAATAACGGGGCTGACATTAGCGGTTCTTCATCCAATAGGGCGCGGATACGCGTCAGGCCTTCTGCCAGTGCTTCACGGCTTGCCGGTGGTGTAATGCAGATGCGCACAGCCTGAGGTGCTGGCTGGCTGCCTACGCAAAACGGCTCGGCTGCAATCAACGTAACGCCGCGTGCATCGGCAAGCTGGACAAAATCGGCCGCGCGCATGCTTTCGGGCAAACGTAACCAGGCATGAAAGCCACAGGGGTGGGTCGATACTTCGTAGGGTGACAGTATCTCTCGCAATAGGGCTTGCCGTGCACGTATCTCTTCCCATTGCCACTCCAGCAGCCGGTCCGCATCGCCGCTGGTCAGCCATTGGCAGGTTACGGCCCCCATGAGACTGGGAGAAGACCAGCACTGGGCACGCAAAGCTACTCGCAGCTGCGGCATCAGGTTCATCGGTGCCCGTAACACGCCAAATCGCAAGCCGCCGGCCAAGAGTTTGGATACGCTGAAAATATACAGTGACCGTTCCGGCGCGAGTCGGTAAAGCGGCGTACCGCGAACGTCTTCGGTGACAAATTGAACGCCATCTTCAAGCAGCAGCATATCGTATCGGCGAGCCACATCGACGATCGCCTGCCGTCGCGCTTCGCTCATGTGATGACCGGTCGGGTTGTTGTACTCCGGCATCAGGTACAGCAGGCGAATCCGCTGTTGCTGACACAAACGCTCCAGCATGTCAGGGCGTATGCCCTCGGCATCGGTACCCACGGGCAAATGCTTGAGCCCCAGCTGGCGTGCCGCCGCAATCATGCCGGGATAGGTCAGGGCTGCCGAAGCCACGGCTTCACCGGGTTTGACCAGTGTCTGCAGGGCCAGGAAGTCGGCATGTTGGCCGCCTTCGGTCAGCATCAACTCCTGTGGCTCAAAGTGTAGCCCTTGGGAGGCCAGCCACTGGCAAAGCTGTTCACGCTGTGTTGGGCATCCTTGCTCGGGCTGATACGCCAGTGCTGCATTCACCGCTTCCGGTGAGGCTGAAACCTGCTGCAGACTGACGGTTAGCTGCTGCTGGCGCAAGGGGGTTGGAATCGGAATGCTCAGTGACAGGTCGATGCTGTCATGGCCCGCACGAGTCAAGTGGTGAAAGTGTGGCAGTGCCTCGGTTAGGTCCTTTACTCGCGTGCCGCTGCCAACACGTGCTTCAACCAATCCACGACGTTCGGCTTCCTGATATGCACGGGTAATAGTGCCAACGGTAACCCCCAATGCATCAGCCAGCAGGCGCTGCGGCGGCAGACGCTGACCGGGTTGCAACACGCCACTGGCCATGTCGGCCGCCAATTGGTCAACCAGTGCCTTGTAACGGGGGCCGGGCAGTGATTCCAGTGCAGGTAACCACTGACAGCGATTGCGTGCCCGCTGCTGCTGATCCATATAAATCCCTCATTGTGTTTGTCATGGATACAATTGATTGTACCAGTAACAAAGTAACCATTGCTGTTGGTTTTGGGCCGTAATATCGTTGATTGTACCGGCAAATGGCCGTTAACTGTGCTTAATTGAACCCTTACAATTAGTGGTGAGTCCCATGCAAACGGCTACTGGCGAACTGGTAGCCCTGATTGTCCCCGTCATTGTTTTTGCCTTCAGCATGACTGCGACACCAGGCCCCAATAATATGATGCTGACGGCATCAGGTGCCAACTTCGGTTTTCGGCGTACATTACCCCACATTATCGGGGTAACAATTGGCTGTGTGGGATTAATGGCCGCAGTGGCTCTGGGGTTGGGACAGTTGTTTGCCGCCTGGCCGATATTGCAAACCAGCCTGAAGGTTGTGGGCAGCGCTTACCTGCTATGGCTGGCCTGGAAAATCGCAACAGCCGCGCCACCGAGTGGTGCGTGTCAGGCAGATGACAAACCGCTATCGGTCCTGCAGGCAGCCGCCTTTCAGTTTGCCAACCCCAAGGCCTGGATCATGGCGATTTCAGGAGTGGCTTCGTTCACGTTGGCAGGAGAGGACTTTCTGGTATCAGCGTTGTTGCTGATCGGTTTGATGGCGCTTGTGACTGTGCCGGCAATATCATTGTGGGCAGGATTCGGCGTAGGCGTCGGGCGGTTATTGAAAACCGCTCGACATTGGCGCCTGTTCAATCTGTCGATGGGCGGCCTTACGGCCGCTTGTGTGGCGCTGATTCTGATCTGAGATCAGCGTTTGAAACCGGACACCAGCTCTTTCATTTCAGCCGCAACCGATTGTAACTGACGCGTTGTTGCGGCTGACTCTTCCGCCTGGTCCAAACTTTGGGTCGACAGCGTCGAGATGTTGACGATCTGACCATTGATCTCTTCCGATACCATGGCCTGCTCCTCAATGGCCGCCGCCATCTGGATCGACATGTTGGCGATGGTGCTCATCATTTCAGAGATGTTATTCAACAGCTCTCCGGCTTCGTTGACCTGGTTCAGGCCGGCTTCTGCTTCCTGCTGTCCTTCATGGGCGATGTTTACCGACGCTTCCGTACGTGCTTTCAGGTCGCTGACAATGTCATGAATCTCTTTGGTGGAGTTTTGCGTTCGTAGAGCAAGTTGACGTACTTCATCGGCTACGACGGCAAAACCGCGTCCATGTTCACCGGCGCGGGCGGCCTCAATCGCTGCGTTCAGGGCCAGCAGATTGGTCTGGTCCGCAATCTGTTCGATCATCTCGGCGGCCTGGGCAATTTGCGACGTCTGTTCCGCGAGTCCGGTTACCGATTGGGCAATCTGGTTGACGGTACGGCCAAGCTGCGCAATGGACTCACTGGTGGTAGCCGCCAATTGGCGACCGGCAACAGCGGTACCGTTGGAGTCTTCTGCCTTGCGGGCCGTTTCCTGTACATGACCTGATACTTCGGCGATGGTGGCGGTCATTTCATGCATCGCTGCCGCTACCTGGTCGGTTTCATGCTGTTGCTGACGCATGGCACCACAGGAGCTTTCGGATACGGCAAGGCTGGCACCCGCCTGGACCGATACCATCTGTGCCGCATCTTCAATGCGGGTCAGCACGGTATTCAAATGTGAGTGCTCGCTGAGCACGGACACCTTAACCGCAGCCAGCAGGCCTGTATCGTCTGTATAGGTTGCCGCCGCCACCGGGTGACGGAATGAAGCAGGCATCAGATCCTGTATATCCTGGAGCTGTTGGCGATGCCCTTGTTGAGCGGCGGCGAGGGAGCCGATACCCGCTATTGCCAACAGCGCCAACGCAAACATCTCGAAGCCATTGGTGAACAGCCCGGCGCTGACAATCAGTGCAGCAACCATCGCGACCCAGCTTAGCGGCAGGCGGGGGCGCTGCAGGGTGCGTTTGCCCTGATTGATTGCGGCATAAACCCGCTCTGCACGTACGATGTCCTTGCGTAGAGGACAGACGCGGACGGACTCATACCCGACCGGTTTGCCGTTTTCTGTAATCGGGGTGACATAGGCATTAACCCAGTAATAGTCGCCATTTTTACAGCGGTTCTTGACCAGCCCCATCCAGGGCTTGCCCGCCTTGAGATGTTCCCACATAACCTTGAATGCGGCTTCGGGCATATCGGGATGGCGAACCAGGTTATGTGGCTGGCCGATTAATTCCTCACGAGAATAACCACTGATTTCAACAAAGATATCGTTACAGTGGGTGATGTTACCGTTGAGGTCCGTGGTGGAGATTAGCTTCCGCTCTTCTGGAAAGCGTTTCTCACTGTCGGTAATAGGTAGGTTTTTTCTCATGGTTGTTTTGCCTTTGGAACATCGTCATGCGATGTCCTGTCATATTGCTGGGACCAGCATGAACCCTTTGAGCAGGGGGGCAGGCCATAAGGACGCTATATCTCAACAAACATGTGTTTAAGTGTAGAGGAATAATGCAGCGGCGCCAGAAATAGTTAAACGTGTATTGGATGCGCATTTTATGTAAATGCAAGGAGCTGTCAACGAAACATGAGTTTCATTTTAGCGACACATATATATGATAACTGGAATTAACCAGTATCAAAAGAAAATGCACAGTGTTTTCATGGGTTTAGCGATGAGAAGCTCAGGTTTTCGAGAAGGAAGCTGCTACAGCATTAAGTTGCCACGAGGTTGGTACCTGTGCATAGCGTTTTGGATCTTCGGCGATTAGTAACATAAGGCTGATCATGGCACGGGCGCTGGAATCACCGCCAGCCCGTGCATTTTCTTTTAATAGCGTTGTGGGCTCATCGCGGTGGCGGGATATCAAGTGTAAAACACCCGGCAAACCATGGCGGATATCACAAGCGATACCGAAATGACGCAAAGCTGCCACGGTGTCCTGCTCCGCAGAATCGATTCCAGCTTGTGCGCTTATGCGCAGCTTGTCTGGCAGCAGTTCCAGGTGTTCTGTCAGGGCTTCCGGTAACGGCGTCCCGCACAGGCAGCTGAGCAGCACGCTGGCAAAGAACTGACTGCTCTGTACCGCCAATGCCGAATTATGGGTGAAGCGTGTCAATGCTTCGACGTGCTCTAAATAATCCGACTGCGTCCGGGCGTACAGAAGAGGACAGACGATGCGAGCGGTGACGGACAGCTCGGTTGAATGTGAGCCTGGAGGCGTGACGTCATGAGTAATGTTGCGCAGCGTTTCGGCCGTCGCCTTGTCGATATAGCCGTGATAGTGCTGTATGAAGGCCATCCAGTCGCGACGGTACTGGTCCATATCCAGGGCATCATGTTGACGTATATGGCTGTAAAGGTGCCATAGCTGGTCGCCATAGTGGGTCAGGTCGCCGGCCTGTTTGGTGCCATGCCAATGACTGAGGGGCGGGTTCAGGCAGTTGTTATCCAGTGGCTGGCTATCGAGCAAATTGTGGTCATAGATCCAATGCAACCCCAGTGAGTAGCTGTCGGCAACAAGGCCTGCATGTATCAACGTTTCGATACGTGAGGGATCAATCATGGTGCAAAGTCCTGACTTCAAACACGTCCTCAAAGTCTAGCAGACGCACTCGGCGATGCTTATTCAAGCGAGCAATGACCTGAGCGGCAGCGTGACCGGTAACGGCGACGTGCAAATGCATGGTAGAAGCGGTCGAGGAGCGTTTCCACATGTAATATGCTGATAATACGTGCCAAATGTCTGTAGCCCGGTAACTCGCGCCAGATCAGCATGAAGGCAGCAACACCTTTGAGCACTTGTCCATCCTGGCTCACCGCATGAATGACCTTCATGGCAGCTTCATGAGTAATGCCGTGCTGCGATACATCGGTGTGCGGGTCGAACAGGTCTTGCCAGTCTATGCGCCGTGCGTGATCAATACGCTGGTAGTGCTTTATCTCTTTACGGCACAGTGGGCATTGGCCGTCAAAAAACAGGATGGGGCGTGCAGACATGAAATTCTCCCAAGCAGTAATATAGAGTCTATACGTGCCTGAGTTTCAATCAGTGCCAATCAATAATTAAAAAAAACCGACCCAATGGGTCGGCAAGCTCAGTGCAGCATAATCTCGGCAATAGCCAAGGCTCCCGGTACTTCAGTGCAACTTGAGTCGGGGACGAATCACCTTGTTGATACGGTCAACCAGTGTGATCAGAAACGTTTTCGTATAGCCATAAATGGCCAACTGGTGGAGACGGTACAGGGAGACATACACCAGCCGTGCCAAACGGCCTTCCACCATCATGCTGCCTTTTGACAGATTCCCCATCAAACTGCCGACGGTACTGAACCGGCTCAGGGAAACCAGCGAACCGTAATCCTTGTACTCATAGGCCGGCAGGGGCTCGTCCTTGATGATGCGACCGAATTGCTTGAGCAGGAACGAAGCCATCTGGTGCGCAGCCTGTGCCCGTGGCGGTACATTGCCGTTGCCATCGGTGCGGGCGCAGGCGGCGCAATCTCCAAGGGCAAATATGCGCGGGTCTGCCGCAGTACGCAGGTCCGGCCCGACCACCAGTTGATTCAAGCGGTTGCATTCCAGTCCATCGAGGCGCGACATGAACTCGGGCGCACGGATACCGGCTGCCCATACCTTCAGCTCGGCTTCAATCAGCTCACCGGTGTCGGTCAGCAGCCCTTGCTCGTTTACCGAGGTAATACGAGTGTCTTCACGTACCGATACGCCCAGTTTTGCCAACTCATGGCGGGCGGCGGCTGAAATGCGCTCGGGCAATGCCGGCAGAATACGGGGGCCCGCTTCAATAAGGATAACTTCAAGGCGGTTACGGTCCAGCTTGGAAATACCATAGGCCGCCAGTTCACGGGCAGTATTGAACAACTCGGCCGACAGTTCGACACCAGTAGCACCAGCACCCACAATGGCGATGCGCAGTGGCTGGTCCTTGCTGTTGCTGGTTTTCAAATAGGTTTCCAGCAGGGTGCGGCGGAACTGCTCGGCTTGCTGACGGCTATCGAGGAACGTGCAGTATTCAGCCACGCCATCGACGCCGAAATCATTGGTTACACTGCCCACAGCCATGATCAGATAATCGTAATACAGCGTACGTACCGGCAGTAGCACCTGGCCATTCTGTCCGCGTACGGCAGCTAGGTGGATGCAGCGTTGCTCGCGGTTGATGGCGTCCATTTGGCCGACCTGAAACTTGAAGCCGGCACTGCGTGCCTGCGCACTGTAGCTCAGTTCGTCGATGCCGGCGTCCAGTGAGCCGGTTGCAACTTCGTGCAGCAGCGGCTTCCAGATATGGGTCGGCTCGCGATCGACCAGCGTCACTTTCAAGCCTTTGCGTCGATACTTGCGTGCCAGGCGCGTTGCCAGTTCAAGACCACCGGCGCCGCCACCGACCACAACGACATGTTGATAGAGAGAAGATGTCTGTTCCATGCCAGCAATTGTCCTTCAATTCCGGCAGTCATGATCTGCTGCCTTGGCGAGATTTACTGCCGTCTATGGTACCTAATACAAAAGTTGTAAAGACAGGACAGATTATGCAACTTTGTGACTTTTTGTAGTCGTTTGTACAGTATCTGTGTGTTTTGAGCTGCGTATAATGCGTATCGCTAAATAATAATTATCGACCACCGATATACAACCGGTGGTGCAGTACAGGCCATATCCATGAGTGAAGTATCGCGTCTGCGCAAGTTTGTATCCCCCGAAATCATTTTTGGCAGTGGTGCACGTAAAGCTGTTGCCAACTACGCCATGAGCTTTGGTGCCCGCAAGGTACTGATTGTGTCGGACCCGGGGGTGCAGCAGGCCGGTTGGGTGCAGGAGATCGAGGCGCTGCTGGCGGAGCAGGATATTCCCAGTATATGTTTTACGGATGTGTCGCCCAACCCGCGAGTCGAGCAAGTGATGCGCGGTGCAGATATTTACCGTGAGCAGGGCTGCAACGTCATCGTGGCGATCGGGGGGGGCAGTCCAATGGATTGTGCCAAAGGCATCGGGATTGTCAGCACTCATGGTTGCAGCATTCTGGCATTTGAAGGCGTCGACCGGATTGAAAACCCTATTCCGCCACTGATTTTCATCCCCACGACAGCGGGTACCTCGGCAGATGTGTCCCAGTTTGCGATCATTTCCAACCCACAGGAACAGTTCAAGTTTTCCATCGTCAGCAAATCCGTGGTGCCCGATGTTGCGCTGATCGATCCCGATACCACGCGCACGATGGATCCGTTCCTGACTGCCTGTACCGGTGTCGATGCGCTGGTACATGCAATTGAAGCCTTTGTATCCACCGGCAGCGGTCCGTTAACGGATATGCATGCACTGGATGCGATCCGCCTGATTAATACCCATTTGGCATTGCTGGTGGAACAACCGGAAGATGGCCATCTGCGCGAGCAGGTGATGCTGGGCTCGATGAAAGCCGGGCTGGCATTTTCCAATGCGATTCTTGGGGCGGTACATGCCATGTCACACAGTTTGGGTGGATACCTGGATCTGCCGCACGGACTTTGTAATGCAATGCTGCTTGAGCATGTGATCGACTTCAATTACACCTCGGCCACCGACCGCTTCCGTGTGGTAGCCGAGGCGATGGGCATTGATCCGCGCGGCCTGAGCCAGTCACAGATCAAGCGGCGGCTGATGCAGCACGTGATCGCCCTCAAACGTGAGGTTGGATTGCATCAGACACTCGCGTCACAGGGTGTGCAGCTGACGGATATTCCCCAGCTTAGCCAGAATGCGCTGCGTGACCCCTGTATTCTTACCAACCCGCGTAAATCCAACCGTCGCGATGTTGAGGCTGTATATGAAGAAGCCCTCTGACAGCGGCGCGCTCACGTTCGAAGATTTGATCGGTTTGGGTGGGCAGTCGGCGCGTAAAAGCTACTATCCCGAACTGTTGAACAAGATTGAAGAACTGGAAGCGGAACGCAACCGTTACAAGTGGCTGTTTGAAAACGCATTGCACGGTATTTTTCAGGCAGATCTAGGCGGCTCTCTGTGCAAGGCCAACCGGGCCTTGGCCCGCATTTGCGGGTACCCGGACGAGCAGGCGATGGTCGCGGGTCTCAACTTTGCCACTGATCTGTTGTTCAGCGAGCAGGAGTTCCGGCTGATGACCGCGCGGCTGGTGCAGGACGGCCAGCTGTTCCTGTATGAAACGCGGTTACGCAAGGCGGATGGGCAGGCAGTTGAAGTTTCGATGAACATCCTGTTCCGCAATTATGGCGATCAGCCGGTTTTTGTCGCGTTTGTGGCTGATATTACCGAACGCAAACGGGTGCAGCAGCGCATGCTGTCCTTGAACGAAGAACTTGAGCAGCGCGTTGATGAGCGTACCCGTGAGCTGGTTGGACTGAATGAGCGTTTACAGCGTGAAGTGCGCACCCGCCAGCAGGCCGAACATGCCATGCAGCAGGCCAAGGAAGTGGCCGAAGCCGCCAATCATAGCAAGGATAAATATCTGGCGGCGGCCAGTCATGATCTGCTGCAGCCGCTGAATGCGGCGCGGCTGTTGATTGCTGCTCTGCAGGAACGCAGCCTGCCCGAGTCTGAAGCGGGATTGGTGGATCGGGTACATCTGGCGCTCGATGGTGCCGAACATCTGCTGAAGGATCTGCTGGATATCTCCAAACTGGATCAGAACGCGGTACAACCCGAACTGCAGAGCTTTCCGGTCAGTCGCCTGGTCGAAGGGTTGCAGGCCGAGTTTGAGCCGGTCGCCGAGGCTGCCGGGCTGAGTTTTCGTGTCTATCCGCGGGATTTGTGGATCGCCAGTGACTTCCGATTGCTGACTCGAATACTGCGTAACCTGCTCAGTAATGCGTTTCGCTATACCAAACAGGGCGGTGTGCTGCTGGGGTTTCGGGCGCAGGGTGAGCAGTTGCTGATTCAGGTCTGGGATACCGGCAGCGGTATTCCGGTCGATAAGCAGGAGTCTATTTTCGAAGAGTTCTGCCGCTTACAGCAGTATCAAAATCAACCCGGCGGGGTCGGTCTGGGATTGGCGATAGTGGACCGTATTGCGCGGATGCTGGCGCATCCTATCAGCCTGCGTTCAGTGGTGGGGGCAGGCTCCTGCTTTGAGATCAAGGTGCCGTTGGCGGCGCATTCACCACAGTCACTGCTGGCGGCACCGCCACGGCACACGCTGGATATGGGTTCGCTGCAAGGCAGTTGTGTGCTGGTATTGGATAATGATCCGGGCATTCTGGTCAGTATGGATGCATTGCTCAGTGGCTGGGGCTGTGAGGTGATTCAGGCTGCCACGTTGGAGGATGCCGTTGAGCTGTGCTGCCAATCAACCCCCGACCTGGTATTGGCCGATTACCACTTGGAAGCCGAACAGACCGGGCTGGAGTTGCGCGGACGGCTTAACACGGCCGGTTTACAGCAGATTCCGATGATGATGCTGACGGCGGATCGCAGCGCCAGCACCCGTCGTGCGTTCAGGGATGCCGGGGTGCCGGTACTCAATAAACCGGTTAAACCCGGCAAGCTGCGTGCGCTGATGACCCACCTGTTGGCCACCGGTGTTGCGGATTAACGTCCTTTCGAGTGCGCCGCCTGTTCGGGATTAAAACCCAGCAGGGCGAGCACGGTAAATACGAGAGTGGTGCCTGCAGTGATCAGCAAGGCTTCCAGGTTGAGCTCGGCATAGAGCGCAAAACGCACCAGCTCAACGGCATGGGTGAATGGATTAACACTGCAGACCCAGTAGAGCCATTCGCTGGACTCACGCATTTTCCACAACGGATACAGCGCCGACGAGAGGAAGAACATCGGAAAAATAACGAAGTTCATCACCCCGGCAAAGTTCTCCAGCTGACGGATACGAGCTGACAGAAACAGGCCGATGGCACCCAGCATCACGGCGGTAAGCAGCAACGCGGGCAATACCGTCAGCAGGCCGATCAACGGCGGCTCCACATCGACCAGAAAGCCCAGTGCAATGAAGGCATACACCTGTGCCAGTGACAGCAGCGCGATAGCAATCAGCTTGCAGAACAGTAACCAGCTGCGCGGCAGCGGACTCATCAGTAGTACTTTCATGCTGCCCATCTCACGGTCATACACCATCGACAGCGCCCCCTGCATGCCGTTGAACAGCAAAATCATGCAGCAGAGGCCGGGAAGGATGTAGGTCTCGTAAGTGATGTAGGTCTGATAGGGCGGGATGATCGATACGCCCAGTGCGGCACGGAAACCGGCCGCGAAGACGACCAGCCAGAGCAGCGGCCGGACCAGGGCACTGAGAAAGCGGGTGCGCTGGTGAATGAAACGCAGGAATTCACGCTTTAGAATGCCGGTAAAGGCGATGGTGTAGGGGCTCAACTGCATGCCTTGACCTCTTGTGGCGCGGTAATCTGTGCAAACGCATCGGCCAGTGTCGGGACCCCATGTGCCGTGCAGATCTCTTCTGCGCTAGCATCGGCATGTATCCGTCCCTGGTGCAGGATCAGCACCGGATCATGCGGCGCAATCTCTTCTATCAGGTGAGTCGCCCAGAGCACGGTCAGATCACGGCTACGGCACAGGTCACGCACATGCTGGTTGATCGATTGCCGTGCGGCAGTATCGAGGCCGACGGTGGCTTCGTCTAGCAGCAGGATGGAAGGCTGATGCAGCAGGGCACGGGCGATTTCGACCCGGCGCCGGTGGCCACCATTCAAACTGCGAATGCTGTCGCTTAAGCGGTCGTCCAGCCCCATTCGTTCCAGCAGTTCTTGGGCACGATGACGGACGTCACGGGCCGATAGCCCGTGCAGCGCGCCATGATATTCCAGATTCTGCAGCACACTCAGGTCGAGATCGAGCGTGCTTTGCTGGAAGACCACACCCAAGGCCCGCTTGAGCGCCCGAGGCTGACGCGAAATCGGCTCACCGGCGATCAGAATCTCCCCGCTTTGCACGGCATACAGTTGCGTCAGCAGGGCATAGAGCGTGCTTTTACCTGCCCCGTTGGGGCCGAGCAGCGCATTAAGCTGCCCAGCCACCAGGTTAAAACTGACCGATTCCAATGCCTGGCGTGGCCCGTACCGAAAGCTGAGATCGCGAACCTCGATGCTCATGAATTACTCCAGTGTAACCACACCCCAGGGATAGCGGCCGACTTTGATCGATTTGATCACTTTCATGTCATCCACATCAATGACCGATACATCACCACTGACACCATTGGTGGTCAGCAGATATTTCTGGTCAGGGGTGAACTCCATGTGCCAAACCCGACGGCCTACCAGTAGGTAATCGAGTACTTCATAGGAGCTGGCATCAACCACGGCAACATGGTTGGCCGGGCCAAGAGCGACAAACGCGTACTTGCCATCGGCGGATAGCTTTACGCCGACCGGCTGGATTTTGTCCGGGTGAATGCCGCGAATCTGGAAGTTAAGCTTCTTGATGATCTCGCGGCTGGCCACGTTAATAATGGAAACGGTGCCACCGATTTCAGATGACCCCCAGAGCCGGTCACCGCTTTTGGTGAATTCGACATGACGGGGGCGCTGGTCCACCAGGGTGTTGTCGATCAATTCATGGGTTTCGGTGTCGATCCAGTGCAACATGCTGGTGGTTTCACTGGTATTGACGGCCCAACGGCCATCCGGGCTGACGGCCATGCCTTCAGGCTCCACGCCCACCTCGATCTGGGCCAGCACTTCATGGCTGACGGTATCGACCACGGTCACCAGTGCATCATCTTCATTGGAGATATACAGGCGACGGTCGTCCGGGTGCAGCGAGAACTGCTCCGGGTCTTCGCCCGAGGGCAGGTTGGCGATGATTTTATGGGTAGCCAGATCCATGACTTGTACGGTGTCTGAGTCACTGGCACAAATGTACAACTTGGTACGATCCTTGGACAGAATGATGCCGCGCGGACGTTCACCCACCTCAATGGTTTGAGTGACTTCCAGGGTTTCCAGGTCGATCACGGACAGGGTGTTGTCCTTTTCGTTGGATACATATGCGGTTGCCGCCTGGGCGACCGGACTGGCCAATAACGCGGCCAATAGCAGTGATTTCACGAACGGGGGCTTGAACATCAGGAGTCTCCTTTGACCGAACACCGGCTTTCGCTGACATCGAAGCCGAGAGTGTCAAGATCGGTTTTCGGGTGCAAAAAACCGTTTTGGGGTGATTGGGATACCAGCGCACGTGGATGTACCAGTGGAATCGGCTGGCGTAGCTGACCGCTCCAGTCACGGAAGGTCAGTTTGCGGCCCTTGAATGCACCGAGCTGGAATTTTTCCGACAGGATGAAACTGTGCAATGCGCCGGGTTCAGTGGTGCCGGTTTGGGTGACGGCCTCGGCGAGCGTGCGCACACCGGCCCAGCTGGCGTAGTCGCGGCTGTTCATCCAGCGTCCGCTCAGCTTCTCGAAACGGCTCTGCAGCTGTGCCGCGCCCCAGGCTTCTACCACACGGTGCCAGGTAACAGGCGACAGACCTTGCGTACCGGCAACCGGACGGGGATACCAGGTGTTATAGGGAACGTATTCACCAAAATCGCCACGCTCGTCTGCCACTAGCACGACATCGTATTCATCGGTCTGGGTAAAGGGGGGCAGTTCCTGCTGTGCCGTGCGGCGCAGGTCGGTATCGTAGTCCCAGGCCTTGCGTTCAATGATACGGGCCCCCATACGGGTAGCGCTGCGTTCCAGTGAATCGGCATAGGCACGGTCTTCGGGCTGGTTGCCTTCCAGGATAAGCCAGCGTTGCCAGCGGCGACTGGCCAGCCACTGGGCCAGTGCGTCGGTCAGCATTGCGCGTGATGGCACCGTATGCAGCATGCCGGGTACGCATTGCTCGGTGCGCAGCACATTATCGGCACTGCCGGCGTTGATCAGAATGACGTCATCCGGCAGTTGCGCTTCCACATCCACCAGCTGCTGGCGATTGAGGTTAAGTACAAACAGGCGTACGCCCTGATCGTAGAGTTGTTGGGTTGCGGGCAGGATTTGGCCGGCATCGGGTGTGCTCAGTGCATGCAGCGTGTACCGCTGTTTGAGGAAGCGGCCGGTGGTATTGCTGTCCGCAATCCCCAGTTCGGCGCCTTTAAGACCGGCGTCATCCGGCTCCGGCAGAATATTGGACAGCACCGGGCCATGGTCGGGTTCAAAGCCGATATAGCCGATATCAATCTCCAGCGGAGTCTGCGCGGCATGTGCCCATAGAGGAAGGCTCAAGGATGCGGCAGTCAGCAGGTGTGGCAGCAATTTCATGGCATGGACTCAGTCGTTATCGTTGTTATGCATCCAGCTTAGGGAGGAAGGCGACGGGTTGAAATATTCAGAAAGTCGCAAAAAATCAGTACCGAAGTAGTATGTTGCGCCGGGCAGAGGTCACTAGGATGGTGGGACATTCTCACAACGAGAATACCCACAACAATAACAGGACGATGCCATGCAATCCCCCATCCGTACTTTGGCCCTTGCCCTCACTCTGACTTCGGCCGCTGTGGCCAGCCTTCCGGCTGTAGCCGAAGGTGATTTGACGACCCGCCCTGAACGCCTGCCGGATCTGGTGCTGGGCAGCGAAGTGACCGACTATGCGATGTCGCAGACACGTTATGAAATGGAAACCGGCCAGTCCTATCGCCTGAAAATCATCTCCAGCGGCCTGAAAGAATATGCCATGCAGGCACCTGAGTTCTTTACCTCCATTTACCTGCGCAAGGTGGAAGCCGGTGACATCGAGATCAAGGCAGTGGCTCTGACTGAACTTGAATTTGAACAGGAAGGGGAAACTGAAATCTACTTTGTACCGGTCAAGCCCGGTGAGTTTACGTTCTCCATGAAAGGCCTTGAGCACAAGGGTATGGAAGGCGTATTCAGCGTTCGCTGATGACCGGTCATTACAGTATGCGTGCCGTTGTACGTTTGAACCTGCTGGTAGGGGCAGCCTTTATGGTTGCCCTGTTACTGAGCCTGTTCGGACTGACTCACCAGGCTAAAACCGACATCGTCCGTGAGTTGGAAGCGGGCATGACGGTTGCCGACCAGATTCTGGCGCAGGCAGGCGGTGATCCCGCCCGACTGGATGCTTTACTGACAACTGAACTGCGTCATCTGCGTCTGGTGAAACTGCCTGCCGGTGTTTCACCGCCCCCATTTGAGCCCGAGCAGGTGCCTCGCTGGTTTGCCAGCTGGACATGGCCTGCCGACATGCCGCTGATCGAGCGGCGTCAGCCGTTACCTGACGGCCAGGTGCTGGTGGTGATGGCCGATCCCGGTGATGAGCTTGAAGAAGTGTGGGAGTCGGCACTGCACGTATTCATGCTGTTTATCGGTGGGGCGTTCCTGTCGATCAGCGCCATTACCTGGGGCGTTACTCAGGGCATGCGTCCGGTAGGACAGGTGCTGGCGGCACTGGACCAGATTCAGCAGGGACATTTTACCGCGCGCCTCAAAGCCTATTCAGTGCCCGAGGCCAACCGTCTGGCCGATCATTTCAACCGCATGGCGCAAGCGCTGGAGCAGGAACAGGCGGATAACCGTCGCCTCACCCGTGAGCTGATGGCGCTGCAGGAAAAGGAACGCGCCTATCTGGCACGTGAGCTGCACGATGACCTGGGCCAGTATCTGACCGGCATCCGTGCACAGGCTTACCTGCTGACCCAGGCAGCCGATAACCAGCCGCTGGTCAGCAAGACCGCGCCGCTGATTGTGCGCGACTGCGAGGCAATGCAACAAGGTTTTCGGCGGCTGATTCGCAGTCTGCACCCCGTGATTCTGGAACATTTGGGGCTGGAAGAGTCGTTGCGCAGCCTGGCGGAGCAGTGGCAGCAGAGCAGCGGTGTGCAGTGTCATCTGACAATTGAGCAGCTGCCACTGTTAAGTGATGAAACCTCGACGCACCTTTATCGGCTGCTGCAGGAAGCCCTGAACAATGTGGCGCGGCATGCCCGCGCATCAATCGTGCAGATCCGTATCCATGTGGCACACAAACAGCTGAAGGTTTGTGTCGATGATGATGGCGTGGGCTTTGCTGCCAATGTGCGGCCGGGAGTTGGGCTGCGGTCGATGCATGAACGTGCGCGCTACATGAATGCCGAACTGACTCTGTCATCCTCTGCCGGGCGTGGGGTGCAGTTGAGTGTAAACCTTCCTGTTGAAGCCGGAGTAAAGGCATGAAAATACTGTTGACCGACGACCATGCGGTGGTACGTCAGGGCTATGCCAGTCTATTGGCGGCCATGTTGGATTCGTGCGAGATCATTGAAGCCGAGTGTGGTTGGGACAGCGTAGCCTTGTGGCAACAGCACACCCCCGATGCGGTCATCATGGACATTAACCTGCCGGATATCAGCGGTATTGAAACCGCCAAACGTATTCTGCAGCGCGACCCGAATGCACGCATCCTGTTTTTCAGCATGTATGACGAGTTGCCGATGGTGCAGCAGGCGCTGGATACCGGCGCGTTGGGCTACATTACCAAAGGAAGCAGTCCGGAAGTGTTACTGGATGCAGTGCGCAAGGTGCTCGTCGGCCAGCCCTATGTGGAGCATGACTTGGCCACGCGGCTGGCGATGCAACGCAACAGTGGACTGGACCCGCGTCTGGAAGGCATGACCCAGCGCGAATTCGAGATTTTTGTCATGCTGGCGCGAGGGCTGACGCCCAAGCTGATTGCAGAGCAGCTCTGTATCAGCGTCAAGACCGTGTCGAATCATAGCGCCTTGCTGAAAAGCAAATTGCAGGTGTCGTCTACGGCAGAACTGGTACATCTGGCCATTCAGTGCGGATTATTGAAGCTGGGGCATTCGACTTAAACCCGAGTGGAATGATCAACTACTCAACTATGCTTATTCTTAAATATGCTAAATAAACAGTATTTAACTCGCAAATGATTATATAGCATGATAGGTCACAACTTCTGACAGGAGTGATCCGTCATGCGTAACCTGCTTTCCATACTCATATTGTCGCTGTCTGCCTGGTCCATGACGGTAACGGCGGCCGAACCGGTCGAGATCGGGTACATGCCGATCATCCCGGTTTCCCAAGCTTTCCTGACGCTGGATGAAGACCGGCTGGCGACCATCGGTATCCAAGACCCCGAGTTGATTCAATTCCAGAACGGACCGGCCATGGTGCAGGCGCTGCTGGCTGGCCAGCTGGACATTGCCTACCTCGGCATTGGTCCGGCGATGGTGGCACGTGCCAAGGGGGCAGACATCAAGGTCGTGGCCTCCAATATTGTTGAACAGATCAGCCTGGTGGCACTGGGTGAGCTGGCGCCGTACTTTGCGTCGGGTGATCCGGCGACCGCGTTCAGCCGCTTTGCCACCGACAAGGGACGCAAACCGGTGATTGCCACGTTCCCGACCGGATCGGTGCCGGACACGGTACTGCAATACTGGTTGCGCAAGCAGTTGCAGATCGACCCCGATCAAGTTGAAGTCATCTATCAGGGTGCAGCCCAGGTGCAGCAGTCCCTGTTGACCGGTGCAGTGGATGGTGCCGCGATTCTGGAACCGATTGTCAGTATCAGTCTGGATCGATTGCCGGACGCACGCGTGGTGGCGTCTGGCTCGGAGATGTTCCCCAACCAGCCAGGCGCAGTACTGGTTGTGCGTGAAACGCTGATCAACGAGCAACCGGAGACCGTGCAGGCGTTGGTTGCTGTTCATGCCGAAGTATCCCGTCTGTTACGTGAACACCCGGAGCAGGCCGTGACGGCAGTGCAACGCTATGTGGGGGGCGGCCGTTTGTCTGCGGCTATCGTGCAGCGTGCGCTGGAAAACTCCAGTGCTCATTTTGTGGACGATCCGCGCCAGATCATCGACGGCACGCGAGCGATGCACGATTTTCAGGCTGAACTCGGCACGTTAAAAGCCGATGTCGATCTGGATCAGCTGTTTAATACCCGTTTTTACGAGACACTGGCCCCTTAAGGATGAGCAATATGCGCACACAGCAGACATCCTTCTGGGTTGATCATCCGTTGGGGAGGGCACTGCTCGGGCTGGCCGGCGTCATTGCCTTTGTGGCCATCTGGAAGCTGGCGCAGGCAACCGGCTGGGCACGGGCGGGCACTATTCCCGATCCCTTCCGGTTGCCACAAACGCTGATGGATGAATGGCGTTCGGACCGCTTGATGCCTGCCGTTTTGTCGAGCCTGGTGCATTATGTTTGGGGGCTTGGGCTGGGCACAGTGTTTGGTTTTCTGGTCGGTGCGCTGGCAGCGTCTTCCCGCTGGACTGATGCGCTGCACGCCTGGCTGGCGCGTATTCTGCGCCCGATTCCGCCTTTGGCCTGGGTCGTGTTTGCCATTGCCTGGTTCAAGGTCAGTCATGCCGGTGCGGCGTTTGTGATCGCCATCGGCGTGTTTTGGGTCAACTACTTTGCCACTTGGTCAGCCGTGCGAAATGTTGACCCGAAATACTATGAGTTGGCGCAGGCGTTCGGGCAGCAGGGTTATTTGAATCAGGCACTGAACGTGGTCCTGCCGGCGTCGGCACCGGGGATTCTGTCCGGCATGCGTACGGGTATTGGCCAGGCGTGGATGACACTGATCGCCGCAGAACTGTTGGGCGTGCCCGGTATGGGGCAGGAGATGAATGCCGCTGCCGGTGTCGGCGCCTATGAAGCGGTGGTGATTTACATGCTGGTGATTTCATTGGTGTATACGCTTAGCGATACCCTGTTTGCCCGATTTGAAAAGCGAGTGTTGCAATGGCGTCCATCCTGACCATCGAGAATTTGAGCTTTCATTATGGCGATAACCCTGCGCCGGTGTTTGATGACCTCAACCTCAGCATTGCCAAAGGCGAGTTTGTGGCGGTGGTGGGCGGCTCTGGCGTAGGTAAATCGACGCTGCTCAAATGTGTGGCTGATCTGGCGCACAGCAGTGGTGGCCGTATTACGCTGGATATCCCTGAGCGTCGCGGCAGCCGTCGCCGTGCAACGGTTTTTCAGGACGGCCGCTTGCTGCCCTGGCGGCGCTTGAGGGGCAATGTTGGCTATGGCTTGAAAGGATTGGAGCTGAGCGCCGAAGCCCGCGAAGAGCGAATCCGTGAGGTGTTGAAACTGACCCGTCTGAGCGAGCTGGCTGACCGTTGGCCGCATCAACTTTCAGGTGGGCAGGTACAGCGTGCGGGGATTGCGCGGGCACTGGCGGTAAATCCCGAGTTGCTGCTGATGGATGAGCCGTTCAGCGCCGTGGATGCGATTACTCGGCAACACCTGCAGGATGAGCTGCTCAACATTTGGCAGAAAACCGGCGCAGCGGTACTGTTTATTACCCACGATATTGAGGAAGCGGTCTATCTGGCAGATCGGGTTGTGGTATTGTCGGGCCATCCGGCACATGTCAGGTTTGACCAGCCAATCGACCTGCCACGCCCGCGCGGGCGCAACGCCGATGACCTGCAACACCTTGCCCACACTATCGCACAGGAGCTGTAACCGTGGACACACTTAATGTCATGATTCATGCCCCGACCCCGGAAGCCTTGCACCGGGCTCAGGCCAATACACGCAACCTGCTTAAGCTTGAGCCGGATGCCAATATAGAGTTGGTCGTCAATGGACCGGCTGCGGCTGTAGCCGTTGGTATTGTGGATGCAGAAATTCTGGGCCGCCTGGTGTTATGTCAGAACAGTCTCGATAAACAGAACCTGACGGCACAGGATGGTGCCCGTGTTGTACCGGCGGCTGTACAGCACCTGGCCCGTCAGCAGCAACAGGGATGGGGCTATATCCGCGCTTGATAGTCACTGCCGCGGGCGCGATCCAATCAACCCCGCAGCCTTGTTGTCCAGTATTTTACAGAGGTGAGGCCAGTTAGCCGTTACGATACAGCGTTTTTATCAAGTGGTAACCGAAGCGGGTTTTGACCGGGCCGTGTACCTTGAGCAATGGGCGTTTAAATACAACATCATCGAAGGCTTTAACCATGTCGCCACGATGAAACTCACCCAGGTCGCCGCCTCGCTTACCTGACGGGCAGGTGGAGTAACGTTTGGCTAACGCATTGAAATTCTTTCCTCTTTTGAGCTGTTCAAGGATATTCAATGCTTCTTGTTCTGTCTTTACCAGTATGTGCAGTGCCGCCGCTGTAGCCATATTACTATCCACTAGTCAGGTCAAATATTTACTCTTCCATTTTATCAATAAACAGTGCGGTGATGCACTGAATTAGACCCGTTCGCCCAGAGTGAAATATCCGCTGTGTGCCGGTAGCTCGCCATGAGCCGGCTGAGGCTAACGTCTGCTCTGAGTTTCTGTGATTACATACAGTGTATTGAAGGCCACATGCCGTGAGTGCTTGTTTTGTCACGTGGCTGTGCTCATTTGTGACTGGCAACTCGCACGAAAATCGTTCAATATCAGAGAACTATGGACTGGCCGTTGCAGGATAATGCGCACGGCAAAGCGGCAAAACGCGCATGCTTATGATCAAAATGTTATGAACTTCCAAGAATTAGAAGGAAAATATGGCAGTTTTAGAAATTCTTACTGCACCGGATCCAAGGCTTAAGGTCAAAGCGGAAAAGGTGCAAGATATTACGACGGTACAAACATTAATAGACGATATGTTGGAAACGCTATATGCGACTGACAATGGTATCGGTTTGGCGTCGACTCAAGTTGGTCGTAAAGAGGCAGTTGTTATTATCGACCTTTCAGAAAGTCGAGATGAACCGTTAATTTTGGTTAACCCAGAAGTGGTTAGTGGCTCGGATAAAGCATTGGGTCAAGAAGGTTGTTTATCAGTTCCTGATTACTATGCAGACGTAGAGCGTTTTACTTCAGTTGTTGTGTCTGCTTTAGATCGCGAAGGTAAGCCAATAACCATCGAAAGTGATGAGTTTCTAGCCATCGTAATGCAGCACGAAATAGATCATTTATCGGGTAACTTGTTTATCGACTATCTTTCACCACTTAAGCGTAAAATGGCTATGAAAAAGGTTAAAAAGTACGTCAAAGCGCACTCTTAAGCCCGCTCATAACAAACTGTTCAAGAGGGATTAGCAACGCGTGGCATTTTTACTATGCGTTGATTTTAGTGATTAAGGTGGTGTGCGGTGGCTTCGGTATTGCGTTGCTCACCCCTTAACAGGGCGTTTATGTGAATAGGTGAAGCTGTGAGATATAACATGGAAGATGGCTATGGCCTCAAGCACCTATTCGAGAACTGTTTTGGCCGAAAAGCTTGGTATGAGCTGAAGCACTGCACTGATTTAGCAATATGGAAGAAGTATTGCGCTCGGCTTCTATCTGCAATAGAGGTTTCTGCAAAATCTACCGTCGAGATCGCTGATGAAGCTTGGTTCGAAGAGCTTTCAGGGGAAGTTGGGCATGGAAAGGATATGGTCCGACTGTCAGAGGACTTCGAGCAACTATTCTCCAATCTAGCTGCGTCACTTGGAGCGATAAGTTTTTTGCAGTTGGGCTTGGTCCCTAGCCGTCTAACCGTGGATAGTGTCACCTTGCGGCACCCAAGCAACTGGAAACTAGACCGCTACCGTTCTGTTCAGTATGTCCAGAACTCCGAGCAACGGGAAAATTCACATAACAAGAAAAAGCAGTCGGACGCATAAATGCGGCGCTGTTTTTGGCGTTAGCTTTTTATTGAGGAATAACGAATGGATTCATTCATTGCACCAATACCAAAAATTCACTTTGACGCTGGACAATTTCTTCTCAACGAAAAGGATTGGATTGCATTGGGAACGGATGCGTGGGAGTTAATGAAAGAATTTGCAGTCGGTGCGAATGTACTAATTTATGTGTCTCATGACCAGGCAGATCCTGTCGTTACACATAGAGCGGAGTTTTTGGGGCTTATTGATAACCCAGTAGACATGAAGAAGGCTGAAGTTGAGGGTTACCGGCCAAATACAGCTATAGGAGAACGTTGGGTGTGTTATTGGCGTATCGGGAAAGTTGAAAAGTTGGTGGAACCAATCCCATTTGGCAATGTTCAGTTAAAGTCGGGAAAGTATCTTACATCATACCCTCGGGGGCCAATGGCAACCAAAAGCTAACAAGCAGCGGCAGAGCGACAGCCAACGCTGGGCGTTATGAGCAATGCTTCAGAATGTTTTTTTGACGTCGCGATAAAAATTTTCATGTGATCCCAGTGCAATCAATTATAAGGTCACAGTTCCGTCGTCATAGCTATAACCAAGCAAGGTTAGTTGTTCCACCATTTTGAATTTGTATACGCGCAGGAAAAATAGATCACCTTTCTTTTGCTCACCTAGCATAGGGTCTTCCATAAGCATCCTAACAGCTTTATCCAAATCCTCTTTCTGGTTTTGATGTTTGTAATACGTTAGTGATTTTAGCCAAAATTGTATGGCTCGAATTTTCCTGCTTCTATTTCGGCTTTAGAAATAATTACTTGCTTCACAAAGTCATAAGAAAAATCAGGATTATCTTCCATGATTTTACCAATTTTTGCCCAATGTTCAATTTGTTTTGGAGTAGTTCGGTTTAATGCTTTACCCATGATAGTAGCTTTTTCTACTAGGTCTTGGTCTAGCCTTACACTTGTGGTTGCCATAGTATTTCTCCGATATTAGTTAAGACATAGTGTAGTAAAACGCTACAATTGTAGCAACTTGCTCATAACAAGTGACTGTGGTGTCCAGCATAAATAATCAGACTGTTTTTTGACGCCAGAGCTCTTCGTTTTTGAGCATGGTGTTGAGCACCACTATCAGCTTGCGCTGCAGGCAATGATGGCCACTTTGGTCAGTTTGCCTTGGGCTTTCAGATGCTCGTAGAAGCGTTTGAACACTGGGCTACATTGGATCGATGATAGCATCGCCATGAACATGACCGTGCGGATACGGTGACGGCCTCCACGGATGCGTCGCTTGCCATTCCAGGTACCGCTTTCGCGGTTCATGGGCGCGACACCGACGAGTGCGGCGATCTCTTTACGGTTGAGTTTGCCGAGTTCTGGAAGCTCGCTGAGCAGGGTGTACGCAAGGACTTTACCGACCCCCGGCACACTGGTCAGGATCTCGGCTTTGGTACGCCAATGCTTGACCTGCATAACAGCTTCATCGATCTGTTTGGTGATAGTCTTTATCTGAGTTTCCAGCGAGCGTAGCAATGTTTTGATAGAACGGTGCAGGGCTTTGGGCAAGATCTGGAGGCGGTTTTTCTCCATGGTCTGCATTTCAAGCAGTTGGCTGCGCCGAGTGAGTAAATCCTTGATCAAGCGGGACTGTTTGTCGGGGATGGGTTTAATATCCGGCTGTATGGTTGCTGCAAAACGAGCGATGACACTGGCATCAATCTTATCCGTTTTAGCCAGTACGCCGATGGCTTGGGCGTAGCGCCTGATGCTGACGGGATTGACCACGACAATGGGCAGGTTGGCCTGGTCGCAGGCAAACACGAACGCATGTTCATAGCGCCCCGTGGCTTCCGTGACAATGCGTGTGACATTTTGGGATTTAAGGACCTGAACGATCTTACGGATAGACGTTTCATCGTTCGGGATTTGGAAATGGAGGTCCAGCGGATGCAGGACGATATCGAGTTTGGATTTACCGACATCAACGCCGACGTTGATTTCAGTTTGGCTTTCTGTGTGTATGGTCATAAGCTAACTCTGCCTTGCTATACGGGCTCGGGCCCCGATGACTGTTCGAGTTATCGCTAACGAGTCATGCAGCGCTACCCACTTGTTATCGGTCTCTCGCAAGAGGAGCCGGCGCTACATCGAGCTGCTGCATGAAGGCCCTCAATGGCCGTTGAGGGTGGGTCCCAATTTACCCGGAAAACACAGAGAATTATCCATACAAGGCCAAGCACGGCGACTTATACTACATTGCGGCTTCGCATCCATTTCATAGCCGCGCATGCTGGCTGGCGTTAGGTGCACAAGGAGATTATCTCGGTGAAGGATATCGATGGAATTGAGCAGGTCTTGCAAGTGCTGCAGCCTCATTGGGAGCAGATCGAGGCCGATTTCGAGCGACACAATCAGCGCTTTTTGGAGCTTTCCGCTGCTGATCATGATGCCATCGGCCGCGTACTCCGCGCGCATCTCGTCATCGAGTCGTTTATGGGAGCTTTCTTAACGCAGCACTATGGCTTAGATGATTTCGAAGGCTTGAAGCTTTCCTTTTTTCAAAAGGCAAAGTTGTTCCCGTCGCGAGTCTCAAGCGCCGCAGCGGTGCGTCCCGGCATCCTTCAAGTCAACTCCGTTAGAAACAAGTTCGGCCACAGGCTGAACCATCAGATCGAGCGTCACGAAATCAGTGCTGTCCTAGAAATGCTGAGAGCAGCGCGCCCAGGCATTGATTTCGAAAGCGAAGTAGAAGCGATCGAGGCCTCCGCCACAGTAGCGTGTGCATTCTTGTCGGTGCCCCCGCCGGAGCTACAACAACTATTCCTAGAGGCTTTTCAGAATGTGCATTCGTATGAGCCTTTTGCCGACGCCTAACCAGAGCGTGGAGTGCGACAGTTGCTACGCATCCGCGCTTCATGCTTTTCGTTATGCACGTCCACTAAAGGAGTTTTACATGTCTGAAAAATTAATGCAGCAATAGAGTTGGCGAACGATGGTACGTACTACAATGTCCTTTTGAACGTGTAAAGCTCAAAAGGGTAAACCGGTTGATAAAGAGGATGTATATTATGTCAAAAAATCGAAGCGAGGACGTTTGGTTAGATCCTGAAACTGGGCTGATGTGGCAAACGGCAACAAGCGATAATAAGATAGGTTGGAAGGATGTAGGTAGGTATGCTGAGCAATTAAACCAATTAAATTATGGAGGCTATAGCGATTGGAGAGTGCCAACTAGATTTGAATTAGAAACACTAAATACTGTAGAAGCTTGTTTCATAAAAGGTGGCCCTAGTTCAGGAATTTTTATTAAAGAGCCGCTTTTGCATTCAATGGATTTTGATCATCAGTCTTTTTGGACATCAAGCCAAGCTGATGAAATAGATGAAAATGGAAGAGCGCGCGCATTCCTTGTTAATTTTTTTTATGCAAAGAGTGAGGCACATAGTGGCTATGCTTGTTATTCCAAATATGTCCGGTGTGTTCGTTACTGATATGAAAACCTTCATTTTCAACCACGTTTCTTAATGAAGATATTCGTAGCTGGTTGGCAAAAAATTTTCTAACTGGTCAAGTAGCCAAAAATATTATGCATGGCATAAAGATCGATGGGCAAAAAATGCATAACAAATCGCTCAAGAAACGCCACTTCGTGGCTGGACAGTTTTTAAGTCGCGCTTTTGTGTTTTTTCTGCGCAAAAATATTCTACAAACCCGCAACTTTAAAACTGCCGCTTAGCTCGGCATTAGATTTGAGGCATAGGTATCGTGGTAACAGACTGTGTTCGATACGAAGACATTGAGGAAAAAAGAACAGGGTACTATGTACACTATTCGCCAGTTTTTACTGATCAAGAGTTCGCAGTACTCAGTGTTCACATATACACCCCTGAGTTAGTAGAAAAATCCAAAGAGATTGCTGAGACTGAGCTGAAACACTGGATTGAAAGGTATCCAACACCACTAATGGTCCTGGTAAAGAACTTGACCGATGTCGACTTGAGAACAAAAGACTTAGTTGGTGAAAATTACCTGCTAGGCTACCCGAGTAAGAAGGGTGTCTATCACTGCTGGGGCGAATATCCGGAAGGGGATAAGCCAAACATTGATTTATCCAAAGAATCTCTAGCAAAAATATACTCAGGCTTACCATTCAAAACCAGCGCAGAAGTCCAAAAAGATTTACGACTTCAAGCAAGAGGTGTAAAAACATTGCGCATTGTTATGATATTGTGGCTATGTGTAATTCCAGCACTAATTGCATATTTTGGCTGGTCAAATCCAGTTGTGTCTTTTTTGGCATTATCATATAGCTTGTACATGGCCACGAAGAAAGGCCTTGAACTGTGGGGCGTTAAGCAAAAATCCCCAAAAGAGCTTGAGAAAGAAAAAGAAAACCAGCTTAAAGAGCACCATCACTATCACTGTAAAATTAATCCTGATGGTTTTCTCAAGCTTAAGCTTGATAACTTCAAAAAAGAAAGGATGGATAGAAAGAAGGCCAAAATTGAAAGTATGCGCAACTAACAAAGCCGTCAACGTTCAGCCCAACTGCGTTGGGCTCGGACCTTCGCTGCTGCGTAGCTTCGGCCCGTTACGGCGGCGTTAGACGCCCGAGTTACCCAATAAACATCACGGGAGTCATGTAGGCATAGCCATGAAAATCATTAAAAATTATGATGTTAATTTAAAAGTTATATCTGAGGCTACGGAAACTCAAGCACCAAAAAGTGAAGTTACTATCAAGGGTACCAAGCTAAAACTAATCATCAGCGGATTTTATCTTGAAGCGTGCATTCAATATGACGAGCGTTATCTAGTCTTCACCACTGATGGCTGCCCTTTTGAAGAGTCGCTCAATATCTATTTGCTAAGTGGCGATAACGAAATTATAGATAGTGCTACTGCTTTTTGTCCATACGGTACCGGCTCGTTTCAGTTGCTTGGGACTACAGATCCCGATTTGGTTCAATTCAAATTTTTTATCGACAAAGATTGGCAAATTAAAATATTCAAAAGTAATAGAATTAATATTCCCTATATTTCAGAATCTTCTGGTGTATGGCGTAAGATTAAATTTTGTAGGTCTTTCGGTGTATCGGAAGTTTCCGCTCAATAACTAACCAAAAAAATCTAACAAAACGTTAATGCCCGCTTCGGGCCAACACTTTCTGATCTGGCAACTTTGAGCAGGGGCTGTATGTCATGTAGCGCTTAAGCGCACGAAGCAGACGCTATCGGACCTTACGGCCACACTGTTTTGCGTACCTAACGGGAAGCTGCGGTGGGCGGACATGGCTGTGAAAGTTGGCGTTGCCTGATGCAAACGCCACTTTGGGTGTCATTCCACCGGATGCTTGGGGGTCATCCAGTCGACGGGGCAGGCCTGGCACTCATCCATATGGGTGCCTTGGAAGGTGGCAAAGCGGATGCTGGCACCGCGCAGGTCTGCACCTTGCATGTTGGCGTAGTTGAACTTGGCTTCCTGCAGGTTACTGTCACGCAGGTTGGTGTCGGTGAAGCGAGTTTTGGTCGCCCAAACCATCTCCATGTTGGCCCCATAGAGGCTGGCGTTGTTGAAACGGGCGTTGCTCAGGCGGGCGAATGACAGATCGGCACCGTCCAGGCGGGTTGCATTGAACTTTGCGCCTTGTGCATGCATGGCCCAGCCAGACACGGCAATCATGTTGGCATGGTCCAGTGTTGCGCCTTTGAGATTGGCTTTCTCCAGATTGGCACGGGTCAGTAATGCGTGGCTGAGGTCAGCACCTTGCAGGTTGGCCCCGCGCAGGTCGGTGTGGCGCAAATCGGTGTGGCGCAGATTGGCACCTTGCAGATTGATGTTATCCAACTGCAATCCGGACAGGTTCTGGCCCGAAAGGTCAGCCTTGCTGCAGTCGGCGGCGGTGTCGGGAACACACTGGGCGGCTGCAGAGGTTGCGAACAGCAGGGTCAGACAGGATACGCCGAGTAGTGAGACGTTAGCCATGGTATCTCTCCTGAGGCAGACCTGCCGGGTGGCAGGCCTGCGGGCAGTGTGGATCGGTTATTTGTTGGCGACTTTATTTGCCCATTTCGGCAGTTTGAAGGCCCAGAATGAACCACCCTGAGAAACAGGTTTGGTCAGCTTGGCCATGTCACCGCCCCACAGCGGTACTGCACCACCGTAACCCGAGACGATACCGATGTACTGTTCGCCATCCATTTCCCAGGTCACCGGGCTGGAGACGATGCCGGAGCCGGTCTGGAACTTCCACAGCTCTTCACCGTTCTTGGCGTCAAAGGCTTTCAGGTAGCCGTCACCGGTACCGGTGAACACCAGTCCACCTTTGGTAGTGAGTACGCCAGCCCAAAGCGGCAGTTTTTCCTTGTGTTCCCACTCAATGTCGCCAGTGATCGGGTTCATTGCGCGCAGAATGCCGACATGGTCGTCATACATCTCGCGGATACGGAAGCCCTGGCCCAGGTAAGCGGCACCTTTCTGGTAGGTTACTTCTTCAGTCCAGTAGTCCTCTTTCCAGTGGTTGCCCGGTACGTAGAAGTAACCGGTATCCTGGCTGTAGGCCATGGGGTTCCAGTTCTTGCCGCCAAGGAAGGGCGGTGATACTTCGATAGACTCACCTTTCTTCTCGCCCGGTTTCGGCGGTGGCGGACGCTGGCCTTCTACTTCTGCCGGACGGCCTGTTTTCGGGTCAATGTGGGTGGCCCAGGTGATGTTGTCCACGAACGGGAAGGCACGGATGAAGTCGCCATTCTCGCGGTTTACGATGTAGAAGAAACCGTTACGGTCGGCATGGGCCGTGGCCTTGACGGTTTTACCGCTGTCTTCATATTCAAACAGCACCAGTTCATTGTTGCCAGAGAAGTCCCAGGCATCATTGGGTGTGTGCTGGTAGAACCAGTCCACTTCACCGGTTGATGGGTCAACCGCGATCTGGCCCGAGGTGTAGAGGTTGTCGTAATCCAGCGGGTTGCCGCCTTCAGAGGTCCGCTTCCAGGTATTCCAGGGTGCCGGGTTGCCAGCACCAATGATGATCTTGTTGTTTTCGACATCGAAGCTGGCGCTCTGCCAAGGGGCACCGCCGCCGTGGCTCCAGGCTTCAACCTTGCCGGTTTCGGTGTTGGGATCATCCGGCCAGCTGGGTGCGCGCGGATCACCGGTCGGTGTGCTTTCCTTGCCGTTCAGGCGGCCCATATGACCTTCTACGAACGGACGCATCCAGATCTCTTCACCGGTCGCTGGATCGCGGGCAAACAGCTGGCCCACCACGCCGAATTCGTCACCGGAAGACCCGTGAATCAGCAAGACTTTGCCGGTCTTCTGGTCTTTGATCAGCGTCGGGGCACCGGTCATGGTGTAGCCGGCGGAGTGGTCACCGAATTTCTTCTTCCAGACCACCTTGCCGGTGTCCTTGTTCAACGCCACGATGGCGGCGTCCAGGGTGCCGAAGTAAACCAGGTCGCCGAAGATGGCAGCACCACGGTTGACCACATCACAGCAGGGGCGGATGTCGTCCGGCAGGCGGGCAGCATAATCCCAGAGTTTCAGGCCGGTTTTGGCATCGATGGCAAAAATACGCGAATAAGAGCCGGTGACGTAAATAACGCCTTCATGGATCAGTGCCTGAGACTCCTGGCCACGCTGTTTCTCGTCACCGAACGAGAACGACCATGCGGGGGTCAGCATTTCGATGTTGTCGGTGTTCAGTTGTGTCATCGGGCTGTAGCGTTGTGCTTTGGGACCGATGCCATAACCCAGCACATCTTCGGACGTTGCCTGGTCATTAACGATATCGTCCCAGGTCACCTTGGAGGTTGCGGCTTGAACGCTGGCACTGCCCAAGCCAATAGCGGCCCCCAGAATTACAGCCTGGACCCGCTGGGCCAGTAATGAGCGGCGCGGCGCTATTATTGTTGTTTTCATCATTGCAATACCCTGTTGGTGAGTGAGATCGGCGCTGGGTCGTTGACCGGTGCCGAACGGTACTGGGGCATTGTGCGGATCGGGCGGGCTGATCGGCCACGGCAGGATGCCCGGTAACAGCAGGCAGGTGGCTTATCGAAAATGGGTGGATATCTTGAGGGCTCGGGAATAATTCCCGATTAATCAAAGGGTTATGCGTAAGTTTTACGACTTTGGGCGTGCTTTGTCAAACCTTGGTCGTGTTAATGCGCATAATTTACTACCAAGGGAGCATATTTTGCCTGCCAAGGTGTAATTCTGACCGGCGACGTGCTGGTTCATCATGGTCGTCATCAAGGTTGGGCAGTTTCGCCCGACGTTCCGATTACCCGATAACAATAATGGTGAATGCACATGTCCAAGCTGAATTCAATCACCGGCCTGTTGGCCGCTGCTGTCATGGCCACTGCAGTGTCCGGTACGGTTATGGCTCACGGTGATGTAGTGCCGCAGGCCGTGGATACCGAAGGGTTGACCCCGCTGGGTGAGGAATGGGCGGATACCAATCCGTACCGTGATGCGGACGATTTTGATCGTGCAGTCGAAATCGGTGCCTCTGCTTATAACCAGAACTGTGCCCGTTGTCACGGCCTGGATGGTATTTCCGGTGGTATCGCACCTGACCTGCGTTATCTGACTGCCGATTATGACGGTGACGAGTGGTACAAGTATCGCGTAATCAATGGTGCCGTGCGTGATGGTGCTGTTTACATGCCGAAAATGGCGGATACTTTGAGCCAGGAAGCATTGTGGGCGATCCGTAGCTGGCTGGAGACCAAATATGTTGAGGAATAAGCTGCTTACCCTGCTTATACCCTTGCTGACAGGCCTGCTCGCGTGCGAGCAGGCTTTTGCGCGTCTATATGATGACGTTATCGACTCGGGTTATATCCGTATCGGGGTCTACAAGGATTTTCCGCCATACTCCTTCATCCAGGATGGGGAGCCTACCGGCATAGATGTTGCGATTGCACGTGAAATGGCCGAAGGACTCGGTCTTGAGCTGCAGTTACACTGGATTATACCGGACGAGGGTTTGGAAGATGATCTGCGCAACAATGTGTGGAAAGGCCATTACCTTGACAAGGATGAAGACAATCCGCTGGCGATGAAGCAACTTGCCGATGTCATGCTGCGTGTGCCTTACGATAAGGCATATGCCTACAAGCAGGACTCGCTGGGGTATCTGATCAATGAGCATGTGGTCATGAAGGCGCCTTATCAGCAGGAGCGTTGGCAGGTAGCCTACGACAGCAAGCGTTTGAAGGCTGTGCGTACCGTGGCGGTGTTCCAGTACGATCCAATCGGCGTTGAGGTCGACAGCGTACCGGCTTTCTACTTCACCTCGGCATTGGGTGGACGGATGCGCAACATGACCCATCACTATGCTTCCCCGCGGCTTGCCTTCTCGGCCATGCAAGCGGGTGAGGTCGCAGCGGTGATGGCGATGCAGAGCGAGATCGACTGGTTGTTGCAGCAAGCCAATGATCCCCAATATCGACTGGCCGAAAACAGCTTTCCTACCATGGGCAAGCAAACCTGGGATATTGGTATTGCGATTCGTCAGACGGATCGTCAGCTGGGCTATGCCGTTGAGGAAGTGCTGGATCGTCTGATCCGTTCCGGTGAGATGGGAGCACTGTTTGCCGGTCATGGCGTACGTTACACCAAGCCCGCGTTCTACCAGGTTGCCGAGGAGGCTGCGACAACGAACTGACCGGCTGCCTGCACAATAAAAACAACAGGAGGTAGGTATACATGATGCGAATATATCAATGGCTGACAGGGTGTGCGGCCCTGTTGTGCATGAACGTGGCGCTGGCGGCTCAGCCGCCGGACCCGTTGAACTCGGTGTTGTGGGACTACACGCGCAACATCTTCCTTGGCGATGTCGATTATCGCTTCAATCCGGATGTGCGGGTAGACGTGCCCGCATTTGCCGAAGACCCCACCCAAGTGCCCATCACCGTGGATGCCCGTGCCCTGAGTGGCAATATCGAACGCATAGTCGTGTGGGCCGATCTCAACCCCATTCAGCATATTTTCAATTATTTCCCCAGTGAGCTTGCCAGTCCCAAGGTGTCTTTGCGCATCAAGGTGCAGCAGAGTACGGCGATTCGTGCCGCTGTACTGACCAAAACCGGTGAATGGCATATTGGCTATGCCCAGCTGGATGCGGCCGGGGGAGGGTGTACCACACCAAGCATGGGCAATGCCGATCCCTACTGGCAGAGCCATTTGGGCGAAGTAAAGGCGCGTCGCTTTGCGGCTGATGACAGTGAGGGTGCGCGCTACAAGTTCCGTGTGATTCATCCGATGGATACAGGACTGGTCGATGCCATCCCCGAATTCTATCTGCAGCAGGTGGAGCTGAAGGGGCCGGAAGGCACAACCGTGGTGCGCATGGAACTGTCACCGCCAGTGTCAGAGAATCCGGTTATCACCTTTGATCTTGATGATACGCGCAGTGGATACACTCTGTGGATGCGTGATAACGGTGGCAATGAATTCGAGCAGACATTGTAAGGAGGTGTCATGAAACATCTGATGATATTGATGCTGCTGGTCATAAGTGCGCCGACCTTGGCTGCCCGGCTGGAATATGATCTGCGGGCCGAACAAGTTGCCGATAACACCTGGTTTGTCGAGGGCAAAACGGAAGACTTCAGTGTCGAGAACGGCGGTCATATTGTTAATACGGCCTTTATTGTCACCACTGAAGGCGTGATCGTACTCGATACCGGAGTGTCGCGCCGTTACGGCGAAGCCCTGCTGGCATTGATCCGCACCCGAACCGATCAGCCCATTCGGCTGGTGATCAATACGCATCAGCATCCTGACCACTTTCTCGGCAATCAGGCTTTTGCCGATTGGCCCATAGCGGCCCTGGGCCAGACACAAGCCCAGATCCGCCAGCATGGCGACAGCTTTGCCGAAAACATGTATCGCCTGGTGGGAGACTGGATGCGGGGGACTGAGGTGGTCGTGCCGGATCAGGTGATCGAACCGGGCATGATGGATGTGGGTGGCCACCGGCTTGAGTGGATGGAGCTTAGCGGACACAGCGGGGCTGATCTGGTGTTGTTTGACCACAGCACCGGCGTGCTGTTTCCATTCGATATGGTGTTTTATCAGCGTGCGCTGACAACGCCGCATACGCCGGGCCTGAAGCAATGGCAGCAAGAGATTGAACAGCTGCAGGCAATTCCGTTCAAGGTGATGTTGCCGGGCCATGGTCCCAAGGTGACTGACCAGCGCGCACTGGAACAGATGCATGATTATCTGGGCTGGCTGGACCAGGTGCTGGCCGCGTCGGCGGAGCAGGGATTGAGCATGACGGAAGTGATGACACAATCGATTCCGAGCCGTTTTGACGGGATTGCGCTGCGACAGGTCGAGTTTGAGCGCACGGTCTCCCATTTATACCCGCAATATGAAGAAGCTGTCTTCGATAATTGATGATATCAAAATGCCATTCCACGGGGCTTTGCGGCGAGTAGTACGACCAAGTGAGGATAAAACTGCTTCGCCGGTGCAATTGTGAGAAAGGTGCTCAGATTCAAGAATGCCCTAACGGATCGGGAATTTTTCCCGAATGCTCCTGGAAAACAAAAAAATCCTAAAAGGGGACAGCGATGAAGAAACTAGGCCGCAGCACTGGCTTTGCCGTATCCGCGCTCGTAGCTGCCATGTCTTTTGCCACAGTGGCACAGGCTGGCATTACCGACAAGGATATACTGGCTGACCAAATGACCACCGACGATGTCGTCTCCTATGGTCTGGGTCCGCGTGGACAGCGATACAGTCCGTTGGAAATGCTCAATACCGATACCGTCAAGGAACTGCGTCCGGTGTGGTCGTTCTCCTTCGGTGGCGAGAAGCAGCGTGGTCAGGAATCACAGCCGATGGTGAAAGACGGTGTGATGTATGTCACCGGTTCTTACTCTCGCGTATACGCCATTAATGTTAAAACCGGCGATGAACTGTGGGAATACAATGCACGTCTGCCGGATGGCATTATGCCGTGCTGTGACGTGATTAACCGTGGTGTTGCACTCTACGGTGATCTGGTTGTCTTCGGTACGCTGGACGCCAAGCTGGTTGCCTTGAACAAGGATACCGGCAAGGTTGTCTGGAAGAAGACCGTTGCCGACTACAAGGAAGGCTACTCGCTGACCTCTGCACCGCTGATCGTGAAAGGCAAGATCATCACGGGCGTATCCGGTGGCGAATTCGGTGTTGTCGGTAAGGTTGAAGCCTATGATGCCGTGACCGGTGATATTGTTTGGACACGTCCGACCGTTGAAGGTCACATGGGCTACGTCTGGAAGGATGGCAAAAAGGTTGAAAACGGTATCTCCGGTGGCAAGCCGGGACAGACCTGGCCTGGCGATCTGTGGAAGACCGGTGGTGCTGCAACCTGGCTTGGCGGTACCTACGATCCTGAAACCGACCTGATGTTCTTCGGTACCGGTAACCCGGCTCCCTGGAACTCGCACCTGCGTCCGGGCGACAACCTGTTCTCCTCTTCACGTTTGGCGATCGACCCGGATAACGGCAAGATCGTCTGGCACTTCCAGACCACGCCGCACGATGGCTGGGACTTTGACGGCGTAAACGAGCTGATCTCCTTTGACTACACGGATGGTGGCAAAACCGTTAAAGCGGCGGCTACCGCCGACCGTAACGGTTTCTTCTACGTACTGAACCGTGAGAACGGTGATTTCATCCGCGGCTTCCCATTCGTTGACAAGATCACCTGGGCCGAAGGCCTGGATGACAAGGGTCGTCCGATCTTTAAAGAAGGTGGACGTCCGGGTAACCCGGCTGATGCCAAAGATGGCAAGAAAGGTGAGTCGGTGATGTCCGCTCCTTCTTTCCTGGGTGGCAAGAACTGGATGCCAATGGCGTACAGTCAGGATACTGAACTGTTCTATGTTCCGTCCAACGAGTGGGCCATGGATATCTGGAACGAACCGGTTTCCTACAAGAAAGGTGCGGCCTACCTGGGTGCCGGTTTCACCATTCGCCCGATGAACGATGAGTATATCGGTGTGCTGCGTGCGATCGACCCGAAAAATGGCAAGGAAGTCTGGCGCTACGAGAACTACGCGCCGCTGTGGGGCGGGGTACTGGCGACCAAGGGTAACCTGGTATTCACCGGTAACCCTGAAGGCTATCTGATGGCATTTGACGCCAAGTCCGGCGAGATGCTGTACAAGTTCAACACTGGCTCCGGTATTGTCGGTTCGCCGATCACCTGGGACATGGATGGCGAGCAGTACGTCTCCGTTGTGTCCGGCTGGGGTGGTGCGGTACCGCTGTGGGGTGGTGAAGTGGCCAAGCGCGTCAAGCACCTGAACCAGGGTGGTTCGGTGTGGACCTTCAAGCTGCCTAAAGGCAACTGATCAACCACTGATTAATAATGCGTGTAAAAGCCCTGCCGGGATTCCGGTGGGGCTTTTTGCGTTGAACTTTTTTTAAAACCTTAACTCAATATAAACAATGAGTTATTAATATTTACTAATGTTGCATCTGCGTCTGATACCTTTGATCAGGGGCGTACGACTTGTGCAGGTATACGGTCGTAATGCCTCGGTGCATGATGCGAAAACAGCATATTTTTCCCCCTTCGGTTGCCTGTGTCCAACAGCAATCTCAGGTGATCATCAGGTCATCATAATCACGCTCTGACGACTGACGTTTCACTTGGGGGAAACCATGAATAATAAAAAACTGACTATCAAACTGCTGCCCGCGATGATCGCGCTGGGCATGGCTGCGCAGGCGCAGGCCGGCATCACCTTGTATGACAAGGATGACACGACCTTCAGCACAGATGGCATGATCAACGCTTTCTATGTGCAGAGCGATAATGATGGCCGCACCCAGTCCCGCGTTAAAATGGGTTTTCTGCCCAACTGGATCGGTTTCAACTTCGGCAAGCAGACCGGCGACCTCAAATTGGGTGCACGTTCATCGTTCTGGGTTAGCATCAACGACTCCGACGTGGTCCGTGCCAACAACCAGGGACGCGGTGAGTCTCTGGGTACAGACACAGGTATCGATGTTCGTCAGTTCTATGGCACTGTTGATGCCGATTGGGGCCAGGTGTTGATCGGTAAGGACTTTGGTCTGTTCAATCGTACCAATATCATGTCTGACGAATTGTTGCTTGGCTATGGTCAGACGTCTGATACCCTTGGCCTGATCGACGGCGGTAATGTGTCCTTCGGTAACATCGGCTCTGGCTACACCTACCCGTTCCCGAAAGCACAGATCACCTACCGCAGCCCGACTAAGAACGGTTTCCAGCTGGCGGTTGGTATTTTTGATCCGAGCAAGTCCGATACGGATTCTTCAGAAGAAACACCGCGTTTCGAAGGTGAGCTGACCTACGCAACCAATTTCGACAACGTTGCCGTCAAAGGCTGGTTGGGTGGCTTGTATCAGAGTTCCGACGATCCTGATGGTACTGACGTCAACAGCATCGACTCAACAGGTGTATCTTACGGTGCCAATGTGAAGTTCGGTGATCTGTCATTGACCGCCTCTGGTTTCCAGAGTGAAGGTATCGGCAGCATCGCCTCCATCGATAACCTGGTGGTCGATGAAAGCGTTGAATTGGAAGGTTACCTGTTACAGGGTTCTTATACCTTTGGTCCGAACCGCGTTGCACTGTCCTATGGTGAGAACGAAGGCCAGAATGGCGCTGACTTCAACTATGAAAATACCGCTGTCGCCTGGTTCTACACTGTTAACAGCAACCTGAAGCTGGTTGCTGAATATGACAAGACTGAAGTGACGCTGGCCAGTGTCGAAGCAGAAGAAAATGACACCGTTGCACTGGGTGCCGTACTGACCTGGTAAACACGCGGTTTTAATCTCTGCCGCTATTGCAACATCGCCGCACAACTGGACCCCTTCACCGGTTGTGCGGTTTTTTTATGGCTATGTCTGAGTTAGTTGTTGTGGATATCGCTCAATAGCTTCTAACAAACATAGCTCAGCTGTTATTCCAGTAGAATAACGTTCCAGCATCCG
>NZ_PYGI01000023.1 GCF_003014615.1 Marinobacterium halophilum | reverse complement strand
GCTGAAATGGGGCGTTTTTCATAGCGGCCACCCTTAAAGCTTATGGCTAATACTTTAAGAATGGCAGATCTTCAACAGTTTACTCAGACATAGCCATAAAAAACCTCCCGCTGCCGCAACAGGGGAGGTTTTTTTGTGCAGGTTCTACTGCCTGGACTCAGTCGATCAAGCCATACTGGCTGCGCAGGATCTCGATGATCTCGGCCTTCGGATTTTCCGACAGTTCGATACTGTGGCCAACAACCTTCTCGGCAATACCCAGATAAGTGCGTGATACGTCCATCAGTACTTCGGTGGGCAGTGCGTTGTCACGGGCCAGTGCTTCGCGTTCCGGCATGCGTTCTTTATTGAGCAGGATGTCCGGGTCCGGGAAGTGGTTCAGCAGCAGCTGGCGGAAGCCTTCCTTGGAGTTTTCCACGACGTTGCCATCGCGGTAGGCCGCGCCATCCCATATACGGGAAGAATCCGGGGTGCCCACTTCGTCCATGTAGATCAATTTCTCGTTACCGGCGGCGTCGGTAACATAACCGAACTCGAATTTGGTATCGACAAAGACCTGATCCAGCTTGGCCAGCGCATCACTGATGACGCCGAAGCCTTCTTTCAACAGCTTTTCGTACTGCGCGATGTCATCAGCGGAACGGAAACCGAAGGCTTCGAAGTTGTCACTGATGTTGGCGCGGGTGATGTTGACGTCATCCGCTTCCGGCACACCCGGAATTCCGCGCAAAATACCTTTGGTTGACGGGGTGATCAGCAGTTCGGGCAGCTTCTGGTCCTTCTGCAAACCTTCCGGCAGGGTGATGCCGCAGAATTCGCGCTCGCCCTTGCTGTAAGCGCGCCACATGGAACCGGTAATGTACTGGCGGCAGATCGCTTCGATCATCACCGGGCGTGCTTTCTGCACGATCCAGACGAACGGGTGCGGGATGTCGACGATATGGCTGTCGGCCAGACCCTGTTCACGGAACAGGCCAAACCAGTGGTTGGAGATCGCATTCAGTGCCGCGCCCTTGCCCGGCACGCCGTTGAGGCCGCCTTCACCGTGCCAGATACAGTCAAACGCGGAGATACGGTCACTGATTACCATGATCGCCAGCGGGGCGTCAGGCGCGACATTATAGCCCTTTTCCTCGATCAGGCGGCGGCTGTCTGCTTCGGTCAGCCAGTAGACGGAGCGTACTTTGCCGCTGTGAACAGGGCGGTCGGTACGGATCGGAAGGTCGTTGTTTACGGCCAGAACGGATTGCGCAAGGCTCATGGTGTCACAGGTCCTGTAGCTTGGATGAGTCAGCCATCAAGGGCAGAAAATAATGGCAGGATTCTAGCATAAGGTTGGCCATGGGTATGCTGCCTGACCAGCCTTAATCGCTTGCAGCGCAAGCGCCTGCATGGTGCGTCATCTCGACGTAGGAGCCTGCTTACAGGTGATGAATCTACTTTAATAGATGTTCATAGCGCTGGTCGGTCAGGGTTTTCAAAAAGGCGACAACGGCATCTACACGTGCATCGGGCAGTGCGGGGCCGTCTTGCAGCTCTTCCAGTGCGAGGTTGTCGGCTACTTCAGGCTCTGCCCAGGGCTTACCGGTTTCGGGGTTGGTGGTGCGGGTGGGGTTGTTGTAATGATCGTAAAACAACACCACAGTGCGCAGCTCCTTGAACACGCCGTTATGCATATAAGGGCCGGTAATGGCAACGTTGCGCAGAGTCGGTACCTTGAATTTGCCGGCCTGAGCCACATCGTTGACGGCGGGATTGTCGAGCAGGCCGCGGTCGATGTGGTCGGCAGCTACACCATTGCGAGCACGCAACTGCGTATTCACCGGCACGCCGATATTTTCATATTGGTAGTTGCTGAACGTTTCGTGCTTGGCACGGGCGCTGGTGTTGAGTTGATGGCACTGGTTGCAGTTGGTGAATTGCTGGGAGAAAAACAGCAGGCGTCCCAGTTCTTCCTGGTCGGTCAGTTTGGCTTCGCCACGCAGAAAACGGTCGTACTTGGAATCGAAGGGAGCGAAAAAATCGGTCTTTTCGAAGGCTTCCAGGCTGTCGGTCATGGCCGCATAGGCCTGCTCAGGCTGGTCCAGAATACCGGCACCATAGAGTGCATTGAACTGATGCACGTACGCGGTATTCTCCTTCAGGCGGGCGATGACGCTGGCTTTGTCCGGCATACCCATCTCGATCGGGTTTGACGGTGGGCCGCCAGCCTGTTCCGCCAGCGTGGCTGCACGGCCATCCCAAAACTGTCCCCCCACCCATTCGCCGTTGGCCTTGCGGTGAAATGCGGGACTGAAGCGCGCATATCCGGCGGCGGGGGCGTTACGGTCGCCTAAAGAGTGGCCGTCATCGCCCAATGAGCCGCCCAGTTCTGTGCCGTCACGGTTATCAGCGAAGCCCTGCGCAGGAGAATGGCAGGACGCGCAGGATTGGGTACGGTTTTTGGACAGATTGGTATCGAAGAACAGCTGTTGCCCAAGGTGCGCCTTATTGGCATCGGACGTCGGAAGGTCAGTGTTGGCTGAGGCGGTAAGGGGTTGGAACGTCAATGCCAGTAGAAGTGTCAGCAGGGTGTTAATTTTCATTGATATATCCTGATTATCAGAATCATTCGCATTAAGATCATAATAACATGCTCAATGGATCCGTACAGTGTTGTATATCAAAGCGGTTTGATCCCGCGCATGGCTGCGCTAAGGTGTGGACCTCACATCATGTACAGCAGGAGGCCGTCAATGCGTGCTGCAACCGCACACAACCGTGAACAGCAGGTAGTCGAAGCACTGGAGCGATTCAACGCGAATCTAGGCGAGGCGTTCAGGCAGCAGAAGTACGAGCGGATGTCGGCGTCGGCATTCAGTTTCTTTCGCGGCAGCAACCATCTTTATTGGCAGGATCTTTATCGCGACTGGCACTTCTCGCTGTTTGGCGGTGTTACCGCGACCCAAACGTGGTTGCAAGGTGATGCTCACCTGCACAACTTCGGTGCTTACGGCAGCCACGATGAGCAGGTGCGGTTTGGTCTGGACGATTTCGACGACGGCATCATCGGTGATTATCAGTATGATCTCTGGCGGCTGCTGACCAGTGTGGTGCTGGCGGTACGCGAAAGTGAGAGCCTCAAGCCGGAGGCCCTGAGTGACATCCTGACCACGCTGATTGACAGTTACCTGACGACCCTGCAACAGGACACCAACACCGTTGCCGACTGGGCCGCGATGGCTGATACCACGGATGGGCGATTGCAGGCGTTTCTGATCAAACTGACGGAGAAAAAAGGCCGGGCAGGCATGCTGCAGAAATGGACCGAGTGTGCAGCGGGGGAGGAACGTCGATTCATCAGTGACCATCCCAAGCTGGCCCCGCTTTCGGTAGTAGATAGAGCAGCACTGGAGCAAGCGTTGGTGGATTACCAAGCCACGTTGAATGACCAAATACCGGGACACAGTCGTCAGCATTTCAAGGTCAAGGATCTGGCACGTCGTCTCAGTGCCGGTACCGGCTCACTGGGTACCGATCGTTATTATGCCCTGGTTGAAGGGCAGGGTGATGGCGATCATGATGACGTTATCCTGGATATCAAGGCGCAGCAGCCGCCAGCGGCCTGGTGGGTGATGAACCCTGCAGAACGGGCCGAATATGACCAGATGTTCAGCCATGAAGGTGAGCGTCATGCCTTGGCATTTCAGGCCATGGCGCGCCACCCGGACCCGTATGTGGGTTGGCTGATGTTGGGTGATCAAGTATTTTCGGTGCGTGAACGGTCACCTTTCAAGGCGGACTACCCGACGGATAAACTGCATAAACCCAAGCACTGGCGGCATCTGGCCACCGCCTGGGGGCGCATTCTGGCGGCATCTCATCTGCGTGGTGCGCGGGCGTTGAGTGAAGGTGGTGCTGATGTATTCGCCGAAGGGGTATTGCAGCGGACGTTACCGCACGCAGAGGCCTTTACCGATCTGTTGCTGAATATGGCGCAGGCCTATGCCGATTGTGTGCAGAATGACTATCAGGCCTTCTGCCGCTATCGCGCGTGCTGATTAATCGATGACGACCAGCTTGCGCAGCTGTTCCAGCTCTTCGATCCGCTTGAGGGTCTCGTCGATAAACGCCTGGCCTGCGGCAAAGCGCGCGACTTCGCCATCCTTGTCTTCGAGGAAGGCGCGAGTCATGGCGTCGGCGCGCTGATCCAGCCAACGGTTTTGCAATGCGACTTCGTGGCGCTGTGCGGTCTCAGGCAGATAGTCCAACGTGTCCTGGAACAGCAGGTAGAGACGAGTGTCGTGCAGGTAGGCGATGCTGGAGAGCGTATGGTTTTTCGCCAGCTGTGACTCCTCTAGCTGCAACTGGGCTTCCAGCTGCGCGATCGGCTGATCCAGCTTGGGTTCCCAGTTCAGATCGGCACTGGCGGGCAATGTCTCGGCGGCGGTGGGCGTTGTCGGCGGCGGGTTGTTGATGACAGGCGATGTTACCGCAGCGGCCGGCGGTGCCGGTGGTGTCTTGGCAAAGGGCATCGGCAGCGTCTGGCATCCGGCCAGAGTGAAACTGATCAGTAGGCATGCAGCGGCAGATCCCAGTCGTGCAGTCATCGGTAACCCTTCAATCATAGTAGTGACAAGGCTGTCATTCTACCCGAGCCAGTGCTTCAGGCCAGTAATTGATAAAAATTGTATGTACTCAATACCGCTGTTACTATTGCGCCCGCTCTTGGGGGAGTAATCGTCTGGCCGGTTGATTCGGCAGAGTGGCTGTCAACATAATTGAGCCCCATGCTCATGGCAGTCACGTCCCGTTGTCGGGATTGATGAGACCTGAGACATGACATACTGTCCTGGCGGGCCGGTGTGTGATGTCTTATGGAATCAACAAGCCCGCCGGACGCATATCAATGGAAGCCTTCATACCTTCGACCCTTGCGGTCGCCATCGCCGAAATCGGTGACAAGACTCAACTGCTGACGCTGTTTCTGGCGGCACGCTTTGCGCAACGCAATGCGATCATTCTTGGCATTCTCGTTGCGACACTTCTGAACCACGGTCTGTCTGCCTGGCTGGGCGCCTGGCTGGTGCAGTGGATTCCCGAACAATGGGTACCCTGGATTATCGGTGCCAGCTTTATTGCGGTGGGTCTCTGGGTTCTGATTCCGGACAAGGATGACGAGGAGGATGGCGCGGTGCTCAAATACGGTGCTTTTATTGCCACCTGTATCCTTTTCTTCATTGCCGAGATTGGCGATAAGACTCAGATTGCTACCGTCATTTTGGCGGCTCGTTATGACAGCCTGTTTTGGGTTATCGCCGGTACTACCATCGGCATGATGCTGGCGAACGTGCCAATCGCCTATGCCGGCAGCTGGCTGATGCAGAAAATACCGCTCAACCTGGCACGCTGGTCTGCCTGTGGCCTCTTTGTCGTGCTGGGTATCTTATCCATTATTGTGATTTGACACTGGCACATTCAGATTGCACTCAGTTGTATTGTCTATACTGATGACCTATACAAACATGCGGTAATCAACAGGAGTGAAGCATATGAACTGGTACACGATGGTAGGGTCTGCGGTATTGGCATCGACGGTATTGCTGGTTGGCTGTGGTGATGACAAGGCGACAACCGAGGAGACTCGCCAGGCACCAGTGACCGAACAACCGGCCGAGCCGTCAGCGATGGATACGCTGAAGAAAGAAGCGGGTGAAACAATGCAGGCGGCAGGCGACGTGATGAAAGAAGCCGAAACCAATGCCCGTGAAACAACTGCTGAAATGGCGGACAAGGCTGCAGAAATGGGGTCACAGATCAAGCAGGACGCTGCTGATGCGTATGATCAGGCGGAAAGCGGTGCCCGTGAGTTGGGTGAGCAGGCAGCTGAAAAAGCCGCCGAGCTGGAGCAGGATGCCCGTGACAAGATGGATGCCATGAAGCAGGATTCTGAGTCCGACGATACTCAGGGCGCAGCAAAAACAGAATCACTGTAAGCGCAACCAGTTTACTCACTTAAAACGCGACCTCCGGGTCGCGTTTTTTCATTTAAATGTCATCTGCTGTTGCTAGCTTCCCTATATTGTCGCGCTCTGATTACAGAATTTTGCGTGACTACAGGAAAAAGTCGAGACAGCTAATTGAGCCCTCCATTAGAACGCGATCCCGTTTCCTTGACCTCCCCGCAGGTGGGTGTGGCCCTGTTTGCCTTGCTGTTGCTGGTGGCGGTCTGGCTGTTTACCCTGCTGCAGTTGCATGAACGCCGTGAACAGACGCTGGATACCCAAGCGGTCGCCTTGAGCAACTTGTCCTTTACTGTGGCGGAAAACCTGGAGCAGGTGCTCGACCGTGCCAGAACCCTGCGTGCGTTGATCCATGATAAAGGCGGACTTTCGCCAGTGACTCAAACAACGGATATGGCGGCATTAATGCTGGCGGACTCCGTATTCAGCCGTCTCAGTCTCTATGATCATGATGGCAATTTGGTTTATACCACTGGGTCGGGCAGTCGGCAGCGGCTTGACCTTGACCTGTTGGCAGCAGAAGGTGGCCGTCAGCCATCAGTGTTGCGTGCCTTGCCGCAGGTGGCCATGGATGAAGTCGGATCGTTACCGTTGTTGTTGCCTGCAGGCACAGCCGAGCAAGGCTGTTGCCATCTGTTGCTGGACCTGAATCTGGGATATCTGCTTAACCTGTATCAACGGCTGGATCTGGGCGAGCAGGCCAGCATCCAGATTTTGACCGACCGTGGCGATACACTGGTGCAGGTTGAACGCGGTGGTCTGGTACGCAGCGAGGGTCATTTCGATAACAGTCTGATCCTGCGCTCACGGCTGCATGAGGGGCATTTCAGTGCCGTTGATCTGACTAATAGTCAGGTGTTTATGAGTCTGTTCCATCGCCTGAATGCATTCCCCTTCGTGGTCGTCATGCGCCAGGCCGAACACGAAGTGCTGGCGCTCTATCGTGAGCAGCGGGCAGAGCATATTCTCATTGTATTGTTGCTGAGCCTGGTCGTGGTGATTGGACTGGTATGGCTGTTATGGATGATGCATGGCCGCGAAGAGCAGCTGTGTGCGCTGGAGCGTTCGGAACAGCGTAACCAGGCCTTGCTGAATACCTTGCGTTTGGAGCATCAGCAAACACTGGAGGCCGCCTCACGGGACCCTCTGACCGGTTTGTATAACCGTCGTCTGTTTCTGGAGCTGGCGCACTCCCACCTGTTAGGCTCCAAGCGCCAGGGGCGGTTTACAGCAGTCTGTTTTATCGATCTGGATCGGTTCAAGGCGATCAACGATACCTTGGGTCATAAGGTGGGTGATCGACTGCTGCAAGCGGTTGCCGAACGACTGACGAGTCTGCTGCGCGAGACCGATATCGTCAGCCGCTTCGGCGGTGACGAATTCGTGTTGATGCTAACCGGCGTGAAACAGCGTGCGGATATTGAAGAAAAAGTGGGGCAGTTAGTGCGGGAACTGTCAGCGCCTTATGCCGCGTTACAAGGATCTGCGTTGAGTACCAGCCCCAGCATCGGGGTGGCATTATCACCTCAGGATGGCATGGATATCGAGACGTTGGTCAAGCACGCGGACATGGCAATGTACAAGGCCAAGCAGAGCGGGCGTGGTCAGTATGCCCTTTTTGATACCGCATTTAACGCGCCAGATGCGGATGCGGCACATCTGGCTCGTCTGTTGCCCGCCGCTATGGCCGCAGGGCAGATTCAGGTGCATTTACAGCCAAGGGTGGCCTTGCCGGGTTATGAGCCGACCGGTTTTGAGGCATTGGTGCGGTGGAATAGCCCCGAATTTGGTCTGTTGCCCCCGGCGCAGTGGTTGCCGGTGGCTGAATCGTTGGCGCTGATGCCTGATCTGACCGAGTGGGTGCTGGAGCGCGTCTGTCATCAGTTGCAACAGTGGCGCACCGAGGCGGTGTCGGTCCTGCCGGTGGCCATTAACCTCAGTTTGTCCCAGTTGCAGGTGCCGGCCCTGGCGCAACAGCTTGATGCTGTGATCACGCAGTATGATATCGATCCGGCCTGGCTGGAGCTGGAAATTCGTGAGCAGGATCTGGAAACGCTGCAGACGGAACAGATCGCCATGTTGCAGGGGTTGCAGCAACGCGGCATCGGGCTGACACTGGACGATTTCGGCAGCCGGGGCGTGAGTCTGGATCAGATTCACCGGTTACCGTTCAGCCGGATCAAGTTGGACCCATCGTTTCTGCGTGATATCCGCAACAGCTTCGATGACAATATTCTGCTGTCTGCAACGATCTCCCTGGCCAAGAAACTGCAGTTGCAGGTGGCGGCCAAGGGGGTGGAGACACCGGATCAGCTGGTATACCTGAAGCTGGCCGGATGTGATGAAGTACAGGGACATCTGTTCAGCCGGGCATTGAGTGTCGAAGAGGTGCGGCACTATCGCCAACACCCCGGACAGGTTGTCTACGGCTAGTGCTTTCAGGGCCGCTGATGTGCAAAGCGGGCCTGAAGTTCGTTCAGACTGGAGCGGCAGAGCGGAATCAGCCGGTCCAGTTCAGCCTCAGAGCAATGCGACTGTTGTTCCAACTGCCGACTCAGTTCAGCTGCCTGCTGCATGCCGAAATTACTCAGCGTTCCCCCCAGCTTGTGCAGCAGTGGCACCTGTTCACTCGGTGCGGCTTGTTCCAATTCCTGTAGCAGGTCAAGGCATTGTATATTCATCTGCTGGCACAGGCCGTGAAAGCGTTCTTGTCCCAACATGCAGAGATGCTGGTTGAGCAACGTGGTGTTGAGCAGCGCTGCAGGTGGGGCGGGTCCAACCAGATCGGCACCGTTCACGGGTGGATGTTGGCGTAGCAAGCGGTTGAGCTCGTCGAACTGCAGCGGCTTGCTGACCACGGCATCCATACCGGCGTGCTGGTAGCGGCGAATTTCGGTGGGAGTAACCGATGCGGTCAGCGCGATGATGCGCACTTGGGCACGTGACGGATCACTGTGTTGACGCATGCGCTGTGTTGTCTCGATGCCGTCCATATCGGGCAGATGGATATCCATCAGTACCAGGTCATAAGCATGATCGTTGTGCATCGACAGCGCAGTGTAGCCGTCGTCGGCGACGCTGACGCTGTGACCCTCCGATTCCAGCAGCCCTACGGTGACCTGCTGGTTGATCGGCGTGTCTTCCACTAGCAGGATATCCAGCCGCTGCGAGCGTTGCGTTGCAACAAGTGGTGTAGCAGCGGTCGAAGCGGCAGTGGCATGCTCCATAACCGGATATGCCAATTCGGCCCAGAAGCGGCTGCCTTCACCGGGACGGCTGTCAAAGCCGACCTCGCCGCCTTGCAATTCCACCAGTCGCTTGCAGATCGACAACCCTAATCCGGTGCCACCGAAGCGACGGGTGATCGAGCTGTCGGCTTGGCTGAAGTGCATGAATATGCGTGGGTGAGCAGCCAGCGGAATACCGATGCCGCTGTCTTCCACTTCGAAATGGATATGGCAGCGGCCATCGCCCTGGTCGGCCAGCAGACGCGCCTTGATCAGGACATAACCTTCGGCGGTGAACTTGAGCGCATTGGTACACAGATTGAGCAGTACCTGATTGAGCGCCCGCGGATCACCCAGCAGCCGGTCGGGCAGGGCCGGGTCGGGGCGCAGAATCAGGTCCAGTTGCTTCTCCTGTGCCATGGGGATCAGCAGTTGTTTCAACTGCTCCAACAGCTCGTGAAGGCTGAACTCTGTCTGTTCCAGCTCCATCTGTCCGGCTTCGATCTTGGTGAAGTCGAGCACGTCGTTGAGGATACTCAGCAGTGACTGGCCCGAGCGGTAGATGGAGTCGACCTGCTGGTGCTGGTGGGCACCGAGCTCCGAGCGCATCAGCAGCTGGGCCATGCCGAGAATGCCGTTCATCGGGGTGCGAATTTCGTGGCTCATGGTGGCCAGAAACTGGCTTTTTGCCTCACTGGCGGCTTCCGCCTTTTCGCGTGCGAGTTCCGCTTTTTCCTTGGCCTTGCGCTCGCTGATGTCGGTCAGCGAGCCTTCATAGTAGGTCAGCATCTGCTGTTCATCGGTGATGCAGTGCGCGGAAATGGAGATGAATACCTCGCTGCCGTCCTGACGGTGCCAGCGGGTCTCGAAGCCCAGTACCCGTTCATGGCGGTTAAGCTGGGCAAGAAACTGGTGGCATTCCTTGCGGTCAACGAAGCAGTCGCGGATGACATCGGTGACAGTGCCCAGGAACTGTCCAGCACTGGCGTAACCGAGCAGTTTGACCAGCGCGGGGTTGGCCGATATGAAGTGGCCACGCCGATCAATGCGGAAAATGCCTTCGCTGGAGTTTTCGAATAATGAGCGATACTCGCGCTCGGATTGCGCCAGACTCTGATAGAGCTTGGCGTTTTCGATTGAAATCGCGGCCTGAGATGCCAGCATCTGCAGTGTTTTGAGCCGGTCGCGGTTGAAAATATCACGACTCTCCGAATGCTCCAGATACAGAATGGCAGTCAGTTCGCCGTGGTACAGAATCGGCATCGCCAGCAGTGAGCGCGGCTGATGCTGGCGGATATAGGAATCCTGTTGAAACATCTGGTGCTCGGTGGCATTGCCGAGTACTACGTCGTCTTTGGTACGTGCGACGTAGTGAATAATGCTCAGTGGCAGCAGGGCTTCGCTGTGCTCCAGCGGCCGGGCATTGAATATGCGTGGTGCCTGATTAAGGCAGATTTCGGCTTCCAGAAACAACTCCTGCGCACGGCGCATGATCAGTATGGCCCGCTGCGCACCGGCATTCTGCAAGGCCAGCTGCATCAGTCGCTCCAGGAGTCGCTCCAACACGATTTCGTCAGAGATGGCCTGGGATGCGTGGATTACTGAGTTGATATCAAAGGCGCGGTTGTCTAACGGTAGCCCGCCGGAGGCGTTATCCTGAGGGTGTGGATCGTCCAGGTGCCGCAGGGATCGCTCCAGGGTGAACGGGTACTGCTGCTGCATCTGCTCCAGCTTGGCGCGGCCGCCCCAGTCGGCGTAGCGTTCGTACGCGTCCTGCAAATAGGTGCGGGCAATGCCGGGTTTGTCCCAATCAAGATAGAACTGACCGGCCAGTTCGGACACCATCGCTTCATCCAGCACAAATCCTTGCTGACGGGCATGTTCGATCGCCTGCTCATACAGGTCCATGGCGCGGGTGTATTGGTGTCGACGGCGGTACAGCTCGGCTTGCAGCAGATCAGCATGATGACGATGATTTTCCGGCGAAAAGCGAGCCAGCTTGCGTAGGTATCGCAATGTTTGGTGGACTTTTTTCAGTCGTGCCGGTTGCTGCAGGATATGGGTCTGCGGCAACAGAGCCAGTATGCTCAGCGCATTGATCAATTGCAGCCAGGGCACCGTCAGTGTACCGCTGATTGAGGCGCGCAGGGCCATACCGGCTTCGCTGTGCCGGTAGGCCTCAGCCGGTTGATTGAACAGGTAGCACAGCAGGCTTTTATAGAAGTGGTGCAGGCTGATTGCGGTGCGGTGGTTCTCGCGTTTCAGCTCGGCCAGGTTGCGCTCTTCATGGTAGAAGCGACCGTCGAAACGGGTCGGATCGGCACATTGGCCGCGCAGGTTCTCCATGGTTTGCAGCACAAACTGAGAATACTGCAGCGATTGCTGCTGACCGGATTCAGCCAGCAACTTGGCATACTGCTCCAGCTTGGGCTGCAGCTCATCCAGATTGCGGCACAGCGGGAACACATACTGGATATAAGCCGCCAGTGCGTAGGCGCTCCATTCCATATCACCCGCATCCAGTGCCAGTTGATGGGCGTTGAGCAAGGACTCCATGCAGTGTTTCAGCGGTTCACGATAGTGGCGAATATAGCAGTCGAACAGCGTCAGCGTGCGGTGGTGAGTGAGCGTTGACAAGTTTTGCTCGTCCAGTTGTAACGCCAGTTTTCCCAGCCGATAGCCTTGGTCGATGGCATTGAACTGGCCGCAGAGCACGCCGCCATAACCGGCAAAGGCCAGTGCGGCCAAAGGACTGAGGCCGTGTTTGAGGGTCAGCTCGACCTGGCGTGCCATGACCAGCGGGCGTAGCTCTGAACTGGAGAATTTGATCGCGCCAAACATGCTGGCCAGGATCGGCATCGCAGCCAGTAGTTGCGGATCTTCCATGGCTGGTAGCTGCAATATTTTTTCCGGGGGCATCCGGCGTAACAGCCACTGGGTACGGGTGACGGCATAGGTCAACTGACCACGGCCGGGTATGGCGGGCATATTTACCCCCAGCTGCTGCAAAGCCAGTTGGGCCGTCTGCAAGGCCTGTTTGAATTCATTATTGGCGACTTGCGACTGGATCAGAATTTGATACACCCGGATGCGGTCGAGCAGTCGTGAGGCATGGGCTTCCACGGTACGAATCAGGGCCAGCATCTGTTCGTGCTTGCCCTTGATGTTGGCGATGTCCGCAGCGGCGGTGTGCAACTCCAAAGCCAGAGTATAGTCACGTTGCCAGCACTGTGATGGCAGGAGCGAAAGGCCGGTATTGAGGTAGTCCAGTGCAGAGTCGAACGCTGCAGATTCTCGTGCCCGAATACCGGCGCGCAGGTTGAGCCGGGCCAGTTGCAGGCGTTCATCATCGTGTTGGAGCAGCTTCTGTGCCTGATTGAGATGGTTGCTGATCTCGAAGATACGGCTATCGATCTCGTCGGGTTTGAGACTCTGTTCTAATTGCCGGCCGATTTGCAGATGCAGTTGCTCCAGCGCGGTATCGGCGATCAGCGAGTAGGCCGCTTGCTGCACTCTGTCATGCACGAAACGGAACCGGGTGCGCTCGGGCTCAATGTTCTGGAACAGCCGATAGCTGTCATCCTGAGGCACGATCAAACCTTCGCTCATGGCAGGCCAAAGGCGGTCGGTAACATCGCGAGGAGGGTGCCCGCTAACGACAGACAGGGTGCGCAGGTTGAAGTGGCTGCCGATGCAAGCCGCCAGCGGCAATACCTTTTGGGTGGCCAGTGGCAGACGCTGGATCTTATTGACCATCAACTCGATCACATTATCGGTCATTTCCTGAGAATGGATGGCGTCCTCATCCCATTGCCAGCGCTGTTCGCGGAAACTGATCAACCCATCCTGATGCAGTGCATGTAAAAACTGGCTGAGGAAAAAGGGGTTGCCCTGGGTTTTTGCCATGCAGGCACGGGCGAGGCCGTGGCAGGTTGTGCGTTCGACCTTCAAGGTATCAGCGATCAGCTGATTGACTTCAGTCAGCTCCAGCGGTTGCAGTGCCAGCTCAAGGGGGGGCTGCGGGTTCTGTTGTAGACGCTCCAGCAGGGTGCGCAGTGGATGGGTTGCGCTCAGTTCGTGATCACGATAACTGCCGATCAGCATTAACCCCGGTGGGGCACTGACATTGACCAGTGTTTCGATCAGGTGCAGCGAGGCCAGATCCGCCCAGTGCAGATCATCCAGGAACAGCACCAGCGGCCGTTTGGGGGATGCGAGTACACGCAGCATCTGGGTGAACAGGCGGGAAAAACGGCTCTGTTCATCTGCCGGAGGCAGCGGGGGCAGATCCGGCTGGCTGCCGATGATCAGCTCCAGTTCGGGAATCAACTTGAGCAGCACCTGCGCCTGGCTGCCAATGCTGTCCAGCAGTTGCTGTCGCCAGCGTTCGATGCGCTCTTCAGGTTCGGTCAGAAGTTGGCGTACCAGCCCCTGCAGTGCCTGAAAAATAGCGTAATAGGGGCGGTTGCGGCGGAATTGGTCAAACTTGCCACCGCTGAAACTGCCACCCTGTTCGTTCACATACTGGCGCAGTTCATATACCAGACTGGTCTTGCCTACACCGGCATACCCGGTGATCAGGACCAGCGGAGATTCACTCCGGCAGCAGCGGTCGTACTGCTGGCGCAATTGCTGCAACAGGGGCTCGCGGCCATAGAGACGCTGTGGCATCTGGAAGCGTGCCGAGAGATCCTGCTGGCCTGGCTGGAAGGTAAAGTCATGTTGGTGGCGCTGGTGTGCCTGCAGACATTGCTGCAGGTCGTGGATCAGGCCGACACTGGATTGATAGCGTTGGGCGGCGTCCTTGGACAGCAACTTGAGGATTACCCGCGACAGTATTTCAGGCAGCTGCGGGTTGAGCTGATGCGGTGAGCCGGGCTGTTTGGCAATATGGTCGTGTACCAGCGCCATGCCATCATCACCCATGAAAGGCGGACGTCCGGTCATCATTTCGTACAGGCTGGCACCCAGGCTGTAGTAATCGCTGCGGTAGTCGATACTGCGGTTGATGCGACCGGTCTGTTCCGGTGCGATGTAGGCCAGTCCTTCCTGGCTCAGGTCCGGTGTATGCCAGTTGGCCTGTTCACGGCTCAATCCGGTGCTGCGGGAAAAACCGATCAGCTCAACCATGCCGGTGTCGGGGTTGAGCAGCAGATGGTCGGGGCTGATCTGTTTGTGGGTGATGCCCGCTTCATGCAGCCGACCGAGCAGGTTGCTGATACGGATGGCGATCGCCAGCCATTGCGGCCATTCCAGTTTCTGTTCGACGATCAGCTGGCGCAGTGGCAGCGAGCCGGAGTCGATGTAGATGGCCGCCGGACCGCTCTCCAGCGTAAGCAGATCCAGCGGCTCCATGATGCCCCGTATGCGTAGACGGGACAGAATGTCGTACTCATGCTGGAAACGACTTAACCGGTCGCGGCTGCACTGGTTGCGGTTGAGTTGCTTGATGACCACATCTCGACCATCCTTGAGTCGTACCGCGCGACTGATACGGCAGTCGTTGCTCCGGTGCAGCTGGCGGTAGATGCGGTAGCCTTCAGGGGCCTTCATGTGCCGGTGTTGCCAGCGAACATGTAGCCGGCGCCATGGGCGGTCAGGATCAGCTGGGGATTGGACGGGTTGTCGCCCAGCTTGCGCCGCAGACGGCCGATCAATACATCGACGGAACGGTCGTTGGGTGTCCATTCGCGGTCATGGATGGCATCCATCAGCTGATCACGAGACAGAACCTGGCCCGGGTGGTTGACCAGCGCCTGTAACAGTTTAAATTCGCCCTCGGGCAGACGCTCGTGCTGGCCGTCCGGGCTGGTCAATTGGCGTTTGTGCGGGTCCAGTACCCAGCCTTCAAAGTGATAGCCGGTTGTTGTCCGCGCGTCGCTCTGGGTCTGTGGCCGGTCGGCATTGAACATCCGCCAGAGCAGGTTCTTGGAGCGTACGAGCAACTCACGCGGATTGAAGGGCTTGGTAACATAATCGTCTGCCCCCAGTTCCAGGCCAACAATCCGGTCGATCTCGTCGCCCTTGCTGGTCACCAGGATAATACCGACGCTGGAACTGGCACGCAGCTCGCGGGTAACGGTGAGACCATCCTTGCCAGGCAAACTGATATCCAGCAGAACCAAGTCGATGCGTTCACGTTCGATGCGTTCGCGCAGGTTGTTGGCCTGATCAGTTTCGGACACGCGGTAGCCTTCGTTTTCAAAATAGCTGACCAGCAGAGAGCGTGAAGCCAGATCATCTTCAACAATGAGAATATGAGCGTCGGCGGGTGTGGTTTTCATCTGCAGGGTCTCTTCTTGCTGCGGTGGTCGCCACCGGTGTGCGAGTGGGTACGGGGAGGAATATCAACTGAGCGGCGCAAAAGTGAAAGGTATTTTTACATCCTGTTACATCTGGGCACAACTTAGCACAAAAGCTGAGAACTTGGTTTACATGCCCCGTTTAGTTTAGCCATAAGCACTGAAGCGGATTGAGGCACTGTGCCGGCGGGCCGCTCGGGCGAAACACAAGATCCATCTCATCAGTGAGGGAGTGATGGCATTGAGTAATAATAATTCGAAACGTGCAGTTTTGGGCACGGGCGTATTGGCATTGGCCGGGTTGGCCAGCATGCCGCTACACGCCCAAGATGCAGAGCAGATCATCAAGGACCGTTGTCTGGCGTGTCACACCGTTAGCGGTGATGCCGAAGCCCCCAGCTTCTCGCGTATCAGTCAGCAACGTAAAACGCCAGAAGGCTGGTTGATGACACTCAACCGAATGACCCATCTGCGAGGCCTGGAACTTGCCGCTGGCGAAAAACGGGCACTGGTGCAGTACCTGTCTGACACTCAGGGCCTGGCCCCTGAAGAGGCGGCGCCTTACCGTTATCTGCTGGAACAGGACACCAATCGCGTTGAGTCCGGTATTGAACCGGCACTGGCCGAAACCTGTTCCCGCTGTCACTCCGCCGCCCGTTTCAGCCTGCAGCGCCGTACCGAGCAGGAATGGAAATACCTGGTCGACTTCCACATGGGCCAGTTCCCGACTACTGAACTGCATTCTCTGGCCCGTGACCGTGAATGGTACAAGATTGCCAGCACGGAAACTGCCGCTGAACTGGGTCAGCGTTTCCCGCTGATCACGCAGGAGTGGAACAACTGGCAGCAAGCAGTCAAAACCGATCTGATGGGCCGCTGGCGCATCACCGGCTTCGTGCCGGGCAAAGGCGAATTCGATGCTTGGATGAGTGCGGTCAAAACCTCCGACAACCATTACGACGTGACGCTGGACGGTCACTATGCCGATGGCACCCTGCTGTCCGGCGCGGGCAAGGCAACCGTATATACCGGTTATGAATGGCGTGCCAGCCTGACCATCGATGGCGTGAAAATGCGTCAGGTGATGGCGGCTGATAAAAAAGCCAACCGGCTTGAAGGTCGCATGTTCCTGGCAGCCGAACGCGAGATCGGCGGCGAAGTGAGCGGTGTACGTGATCAGAACATGGCCGCACTGGTTGCGGTGCAGCCGTCCTACCTGCGCGCAGGTGAAAGCGCTGAACTGACCCTGATCGGCCAGTACCTCAAGGGTGATATTGATCTGGGCGAAGGCGTTGTTGTCGAGAAAATTCTGTCTCGTGCGGATGACCGCATTACTTTGATTGCGAAAGCGACCGGCAGTGAAGGCCTGCGCACGCCGCGTGTGGGAACCGCGGCGGATAACGCGGGTCTGGCGGTGTACAGCGAATTGGCCCGTGTTGAAGTATTGCCTGCCAATGCGGTCAGCCGTATCGGCGGTGCTGGTGGCAAGATGGAAAAAGTACGCGCCGCCTACCGTGCCGTGGGTTACAGCGCCGGTGCTGACGGCAAACCGGGGACTGACGATGATCTGCGCTTGGGTTACATGCCTGCGAGCTGGAGCATCAAGCCAGCCGATGAAGTGGCTGCCCATGACAAAGATGAACAATACGCGGGCAGCATTAATGCCGCCGGTATCTTCACGCCGGGTGATGCCGGGCCTAACCCGGAACGCAAAATGTCGGCCAATAACGTCGGTCGTCTGACCGTGGTTGCAACCGTTGCCGACAGCAGCGCCAAGGTTGAGGGTGAGGGCAGCATGCTGGTCTCGGTTCCCGACTTCGTGCGCCGCGTGCTGGACTGATCGATAGCGCATGCTGAACACGCAGCTACCCAATAGAACAACAACGAGGTGAGTATGGGCGCCATGACGCTAGTGAAACCGAATCTGCACCGGGTTGATGTTGATGCCCGTCAGATGCTGTTTCATATCCCCAGCAGCAGTATCTTCGAGCTCGACGAACTTGGCCGTGAACTGCTTCACGTGTTCGATTGCCATGAGCAGGTCCAGCCGGAACACCTGGCTGAACTGCAGGTGCGTTATTCGGTAGAAGCTGTCAATGAAGTGCTGGACGAGCTGCGCAGCCTGGAGGTGATCTCCGAGGCGGGCGTGGTGGCCCGGATTAACCCCGAGCCGCAGAAGGTGGACAAGTTTCCGTTGAATACCGTGGTGTTGAACGTCAACACCGGTTGCAACCTGAGCTGCACTTATTGCTACAAGGAAGATCTGACCACCCCGTCCAAGGGTGAGAAGATGGCGTCTGCGACGGCGATCCAGTCGGTCGAGATGATGCTGCGGGAGTCGCCGAACCAGCCCAACTACAACGTGGTGTTCTTTGGTGGGGAACCACTGAGCAACATGACGCTGATCCGTGAAGTGGTTGCCTACTGCGAGGAACGTTTCGCGGCACTGGATGCCACAGTGGACTTCACCATGACCACCAACGCCACCTTACTCAACGAGTCGCTGGTGGATTGGTTCAACGAACATCGCTTCGGCCTGACCATCTCCATGGACGGACCCAAGGCGATGCACGATAAGAACCGAATTACGGTTGGCGGTCAGGGCACCTACGACGTGGTGCGGCGCAAGGTGGAAATGCTGCTGGCGCGCTACACAGCACGTCCGGTGGGCTGTCGCGTTACCTTGACACGTGGCGTCACTGATGTGGAGACGATCTACGATCACCTCAGTGGCGAGCTGGGCTTCTTTGAAGTTGGCTTTGGTCCAGTGACCTCGGGCGATATTGCCGAGTACAACCTGACTGGCGAAGAGCTGGTTGAGGTGTTCGCGGGGATGAAACGTCTGGGCAAGCGCTATCTGGATGCCGCGTTGCGCAATGAAAACTTCGGCTACGGCAACATGCACCAGCTGATTACCGACATGTATGAGGGCAACAAGAAACTGGTGCCCTGCGGCGCCGGTATCGGTCTGCTGGCGGTGGACAAGGATGGCGGGCTCAACCTGTGCCACCGGTTCACCGGCTCGGACATGCCGCTGTTCGGTGATATCGAGAATGGCATCGACCGGCCGCGTCTGGCCGAGTTTGTCGAGAAGCGTCTTGATCGCAGCAATACCGGCTGTGAAACCTGCCGTATTCGTAACCTCTGTTCGGGTGGTTGCTACCACGAAAGTTATGCCAAATATGGAGATCCGACGCATCCTTCCTACCACTACTGCGACCTGATGCGAGACTGGGTCGATTTCGGCGTGGAAGTGTATTCGCGGATCATGCTCGAGAACCCGGGGTTCTTCGACGCATACGTCTCTCCCAGGAGGAGTGCCTGATATGAAACACCTGAAATCTCTGAACAAAAAAGCACAGTTGATCAACAAGGCCATCAGCCCGGAAGAAGTGGAAGATGTGGTGGCCATGCAGACCGTTGTTGGCTGCACCGCGACAACTGACCCGGGTTGGGAACTGGACCCCTTTGGTGGTCTGGGCTCACTCTGCCAGCCGATGGAGTCCGACCTCTACGGTTGTGCCGATGCCTGCTGGTGGCCGGCGCAGGTGCCGGACACCATGAACACCTACCCGAACTGGGGTGAAGGTGTGGCGAAAGCCGATAAGGACTGGCGCAAGCTGGACGGTATTTTCGAGGATGCAGAGTAAGGGAATTTGGTGATGAAACTGAATAAACTGTTTAAATCGGCCGGACTGGTCGGCTCGCTGGCGCTGGGCAGTGTGTTGTCGGCGGTGGCTCCGGCGGCGATGGCAGATCAAGAATACCTGCTGACCGTCACCCGTCCCAACCAGCTGCATGTGATCGACATGGAGACCAACAAGGTTGCCCGCACCTGTGATATTCCGGGTGACTTCGGGTCCGGTATCATGTCGGTACATCCCGACGGCACCCACGTGTTCATCCTGGGGCACAACTGGGAAGACGTATACGGCTTTGATATCCGTACCTGTGAAGTGACTTTCCATGCGGCACAATCCACACCGACGTTGCAGGTGAAGAGTTACCAGTCACTGGCGGTCAGTGCGGATGGCAAGGAACTGTATACCGTACAGAACCCGACTCGGAAACACCGTGACCGTTTCGAAGTGCTGGAACCGCGTCTGGCGGTCTTCAACATCGCAGACGGCATGGGTGCCGAACCGGTACGTACCTTTCCAGTGGACCGTCGCATTACCAAGATTGTTGCGACTGAAACCGGTGAAGTGGTACTCGGTGGGGCTGACTTGAAAGCGATCAACCCGCAGACCGGTGAAACCCGCATTGTTACGAAGCTGGCCAACTGGGAACGCGGTCCGCAGTGGCTTCCGCCTGATGCATTTGCCATGCACAGCCAGGGCAACCAGTCCAACGAGTACATCATGCCGTACTCCACGGCGAAGTTTACCGACGATACCATGAACTTCGAAACCGCTGAATGGTGGTGGGGCATGGCGCGTGTTGATCTGGAGACGGGTAAAGTCGAGCGTCGTGAGATCTTCCCGTTCGAGTTCATCATCTTCAACTTTGTCAGTGATCCGCGTAACAACGATATCCTGTACGGCAGCTTCAACACGCTGTCCAAGCATGATATCAGCCAACAGAAGACACTGGCTGTGAAGGAGATGCCGCACACCTACTACACCATCAATATCTCCGGTGATGGTGAAACCCTCTACGTGGGCGGTACCAGTAGTGATATCTCGATCCATGACTCCGAGACTCTGGACAAGATCGGTTCAATCCAGCTGACTGGTGACATGAGCACGGCCGATATGCGGGTAGCCACCATCAAGGACTGATATCTGGCTGAGTCTTGTAATCGGGTATAGTCAACGGGAGGTGCCGGCAACGGGCCTCCCGTTTTTGTCGTCTGGTATTGAAATACGGCTGAGGAATTCAACATGCTAAACTGGCTGGTACGCGCCATTCATGCGCCCGACCGCACCCAGCTGGAACGCGGTTTCCACTGGTTATACAGCTTCGTCAAACCGCAGCGGCGGGCCATCATCGGCCTGCTGGGGTTATCGTTCATTGGCTCTGCACTGGTGCTGCTACAACCCTGGCTGACCAAGCTGCTGATCGACGATGGGTTACTGGCCAAAGACTACGGCATGCTGATCCAGATGGCGATCGCCATGGTGTTGGTGGGCGTGTTCAGTACGGCACTTGCCGGCCTTAATCGTTATCTGCACACGCAGCTGTCTGGCCGCATCCTGTTTGCTCTGCGCACCGACCTGTATGCGCACCTGCAACGGCTGTCGCCGTCGTTTTTCGGTCAGCGCCGGATTGGTGATCTGCTGTCCCGCATCGATGGGGATGTGGCGGCGATCCAGCGTTTTGCCGTGGACAGCCTGTTCTCGGCGGTGAGCAGCATTATAGGGTTGGTCGGGGCGCTGGTACTGCTGGTTGCGCTGTCCTGGCAGCTGTCACTGCTGGTACTGGTGCTGATTCCACTGGAAATTGTCTGGCTGCGCTGGATGCGGCGCAAGGTGGAACTGCGCACCCGCGAAATGCGTGAACGCTCGGCGGATCTGTCCAGCTTTCTGGTGGAAACCTTGCCCGCGATTAAGTTTATCCAGTCCAGTGGTCAGGAAGCGCGCGAACGTACCCGGCTGGGCGGTCTTAACGACAATTATCTGGACAAGCTGTTGCAACTGCAGGTGACTGAATTCTTTACCCATGCCATTCCCGGCACTTTGACTTCAATCACACGTGCCAGTGCGTTCCTGATCGGTGGTTGGTGGGTGATACAAGGGCAGTGGCAGCTGGGTTCACTGATCGCATTTTCCACGTATCTGGGGATGGCGACAGGGCCGGTGAACAGCTTGCTTGGTCTGTATGTCGCGATCCAGCGGATGAGTGTCAGTCTTAACCGGGTCAGTGAACTGCGGCTGACCGATGCCGAGATCGATTCACCAGCGCAGCCCAAGCCGCTGCCGCAGCCGCTACAGGGTGAGTTGACGCTGCAGGGCGTCAGTTTTGCTTATGAAGGACGGGAGCCGGTGCTGAGTCAAGTCAGTGTGGTATTGCCGGCGGGACAAAAGATCGCCTTGGCCGGTGCTTCAGGTGCGGGTAAATCAACACTGATCGACCTGCTGCAGCGTCACTACGATCCTCAGGCAGGGCAGGTGTTGCTTGATGGTGTGGATATTCGTGAGTTGGGGCTGGCGGACTTGCGCCGCAGCGTGGCAGTCGTGTCTCAGGAGATCACGTTGTTCAGGGGTTCGCTGGCGGACAATCTGCGCTATGCCTGCCCAACAGCCAGCGACGAACAGGTGCGTGAAGCGGCTCGCGAGGCACAGCTGGATGCGTTGATCGATTACCTGCCGCAGGGGCTGGATACGCCTCTGGGTGAACGTGGTCAGCAGCTCTCCGGTGGGCAGAAACAGCGTATTGCCATCGCTCGTGCGCTGTTGCAGCAGCCGGCGGTACTGGTGCTGGATGAGGCAACCTCGGCAGTGGATGAGGCCACCGAACAGCAGGTAATTGCGGCGGTGGACCGGCTGTTTGCTGGCCGTACCCGTATTCTGATCAGCCATCGACCCTCAACACTGGCGGGGGCTGATCATCGGTTGTTGTTGCAAAATGGCCATCTGAGCACCATGGAGGAGGTTAGCCGTGTCGACTGATGTTGTCCGTATCGGCGTGGTGGATTCCGGGCATGGAGTTGCACAGAAGGTGACCGGCAGTGCCGCCTTTGCGGTGGAAGAGGGACAGCTCTGGTTAGCGGATGCGGTGCCGGATCAGCTCGGCCACGGCAGCCGCATTATCGAGATTATCCAGACACTGGCACCGGACGCTGAAGTGCTGTCGGCCCAAGTGTTTCATGACCGTTTCACCACTACAGCAGCGCAGGTGGCGGCGGCCATCGATTGGCTGGTGGAGGAGGGTGCACAGCTGATCAATTTAAGCTTGGGGCTACGTCAGGATCGAGAGTCGTTGCGTGAGGCCTGTGCCCGTGCGCGCAAACGGGGGGTAATTCTGTGTGCGGCCAGCCCGGCACGGGGCGAGCCGGTGTATCCCTCGGCATATTCCGGTGTTTTTCGCATGACCGGTGATGCCCGCTGTTCGCGCACCGAAATCACCCACCTGGATACCGAATTTGCCGATTTCGGTGCCTGTGTGCGGCCGCTGGATGAGACGCCGGGGCAGTCGGGTGCCAGTTTAGGCTGTGCCCATCTGAGCGCACATCTGGCGGGTTACCTGCGAGATGCGGACCAGCCACGGGTGAGTGCTGCCCGCGCATGGCTAATTGAACGATCCTGTTATCAAGGGCCGGAACAGAGAGGGGTGGTGGATGCGTGAGTCGGACATTTTGGTGCTGGGCGGCGGTCCGGCCGGTGGCGCGGTGGCCATCGGTTTGAGCCGTTTAGGCTATCGCGTGACGTTGGTGAGTGAGCCGCGCCCCTTCGATGCTGTGGAGGGAATCTCCGAGCGCGTCATTCAAGGCATGCAAGGGGCCGGTTTCGGCTTTGCGCTCAGCGCAATGGCTGAGCCTTCACCCCGGCAGGTAACCTGGAACGGTGTCACCAACGCCGCCAACACCGAGCGGCTGGTAACCCGTCAACGTTTTGATCAGGCGCTGCTGCTGGATCTGGCCCGGCAGGGGGTGCAGGTGATACAGGGGCGGATACAGAGCTGTCATGCCATGAAGACAGGCTATCAGGCTGAGGTCGCGTTGTCTGCAGGTGGGCAGGAGCAGATATATGGCGATTTTCTGGTTGAGGCCCGTGGTCGTGCAGCTCCAGCTGCGGGGGTGCCGCGGATCAAGGGCACGCAGACGGTTTCATTGCTGCAATACTGGCAGGGCGCGCATGCGGTGCCGTGCACAGCGGTACAGAGCTTTGCCGATGGCTGGGCCTGGTTGGCGATGCGGGCGGACGGTCGGCGCTATCTACAGCTGACGCTGGACGTGGCCAGCGTTGCCTTGCCACCCAAGCGGCAGCTGGGCGACTGGTGCCGCGAGCGGTTGCAGCAACTGGAGCAGGCGCAGCCCTTTATCGAAGGTGCCGAACCGGTCGGCGAAGTTTACGCCCGCACCAGCACACCGGTGCTGTGTGAGCAGAGCGCCGGTCACAACTGGATACGGGTCGGTGATGCAGCAATGGCGGTCGACCCGCTGTCCGGTAACGGTATCTTTCAGGCACTATCATCCGCCTTGCAGGCTCCGGCGGTGGTTAATACCTTGATCCGTCACCCCGAACGGGCAGAACTGGCCAGGCAATTTCATGAGGCCCGTATCGAAGGGCTGTTTTACCGCTTTGCCCGTATTGGCCGTGACTTTTACGCTCAGGAATCGCAATGGCCGGATACACCCTTTTGGCAGGCCCGTCGCCAGTGGCCAGACAGGCAGCCCATGCATCTTGAAATTACACCCGACCAGGTCACAACCGCCATGCGGCCAGTCGTTCAGGACGGGGTGATCATTGAGGCACCAGTGGTGGTTACGCCAGATCAGCCACTGGGTATCTGGCACCTGAATGGCCTGCCGCTGGCCCCGTTGCTGGACGCCATTCGTTCCGAGCCCGGTACTTTGCCTGCAGCGGTGCTGGCTCGCACGGTCGGTATCGATAAGGGGGCTTTGTTGGCGCAGTGGATGCAACAGCAGAGGTGGGTATACTGAGACCACTTTAAAAACAACAGGGACGCTGGGTTCATGATTAAACTTTTGCTGGCTTTCTTTTTTGGAGTAGGCCTGGCGGTTTTAGCCTTCATGGCGAAGCCTCTTCTCGCACCGCCCCCTCCATCTGTGCACGTCAGTGCCGAGGCGGCGCAGGCCGCCGTAGCGACTCGCAAGCTGTTGGCGCCGCATATGATCGAGCTGATGACGGCCGATATTACTGTTAAACGTTCGATCATTGATCAGTATTTTTACGCTCCCAAGATCAATGAGGCGCGACAGCTGTATCCGGTGACGGAATCGGTGCTGGAAATTGATGGCGTATATACGGAAGTATTTACCCCGGCCGAGGGCATCCCCCCACAGAATGCTCACCGGGTGCTGATCAATCTCCATGGCGGGGGTTTTGCTCTGGGGGCGCGAACCGAAGGGCGGCTCGAATCGATTCCGGTTGCCAGTGTGGCAGGCATAAGGGTGATCAGTATCGATTACCGCCAAGGACCGGAACATCGGTTCCCGGCTGCGAGTGAAGATGTTGCCAAGGTTTACCGCCACTTGCTGCAAACCTATACACCCGAGCAGATCGGCATCTTCGGCTGCTCGGCTGGCGGATTGCTGACGGCACAGTCGGTTGCCTGGTTTAATGCACACGGCCTGCCCACACCGGGTGCTGTGGGGATTTTCTGTGCCGGTGCCGGAAAATTTGGTACGGGGGATGCGGGTGTGATTGCTGATACGTTTGGCAGTAGCATCGGCGTTGATGATGACTTCGCCTATTTTGCGCAGGCGGATTGGAATAGCGCGCTGGTCGCGCCTCAGGAACACCCCAATGTGCTGGAGCGTTTCCCGCCAACGCTACTGATTACCAGCACACGGGATTTTGCCATGAGTTCGACACTGGTAACACACCAGCGTCTGGTCGAGGCTGGGGTCGACGCGGAACTGCATGTGTATGAGGGACTCGGTCACTACTTTTTCGCGGACACCGGGCTGCCGGAATCACGGCATGTGTTTGATGTGATTGCCCGCTTTTTTGATCAAGAATTGGCTGCTGCCGAACCCTTGATGCCAACGGCACGGTAGGCATCGATAATGTGCTGGACGTCTTTCTGTCGGCCTTGTTGTACACGCTGGTAATGGTTCAGAGTACGGCGTAGATACTGTTCGGCAATACGCGTCTGTGCAGGTGTGTCGGCATGCCAGATGTGGTCGCCGGCAGTACTGACGCTCGGCAGGGTGGGATCAGCCTGTGCCGAGCCGGTAACCAACAGGATCTCATAGAAACGCTGCTTGTCCTGTACCAGAGCCTCTTCAATCCGCTTGAAATCGTGTCGGATGAGCAGCTGTCGTAACCTGAACGGGTGGTAAACAGGGCATAACAGATAGTCGATGTCAGCGTGGGGGTGGCGTCGATGGATCTGGTCGACACAATCAGTCATTAATTCGCCCCCGACACCGGCAATAATGACCAAGTGCTTGCCCGAATGGTCCTCCAGCGGCAGTTGTGCCATATCCATGCAATGCGTCTGCCAAAGGCTTGTTGGGTAGTGTTGCCGCAGGCGTGTGTCCAGGGCATCTATCAGTTCGGGTACCACGTCGACAAAATGAATACAGGCTGTGCGCTGTTCGGTCAGTAGTGCCGCGCCCAGATAGCCGTGGTCACAGCAACAGTCCCAGATATGGGTATAGCCTGCCTCGGCCATCGATAGGATCTGCTGTAATCGCTTGCTGAGTTTCACGCAATAGCCTGCCCGGTTGATGTCATGACGGTGTATTTGCGGCCATTGTAAAACCGCTGTGGCCGAACTGCACCTGTCCGTCTCTGTCGTTTTACGTCGCTATGATCGCCTGCTCGGTAGTCAGCCGAAAATGAAACAGGGTATAGTCGCAGCTTTACGCATTCGGAACCTTTTGTGATGCAAGTGAATCGTGCCAGCAGCATACTGGGAGCGTTGTTTTTGCAGGCCTGCATGTTGTTGCTGTTGCTCGGTATCGCATCAGCCGTGCAGGCCAGCGTGGCGGTGACGCTGGAAGAAGGTGTGTCGCGTTATACCGTTCCTGACCGCAACGTTTGGCATCGACTGGTGGAGCCGCTGGATGATCCTTCCCATTTGGCGTTGTTGGACGCATTCGAGAGATCCAGAGCAGCCGAGGCGTCTCTGGTCGGACAGCGTGGCCCGGTTATCGCCCGGCTTGAGTTGAGCCATGTGGGACAGGCGAATGAGCAATGGTATCTGTTGTTCAATGCCAACTATATAGATCAAGGCGTTGCCTACTGGAAACCCGAAGCCGGCCCGCCGGTGGCGCTGGAGGAATTCTCACAACTGAACGACGAACGGACGCCGCGTTTGCTCCATTATCAGGCGATCAGTTTGCCGTTGGTACCCGGCGATAGGGGCGAGATACTGATCTATGTGAACGCCCGCCATTATGCCGATCCCTTCGCAATAGAACTGATGAACCAGAATGACTTCGTGCAGTATCAGTTCGTGGTGAATAGCGGCAGCATTGCTGCAATTTCGGTCATGATGACGCTAACTCTGCTCGCGCTGATACTGTTCTGGCGTACCCGCTACTGGGTCACGCTGGCCTGTGCCGGTTATATTGGCTTACATGCGTTGGGCTGGGCGGCATCGTCAGGGTTACTTGATGACCTGTTCGACTGGACGCGCTGGAATACAACCTATGCAGGAATGTTGCTGTTTCCGTTTGCGATTGCCTGTGCAAGCCAATTCACCCGATTGTTGTTTAATGACCACAAAAATCATCACCGGATCGCGCTCTATTTGAACCTGTTGAGCATGAGCACATTGTATGCGCACAAACAGGGTAAGCAACGTGCGCGTAGGGAAATGCTGACACATGTGTCATAGCCATACAGCGCCCCTGCCATTGCAGGAGGGGCGCTGTATTCAGGACCTTAGCGATCCACGCGATGGATCTTGTCCGGATTCGGTTTGGCTTGCCAGGGCAGGCTGGAGTTCTGCCAACCGTTCTGAATACGGAACCCTTTCTTATCTCCTTCCTTCACGCTACTGCCCTGAAAGCCGTTGATGACATAGCGTGCGTTTTTGAAGCCGTTCTCAATCAGGTAATTGGCGCTGGGTAAGCCACGCTCGCTGCCAGAACGGCACAGGGTAATAATGGTGGCGTTGTGATCAAGACCGCGTGCTTCCAGTGCCTGTTCAACTTGCTGGATGAACTTCGGATTCTGGTACAGGCGGAAACGATTCTTGTCGCTGTCCCATTGGGTGCGGTCGACCATCAGATAAGGAATGTTCAGATCAACACTGTCGGTAAAGCCGATGAACATGATCTCGACTGGGTCGCGCACATCGATAAACAGCACCTGTTCGTCCTGTTGTACCAGATCATAAGTGGCTTGGGGGGTGATGCCGACTTCGCTGGCCTGAGCAGGCATAACGGTGGCCATCAGCGCAGCTGACACGACGATTGATGAAAGCAGTTTTTTCATGGGATCTCTCCTGGTGTTCTGATCAGAAATTGAATACACGCAGGTGATCATCGATCATCTGATCAGCAATGGCGGGTGGTTTGGCGACGCCAACACCGTCACGCAAGTCGGATGCAGCGTGTTCGCTGTTGGGAAGATAGAGGGCACATACGTTGATTGTTGCACCCCCTTTTTGCAATTTGGACATTAGCTGTTCTGGTGTGACATTTTTGGGTTTGAGCGGTGTGCTGGTTGTGTTCTTGAGGGCAAGATCACCAGCTTGGTCGCACAGCAATACATCCACTTGAGTCCCTTTGGCCTGCATGGTGTTGGCCAACACCATCGCCATGCCTTGCGTTTGCACAGAGCCGCTGTTGACGATCACGAGGGCTTTATCGATAGCATCTGCCTGAACGCCGGTGGCAATGAGAGCGGAGTAGAGTGCAATGGATGCGAAGAAACGGTCTTTCATGTAGAACCCCCATAGAATAAGCTTATATTCAATTAGAATAAACTAATATTAATTGTGTGTGAAGTCGGTCTGGCGATATCGGGTGCCCTGTGGGGGAGGGCGACAGGCGTTCATGGGCTCGGAAATGCGAAGGGATTCGTTATACAATTCAGCCCGGCCGCTGCCTGCTGTATGAACCGCAGGGCATGACGGCGTGCAACGTCAACAGTACCCGAGGACATGATGAGCCTGATCTGGAATGAAAGTGTGGGTGTGAACCCGTTTGCTGCGATAGCAGGGGATGCAACGGAATGCCGTTTCCATTACGCAGAGTCGGCTGCAACCAATGATACGTTGGTCAAAGATGCCTTCGAGGAGTGCTTGGCAATGGCGATCTCGTATCTGAATGCCAACGTCAAAAACGAATCGCTCTATTTCATCGTGGCATGGGATCCAACCACTTCGGTGGTGAATGTGGTCGTCACCGATGATCAAAAACAGAATGATGCCCATGATGTCGTGACCTGCCGCTTTGCTGCGCTGAATGAGGCCAAGGCAGATCAATCGTCTTCTTTGCAGCAGTATTCGGACACGGTCAAGTTTTGGATAAAAGACTATTTGTCTACCAACGGCCCTTTCATGCACTATTCGTTGGTGGCGTTGTATACCGATGGCACCCGAGCCGACACCTGCATTCTGTAGTGTCGGCGGGCTGTTTAATCTGGTCTGTCCGCTGTTCTGTTCAGGAGTTGATGTGAACTTCGATCCCCCCCTTGAAACCGTTACCCTGTTACGCCGTTACAAGCGTTTTCTGGCCGATGTTCGGCGCGCTGATGGCAGCGAGATGACCGTGCATTGCCCCAACACTGGCTCGATGAAGAACTGTGTGCTGGATGGCGAGCAGCCGGCACTGGTTTCGGATAGCGCTAACCCAAAGCGCAAGTATCGGTACACCCTGGAAGCCTTGCAGGTGGCGCATGGTCATTGGGCGGGTGTGAACACCAGTCGCACCAATGCTCTGGTGGAGGAAGCGGTGCGGGGCGGGTGGATTCCTGAGTTATCGCCTGCCAGTGGTGTGGAGCGAGAGGTCACGTACGGCGATAGCCGTTTCGATCTTGCGCTGGGGCCGCGTAACGACCCCCATACGTATATTGAAGTGAAAAATGTCACGCTGGGTCCAGGCCCGGAAGATGTGGATGATGGTGTGATCGCCTTTCCGGATTCGGTAACCGTGCGGGGGCAAAAACATCTGACTACCTTGATGCAGGTGGTGGCATCCGGCAAACGGGCGGTGCTGTTCTTTTGTGTACAGCACACGGGCGCAACAGCGGCCCGACCGGCTGATGAAATTGATGCGCGTTATGGTCAGTTGCTGCGTGAGGCTATTGCCAGCGGAGTACAGGTACTGGCTTGGAAAGTGGATGTGTCGCCGCACCGATTCGAGCTGCAATCTGAGGTGCCGGTGTTGCTGTCGAGTTAGGACTGATACACCTGAGATAACAGAATACTGCTGCTTTTTTCATACAGGTCAAAGGAAGCAGCGTATTCTTCGGTTTCTGCTGTCACCAGTGGTATTTTTTTGTCAAAATGAATGTTCAGTAATTATTCAGGTGATGATCGGTACGCAAGGTATTGGTCTCGTTACAGCCTGTGAATAGCCCCCATCTTCGAGAAGCAGTACATGAAGTATATTCTGACTCTCTTTTGCATGTTATTTCTCCTGCCTGTTGCTACCGCGAATGCCAATGAGCGCAAGAGCTACACTATCGGCGTAGTGCCGCAATATGAGCAGCGCAAACTGTTTGATATCTGGCAGCCGATCATCACGGCCCTGGAGCAGGAGCTGGATTTCAACCTGGAGCTGATCGGCAGTCCAAAGATTCCAGTGTTTGAGAAAAAATTTCTGGCTGGCGAATATGATTTTGCCTACATGAATCCGTACCACCTGCTTAAGGCCAATGAATCCCAGGGGTATATTCCGCTGGTGCGTGATACCCGACAGTTGAAGGGTATTCTGGTGGTCAAGAAAGACAGCCCGTATCAGCAGGTGAGTGATCTGGATAAAAAGATTATCGCCTTTCCTTCACCCAATGCGCTGGGGGCTTCACTGCTGATGCGGGCGGACTTGAATACGCTGCTGCAGTTGGAGTTTTTCCCTCGTTATGTGCAGACGCACAGTTCCGTGTATTTGAATGTGGCGTTAGGTCAAACCGCAGCCGGTGGTGGCGTGTTGGGTACCCTGAAGCAACAACCGCCCGAGTTGCGTGAGCGTTTGCGTGTTATTTACGAGACCAGAGGCATGAACCCGCACCCGCTATCGGCGCATCCGCGTGTGCCTGAAGCCGACCGTGAAGCATTTCAGCGTGCTTGGCTGAAGCTGGCAGCGACGGCAGGGGGGAAGCAGTTAATGTCACGTATTCCAATGCCCCAGCCTGTAAAGGCAGAGCTGCAGGATTATGACGCCATGCATGCATGGGGTCTGGATGATTTTTATATCCTTGAGTAATACGCAGTTGTAGGACGTTGTACATGGGATTACGTACCAAATTTACCTTGCTGCTGGTTGTGCTTGCCTGCAGTTTTATGGCCTATATCCATTATTTGGTGATACCGCCAGTGGGTGAACGGGCGCTGGGAATTGCCGAGAGTGGCCATCGGGCGCATTTACAGCTGACAGCCGAAGCGATCACGCCGTCCCTGCTGGAAAGTGACCTGGCCAAAGTCTATGAGCTGCTCAATGCGATTCGGTATGACAACCCGAGCTGGCGCCAAGTTGAGCTATACAGCCCCGGGGGGGCGCGTCTTTACCCCCTGGCTGAGCATGTCGACTTTACTGATGATATTCCTATCCTGATTCTGGAAGCGCCGGTTGGATTCCTGAAACCGCCGATTGCCAATCTGGTGGTCAGTGTGGATATGAGTAGCAGTATTGGCATCGCGCAGGAGCTCGAAGCATCATTATTACTGGCGTTGGGGCTGCTGCTGCTGGTGTTGCTGGTTGTAGTTTGGTGCGAAGTCGAATGGTTGATTCGGCGTCCCTTGGCGCAGATGGTGTTGGCTGCCCGCAAATTGATCAAGGGCGACTTTCATGCCGCCTTACCGCTGCGCAACAGCGACGAGATCGGTGAGTTGGCCGGTGCGTTTGCAGATATGCGTGCCGTGATGGAGCGCCACCATATTGATGTGGCGGCCGAACTGGAACAGCAGCGCGCGCATGCAAGGCTGTTACAACTGGAAAAGTTGCGGGCGGAATTTGATGCCACGCATGATGTGTTGACCGGACTGCTGAACCGCCGAGAGCTGGAGCGGCAGGTATCGATTGCGCTGGATCAGGTGCAGGCGGACCCGAGTAAACGCTATGCCTTGCTGTTCATCGATCTTGACCATTTCAAGGCAGTTAATGACAGTTGTGGACACTTGGCAGGTGATCAATTGCTATGTGAGATCACCAGTGTCATGCGCCGACGCATTCGTGAACAAGATGTGTTTGCGCGTATGGGGGGGGATGAATTTGCCATTCTGCTGCCGAGATGTGACGTGAAGGCGGGTGCCCGCATTGCTCACGATGTGTGTTGGTCGGTATTCCAATACTGTTTTGAATATGACCAGCAGATATTCCGCATTGGTAGCAGTATCGGATTGACAGAGTTGACTGCTAACAGCATGGGGGTCGAACAGGTTATCGTCGAGGCTGATGCGGCCTGTTACAAGGCCAAGCGAAAGGGACGCAACCGTGTTGAACTGGCGGATCATTTGGAATGTGCCGGTATTGCGCCGATCGGCAAGGATTGAAACAGGGCTTTCGTTTTTCTGAGCAGAGCACTTATCATAGGGCCTTTGTTGAATCATGGAATGATAAGGCCAGCTTTGTATGAAAGATGATTATGTCTATCGTGAACGTCATGTTGAACCGGATCTGCAGCGAGCGTTCCGTTTGGGTGAAGGTAAAATCAGTGGCTATTGCTCACTGTTTCTAGGTGCGCTGAGCTTGCTGGCTGTGTATGCCTACCTTTATCCTGCCTACCTGACCACGCTTGAATTGCGTCAGGCCTATGATGCCGAGCTGCTGCAGCAGGTGTTGAAATATGGCATGTATTTTTCACTGCTGTTCGGCGTACTAACTTTCTATTTCAACCGTTACAAGCGCTTGGGTGCAGCGGGCATCGGTTTGACCCTGCTGGGGTTTGCGCTTGGCGGTTATTCCATTCCCATTGGCAATGTTGAACCGCAGCGGCTGTCGCTGGGGGCTGATTGGTTGATCCTGGCATTTCTGGGGTCCACGCTGGTGTTCATGACGCTGGAGAAGCTATTCCCCAAATACCCGGGACAGGTGATCCTGCGGTCGGAATGGGGTGTAGACCTGGTCTACTTCTGTTTCAATCATCTAATGATTTCGGCGATTCTGATTTACGCCAACTATCACGCCAGTCACTTCGATTGGGCCATCAGCCCGGCTGTGCAGGAAACGGTAAGGTCGGCACCGGTATGGCTGCAAGTGGCTCTGATTATCCTGTGTGCCGATTTCGTGCTGTACTGCGAGCATCGACTGTTTCACGAAGTACGTTCACTCTGGCCGATTCATGCGGTACATCACTCGGTCGAGGATTTGGATTGGCTGGCCGGTTCGCGGGGGCATTTCATTCAAGTGTTCTCGGAGCGGGCACTGGTGATGATTCCTCTCTATTTGCTGGGGGCTGACGAGACAGCACTGAATATCTACGTTACCTTCGCTGCATTACAGGCGATTTTGATTCACTGCAACCTGCGTATTCCGTTCGGACCGATCAAATTTGTGCTGGTGACGCCGCAGTTTCATCACTGGCACCACAGTTCGGAAGCCCCTGCCATCGATACCAACTATGGTGCACATACGGTGATTTTTGATCGCTTGTTTGGTACCTACCATATGCCGCTGAATTATTGGCCCGCTGAATATGGCACGACCGTGCGTTTGCCGCGCGGCTATGTGGCGCAGATTCTCTATCCGTTCAAAAAACTGCTGCAGCGCAAGTGACCAAGCGTGGCCGGTGTGCGGGACCCTGTCCGCCTCACCGGCGTGTACATTACCCGCGTGACAGGAATGTATCGGTGCTGATGACGTCTGCATAGGCAAAAGCCAATGCAGCCATGAAGGCGGCATGTACCTGTGCAGCGGGTACCTGTACGCCGTTGAACTCTGCATCCAGCGTGGCGCAGGCGTCGTGGAGTACGGTGTTGGCGTAGCCCAAATCCCCGGCTGCGCGGGTGATCGCATCGATACAGATATGGCTCATGGCACCGACAATCACCAGCTCGGTGATCTGTTCACGTTGCAGCAAGGCCTGCAATTCAGTCCCCTTGAAACTGTTCACTTCGTTCTTGAGAATCTGGAACTCGCCATCCGCAGGGCGCAGGTCAGCATGAATGTTGGCACCTTCGCTGCCTGGTACAAAGAACGGTGCGTCGTTGGACGGAAACTCATGACGTACATGAATGACCGGCTGCTGGCGCTCACGAAAGGTGGCAAGCACTTTGGCCGTATTAGCGGCAGCCGTTTCGATACCGGTTAATGTCCATTTGCCCTGCGGGAAGTAGTCGTTCTGCATATCGACGATAATCAGCGCGGTCTTGCTCATGTGAGTCTCCTGTTAGGTTAGTGCTGATTATCCTAACGCGGCCTGTTAGTCTGAGCTGGTGGCAATACTGACAATAAAAAGGCAAAAACTGACATGTCGCAGACTATCAATGTCGCTATTTTGATGATCCCGGGCACAGCACTGTCCGCGGTCTACGGGTTGATCGACCTGTTCCAGAGTGCCAATCGCATATTGAATGAGCTACAGCATGCACCTGACCTTACGTTCAGCATCAGCCGCTGGCAGCTGGACGCGGGGCAGGTGATCGCCGTTGATGCGGATGCATGTTCGCCTTCGCTGGTGATTGTGCCGCCGGTACTGGACGGGCAGTTGTATCTGGAACCACAGCCGGCCATCAGTTCCCGGTTGAATAGTTGGCATCAGCAGGGGGCCGTTATCAGCTCGGCCTGTGCCGGTGCGTTTCTGTTGGCACAGGCCGGCCTGCTGGAGGGGCGTCGCGCTACGACACACTGGCAACTGGAGGGCGCATTCCGGTACGCGTTTCCCGATGTCGAGCTCGATACCGATGCGTTACTGCTGGTGGATTCTGACCTGGTAACGGCCGGTGGCGTCATGTCCTGGGTGGACCTTGGGCTGCATTTGATCGGTCGCTATGTGCCGCCAACGGTGGTGCAGGCGCTGGGCCGGTTTTTGCTGGTGGACACCGGTGTGCGGCAGCAAAGCTACTATCGGAGCTTCATACCGGTACTGGATCATAACGATCGTGCCATTCTGCACGTGCAGCACCATATTCATCGTATCTACGCCCAGCCGTTGAACGTGGCACAGATGGCCGCAAAGGCCGCATTGACCGAACGCACCTTTATCCGGCGCTTCCAGAAGGCAACAGGGCTGAGACCGGCGGAATATCTGCAACAACAGCGGGTTCACAAGGCGCGAGAAAAACTCGAAAACACGGCGACAACGGTGGAGCAGGTGGCCTGGCAAGTCGGCTATGAGGATGTTAGTGCGTTTCGCCGGATGTTTCAGAAACAGACAGGACTGACACCGAGTCAATACCGAGAGCGTTTTGCCGGAGGAGGACAACATGAATTCGGGTTGCACTCCTGGCGATGATGAATGTTTGGCATTCAGTGCCAATACCTCCTACCTTTGAAGCAATCATCATCGTTGACTGAAGGAACTGCCAATGCGGACGGCACTCTGGCTTATTACGTTCATGCTGTTCTTTGTATGGTCTGCGTACCAGCCGGCTGATCGTCTCACCTGGTATCTGGAAGTACTGCCAGCAGTGCTGGTGCTTGGCGTGCTGGCGGCAACCCGCCACCGCATGCCCTTGACGCCGCTTGTTTATCAATTGTTGTTGGTTCACTGCATCATCTTGATGATCGGCGGCCACTATACCTATGCCGGTGTTCCACTGTTTGATTATCTGCGGGACCTTACCGGCGGTTCACGCAACAACTATGACAAACTGGGGCATTTTGCCCAGGGCTTTGTGCCGGCGTTGGTGGCCCGTGAGCTGATTATCCGCTGGCAGTTGATCAACGGTCGTGGATGGCAGGTTTTTTTCATATTGTGTTTCTGTTTGGCGGTCAGTGCGTTTTATGAGCTGCTTGAATGGTGGGTGGCGCTGATTTCGGCGACTGCGGCTGAATCTTTCCTGGGGACGCAAGGCTATGTGTGGGATACGCAATCGGATATGGCCTGGGCGCTGTTTGGTGCGATGATGGCATTGACCCTGCTGAGCTCCCAACAGGATGCGCAGCTCAAAAGGCTTGGATTCAGCGACTAATACGGTACTGTGCGAACGCGAAGTTTCATGCGAACGGTGATACATTTGATATAACTGCTGTGGATACGCATGAAGTACCACATAATATCGACTCTTTATCATGTTTTGTGTGTAAAAGTAATGACGTGTTTTGGGTATTTGAATGCCATGTGCCCTGACCTCGTCGGCACGTGTCCAGGTAGGTTTTGATACAGGAGTTCCCCATGTTGGATACACATATTCGCAAAATATTGCTGACTATGCTGTGTATCACCCAGCTGTCTGTGCCTTATGTTTGGGCGGGTACTCTGCAGGATGTACTGCGTCACGGCGATATTCGTTGTGGGGTTTTTCCGGATGATCCCGGTCGCAGTGCGATTGATCTGGAAGGCAATTGGTACGGGTTCTATGTAGATTTCTGTCGTGCAACCGCCGCAGCGTTATTTGGTAACCCAGATCGGGTGCAATATGTTGAAGTAGATGCCACCACTCGCTTTACCACACTTCAGCAACGTCAAACCGATACGGTCATGTATAGCACGACCTGGACAATGGACCGCGAGAACCGCTATCAAGTTGCTTTTCCAGCCGTTTACCTGTTCGACAGTCAGGATATTATGGTACGTGCGCACTCCGGCATTCAACAGCTGGCGGACCTGCAGGGTAAAACCATTTGTGTAACGGAAAATACGTCGACCCACCTTACGTTGCGCAGTATGCTGATGCAGCAGAAGATCAACGCGCAGATCCAGTTTACCAACGGTGACAGCTTCTTCCGTGGTCACTGTGATGCGTACACCGCTGACCGAATGAATCTGGCAGTCAATCGTGCCAATCGTGCCGATAACCCCAGTGAATACAAACTATTGTCTGTTCACCTGTCACGAGAGCCTATTGGCCCCATGGTGCGGAATGATGATCCCGAATGGGAACGGGTGATACGGGCGGTCGTGCATGGCCTCATTCTGGCGGATGAGAAGGGCATTACCCAGGCCAATGTGGGCACGATACGGGAGCAGAGTTTGGATCCGGAAGTCCTCAGCTTGTTGGGACGTCGTGGCACATTCGGGCCTCAGCTGGGGCTGCGTGATGACTGGGCTTATAAAATGTTGTCCAGCGTCGGTAATTACAGCGAGATCTATCAGCGTCACTATGGTCCCGGTACTGCCATTGATATAGCGCCGGGTATGAACAAACCGTGGTCCCGCGGTGGGCTGTTGTTTGCGCCATTATTTCGCTAATGCCTTTAGAGACCTGTTATGCAGCGACTTGAACATAGTATCGGCACTCGTCTCACCTTGATTATCAGCGCGATATTCGGCCTCTATTTGATAGCGGTTTCGGCGATCGGTTATGTCATGTATCAGCAGTATCAAGGCTTTAGTCACCTTGCCAGTCGTCAGTTTGATCGTGCGATGGCTGCTGCCGAGCTGACACGGGACGCTGAAGTCATCGCGGCTGAAGTGTTCGAAGTAATGGTCGGCAGTCGACGTTCAGTGAGTGCCGGTAATGAACGGGCTGATAATCTGGCTAACCTTTACAAGACAGCGCGTGAGCGGCTGGATGAATTGGACCGCCTGGAAGTCGTGGATATTTCTGCTCGGCTTGCACTGGATCGCTGGCAGGGGCCGTTCTTCAAAAGCCTGGGGCAGCTTGGTCAGCAGCTTGAGTCGGAAAAAATGTTACAGCAGGCACAGCTGCAGCGGCTAGACAGGATTTTTCTGTTATTACAGCAATTACCGCTGAATATGGATACCCCAGAGTTACAACCGTATCAACATCGTTTTGTCAGTCATGCGTTAGCAGCACTGGCCGTCGCATCATCAGCATTGAGTACAGAGCGCCCGGGCCATATTGCACAGTTGGAAAGGACTGGGCGGCAGGCGCTGCAGCAATTAGCGGCATTGCCGTTGCAGGATGAGGCGTCGATCAAGGTGCGTCAAAAGTTGCAGGAGGCCTTACCGGAGGTGTTCGAAAGCCGTTTGCCATTACTGAAAAGCGCCCGTGCAACGCTTGCTACCGCGCGTCATACACGGGTGTTGGCGCAAAAATTGACGGGTGCCACGTTTAATTACCATCTGCAATTGAAAGCCTCCGCAAAGCAGGCGATTGCTGCACACCAGGGACTGATTCGACACTCCTTGCTGGGGCTGTTTGCAGCTTCTTTGGCGCTGGTTGCAGTTACGATCGGTGCAGTGATGTATGTCAGGCGTAATATTGTGCAACGGATCAACCGTCTCAGTGCTGCCATGCAGTCTCACTTACATGGACGTTGGGTACCGATACCACAGGATGGAGCGGACGAAATCAGTGAAATGGGGGCCAGCTTTGCCGTCTTTGTTGATGCACGACGGAAGGCAGAGCTGCAATTGGAAGAGATGAATGTGCATCTGCAGCAGATGAATACCGAACTGGAGCGCCTGAGTACCACGGATTCACTTACCCAGACCCCGAATCGGCGCTGTTTCGATCAGCAGCTGGAGTTGGAGTGGTACAGAGCTTTGCGAGAAGGCCGTACGCTGTCTGTAGTAATGGCGGATATTGACCTGTTCAAATGCTTTAATGACACTTACGGCCATCAGAAAGGTGACGAGTGCTTGCAACAAGTGGCACAGGCGATGGCCAGTCAGCTCAAACGTAGCAGCGACATGATTGCCCGTTACGGGGGGGAAGAATTTATTCTTCTGTTACCGGGTCAGAGGTTAGAGCAGGCAGTACAGTTGGCTGAAAATCTGGCTGATGCGGTGCGTCAGTTGGACATTGAACACCATGGTTCGCCCTTAGGGCGGGTGACTGTCAGTCTTGGTGTGGCAGCACAAATTCCCTTGCCGCAGGGGCGGGTTGAGCAGTTGATCCATGATGCGGATAACGCACTGTATATGGCCAAGAAACAGGGAAGAGACCAAGTTTGCACGGGGTCAATCGGTGCAAGCCAGTCCGTCACGTGAGTTGCCGTGCCACTGCCTGATCGAGGAATGTTCATGTTTGAGTCTAAAGGCTTTGAACTGCTGCGGCAGGCAATTGAGGCCTATTATCCACTTTCGGACTCGACCTGGCATGCGTTGGTACAATGTTGTCGTTATCAGCCGTTGAGACGTCGCCAGTTTCTCTGTCAGGCAGGTGAAATACCGCTGAGTTTTGCTTTTGTTTCCAAGGGGTTATTACGGGTCTTTGTACTGGATGATAAAGGGCGTGAGTACAACAAAAATTTCTTTATGGAAGGAGAATTTCCTGGTTCCATGGCAGCGCTGTTGCGTCGAGAGCCTTCGATGCACTCAATTCAGGCACTCGAAGAATCGGTCGTTATTGAAATCGACTTCCAGCGTTTTCGTAGCCTTCTTTATCGCTCTGAGGACTTGAAGCTGTTCCAGATTCATTATCTGGAAACCAACTGGTTACTAGCCAAGGATGCACGCGAGACTCAAATGGTTCAGGAGGATGCTGCTGAGCGCTACCAACGTTTTCTGGTGGACAAGCCAGCTCTGGCTGCACGATTGCCGCAATATCATATCGCTTCCCACCTTGGCATTACACCGACACAGTTAAGCCGTATCCGCAAAAAAACCTGAATTCTCAACCTATGTAAATGAGCCTGGTATTGTCACTGCGTATTCTGGTTGTAGTTGGCGGCGGTATTGTCGCGTGTGTGAACTCATTTGCGGGAGCTTATTATGACCTTACTCGATGCCTTGAATCAGCGTTATGCCGTTAAACGATTCTCAGACAGCATCCTCGAGCCAGAACGGATCGATGCTTTGCTGGAAGCTACGCGTCTCAGTCCATCGGCGTTTGGTGTTCAGCCCTATCGGTTGATTCTGATTCAGAACCCGGCAGTGCGAGCAGAGCTGCTACCTCATTCGATGGGGCAGGACAAAGTACTTCACTCGTCACATCTATTAGTATTTGCGGCTTGTACGTTCGTAGATGCACCGATGGTTGATCAGCTTGTCAGTCATATGGCAGCCCGGCGTGGCGGCGATCTGGAAGACTATGCCGGTTTGTCACAGCATGTGAAAAGCTTCTTGAGTGATATGAATGCTGAGGAAAAATCTGTGTGGGCTGAGCAGCAATTATTCATCGCCCTGGGAACCTGCTTGACCAGCGCTGCCTTGCTGGATATTGACTGTTGCCCGATGACCGGTATTGATCGGGCCGGTTATGACTGCGTGCTCGGATTGTCACAGGAGGGATTGAGAACCGTGGCAATCTGTGCCTTGGGACAGCATCATCCCGATGACGTTGCCGCGTCACAGGTAAAAGTGAGGCTACCGGCTGAGGAGATGATTTTGAGGTTGTCATGACACAGCTTTTTCCGTGGCTCGCCTTATCTGCCGGTGCAGCCATCGCCATTCAAGCAGGGATGAATGCCCGCTTGGGTGTGGTGCTAGGTAACACGATGCTCGGTACCAGCATCGCGTTTGCTGTTGCCTGCCTAGCCTCGTTATTGGTACTGGTGCTGCAACGCAGTGAGCTGCCGGGCATCGGGCGGGTTGGCAGCGTTCCGGTATACCTCTGGTGGGGTGGCGTGATCAGTGCGTTTGGCGTGGGACTGCTTTATTTCCTGATTCCACGGATGGGAATGGGGCCCATGACGTCCTTTGCATTGACAGGGCAAATTGTCCTAGCGGTTATCTGCAGTCATTTTGGTTGGTTTGATCAACCGGTCCGTCCGATAAACGGAACTCGATTAGTCGGTATGGTTGTCCTTGTTGCTGGTGTAAGTCTTATCTACTGGGAAAAAACCTGATGGAATATTCACTCAAAAAAGCCAATATCGACAACCTGACGGGGCTGTGGCAGTTGATGGGGCGAACTGAATGGTTTGACGGCTTGGTGCAGTCAGTCAGCTGGCCTTATCGAACTTGGCTGGAATGGGGGCAAGAAAAACAATACGTAGATCAGCATTTGTTGAACAGAATCACACCGGGCTATCTGTTCCCGGTTTGGGATGCCGATGCTGACACAGCGGAGTTGGAAAGTTCTCTTTTAGCAAACGGTTTTGAGATGGGACTACAGCAGTTGGCGATGGTGTTGCCCTTGAAGGCTGAAACTGCCGATACCCGCACGGATACATTAAATGTATGTGTTTTGCAAAATAGCGCTGAGGTTGAGCGTTGGTCTTTGCTGTGTGGCCAAGCATTCGGTTACCAGGTTGATGCTGCCGTAATCGAACAGGTGCGTCAGCAAACGGATGTCGAAGTTTTTTGGGCTGTTCGTGAAGGAGAACCGATCGCGACTGCGATTATGTATCAGACGGGTAATGTGGCCGGTGTTCACCAAGTCGGTGTGCCCCCTGAGCACCAGGGACAAGGCGTTGCACGTGCATTGATGCAACAGCTAGTAGCGCGTGCTCAGGCCAGAGGGGTTAAGCACCTCTGCCTGCAAGCTTCAGTTGCGGGTGAGCCTTTGTATCGAAGCCTGGGGTTTTTACCCCAGTTCAGTATACGAAGTTATCGACGACGTTGAGCGGCACTGACAGCGGCACAGGCCACTGTCAGTCGAGTGATCAAATTTTCATCAATACCGATTTGAGTTCGGTGTAGTGTTCGAGACAGGCGGCACCCATTTCGCGACCCAGACCGGACTGTTTGAAGCCGCCAAAGGGTAGTGATGGGTCCAGCGCGGTGTGGCAATTGACCCAAACGCTACCGGATTTGATCCGCGGAATCATGCGGTGTACCGCTGACAGGTTATTGGACCAGATGCTGGCGCCAAGGCCGTACTGGCTGTCGTTGGCAATGCGTATCGCGTCCTCGATATCGTCGAATGGCATAGCCACCAGTACTGGACCGAAAATCTCCTCCTGTACCAGTGTCGAACGCTGATCCACATCCACCACGACCGTCGGTTGGATAAAATACCCTGGGCCCTGACGATCACCACCGGTGGTGAGGCGTGCACCTTCGGCCAGGCCTTTTTCGATGAAACCATGCACGCGCTGTTGTTGTACCGCCGATACCAGTGGCCCCATCTCCGTATTCGGATCCAGACCATTGCCCAGACGGATCTTGCTCGCGATATCGGTGATATCCGCCACTAGGTTGTCGAACAGCTTGCGCTGCACATATAGGCGTGAGCCGGCACAGCACACTTGCCCCTGATTGAAGAAGATCGCATTGGCCGCGCCCGCTGCAGCTTCTTGCAGGTCGGCGTCATCCAATACAATGGTGGGCGACTTGCCGCCCAGCTCGAGTGTCACGCGTGTCATATGATCCATGGCGGCCTTGCCGATCAGCTTGCCAATGCCGGTTGAGCCGGTAAAGGTGAGCTTGTCCACATCCGGATGGGAAGACAGTGCGGCACCTGCATCATGTCCCAGGCCGGGTACGACATTCAAAACCCCCGGCGGGTATCCGGCTTCCAGTGCCAACTCACCCAGTCTTAATGCAGTCAGTGGAGTGTCTTCGGCAGGCTTGAGTACAACCGTGCAGCCGGTCGCCAGCGCTGGCCCCAGCTTCCAGCAAGCTAGCAACAGCGGGAAATTCCAGGCCACAATCGCACCCACCACCCCGACCGGTTCGCGCCGGGTATAACCATGGAACTGCGCGCCGGGCATGAACGGAACCGAAGGCTGTACGCTGCTGCCCTCGATTTTCGTTGCCCAGCCAGCCATATAGCGCAGAAAGTTGACGGCAAGTTGAATATCCACGCCCTTGGCGATGGCCACACTTTTGCCGTTGTCCATGCATTCGATTTCGGCCAGAGATTGTGCATTGGCTTCAATAAGGTCAGCAAAACGCCACAGCAGACGTTCACGCTCAACCGGCGTCATGCGACTCCAGCTGGAATCATCAAAGGTGCGGCGTGCAACAGCAACCGCCTGATTAATATCCTCGGCGGTACCACAGGCCACACGTGTGAAACGCTCACCCGTGGCGGGGTTAATCACATCAATCTCTTTCCCGCCCGTGGCGGCTGGGCGCTGCTCTCCGATGAGCAGAGCGTGGCTGCGAGTAATAAACGCCTGAGTGTCAGGATGAAGGGCAAACTCAGTCATGGTGAACCTCTTGTCGTTATCGTTGTGTCTCCTGTTTGATCATCGCAATGGCTGTGCCAGGTTTTAAAAAACTCATAACTATTTGAAAGTGAACATATTTATTTTTATGTTTGTTGGTTTTTCGAGTTAAAACCTGTCGCAGAATGAGACAGGCGTTGCGTGATGATCCACTTGGCGAAAGGGAGCAGGCAGCAGGGAGCGGTAGTAGGGGCGGTGTGTCAGGTTGAAACAGCTGTCGCGTTTTAAAACAGATCCGGCAAGTGGGTGCATGGGGTCAAAAGTAGTAGTTCTTTATTCAAGGTATTGTTTCTTAAGATAAAAGTTAAGTTGGCACAGGCTATGCTTATTTCCATGAGACTTTACATGCCCCTTGATTTTCAACGGGTGTCTCTAGTGAGACCCTCGGAAATGACCATAGAAGGAGGTCAGACCTTGAATACAACAGCATTAAAACCACTTGGGAGCGGCCTGCTGGCACTGGCAGTCGCTTTGGCGACTCAGTCATCACAGGCGGCATCCGAAGCAGAACAGATCATTCAGGGTAAATGCCTGGCCTGCCATGCTCAGGAAGGCGATCAGCAATGGAGCCGCATTAGTCACCAGCGAAAGACACCTGAAGGCTGGTTAATGACTATCGCACGCATGCAGATAATGCATGGTCTTGAGATCAGTGACGAGGATCGTCGCATGTTGGTGAAATATCTGGCGGATCGTCAAGGTTTAGCACCGTCTGAAACCGAGGGCGCACGCTATGCTCTGGAGCGGCGTTTAAACACCCAGGAATCATTCGAATCCCAGGGCTTCACCGAAATGTGTGCTCGTTGCCACTCCGGTGCTCGCGTGCTGCTGCAACGACGTCCGGCATCAGAATGGGAGCATCTGGTGCACTTCCATCTGGGGCAGTGGCCGACCACTGAATTTCAGGCATTGGCACGTGATCGTGACTGGCTGGACCTTGCGTTGAACAAAATGGTGCCGGAGCTGGCCGAGACACAACCCCTTGACTCCGAGGCCTGGATCGCCTGGCAACAACAGGCTGAAGCCCCCGTTGCAGGTGATTGGACTTTGGCTGGGCATATGCCGGGTAAAGGGAATTTCCATGCTCGCATGAACGTGACATCCGCTGAAGGCGAAGACCAGTTCACACTGACGCTCACCGGTGAGTATGCAGACGGCACCGTCTTGGCAGGAACAGGACAGGCGATTCTCTATACGGGTTATGAATGGCGCGCCAATATCGAAATAAATGATCAGATGATGCGTCAGGTGTTTGTATTAAATGATGGCCAGCTGAATGGTCGCATGTTTTTACGCGACCAGGATGAAGTCGGTGCAGATGTGGTTGCAGTGCGCGATGCCAAGGGTACTAGCCGTATCTTGGCGCTGCAACCCTCCCATATAAAGGCAGGTAGCGAAGCGGAAATCAGTATTGTTGGCACGGGCTTGAGTGGTCTGCCGATATTGGGTAATGGCGTTGACGTTGTCGAAGTCCTCAGTGCAAGCCCCGACCTGATTCGAGTACGTGCTCGTGCTTCAGCGAATGGCATTGGGGTGAGTACACCAGCGGTCGGTGCCATAGAGGGAGAACGCTTTGTTGTTTATGACCGCATCGCCGCAGTAAAAGTCGTGCCTGAATTTGCAGTCGCTCGGATTGGTGGCAACGGTAGCTCCACACCTAAAGTCGAAGCACGTTTTGAAGCCGAAGCCTGGGCGGCGGGCCCTGATGGCAAGCCGGGTACCGATGACGACTATCGTATTGGCATGGTGCCAGCCAATTGGGCGGTTGCACCGTTCAATGAGGTAGCTGATGCCGATGGTGACGTGCGTTTCAGCGGTCAGATGAACGCGAACACTGGGGTGTTCACACCGGCGGCGGCTGGCCCCAATCCGCAGCGCCGCATGATGACCAATAACGCGGGTAACCTGAAGGTACAGGCGACTGTCCAGGATGGAGCGCAGACCCTTAGCGCTGAAGGTCAGATGATCGTGACCGTACAGCGCTGGAACAACCCACCTATTCCGTGATGAACAGTAAAACCCAAGAGTATTGATTGATAATCTGAAAGGGGAAATAGGCATGGGCGCTGTACTCAACTTGGTTGAACACAATCTGCACGAAGTGCAGGTCGGGGAGACCCGAATGCTGTTCCATATCCCGTCAAGCTCGCTGTTTGCACTGGATCGTCTAACCTCGGATATTTTTGACCGGCTACGCAAGGGTGCAGAACCGGCCGAAGTATTGGTGTCAGATTTGAGCAACTGTTTTTCTGAACAGGAGATCATGGAAACAGTGCGCGAACTGCTGGCTTTGGAACTGGTGAATGATGGTCGACCGCTGACCGACGAGATCGGCACACGCAGAGTTGATCAGTTTCCACTGACCACGGTGGTACTGAACGTCAATACCGGCTGTAACCTCAGCTGTACTTATTGCTACAAGGAAGACCTGGATACCCCGTCTGCCGGGCGCAAGATGGAGTTGCAAACCGCCATCGACTCGGTGGAGATGCTGCTGCGAGAATCGCCGGATGAAGAGCGCTACACCGTTGTGTTCTTTGGCGGTGAGCCGCTCAGCAACCGCCCTCTGATCACGGCGATGGTGGAATATTGCGAACGTCGGTTCGCCGAGCTTGGCAAGCCGGTGGATTTTGTCATGACCACCAACGCCACGCTGCTCACGGATGAAATCATCGACTGGCTTAACGCGCACCGGTTCGGGCTGTCGGTCAGCATGGACGGGCCCAAGGCGATCCACGACAAGAACCGGATCACCGTGGGCGGGCAGGGCACTTATGATGTGGTACGCCGCAAGGCGCAGCGCCTGCTGGAGCGGTACGATTCACGCCCGATCGGGGCACGAGTCACACTGACCAAAGGCACCACTGAGGTTGAGCGGATATGGGATCACCTGTTCAACGAGATGGGGTTTTCCGAAGTGGGATTTGCGCCGGTCACTTCCGGTGATGTCTCCACCTTTAACCTCAGCTCAGAGGAGTTGATCGAAGTGTTTGCCGGTATGAAACGACTGGGGCAACGCTATCTTGAGGCCGCACTGGAGCACCGCAATATTGGGTTCTCCAATATGCATCAGTTGATCACGGATCTGCATGAAGGGCACAAGAAAGCGCTGCCTTGCGGAGCCGGACTCAAGATGCTGGCGGTGGATCATGAAGGCGAATTGAACCTATGTCACCGGTTCACCGGCTCAGATATGCCGACCTTCGGCAACGTTAAAAGCGGTGTGCAACATGTTGAGTTGGGGGACTTCCTGTCCAAACGGCTGGACCGCACTGATACCGGTTGTGCCAGCTGTCGTATTCGCAACCTCTGCTCAGGTGGCTGTTACCACGAGAGCTACGCCCGGTATGGCGACCCCACCCATCCGACCTATCACTACTGTGACCTGATGCGAGACTGGGTCGACTTCGGCATCGAAGTCTACAGCCGCATCATGGCGGCTAACCCCGCCTTCATAGACCAGTTTATCTCGCCGCGGAGGGCGCACTGATATGAAACATCTCAAAGCGATCAATAACAAGGCGCAACTGCTGAGTCAGGCGGTTGCTGATGACAGCGTGGAAGAGGTTGTGGCCATGAGTTCACTGGCAGGCTGTACTGCGACCACTGACCCGGGCTGGGAGATCGATGCCTTTGGTGGTGTGACCTCACTGTGTCAGCCGATGGAAGCCGATCTCTATGGTTGTGCCGATCCATGCTGGTGGCCGGCTCAGGTGCCGGACATGATGAACACGTACCCGGACTGGAACAAGGATGCGATGAATTCGAAAGATGACTGGCGCAATCTGGGTACCGTGTTCCCGCAAGACAAGAACTAAGCTGAGGGTGATTTGATAATGGATAACAAACAACTTACATCACTGATGCCTGTTGCCGCGCTGATTTTGGGAGTATTACTTCCCGGCAGTGTGCTGGCCAAGGAGCCGGCGCTTGAAAAGGAGCACGAGTATATGGTGGTGGCCAACTACCCCAACAATATACACGTCATCGACTTACAGACCGATCAGCTTTATAAAAGCTGTGAGCTGCCGGACGCATTTGGCCCAGGTGTTACTCAGATCGCGCCAGATGGTAAGACCGCCTACATTCTCAATAATCATTATGAGGATATTTACGGGGTCAATCTGGATAACTGTGAAGTGACTTTCCATGCCTCCATGTCGCTGCAAAAAGGTGAACGAACCAAATCGATTTTCTCTTTTGCCATAAGTGCCGACGGTAACGAACTGTATGCGGTGCAGAATCCCACGATGCTGTATCGCGATCATTATCGGGTGCAGCCGCCCCGCCTTGCTGTGTATGACACCGGTGCCGGGCTTAATGCCAAACCGATACGTACGTTTCCGTCGCCACGTCAGGTGACGGTGATGCAGACTGGTGATGATGGCACCCTCTACATGGCTGGTGCCGACATTTACAAGGTGGATGTGAATACAGGTAAAGTGGATGTGGCGATTCCCAGTCGTAACTGGCAGCGTCCGTTGTATGCCCCGCCTGATGTGTTGAATGCCTGGCCAATCCAATCGCCATCCAAGGATTTCACCATCCTTTACACCACAGCGAAATTCCAGGATGAAAGTTACAACCTTGAAACGGCGGACTGGATCTATGGTTTTATGAATGTGAATCTGGAAACCGGGGAAACTGAAACCACGGACTTTGGCCCTCTTACTGAGATCTACTTTACAGGTATACGGTCACCCAAAGATCCGAACCTGGTGTATGGCGTTCTGAACCGTCTAGCTAAATACGATATCAAGAAGAAAGAATTGGTGCAGGCAGCTGAACTCGATCACTCCTATTACTGCATTGCCATCAATCATGACGGTAGCAAGATTTATCTGGGCGGTACGTTTAATGATGTCGCCATCTACAACGCTGACAGCATGGAAAAGCTGGGTAATATCCAGCTACCCGGCGGCGATATGGCGATATCGACTTCCCAGATATTCATTCGATAGTGTCATAACCCCCTGTCTGCTCCCATGCACTGGCAGGCTTGCCCGGATCGTGGTCCGGGCCTTTTCGACAGGGACTCAGGAGAAACACTGATGCAAAAAACGATTCTGGCTACCGCCTTAGCGGCACTGATCTCAACCCCGGCGTCGGCCTATAACCTCTACAGTGAAAATGGCACTGAACTGAATCTCGATATTGAAGCGGTCTTCGGTATCTTTACCAGTGAGGAAAACTACAACCAAGGAGCGAAAACGAAAGGGGGTGGTTCTGACTGGCAGGAAGGCTATATCAAGTATGGCTTTTCTGGACATCACACATACAATTCGGGAAGCAGTCTTTATGCGGGTCTGAATGTGGTCAGCTCGGGGAGCTGGGGGGATGGTGATGCAGGTGGCTTTACCTCCGGTGACGAAAGCGATACCGACCTTGAGGATGCCTACCTTGGATGGCATTCCGGTAACCTGATCCCGGTGTTGGGTGAAGATGGTTTGGACCTGTCTTTTGGTCGTCAAAATTTTTCCATTGGCGATGGTTTCCTCATCAATGGGGATTCGCTGAACCTAGGCGATGCATTGAACGGCGGAGGTTATGACTTTGATCGTGGTGGCGCGTATTGGTTGGCAGCGCGCAAAGCGTTTGACCGTACTGCCATTGCTCGTATCGGAGGTGCCAACGGTCTGCGCGCAGACCTTTTCTGGATTGAATCCGATAACCCGGCGCAGGCGATGACCGAGTTGGCAGGCATTAACGCAGAGTATGTCACCCCTGAGGGTACATTCGGTGTGGCCTATATCGAAGGCATGGATGTGAATGACAAGTATGCTCAGGCACTGGGTTATACTCATCGCGATGGACAGCAGACGTTGAGTACGCGTTATCAGGGTAATGCGGGTGTCGAAAACCTGTTCCTTTCCGGCGAGTTCGTGACTCAGGATCAGGGTGATAACACACGCAAAGATGGTGATGCCTGGTATGCCGAAGCGGGCTGGACCTTTGCAGACTTGCCTTGGTCACCTGGTGTGAATTACCGCTATGCCAGTTTTGATGAAGGTTTTGACCCGCTGTTCTTTGGTTTCAACCGGGGCTATGGCACTTGGTTCCAGGGAGAGGTTGCGGCTAACTATGCAGGTCCTTTCAACTCCGCGACCGATGTCCACCATATAGGTGTGAAAGCGACGCCAACGGAAATGTTGAGCATTGGAGCACTGTTTTTCGATTTCAATGATACTGCTGGTGGCAGTGGGGCGCTGGATGGCCAAGAGATTGACATTTACGCCGAGTGGACAGTAACCCCTAACCTGATCGTCAGCCCGTTAATCGGCTTCTATTCGCCGGATAACAGTTCGGCCGCAGGTGGCTCCCAGATCGGCAGCAATGACACCAATGTGTATGGCCAGGTGATCGCAATTGTGCCGTTTTAATCCTGTTTAGCCTTTTCCCTTTCAGGGCAGCATGTGCTGCCCTTTTTAGTTTATTGAGTGCTATTCACGCGGTACCACAATGATCGGACGCATCATCAAGGGGCTGTTGAAAAAGGGATCGCAGCTACAGCGCTCGGGTGGGTCTTTGATCTCTGGCCAAAGGTGTACCGACCGGGCTTTCAAAATCGGAAATGTATAGGGCTGATTACCGACAGCACCCTGTTCCGTGCCGGAAAACTCCCCCAGTGCCGTGACTAAACGACCAGAGGTGTAGATCGCAGGATCGATAAAAGACGGTACTCGGATCAGGAAGCGTCCGTCACTCCGGTCGCTTTTCAGTGGGCGGCCACTTGTATTGAGCGCAAATTGAACGACCTCTATTTCACTGCCTTCCGCCTGGTTTCTGACTTCGGTAATTTCTCCTCCCCAGCGGGCCAAGCTGACTTCCTGAGTTTGGGTTACCTCCGTGAATGGCAGCAGTGACTGCTCTGTGGTCGGGCGAAGTTCCTCTGGGATTGACGCACAGCCACTGAGCAATAGAGCGCAGGCAAGAAGGCGGTAGCGATTCTGCATGGGGTAATCCTCCTGTGAACAGTCATACGAATCTGACAGCTTTGATCGGGAGATGTTCGTGTTGGGTGTGGCCCATATATTGCTTCAGTGTATGCAGGGGCGCCGGTGTTTGCACCCGGTGTGTCTTTGACGTATACAAAGGTGAGCGTAATGCTGTTACATTTTCGGGAAAATAAAAATAAAGAGGCCGACATTATGGCACCCCGGTTACGTCAGGATTTAATCAGTGATCCTGTCCATGCTGCGCGCATTGCGCGTGAACGTTTGCAGTCCGAAGGGCAGTTGCCTGAGGGCTATCTGCGCGATGAAATAGCGGCTTCGTGGCGGCGCAGTCTTGATGCAGGCCTTGAATGCTCAAGTGATCAGGGGCGCATTATCGATGATGTGTCCGACCTAATAGCGTTCAGGGACCAGCACGAGTTGCTGCTGCACGTTGCCATGCCCGAAATTGAACAGCTGACGCACCAGTTTGGAGATCAGGGCCTGGTCTTGCTGGCGAATGCTGACGCCCGATTGCTGAGCATGGAAGGGTGTGATCATGTTTTGTCGCCATTGAAGCGAATGGCACTAAGACAAGGTGTTTCCTGGAGTGAAGACAATCGCGGCACTAATGCTCTGGGAACGGCTGTCGTCGAACGGCGTGCCATCGTAATTAATGAAGAAGAGCACTTTCTCGATAATATAGCCCATTTTTCCTGTGCATCATCACCTTTCTTTGATGCCGATGGTCAGCTGATGGGAGTGCTTGATCTGACCCGAATAGGGCGTAATGACCAACCGCAAGATACCCTTGGCATTATTCAATTAGCTGCCCGAAACATAGAGGGGCGTCTGTTTGCCAGCCAATACCAGAACCAGGTCGTGATCGCGTTTCATCCTCGTCAGCAATTTCTTCGCTCCGCGTGGCAGGGACTGGTGGCACTGGGGGAAGATGGCCATGTGTTGGCGATCAACGAGCAGGGCTGTCAGCTGTTGGGGCGAGCGCGGGAGTTGCTGGTTGGCAAAACAATCGATGAACTGGTTGGTGAAAGTGTTGGAGTACTGCTTAATACTTGCCTGCGGCAAAGGATTGCTTCGGTCCAGACTCGTGCTGGCGAACTCTATTGCGAACTTTTGCAATTTCCCGACCGTCTGCTGCCAGCTACGCCAGTAAAGCAGATTTCGCCGCCGACACGGCAGCAGCAACCGTCGACCGATCCTGTCGAGCATTTTGCGGCAGATGAGCCTCGGCTACAACGGTCCATGCGGATGGCGGCACGTGCGATGGGGCAAGAGATCCCGGTGTTGTTACATGGGGAAACCGGCAGTGGCAAAGAAGTTGCTGCCAAGGCTCTGCATGACGGAAGCTTACGCCGTAAGCAGCCTTTTGTAGCGGTGAACTGTGCCGCAATTCCAGAAGGACTGATCGAATCTGAACTGTTTGGTTATCGAGAAGGCGCCTTTACCGGCTCGCGTAAGGGCGGAATGATGGGCCGCTTTCAGCAGGCCAACGGTGGCACCCTGTTCTTGGACGAAATTGGTGATATGCCCTTATCAATTCAGGCGCGTTTACTGAGAGTGTTGCAGGAACGCATGGTGGCACCCTTGGGTGGTGGGGAAGAGGTCGCACTGGATATTGCGCTTATTGGTGCGACTCACCGCAACCTCAAGCAGATGGTGGCAGAGGGGACTTTCCGCGAAGACCTGTATTACCGCCTTAATGGTATCAGTGTCAGTCTGCCTGCGCTGCGTGAACGCAAGAACTTCAATGCTCTTTGTCAGCGCTTGCTAGCGCAATTGGGGTGCTCAGAGGTATCCCTTGATCCTGACCTGCAGGGGCAGCTGGTCGAATATGCATGGCCGGGTAATTTTCGCCAATTGGAGATGGTGTTGAAAGTGGCGCTGGCATTTATGGAGCCACAGGAAACTGTGTTGACTGACGAGCATCTGAGTGACGATTTTCTACAAGAGCTGGATGCGCCTCCCGCACTGCGAGGAACCTTGCAGGAAACCCAGGAAGTATTGATCCGCCAGGCATTAGAGCAGCATAAAGGCAAGGTAACAGCCGCTGCCGAAGCGTTGGGTGTCAGCCGAGCGACCCTGTACCGGCGTATGAAAGCTCTGGGTATCGACTAAGTCTCCGGCTTGACTGATATAAACGATTTCAGCTCTTGAGGAGGTGATGAATGCAGGATCCCGCGTAGGTTCTTGTCTCTTGTTACAAATGGTTACAAACCACCACAAGTTCACACAATAAACGCGCATCTGGTTTACAGCATCGCTCTACGCTTGGGTCATTACAAAAAAAGCACAGGCGATCGTCAGGCCCATGCCTCGGGGATATGCCACTGTCCAGGGATAATGCCCATGCAAACAAAAATCATCCGTCGTACTTCCGGTTACCTTCTCAGCGCTGCCATCACGGCAGTGATAGCAGCACCGGCTTCCGCTTACAACCTGTACAGCCAGAATGGCAGTGAATTGAACCTGGACATCGAAGCGGTTTTCGGTGTGTTTTCCAGCCAGGAAAACTACCTGTTTGATGGTGACCGCGACGGTGCCAGCTGGCAGGAAGGTTACATCAAGTACGGCCTTTCAGGCAGCCATACCTACGGTGAATCTGGCGCAGGTGTTTACGCAGGCTTGAATCTGATCAGCTCCGGTACTTGGGGTGATGGCGATGCGGGTGGTTTTACCTCTGGCGACGAGCGTGAAACCGATCTGGAAGACGCTTATATCGGCTGGCGTTCAGGCAATCTGATCCCGATGCTGGGAGAAGACGGTTTGGACCTGTCCTTCGGTCGTCAGCAATTTACCCTGGGTGATGGTTTCCTCATCAATGGCGATGCGCTGAACTTTGGTGATGCGCTGGACAGCAGCCTGAACCGCGGTGGTGCCTATTGGCTGGCGGGGCGTAAGGCATTTGACCGCACCGCTATTGCCCGTATCGGCGGCAGCGAAGGTTTGCGTGCCGATTTGTTCTGGCTGGAATCGGATAACCGTGCTCAGGCTGAAATGGAGCTGGCCGGTATCAATGCCGAATATGTGCTGCCTGAAGGTACCTTCGGGGTGAGTTACATCGAAGGCCTGGATGTCAACGAAACCTATGGTCTGGCGCATCGCGATGGCCAGCAGACGCTGAGCCTGCGTTATCAGGGCAATGCCGGTGTCGAGAATCTGTTCCTGTCCGGTGAATTCGTGACTCAGGATCAGGGCAACAGCAGCGTTGCTGATGCGGATGCCTGGTATGCCGAAGCAGGCTGGACCTTTGCCGATATGCCGTGGTCACCGAGCGTGAACTACCGCTATGCCAGCTTTGATTCAGGCTTTGATCCGCTGTTCTTCGGTTTCAACCGTGGCTACGGCACCTGGTTCCAGGGTGAAGTGGCGGCCAACTATGCCGGTCCGTTCAACTCCGGTACCGATGTTCACCATGTTGGCGTGAAGGCCACCCCGACCGAGATGTTGACGGTAGGCGCGCTGTTCTTTGACTTCAGTGATACCGACGGTAATGGTGCCAATGACGGCCAGGAAATTGACCTGTATGCCGAGTGGGTGGTCACGCCGAACTTGATCGTCAGCCCGCTGGTCGGCTTTTATACACCAGACAGCAGCAATGGCACCCAGATCGGTAACGATGATACCAATGTCTACGCGCAGATGATTGCAATCGTCCCGTTCTGATTTGACTATGCTTTACTCACACGCTGCTGGTCGCTTGTCGGCAGCGTTCGTTTCAATATGAAGGATCTCTTGATGCAAACGGTATCGACTCTTTATATCAATGGTCAGGCGGTTGCCGGTGACCGTGACGCCTTCCCGGTTATCAATCCGGCAACGGGCGACGCTTTTGCGCACTGCCCCGCAGCATCGCCGGAGCAAGTGGATGATGCGGTGGCAGCGGCTGGAGCAGCATTCAAGACGTTCCAGTACACGCCGAATGCAGAACTCAAGGCGATGCTGCACCGTATTGCTGATCTGATTGATGCCCATGCTGATGAATTGGCTCAGCTGGTCACGCTGGAACAGGGCAAGCCGCTGGCGCTGGCGCAGATGGAAGTGGGGGCCGCGGCGGGCTGGACCCGTTATACAGCGGACTTGGAGATTCCGGTCAAGGTGATCGAGGACAGCGAAACACGTTTGGCTGAACTGCATTACAAACCGCTGGGTGTTGTGGGTTCCATTACGCCGTGGAACTGGCCGCTAATGATTGCTGTATGGCACATCATGCCAGCGTTGCGTACCGGCAACACGGTTGTGTCAAAGCCGTCATCATTTACCCCGTTCAGCACATTGAAACTGGTCGAGCTGATCAATGAAGTGGTGCCAGCGGGTGTGATCAATATTGTGACCGGCGAAGGTGGCATCGGTCGTGCCATGACGCAACATGCGGATATCCGTAAAATCGTATTTACCGGCTCGACTCCGACCGGTCAGGATATCATGCGTAATGCGGCGGATAACCTGAAACGTCTGACGTTGGAGCTGGGTGGCAATGATGCTGGCATCGTGCTGCCAGGTGCCGATCTGGATAGAATCGCACCGGCTCTGTTTCAGACCGCATTCATCAACATGGGCCAGACCTGTGCGGCGCTTAAGCGTCTCTATGTGCATGAATCCCAGTATGAAGACCTGTGCCAACGTCTGGCTAAGATTGCCACCGAGCAGGTTGTCGGTAACGGTCTGGAAGTAGATGTGACCTTTGGTCCGGTCCAAAACAAGGCGCAGCTGGCTATTGTGGCTGAGTTGGTGAGTGACGCCAAGCAACAGGGTGCACGTGTACTCAGCGGTGGCGACGTGCAGTCAGGTAACGGCTATTTCTACCCGCCGACCATCGTCGCCGATGTTAGCAACGGCGTGCGCCTGGTTGATGAAGAACAGTTCGGTCCGGCCCTGCCGGTGGTGCGCTACAGCGACATCGATGAGGCAGTGGCCATGGCCAATGATAACGTCAACGGCCTGGGCGCATCCGTCTGGGGCGAAGATGTTGAGCAGGCGCGCTCGGTGGCGGTGCGTCTGGAGAGTGGTACAGCCTGGATCAACAATCATTCTGAAGTCTTGCCCCACTGCCCCTTCGGTGGCAGCAAGATGTCCGGTATCGGTGTTGAGTTCGGTGAGGAAGGTTTGCTCGAATATACTCAGTCACAGTTGCTCAATATCAGCCGCGGCTGATTCCTGCATCATCTCACTTTCCCGCTATTGCTACGGAAGTGCTTGCCGGGGCCTTTGCCCCGGCTTTTTTGTGTCTGGAATTCACGAATAAGGCGGTATCATCCATTACCTAACGTACTTTCCCCCGCGACCATGAACGCCATGCCGCCATCAAGGCGTAGCCACCGCACAAGGCAAATGCGATCTGCAGCAGCTGCATCAGCGCCGGATATTGCTCGGGTACCAGCTGGGCATTGCCGATCATCAGGTTGAACAGGAATACCACCACGGCCATGCCGAGCATGTTGCCCATCGTGCGCGAGATGTTGAGCAGTGACGAGGCGATGCTGAGTCTGTCGGTAGGCACTACGCTGAGTGCGCCGTTGTTGTTGGGCGAAGAAAACAGCCCGAAGCCCGTGCCCATCACCAGCAGGGCAATGACAACCTGAGTCATGCTGCTGTCCTGATCCAGCAGTGCCAGCACCATAAAACCGCTGGCGAACAGCAGGCAACCGAGGGTGGCCGGAATGCGGGGGTCGAAATGATCCGACAGGCGACCGGCAATCGGTGCCAGTACCGCCATCATCATTGCCTGCAACAGCATCAACTGCCCCGCCTCGGCAGGTGACAGTTCACGGATATATTGCAGGTAGAGGCTGAGCATGAATTGCAGCGGATAGTTGGCGGCATACATGAAAAAGCTGGCTTGAATCGAACGGAAAAAGACCTGGTTCTGTACCATGCGCCGCAGCCGGATCAGCGGGTAGGGCGAATGTTCCTGCTGATAGACAAAGCCGGCCAATAATAGCAGGCCGCAACCGGCCAGCACGCCACCACTCAGTGCGGGTAGCCCCGATAGGCCGACAAAAAACAGACTGGAGGCGGCAATGAACAGTAGGCTGCCGATCCAGTCGAGTTTTTCATCCTGCAGGCGTTCGGTTTCCCGGACATGGATCGCGACCAGTACCGCGCACAGGATCGCCAATGGCAGCGGTGCAAGGAACACGGCGTGCCAGTCCCACCACTCGGTGAGCCAGCCGCCGATCGGAGGGCCGCAGGTGAGTCCCAGATAGACCGAAGTCGACGTCAGCCCCAGCGCCATGCCGCGTCCATGTTGGGCGAATACCTGTGAGACGATGGCCATGCCGGTACCGAAGACCATGGCACCGGCGATCCCTTGCAGCAGTCGCATCAGTAGCAGCCAATAAATATGGTTGATCAGTGTGACCGCAAACGAGCTGAGCGAGAACAGCAACAGGCCGGCCAGAAACACCTTTTTGCGCCCGACCATGTCGGCGATGCGGCCAGCAGGCAGCTGCAGGGCAATGGCACCGAGCAGGTTCATGGTCGGAATCCAGCTCACGAGTACGGCATCTGCATTGAGGTCAGCGGCGATGGCCGGCAGGGCGACATTGACTGCCGACATGCTTAGCGGCATCAGAAAGGTTGCGACACAGATACTGAGCAGGGTGAGCCAGCGAACAGATGCGGAGGCGTAGGGGGTGTCATGGTGCACGGTCATGGCAAACCTGTGGCGAGATAATGAGTATTACATTTTAGTGAGGCTGGTGAGAAAGAACAGTTATCCGTTGCATACAACGAAAAAAGCCGACCCTGGGGTCGGCTTCGATTACCGCATGGCGATCACAGCAGGTTGTAGATGAACACCACTGCAATACCTGCCGGAGTCAGGTAACGCAACACAAACATGAAGGCGCGGTACAGGCCGCCCTGCAAGCCGAGTTCTTGGTCCAGACCCTGACGTTTCATCGCCCAACCGGCAAACAGCGCAATGGCCAGGCCGCCCAGCGGCATCATCAGGTTGGAGACCAGGAAGTCGAGCAGGTCAAAGACAGTTTTGCCTTCGAAGAACGGAATGAACGCCAGCGGATGAACCTCAGCCCAAACGTTGAAGGACAGCACGGTGCCGACCCCCACGAGCCAAATTGCGAAGCCGCCGAAGAAGGCGCTTTTGGCACGGTTGATGCCCTTGTGTTCTTCCAGCCATTCTACCACCGGTTCCAGCATGGAGATGGCGGAGGTGATGGCCGCAACCAGCAGCAGGGCGAAGAACAGGGTGCCGAAGATCACGCCACCGGTCATCTGGCCAAAGGCCAGCGGCAGGGTAACGAAAATCAGGCCGGGGCCTGCACCGGGCTCAAGGCCGTTGGCAAATACCAGCGGGAAGATCGCCAGACCAGCAAGCAGTGCGACACCGGTATCCATGAAGGCAATGGTGATGGCGGTACGGGTAATGTTGACGTTCTGTGGCAGGTAGGAGCCGTAAGCCATCATCACGCCGATGCCGATGCTCAGGGTGAAGGCGGCGTGGCCAAGGGCGGTCAATACGCCTTCAGTGGTGAGCTTGCTGAAGTCTGGCGAGAACATGAAGTTGACCGCTTCACCGAATTTACCGGTCGTGGTGGCGTAGCCCACCATAATGAACAGCAACACGAACAGCAGCGGCATTAGCATGTTGATCGCTTTTTCCATGCCGGAGCGGATGCCGCGGCCGACAATCAGGACTACGATGATCATGAAAACGCTGTGCCAGAGCAGCAGGTCGCCGGTGCTGGCTAGCATGCCGCCGAATGCGCCGCCGATAGCGTCAGCATCTGCGCCGGTAAACATGCCGGAGGCGGCCTTGCCCACGTACGCCAGTGCCCAGCCGCCAATCACGGAATAGAAAGACAATACCAGGAAGGAGGCGATGATGCCGTTCCAGCCGATGATACGCCAGCCTTTGCGGGTGCCTTCGGTTTCGGTCAGTTCGCGCATGCTGGCCACAGGGCTCTGGCCACCACGACGGCCAATCATGACTTCAGCGATCAGCACGGGGATACCGACGATTGCGATACAGGCCAGATAGACCAGTACGAAAGCGCCCCCACCGTTTTCACCCGTGATGTAAGGGAATTTCCAGATGTTGCCCAGCCCTACGGCGGAGCCTACAGCTGCCAGAATAAAGGCCATGCGGGATGACCAGAGGTTGCCGGCCTGCTGGTGTGCCTTGGGTGTTGCTTGACTCATTATACGAGTTCTCCGGTATCGTTATTGTTATCGGTCAGTGCCGGTACTGAAAAGCCTCTGCAGTGGGGGCAGAGGCTTTTTCTGGCTACTCAGTGCGTCCGAGCACCTCCTGCAGGGCGTGGGCCACCCGTGACAAAGTGTTGGCGGACAATCCGGCAATGTTGATCCGACTGGAGTCCAGCATGTAGATGCCAAACTCGTCGCGCAGGATCTTAACCTGTTGCGGATTGATCCCGAGGAAAGAGAACATGCCGCGCTGCCGTTCGATAAAACTGAAGTCACCGGCCGGGGCCAATGCTTCGCTGAAAGCGCTACGAAGCTCGATAATACGCCTGCACATGGCGTCGAGTTCGTGGTGCCATGCCTGGGTCAGCGCGGGGGTGTCGAGAATCAGCTCGACGACCGCTGCACCATGCGCAGGCGGCATGGAGTAGTGCGACCGGATCGCACTAAGCAGCTGACTGGTGGCGGCCCGTCCCTGTTGGGCATTGGCTGCAATCAGCATCAGGGCACCGGTACGTTCACGGTAGAGACCGAAGTTCTTGGAGCAAGAGGACGCTACGATGACTTCCGGCAGGCGTTCTGCCATCAGTCGAACACCGTGCGCATCCTGATCCAGTCCTTCACCCAGGCCCTGGTAAGCAATATCGATAAACGGCAGTAGCCCTTTACGTTCAATAAGATCCGTGACAGCGGTCCATTGATCGGGGCTCAGATCTGCGCCGGACGGATTATGACAGCAGCCGTGCAGGAGTACCACATCACCGGCATCGGCCAGTTCCAGCGCGGCCATCATGGCGTCGAAGTCGACGCTCAGCGTGGCTGTATCCAGATAGGGATATTCACGGATGGTCAAACCGGCTCCACCGAGTAGCGGGATATGGTTGGCCCAGGTCGGGGTGCTGACCCACACGGTGGCATCCGGCTTGCAGAGGCGTAGAAACTCGGCGGCCATGCGCAGCGCGCCGCAGCCACCCGGCGTTTGTACCGTATTGACCCGCTGGTCGTTCAGTGCGGGATGACCCGCGCCGAGGATCAGCTGGCTGATCAGGTGATTGAACCCTTCAGCTCCGGCCGGGCCGATGTAGGCCTTGGTGGCTTCGGTTTCCAGCAGGCGTTGTTGGGCGCTCTGCACAGCGGCCATGATCGGTGTATGACCGGCTTCGTCGCGATAGACGCCGACACCCAGGTCGACCTTGTCGGTGCGGGAATCTTCACGAAAGCTTTTCATCAATCCCAGAATCGGGTCCTGGGGCAGGGTGTTGAGATGTTCAAACATGGGTTGCCTCCTCAGTCTTGGCGACTTTGATCAGCGTCGGACGGCTGGTTGCAAATGCTTTCAGCAGGAGGGCGCGTTTTTCAGCGACGGCGTCTGCTGCCTGTTCACGTACCGGGCCATAACCACGGATGTCAGCGGGCAGAGCGGCCAACTCCAGAGCGAACTCATGGTTGTTGGCCTTCAGTTCCAGGGCGATGCGTTCCAGCAACGTCAGATAATCCGCCAGCAGTGCACGATCCAGCTTGCGATCGGCGGCAAAGCGGAAGGGGTCCAAAGCGGTGTTGCGCAGGCCCTTAAGCGGTGCCAACACTTTCATTGCCTTCAGCATCCAGGGACCGAACTGACGTTTCATCGGTCGACCTTTCGCATCCTTTTTGCCACCCAAAATGGGGGGGGCCAAATTGAAGTTGATACGGTAGTCGCCCTCGAAGGTCTGCTCGACCTCTTTCAGGAAGTCAGTCTGGGTGAACAGACGCGCCACTTCATACTCATCTTTATAGGACATCAGGCGGAATAGTTGTTGCGCCACGGTACGGGTCAGTTCCAGTTCGGGTTTCTTGCCCAGTGATAGTTCAGCGCTGCGGATCTGTTCCACTTGCTGCTGGTACTGTGTCGCCCATGCACTGTTCTGGTACTCGGTCAGATGCTGCATGCGGCGCTCGATCAGCTGCTCCAGCGTTTCCTGTTCCGGTGTAACCGGTTTGGCACGTGCTTCCTCGCTGAGCTGGGATTCAACCCAGGCGCGGTCGTCAGCGGCGAGTCGGCCCCAGTTGAACGCCTGCTTGTTACGATCAATCGCGACGCCGTTCAGTTCAATGGCGCGGGTCAGTGCTGCCAGTGAGACCGGCACCAGTCCTTTCTGCCAAGCAAACCCGAGCATCATCACGTTGGAGAATACGGTATCCCCCAGCAGTTTTTCAGCGATCATGTTGGCATCCAGCTGGTCGAAGGCATTTTCGCCCACGGCATCCTTGAGCAGCTTGAGGCGTTTCTCGGCCTGCATGTCGGCATCACGGAACAGCACATAATCCGCGGTAGCCAATTCGGCTTCGTTGGCAACGATGCGCGTATGGTTCGGGCGCAGTACGTTCAGTGCCTTTTGTGAAGTGGCAACCACCATGTCACAGGCAACGATGGCATCGGCCTGGCCGTTTTCAATCCGGACCTGATGCAGGGTTGCAGGCGAGGGTGCCAGGCGTACATAGCTGAGTACGGTGCCGCCTTTCTGGGCGAAGCCCATGAAGTCCAGTACCGATGCACCTTTGGACTCCAGGTGGGCAGCCATGGTGATCAGCTGACCGACCGTGACGATACCGGTGCCGCCGACACCACCGACCAGCAGGTCATAGCTGCCTGCCAGTGCCGGAATGGTCGGTGCGTTCAGTGCGGCGACGCGCTGTTCCAGTTCTGCACCCAGATCCAGTCCCTTGGACTTGCGCAGCTGACCGCCTTCGATGGTGACGAAGCTCGGGCAGAAACCGTTGACGCAGGAGAAATCCTTGTTGCAGGAAGATTGGTCGATCTTGCGCTTGCGGCCCAGTGCGGTGTTGCGTGGCACGACGGACAAACAGTTGGACTGAGTCGAACAGTCACCACAGCCTTCACACACATGGTGGTTGATAAAGGCACGTTTGGCCGGGTCCGGGAACTGGCCGCGCTTGCGGCGACGGCGTTTTTCGGCGGCACAGGTCTGATCGTAAATCAGAATGGTACAGCCCGAAATGTCGCGCAGTTCGCGCTGGATGGCATCCAGCTCGGAACGGTCATGGAAGGTTACGCCAGCCGGGAACAGGGATTCGTTGCCTTTGTACTTTTCGGGCTCGTCGCTCAGCACCACTACACGCTTGGCACCTTCAGCCGATACCTGCTTGGCGATAGCGTCGACGGTGATCTGGCCATCCACCGGCTGACCGCCGGTCATGGCGACCGCGTCGTTGAACAGGATCTTGTAGGTGATATTGATTCCGGCCGCGATTGCCTGGCGAATGGCCATGGAACCGGAATGGAAGTAGGTGCCTTCGCCCAGGTTCTGGAATACGTGCGCGTTGCCGGTGTAGCGGCTCTTGCCAATCCAGTTGACGCCTTCACCGCCCATCTGGATCAGGGACTCGGTGTCGCGATCCATCCAGGAGGCCATGAAATGACAGCCGATACCGGCCTGAGCCTTGCTGCCTTCCGGAACCTTGGTGGAGGAGTTGTGCGGGCAGCCGGAGCAGAAGTAGGGCATGCGGCGCACGCCACCCGGATCGGTGATGCCCAGCGAGCAGTTGATCTGCTCCATGCTCTCGGTGAACTTCACGCCGAAAAAGCGATCCAGGCGTGCAGACAGGTAACCGGCCAGCAATTTCGGGCTCAGTTCGCCTACGTAAGGGATCAGTGGTTCGCCGTTCTGGTCCTGCTTGCCGGTGATCAGTACTTCGCCGGGGCGGTCCGGTTCCGACAGGTATTCCTTGATCTGGCTCTCGATAATGCCGCGCTTTTCTTCGATGACGAGGATTTCGTCCTTGCCACGGACAAAGTCCATGATGCCCTGGCGCTCCAGCGGCCAGACCATGCCGATCTTGTAGATGTCGATACCCAGTTCACTGGCGCGCGCTTCGTCGATGCCCAGTAGCTGCAGAGCTTCCATCAGGTCCAGATGGGCTTTGCCGGTACTGACGATGCCGAAGCGAGCCGCCGTGTTGTCGAAGACGCGACGGTCAATCGGGTTGGCACGGGCGAATGCCTGAACCGCTGCGAGCTTGTGCTCGATACGGGTTTCCAGCTGAGGTCCGGGCAGGTCCGGCCAGCGGTAATGCAGGCCATCGGCCGGCGGGGTGAAATCGGTCGGGGTTACAAACGTCGGCAGCGGCTTCAACTCGACAGAGGAGGCGCTTTCAACAGTCTCGGAGATCGCCTTGAAACCGACCCAGCAACCGCTGAAACGGGACAGGGCATAGCCCCAAAGACCAAATTCTTCGTATTCCGCGAGGCTGGCCGGGTTGATGGTCGGCATGAACCAGGCCATGAACGCGACATCGGATTGGTGCGGCATGGAGGAGGACACGCAGCCATGATCGTCACCGGCCACGACCAGTACGCCGCCATGAGGGGAGCTGCCATAGGTGGTACCGTGCTTGAGCGCATCACCGGCACGGTCGACGCCTGGGCCCTTGCCGTACCAAAGGCCGAATACGCCGTCGACCTGCTTGTCGGCATCGGTTTCAACCTGCTGGCTGCCGAGTATGATCGTGGCGGCCAAGTCTTCATTGATCGCTGGAATGAAGTCGACCTTATGTGCATCCAGTAACTTCTTGGTCTGCCACAGTGCCTGGTCGTATGCGCCCAGAGGCGAACCACGATAACCACTGATCAGGCCTGCGGTATTGAGGCCGTTTTTCTGGTCCAGACGTGCCTGTATCAGCGGGATGCGTACCAGAGCCTGGGTGCCGGTCAGGAAGACACGGCCTGAGTCGCGCAGATAACGGTCTTCAAGACGGTAGTCGTCTAGTGCGGTGGGAGTGGCAGACATACCCGGAACCTCTCTTGTTGGATCTTGTTGTTATGTCGAGCGATCTGCTGAATAACTGAGCCGATGCACCCGTATAGCGTGAGAAAAATTGTAGGGAGATGTGGCCTGAAGGTGCTTGCTATTTTACAGAAGAAAACCACTTTTAAAGAAAGGATGTTTCTTTTTGTGTTTTTTTAAGGAAGAATATTTGAAAAAATTGGAGTGTTACCAAATGAAACAGGTTGAGCTTGACGGTTTTGATCGTAAAATCCTGCATCATCTTCAACAGGATGGGCGTATCAGCAACCAACAGTTGGCTGAGCGGGTGGGGTTGTCTCCGGCGGCGTGTTGGCGGCGCGTACGGGCACTGGAAGAGCAGGGAGCGATTGCCGGGTACAGTGCGCTACTCAACCCTGAAGTCATGGGGCAGGCGTTGAGCGTATTTGTGCTGGTTTCGTTGCAGCGGCACAACCTCGACAGTACTGAAGAATTTGAGCGTCAGGTGCTGGCTTACACCGAAGTGCTACAGTGTTTCGCCGTGACCGGAAATGCAGATTTTGTACTCCGTGTGGTGGTGCCGGATATGCGCTCCTATGATCGCTTTCTGAACGAAAAAATCTTTACGCTTCAGGGGATTGCACAGGTCCACTCCAATTTTGCATTGCGTGAGATCAAGAATACGCAACATCTTCCATTATGAGATCAGTAATCATTTACGGGGGTGGTTGGGCAGTGTTATAAACAGACTATTGTATTTTCGTTGGGTGTCAGGGAGGTGATCCGAGCGGAAGCTGTTACGTATCTGAATGGATCAGATGATGCCCCTGACTATTAATGCCGACACTTTGCCACGTTACCAAACCCGCGCCATTCTCGGGATGGTGTGCATTTTGATGCTGGTCGTCTCCGCTTTCTTCATCTCCACTACCTATAATGCCGGCTACGAACGCATTCAGCAGCAATGGCATGAGTTCGAAGTGCGTAATCAGCAAAAACTGCGTAATGAAGTCGATGCGACGCTGCATTACCTCAATTTTACCCGCCAGCAAACCGAACAGGTACTCAAACAGCAGATCAAATCCGAGGTGCAGCAAGCCGTTACGCTTGTGCGCTCAATGTATGCGATTGAGAGCGTACGTCACGCGGATGATCCCGAGGCCGTTGCCAGCCTGATTAGGGAGTCACTCAGGGACCTGCGTTTTTTTGATGGACGTGGTTACATCTTTATCGACACCCTTGAGGGCAAGTGCGTCTTGCTGCCGACGCAGCCGGAAACTGAGGGGCAGTCATTACTGGATAACCGGGACGATACCGGGCACTTCATCATGCAAGGGCTGATCGATGCGGTGCAGAACCCTAACAGCAATGGCTATTCAGCCTACCGTTGGTATGCGCCAGATTACCTTGATCAGATGCGGGACAAAATTGCCTACGTTGAATACTTCGAGCCGCTGAACTGGATCATCGGTACCGGCGACTATCTGTACCAGGTTGAAAATGACATCAAGCAGCAGGCACTGCAGCGTTTGGGTAGCTTGCGTCTGGATAATGATGGGTATATCGCGGTACTGGATAATGGTGGGAAAGTGCTGCTGTCGCCGTCACGGCCTGGCACTGAAGGGCTCAGCCTGGCCGGACTGGATGCCGAGCATCGTGAAATGGTCAGCTGGTTGATTGCTCAAGCAACGCCAGAAGGACGTTTTGTTGAGTATGAATGGTATGGGCTCGACTCCAGTGAGCGCAGAGACAAGATGGCGCTGGTACAGGAAGTACCGGAGTGGGGCTGGGTGCTGGTTGCCGGTGTGTATCAGGATAAGCTGATGGCGGCACTGGACGCACAGAAAATACGGTTGGAGGCTGAGCTGCAGGCGGATCTGCAGGCCTTGCTGTTACTGTTGGTTGCAGCATTGGTGGTGGCAATGGGGGTCGCGTTGTTGATTACCCGTTGGCTCAGGCTGCTGATGCAACGTTATCAGGGTGAGATTGACCAGCGCCAGATTGACCTGGAAAACCGGTCGCGTGAATTGCAGTTGGCTGGCAAGGTTTTTGAGGCGGCCGGTGAGGGGGCCATGATCAGTGATGCACGCAACCGGATTATGGCGGTGAATCCTGCGTTTACCCGCATTACCGGTTACGCGGCCGAGGATGTTGTAGGTCGCTGTCCTGCGCTGCTGTCTTCCGGCCAGCACAGTCGCGTATTTTATGAGCGGTTATGGCAAACATTAGCCGAAGAAAAACGCTGGCAAGGTGAAATCTGGAACCGCCGCCGCAGTGGTGAGGTGTATCCGCAGTGGTTGTCGATTACGGTGGTAGAAGATGAACAGGGCGAGGTGAGTAACTACGTGGCCATGTTCAATGACATCACCGAGCGCAAGGCGACAGAGGATCAGTTGCGCTACCTGTCTGACTTCGATGCCTTGACCGATCTGCCCAACCGGGGCTTGCTGCGAGAACGTACGATGCAGGCGATCACGCGTGCGCAGCGGCGTAACGAACAGATGGCGTTATTGGTTATCGACTTGGACCGCTTCAAAAATGTTAACGACACCCTGGGGCATGGCGCAGGGGATATGTTGCTGAAGACAATGGCTCAGCGCCTGCTGCGTAAAATTGGCAGTACGGATACGCTGAGTCGCCTGGGTGGTGATGAGTTCGTCGTATTGCTGCCGAATGTGGCAGAGTTGGGTGATTTGTATGCACTTATCAAAGGTTACCTGGAGCAGATAGCCACGCCCCTGAAGCTCGATAACCATGAGCTGGTTGTGACTGCCAGTGCCGGTTTGGCGATATACCCTTATGACGGTGAAGACTTCGAAACGCTCCTGCGTAATGCCGATACCGCGTTGTACCATGCCAAAGGCAGTGGGCGTAATATGCTGGAGGTGTTTACGCCTGAGATGAATCAACAGGTGTCAGAGCGTCTGTTGATGGAAGTCCGCTTGCGTGATGCACTTAAACGTCAGGAGTTTGAGCTGTACTATCAGCCGCAATATGATCTCGGCCGTAACTGTTTGTCAGGATGTGAAGCCTTGATCCGCTGGAATAGCCCCGATGGTCTGGTAATGCCGGACCAATTCATTCCCCTGGCGGAAGAAACCGGGCTGATCATTCCCATCGGCACCTGGGTATTAGAAGAAGCATGCCGTCAGGGAGCCATCTGGAACCGTGCTTTGGCGACGCCTGTCTCCGTTGCTGTTAATGTTTCTGCGGTTCAGTTCCGCCCGGCGCTGGTGAACGAGGTGCGTGGTGCGCTGGACAGAACCGGTTTTGAGCCTGAACAGCTGGTGCTGGAAGTAACGGAAAGTGTGCTGATGAGTGATATCGAAGGCTCGATACGGTTGCTGGAGCAGTTGCGTTCATTAGGTATTCGCATTGCGCTGGATGACTTCGGAACCGGTTATGCCAGCTTGGCGTACCTGAAGCGTTTCGTGCTGGACAAGTTGAAGATCGATCGCACCTTTATCATGGGCATTCCTGAAGACAAGGATGACGTTGCGATCACGTCATCGATTATTGATATGGCGCGCCATCTCAATATCATCACGGTTGCTGAAGGGGTGGAAACCGAGGCGCATTGTGAGTTCTTGCGCAAGGCGGGCTGTAATCTTGCGCAGGGTTATTACTTCGACAAGCCTTTGCCGGCGGAGGTGTTCAGCCAGCGGCTGCAGTGAAAGAGGCTGGCCTAGAGCCAACCCTTGTGTTTGAAGAACAGGTAAGGCGAGATGGCTGATACGACCATCAGGCCCAGGGCCATCGGGTAGCCAAACGCCCAGTCAAGCTCCGGCATGCTGTGGAAGTTCATGCCATACACGGTACCAACGAGGGTCGGTGGCAGAAAGACGACCGCTGCGATGGAAAATATCTTAATGATCTGGTTCTGGCGGATATTGATGAAGCCCTGAGCTGCATTCAGCAGGAAGTTGATCTTCTCGAAGACGAAGGTGGCGTGTGCCATCAGCGTATCAAGGTCGCGGAGAATCTCGCGGCAGGTCTCCATTTCAGCCGGTTGCTGGCGGATATGTCGCAACAAAAATGAGGTGGAGCGTTGTGTATCCATCAGGCAGAGCCGAATCTGGCCGTTGCTGTCCTCCAGCTTGGCCAGGCAGTCCAGCTGTTCGCCCAAATCCGCATCTCTATTTTCCAGTACTTCGTTACTGACCTGCTCCAGGCTGCGGTGCAGATCTTCCAGCTGGTCCGCCAGGTTATCGACCTTCTGTTCAAACAGTGCCATCAATACCTGTAGCGGTGAACTGGCTTCGACCCAGCCTCGCCGTGCCCGCAGGCGGGTCAGCCGGAAATCGGGCAGTTCCACATCACGGGTGCTGATCAGGCGCTGTGGGTTCAGGGTGAAGGCGACGGTGGCCGTTCTGAAACGCCCTTCGGACTGATACAGAAAGAGCGAATGCACATGCAGATCGTCGCCCTCGACAAAATAACGGGCACTGGACTCGATCTCTTCCACTTCATCAGCATCAGGCAGGCTTTGAGGGAACAGCTGCTCGATCGCCTGACGTTCGGCAGTATCAGCATCCTGAAGGTCAATCCAGCTGGCTCGCTCCAGATGAGTGTGGAGAGCATTGCTCTCCACCTCTTGCTCGCGCAGCTTGCCTGTTTCCAGAGCAAAGGTGCGAATCACGGGCATATCTCCTTATCGTGCGATTACGCTGCGTTCATGACGCCGTATATCAAATAGGCGGTGTACGCTATAAAGATCGCAACCAGCAGTCCACCCTCGGGACGGTTGATGCGTCCCTGTCCACGGAAGCCGTAGCCCAAAATAAACAGGGACAGGGTCAGGCCAGCCATGACAACCCAATCGCGGGTCAAGACTTCTGGCGAGAAGGACATCGGGTGAATGGTACCAGCGATACCGACCACGGCCAGAGTGTTGAACATGTTGGAGCCGATGACGTTGCCAATGGCCAGATCATGCTCGTTCTTGCGTACCGCAATGATGGATGCAGCCAGCTCCGGCAGGGATGTGCCAATAGCAACAACGGTGAGACCGATGATCAGATCGCTGACGCCCATGGCGCTGGCAATATCGACCGCGCCCCAGACTAGTACGCGTGAGCTGATTACCAGCAGGACAAGGCCCAGTAGTAGCCAGAACATAGCGCTGCGCAGTGGCATGTCCGGTTCACTGTCCATTTCCTGCTGCACATCACTGCCCAAGGCGTCACCACGTTGGCGCATGCCCTGCATGATGGACCAGCCCATGATTGCAAAGAACACACCCAGCAAGGTCCAGGCCTCGATCGCGGTGATCTGTCCATCCATCAGCTGATAGCCGGCCAGGAGCGTAATAATTGCCAGCAGGGGCAGTTCCTTGCGCAAAATCTGTGAATGCACGGCGATGGGGCTGAGCAGGGCAGTAATACCCAGAATCAATGCAATATTGGTGATGTTGGAACCATAGCCGTTGCCCAGTGCCAGGTTGGGGTTACCCTGCGCTGATGCAAAAGCCGAAACCACCATCTCAGGTGCCGACGTGCCAAACCCGATGATTACCATACCGATAAGCAGAGGGGGCATGCCGGCATGCTTAGCCGTTGCTGCGGCACCATCAATGAAACGATCAGCACTCCAGACCAGCAATGCCAGTCCACCTATTACGGCTAAAATTGCCATCAACATTTGTATAAAAGCTCCTTCGTTATTCACATATTCTGTGCAGCTGCGAATGATACTCTGACAGCGCCGCCGCGTCTGCGTTTGCAGAAAGTGAAAAAAAGTTTGAGATAGGGGGTTGTGCTTTGAAAACAACGATCTATAATACGCACCTCAATTGATGAGGCATCGCCGGTAACGGCAGCAAGTCAGGTCAATTGATAGAGTGGTGAGGTGTCCGAGTGGCCGAAGGAGCACGCCTGGAAAGTGTGTATACCGCAAGGTATCGAGGGTTCGAATCCCTCCCTCACCGCCATTTACTTTTATAGTAAATACAGTCACTTAGGAGCGCTTAAGCTGCTCCAATCCTAAAATGGGAATGTCCAGGGTAATAAGCTGGGAGCTCTCGTCGCAATACCCCCTTCTAAGTTGTTTAAATTCTTTCTCTGAAGTCCCTTTTACTGCATCGTTATTCATAGTTTTGCCTTTCGTTTGTTTTGCATCGGAAGTAAACATGCCTATTGATGAACTGCTGCTAGCTGGAACTGGATACCTAGTAACGTTAGTCGGATTGCCAATCATTGGCGTGATTGTTGGTGCATTTTTAAGGAACGTATGAATAAGCCCCGACAGAGCCATTAAAACTGCATTTTCTCTGGGGCAAGGTGCATAAAATGCGCACGTTTCCCCCTTTTTAATCGGCTGCAACTGCCTTTTCAGGCAGTACAGACGGATTAGCCCTGCGATCTCAACATCTGATCCACGCGCACAATATTGGTCAGAGCGAACAATATAGCCAGCTTGCCATCGTTTTTCTTCAGCCCACGATAGCGGGCTTTTACAAAACCGAACTGACACTTGATGATCCGAAACGGATGCTCAACCTTGGCGCGGAGGCTGGCCTTCAGATACTCGGTGCGGATTCTGACCTTATTGATCCGGGGATGCTTTTTCAGGGACTTCAGCTTCCCTGGCTGTTCGGCGATGTACCAGTCCGCACTGACATCTTTCAGCTCGTCTCGCTTTTCGGCGCCACGGTAACCCGCATCAGCAAAGATGAATGCTTCTTCACCGTGCAGTAGCTGGTCAGCCTGATTGAGATCGTGCTCGTTTGCGGCAGTTGTGCTGAAACTGTGTGTGATGCCGGTGCGGGCATCCACACCTATATGAGCTTTCAAGCCGAAATGCCACTGGTTGCCTTTTTTGGTCTGATGCATCTCCGGCGATCCGCCGTTGCGGGCACGCTTGCCCGTTTTGTTCTTGGTGGAGCTGGGTGCTTCGATGATGGTGGCATCAATAAGTGAGCCCTCTTTCAGAAGGACACCGGCTTCCGACAGCCATTGGCTCA
>NZ_PYGI01000022.1 GCF_003014615.1 Marinobacterium halophilum | reverse complement strand
CGGATGCTGGAACGTTATTCTACTGGAATAACAGCTGAGCTATGTTTGTTAGAAGCTATTGAGCGATATCCACAACAACTAACTCAGACATAGCCTTTTTTTTACCCGTCCTCACACACCTTTTGGTAAGCGCAGGTAGAGGTCTGCCGGAAAACGCAGCGTCTTCATCCGCTCCACGACCGGCTCATAGTCGTAAGCCAACTGTTTGAACAACACTTCATCCTCCACCGGGTCATAGAGTGCAAACTGACTCTGCGGCATGCCGTTACGCGGCTGCCCAACCGACCCCGGACATATCAGGCAATGCGCCTCATTCTTGAGCGACACACGCTCGCCCGTCCGATGCCGGTCCTGTCCTTGTCCATCACGGCAATACACACCGGGCATATGAGAATGACCATGGAAGCACAGCCTGCGCTGCAAGGCTGCCAGCTTGTCCAGATTATCCCGGTAGGTCATCTCGTAGACATAACCATAGAAGAACTCCGGATCCAACGGCGCACCATGCACCGCCAGCCACTGCTCGGTATCCAGGATTGGCGGCAGGTTTTTCAGCCAATCACGTTGCCGTTGTGGCAATTGTTCGTGGGTCCACTCCGCCACATGGCGGGCATTTTTCGACAGGCCACGTTGAAACGCACCCAAGGCGACGGCATGATCATGGTTACCCTTGATAATGTGCAGACCGGATTCCTGCAACCGTTCAATGACTTCGGCCGCATCCGGTCCATACCCCACCAGATCACCAAGCACGACGCCATGGCGTATGCCCTCACGCTCAAGCCAGTCCAGCACCGCATCGAGCGCCGGCAAATTGGCATGCACATCAGCCAGGATGGCCAGCAAGCCTTCACCTGATTTCACTTCACCACCGGTACTGACTACCGGAGCTGTCACATCGGCAGGCGGCTCCATATCGGTCGCAGCCGGACGGTACTCTTTCGTCGGCACGGCAACGGCAACGGCAGACTCCATACCTGTCGCTGTAACATCACTGGCGACGCTAATAGCAGGCACCGATCCCGTCAGGGTGGCACTGACCAGATTCGCCAGATCACGTTTTTTGCCCGCAGGCATGAAGGCCGAACGCAGCTGATAGGCAATGCTGGCACGGTAATTCAGATCAGCAAAGGTTTGGTCCAGCTGCTTCCCCAAGTCCTGTGCCAGCACACGCATGAAGTCACGTTCAAGCCAACCCAGTTTGCGAATCAATACGCCCAGCATCATTGAAAAGGAGATGAACTTGTCCCAGGCATAATATTCGTCGTCGACGTAATACAGCCGCCCCTCGGCATCCAGCGCGAAGTTTGACAGGCCCTCATCAAGTTTGATGTCGAACTCACGTGCCGTGCGCAGATAAAGACCGAACATCTCGTCCAGCTGCGACCGCGCCCGTTCAAGCCCTTCGGCTCCCACTGGCTCGGCCTCCAGGACTTTATGCAGTGGTTGCAGGCGCGGGGTGATGTTGCCAATCAGTACTTCTTCGCTCTCCTGCTCAACACCCGCACGCTCAACATAGATGTAAAACCAGGTTTTCGCCGGATGATACACCCCCAGCATCCGCTCCTTCTCCATCACTTTCAACAGCCAGGGCTGAGCCTGGCGTGCCGTCAGCTTGAGATCACGCCGGATTTTTACCACATGTTCATCATTGGCATAAATGTGAGTGGCAGGACGTCCCGTAAAATCGTGATTGATCGATAGCGCCTCCACTCCCTGCAGAATGGCCGCACGAATCTGCTCGGGACCAAAACAATGAGTATCCCCGAGTACACCCACAATCTTGAGTTTCTTTTTCAACATCATCCTGACCTGTAAGCAACAAGAAAAGAGCAGCTATCCAGCTGCTCGGGGGTCTGACAGAGGGGTATCAGGAGGGGCAGAACTCGGCGATTTTAGGCAGATTGGTACGGACAGAGGCCCACCCCATGCCCAGATTCGTATTGCGGCTGGTGATCAGCACCACCAGTGAATTCGGTTTTTCAGGAACGATCGCCATGAAATGGTAGGTCCGCTCAGTACTCATCTGCACTTCCTGGATCATGTGGCGTACCGGCTGTCCACGCTGATTGGACAGCAGGGATTCGACCGCACGCACATTACGACCCCGCATCATATCCACTGCCGCTGCCGCCACAGCTTCCAGATAGGAAGAGGTAAAATACGGTACCGTGTGCGCCACTGAAAGCAACAAACCGCTATCCAGATCCACAACCGCACAGCCCAGTGCACCATCAACATCATTCACAATCGCTTGCAGCAGATCATCCAGTTTTGACATAGTATTTTCCGAATCGAAAGGGGCGTTGCCCCGGGTTACCGTTTAATGCTGCGCAGTATCTGACGCCAAAAACCTTTTGGACGTTCAGATCCCTGCACATCAACTTTTTTCTGTTCCTTGTCCTGTTTTACCAGACCCTGATAATGACAGGCCTCGACAAATGCTAGAATGGTAGCAACAGGGATGCCGGTTTTATGCGCTATCTCCTTAATTGTCTCTTTCTTATCACGCATAAACGCTGCCAGCTTGAAATGCTCCTGGCGCAAACCTGGTAATTGACTATCAGGCCAGGCAGACAGGCAATAAGCCTCATCCTCGCTTACCGCATGCAAGCCCTCGACTCCGGAATAGAGCGCCAGGAACCACTGCAGACTGGCAATCGGCTGCTCGCTGCAATCCTGTTTACTGAGTTCAGACTTGAACTCCTGTTGCGACAACGTCGATATATAGGAGGCCCGATTATCGGCCGGCTCCTGCAGGAAGGCTTCAAGCGAGCGGTTGCAATGAAACCGGCCGCTCCGGAAGTCGAGTAATATTACATCACCCGATTGCAGCAGAATTTTGTGGTAAGGCGCATCACCCGCAGACCGCTGTAGATAGAGTGCCAACTGCTCAAGACAGGGTGGCGTGACGGCCTTTGGCTCAGGCTTGGAGAGGGCTTGAATATGCCTATCTTCCGCTGGATCTGCGGATTTCACGACTTCCGTTGAGGTCGGCAAGACACCCTCTAAGTCCATGTCTTCAAAACCGTTTTCGTCCAGATCGGCCACTGGTGTCAACAACGGAATATCGGTCACCAGCACTTGAGGACCAGAGTTGGCCACCGATACATTCAATAACTGTAGCTCGACCTGTTTGAATACCGTCACCAATTCGGAAAAATGGGGCATGCCGCTGCTGTCGACCCTCAATTCGAACAGCGGGCGCTCATGCTTGTCCACGCACCATTCGGGTTGCGAGGGCTCCCGGTAAACAATCACCGGACGCATGTCCCCCGGTTGCAGCTCATCCACAGCCCGACAGATGACCACATCTGCAGCGTCTGGAGAGTCATGCAGTGACCAACTGGATGACAGCCGAATTTCGGCCAGGACCAGTACCGACTGCAGTTTTTCCCTGTCGTTTTCAGACAAACCAGCAGTGGTAAACGTAATATCGTTCAATGGGTTCATAAGCCGTCCAGGCATGCAGAGTAAAATCAGATGAGTACGATATAAATCGGGCTGTCAACCGTGCAACAGTATATTGTCTGAATGTTTTATACTAATGGATCATTATTAAATTAGTATTCACTTCGCATGCGCATTATAAAGACAAACGTATGCTGAATGAATAGCCATTATTAGCATTAAACTCATGTATATGAACAATTAAATAAAACATTTGTTCGTATTAATACTTAAGTGTATCCGTTTAAGTACGTTTTTAAAAATAATGATTATACCTCGTAGCCGCTAAAAACCTGTTAGGCTTAAACCACTGATCCTCTTTTGTTTGGTGGAGGTGTTATGGATAGCACGCTACTGCGTCTCCTGGTCGCCCTCGCATTGGGCTTGCTGATCGGCTTGCAACGCGGCTGGCATGAACGCCATGCCCCTGCTGGCGGACGCATCGCCGGCATTCGTACGTTCGGGCTGTTGGCGGTCAGCGGTGCCCTCTCGGCCGCTCTGTTACCGGCACTCGGTCCGGGCATTGTTATTGTCACGGCGGCCGGTATCACCCTGTTGCTGGGACTCGCACATTGGCTGGATTCTCGCGAAGACCATGACGTTGGCATGACCACCGTGGTCGCAGGTTTGATTACCTACCTGCTCGGGGTTCTGGCCATGATGGGCGATTTATCTCTCGCCGTGGCGTCTGCCGTGATGGTCACTATCATATTGCACTTCAAGCAAACCCTGCACCACGCACTGGAACACCTGAGCGATGCCGAAATACGCGGCATTTTGCAACTGGCACTGATCTCTGTGGTACTGCTGCCGGTACTGCCCAATCAGAGCTATGGCCCATGGGGAGCCCTGAACCCTTATGAAATATGGCTTTTGGTCGTGCTGATTGCCGGCATCAGCCTGACGGCCTATTTCGCCATGCGGCTGACCGGTCCCGGCAAGGGTGTACTGATCACCAGTCTGCTCGGTGGCATTGCCTCCAGCACAGCCTTGACCCTGAGCCTGGCGCGCATGCATGCACAGATACCGGTACCGCGCCTGCTGGCCAGCGGCATTCTGCTGGCCACGGCGATCATGTATCCACGTATTCTGCTCGAAGTGGCCGTGGTCAACCCCCAGCTGTTGCCAACTCTCTGGCCATCCATGCTGGCCATGATGCTGGGCTGTGCCGCGGCTTCTCTCTGGTGCTGGCGGCGCAAGGAACCGTTCGGCAGCATCAATACCGCAACCCTGGCGACCGAACCGTTCAAGCTATGGCCCGCCCTTCAATTTGGCGCCCTGCTGGTGGTCATCATGCTGGTGGCTCACGGCATCAGAGCACACATGGGTGAACAGGGGCTGTGGCTGGTTGCCATTGTCGCCGGGCTGACCGATGTCGATGCCATCACCTTGACGCTGGCACGAATGGCGCGAGACAGCATCAGCACTGAAACCGCTGTCACCGGCATCACGCTCGCCGCCATCACCAATACCCTGGTCAAGGGTGGACTGGCCTTCTTTGCCGGCCACTGGACACTTTGTCGCCCCCTTTGGCCCGGTTTGGCACTCGCAATTCTGTTGGCACTGCTAACCTTAAGCCTGACTTGATCATACGGGAGCTCCGGCCATGCATACGCGGTTAACGCAGCAACAGTTGCGCCATGCTTGCGACCTGTCCTCATTCGGCATCACCTCGACCGCAGACATCACCCCCGATTACTCGGCTCTGGGGCAGTCGCGAGCGCTGGATGCAATCCAGTTCGCCATCGGCATGGACCACCTGGGCTACAATCTGTTTGTCAGCGGATCCACCGGTGTCGGCAAGCGCGAGCTGGTGTCGCGTATCATCAGTACCGAGGCCGCCAGCGGTGAAGCTCCCAGCGACTACTGCTATATCCACAATTTCGATCGACCCAACCAGCCCGGCATGCTCGTGCTGCCGCGTGGCAGCGGCCAAACCCTGCATCAGGACCTGCGCAAGCTGATCGAAATTCTGCTGTTGCGTATTCCGGCCCAGTTCAAAAGTGACGAATATCACAACCAGCTGCAGAGCCTGAACGAAGAGTTCCAGCAGCGCGAGGAGATGAGCTTCAAGGCCTTGGGCAAAAAGGCCCAGGCAGCGGGCATCACTCTGCTGCGTACACCCGGTGGCTATACGCTGGGACCGGTCAAGGATGGCAAACTGATGACACCGGCGCAGTTCAGCAAGCTGCCGGCCAGTGAGCAAACACGCATCAAGGCCGCCGTGGAGGCCTTGAACGAAGAACTGACTGAGCTGGTGCATGAAGTGCCCAAAATGCATCAGGAGCAGCAGACACGTATCCGCGAGCTGGAACAGGACACGACCCGCGGTGTCATCGATCCGGCACTGAACAATCTGCGCCAGCAGTACGGCAGCCACACCGGCGTACTGAGTTTTCTGGATACCATCCACCAGGACATGCTCGAAAACGTGGATGATTTTTTCCCGACTGAAGACGATAAACGTGCGCCCCTGCACAAGCGTGCCCGCTCCGCCAAATTCCGCCGCTATCAGATCAATGTACTGGTCGGACATGAACGCAATGGCGGAGCGCCGGTAGTCTATGAGGACATTCCCAGTTACCAGAACCTGATCGGCCGGATCGAGCATGAGGCCCACTTCGGTACGCTGATCACCGACTTCAGTCTGATCCAGCCCGGCGCACTGCATCGAGCCAACGGCGGTTACCTGGTAGTCGATGCGCAAAAGCTGCTGTCCTATCCCTTTGCCTGGGAAGGGCTCAAGCGCGCCCTGCGCAACCATGAAATCCGGATCGACCCACTGGAAAAAATATACGGTATCAGCGGTGCGCGTTCGCTGGAGCCGGCACCGGTCCCGCTCAATGTCCGCGTCATCCTGATCGGTGACCGCCGCCTCTACTATTTGCTCAAACAGTACGACACCGAGTTCACCACCCTGTTCAAGGTCTATGCCGACTTCGCCGAGAGCCTGGACCGTGACCGTGACAACCTGGAAAGCTATCTCGGATTGATCGCCATGCTGGTGCGTGAAGAAGGTCTGGCTCACTTTGACCTCAGCGCGTTACAGGCAGTCGTCGAGCACAGCTCACGGCGGATGGATGACAGCGACAAACTGTCACTGAACCGCGGTCAACTGATCGATCTGATGCGCGAAGCCAGTTTCTGGACCCTGCGTCAGGGCGCATCGCAGGTCACCGGCGACCATGTCCGCAAGGCGATCGCTCAGCAGCGCCACCGCAGCAGTCAATATTCCGAACTGCTGCAGGAGCAGATCGAGCGCGGCATGCTGATGATCAGCACTTCCGGCATGAGCATCGGTCAGGCCAATGGCCTGTCGGTATTCCAGTTGGGTGATCAGCGTTTTGGCAAGCCCAATCGTATCTCCGCCACCGCACGTATCGGCAGCGGCCACATGCTGGATATCGAGCGCGAAACCGAACTTGGCGGCCCGCTGCACTCCAAGGGCGTCATGATTTTGGCCGCCTGTATTGGTGCCCGCTATGCCCGTCACCTGCCGCTGTCGCTCAATGCCAGCCTGGTGTTCGAGCAGTCCTACGGCCCCATTGACGGTGACAGTGCCTCGGCCGTCGAGCTCTGCGCACTGCTTTCCGCCATCAGTGGGCTGCCGCTGAAACAGGGGTTCGCGGTCACCGGCTCCATCAACCAGCAGGGTGAAATTCAGGCGATCGGCGGGGTCAACGAGAAGATCGAGGGCTTCTTTGAATTGTGCCAGTCACGCGGACTGGATGGCACTCAGGGTGTCATCATCCCCGCTGCCAACGAACCCCATTTAATCCTGGAGCAGGCCGTGGTAGATGCCTGTCAACAGGAACAGTTCGCCATCCATACCGTCAGCACGCTGGATGCCTTGATTGAACTGCTGTTCGATCGCCCCGCCGGCGAGGCCGACAAGGAGGGCCGCTACCCGCCGGCAACCGTCAACGGCCGGGTGCAGATGCAACTCTCCGACTGGGCTGAACAGGCGCGAAAACAAGCCATCAAAACATCAGACTGAATCCCGCATCATCACTGAAGGGGTTGAATCGGCTCCGCTCCGGCCCAAGGTCATCAACAGGGGCCAACACAAACCGTCACACCACTGTCACCGGAGGGCTTACATGAACACGCCAGAAACCGAGCAAACCCTGAACATCGGCACGCAGCACTATCGTTTTCATAGCCTGCGGAAAGCCGAGGCACAACTGGGCGACATTAGCCGTTTGCCCCGCTCGCTCAAGATCCTGCTGGAAAACCTGCTGCGCAAGGCCGATACCGAGGCTGTGTCTGTGGACGATCTTAAGGCACTGGTCGCCTGGCAGCATCACGGCGGACACAGTGATCAGGAGATTGCCTTCAGCCCTGCGCGCGTATTGATGCAGGATTTCACCGGCGTGCCTGCGGTCGCCGACCTGGCCGCCATGCGCGATGCCGTGACCGCACTGGGTGGCGACCCCCAGCATGTTAATCCGCTGTCGCCGGTCGACCTGGTGATCGACCATTCGGTCATGGTCGATCACTACGGCAACGCCGACGCGTTTCGCGCCAATGTACAGGCCGAAATGAGCCGCAACCATGAACGCTATGCTTTCCTGCGCTGGGGCCAAACCGCGTTCAATAACTTCCGCGTGGTCCCGCCCGGCACCGGTATCTGTCATCAAGTGAACCTGGAATATCTGGGCCAGACGGTCTGGACAGAAGAGCGGGATGGCGAGATCTGGGCCTATCCCGACACGCTGGTCGGCACCGACTCACACACGACCATGATCAATGGCCTGGGGATTCTGGGCTGGGGCGTAGGTGGCATCGAGGCGGAAGCCGCCATGCTGGGGCAGCCGGTATCGATGCTGATTCCCGAAGTGGTGGGCGTCAAGCTCAGCGGCGCCTTGCGTGAAGGCATTACCGCCACCGACCTGGTGCTTACCGTCACCGAGATGCTGCGCAAACACGGTGTGGTCGGCAAGTTTGTCGAGTTCTACGGTGACGGCCTGGCTCAGCTGCCGCTGGCTGACCGTGCTACGCTCGCCAACATGGCACCGGAGTATGGTGCCACCTGCGGCTTTTTCCCGGTCGACGAGGAAACATTGCGTTACCTGCGCCTGTCCGGTCGCAGTGACGACCAGATAGCGCTGGTGGAAGCCTATTGCAAGGAACAGGGTCTCTGGCGCCATCCCGGTGACGAGCCGCTGTTTACGTCATCACTGGCCCTCGACCTGGGTGCGGTGCAGGCTTCTCTTGCCGGCCCCAAACGCCCGCAGGACCGGGTTGCACTGACCGACCTGAAAACCCGCTTTGATGAGCTGATGGCACTGAACCTGACGCCCTCCGGCGCTGGTATCAGTGATCTGGAAGCCGAAGGCGGTCAGCCGGCACCGGGCGCGGGTGGCACGGCCCATGTCGAATTCAATGGTGATCGCTTCGAACTGAACCACGGCGCGGTCGTGATCGCGGCGATTACTTCCTGTACCAACACATCCAACCCCGGTGTGATGCTGGCCGCAGGATTGCTGGCAGAAAAGGCATTGGCCCGCGGGTTGATGCGCAAGCCCTGGGTCAAAAGTTCACTGGCACCCGGCTCCAAGGTCGTGACCGAATATCTGCAGGCCACCGGCCTTGATCGGGCGCTGGACCAGCTCGGTTTCAACCTGGTGGGCTATGGCTGCACCACCTGTATCGGCAACTCCGGCCCGCTGGCGGACCCGATTGAACATGCCATCCGCGATCAGGATCTTACCGTCGCATCAGTGCTGTCGGGCAACCGCAACTTCGAAGGCCGCGTGCATCCGGCGGTGAAAACCAATTGGCTGGCTTCTCCACCGCTGGTGGTCGCGTTTGCCCTGGCAGGCCGTATCGATCTTGATCTGAGTCGGGACCCCTTGGGCAAGGACAGCAATGGCACGCCGGTCTATCTGCGTGACATCTGGCCCAGCCAGCAGGAAATCGCCACCGCGCTCGGGCACGTCAATACCGGGATGTTCCGCCGTGAATATGCCGCCGTGTTCGACGGTGATACCGACTGGCAAGCGATCGAGATATCTGCCGATGATACCTATACCTGGCCAGACTCAAGCTATATCCGCCAACCGCCCTTCTTCGACGGCATGTCAGCCGAGCCGGAACCGGTCAACGACATCGTCAATGCACGGATTTTGGCCCTGCTCGGCGACTCAGTCACCACCGACCATATCTCGCCGGCCGGTGCGATCAAGGCAGACAGCCCCGCCGGGCGCTACCTGCAGGAGCAAGGGGTTGAGCAACAGGACTTCAACTCCTACGGCTCACGCCGAGGCAATCATGAAGTCATGATGCGCGGTACCTTTGCCAATATCCGCATCCGCAACGAAATGCTCGACGGCGTCGAGGGCGGTGAAACTCTCTATCACCCTGGCGTCGAACAGCTGTCGATCTATGATGCGGCAATGCGCTATCAACAGGAGGGCGTGGATCTGGTCGTAGTGGCAGGCAAGGAATACGGTACGGGGTCATCCCGCGATTGGGCAGCCAAAGGCACCCGGTTGCTGGGTGTACGTGCCGTCGTGGCGGAATCGTTCGAACGAATTCACCGTTCCAACCTGCTGGGGATGGGCGTGCTGCCGCTGGAGTTCATGGATACCGATCGCCAGCAGCTGGGGCTGACAGGAGAGGAAACACTCAGTTTGAGTGGACTGGATCAACTCCAGCCGAAGCAAGTGTTAACCCTGACACTCACCCGTACCGATGGCCAGACACAGCAAGTGCCGGTCCGCTGCCGGATCGATACCGGCAACGAACTGACCTACTTCCGCCACGGCGGCATCCTGCACTACGTACTGCGCAGGATGCTCGGCAAAAGCTGATCAGGTACGGAAGTGCACCACCAGATCGTGCATTTCCACCGCCAGTCGGGACAGCTCCTGGCTGGCGGCACTGGTCTGATTGGCACCGGCAGCCGTTTGAGTGGCCAGATCACGGATATTAACCAGATTCCGGTCAACCTCTCGCGCCACCTGAGCCTGTTCTTCCGCTGCGCTGGCGATCACCAGGTTGCGATCATTAACCTGGCCAATCGACTCAAAGATCTCTTCCAGTGCCGCAGATGCCACATCCGCACTGGTCAAGGTACGTTCAGTACGTTCGCGACTCTGCTCCATTGACTGCATCACATCACTGGTACCCTGACGCATCGCGGTAATCAGTTTTTCAATTTCCGTGGTGGACGACTGCGTCCGCTGCGCCAGCGTACGTACTTCATCCGCGACAACGGCGAAACCACGTCCAGCCTCACCGGCACGGGCCGCCTCGATCGCCGCGTTCAGTGCCAACAGGTTGGTCTGTTCAGCCACATCCTGGATCACATCCAGAATCTGGCCGATGTTGCGGCTGTGCTGAGCCAGTTCAGCCACTTGAGTAGAAGTCTGCTCGACCCCGGCGGCAACGGTACCGATATCAGTGATCGTCACCTGAACCCCTTCACGGCATTTGACCGCCTGCTGGTTAGAGGCCTGTGATGCTTCCGACGTAACAACGGCATTATTGGCGACATCATCCACCGCAGTGCTCAGTTCAGTAATGGCTGTCGCTGCCTGTTGCAGCTGATCACTCTGCTGCTGCAGGCCACGCTGGCTTTCTTCAGTCACCGAATTCAGCTCTTCGGCCGCCGAGGCCAATTGACTGGAAGACTCCATCAATGAGCGGATCAGGCTGCGTTTGGTCTGCTGCATTTCACGCAGCGACTTGAACAGATCACCGATCTCGTTGCTGCTTGACGTGTCAATCTCGCGGCTCAGGTCACCGGACGCCATCACCTGGAAATGCTCACCGGCCAGCAACAGCGGTGCCACAATATGGCGACGCACAAACCACAAACTCAGGCTCACCAACACAATCGCCAGCAGCGTGACGACAATCGCCTGTAGCCTGGCCATCTCGTAATCATCCAGTGCATGATCCATACGTCTTTGTCGATCTGAAGCAGCCCTTTCCTGGAATTCCAGCAACGCTGCGTAATAGCCTTCACTGGCATTGCGCGCCTGCAGATTGGCTTCCAGAAAAGCACTGCGGTCACGAGCTTCCAGGGCCTTGTTCAGCTGTACCGCAGCCTGCTCAAACTGCTTGAAACTGGTTTCAATCCGCTGGGCAATTGCCACAACTCCTGATGATTTTTCCGCTTGCAAAAATGTCTGAAAAGTATCGGCGGCGTCACGAGCAAAGGTGACCGATGCTTCATGACTATGACGCGCATTGGACAGGTTGCCGTTCTGATATTCCGCTTCAGCCCCAATGACTGCCAAACGGGCACGCAATACCGTAATCAAGGCATTGGTCACCGGAACTGTCTGCTCTTCAGTGATCGTATTCAGTTGCACCAGTCCCTGATAAGCGTCCTTGGCAGACCACCAGGCATTCACACTGGAAACAATGACCACTCCACTGAAAACCAAAAGGATGACCAATAAGGCCGAACGAATTTTAACGTGTTTAAGTTCCATGGGACCCTTTCAAAACCGTTGTTTAAATGCGACTAAATTGCAATTGCAATTGTCTCGCACTCAACCAGCAAAAGGATCCCACAAAAACAGGAACACTCTATTGCCAAAAAAAAACTTACGTTTTTTCGATATCCCTGAGCCACTGCGTAACTGCGGCCGCACCTTCCATCACCGGCTGCAGGATTTGGTCCAGCACGTCTCCCGTTGTTTCCAGTGCCGCTGTACCATCAAAATTGACATAGGACAGACGTGCCACCAGTTCGGTTGCAGGCATGCCGAATGCGGTACCCGGTAACAGTGCCACACCCGCTTCCTGCAACAGGCGGCTGCACAGCTCGTCCGCTGTGGTAATCCCCTTGTCTGCCAGCACTGTGCGCCAACGCTCGAAGTCGGGAAACAGGTAAAAACCGCCCTGCGGAGCCGCCGTCATTACCTCCACCTCACTCAAGGCAGCAGCCATACGCCGACCCAAAAGGGACAGTACGCGGCGCTCATTGGCAACATAGGTCTCGATTTCTTCACCATAGCGATAGGCTTCAGCGGCCGCGTGCTGCACCGGCGCAGCCACACAGGACCAGGTTTCCGACGCGACCCCCAGCAGCCGTGGCAGCAGGGTATCGGCCAATGCCGCAGGCACATGCATGACCCCCAATCGCCAGCCGCCGGCACCACACCATTTCGACAGACCACCCGTCACCAAGGTCCCCTCGGGATAGTAGCGTGCCAGCGAGCGGTGTTCGCCCTGATGATGCAGCATGCCGTAAATCTCATCGCTGATCACCAGTATCCCGTGACGGCGCATCACCTCGGCCAATACCTGCAACTGCACCTCACTGTAGGTCGTTCCACTGGGGTTGCCGGGATAATTCAATACCAGAATCAGCGGCAGATCAGGGTTCGGTCGTTCGGCGCAAAATGCTGCCAGCTGCTCTGCACTCAAGCGCCATTCGCTGGCCGCATCGGTCTGCAAGCGCGACACTTGGTGACCTGCGAGCAGAGCCTGGGGCTCATAGGATACCCAGCTGGGCGAGACCAACAGCACCTCGGCTGCCGTAAAGGCTGCCATCACCGAATAGATCAGCAGCTTGCTGCCCGGACCAACCAGTACACGATCACTCTGCCAGTCAACTCCGTCCTGCTGCCGATGGAACGCCGCCACCGCTTCACGCAGCGGCTGCCACCCTTGCACTGGCAGATAGCTCTTTTCATGCGCATGCCGACGCAGCACCTCGGTGACACTGGCTGGAACCGGGAACGGAGACTGACCAAAGCCAAAGCGAAACACATGACGGCTGCTCTCCAGCCGGTCGGAGCGTTCGTTGATCAGCAGTGTTTCAGAGTGGTTGATCGGGCGTAGAAAGGCTTCAATGGACATGGCACGGGTTCCTGATAGTCGGCGATGTGCTGTACTATGAACCCTGTGGAAAAGCTTTCAATATTATAGTAATAAATGGAAATATATTTTCAAAAACGACAGGTAATGTTCAGCGCTCAATTAAAACAGCTTATATATCAACAGGATGAGAATTACCTGAACTGGGGATAAAAACACTTTGAAATCAGGAACCCATGATTCCATACAGTTCCCGCCAGTGTCACTGGCAGAACTGCGCAAGCTGCCATCGCTGCTCAAGCGCGGCGAACTGCAGCTGCCGATGGGCAAGCGGTTACTGGTTGCCCTGTGCATAATGCTGGACGACCCCCGCCTGGTCGCCACCCACAGCATCACCGAGTTGGCCAAGGTCACCGGCGTCAGTCCAGCCTCACTGACGCGCCTGTCCAAACTGCTGGGATTCAAGGGGTTCGTCCAGTTTCAGAATCTGTTCCGCCACTCCCTCAGTGAACCCGGACGTTACTACAGCGTACAGGCTTCAGCGCTGGTCAATCCGCACGAAGAACTTTCGGTGGAACACCGGCTCACCCGTCATCTGGACACCCAAATCGACAATCTGGCCCGCACTTCGGCCCAGCTGAATGAACAGAACCTGCATCATGCCGCTCAGTTGTTGGTGAAAGCTCGCCGCATTCGTATCTCGGGGCGGCGTCAGTCCTACGGTCTGGCGGTAATGTTCAGTTATATGCTGGGGTTGATTCGAGAGCAGGTTACCGTGGTTGGTGCTGCGGGCGAAGGGCAGGCGCAGGCACTGGCCGAACTGGGCCCACGGGATCTGTTGGTAATGTTTGGCTCCGAGCCCTACAGCCGCGATTCGGTGATGCTGGCGCAAGTAGCCAACCAGCTGCAGCTGCCATTGCTGGCACTGACCGACAGCCATCATTCGCCATTGGCCCAACTGGCACAGTCCAGTCTGATCAGCTGTAACGAAAGCCCGCTGTATACCAACAGCATGATCGCTACCCAGTTTCTGGCCGAGACTCTGCTGTTACAAACCGCCCGCCTGCTGGGCGACGCCGCCGTGCAGCGGCTGAGCCACCGCGAAGAGCTGATCAGTCGACTCAATGACGAGTTTTGACCGCATGTTCGGCATCAATCAAAGACAGGTTTTGGAGGTGTATTCAGTGTCAGGCGCATTCATGAGCGGCAGCGTTTCATCATAAATCTTATAGCCGTTTCGACCAGCAGCCTTGGCGGCATAGAGTGCCGCGTCCGCCTGCCTCAACACTTCTTCCAGATCATCTCGCTGTGCCAGATAGGCTCCAATGCTGAAGGTCATACACAAACTGTTTCCTCCCTCAATCGGCAGTGCCTGCGCACGTATGACTCGCAACAGGCGCTCACAGATGTGTTGCAGCATGTCATTGTCGGCATCACGGATCATCAGCAGAAATTCGTCACCGCCCCAACGAGCAGCCGCATCGTATTCACGCACCACCGAACGCAGCACCTTGGCAACCAGCTTCAAAGCATCGTCACCCACACCGTGGCCGTAAACGTCGTTAATTTCCTTGAACAGGTCAAGATCGATCCAGATCACGCCCATCCAGCGTTTTTCGCGAGTACAACGTTTCAACTCATCCAGCAGGCGCTCATCCATACCGCGACGATTGAACAAACCGGTCAACGGGTCTGTCTGGCTGATCCGGTTCAAGGCATCGGTACGCTCACGTACTTTCTGCTCCAGATTTGTCCGCGCCTCATGTACTTCCGTAGTCATCTGCTCGAATTCGGCGACCAGACGCCCCACTTCACCGCTGGCGTTCACGCCCAGTGACTCGCCATGGTATTCCCCTTTGCGCAGGCGGCGAATTGCCGCATCAAGCGCTTGCAAGGGTGCCAGCACGACACGGCCCAAGACGATATGAAACAGCAATACGGTGAAGAGTAGAGAAAGCGCGAAAATAAGCAGAATAGAGTTGAATCGGCTTAGGGGCAGCAGCTGATTCAAATCCATCAGTGTCACTTCATACCAATCGATTTCAGGCAGGTAAGCGACCCCCGCCAGATAGCGCGTACCCTCAAGAGTGACAAACCCGCTGGAGACCTTCTCCGGTGCATCTCTGACTTCAGCCATGGACGCTTGCAAGCGCGTCAGGTCAGCGGACCCAAGCATAAGGTTCAGGCGTTTCTGTTCGTCCACCGTTTTGCTCAAGCTGGCAAAATCAATCAATGACTGGTCCCGGTATAACTGAATGGCCCCTTCATGATTGACAAACAGACTGGTAATTCCCTCCTCGCCGCTGTCGACAAAGTCGTTCAGGAAATTACTCAAACTCAGACCGGTGCCCGCCACACCAAGCACTTGGCCATCGGCGTCACGCAACAACACATCAACCCACAGTTTGATTACCCCCAGATGCGGATCGGGATTGACGTTAATAAGGAGGTTTTTGTTCTGGGCGGCGGCATCATAAAACCAGCTATCGGCGGGTCGGTCAGGCTGCAGTATGTAACGCAGTTGATCATTGCCGTATTCATTTTCGGCGTTGTTGTAGTAGTAACGCCCATTGGCAAGGATGCCGAGAAAGTAATTGCTATCCTTGAAGGCACCGCGATAACGCTCCAGCTCCATCAGCGCGCGGTATTCAAGCACGATATCATCGGGGTTTCGCAGCCACTCGATTATCAGAGGCGAGCTAGCCAACTGGCGGGCCAGCACAATTTCACGCAGTATCGGCTGTAGTACACGCTGCTTGTCATAGCGAACCTGCTTTTCAACATAACGCTGAGCCCATTCGGTGATGATGCCCTCGGCAAGCGTCTGCACCGAAACCCAAACGGCCATGCCAGACGCCAGCATCAGCACAATTGCCAGGAGGCTAAACCTCGCTTTAAGATTCAAGCACAACCTCCCTGCATACTCGATTCACGCCTCCCATATACCACAACCCAGACAATATAGACCATCTTGGCACAGGAACGTAGTCAGCCAGCGCCAATAATCCCGTATCTGATGTTTTATGGGTATCTAAGGTCGCCACAGATCCAGCGTATCCAGATAGTTGGCTCGCTCCCAGCCCGACGGATCGGCGGCATTGGCGTGGCAAACGCTGCCGCGCAACTGTTGCAACGAGTCATACTCATTTTCATCCATCCAGGCCAGCATGGCACGCTGCATCTCGCCCAGCACGCCTGCGCCACGGCGCATCAATACGCTCGCCAGCTGGGCTACCTGGGCCCCCACCAGCTGAGTGCGAATAACGTCCTCACCGGAATGTATGCCGCCGGTAATGGCGATGTCCAATGCAACCTGAGCACGCATGATCGCAGTCCAGCGCAGCCGCTCGTTGAGCTCCATGGCTGTGGATAACTGCAGCTGCGGCACAATTTTCAACGTATCCAGATCCAGCGTCGGCTCCAGAAAACGGTTGAACAATACCACTGCATCGGCACCCTGTTCCTGCAGTTGCGCCACCAGATGCACCGGGCTGGAAAAATGCGCGCCCAGTTTCAGTGCCAGCGGCAGATCCGGCACGGCACTACGTACATCCGCCAGAATATCCAGATAGCGCTGCTCGACTGCGGCCCCACTTTCCTGTGCCGAGGCCGCAATATGATAGATATTCAGCTCCAGCGCATCGGCTCCGGCTGCGGCCAGCTCGCGCGCATGGTCAGCCCAGCCGCGCGGACTGACACCATTGAGGCTGGCGATAACCGGGATGTCGATGCGGGTCTTGATCGTCTGCAGCTGCTCCAGATAATGCTCTTCGGCCGTCTGGAAGCTGTCCGGTACCGGCAGATAGTCATCGGCCTCACCGTGGCCAACCTCCTGTTCGTACAGAAAATGATGCAGCAGCTCATGGTCACGGCTGCAGGCCTCCTCAAACAGGCTGTGCATGACCACGGCCCCGGCACCGGCGGCTGCCAGTCGGCAAACGCCCGCCACCGTGGCCGTCAGGGGCGATGCTGACGGCACCAGCGGGTTGTCCAGTTCCAGCCCCAGATACCGGGTACTCAGGCGCTTATTGCTCATCGTGTTTCTCCCAGCTCAATCCGGCCAGCTGTTCATAGCGGTGATAACGCTCACTGGCATCGCGCTGTGCCTGGGCCAGAAACGCCTCGGCCGCTTCCGGGTTGGCTCGCGCCAGCATGCTGAAGCGCGCTTCGGTACGGGCAAAGGCGGCATAGGGAATCGAAGGCGGTTTGGAATCCAGCTTTAACGGGTTTTCGCCCTGTTCCGCCCGCCGCGGGTCGTAACGCAGCAGCGGCCAATGGCCCGACTCCACCGCCAGCCGCTGGTGTTCATGATTGTCGGCCAGATCGAATCCGTGGGCGATACAGGGTGAGTAGGCGATGATCAGAGAGGGTCCATCCCAGCTCTCGGCTTCGCGGAAGGCATGCAGCGTTTGCATATCCTTGGCCGCATAGGCGACATGAGCCACGTAGACATGTTCATAGTCCATGGCGATGCGGGCCAGATCCTTTTTGGCGACCGACTTGCCTCCGGCGGAGAATTTGGCCACCGCCCCGCGCGGGGTCGCCTTGGAGGTCTGGCCACCGGTATTGGAATAGACTTCCGTATCCAGCACCAGAATATTGACGTTGCGTCCCGACGCCAGCACATGGTCGAGACCTCCATAGCCGATGTCGTAGGCCCAGCCATCGCCGCCGACGATCCAGACACTGTGGCGGCACAGCTTATCCGCCAGCGCGTACAGGGTTTCGGCGCGAGGATCGTCCAGCACTTGCAACCGCTCACGCAGTTTGGCCACGCGCTCGCGCTGGGCGCGGATACCGGCTTCGTCACTCTGATCGGCGCTCAGCAACTGGGCCACCAGATGCGCGTCCAGTTGACTGCTCAGCGCCTGCAGCAGCTCGATGGCGTATTCGCTCTGCTTATCCAGTGCTGCCCGCATGCCCAGACCAAACTCGGCATTGTCCTCGAACAGGGAGTTGTTCCAGGCCGGCCCTCGGCCCTCGGCATTCAGCGCCCAGGGTGTTGTCGGCAGATTGCCGCCGTAGATGGAAGAACATCCGGTGGCATTGGCCACCAGCATGCGATCACCGAATAGCTGACTGAGCAGACGAATATAAGGGGTTTCGCCACAGCCGGAACAGGCGCCACTGAACTCGAACAGCGGCTGCATCAGCATTGAGCCTTTCATCGTACCTGTCTTCAAGGCGGTACGATCGAACTCCGGCAGCTGACTGAAGAAATCCCAACTGACCCGCTCACGCTCGATGACGCTCTCTTTTGGCACCATATTCAAGGCCTTGCGGCTCTGATTGGTTTTATCGTGGATCGGGCAGATTTCAACACAAAGGGTGCAGCCGGTGCAGTCGTCCGGCGATATTTGATAACTGATTAGCGTATTGTCCGGAAAATCCTTCGCTCCCTTGATGGGCACCGCCTTGAAACCGGCGGGGGCACGCTCCATCTGTTCTGCGTCGAACGCCTTGGAACGGATCACCGCATGCGGACAGACAAACACGCACTTGCCGCAATGGGTACACAGGTCTTCTTCCCACTGCGGCAGCTCACGGGCCAGGTCACGTTTTTCATAAGCCGCCGTACCACTGGGCCAGGTGCCATCCACCGGCACCCGGCTTACCGGCACCGCATCACCGCGTCCAGCAATCAGTTCGGTGGTCACCTGCTGCACAAAACGACTGGCTTCATCGGCCTGCACCTCATGCAGTGGAATCAGACTGTCAGCCTGTGTCGGCACCTCGAACGCAATCAGATGAGTCAGCGCCATATCGATTGCGGCCAGATTCATATCGGCAATACGACGGCTGCGGCGGCCATAGCTGGATTCAACGGCCGCCTTGACCTGCGCCATCGCCTCGTCCTGCGGCAGGATATCGGTCAGAGCGAAAAAACAGGTCTGCATGATGGTGTTGATGCGCTTGCCCAACCCGGCCTCGGCGGCCACCTTGTAGGCATCGATCAGGGACACCTTGAGCTGCTTGTCGATCATGCTCCGCTGTACCGACCCCGGCAGGCTGTGCCAGAAGGCATCACCGCTCAAATCGGTGTTGATCAAAACCCGTGCCCCCTCGGCGGCCTTGTCCAGCATCGGATAACGCTGCAGAAAGCGGGGCTGGTGGCAGCCAATGAAATCGGCTTCACCATTCTGGATTTCATAGGTCGAGCGGATGGGGTCGGGACCAAAGCGTAGATGGGATACGGTGACAGCGCCGGATTTCTTCGAATCGTACACGAAGTGCCCCTGCGCATATTGTCCGTCAACTCTGCCGATGATCTTGATGCTGTTCTTGTTGGCTGACACCGTACCGTCGGCACCCAGGCCGAAAAACACGGCCTGCACCTGACGCTCAGCCGCGTCGGTACGGAAGGTGTCATCCCAGGGCAAGCTGAGGTGGGTAATATCGTCGTCAATGCCAACCGTAAACGCCCGCTTGCCCCCCGTGCGTCCCAGCCGATCGAATACTGCCTTGACCATGCCGGGCGTGAACTCCTTGGATGACAGCCCGAAACGGCCACCCAGTACCCGCGGCAGTCCTTGGCCCGGCCAGCGGCCTTCGCTGCAGGCCTCGAACACCGCCGTGGCCACATCCTTGAACAGCGGCTCGCCATCGGCACCGGGTTCCTTGGTTCGGTCCAGCACCGCTATCGCCTTGACAGTGGCGGGCAATATGGAAAGCAAACGCTCAGCCGCAAACGGGCGGAACAGGCGCACATTCAGCACGCCAACCTTTTCCCCCCGGGCGGTGAGGTGGTCGACCGTTTCCTGCACACAGCCAACGGCTGACCCTATTACCACAACCACCCGCTCGGCATCTTCGGCTCCCCGGTAGTCATACAGTTGGTACTGGCGGCCGGTGACCTTAGCGAAACGGTCCATGGCGTTCTGCACAATCGAGGGGAAGGCATCGTAGAAAGGGTTGATCGCTTCACGTGACTGGAAGAACAGATCGGGATTCTGCGAGGTGCCACGGATAAATGGATGTTCCGGCGATAATGCGCGTTCACGGCAGGCCTGAACCAGGCGCGGATTGATCAGTATCTGTAATTGCTCGGGACTGATCACCTCGACCGGAGTGATTTCATGACTGGTACGGAAACCGTCGAAGAAATGCAGCACCGGCACCCGCCCTTCCAGTGTTGCCATCTCGGCAATACAGGCCATGTCCATCACCTCCTGTGCATTGCAGGAGGCGAGCATGGCAAAACCGGTCGTACGCGCCGCCATGACATCACTGTGGTCACAAAAGATCGACAGTGCATGGGTCGCCAGCGAACGTGCCGCCACGTGGAAGACCGTGGGCGTCAGCTCACCGGCGATCTTGAACATGTTGGGGATTTTCAGCAGCAGCCCTTGGGAAGCAGTAAAGGTGCAGGCCTTGGCTCCGGCCTGCAAGGCACCATGGACAGCACCGGCGGCACCGGCTTCGCTTTGCAGCTCAATGACTTGAGGCACCGTGCCCCAGAGGTTGTGCCGCCCGCGATTACTCCAGCTGTCGGCCAGCTCACCCATCACCGAGGCCGGTGTGATCGGGTAGATGGCGATGACATCATTCAACTGATGCGCAATCGTCGCGGCGGCTTCGTTGCCATCCATCATCCGTATATCTGCCCTGGACATGCCCTGCTCCTGCCAGCCTGAATTCGAGCTTCAGTATGGCAGATCAGCCGGCGGCAGAGATTGACCTGCGCCAACCCCCGCGACACCTTTCAACAAAAGGCCGGCCAGATGGGGTCAGATACGCTCGCCACGACCGAAGAGCGAATCGACCAGCTCACGGAAACTGGTGGCCTGCAGATTGATCTCGACTGGCACCTGCAGGCGGCGCGCAATTTCGCTGGCGGAAATGATGCCACAAATCTCGTGTGACTCGGGATCAACCACCAACATGTGCTGGCTGCCTTCATAACGCAGGGTCTTCAGCAAGTCACCAATACTGCCCTTGTGGAGCGCCGACAAAGGCACACCTCGGAGCTTGTCACGACTGACCATGACATCCTTGATGCTCAGGTCTTCCCGCTTGAGCCCAAGGCTCGTCGCCTGACTCAACACCTTGCGGCTTTCCAGGTCGAGTACGGTCAGGATGCCGCGGAAGTCATCATTGCTGTCGGTCACTATCACCGAGCGCACATGGACCTTGCGCATCGCCTGAGTCGCCTCATGGACACTTTCGGTCATGCTCATGGTCAACGGCTGCACCTGGCGAAAATCGGTCATCACACTTTCAGCCGGTGAATCCAGACCGGTAACGTCTGCAGTGCTGCTTGCGGCCAGGCGCGTGTAGTCTTCAAGGCTGGTTGTTTTCAGTTCATGGTAGGTTTGCATAATGCGTCTCCGTGCACACAGGTGTGCTGTTATTTCGTCAATACAATGGCCGCATAGGGGCCGATAAGGCTGAAAAACGATTTCGAAATATCAGGCAACGGGAGGCGCACGCGGTTGGAACGAGTAATGGTCGAGGTCGATATGAAACGATACGGGCAGCGCCGGCAGAGCGGAATCTTTCAGCGCAGACAGGCGCTCAACGAATATCGGTAGAAAGGGATCGGAATCAGTGGACGACTCAGCGGTAACATCAGTGTCTGGCGCATCCTGATAGGTGTCGATGGCTGTGGAGAGCGATACTGGGCCCTGGCCGGCACCGTAAAAGCCCTGCAACAGCACCAAAGCCAGAGTGACAACCGCTATTGCCGACCACGGCACCTCGGGACGGTGTAAGAAACGCCTGAACTCTGCTTGCAAGGTTCCACCTCGGTTCACTGAACCATTGATCTTCAGCATAGTCCTCTGCAGAAAATTATCAACGGGGTTGCGTCACCCCGTGATGACCCGGCCCCGATAGACCCTGAGCGTTTGCTGCGGCTGCGCTGCCGGCCCAAGAAGGTCGCACCCAGCATCATCCTCGAGCATCTTCACTGGCAGAACATACCCCAGTTGCTGCAACAGCTGATCGCCCTGCTCAGGCAGCAGCGTGTCGGCAACCGGATAGATCAACTCCGGGGTAAAGGCGAAACGCAGTTCGGCCATTGTGGCCAGCCGGTCGAACGCTGCAACATTGCAACAACCGTTGCAGGCTGCCCCCTGCAAACGCCCCTTGAACAGGACAATCTGAGCCGCATGATTATCCTCGGTCGCCACAAACAGAGTGCCCGAGGCACCCTTATCCACAAGGGCAAACAGGGTGTTTTTCAGACCATTGAAATTGGCAGTGATGTGGCTCATGGTACCCTCCGTTTTGCCATGGCAATGTATCCATCGTGGATCACGAAGAGATTCAAGCAAAAAACGGACCAGCCCCGGCCTGCGTAGTATTGCTGGCCAAGAATGATCCGTTTTGGGTACAAAATGCACCTTAAAGGTGCGGGCAGTTATCCGATCTGGGGCGCGTCGAAATCTTCCGGCTCATCGGTGAAGATGCACACGTTCCAATCTTCAGCCAGGCCATCGTCCGCCTTGCAGTAACGTTCGAAGAAATCGGTAATCTCCTTGCGCTGGCAATGTGCCTCAAAGCTTTCCATATCGCTCCAGATCTCGTGGAACACGATCGGGAAGCTGGTGCCTTCAGCGAAGGGGCTGCTGATCTGGCGCGTAACGGTGTACTGCACACAGGCATCTTCACGGTGAGCATTGGGCTCCAGTGACTGCAGCACCTTGAACAGCTCTTTTTCCTTGCCGGGCTTGGGTTTGAACTGGGCCGTACAATAAACCAGTGATGACATCTTCAACTCCTTGCGGATGGGTGATTATTGCGAAAATACCCGGTCCAGCCGGGCAATATAGGGGCGTACGTTGTGCTTGTCGGCATCCGGCACCCGCGACAGCGCCTGCGCAATAACCAGCGCCTGCTGCATCTGCGCACGCTGGTCGGCAGGCATCAGCTGCAACAACTGCGGGTCCAGCCCCTGCAGCTGTTGCGCCAGCTGTAATATTTCAGGGCTCTCCGCTTCAGCCTTGATGGCACCGTAGGCCAGCACCACGCGGTCACCGACCAGCGCCCAGCTGTCCGGGCTGGTAAAGCCCTGCTGCTGCACAATCCCGGCCAACTCACGATGGTCTGCCGCGGCCTCACGCTGCAGCGCCATGACGGCGCGGCGGTGCGGATCGAAAGACTCACCGCTGCGCGGCAGGATCTCGCGTTCCAGAAAGCGGCCCTTGCCTGCGGCCTGCAGGCGTTCGCCAAAACGTTGTACCTCGTCCAGCGTGGCCAGATAGGCTTCGATCTGCGTGCTCTGCAAGGCTCCGGCAGCCATCACTGCCGGGCTGCAAAGCATCAGCCACAGCGCGAAAAGACGAAACAGAGGATTACGATGCATGGGCGACTCCCGGATTACTGACAATCATTGATCCGCGAGTCTACCAGATGCGCTCCGGCGTACCTATGCGCCTACGCAGGGTGCGGAATCCTGTGTAATACTCAAGCCGATAGTCATACAACAATCATAATAATCGGTGCCCGCCTGCGTGTGCGCCGACTGACTGGCCCACAAGGGGACGCACATGAAACCGAGCCATGGAATCTTCGCCAGAACGCTGATCGCAGCCGGTACATTGCTGGCCGCTCTGCATGCCCAGGCCGAGACACTGAAGATCGGCATCGCCGGTCCGGTGACCGGTCCGGTCGCCCAGTATGGCGATATGCAAAAGATCGGTGCCATGATGGCGATCGACAGGATCAATGCCGCAGGCGGCGTCAATGGTATCTCACTTGAGGGCATCATTTATGACGATGCCTGCGACCCCAAACAGGCCGTCGCGGTCGCCAACCGCATCGTCAACGATGAGATCCGCCACGTTATCGGCCATCTCTGTTCCAGTTCCACTGAACCGGCTTCGGATATCTATGAAGAGGAAGGGGTGATGATGATCACTGCCGCCTCCACCTCCCCCAGCATCACCGAAAAAGGCTACGAACTGATCTTCCGCACCATCGGTCTGGACAGCCTGCAGGGCAAACTGGCGGCCGACCATATCATCAACCGGGTCAAGCCCCGGAATCTGGCCGTGATCCATGACAAGCAGCAGTATGGTGAAGGCCTGGCGACAACAGTCAGAGATTTGCTCGCCAAGGCCGGTATCGAAACCGTCATGTTCGAGGGAGTCACACCGGGGGATAAGGACTTTTCGGCGCTGATCGCCAAACTCAAACGCAACAACGTCGACTTTGTTTATTACGGCGGCTATCACCCGGAACTCGGCCTGATTCTGCGCCAGTCCCGTGAAAAAGGCTTCGACGTACCCTTTATGGGACCCGAGGGCGTGGTCAATGCCGACCTGGCGGCCATTGCTGGCAAGGCGATGGAAGGCGTACTCGCCACGGCTCCGAAGAGCTTTGAACAGAATCCCGAAAATGCGGCACTGGTCGCCGCCTTCAAGGCCCGCGATGAAGACCCGTCCGGCCCATTCGTGTTTACGGCCTATGCTGCCGTGCAAGTTCTCACCGACGCCATCAAGGCCACCGGCGAAACCGACCCTTATACACTGGCCGACCAGCTGCGTGCCAACCGGTTCGACACCACCATCGGCGAGATCGGCTTTGATGACAGAGGCGACCTGACCGAATCCACTTTCATCGTCTACCAACTGCACGCCGACGGCAGCAAAACACCGATCAGCGAATAGTACGACCACGACCGCGCCCTCCAGCTTTCGAGGAGGGCCTCGTCCGGGGGATTACAGATGAGCGAAACCAGCCTGTATGTACTTCAGCAACTGATCAATGGCCTGACCATTGGTTCCACCTATGCGCTGATCGCCATTGGTTACACCATGGTGTACGGCATCATCGGCATGATTAACTTCGCCCACGGCGAGGTCTACATGATCGGCAGTTACACTACGTTCATCGCCATTATCGGCCTGCTGACCCTGGGGGTGAGTTCGCTGCCGATTGTGCTGCTGCTGGCACTGATCACGGCGATCGTCATTGCGTCGACCTACGGCTATGCCATCGAACGGGTCGCCTATCGGCCACTGCGCGGCGGACCGCGACTGATCCCGCTGATCACCGCCATCGGCATGTCGATCTTTCTGCAAAACTACATACGTTTGGCACAAGGCTCACGGGACATGGCCATGCCGGCGCTGGTGACCGGCGGCATTCAGTTCGGCGACCCGGCGGTGTTCGAAGTCAGTATCTCCTGGATGCAGATGATCATCTGGTGCGTCACGCTGGTGTCGATGACCGCTCTGGCCCTGTTCATCTCCCGTTCCCGCCTCGGCCGTGCCTGTCGCGCCTGTGCCCAGGACCTGAAGATGACCAACCTGCTTGGCATCGATACCAACCGCATCATCGCCCTGACCTTTATTATCGGCGCGGCACTGGCCGCCGTGGCCGGGGTGCTGCTCAGCCTCTATTACGGCACCATCAACCCCTACATCGGCTTTATGGCCGGCCTCAAGGCCTTCACCGCCGCAGTGCTGGGCGGTATCGGCTCCATCCCCGGTGCCATGCTGGGTGGACTGATCCTGGGCGTGACCGAGGCGCTGACGGCCGCGTTTTTCCCATCTGAATACAAGGATGTGGTCGCCTTCGGCCTGCTGGTACTGATCCTGCTGTTCCGTCCCACCGGCCTGCTCGGCAAACCGGAAGTGGAAAAGGTATAAGGGAGAGTTGATGATGCAACGCGCACTGTTCCCGGCCCTGTTCGCAGCAGGCGTCACCTTCCTGCTCACCTGTCTGGTGATCGGGGTCAAGCTGGAACAGGTCGGTTCCGAATTAACCGTCACCGGTGCCGATCCTGCAACCTGGGGCTGGATTGCGACCGCCGTCGTCATCGTCTTTCTGGTGCAGCTGTTCCAGTCGCCTCTGGGCACACTCAGGCGCCGTCTGCCCGCCATTGAAGCTCACGGTCTGCTGCCCGGTCATCGGCTGCGTGAACAGCTGCGCCCCTGGCTGATCGCACTGGTGATTGTCGGTTTGTGTGTCTGGCCATTCATGGTGTCACGGGGCGCAGTCGATCTGGCCACGCTGACCCTGATCTACGTGATGCTCGGCCTTGGCCTCAACATCGTGGTCGGCTTTGCCGGACTGCTCGACCTGGGCTACGTGGCTTTTTATGCGGTGGGGGCCTACACCTACGCACTGTTATCGGAGTACTTCGGCCTTTCTTTCTGGGTGTGTCTGCCGCTGGCCGGGTTGCTGGCCGCCACCTTCGGCTGCATCCTCGGCTTTCCGGTGCTGCGCCTGCGCGGCGACTATCTGGCCATCGTCACTCTGGGGTTTGGTGAAATCATCCGCATCCTGCTCAACAACTGGACCAACGTCACTGGCGGCCCCAACGGTATTGGTGGCATCGACAAACCCACCCTGTTCGGGCTTGAGTTCAGCCGCCGCGCCAGCGATGGCGGAGAAACCTTCCACCAATACTTCGGTATCGAATATGTCAGCAGTCACAAGGTCATTTTCCTCTATCTGGTCGCCGTGCTGTTGGTGCTGTTGACCCTGTATGTCATCAACCGGGTCCAGCGCATGCCGATCGGCCGCGCCTGGGAAGCTCTGCGTGAAGACGAGATCGCCTGCCGCTCACTTGGGCTGAATCCGACCGTCATCAAGCTGTCGGCGTTTACCATGGGCGCTGCATTCGCCGGTTTTGCCGGGTGTTTCTTTGCCGCTCGCCAGGGGTTCATCAGCCCCGAATCCTTCACCTTTATTGAATCGGCGATCATCCTCGCCATTGTGGTACTCGGTGGCATGGGCTCACAGCTGGGCATCATCATGGCAGCCATTGCCATGACCATATTGCCGGAGCTGGCGCGTGAGTTTCAGGAATACCGCATGCTCATGTTCGGCGGCGTCATGGTGCTGATGATGCTGTGGCGTCCACAGGGACTGCTGCCGATGAAACGCCCCCATCTGGAGCTGAAAAATCCATGAGCGACAATCTGCTGGAAGTCTCGGGTCTAATGATGCGTTTCGGCGGTCTGCTGGCGGTGGACAATGTCAGCCTGCAGGTCAAGCCGCGCCAGATTCACTCCGTGATCGGCCCCAACGGCGCGGGCAAAACGACGGTGTTCAACTGCATCAGCGGGTTTTATAGCCCCTCCGGTGGTGCCATACGCTACGCGGGCAAGGCAATTCAGGGCCTGACCGGCCACCGTATCTCCCGGCTGGGGCTGGTGCGCACCTTCCAGCACGTGCGCCTGTTCAGCAGCATGACGGTGATTGAAAACCTGCTGGTGGCACAGCACCGCCACTTGAATACCAACTACTTTGCCGGTCTGTTGAAAACGCCGTCCTACCGCCGTCGCGAGCAGGAAGCGATGGAGCGCGCCACTTCCTGGCTACGTCAGGTTGGCTTGCTGGAACAGGCCAATCGCGAAGCCGGCAATCTCTCCTACGGCCAGCAGCGCCGCCTGGAGATTGCCCGCTGCATGGTCACTGAGCCGGGCCTGCTGATGCTGGATGAGCCGGCGGCAGGCCTCAATCCAAGGGAAACATCGGAGCTGGACCAGTTGATCCTGCGCCTGCGTGACGAGCAGGACATTGCCGTATTGCTGATTGAACACGACATGGGGCTGGTGATGGGCATTTCCGACCATATCACCGTGATCAACCAGGGCGCACCATTGGCTGATGGTACGCCAGAACAGATCCTGGCCAATCCCGACGTCATCAAAGCCTACCTGGGAGAGAGCTGATGCTGCGACTGGAGCATGTGTCCACCTTCTACGGCAAGATCCAGGCGCTGCATGACGTCTCGCTGGAGGTTAAACAGGGCGAGATTCTGACCCTGATCGGGGCCAATGGCGCGGGCAAGACCACACTGATGATGACCCTCTGTGGCGACCCTCGAGCACACAGCGGCCGCATCTTCTTCGATGACCAGCCGATCCAGCAGCTGCCCACCGCCGAGATCATGCGCAAGGGCATGGCGGTAGTGCCCGAAGGCCGCCGCATTTTTTCCGCCATGACGGTGGAAGAGAACCTGTTCATGGGCAGTTTTTTCCACAGCAAGGCGGAAGCCGCGACCCAGCTGGAGCATGTCCTGACCCTGTTCCCGCGTCTGCAAGAGCGCTTTAATCAGCGCGGCGGCACCATGTCCGGCGGCGAGCAACAGATGCTCGCCATCGGCCGTGCGCTGATGAGTCGGCCCCGTCTGTTGCTGCTTGATGAACCCTCGCTGGGACTGGCTCCGCTGATCATCCAGCAGATTTTCGACATCATCGAAACGCTGCGCCGGGAGGGGGTCACCATTTTTCTGGTGGAACAGAACGCACATCAGGCATTAAAGATTGCAGACCGCGGATATGTACTGGAGAATGGCCGCATCGTGATGAGTGGCACCGGCAACGCTCTGCTCAACGATGACAGTGTGCGTAAAGCTTACCTCGGCGGTTAATGGACGGATCGTATGCGCTTGTTGGTCATCTCCCTGCTGGCACTCTTTGCCAGCCTATCCCTGCTGATTATCGGCAACTCCTTTCTAATTACCCTACTCGGGCTGCGCTTCAGTCTGCTCGGGATTGACCCTTCCACCATCGGTATCGTCATGGTCTGCTATTCGGCGGGCTTTGTGATCGGTTCGCTCTATGCCGACCGGGTGGTACGCCGTGTGGGTCATATCCGCGCGTTTGCAGTTTTTGCCGCACTCGCCGGTATGGCTGCTCTGATCTACCCGATGACGTATAACGTCTGGTTCTGGGGGCTGTTGCGCGCACTCGGCGGCTTGTCCATTGCCGCCCTGTTCATCATTATCGAGAGCTGGTTCAGTGCCGTTGCCACCAACAGCAACCGCTCGACGATATTTTCGCTGTACCAGATTGCCGCCTATTCCGCGGCCGCTGGCGGACAGCTGCTGATCGGCAACGGCAACCCGATCAACTACACCCTGTTCTCGCTGGCAGCCCTGTTTATCGTGGCGGGGATCATTCCGCTGTCGCTGTCACGGATGCAGTCCCCGGAAATCCACGAAAACACCGAACGCATGTCGCTGCTGCAACTGATCCGGCTGGCCCCCCTCGGCGTTGTGGCCGCGTTCACCAGCGGCATTTTCCTGGGCTCCTTTTATGCTCTGGTGCCTCTGTTCGCCAGTTTAACCGGACTTGCCAGCGATCAGGTCTCGATCTACATGTTCGCCTCTATCCTGACGGCCATGCTCTTCGCCTGGCCGATCGGCTGGATCTGCGACCGAGCCAAGCGCAGCCACGTTCTGCTCGCCATTTCCACGCTCGCCGCTGTCGCCTGTACCGCCAATATTCTGGTGATCGATATGGCTTTCACTTGGCGTCTGGTCGCACTCTGCGCCTGCATGGGACTGGCTTCCACGATCTACTCGATCGCAGTGGCCATCACCAATGACATGATGGACAGCTCACAGATCATTGCTGCCAGCTCGGGGTTGATGCTCAGTTATGGCCTCGGCAGTGTCTTGGGGCCCCTGCTCAGCTCGACCCTGATGGAATATAGCACCCCGGTCGCCCTGTTCCAGACACTGGCCGCCGCGCTGACCGCGATGGCTGTCTTTACCCTGTACCGCCAGTACCGTGTACCGCCGCTACCGGTTGCCGCCCAGGAGCATTTCATCACCGCCATTCCCGACGTCCACGGCATGCCCGAGATGGACCCGCGTAACGAAGAGTTCGTGGACACGCCAATCGAGGAGCTGTTCAAGGATGAACCCGTCGAAGTGGAAACCGGGAACGAAGGTGAGTTGATGCCAACCGATAACAACATCGCCGCAGCGTCAACACAAACCGACGCCCCCACTGAGTCTGAAGGCCACGCCGATCAGCCCCGCAATGCGGGTGGCTGACGCACGGCTATCAGTTGCTGTGCGACACGCGTGAAGCCGCCGCCGACCTGCGTGTCGTCCCAGCGTTGCAGACACAGCATCTGCTGCTGCGGTAGCCACTCGATCACATTGAACGAATTGGCGATATCGGCACGTACGCGACGGGAGATTGCGGTCCCCGCCTGTGCCGTCCAGCATTGAGGCGGTATGCCCGGATAGCGATGCTCAAGATCGGCAAAGAACGGGTAATGAATGTGGCCAGCCAGATAGAGTTGCATGCCGGCAGCCGTCCACGCCCGCACCGCCGCTTCGGCACCCGCCGCCACATTCTGTTCATCGGTCGCCAACACCGCATCCACCGGATGATGTCCCATCACGATTTTCACCGTCGCCGTACTGGCCCGCAGGTATTGACTCACGGACGCGATGGTCGCCGCACTGAAGCCACCATCAACATGCTTGCCCGGACGCGTGGTATTCACCCCCACCACCAGCACATCGCCGTTATCATAGACCGGAGCCAAACGGTGGCCGAATATGCGCCGATAATGGGCATACGGCTGGCTGAAACGCTGCCATAGATTGAACAAGGGCAAGTCATGGTTGCCCGGCACGGCCAGCACCGGTACCGCCGGCAGCTGGTTCAGAAACCGGCGGCAAGCCGCAAACTGTGCTCGCCGGGCCCGCTGGGTAATATCACCACTGAGCAAGATCACATCCGGCTGCAGCTGCTGTACACGTGCCACCAGTGCAGCCACCACAGCCGGCTGCTCCGTACCGAAATGCAGGTCGGACAACTGGATCAATCGCATTGCACAGCCTCCGCCGGCACCAGGCAACGATAGGCATCCGGCTGTACTTCCAGGCGCAAGGGCGAACGGCAGCGGTGCAGTTCACCATCGACCGCAACCAGCAGGCGTCGTCGTCGGGTCGAGACCTGCAGCTGGCGCGTCAGGAAATAGTCCAGCGCATCCAGACGCTTCAACTCGCCCTTGAGGCTGGCCCACAGATAGCGGCACAACGCCAGCAGGGAGTCCGACTGCATCACGAATACCAGCATTCCCCCCTGCCTGATTCCCGCTATTTCCGACAGATCGAAATTTTCCAGCTGGGTTGGGCTGACACTGGCCAATAGCATGGGGGCGGTTTCAATTCGGCGTTGGCCATCATGCTCCAGCCACAATCGACGCCCGCGCGCCCGGGTCAGAAACACCCAGATCCCGCTGAGCAGCGACACCCAACGGTTACGGCCGGTGATCGCGCTGACTTGCTCACGGGCGGCAATGATCTTGGGATATACGCCGAGACTGGCACTGACACAGAAAGGAATACCATTGACCCGCGCCAGCACATTGGCCTGTTCATGGCCGTGCAGCAGCACGTCGATAGCGGCCTTGATGGCCACCGGGATACATCGGTCGCGGGCGAAAAAATTGAAAGTGCCGCGCGGAATGACCCCCAGAGTCACACCGGTACCCGCCAAGGCTGTCACCGCCGCATTCAGGGTACCGTCGCCCCCGGCAACTACCAGCACCAGCTCCTCCCGCTCACAGCGGCGGACCAGCCGCGCCAACTGTGGTTGCAACTGATCAGGCTGCAGGCGGATGAGCGCCACCAGCTGCGCGGCCGGTATGTGCATGCGGATCAACGCTTCCAGCTCGGCATCAGCCTGATCACCGGCCGCAGTATTGATGCAGACCAAAAATGTGCGCATTGCCTGCGACTTCATGACTATACTCCTGCATAGGCTCAACACCGGTTATCACGGAACCCGCAACGTGAATGGCGGTCAGAGCTTGAGTTCATCTTCATGGAGAGTCGATAAATGTTTTTTGCCCGTTCCCGCTCAGGTTACCTGACCTCAATCCTTGCAGCCACGGTGCTGTTGTCAGGGTGCAGTACGTTAACCGAACAGCAAACCCACACCGTATCCGGGCAGGCCCTGTACCGCGAGCGTATCACCCTGCCACCGGCCAGCAGTCTGGAAGTGAAAGTGCAGGACGTGTCCCGTGCTGACGCCCCGGCCGAAGTACTGGCCACCCTGATACGCGGCGACCTTGCCGCTCCGCCGTATGCATTCAGCTTCAAAATTCCGGCTGATCAATTGCAACCCGGTCATCGTTACAGTGTCAGAGCCACGATTTCTCACCAGGACCAACTTCTGTTCACAACCGACCAGCATTATCCGGTACTGGCCTCGGGGGACGACACCAACCTGATGCTGGTGATGAAACGGGTCGCCAGCGAACAGGCACGGGCGTCGCTGCAGAATACCTACTGGAAACTGACTCATGTAAACGGCACACCGGTACAGGTCGCCGAGGGCGAACGTGAACCTCACCTGATCCTGAAACAGGGTGACCGGGTACAGGGCTATTCCGGCTGTAACCAGTTCATGGGGCAGTTTTCACAGACCGCCACCCAACTGAGTTTCGGCCCCATCGCCGGTACCATGCGCGCCTGCATGCCCAGCCTGGATTACGAGCGTCCCTTCCTGCAGCTGATGCAGGGCCAGGTCGACTGGTCGGTTGAGGGCGAAACCCTCAAGCTGCACAACCCTGATAACAATATCAGCGCCCGGTTCAAAGCCGTCTATCTGCAATAAACCTAGCATTGAGCCCGCGTTGTGAACCAACAGCTCCGGGCAGCCTGATACCTGTCCTGCGCCCTCGACCGAGGGCGTTTTTTTACCTGAAAAAAAAGTGTTTCCCACGTGTAAGGATTGCACGTCAACGCCGACTAACGATCAGAACACACTAAGCGGCACACGTTTACAACGCGGCCGACACGGGGTTATCCGCCCCACACATCACACGAGGAATAATCATGTCCAATCACACCAAACCGACCATCGCCGCTGTAGGCACCGCATTTCTGCTTGGCCTCGGTGCCACCTCCGCCGTAGCGGCCGATAACCCCTTCGCTGCCCAGCCCCTGAGCAGCGGCTATGCCGAACTGGCTGAAGCCAAGTGCGGTGAGGCCAAGTGCGGCGGTGATACCAAGCCCAAAGCCGATACCGAAGGCAAGTGCGGTGAAGCCAAGTGCGGCGCTGAAGCGACCCCCAAGGCCGATACCGAAGGTAAATGCGGTGAAGCCAAGTGTGGTGGCAACCAGTAATTCCACTGGGCAGCCTGCGCTCCAGGCTGTCCTTCCACACCACCGCTCACTCACGGCCCGCTGACAAGGAGCGCACCATGTATCCCAAGACCCTGCCCCTGCACGGTACCGGCCTCGGCCTCAGGCGGCCGATGCTCAAGGAGCTGGCCGCTACCGACCTGAGCCGCATAGACTTCTTTGAAGTCGCACCGGAAAACTGGATGCAACTGGGCGGACGCCTGGGCAAGCAGTTTCGCGCCCTGACCGAACGCCATGCCTTCAGCGCCCACGGCCTGTCGCTGTCGCTGGGGGGACCGGAACCGCTGGACCTTGATTTCATTGATCAGGTGGGGCACTTTCTGGATCAGCACGACATTCACCTGTACAGCGAGCATCTGAGCAGCTGTAGCGATCATGCCCACCTCTATGATCTGATGCCGATCCCCTTTACCGAAGAAGCGGTACAGTACGTCGCGGCCCGTATCCGTCAGGTACAGGATCGATTGCAACGCCGTATCGCCATCGAAAATGTGAGCTACTACACTCCGCTGGCCACCGCGCTGAGCGAAGCCCAATTCATCAACGCCGTGCTGCAGGAAGCCGATTGCGACCTGCTGCTCGACGTCAATAACATCTATGTCAACAGCGTCAACCACCGCTACGATGCCGCAGCCTTCATGCGCAGCCTGCCTGCCGAGCGGGTGGTATGCATGCATATGGCGGGCCACTACAGAGAAGCCGAAGATCTGCTGATCGACACGCATGGCGCTTCGATCATCGATCCCGTGTGGGCATTATTGCAGCAAACCTATACCCACACCGGCCCCGTCGCGACCCTGCTGGAGCGTGATTTCAACCTGCCGCCACTGGCCGAACTGCTGCAGGAAGTGGCGCAGATCAGACACTACCAGCACGGGAGCGAACATGACCGTCTGCACGCCTGAGCCCGACTTCATCCGCCGTCAGCGCCGGTTCGCGGATCAGATCCGCAACCCCGATCAGCCACTGCCCGAGGGTATCGACGCCCGACGCATGCAGGTGTACGTCGATCTGTTTTTCAACAATATCGCCGGTTTCCTGCAAGGGGCGTTTCCGGTCTACCGCAGCCTGTGTTCGGACAGTTTCTGGCAGGCCGAGGTGCGCCGTTTCATCCAGCAGTACGGTGCCCAAAGCCCGCTGTTCCGTGATCTGGCCCAGGCCTATCGCGACTATGTCGAACAGCATCGGACACCACAACCGGATGATCTGCCATTCCTGCAGGAACTGCTGCACTACGAGTGGATCGAGCTGGCACTGGATATTGCCGAGGATGATCCCTTTGCCGACTGGCCCCCTGTGAATATCTCCACGGAACAGCTGCTGCAGGAACACCCGATCGTCTCACCGCTGGCCTGGTCGCTGGGCTACCAATGGCCGGTACACCGGATCAGCACTGAATGTCGTCCTGACTGCCCGCCCGAGCAGCCCACCTGGTTGCTGGTGTACCGCAACCGAGAAGATGCAGTGAAATTCATCGAGTTGAATGCGATCAGTGCCCGCCTGCTCTGGCGGCTCCACGAAGCGCCAGCGCTGAGCGGTCTGCAGGCACTGGAACAGATGGCCGATGAACTGCCCCATATCCCCCGTGACACCCTCTGCCAGGGAGGCGTGGATCTGTTACAACAATTTCAGCGTGACGGCGTTGTGCTGGGCACCCAGCCGTGCGAAGAGAGGCAGCCATGAACAGCCGACTGACGACCCTATACCGCCCCCTGCAAGGCAGCCTGCAACATGTGCAATGGGGGGATGGCCTGGCACCGCTGCTGCTGCGGCTCTATCTGGCACCGATCATGCTGCAGGCGGGCTGGAACAAGCTGAGTCATTTCGAGGATACCGCTGCCTGGTTCGGCAATCCGGACTGGGGACTGGGGCTGCCCTTTCCTGAACTGCTGGCGGCACTTGCGGCCGGCACCGAATTCTTCGGCGGTCTGTTGCTGTTGATCGGGCTGGCCGTGCGCTGGATCAGCCTGCCGCTGATGGTCACCATGATCGTGGCGGCCGTTACTGTCCACTGGGACAACGGCTGGCTGGCCATCGCCGACCCATCAAGCTGGCTGGCCAATGAACGGGTAATGGAGTCTGCCGAACGCTTGCAGCGCGCTCGCGCCATTCTGCAAGAACACGGCAACTACGACTGGCTGACCGGGCGTGGCTCCGTTGTCATCCTCAACAACGGTATCGAATTTGCCGCTACCTATTTCGTCATGCTGCTGAGCCTGTTCTTCACCGGAGGCGGCCGTTTCACCAGCCTGGACTACTGGCTGGCCCGTCGTACCGGTCTGGGGGTGCAACCGCCGTCAGACGGATAACGGCAGCATGCCCGCCAGCCCCAGCAGCCATAGCACCAGGTTGATACTGAGGAACGACAACGCCGTGGCCACCACCAGCGCCGGTGAACACAACGCCGATTGGCCATAACGCTGACTGATCAGGGACAACACGCTGGCCATCGGCATCGCTGCCATCAGAATGGCGATCGCCTGCATCACCGGATCAAACGGCGGCAACAGCCACACGGCCAGCGCCACCGCCGCCGGATGCAGTAACAGCTTGAACAGGGTCATCTGACCTATATCGGTCATCTGCCCCTTGAGTGAGGTGTTGACCAGGCTTCCGCCGATAACAAACAGGGCAACTGCTGGTGCCGAACGCCCCATCATCCCGACCACCTGATCCAGTGCTTCCGGCAACCGCAGCTCGGCCAACGACATCAGCAGGCCAGCGGCAATCGCCAGCACCAGCGGATTGGTCAGCGTACGACCGAGCATACTCAGTGTATTCTTCAACGCGCCACCGCGGCCGCTGAACAGATCGGCCAACAGCAGGCCCAGCGGTATCAACAGCAACAGGTCCACCAACATGGTCAGCGCCACCGCAACAGCGGCCGCACTGCCGAAAATCTTGCCCGCGACCGCCAAACCGATGAACGCGCTGTTGGCCAGCGTCGACCCTAGCCCTTGAAAGGCGGATGGCCAAAGATCCAGCCCTCGCCCGCGCCAACTGAATACAAAGGTGCTCACCAGCAACACCAGCGAACCCAGTGCGTAGACACGCAGATAATCCAGGTCCAGTGATTCGCTCACCGGACGCGACGCCATCGACTGGAACAGCAGTGCCGGCAGCGCCAGCTTGACCACATAACTGCCCAGCGATGGCAGCGCCGAGGCATTGACCCAGTCCGCCCGCACCGCCAGATAACCGATGGCCATGAGAATGAAAACGGGGGTGGTCAGTAACAGGGTCTGCAACATCGGCAATCATCCAGTAACGTAAAAGGGGCAGCAAGGCCCCCCATTGTGACATTCCCGGAACGCTGTGGGGCGACATTTACTCAGCCGTCCGTTTCATTTTATTCACGGTTGACGTGACCGGTGTGATACCGGATGATCAGGACTCACCAGCAAGGATTCATCATGCAGCCACGATTCAACGCCCCGATTGCCATCCGACGAGCGGACACCCGATGTGCACCGCCGAAGATGCGTCGTGCGCTGATGCTGCCCTGCCACTGATTCGTTTCTGTTATTGTTCAAGGCCGCAGCATTGCTTCTGCGGCCTTTGTCGTTGTAGCAATGCCCGCCGCTGACACGGAGTTATGTATGTCGGTCCCCCTGTCCTATCTTGCCGTGGTGCTGGTCTGGTCGACCACCCCACTGACCATTGCCTGGAGCAGCGAATCGGTTGACCCGGTCCTCGCCGGTGGCCTGCGCATGGCCATTGCCGCCGTGCTCGGCGTATTGCTGCTGCGCCTGTTACGTATCAAGCTGCCGCTGCACCGCCGCGCCCAGACCACCTATGCCTATGCCTCAATCGGTGTATTCGGGGCCATGTGCTGCACCTATATCGCCTCACGCTATGTGCCCTCGGGGCTGATTTCGATCATGTTCGGACTGGCCCCGATCCTGTCCGCCGTGATGGGGCAGTGGCTGCTCGACGAACCCCGTTTTCGCGCCTATCGCTGGATTGCATGCCTGCTGGCTTTCAGCGGCCTGGGGGTCATTTTTACCGATGATGTGGCACTGGGACCGCAAAGCCTGCCCGGCCTGTTGCTGCTTCTGCTGGCCGTCAGCCTGTTCAGCCTCAGTGGCGTCATGGTCAAGCGCAGCAGTGCCCAGATCAATCCGCTGGCGCATACCGTCGGCGCCCTGCTCTGGTCACTGCCCGGTTTTGCCATTACCTGGTGGCTACTCGGCGCAGCACCGCTGGAGATCGACCCCGGCAGCCGCTCGTTCTGGGCGATCATCTATCTTGCCCTGTTCGGCTCGCTGCTCGGCTTCGTCTGCTACTTTCATGTGCTGCGCCACCTGCCACCCAGCACGGTGGCACTGGTAACGCTGATCACGCCGATTTTTGCGTTGATGCTGGGACACTGGCTCAATGAAGAGCCACTGACACCGGGGTTGTGGCAGGGCTGCCTGCTGGTCGTGACCGGTCTGGCGCTGTTCTTCTTCGGTCACCGGCTGCAGCCTGAGCGCCGTTGATGCACCGCCAGACGTACCCGCAATGGGGTAGAATACCCCTTCCCCTCATCGCAGCCGGAGACCGGTCTTGAACCTCTACCTGCAAACCCTGGGCTACACCGCCAATATCGTTGCACCGATCTTTTTCATCCTGTTTCTCGGTTATCTGCTGCGCCGCTGCCGGTTGATCGACGAGGCATTTGTCGCCACCGGCTCCAAGCTGGTGTTTGTCATCACCCTGCCGGCACTGGTATTCATGTCGATTGCACGGATGGATTTTCAGGCCGTGTTCAATCCGCACCAGCTGGGCTATGTACTGGTCGGCATCCTGCTCAGTTTTGGCCTGATCTGGTGGTCGGCGGCACGCTGGATAAAGGCTCCAGAAGATCTCGGCGTGTTCATTCAAGGGGCGTTCCGCAGCAACTACGGCATTATCGGGCTGGCGGTCAGCTTCAACCTGTTCGGTGATGCCGGACTGGCTCAGGCCTCGTTGCTGTTGGCACTGGTCATCCCGCTGTTCAACGTGCTGTCGATCCTCTGCCTGAGCATCCCGATGCAGCGCAGTGAAAGCATGAAGCTCAGCAGCACACTGCTGGAGATCCTGAAAAACCCGTTGATTCTAGCGGTACTGGCCGCATTGCCCATGTCCTGGTTCAGCGTTCCGCTGCCTGAAGTGGTCGCCAAGACCGGCACTTACTTCGCCAACCTGACGCTGCCGCTGGCGCTGCTGACCATCGGTGCTTCACTGAACCTGAAGAGTCTGCATGACACCTCGGCACAGGCCTTCTGGGCCACCGCGCTGAAGTTGGTAATTTTGCCGGTGGTGCTCACCTGCGGTGCCTGGCTATACGGGTTTGACGGTGAAGAGCTGGCGATTCTGATGGTGCTGTTCGGCTGTCCTACGGCTGCGGCCAGTTTTGTAATGGCGCGCGCCATGGGCGGCAATGCCCAGCTGGCCGCCAATATCGTACTGACGACCACGCTGGGATCGGTACTCACGCTCAGTGCCGGTATCTATCTACTGCGCTTGACCGGCATGATCTGAACACGCCTGTAAGAGGTAGGACACTGTATGCTGACATCACTGTTCAACAGCCGTCATGAACGGCTGCTCAAGGCGATCATCGCCAACGATCCCGACAAGGTTGCCCACCACCTGTCCAAACTGGATGCCGAGCAATTGAGTGTGCCCGGCAGCGACGGCCGTCATGCGCTGGAACTGGCACTGACCGACTCGACCCCGCGTACGCTGGAACTGCTGCTGAACAAGGCGGCCCGCCCCCTGCCGCCGGCACGCTGCGGCACACCGCTGGTATGCCTGGCACTGCAGCACAGCGACAGCCTGCCACGGCTGACCCTGCTGCTGCAGGCCGGAGAAGACCCCAACCTGATTCACAGCCAACGCCCGTTGCTGCATCAATGTGTTGAACACTGTGAAACCGCCACTCTGATGCTGCATCTGAGTCGTTTATTGCAACACGGAGCCGATATCGACCAGTCCGATGCGGATGGTTGTACGCTGCTGCAGGGCCTGCTGGCCAACGGCGATCTGCCGCTGCTGCAGTTTCTGTTGCAGTCAGGTGCGCGCTGTGAGGAGGAGTGGTTGACGGCGCTGGAAGATGTGGCGCTGGCCACCCGGTTGAAACGGGTTCTGGATGACCTGCGCATACGCCAGATGATGCTGGGCGGCTGATCAGCCGACGGCGGCAATACCCAAACGTGGAATTTCAATCGCCGGGCAACGGTCCATGACCACTTCCAGCCCGGCCGCTTCGGCCCGCTCGGCGGCCTCTTCATTGATTACGCCCAACTGCATCCACACCGCCTTGACCCCTTTCTCAATCGCTTCATCAACCACATAGCCGGCATCCACCGAATTGCGGAAGATATCCACCATATCCACAGGCCCCTCGATATCGGCCAGCGAAGCTACCACCGGCTGTCCCTGCAGGATCTCGCCTGCCAGTGACGGGTTTACCGGGACCACTTCATATCCGCTGTTGAGCAGGTAGGACATTACCTGGTAACTGGCACGGTGCGACTTGGCGCTGGCACCCACCAGCGCGATACGGCGGCTACGCTCGAGCAGTGCTTTTATCTTGTTATCCTGCATGTTGCGCATTTCCTTTACAGATCGGACATTCGGGATCGGGGCGCAGCTTGAGGCTGCGCCATTGCATACGTTTGCCATCCAGCAGCAGCAGGCGACCGGTCAGCGGCTCACCCACGCCGGCCAGCAGCTTCAATGCTTCCATCGCCTGCATGCTGCCGATGATGCCCACCAATGGCGGAAACACCCCGGATTCACTGCAGGTCATCGCCTCGTCATCGCCGCTGCGATACAAACACTGGTAACAGGGTGAATCGGGCTGGCGCGGATCATAAACACTGATTTGGCCATCAAACCGGATCGCGGCGCCTGATACCAGCGGCGTACCGGTCTCGACACAGGCCTGGTTCAGGGCAAAGCGGGTAGCGAAGTTGTCACAGCAGTCGAGCACCAGATCGGCCTGATCAACCCAATATCGCAGGCGTTCGCCCTGCAGGCGCTCGGCCACCGGGGTAATGCGGATGTCGCTGTTGATTGCCGCCAGTGTGGCCGCCGCCGAGGTCACTTTGGTCTCGTCACAGGCGTCCTGACGGTGGATAACCTGACGTTGCAGGTTGCTCAGCTCGACCCGGTCGTCATCGACCAGTATCAATTCGCCGACGCCGGCAGCGGCCAGATACGCGGCGGCCGGCCCTCCGAGTCCGCCCAGGCCAAGAATCAATACCCGTGCATTACACCAGGCGGCCTGACCGGCAATATCCACTTCGGGCAGCATGATGCTGCGGCTGTAACGTAACAGTTGTAGGTCATCAAGCATTGTTCATTCCCCTTGCCAGCATCCCAGTGTGACCCGGTCGTTGTCGCCCAGATCCCGCACCGTCGCGACCTGCGTATACCCCAACGCCTGCAGGCAGGCGCGCACGGACATACCCTGATCATAGCCGTGTTCGAACAGTAACCAGCCGCCCGTACGCAGACAGGTCCGCGCCTGTTCGGCGATGGTGCGAATATCGGCCATGCCCTTGTCTTCGGCCGTCAGGGCCGACAAAGGTTCAAAGCGGACATCACCCTGCTGCAGATGCGGGTCTTCAGGGTCAATGTAGGGCGGATTGCTGACAATCATGTCGAAATGGCCTTGCAGCGGCTCGCACCAGCTGCCCGGCACAATCTCGACGTTATCGAGTCCATTGGCCGTGGCATTCTCCCGTGCCAGTGCCACGGCACCGAGGTGCAGATCGGTGGCGACCAACTGCCACTGCGGCCGTTCGCTGGCCAGCGCCAGGGCGATGGCACCGGTGCCGGTACCCAGATCAGCCACCCGCGCCGGAGCCGCAGGCAGATGCGCCAGCGCCTGCTCCACCAGGGTTTCAGTATCGGGGCGGGGAATCAGGGTGTCGGGGCTGACCTTGAGCCTCAGGGTCCAGAAGTCACGATAGCCCAGCAGATGCGCTACCGGTTCACCCTGCAGACGGCGCGCCAGCAGCTGCTCAAAACGGGCGACTTGCGCCTCGGTCAGCTGCGCGTCAGGCCACGTGAACAGCCAGCTGCGCGGTTTGTCGAGCAGATCGCACAGCAGCAGCTCCAGGTCCAGTCGTGAACTGTCGCTCACGTCGGCCAGTTCGGGTGCGCGCGCCAGGGCTTCGGCAACCGTCAACATGTTCATTCCGACAGCGCGCTGAGCTGCTCGGCCTGGAACTCGTTGCGCAGCGGCTGGATCACCTGGTCCAGATCACCGGCCATCACTTCGTTCAGGCGGTAGATGGTCAGGTTGATGCGGTGATCGGTCAATCGACCCTGTGGATAATTATAGGTGCGGATACGTTCTGAACGATCCCCTGAACCAACCAGACTCTTACGGGTACTGGCCTGCGCCGCATGCTGGCGATCCTGTTCGGCCTGCTGCAGACGCGAAGCCAACAGCGCCATCGCCTTGGCGCGGTTCTTGTGCTGCGAGCGCTCTTCCTGACACTCCACCACCAGCCCTGTGGGTACGTGGGTGATGCGCACGGCCGAATCTGTCTTGTTGATATGCTGACCACCGGCACCGGAAGCCCGATAGGTATCGACACGCAGATCCGCCTTGTTGATCTCGATCTCCGCCGACGCATCCATCTCCGGCATGACCGCTACAGTACAGGCCGAGGTGTGAATGCGGCCCTGGGATTCGGTTTCGGGGACACGCTGGACTCGGTGCGCGCCGGATTCGAACTTGAGCCGGGCATAGACATCTTCGCCGACCACGCGGCTGATGATCTCCTTGTACCCGCCATGTTCGCCTTCGTTGGCACTGACCACTTCGACCCGCCAGCCGTTCTGCTCGGCATAGCGTGAATACATGCGAAACAGATCACCAGAGAAGATCGCGGCTTCATCGCCACCGGTACCGGCGCGTACTTCCAGAAAGACGTTGCGGTGATCATTGGGATCACGCGGCAACAGCAGCACCTGCAGCTCGGCCTCAAGGTCCGAGGTCCGCAGCTTGGCAGCCGCCATTTCGTCCCGTGCCATCTCGCGCATCTCGGCATCCTCTTCGCCGAGCATCTCCTCGGCGGAGGCAAGATCTTCCTGCGCCTGTTGCCAGTGCGCAAACGCCGTCGTCACCGCTTCCAGATCAGAATACTCGCGTGAGTAGTCACGGAAACGATTCTGGTCAGCGATGACGTCCGGTTCACTGAGCAGCGCCGACAACTCTTCATGACGGTCGCACAGCTTCTCCAGCTTGTGCTTGATGGATGTTTTCATGACAGCCTTGATTCCTGTGCTGATGCGCTCACCCGGTCGGGTTGGAGTCGTCCAGCTGGTAAAGTTCCTGCACCAGCTGCAGCAGATCGGTGCGGCCCTCGGAAGAGGCGCGGCGCAGCTGTACCGTCGGCTGGTGTAACAGTTTATTGGTGAGACCGTGCGCCAGTTGCTGCAGCACATCCTCGGCCGTCCTGCCGTTGCGCAGCTGACGCAGCGCCTTGTTCAGCTCCTGGGCGGCCGTCTGCTTGGCCTGGGCACGCAGCTGAATAAGGGTATCGACGGCATCCAGTTCACGCAGCTGGCGCATGTAGCCCTGGGTACCGGATTCAATAATGATTTCGGCCTGCGCAGCGGCACTCTGGCGCTCACGCTGGTTCTCTTCGATGACTTCACGCAGATCATCCACGGTGTACAGATAGACGTCATCCAGATCACCGACCTGGGGTTCGATGTCCCTTGGCACCGCGATATCAACCATGAAGATCGGCCGATGCTTGCGTTTTTTCAATGCCGCTTCCACCGCCCCCTTGCCCAGAATCGGCAACTGGCTGGCGGTGGAGGCGATCAGAATATCGGTATTGGGCAGTTCGTCGGGGATCTGACTCAGTTCGATCGCACGGCCATCGAACTCTTCAGCCACTGCCAGGGCCCGCGCCAGCGTCCGGTTGGCTACCGTGATCTGCTGCACACCGGCACGGGCCAGATGCCGGGCAACCAGCTCGATGGTCTCGCCGGCACCGATGAGCAACGCGCGGCTGGACGCCATATCGGCAAAAATATGCTGCGCCAGACTGACCGCGGCATAGGCCACGGAAACCGGGTTCTGACCAATCGCGGTTTGGGTGCGGACCTCTTTCGCCACCGAAAAGGTTCTGCGGAACAAACGTCCCAGTTCGACACTGGCCAAGCCTTCCGCCTGGGAGACCGAATAGGCAGACTTGAGCTGGCCGAGAATCTGCGGCTCGCCCAGTACCAGCGAGTCCAGTCCACAGGCCACCCGCATCATGTGCCGTACCGCGTCCGCATCCCAATGGGCATAGGCGCAGCGCTGCAACTCTTCGACATCGAGCCCGTGATACTGCCCTAACCATTCCAGCAGGGCACGCGTACCTTCCAGCTCGGTCGAACAGTACAGTTCGGTCCGATTACAGGTGGACAAAATCGCCACTTCGGAGAGGCCGGCCTTGAGCTGCGCTTCGTGCAGCGCCTCGGCCAGTTTTTCGGGCGCGAACGCAACGCGCTCACGCACCTCTACCGGTGCCGTTTTATGATTGATTCCTAACGCCAGCAAAGCCATAAAAGGTTCGCATCGCCCCCTTACAAACAAGCGCGTCATCATACACCTTTGACGCCGCCGGATTAACCCACTTACTCTTTGTTGACGTACGAAGGAACCCTGGGGGTCGATTGCGTACCAAACAAGGTACGGCATGACAGCCGGGAGCCCCGTGCTCTATAGTGACATTTCACCCCTCCAGCAGGACCGGACACGTGTATCGATTCAGCAAAAAGCCTTTCATGATCAGCCTGCTGGCCGGACTCGCTCTTGGCGGCTGCAGCCAGCAGACGATTCAACCTCCAGCCCCGGTGTCGGCCGATACCTATGTGCCGTCCGCCTACACCCCTGGTGAATTCAACGCCAACAGCCTGTACGCACTGCTTAGTGCAGAATTGGCCGGCAAACAGGGCCGTTTTGATATCGCCCTGGACAACTATCTGAGCGAAGCGGAAAAAACCGGGGATGCAGCCGTATCCGAACGGGCGACCCGTATCGCCCAGTTCCTGCGCAACTCCGACGCCGTACTCCAGGCCAGTACACTGTGGAGCCGGCAGGCACCTGACGCTCTGGAACCCCTGCACATCCAGGCCAACATTCTGCTGCATGAAGGTCGCTTCGAGGAGGCGTTGCCGCTGCTGCAACGCCTGCTGAAGCAGGGCGGCGATCAGGCCTTGACGCTGATCAGCGGCCGTATCGATGACATGAAACCGACTGTTGCCGGGCAGTATTTCAATGCCCTTACCGAGCTGCAGGCCAGTGCCCCCGAACGCCAGGACCTGCTACTGATCCGCGCCCTCCTGCTCAAACAGCAGCAACAGCCTGCCGCCGCTGCTCGCCTGCTTGACCAGGGTCTGCACAAGAACCCGGCACAGGCCGATCTGGCGCTGCAACGCGCCGAACTTTATCGCCAGCAGGGCGAACCCGAGCAGGGTCTGCGACTGGTCGAACGTGCACTGAAACAGGATCCCGACAATGGTCGTCTGGCCGCAGCACAGGCGCAACTGTTGCTGCTCAGCGGCCAACCTGCCCGCGCCTGGCGCATCATTCGCACACTGCTGGACGGTCAGGAAAACCCGCAACTGGGCTACTATTTCGCTCTGTTGCTGCTGGAAAACGACCGCTGGCAGGAAAGCAGTGTCCTGCTGCAACAGCTGCTGGAACACAATACCGATATCACCGCCCCGCACTTCTATCTCGGGGTCATCGCCCAATCACAGGGACAGAACGAGCAGGCCCTGCGCCACTTCCTGCTGGTCGAGGACGGCCCCAATCTGGTGCAGGCGTACGCCCGTGCGCTGGCTCTGCATGAACAGCCCCAGCAGGCCGCCGAAGTGGAAGCGCTGATCGATTTTGCCACCCGTAAACACCCTGAACAGCGTGAGCCACTGACCATTCTCTATGTCGAATGGCTACAACGTCAGGCGCTACGCGATGCTGCACTGGAAACATTGGATCAGGCGCTGGCCACCGCACCGGACAGCGTCAACCTGCTGTATACCCGCGCCATGCTCGGCAATGCCGACACCGCCGAGCAGACCATCAGCGATCTGCGCCGGGCATTGGCACTGGCGCCGGACAACCCCATGCTGCAGAACGCGCTGGGCTACACACTGACGGAATATACCGACCAGTTCGACGAGGCTCATAGCCTGATCAGCCGTGCGCTGGCACAGCAGCCCGAAGATGCCGCCACGCTCGACTCCATGGGCTGGATACTGCACAAACTCGGCCGTAATGCCGAAGCCCGCCACTTCCTGCAGCGCGCCTACGCCGCCTACCCCGACCCTGAAGTCAACGGCCATCTGATCCAGGTGCTCTGGGCATTGGGCGAGCAGCAGGCTGCACGCGAGCGCCTCGACACTGGCCTGCAGCAGCATCCTGACAACCCGCATCTGCTCAACGCAGCGACCGTGATTGGAGTAAATCCCTGATGCGCATGCCTGTATTATTCGGCATCCTGCTGCTGACCCTGCTCAGTGGCTGCAGCACCCTGAAGCAGCCACCGACTGCCCCGCTGGTGATCGACCCGGAGCAGGCCATGAACCTGCAACAGTGGTCGGCACAAGGCCGTATCGGTATCCGCTGGGCCGACGACAGCCAAAGCGCCAATCTGAACTGGCAGCAGGACCAGGATCGCTACCGCATTCGCATCAGCGGCCCGCTCGGCCAGGGCGGCATGAGCATCGATGGCAATGCACAGGAAGTCAGCCTGCAACGCGCCGGTGAACCCGAAATCCATCGTGCCCGTACGCCGGAAGCCCTGATGCAGCAGCTGCTGGGCTGGCACTTGCCCCTGACCCAGGCACAATTCTGGATTCGCGGCATTCCGGCCCCCTCTGGTGCGCCTCATCGCTACGCAACAACGGGATCGGGCTTCACTCAATCCGGGTGGCGTATTGAATACCCGCGTCTGACCCAAGCGGTCGGCCGGGTATTGCCGGAAAAACTGCGCCTGAGCCGTGAAGACATGAAAATCACCGTCATTATCAATGAATGGGAACCCGGCACCGACCCTTAATGGTCGAAAAACAGGAACAAATTTGCTGCAGGGGTTGATTTTGGTCAGCACCTTGTAGAAAATATGCGCCTTCTTGGAGCGTGGTTCTCACCACAGGAGAACGACTGGGGTATCGCCAAGCGGTAAGGCACTGGATTCTGATTCCAGCATGCGCAGGTTCGAATCCTGCTACCCCAGCCAATTACCATGACTGACTTCCTCTCTACTACATCAAACTCCGACGCAATCGAGAAGGTAATCGCCGTGTCTAAAATGATGGTCTTCACCGGCAATGCAAACCCGGAGCTGGCTCAGAAAGTTGTCGAACGCCTCGATATTCCCATGGGCAAAGCACACGTAGGCCGCTTCAGTGACGGCGAAGTCAGTGTTGAAGTTCAGGAAAACGTGCGCGGCAAGGATGTGTTCATCATCCAGTCCACCTGTGCACCGACCAATGACAATCTGATGGAGCTGATCGTTTTCGCTGACGCCATGCGTCGCGCATCAGCCACCCGTATCACCGCTGTTATCCCCTACTTTGGCTACGCCCGTCAGGATCGCCGTCCGCGTTCCGCACGTGTGCCGATCAGCGCCAAAGTCGTGGCCAGCATGATCTCCAGCGTTGGCATCGACCGTGTTCTCACCGTCGACCTGCACGCTGACCAGATCCAGGGCTTCTTCGACATTCCTGTCGATAACGTCTATGGTTCGCCGATCCTGCTCGACGACATCATCGACCAGCAGTACGAAGATGTCATCGTGGTATCACCGGATGTGGGCGGCGTTGTCCGTGCCCGCGCCGTGGCCAAGCAGCTGGATTGCGATCTGGCGATCATTGACAAGCGCCGTGAGCGCGCCAATGAAGCTCAGGTCATGAACATCATCGGTGATGTTGCCGGCCGCACCTGTATCCTGGTCGACGACATGTGCGATACAGCAGGTACACTGTGCAAAGCCGCCAAGGCATTGAAAGAAAAAGGCGCAGCCCGCGTGGTGTCCTATGTGACGCACCCGGTACTGTCTGGTCCTGCGATCAATAACATTATCGCTTCGGAACTGGATGAGATGGTTGTTTCCGACACCATCCCGCTGTCCGAACAGGCGCAGAAATGTGACAAGATTCGTCAGTTGTCACTGTCGCCGCTGTTGGCAGAAGCGCTGCGTCGCGTCTGCAACGAAGAATCCATCAGCGCCATGTTCCGCTAACCGGAACCGGCACTGAACCACGGGCTTGCCCCGTGACTTAACAGGCCCATAACGGGCCGCCCACATGCTGCATGCTTCTGGTCGCGGGGGTATGCAGCTTTAATATATAAGGTAAACAATCACATGGCTAAATTTACTGTTGACGCAGTTGCGCGTAACGATCAGGGGAAAGGTGCGAGCCGCCGCCTGCGTCGTGAAGGTCTGGTACCGGGCATCATCTACGGTTCTGCTGAACCGAAAGCTGTTTCCGTAATCGGTAAAGACCTGTACCGCATGCTGCTGGAAGACGGTTTCTACTCTTCCATTCTGGACATCAACCTGGAAGGTCAGACTGAAAAGGTCATCATCAAGGACCTGCAGCGCCACCCGTCCAAGCCGGTCGTTCTGCACGCTGACTTCCAGCGCATCGACGACAACCAGAAGATCAAGCTGCAGGTACCGGTTGCTTTCGTTAACTTCGAAAAATCCGCTGCTGCCAAGGCCGCTGCCAAGTTCGCTCAGGAAGCGTCTACTGTCGAAATCCTGTGTCTGCCGAAAGATCTGCCGGAAGCTCTGGAAGTTGATCTGAGCAACATCGCACTGGGTCAGATTGCTCACACTTCTGACATCACCGTGCCGGAAGGTGTTGAAATCGTTGCCCTGCGTCGCGGTGAAGACCACGACCAGAGTATCGGTTACTGCTACGCTCCGCGTGGCGCCCGCGCAGCCAAGTAAGCGTAGGCGACAGGCACTGGCATGAAAGACCGGATTCAACTGATCGTCGGCCTCGGTAACCCTGGGGCAGAGTACAGCCAAACCCGCCATAATGCTGGTGCTGCGCTGGTGGAGCAGCTTGCTGCCCACCAGCACACCCCTCTGAAAGCGGAGAAGAAATTCTTCGGCCTATATGGCAAGGTCATTATCGACCACCGCCCCGTTCACCTGTTGATTCCTACCACCTACATGAATCGCAGCGGACAAGCCGTGGCGGCACTTGCCAACTTCTACAAGATTCCTACCAGTGACATACTGGTTGTTCACGATGAGCTGGATATTCAGCCCGGCACTGCACGCCTGAAATTGGGCGGCGGCCATGGCGGTCACAACGGCTTGCGCGACATCATCAGTCAACTGGGGAATGACAAGAATTTCTATCGCCTGCGTGTTGGCATCGGCCACCCCGGAAGTGCGGCTCAGGTCTCCGATTTCGTCCTGAGCAAGGCCCCCGTATCCGAGCGCGACAAAACACAGGCGGCAATTGATGAAGCTCTGCACGCCCTGCCACTTGCTGTTGGCGGCGACTGGGCACGGGCAATGAACCAGCTTCACAGCTTTAACGGCTAACCTCAATCACAGGATCTGACCATGGGTTTCAAATGCGGTATTGTCGGCCTGCCTAACGTCGGCAAGTCTACGCTCTTCAATGCCCTGACCAAAGCGGGCATCGACGCCGAGAACTTCCCCTTCTGTACCATCGAGCCGAACGCCGGTGTGGTACCGATGCCGGACCCGCGGCTGAACGCACTGGCCGAGATCGTCAAGCCCGAGCGCGTACTGCCGACCACCATGGAGTTCGTCGACATCGCCGGTCTGGTGGCGGGCGCATCCAAGGGTGAAGGCCTGGGTAACAAGTTCCTCGCCAACATTCGCGAGACTGATGCGATTGCACATGTCGTGCGTTGCTTCGAGGACGACAATGTCATCCACGTCGCCAACCGTATCCACCCGCTGGACGACATCGAAACCATCAACATGGAACTGGCACTGGCGGATCTTGATTCCTGCGAGAAGCAGTTGCAGCGCGTACAGCGCAATGCCAAGGGCGGCGACAAGGAAGCGATTGCAGCCAAGGCCCTGCTGGAAAAAATGATCCCGCACCTGGCCGAAGGTCTGCCGGTACGCGGCCTGGGCCTTAACGAAGACGAGCAGAAGCTGGTGCAAACCTTCCACCTGCTGACCACCAAGCCGACGATGTACATCGCCAACGTGGCTGAGGACGGCTTCGAGAACAACCCGCACCTGGATCAGGTGAAGGAACTGGCGGCTTCCGAAGGTGCCGAAGTGGTTGCCATCTGTAACAAGCTGGAATCCGAAATCGCTGAGCTGGAAGATGACGAGAAAGTCGAATTCCTGCAGGAGATGGGCATGGAAGAGCCGGGCCTGGACCGTGTCATCCGCGCTGGCTACCGCCTGCTGGGCCTGCAGACCTATTTCACCGCCGGGGTGAAGGAAGTCCGCGCCTGGACCGTCAAAATCGGCGCAACCGCCCCTCAGGCGGCTGGTGTGATCCACACCGACTTCGAGAAAGGCTTCATCCGTGCCGAAGTGATCAGCTACGATGATTTCATCGCCCATAACGGCGAACAGGGTGCAAAAGATGCCGGTCGCTGGCGTCTGGAAGGCAAGGAATACATCGTCAAGGATGGCGATGTCGTGCATTTCCGTTTCAACGTATAAGCCCATCGCCTGACACCGACTCCGGTGCCAGGCTCCGTCATGGCAGGCAATATCGCTTTGCGCCTGCCATGACCATGCTTCTGGACTAGAAGCGCACACTCATCTGAATATACCCTTCCTGCACATCACTCTCGTCCGAGTGTTCGCCTCTGTAGCCAAAGCTGATATCGGTATTCTCTGAAACCGGCACAACCAGCCCCGCATCCAGCACAACCGTACTTTCGGCAATCGGCGCGCCCTTGATCGTAAAGCGGCTGTCACCGCCCAGGAAGCGGTGCTCACTGACCGTATCAATATCCTCAACAGCATGGCGCCAGCTGACAGAGCCCTGCACGCGAACCGGTAAAGGGTCCGCGCCCAGCTCCGCGCCACCGCGCACACCGACACTGGCAAAACCGGTACTCGACTCCGTGCGTTCCACCGCCAGAGCCGCCGAGCCACCAGATTCCGTGAACCTATCATTACGCTGGTTCAGCCAGGACAGGCCCACAAACGGCTGTACCCAGCCATGATCAGACTCGAAGCGATAGCCGCTTTCGGCAAAGGCTTGCCAGCTACTGGCGTCGTAATCGGCTTTCAGTGTCTGGCCCAGCGCATGGCGTTGCGTTTGCAACTGGTGCTGCCCGAACGTAGCCCCTAAGCCCAGGTGCCAGTTGTTGTCCCAGTGACGAGAGGCATAAACACCCAGATACAGACTATCCACTTCCGCAGAGGATGAGCGCGCAGCAAGGTCCATATTACTGTCCTGATAGCCACCCAGTACCCCAAGGCGCCAGCCGTTTTGCAGTTGGCCATCAGCGCCCAGTAACAGGCCCCGGCTTTGGCTATCCAATGTCGCGATGCCACTCTTGCCATTCAGTTCAGCGTCGCCGTACAACATGTCGAACCATAGACCACTGCTCTCATCCCTGGGGGCATACTGCAGCCGTTCCAGTGCCGCCAGGCGAATACCGTCGCTCTGGGTCGCCAGCTGGGCGCGGGCACTGGCATGCAGCTCACCCGACAACGCATTCAACGCCGCCCTTGCCTGAGCTTCACTCATATTCAGAACCTGATCATATATAGGATGCCCCGCTGCCAGTCTGAAGGCGCTATCACCAGTACGACACTGGTTGCCGGACATGCCATCGAGACAGAAGCTCTGAATGGGTTCCGGCTCAGGCTCAGGCTCAGGTTCTGGTTCTGGCTCAGGTTCCGGTTCTGGCTCAGGCTCAGGTTCCGGTTCAGGCTCTGGCTCGGGTTCAGGCTCAGGTTCCGGCTCAGGCTCAGGTTCTGGCTCCGGTTCCGGCTCGGGTTCCGGTTCCGGCTCCGGCTCTGGTGGCGGCGTGATGACCCGCAGATCACTGATCAGGTAATAGGCATTGCCGTCATCGTCGGTACGGAAATCCAGGTAGGCGTAGTCATCGGTCACGGTCTGCTGGCCGTTGACGGTCAAACCGCTACCTGTCTGAACCACGGTATAGATGGCACCATCGGAATAGCCTGTGCGCCCTGTATCCGTTCCATTCTCTGGTGTCACATGGAACAGGGCTCCATCAGCAATGGTGGCAGTACCGGCCACATCCACCAGGTCATTATGGGTGCCGGCGGTGGTGCCGCCACCGATCAGTTCCACCTCGTAGGTAGCCCCAGCCCCCAGGGTCCAGTCGCCGCCCACCGTGAGCGTGCCGATGGAGTTACCCGGAGTGATAGTACCGCTGTTGACGGTGACGTTACCCACCGACCCGCTGCCACCGAGGGTACCGCCGTTGACGTTGATCGATGAACGTTCGATAGAGCCATTAACCAGCAGAGTGCCATCTGAAATGGTGGTATCGCCGGTGTAATAGTGTGTGCCGGTCAGGATGGTTGTGCCGCTACCACGCTGATGAACGCTACCCGAACCGCGACTCTCTCTCGTATCAGCCGCCAGAGTCAGGGTATTGGTCTGGTTGAAATTGATAATACCCATACCACCCCCATCATCCGAACCGACTACAATAGTATCGGCTCCAAGTGACCCAGCAGTACTTGCGACAGACAAATCGTACCCGCCAAAATTGAGCACCCCTGTACCGTCGTCCCCCGACAGGTATAGACCCCCTTCTCCAACCGATACATTGCCGCCATTTTCCAGTGTCAACGAACCACTGCCACGTAGCCCAACCCACAGACTATCGGCATTCAGCGAAGACCCAGGACCACTGACCCTTACCGCAGAGTCAGAACTAACACGTAACTCGTGGGCGACGTCCACAACACCTTCGTCATGAATTCTCAGGATGCCAGAACCGCCGCTATTCATATCGATGCGACCATCAACCTGCCAATGGGCACCGGTACCGCCAATATCGACCTCACCCGCGCCTGCTTGCCCAATGGTGGCTTGCGCACTAGCGACAAGACTTCCCGGCCCAATTTCCAGAGTGCCCGTCTGTCCTGCAGTATCACCCACGGTCATCACTGCAGCGCCATGGCTGATGCTGCCGCCATCGCGCACGGCCAGGGTGCCGTTGGAGATGGTGGTGCCGCCGGTGTAGGTGTTGGCTCCAGTAACAACCAGGGTACCGGAGCCATTTTTGCTCAGGGATACCGGCGTGGTGCTTTCTCCCAAAATGCCGCTAAAGGCTGCACTGTCTGCGCTCTCCACGGTAAACGTAAAACCGGGGAAGTGATCCGGAAAGGCCAGGTCATCACTGAAGGTAGCGCCATCGGCAAGGGTAATGCCGGTACGGTAACTGTCAGCCGCCAGGTCGTTGCCATCCCCGCCCGTGGTAGAAAGCACAGAAAACAGTTCACCGTCACTGCCGAGGCTGCCTGTACCCGGAGTAAAGCTGCCAGCGATGGGATCTGCCCCATCATTATCGATCAGGGTGTGCTGGCTATGGATTGGCAGGCTGTCTAGAGCATCCAGGGCAATGATGTCGATGATCACACCATCGTTCAGGGTCACCCCACCGGCCACCGCCAAAGTGTCCGAGGCCCCACTACTGTCCACCTCGAATTGCAAGATAGAACCGGTGTTAGCCGTCACATCACCGGTGCTGAGCGTGCCGATGGAGTTGCCGGGGGCCAGGGTGCCGCCATTGAGCGTCACACCCGCAACCGACCCGCTGCCACCCAACACGCCGCCACTGACAATAGTCTGTGAGTTGGCGATAGAGCCATTGACCAGTAGGGTGCCCCCAGAGACCGTGGTGCCACCCGTATAGGCATTGTTACCCGTGAGGATGGTGGTGCCGGTGCCGCGCTGGTTGACGCTGGACGTTCCACCGCCCTGTACGATATCGGCCGCCAGGTTCAGGTCGTCGGTCTGGTTGAAATTGATGGTGCCCGTACCTCCACTATAAATAGGGTCGATTTCGAGACGGTCAGCGTCGAGCACGCCCGCAGTGGTCGGATCAGCAAGGTCGTAGGCGCCGAAATTCAGGGTGCCATGCCCATTGACTTGGGCGCCTACATAAACCGTTCCAGTGCCCTCGTCAACTGAAACCGTGCCTCCATTCGCCAGGGTCAGGGTGCCGTTTCCAGGGTCCCCCACGACCAGTCGCCACGCCCTGAGCTCCGCCCCGGCGCCATCCACGGTTACCCGACCAGTTACACCCTGGTTAGTGCCCACGTAAAGCACGCTGGCAACCTCTACCTCACCACCATCGTGGAGTTCCAGGGTGCCCTCGCTACGGACTCCAACGTAAAGTTGTTCTGTCAATTGCCACAGCGCGCCGCTGCCACCGACGCGAGCCACCCCGGTACCGCCTAAGCCGACAGAGGACCGGTGACTCGTCACAGAGCTGCCCGCCCCGATCTCAAGGGTGCCGGTCTGGCTGGCGGTATCGCCCACACTCATCTGCGCAGCGCCATGGCTGATGCTGCCGCCATCCTGGACTGACAGGGTGCCGTTGGAGATGCGGGTCTCGCCGGTGTAGGTGTTGGTGCCGGTGAGGATGGTGGTGCCGATACCACGCTGGTTAACGCTGGCCGTTCCCGTATGCTCAAGAATATCGGCCTCCAAATTCAGGGTATCGGTCTGGTTAAAATTGAGGGTGCTGAGTCCGTACACCGCTTTGATGCTGCCGGCTTGTAGGACGCCAGCCGTGGTGGCTTCCCCCAGGTTGTAGGTGCCGAAATTCAGAGTGCCACTGGTCGACCAATTACCCTCAAAACGAACCTCACCACTGCCATCATTAAGGGATGCTGAGCCACCGTTTGCCAGGGTCAGGGTGTCACTGTTTCCCAGTCTCAACTCCTCCCCTCTGAGAACCGACCCGGAGCCATCCACGATGATTTGGCTAGCTACGCCTGGAGCATTACTCCCCACATACAGCTCTCCAGTGATATCAACCTCACCGCCATCGTGGAGCTCCAGGGTTCCTTCGCTGTCTTGTCCTATATAGAGCCCATCCATCACCTCCCATCGCGCACCACTGCCACCAACACGAACCACCCCAGTATTGCCAATATAGGACCGGTGACTCGTCACGGAGCTATCCGCCCCGATCTCCAGAACCCCGGCCTGACCAGCGACGTCTCCCACCGTTAGCCCTGTCGCCCCATGACTTATACTGCCGCCATTGCGCACGGCCAGGGTGCCATTGGAAATGGTGGTGCCGCCGGTGTAGGTGTTGGCACCGGTGAGCGTCAGAGTGCCGCTGCCGGTTTTATTGAGACTACCGGAGCCTGAGTAGTCACTTATAACGCCAGAGAAAACAGAGTCGGTATTCAGGACGCGAACTTCCAGGCTTTTCCCGTCATCTATTGTCACCTGACCACTGCCTTCAAGACCACCGATGGCGCCAGACTCGAGCAATCTGAGCTCGCCATTGACGATATGTCGGGATGCAGCACTAAGAGCGTTGGGCGTGCGCCAAGCATTCACTAGAATCCCGCCTGCTTCTATGGTGGTGTCGCCGGTATAAAGCCCGCCATCATTGGCGGCCAGATGAACGGCCACGCCCTCTGAAACCCTGAGCCCACCGACTCCCGATATGCCGCCAGTAACAAGGACAGTATTGTTCGATGTTGAATCACTGGTAGCTACCGTAAGGGTGCTATCGAGCACTACCTTAGGGTTAATATATACTTCAAAGCTGGCATCCGAAGGTGATGACATATCAATCGTTGCGTTTCCCCCGGCAAAAGTGAGTTTGTCGTCCACACTAGCCGCATCGATGTCAATGAATGGGAAAACCGGGTTCGAGGTGGAGAAATTGAGCCTGTTTACTTTCAAATTACCAAGATCGTGGGTCGACTTATCTCCGTTTTCAAAATCGACATATTCGAAATTCAGCTGCAAATTATCATCGGAAACCGGAGCCGTGCCGTCCTCCCAGTTGCTACCAACCCACCAATTCCCGGACGCCGCGGTAAAGGTTTCCTCCACCGCCCCGGCGGACGATGCCCCCAGCAGCAGGCCGCTGAGCAGGACCGAGGCTTTGGTTTTACCCTTACTGCGGCTGATCTCGGCAACCGCCATCCAGACCTGAAGCGCCTGATTCCAGACAACACGATAGGCGTGATTCATGAGTACCTCCCTGTAAACGCTTGATGGCCCGATGGCTGGCTCGAGTTTTAATACTGGATTATCGTCAAACAGGTGTTGGCCCACTATCGGAAATCCGCAAAGTGAGGTTGTCCCTTAGGCTTAATCTGGGCGTTGCACGAGGGTTTCTGACGGCCGTTCTCCGAACAGGCGCTTGTACTCTTGGGAAAATTCGCCCAGATGGACAAATCCCCAGCGCATGGCGACTCGGGTGACGGTTGTGTGGGCCGGCAGTGCGATTAACAGCTCTGCACGTACCCGGTTGAGCCTGAGCGTACGCAGATAGGCAATGGGCGTGAGCTGCATGGTGCTGCGAAAGGCATACTGCAGCGTACGTTCCGACACGCCGGTGGTGGCGCAAATATCGGTAATGGAGGGCACCTGCCCCACTTGGAGGCAGGCATCCATGTAGTCTCGGGCGGTCGAAACGAGCCGCTGGGCTCGCCAGCCGGCACGGACGCTGCGGCAGACACCGGTATCGATCGCGGTTGCCTGGCTGAGCGCAACAACAACGCTATCACGCAGCAGCCGGGCGCAGTTGGCCAAGGGCAGCAGGCCTTCCGGGTTGCGGTGATGAAGCAAGGCGCTGAAATCAGCCATCAGACCGGCCGTGAGCTTGCTGTTGAACGCTTGCGGCGCTTCAGGACGCAGCGCCTCATCGCCCTGACCAAGAATACGCGCCCCGTCCAGCAGACTGTCTTGATCGAGACAGAGGTAGAAGGTTTCGCTTGCCGGCATCACTCGGATATCCAGCTCCGCGTCTTTGGGCAAAAAATATAGCCAGGAATCCATCGGGCTTAAAAACTGGGAGAAGCGCATTCCGGGGCTGACTGTTTTCGCAATAGACAGCGCGCAGAGGTTGCCTTGGGTGACACCCCTTTTGTGGACCGCCTGGTTCTGGTGCTCATGTACCAGATGCATGCCATCCAGTGTCAGCGTTGCACACGCCCCCTGGTAATGCCCCGGGCTTAACTGATGCATTTCCAGATCAAGCCAGGGCTGAGCAGCCGCCTGCCGAGAGGCATCGTCCAGTTGATGATGTGTCTGCTTGCGTTCAACATTCATCGATCAACGATGCATGTGACTGATTTTCACTGCAAGCATTCTGTTTTATGATTTTCGCGCATTTTTATGCGTTTTGAACACTCGATCAGTTCTGGTAGCGTAAAAAGGACTCTGTGGTTTTGCCCCCAACTGATTCAGCCCTTGGCCAGAAATGAATAAAAACAAAGATAACTTTGAACACCTGAACAGCGATCAGCGTGCCCTGTGGGATTTTGAAGCCCAGGACTTTCCCCTGCCGGATGGCGGCGGCATGGGACGCATACAACGCTTTGATTTCAATGATGTGCTGCGGCTTTATCGGTCCGAATTCCGGGTCCAGCGCGACTGTGTGATCGATACCAGCGCAGGCGAATCCGAACTGCCTAACCTGCTCTGCAGCGTGCTCCTGTTAAGCGGCGAAATGCTGCTGGAAACCCCGGATGGCAAACAATACGAGATCACGCCTCAGTCCGGCATCGTCTACCGCGTGCGTGATAACGGCACCCGTTTTCTTATGAAAGGCGGCCAGACGCTTCGACATATCGGGGTGGCCGGTAAAATATCAGGCCTTCACAAACAGCTTGGTGAGACACTGCCCGGCGCCCTCGCCTGCTTTTCCTCATTTCCCGAGTCTGGAGTTGTCAGCCGTGAAGTGCCGGTCAACACCCGCTTGCGCAGTCTGTTAGCCAATGTGTTTGCACCCGGCACCTGCGCATCCGACCCGCTGCAGGAAATTGCGCTGGAAGGGGTGTCCATGTCTATTCTGGCGGAGCTGGCTCGAACCATACTGGCCGGCGATACGGAGTGCGAAGACAGAGCCTCACTTTGGGGGGAGCAGATTTTCAGTAACCTGACGACCTACATCCGCAGCAACCTGGACGCGCCCCTCAAGGCAGATGATATATGCCAACGCTTCGGCATTACCCGGCGCCAGCTTAGCCAATTGTTTTTGGTATCGGCACAGTGTACGCCCCGGGAGTTTCTGCGCCGTGAGCGGCTTGAGCGCGCACGGGAACTGATCGAGCAGGAAAGCGTTCCGGTAAAGCTGGTTGCGGCTGCGGTGGGCTACAGCCATGTCAGCAATTTTTCCAAAGCCTATCGTGATTACTTTGGCGAAACGCCAGGTCATACGCTAAGGATGAGCGCGATCAACACAAGCTCTGATGAATAGGTGTTTGACGCCACTAACGCCCCCCGTTTTGTCGTATAGATAGGGTAACCTGCCCCCTGTTTGCGCCCAATTATGACCACCCCTCATTTTTTTAAACTTCTTTGCTTTCAGGGTGTTGACAGCACTTCAAAAACAGGGAATAATTCGCGGCCTTGAAAGCAGTTGGCAATGTAGCTCAGTTGGTTAGAGCATCGCATTCATAATGCGAGGGTCGCAGGTTCGAATCCCGCCATTGCCACCACTTTCAACGTGTTGGGGTATAGCCAAGCGGTAAGGCAACGGGTTTTGATCCCGTCATGCGCAGGTTCGAATCCTGCTACCCCAGCCATTTTTGTGTGGCAATATAGCTCAGCTGGTTAGAGCATCGCATTCATAATGCGAGGGTCGCAGGTTCAAATCCCGCTATTGCCACCATTTCACGACAGGGGTATCGCCAAGCGGTAAGGCACTGGATTCTGATTCCAGCATGCGCAGGTTCGAATCCTGCTACCCCTGCCATTCGTGTCCAATCTGTTCCATCCCCTGACAATTCTTCTGCAAAAACGATAAGCTTACCGATACTATTTCAGACATATGTTCTGCAGGTATTCGACATGAGCGGCTCGAGCGATCAGATCATCCATGCACTGGCTCAACACAGCCAGACAGATTCCCCCCGACATACCATCAATCTGCTGTTTGCGCATTGTGATGACCTGCAGACCGATCAGATTCTCAGCCATTTGCGCGCTGCACGTTATGCCCCCCGTGGACTCAATGTCAGCCAACTGGATGATCTGCAGAACGCACTGAGCACACGCTCCTGGGATCTTCTCGTCATTGCCTGGAAACCCGACTATCAACAGGGCCTGACACCAGAGAGCGCAGTGGAACGCCTGCACCATCTGGATCGCGACCTTCCCGTTCTACTTCTGCTGCCCGGCGCAGAGCTGCCTGACCCGACCCATTGGCTTGGCAGCGGCATCCGTGCCGTTATTCCGGCGGCCAATACCGAGCTGCTGCTGTTGCTGCTGGGGCGCGAGTTCGAGGCACTGAATACCCGTCGGGAACTGCTCAAGGCGCAAATGCACCTGCACCAGCTGACCGAGCACAACCAGCACCTTGTCCAGCATTCGTCACTGGCGATCTGCTTTGTCCACAACGGCCTGATCCTGTACGCCAATGACAGCTTTGCGCACCTGTTTGGCTATGAACAGGGCACACGCCTGCAAGACCATTCTTTGCGGCAGCTGATCCAGCCCCAGCACCATGATGACCTGGATCTGATGCTGCACGAGAGCCTGCGCAACGGCACCACGATACAGCGCACCCTGGGTGCCCAGCGCCCCGACACCACCCGCTTCGACAGCCTGTTCAGCATGCATCCAACCGAGTACCGGCACCAGCACTGTCTCAGTATCGAAGTCGTCCCTGATGCCGATTGTGCCGAACAGGTCTTCCGTGACATTAATCCGATCAGCGGTCTGAGTAATGAGCATGCTTTCATGCACGCACTCGAAACCGCCTGCCAGAACGCCCACCGGGGTGGCCAGGACCGTAGCCTGCTGCTGCTCTCTTTGGACCATCTGGACGTCATCCGCAGTGAAGTGGGGGCCGACGGCGTCGAGCTGATTCTGCGCACGCTGGCGGCCACGTTGAAGGAACAGATCAGCCAGGCTCACCTGCTCGGCCATCTGGACAACAACTGCTTCGCGGTACTGATGCATAATGCCAACCCCGACACGGCGGTCGAGGCCGGGGACCGGCTCTGTCATGCCATCAGCCGCCACTCGTGCCAGGTGCGGAGCACATCCATCCACACCACCGTGTCCATCGGGGTGGTCATGATCAATGACAGCACGCCATCCAACCAGGAGGTGCTGCAGCGTGCCCTGATGACGGCCAACAGCCTGCACAGCGGCAACCGACCCGGCAATGGCGTCAGTCTGTACCAGGCCGAAAAGACCCTGCTCTCCAGCATCGATACCAAAATGAGCCGCCGCCTGCTTAACGCGCTCAAGCTGAATCGTTTTCGCCTGCTGTTTCAGCCAGTCGTACCGCTGCGCCTGGATACCCAGACCCAATACTATGAAGTACTGCTACGCCTGATCAGTGACAGTGAACGTGCGCTGTCGCCCAACGCGTTCATCGCCCAGACCATCGAACCTGATGTTTTGATCGAACTGGACCGCTGGGTAATCGAGACAGCGCTGGAACGGCTCTCTGAGGTGTTTGCGGCAGGTCGGCGCGTTCATCTACTCCTTAATCTTTCCGGCGCGTCACTGCGCAATACGGACCTGCTGCAGTGGCTGGCCGATACCTTGCGTCAATCCCAGATCCCGGCGGAGTATCTGATCTTCCAGATCAGCGAAAGCGATGCCGCCGTGAACCTGATGCAAGCCCGTACCTTCACCCACACGCTGCAACAGATGAACTGCAAGGTTTGCCTGAAGCATTTCGGCAGTTCACCCAACTCCGGGCATGTTCGCCATGAGCTGGATACCGAGTTCATCAAGCTGGATGGTTCCTACATTCAGGATCTGGAGAACCGCAATATCAGTGTGGATACACTGCAGGACATGCTGCAGCCACTGCATCAGCAGCATAAGCTGATCATTGCGCCACTGGTGGAGAAGAGCCGTGTCATTGGTGATCTGTATACGGCAGGCATCCATCTGATCCAGGGCTACTACCTGCAGCAGCCCCGGGAAAAGATGGATTACGATTTCTTCAACGACGGCCAGTAGGACAACCGGCCGGAAACGTGTGCAGCCTAAAGCAGGCTGTCGCGGTCACGGAAGCCGATCAGGTAGAGAATACCGTCCAGTCCCAGCGTCGAGATCGCCTGCTTGGCGCTCTGGCGTACCAGCGGCTTGGCACGGAAAGCGATGCCCAGACCCGCAATGGACAGCATCGGCAGATCATTGGCACCATCACCAACAGCAATGGTCTGCTCCAGACGCACCCCTTCACGCTCGGCGATTTCACGCAGCAACTGTGCCTTGCGCTCGCCGTTGACGATCTGGCCGGTGACTTCACCGGTAACCTGACCATCACGGATGTCCAGCTCATTGGCATAGACATAATCAAAGCCCAGCTTGTCCTGCAGGTAACGGCCGAAATAAGTAAAGCCGCCCGACAGAATCGCCGTCTTGAAGCCCAGCGCCTTGAGATGACCAACCAGCTCGGCAGCGCCTTCAGTCAGCGGCAGACGCTCGGCGACCTGTGCCAGCACCGCTGCATCCAGCCCGGCCAACAGCGCCACACGACGGCGGAAGCTCTCATCGAAATCGATCTCGCCACGCATGGCCGCTTCCGTGATTGCCACCACCTGATCGCCCACACCGGCTTCCTTGGCCAGCTCGTCGATCACTTCCGCCTCGATCAGGGTCGAATCCATGTCGAATACCACCAGACGGCGGTTGCGGCGGAAGATATCATCCTTCTGGAAGGCAATATCCACATCCAGGTCACTGGCCGCCTTGAGGAATTCTTCCCGCAGAGCTGAGGCATCTGCAGGCATGCCGCGCACGGAGAATTCGACACAGGCACGGGTGCGTGGGCAATTGTCTTCCTGCAGCGAGATGCGTCCTGACAACCGGCTGATGTTGTCGATGTTAAGGCCATGATCCGCCGCAATCGCCGTCACTCGGGCAATGTGGTCGGCACTGATCCGCCGCGCCAGCAAGGTGATAATGTGACGTGACTTGCCCTGACCTTCCACCCAGCCTTCATAGGCGCTGTTATCCACAGGCTCAAAACGCACCTGCATGTTCATCTCATGGGCCTTGAACAGGACATCACGGAGCAGAGGTGAAGATTCCAGCTCGGCAGGTACTTCAATCAGCACACCGAGTGATAAGGTGTTGTGGATAACTGCCTGGCCGATATCAAGGATGTTGATATGATAGCGGGCGAGAATACCGGTGATTGCCGAGGTTACACCCGGACGGTCGTCACCGGATAGTGTCAGCAGGATGATTTCTTTCATCGCACCCTTCCGTTAAATGAGGCATCGCTGGCAAGACCAGCACTAGACTGCGATTATATCAGAGGGAACACAACCACCGCATTGCCTCGCAATCAAACCAGAACCGGGAATCCGTACTGTGCCGGAAGATCTGTTCACGACTCTGAGCCTGACCCCAGCAACACTGCTGCTGCTGATCGCGCTGGCCGCTCTGCTGGAATCTCTGGCGTTTGTCGGCCTCCTGCTGCCGGGCGTTGCCCTGCTGTTCGGCCTGGCCTTCGCGGCCGGTTCCGCCGGCGTCGATCTGGTCGACTGCCTGCTGGCAGGGCTGGTCGGAGCCATTCTGGGAGACGGCATCAGTTTTCAGCTGGGCCGCCATGCTGCGCCCTGGGTACGACAGTTACGCTGGATCCGGCGACATCCCGAGTGGCTGAACAGAAGTGAAGCCTTTTTTCAGCGTTGGGGCGGACTGAGCATTGTCACCGGCCGCTTTGTCGGCCCGATACGTCCCATTATTCCATTCATTGCCGGCAGCTGTCGGATGCCCCCCCTGCGATTCATGGGCTATAACCTGTTTTCAGCGCTCGGCTGGGCACCCCTCTACCTGCTGCCGGGTTACCTGACCGGCATGGGTATTCAGACACTGCCAAAACCACTGATCCCCTTGCTCTGGAGCCTGGCCGTCATCATTTTTATGCTGCTTGCCCTGCAACAGACACACCGCTATCTGCATCCACAGAGTGGCCTTTATCAATACTGCCGCCAGCATCTGCCTGCCGGTTGGCAACCGGCACCGACGCTGATGCTGATCTTTACCGCCATCCTGTTTACCAGCATGACGCTCCTCAGCCTATCGGAACCGGGCCAGTATCTGAACCGGCAATTACTGCCTCCCCTGCAGCAGTTGGGCGCACAGCTGCCATTGTGGACACTGGCAACCACCTTGCTGGGCGATCCGGCCATTTGTGCCGCGCTGGCACTGATCACGGCGTTATACGGCCACTGGCGACACCGGCAGAAACAGGCTTGGGGGGTGTTGATCGGTGTAGGGACAAGTCTGCTGTTGAACTACCTGCTGAAGCTGCTGTTCGCACTGCCACGCCCGGACGGGGCCGCCTTGACGACGTTCAGCTTCCCCAGTGGTCACGCAGCCGCGATCACCGCTCTGGTGGGTCTGAGTGTAGTCTGGGTAGTACACAACCGACACCATAGCGTCCGTCATCTGACCTATTTGCTGGTTGCACCGGTGATTTTGTTGGTAGCGCTGTCACGCCCCATGCTGGGCGTACACTGGCCGCTGGATATTGTTGCAGGATGTGCGGAGGGGTTGGCGATTGCAGCGGTGTACCGATTATGGCTTTACCGCCATCCGGCTGAGCACCAAGTACCGATCGCCTGGTTATTGCTATTGCTGGGCACCGCCATGCTATACAGCGGTGCCCGCCTGAGTATTGCCGCCGGACTCTATTTAAGCTGAGTCCGGCAGACCATCCACTCAGTCCTTGCGCGGCTGACGCTTGGGCTTGTTCGTCCCTTTGCGCTTCTGCCGTGGGGCCTTGGGTTTATCCCCATCTTCACGCTTGGGCTGACGGGCACCACTACTGGCGTGCCCTTCAGTCTTTTTTGCGCGACTGCGTCCCCGCTTTTTCGCCGGGCGCTCGCCGTCAAACTGACCCTTGGACAGCTTTTCACGCTGGCTGGGTTTCTTCGGTTTAGGATCGGCCTTCTCACCGGCAATTTCGAAATCGATCTTGCGGTCTTCCAGGTCTACCCGTACCACGGTGACTTCAAGCCGGTCGCCCAGTTTGAATACACGCCGGGTCCGATCACCCACCAAACGCTGCTTGGCGGCTTCAAAGTGGTAATAATCACTGGGCAATGCCGTGATATGTACCAGACCTTCGACATACAGGTCTTCCAGCTCAACGAACACACCAAAACCGGTCACAGCCGCGACGACGCCAATGAAGTCGACACCCACCTGACTTTCCATGTACTCGCACTTCAGCCAGGACACCACATCACGCGTCGCTTCGTCTGCACGGCGCTCGGTCATGGAGCAATGCTCGCCCAGCATCAGCATCTGTTCGAGGCTGTAGTTGTACTTGAAGGCACTGTCGGCGACGAACTTCTTCGGTCGCTCAACCCCCTTCGCCCGGCCTTCACCGTGAATTGCACCACGGATGGCACGGTGTACCAACAGGTCAGGATAGCGACGAATCGGTGAGGTGAAGTGGGTATAGGCCGAGTATGCGAGGCCAAAGTGACCCTGATTATCCGGGCTATACACAGCCTGCTGCATGGAACGCAGCATCATCGTTTGAATGACGTGCTTGTCCGCACGCCCTTCGATCGCGGCGGCCAGCTTCAGATAATCCTTGGGCTCAGGGCTGTCGCCACCAGGCAGGTTAAGGCCCAGTTCGCCCAGGAATGCCCGCAGGTTTTCCAGCTTCTGTGCCTTCGGTCCTTCATGGATACGGTACAGCGCCGGCTTGCCATACTTGTCGAGGAAGCGAGCGGTTGCCACGTTGGCAATCAGCATGCACTCTTCGATCATCTTGTGCGCATCGTTACGATGTACCGGCACAATCTCATCGATCTTGCGCGACTCTTCATCAAATACGATACGCGTTTCCACAGTATCGAAATCGATGGCGCCACGCTCATCACGCGACTTGCGCAGTGCCTTGTACAAGCCATGCAGCTGCTCGATATGCGGCAATACATGCGCGTACTCCTGACGCCACCGGCCATGCTCCGCATGCTCGGCGTCCACCATGGCACCGACCTTGGTGTAGGTCAGACGCGCCTTGGAGTTGATTACCCCTTCGTAGAACTTGTAGCCGGACAGCTTACCGGCACGGCTCACCGTCATTTCGCAGACCATCGCCAGACGGTCCACATTCGGGTTCAATGAACACAGACCGTTGGACAGCAGTTCCGGCAGCATCGGTACTACAAACTCGGGGAAATACACCGAGTTGCCACGCTTGACCGCTTCCTTGTCCAGCGCTGAATCCGGCTGTACGTAGTAGGAAACATCGGCAATGGCAACCCAGAGACGCCAGCCACCGAAAGTCTTCTTCTCGCAGTAGACAGCGTCATCGAAGTCTTTGGCATCTTCACCGTCGATGGTGACGAACGGCATGTCGCGCAGGTCAAAGCGATTTTGCTTGTCATGCTCATGCACTTCCGGTGCCAGCTCGCTGATCTCCTGATCTACGTCGGCCGGGAACTCGTCCGGAATTTCGTAGTTGTTGATCGCAACCTTGATTTCCATGCCCGGTGCCATACGGTCACCCAGCACTTCGATCACGCGCGCACGCGCAGGCTGCTTGCGGTTCGGCTGCTGGATCAGTTCAGCAACGACCAGCTGGCCATCTTCATAGTCGAGACCGGTGGTCGGGTCAGGGATCACCATCACCTGGTTGGTGATGCGCTGATTTTCACAAATCAGGGTGCCGAAGCCGGTGCTGCCGTCAAACCGGCCCACCAGTTTGGTGGTGTTGTGTTCCAGTACTTCTACAATCTTGCCTTCACGGCGGCCACGCTGATCAACACCCACCGCCTGCACCAGCACACGGTCGCCATCAAACACTTCACGCATGTTACGCGGACTGAGGAACAGGTCGTCACCACCGGCATCCGGCTTGAGGAAGCCGAAACCGTCACGATGGCCAATCACGCGACCGGCAATCAGGTCCATTTTGCTGATCAGGCCATACTCGCCCTTGCGGTTGGAGATCAGCTGACCATCACGGCACATGGCGATCAGACGGCGACGCACGCCCTCAATACCATCGTCATCGGTGATGCCGAGCTCACGACACACCAGCGGATGGCTGATGGGAGCGCCCCATTTTTCAAGGAAATTCAGTAAAAAATCACGGCTGGGGACCGGCTGGTCATACTTCTCAGCTTCCTGCTGCAGGTTGGGATCTTTATCTTGCCAATTCTTAGTCATTCAGAATCCAATATTGTCTGTAACAGTCTCTAGACTGCCAGAGTCGACTTTCATTTAGAATAGTCGGTCAATCCATAAAAAATAAAGCCGGCAGTGCCGGCTTTACAGTATCAGGGAAGTTCCTCTGCCTCTTCACCGTCTTCTTTTTGCGGCGGTAACAGATCTTCCCGGGTGACCTTGAGCACCAGCAACGCATTGGCGGCTACATAGATCGATGAGTAGGTGCCGATCACGACGCCCACCAGCAATGCCATGGCAAAGCCGTGAATCATCTCGCCACCGAAATAGAACAGTGCAATCAACACCAGCAGCGTTGTGATGGAGGTCATCAACGTACGGCTCAGAGTCTGGCTCAGTGAGGCATTCAGCACCTCGATCGCATCGCTCTTGCGCATGAGGCGGAAATTCTCGCGAATTCGGTCATACACGACAATGGTATCGTTGAGCGAGTAGCCGATTACCGCCAGCACCGCCGCCAACACCGTCAGGTCGAACTCGACCTGCAGCAGCGCGAAGAAGCCAAGCACGACGATAACATCATGCACCAGCGCCAACACCGCGCCAAGCGAGAACTTGAGCTGGAAGCGGAACGCCAGGTACACCATGATCATGAACAGTGCCAGCAGCATGCCCAGACCGCCCTGCTCGCGCAGTTCTTCACCGACCTGAGAGCCGACGAACTCATTGCGGCGCAGCTCCAGCGTCTGCTCTGACTCGGCCTGCAGAGTGTTCAGCACCTTGTCACCCAAGGCGGGGTCGTGGTCTGCCTGCAGTCGAATCAGTACATCACGCGGTGAACCAAAGGTCTGCACCACCACGTTTTCGAAACCGGCGCCTTCCAGCTGGTCTCGCACCACTTCCAGGTCTGCCTGCGTTTCATACCCGATTTCAACCAGGCTGCCGCCGGTGAAATCGAGACCGAACTTGAGGCCGTTCACGGCGATGGCGCCGATCGAGACCAGCATCAGGATCAGGGAGAACGCCAGCGCCAACTTGCGCACGCCCATGAAATTATACAGTTTGCTCGGGGTAGCCATGGGGGTCTCCTCAGATCATCACTTTTTTCAGCGTGCGGCCACCGTACACCAGATTAACCAGTGCTCGGGTAACCAGCAGCGCAGTGAACATGGAGGTCAGGATACCAACCGACAGGGTCACGGCGAAGCCCTTGACCGGCCCCGTGCCCATCGCAAACAGGATCACGGCGGCAATCAACGTGGTGATGTTCGCATCCAGAATGGTGGTAAAGGCACGCGCAAAACCGGAATGGATCGCCGACTGTACCGGCAGGCCATTACGCAGCTCTTCCTTGATCCGCTCGAATATCAGCACGTTGGCATCCACCGCCATGCCGACCGTCAACACGATACCAGCGATACCCGGCAGCGTGAGCGTGGCCGACAATAGCGACATCACCGCCACCAGCAACACCAGGTTCAGCGTCAACGCAATGTTGGCCAATAGACCAAACACCTTGTAGTAGATGAACATGAACAGCAGCACCAAAGCAAAGCCGATCTGTACCGACAGCGTGCCCAGCTCGATGTTTTCTGCCCCCAGGCTCGGTCCGACCGTACGTTCTTCAACGAAGTAGATCGGTGCAGCCAGCGCACCGGCGCGCAACAGCAGCGCCAGCTCGGACGATTCCTGAGCGCTGTCCAGACCGGTAATACGGAAGGAGTTGCCCAGCGTGCTCTGGATCGTTGCCAGCGAGATGATGCCCTTCTCGGTGTACGGGATGCGTTTTTCGACCCGTTCGCCATCAATGGTCTGCACCAGAGTACGCTGCTTGTATTCAACGAACAGCACCGCCATGCGACGCTGAATCGCGTTACGGGTGACCCGGTTCATCAACTGGCCGCCCTTGGCATCAAGGGTGATGGATACCTGCGGCATGCCGTTTTCATCAAAGGCGGCCTGCGCGTTGGATACGCTGGCACCGGTGATGATCACGTCTTTCTCCAGCACGGCGGTACGGCCCGGCTGGTTACGGAAATCATAGGTTTCGGTGAGGGCACGACTGGCATCCGGTGCCGCTTCAAGGCGGAATTCCAGATTGGCGGTCTTGCCGATGATGCGCTTGGCTGCAGCAGCATCCTGCACACCCGGCAACTGCACCACGATCCGGTTACGGCCCTGACGCTGTACCAGCGGTTCAGCCACACCCAGTTCGTTGACACGGTTACGCAACGTGGTCAGGTTCTGCTTGATCGCATAGTCTTCGATCTCGCGGATCGTCTGCTCGGTCAGATTGACATACAACCAGGCCTCGCCGTCTATATCCTGACTGTCGACCAGAAACTCCTGGTAGGTCCGCAACAGCAGGCTGGACGCCGTATCGCGGGTCTCGGCATCGACGAAACGGATCGCCAAACGGCCGTCATCCAGGTGATCAACCGCACGGTAGCGCAGCTTTTCGTCACGCAGCTTGCTCTTGATCTCACTGACATAGACATCGAGACGCTGGCCTACAGCCTGCGCCATATCCACTTCCAACAGGAAATGAACACCGCCGCGCAGGTCAAGGCCCAGCTTCATCGGCCCCGCACCCAGGCTGCTCAGCCAATCGGGCGTGGTCGGAGCCAGGTTCAGCGCCACCACATAGCCGCTACCCAGTTGCTCCGTGATCACCTCTTTGGCGGCCAACTGCGCATCGGAACTGGCCAGACGGATGAGCCCGACGCCATCCTGTTGCATTTCGGTCGCTTTCGCCTCGACGCCGGAAGCCGTCAGCGCCGCTTCGAGACGCTCAAGGGTGGCAGTATCCATGGCGGCCGTATTACGGCTGCCGGATACCTGAATGGCAAAGTCATCGGGGTACAGGTTAGGCACTGCATAGAGACCGGCAATAGCCAGCACCAGCAGGATCATCAGATTTTTCCACAGGGGGTAGCGGTTGAGCATCGTGCTCCATCCTCACCAAAAACAAAAGCGCCACCTGAACAGTGGCGCTGGGTCACTCGACGGGGCGATCAGATACCTTTGATCGTGCCCTTGGGCAGTTCGGCCGCTACATGAGCCTTCTGGAACTTGAGCTCGGTGCCTTCAGACACTTCCAGCACGATGTAGTCGTCGGTCAGGCGGGTCACCTTGCCGATGATGCCACCCGCGGTGATCACTTCATCACCCTTGGCCAGGTTGGCGATCAGGTTCTTGTGCTCTTTCGCGCGCTTGGCCTGGGGACGCCACATGAAGAAGTAGAAAATCAGACCGAAGCCGACCAGGAAGATGATGTTGAACATGCCCGCATCAGGGCCAGCAGCAGGTGCATCAGCGGCCAGTGCCGGAGAAATCAGAAAACTCATTCAGGTTGTACTCCCGATTACAGTAAAGGTGTTCGTTTTCACGCCGTCAGCGGCGGAGTGGTCTGGCCGCGCCGACGATAGAATTCGTCTATGAAGTCGCTCAATTTACCCTGTTCAATAGCGTTGCGCAAACCAGCCATTAGCTCTTGATAGTAGTGCAGGTTATGGATGGTGTTGAGCTGCGCCCCAAGGATCTCCTTGCACTTGTCCAAGTGGTGTAAATAGGCACGACTGAAGTTCTGACAGGTATAACAGCTACAGGTTTCATCCACCGGTGCCGTATTGGTCTTGTTGGCCGAGTTACGGATCTTGACGATGCCGTCACGGGTAAACAAAAAGCCGTTGCGCGCATTACGGGTCGGCATTACACAGTCGAACATGTCGACGCCACGGCGCACGCCTTCCACCAGATCTTCCGGCTTGCCGACGCCCATCAGATAACGCGGCTTGTCTTCCGGCATTTTCCACGCCAGATGATCCAACACTCGCTTCATGTCTTCTTTCGGCTCGCCCACCGAGAGGCCGCCAATGGCATAGCCGTCAAAACCGATACTGGTCAGCCCTTCAAGGGACTCATCACGCAGGTCTTCATACATGCCGCCCTGAATAATACCGAACAGCGCCGATGGGCTGTCACCGTGCGCATCCTTGGAGCGTTGCGCCCAGCGCAGTGACATGCGCATGGAGTCAGCCGCTTCCTTGTGCGTCGCCGGATAAGGGGTACATTCATCGAAGATCATCACGATATCAGAGCCCAGCTCACGCTGAACCTGCATCGAGCTTTCCGGCGTCATCACCACCTTGCTGCCGTTGACCGGCGACTGGAAGACCACACCGTTTTCGGTAATCTTGCGCATCTTGCCCAGGCTGAACACCTGAAAGCCACCGGAATCGGTCAGGATCGGCCCTTTCCAGTTCATGAAATCGTGCAGATCACCGTGCTGCTGCACGATCTCGGTGCCCGGACGCAGCATCAGATGAAAGGTGTTGCCGAGGATAATCTGGGCACCCGTGGCCTCGATATCTCGCGGCGTCATCCCCTTGACCGTGCCATACGTACCCACCGGCATGAACGCCGGTGTTTCCACCACGCCTCGCGGGAAAGTCAGACGGCCACGGCGCGCCTTGCCTTCACTGGCGGTGGTTTCAAACTGCATAAAACATTCTCTGCTCACAGGGATTCCTCATCCGCCGCTTCGCGACGGGTCAAAAACATGGCATCGCCATAACTGAAAAAACGGTAACGTTCGGCCACGGCATCGGCATACGCCTGCATCATCGCCTTGTGCCCAGTGAAGGCACTTACCAGCATCAACAGCGTTGATTCCGGCAGGTGGAAGTTGGTTACCAACGCTTCCACCGTGCGATAGCGGTAACCGGGGTAGATAAAGATGTCGGTATCACCATAGAAAGGTGCAATCTCACCGGACTGACTGGCGGTTTCCAGACAACGCACGCTGGTAGTGCCCACGGCAATCACGCGACTGCCCCGTGCCTGCGCCGCTTTCACCGCCGCACAGGTTTCTTCCGACACCTCGATATATTCGGCATGCATGTGGTGATCGGTAATGTTGTCGACCTTCACCGGCTGAAACGTCCCTGCGCCCACGTGCAGCGTCACGAAAGCCTGTTCCACACCCATGTCACGCAACTGCTGCAACAGCGGCTCATCAAAGTGCAGACCCGCTGTGGGTGCGGCCACCGCCCCCGGCTTGCGGTTGTAAACGGTCTGGTAACGTTCGCGGTCGGACAGCTGGTCTTCGCGATTCATGTACGGCGGCAGCGGCATATGGCCATGCTGTTCCAGCGCGCTCACCAGATGCCCGTCCAGATTGGTAAAACGCACCTCGAACAGGTTTTGCTGACGACCGGTCACTTCCGCTTCCAGGCCACCCTCCAGCTGCAGGCAGGTACCCGGCTTGGGTGCGCGACTGGAGCGAATATGCGCCAGCGCCTCGGACTCGGACGTGACCCGTTCAATCAGCATCTCGATTTTGCCGCCGCTCGCCTTCTGCCCGAACAATCGAGCCGGGATCACCCGGGTATCGTTGAACACCAGCAGATCGCCGGGCTGCAGCAATGACGGCAGATCAGAAAATTGGCGATGTGCTCGCTCACCCGTATTGCCGTCGACACAGAGCAGCCGGCTGGCACTGCGCTGCTCCAGAGGGTAACGCGCAATCAGCTCTTCCGGCAGCTCGAAATGGAAATCTTTTACCTGCATGGGACTCTATCAAACCGGTTTGGGAAAGCGTGAAGTTTACCCGAAATGAAGGTTTTTTTCAGTCTTGATTGACGCCAGCTACAAGTCGCATATAATATGCGCCAACTTCAGCAGGGAATGCACTCGCAGATCCTGCCAAATGAAGTGCCAGCGTGGTGAAATTGGTAGACACAGGGGATTCAAAATCCCCCGCCTTAACGGGTGTGCCGGTTCGAGTCCGGCCGCTGGTACCACTTATTCAAGCCACTGAATAAGTACAGAAAAAGCCTGTAAATCAGAGGCTTAAGATTAAGCGGAACCGAAAGGTAGCCGCTTTTTTTGTGCCTGAATTTCACACCTTGTCCACATTATGTCCACCGCCTGTGCGGTTTCTGTACGCCGTGACATCCAACGGTATCCATCAAAAGGCAAGGCTATCCAACATCGGGGATTGAGTTGCATGTCACGATGCGAGACAGCTCACCCTTCAGGCCACGCTACATCTGCGCTTCAATTCCCGGTCGAGAACGGTAACGCGGCAAGTCACTCTTTGGCCCATAGCGGACATTAACGCCTACATAACGGGCCGGTTTATGAAGCATCAGCAAAAAAAACGGTCCAGTTTATGCGTTGGTTAAGACCGGCCCCCTCTATCCAGTAGAAATCTTACTAAAACTACTAGTAAAGTACTGGGAAGCACAAGGACTAAGAACCAAGAGGCCCATACTCCGAATGTATATCCATAATCTAATTCGCATTTGGCGATACCAGGATTAAGACAGAACTCTCCCATCGCATTGTGCTGAAGTCCAACATACAATATATAAGTGGCAATTAGTGCTGAGAAAATTACGCATGATATTAATGCTTTTTTCATCGCACACAACCTTGTTTAACCCATGGTTTTTCTTTCATTAATTTTCCTACTCGCGCGCCGTATTTATTTACTTTTTCAGCCCCAAGAAAATTATATACTGTTGCCACTTTTCTTGGTGTTGGGTTTTTAATTCGGGCGGAAATGCGAGCTAAAAGAATGACGCCAATCTCAATGTTATTAAATGGGCAATTCAAGTTTTCCTCAGTAGCACCTAAATCGCGCCAATACTGATAGTGTACATTCATTGGGAGAATTGTTTTTCGAAAAGGATAAAATTTATCATACCAACCATGAGTTGTTTCCATATACATGATCGCTTTTGCGAGATTTGGATCAACTTTGTGCTTAATGGCAAGGCTTTGAATTAAACCGCACCATTTTGATACTTGACTCGCTACTTCCAACTCAATTAAAGGCTCGGACCCAATGGCTGATGAATTTTCCTCAATATTGAAAAGCGCAGGTGTGTCATCAATGATACTTTTCTTTCTTGCCTTACTATCTGATAAAACTGGAATGTCTTTCACTAAGCTCTCCGAACTTTTCCATGTGCTATAACATTTAATACTGTGCATGCATATATTTGCTCTCAGCCGAAGGCTGGAGGAGCTGTCGTAAGCACCTGAAAAGCAAGGATAGGTCAAGATATCACTGCCATTTTCTTCCGGTGAAAACGAGCATGCGAGTTTTGCTGCTTTGCCGTGCGCATTATCTTGCAACGGCCAGTCTATAGTATCCCTGATACTGAACGATTTTTCCGTCTGTTACCAGTCGTATTTGAGCAAAGTTAAGTGGAAAAACAAGCTCTCACGGCATATGACCTTCAATACACTGTCAGTAACCACAAACTCAGACCCGCTTGTCCACAGGCCAAGTGGTGCATGGATCGATCGGCTGATTCCTGCGAATGTCCGCTTCGTGCGCTAAGCAGATTTTCTGCTGCCTTACTGATATTCCAGTCAAAGAACCACATCGGCATCAACGACAAGGTAATGAGTCTTTACTATCATCATCATTGGAATGTTCAATTTCATAATGTTATAAACTTAGATGATTATGTTCTCTATGCAGGCGCTAATGCGTGTAAACGGACGACAATTGGAGATCTAACAGATGGCACTTCGCATCAATGACACCGTACCGAACCTGGATTTGAAAACCGATCTGGGTGATTTCAAACTACACGACTTCATCGGCGACAGCTGGACGATTCTGTTCAGCCACCCGAAAGATTTCACGCCCGTTTGTACAACCGAGTTTGGTGCGGTTGCTCAACTTGCAGCCGAGTGGGAAAAGCGCGGTACTAAAGTTATCGGCCTGTCTGTTGATGGCGTTGATGAACACGTTGCATGGAAAGCAGATATCGAGACGTTTTCGGGCGCACCGGCCACTTTCCCGATCATTGCTGACGATGATCTGGCCGTTGCCAAAGCTCTCGACATGCTGCCCGCCGATGCCTACCTGCCAGACGGCAGAACCGCTGCCGATTCTGCCAGCGTGCGCGTCGTCTTTATTTTTAGCCCGGACAAAAAGCTGCAGCTGTCGATGACCTACCCGATGTCTGTAGGTCGTAACTTTGCTGAAGTACTTCGTGCACTGGATGCGCTACAAGCGACTTATCAGACCCCGATCGCCACGCCTGCAAACTGGGTGGCCGGTGAAGACGTGATTGTGGCTTTGTCGTTGAATGATGATGAAGCGAAAGCAAAATTTGGCGCTGTTGATATCAAGCTGCCTTACCTGCGGACAACCAAACAGCCGTAAAACGAATTGGCCGCTGCCGTAACACGACTCCCCGCACGGAAGCCTTGGCTTTCGGTGGGGAGTTTTTAGCTGATCGCTATAGATGCTCAACTGTATCCTCTACTCCCTACATATATATCCCCCCTGAACATCCGCGAAAATCAAGTGTATTTCCAGCAGACATGTGCCAGCATTAAAGATATAAAGTGCCTCTTTTGACAACCCCTGAGGTCTGCATGGACTGTACGAATGATAACGCCGCAGCAGCGGCTGTAGAGCCCGCTTTAAGCATCGCCGGATGGCGGGAATGGATCTCTTTGCCCGAGCTGGGCATTTCCCATATCAAGGCAAAAATGGATACCGGTGCCCGTACCTCCTGCATCCATGCATTCGAAGTCGAACCCTTTGAGCGCGACGGTGCAAAGTGGGTCCGCTTCCGGGTTCACCCGGACCAGGGCAGTACTGAACGTGTCATCACCTGCGAAGCTGAAGTGGCCGATTTCCGTGCTGTCACGGATTCAGGCGGCCACACAGAGATGCGCTATGTCATCAAGACCATGATCGAGTTCAACAATATGCGCTGGCCGGCAGAGTTTACGCTGACTAACCGCGACACCATGAAATTCCGCATGTTGGTGGGTAGAACCACCATGAACGGACGACTGGTCGTTAACCCTTCTCTTTCTTATCAGCTTTCGGTTGAATGCGAGGCACTATGAAAATCGGCATCCTATCGCGTAACTCTTCACTTTACTCAACACGCCGTCTCATTGAAGCCAGCAAAGAACGCGGCCACGAAGTCAAAGTGATCGATGCACTGCGCTGCTATATGAATATCAACTCCGAACTGCCATCAATCCATTTCAAGGGTGAAGACCTGGTGGATTTTGATGCCATCATCCCGCGTATTGGTGCCTCGGTTACCTTCTATGGCTGCGCCGTGTTGCGCCAGTTTGAGATGATGGGCGTGTTTCCGGTGAACGAGTCCGTTGCCATCACCCGCTCCCGCGACAAGCTGCGCTCGTTGCAGTTGCTGTCCCGCAAAGGCATCGGCATGCCGGTGACCGGCTTCGCCAGCAAACCGGACGATGTTAAAGACTTGCTGGATATGGTTGGCGGCGCTCCCGTCGTGATCAAGCTGCTGGAAGGCACTCAGGGGATCGGTGTGGTACTGGCTGAAACCCGCAAGGCCGCCGAGAGCGTGATCGAGGCCTTCATGGGCCTCAAGGCCAACATCATGGTGCAGGAATATATCAAGGAAGCCGGTGGTGCTGACATTCGCTGCTTTGTCATTGGCGACCGTGTTATCGCCGCCATGAAGCGTCAGGGCGCTGAAGGCGAGTTCCGCTCCAACCTGCACCGCGGCGGCCACGCATCACTGATTCGTATCACGCCGGAAGAACGTAAAACGGCAATCGATGCCGCCAAATCCATGGGACTCGGCGTTGCCGGTGTTGACCTGCTGCGCTCGTCACGAGGGCCGCTGGTGATGGAAGTAAACTCCTCTCCTGGCCTTGAGGGCATTGAGAAAGCGACGGGCAAGGATATTGCCGGCATGATCATTGAGCACATCGAGAAAAATGCCAAACCGCAAAGGACGCGCACCCGTGGCAAAGGCTAAGCTCAACCAGCCAATCACGCTGGCCGGGGTCACTGTACCGCCCGGCGAGCGTACTATCATCGATCTGGAAGTTGCTCAGCTGTATACACACTCCCCGCTGGGTACGCCAATTGAAGTTGTAAACGGCAAATATGCGGGCCCGGTCCTGCTGGTCAGTGCTGCTATTCATGGCGATGAACTGAACGGCGTGGAAGCTGTCCGCCAGTTGCTGAACCAGATCAAACCGGAACGCTTGAAAGGTGTGTTGATCGCCGTGCCGGTGGTCAACGTGTTCGGTTTTGTCCACAAGTCACGTTATCTGCCTGATCGACGTGATTTGAACCGCTGCTTCCCCGGCTCCGAGCGCGGTTCCATTGCATCCCGCCTGGCCTATCAGTTCCTGAACCAGGTGGTGAAGCACTGCACCCATATCATCGACCTGCATACCGGTGCCCTGCACCGCTCCAACCTGCCGCAGATCCGCGCCAACCTCGCCAATCCGGCAACGGATGAGATGGTTCGTGCCTTCGCCGCGCCCATCATTATTGATGCCGAGCTGCGCGACGGTTCACTGCGGGCCGTTGCCGAGTCACTGGATATCCCGACCATTACCTATGAAGGCGGTGAAGCCCTGCGCTTTGATTCGCTTGCTATCGGTGCGGCTGTTAACGGTATTCTCGGTGTGATGCGTGAGCTGGGCATGATCCGTAAAACCCGCAGGAAGGGGCTGATCAATCCGGTGATTGCTCGCTCTACCAGCTGGGTTCGCGCCAATGAAAACGGCATTGTACGCAGCCAGGTACAACTGGGAGATAGTGTTACCAAAGGTCAGATTCTGGCCTATGTCAGCGCTCCCCTTGGCCTGAATGAAGGCACCATAGAAGCGCCCAAGAGTGGGGTCGTCATCGGTCAGCTTACCTTGCCGCTGGTGAACGAAGGTGATGCCGTCTTCAATCTGGCGTACTTCGAAGAAGAGGATGAACACGTCGTTGAACAGGTGGGCCACCTGATTGATGAAGTGAACGAGGGGCTGGGCGACGAAGCACTGCGCATCGGTATCCCCAGCAGGCCCTACGACGAGATGTAGACACCATTTCAATGCCCCATGTGGACTGTCGGTTATTGTGTCTCTACATGCACTGCTATATACTACTAAGGTCTAACACACATATTGGGGAGTGTTGTTATGAACGAGAAGCACTACACCGGAATTCCACATGAGGATCGTCGTATCCACTTGGAGCTGGTCGCAATGGGCTATACCGAATGCTCCGAGGAGCATGGTCCCAGTGCTTGTGCCCGACTGCTCAAACAGGTAGGCGAATTGCTGACCTGGATGCGTTGGAAAGGCGAGATTGCTGTCAGCGGTCACCGTATTGGTGCCCATGTGACCCGTCACATGGAGTCGGTCCAGACTGCCTGATGCCTTCAGGATGTAGATTCTTGATCTGTTGTTTGTTGTTTTAGGCCCGCAAGGTTTTCCTTGCGGGTTTTTTTATGGCCAATCACCGGAGCAATCCAAACGCGGCCAAGCCACGTAGCATGGTCAACCTCTTGATCGAGTACTGACCCGTGCCCTCTTCCCCCAGCCTCCGCCTGATCCTTGGCGACCAGCTCAGCGCCGCAATCTCCAGTTTGCGGGACGCCAACCCTGCCACCGATCTGATTCTGATGTGCGAACTGCGCGCAGAAGCCTGCTATGTACCCCACCACAAGAAAAAGCTGGTGCTGGTATTCTCGGCCATGCGCCATTTTGCCAAGCAATTGCAGGCACGGGGCTTCAAGGTAAAGTACGTGCGTCTGGACGACGCGGACAACTCGGGCTGCTTTACTACCGAAATGGAGCGCATACTTACCCATTCAGGCTGCCGCAATTGTGTGCTGACCGAACCGGGGGAGTATCGACTGCGCCAGCAGTTTGAGCACTGGCAGGCTGCGCATCCGGAGTACAACTTCGAGATCAGGGAAGATGACCGTTTCCTATGCAGCCACGCTGAATTTGCTCGCTGGGCAAAGGGGCGCAAGCAATTGCGCATGGAGTATTTCTACCGTGAGATGCGCCGCCGTTATGACATTCTGATGGCAGGCTCCAAGCCACTCGGGGACCAGTGGAACCTGGACCGCAACAACCGCAAACCGATGCCCGCCTCGGTACAGCCACCTGCACCCACACGGTTTGAGCCAGATACCATCACTCGCAGCGTTATCACTCAGGTGGCTAAAACCTTCGATGATCATTTTGGTGACCTGGATGATTTCCACTTTGCCGTTACCGCTGAACAGGCACAGCAGGTACTGGCGGCGTTTATCAGCGAACGTCTGCCGCTGTTCGGTGATTATCAGGATGCCATGCGCCAGGATGATCCCTGGCTGTATCACTCGCACTTGGGCGCTTATATCAATCTTGGGTTACTGCACCCGATGGAAGCCATCAAAGCCGCAGAACAGGCATACCATCAGGGGCTGGCCCCGCTGAATGCGGTCGAGGGCTTCATCCGGCAGGTGCTGGGCTGGCGTGAGTATGTTCGCGGTCTGTACTGGTTGAAAATGCCGGACTATCGCAACCTTAACCAGCTGCAGGCAACCCGTCCATTGCCCCGCTTTTACTGGGATGCCGAAACCGACCTCAACTGCCTGCGCCAGTGTGTACAGGACACCAAGGCTCATGCTTACGCACATCACATTCAGCGGCTGATGGTGTTGGGAAACTTCGCCTTACTGGCGGGGCTCGACCCGGAACAGGTCAATGAATGGTATCTGCTGGTGTATGCCGATGCCTACGAATGGGTGGAATTGCCCAACGTGCACGGTATGGTGCTGTTTGCTGATGGCGGCATAATGGCCAGCAAGCCCTACGCTGCCGGGGGTGCCTATATCAACCGCATGTCGGATTACTGCAAGCACTGCCGCTATGACGTAAAACTCAAAAGCGGCCCCGACGCCTGCCCGTTCAATTACCTGTACTGGAATTTCATGGCCGAGCATGCCGAGCAGTTGCAGCAGAATCCGCGGATGGCACTGGCCTATCGCCACTTGGAGCGCATGTCTGCGGAGCAGCGCCAGCAGGTCGATGACAGTGCACGCATTTTCCTTGAACAACTGACGTAAACGTCTAGCGCAGCAGAACGCCCAAGGTACCGACCGGCAACTCGGTGATCGGCACCTTACGGTAGCTTTTCAACTGGTGCTGACGGAGTTGTTCGGCGGTTTCCAGCGGTAAACGTTCAGTCAGGCGCAGGTAGCGATCCACCATCTTCAGTCGTTCTTCACGCTTGTTACTGCTGTCACGCGCCGCTTCCAGAAACAGCTGTGCCAGGTTCAACAGGGCGGCCGCATTACCAGGATCATATTCGAGCGCCAAACCAAAGTAGCGGATCGCTTGAGTCAACTTGCCAGCCAGGTAATGCTTCACGCCCAGGCGGTTGACCTTTTCGCTCATGCCCTGGTCACGACGCCCGCTCTTCACCTGCGCGAGCTCTGTTTCCGGCTCCAGTACCGGTACCGGATCACCCGACAATATCAGGGCTTCCCGCTCCAACTGTAGCGGTTGTGCCAGCTCGGCATTGCGCTGTTTAGCCTCTTCACGGTATTTGCGGGCTTCCTGCCCGTCTCCCAAGTCCTGACAGGCCTGCGCACGTAACAGCGCCGTACGCACTTTCAGTGTCTGGTCCTTGGGAAAGCTGTATTCGGCATTATTCAGCAGTGCATCCAGATCATTACGCAATTCGATCTGACGTCGCACATCCGCATTATGCAGCTCAAGGCGACGGATGTTGGCCAAACGCAGGTAAGGCTCTGCTGAACGGTAACAGCTGCGCCGCCCCAGCACGATGGATTTGCGATAGGCCCCTTCTGCCAAATCCAGAACCCGCGTCTGTGTTGCCACCCGCCCCAGCTCCATCTGCCGGGGAATGCCCAGCGGGGCCTTGGACGTTGCCGTTTTCAGAATTTCGCGGGCGCCGTCCAGATCACCGCTCTGTTCATGTACCTGAGCCAGCAGATCATACGCGGCAATCAGCAGAGGGTAGTGTTCAATCAGACTTTCCAGCAAGTCCTGCGCTTCTGCCAGGCGCTGCATCGCTACCAGCGCCTGCGCCATGCACAAGCCTACTTCCTTGTCCGGCACCTCCCAGAACACACGCTCCAATACTGCATAGGCTTCATCAGGCCGATTAAGTTGCAATAACAAACTTGCCTTCAAACGTCGCGCATATTCGCTGTTGCTGTCCTGACGCGGAATATCGTCACACGCCAGCACGGCCCCTTCCAGATCACCCACTTCGATCGCCTGCTCTACCGGGCGCATCACTTCCTTGCGCAACACCAGATGGTCAAGGCGACTCTTCAGCTCATCGATCGAAAACGGGCGGGTCAACAGGTCATCGGGACGGCTGTCGATGGCATGCAACACCACTTCCTGGGACGCATCGCTGGTCATGAAGATCCAGCCTGCCGTCGGCCGGATGAAACCGCGAAAGCGGGCCTCTTCCAGTATTTGCATGCCGGTAACAGCATCACTGCTGTTATGTCCCAGCAGGATAATATCGAAGGGCTCCTCCTGAATCAGGGTCAGCACCTTCTCATTGACCGTGGTCGCCTTGAGGTTCCGTACACCCAGCTCGCGCAACATGTAATAAATTGTTGAGCGCAGGTTGCCGCTGCTGTCGATCAGCAGAACGCTCTTGTTGGTGTAGTCAATGTTGCGAGAGCCCACAGCGGTGTATCCACCTTTGAGTTTGATGCCAGTATTCAGGGGGGTGGCATCAGTATACAGAGGGATGTATGTTGCCAGAAGAACGGGAAGCGGATGAAAGACATAAAAAGCACCCGCTGTTCGATATGAACGCCTGATACCGAGAAAATACGACACGGTGCCGACACTACAGGCACCGCAGTCATGACAAGGGTCAAACTTCCCCGACTTTGACAAGGTTTTAATGAACTAAGACCATCGCCTAAGCCTCTGCCCTGCTGTTTTCCTCTAGAATGTTGACAATAGAGGAGCAGGCTAGCGTTATGACTACGGCATTTATTACTCACAAGGACTGCATGCTGCACAATCTGGGCCCCGAACATCCGGAAAGCCCTCTCCGTTTGGCAGCCATTCACAAGGTGCTGGAACGTACCGGCCTTATCGATCATCTTGACCAGCTGACCTCGGTTGACGTCACCGATGAACAGATCGCGATGGTACACCACAAGCTGCACCACAAACGCCTGGAAGCCAAGCAGCCCACATCAGGCATTGCCTATACCGACGATGATACGGCCATGTGTCCCGAATCGCTGCACGCAGCCAGCCTTGCTGCCGGCAGCGTGATTCTGGCAGTCAACCGCGTGCTCAGCGGCAAAGCCGATAACGCCTTCTGTGCCGTGCGCCCACCCGGCCATCACGCCGAGTACAACCTGGCAATGGGTTTCTGCCTGTATAACAATGTCGCTATCGGTGCCGCCCATGCGCTGGAGCAGCCAGGCATTGAGCGCGTGGCAATCCTCGACTTTGATGTCCACCACTGCAACGGCACGGTGGATATCTTCAAGGACCGCGCTGAAGTGCTGGTCTGTTCCACCTTCCAGCACCCCTATTACCCCGAACGCTTCCACGAAATCGAACGGCCGCACATCATCAACTGCCCGATTGCCGCCCACACTGAACCCAGTGTTTTCCATCAAGCCATTGCCGATAAATGGTTACCGGCGCTGGCTGCGCACAAGCCGGATATGATCTTCATTTCGGCCGGCTTCGATGCCCACAAGGATGATCCGATGGGCGACCTGAACCTGGAAGAGGAAGACTTCCGCAAGGTCACTCAGGTGATCAAGCAGTATGCCGATGAACATTGTCAGGGCCGCATCGTCTCCGTGCTGGAAGGCGGTTACAACCCGGTTCCGCTGGCATTCAGCGTACAGGCCCACCTCGAAGTGCTGGCCGGCTTCTAAGCCCGCCAGTACGCTTTAGTCGATCAGCGGCACTTCGGGGAAATCGATCTTCGGACGAATCAGATTATTGATCCAGTTACTGTAGCTGTTGATGCCCACCCAACTGGTGATCTCCACCAGGGTGGCATCATCCAACCCCATCTGGCGTGCGGCGTTCAGGCTATCGTCCGGCAGATGCCCACGCTGTTCCAGCACATCCAGGGCAAAATCCAGCATTGCCTGATCTTTTGCTTCCTGCGCCTGTCCCTGCTGAGCCCGTTTCGCCGCTGCGGCATCCACACCGGCATGCCTGGCCGATAAGGTATGGCCACTGACACAGTAATGACAGCCATTGGCATTCGCCACGGCCAGCGAAATCATTTCTCGCTGGGCCGCTGTCAGTCGGCTGCCGGTGGATAACTGATCCTCAAACGCCAGATAGGCATTCAACGAAGCGCCATGATTGGCCAACCCGGCAAAAAAATTCGGCAGCATCCCCAATTGCTTGCGAATGTGTTCAAGTGTCGGGGCACCTTGTTCACATGCAGTTTCAGGACCTAGCATCGGCATACGGGACATGATTAACCTCCAAAATAAAAAGAAACAGATCTGTACACCCATCCGATACTAGGTGTACAGATCTGTAGTGTCAACGGGTTTTATACAAGCTGGTATGATGCCCACACCATTCTTGCACAGAGAGAACCCGCAACATGCCAGCGCCCAGACGCGAGTTACTTATGGATACCGCGGAGCAACTGTTCTATCGCGACGGCTTTCATGCCACCGGCATCGACCGTATCCAGGCTGAATCAGGCGTAGCCAAAACCACCCTGTATAAGCATTTCGCCTCCAAAGATGCTCTGATTCTGGCCGTGCTGGAGCGTGCGAGCATGCGCGTACGGTCCAGTCTGCAGCAGCAGGCTCAACGGCTGCGCGGGAAAGGGCTGGAACGCATATTGGCACCATTCGAAGACTTGCAGGGAGTCTGTGGAGAAGACGATTTCAACGGTTGCCTGTTCAACAATGCCGCCGCCGAATTCATGTATTCAAACCCGCCCATTCATGCATTGGCCAGAGAACACATGGACTGGATGCGACAGTTTTTGCACCAGCTGCTGGAAGAGGAAGGCTTCGATCCACAGCAGGCATGGCTGCTGCTGCCATTGTACGAAGGAGTGCTAACCGTGGCGCGTGTTCAGGATAGCGAGCCTGCCATTAAACAAAGCCTGACCGCTATCAGAGCGTTACTGCAGACATAAAAAAACGGAGCCCGAAGGCTCCGTTCTTGGTTATGCCAGGCTATATCAGCCCACAAACTTGATCATCACACCCGCCGCAACTGCCGAGCCGATAACGCCGGCCACATTCGGGCCCATTGCGTGCATCAGCAGGAAGTTCTGCGGGTTGGCTTCCAGACCCAGCTTGTTGGATACACGCGCCGCCATCGGTACCGCTGATACACCGGCAGAACCGATCAGCGGGTTGATGGCGTTGCCGCCCTGCAGCTTGTTCATGAACTTGGCCATGATCACGCCGCAGGCAGTACCGATACCAAAGGCAACAATACCCAGCACCAGAATACCCAGCGTCTGCACATCCAGGAACTTGTCAGCGGACAGTTTGGAACCGACCGACAGACCCAGGAAGATGGTAACGATGTTGATCAGCGCGTTCTGGGCAGTATCGCTCAGACGGTCAACCACACCACACTCGCGCATCAGGTTACCGAAGCAGAACATACCCAGCAGCGGTGCCGCATCCGGCAGCAGCATGGCTACCAGAATCAACAGCAACAGCGGGAAGAGGATCTTCTCGGTCTTCGACACATGACGCAGCTGGCTCATGCTGATCTTGCGCTCGGCAGCGGTGGTCAGTGCGCGCATGATCGGCGGCTGAATCAACGGTACCAAAGCCATGTAGGAGTATGCCGCGACTGCAATCGCACCCAACAGCTGAGGTGCCAGCAGACTGGCCACATAGATGGCCGTCGGGCCGTCAGCACCGCCGATAATGCCGATAGCGGCAGCATCCTGAATACTGAAGTCCAGAATCCCGAAACTGCTCAGGGCAACCGCCCCCAGCACTGTCGCAAAGATACCGAACTGGGCTGCAGCGCCAAGGAACAGCGTACGCGGATTGGCCAACAGCGGACCGAAGTCCGTCATCGCGCCCACACCCATGAAGATGATCAGTGGCGCGGCACCTGAAGCGATCGCAATCAGATAGAAGTTATACAGCATGCCGTTGCTGTAACCGGCATCCTGCGCAACCATGCTGGCAGCCGCATGTGTGCTGACATTGGAGACGTGATAGGCATGAGTCAGTTCATGCACATCTGCGCCACTGACACCCAGAGTGACTGCCAATTGCTGCAATACTTCAGGCTTGGCAAAATGGATCGCATTTTCCACCGCCGAGAACGCCAGACCCGCTTCAGGGATATTCGCCAGAATACCGCCGAAGCCAATCGGAACCAGCAGAAGCGGCTCGAAGTTCTTGCGGATCGCAAGGTAGAGCAGCCCCAGACCGATAATCATCATGCTGAACTGACCGACGGAGATATTGGATATCCCCGACGCCAGCCACAGATCGAGTAGCTTATCCATGCATCTGTACCTTAGGCTAGCGTCAGCAGGGAGTCACCGACCTGTACGGCATCACCCTCTTTGACATCGATAGAGACAACGGTACCGGCACGAGCGGCACGGACTTCAGTTTCCATCTTCATCGCTTCCAGAATCACCAGCACATCACCTTCCTGTACGGACTCACCCGGTGCAACCTCAACCTTCCAGATGTTACCCGCCAGCGGTGCCGGTACCGGCTCACCAGCGCCTGCAGCCGGAGCGGTGGCCGGGGCAGCAGCAGGGGCCGCTGCAATAGAGGAAACATCACCGCCTTCGCTGACCTGAACCACATAGTTCTGGCCATTAACATTGATGGTGTAGACTTCCGGTCCGGTGTTTTTCGGGGCTGCCATGATTTTCGCGTCCTCAAGAGTCGGTACAGGTTCAAAAGCGTCGGGGTTACCGCGGTTTTCCAGGAATTTAAGGCCAATCTGCGGGAACAGTGCGTAGGTCAGAACATCATCAATCTCGTTCTCACCTTTCGCCAGTGCGATGTCCTTGTCGACCGCCGTCTGCTTCAGCTCAGCGGTAAGCTTGTCCATTTCAGACTGCAGCTGGTCAGCGGGGCGGCAGGTCAGCGGCTCCTTGCCATCCAGTACCCGGGCCTGCAATTCGGCATTGTAAGGGGCCGGCGCAGCACCGTACTCGCCCTTGAGGATGCCCTGCACCTCTTTGGAGATGGTCTTGTAACGCTCGCCCATCAGTACGTTGATCACTGCCTGGGTACCAACAATCTGAGACGTCGGCGTTACCAGCGGGATGTAGCCCAGATCTTCGCGCACGCGCGGAATCTCGGCCAGTACGTCATCAAACTTGTCAGCAGCGCCCTGCTCCTTGAGCTGGCTTTCCATGTTGGTCAGCATGCCACCCGGCACCTGAGCCACCAGGATGCGCGAATCGGTACCGCGCAGCGAGCCTTCAAATTTGGCGTACTTCTTCCGTACTTCACGGAAGTAGGCGGCAACTTCTTCCAGCGCCAGCAGATCCAGCCCTGTATCGCGGTCAGTGCCCGCCAGTGCGGCCACAACCGACTCGGTGGCTGTATGGCCGTAGGTCATGGACATGGACGAGATTGCCGTGTCGACACGGTCAATACCGGCTTCGACAGCTTTGAGGATAGTCATGTCGGACAGGCCTGCCGTTGCGTGTGCATGCAGCTGCACTTCAAGACCGGTCTGGGCCTTCAGACGGGAGACCAGATCAAACGCACTGTACGGCGTCAGGATACCGGCCATGTCCTTGATGGCGATAGAGTCGGCGCCCATGTCTTCCAGCGTCTTGGCATAGTCCACCCACATTTCGGTGGTGTGTACCGGGCTGGTCGTAAAGGAGATGGTGCCCTGTGCATGCTTGCCGCACTCTTTCACGGCCTTGATTGCCATTTCGAGGTTACGCGGATCGTTCATCGCATCAAAGATACGGAATACGTCCACGCCATTAACAGCGGCACGCTCGACAAACTTGCTGACCACATCATCGGCGTAATGACGATAACCCAGAAGATTCTGGCCACGCAGCAGCATCTGCTGCTTGGTGTTTGGCATCACCGCCTTCAATTCACGAATACGGGTCCAAGGGTCTTCACCCAGGTAACGGATGCAGGAGTCAAAAGTGGCGCCGCCCCAGCTTTCCAGGGACCAGTAGCCGATCTTATCCAGTTTTTCGGCGATCGGAAGCATATCATCGAGTCGCAGGCGGGTCGCAAACAGGGACTGATGCGCATCACGCAGGACGACGTCGGTAATGCCTAGCGGTTTTTTTACGTCGGACATGAGTTAGCCTTTCTCTATCAGAGGTTCTTGTTATCTACCCGCTTCACTTACGGTACTTGTGTACTGCAGCAGTAATCACGGCGACCAGCTCGTCGTTGTTACCGGCAGAACCGGCAGCAGCAGGCCGGGGGCGTGCCTTGGGCGCTTTAGCAACCGGTTCCGGTACAAACCGGGTCACCAGTCGTGACATGGTGCCGGTCACAAGCACCAGCAATGTCAAAAAGACAAAAACGAACCCCATGCCGAAGGCCATGAGGGTGAGGCCCTCCGAGAACAGATTATCCATCTATGGGTGCTCCTGTTGTTGTTCGAAACCCTTGAACCTGTCGGCGACTTTTGGCCGCACTCAACTCTCCTGGTAACAGAGCCGGGACGACAGGCTGATGTTCAGACTATGTTGTCTGGATTACAAAAGCTATTGACCAGATCCACACAATCAGCGGATCTATTCTAACGCAAACTCAGGGGGCAATTGCAAGATTGTCGACAATCTGTAATTTTTTTACATTTAGCCGGACAGAGACTGCCGTTTGCGACAATAGTGTCGACATTGACACAGGGAAGGATGATTTAAACAACAATATGCAGTTAGCCTTTTGGCTAATTTACAAGCCGGGGACAAAAAAAGGCTATGTCTGAGTTAGTTGTTGTGGATATCGCTCAATAGCTTCTAACAAACATAGCTCAGCTGTTATTCCAGTAGAATAACGTTCCAGCATCCG
>NZ_PYGI01000021.1 GCF_003014615.1 Marinobacterium halophilum | reverse complement strand
GCTGAAATGGGGCGTTTTTCATAGCGGCCACCCTTAAAGCTTATGGCTAATACTTTAAGAATGGCAGATCTTCAACAGTTTACTCAGACATAGCCAAAAAAAAGCCACTCAATGAGTGGCTGGACGATAGACTTTCACGTTTTCATGGCCGCGCTCATGCAAATGCTGGGCGTGCATCTGTGACATAACACCCTTATCGCAATAGAGCAGGTACTCACGCTCGGCAGACAGCTGCGAGAATTCAGTTTCCAGCTTGTAGAAAGGGATCACCCGGACATCACAGCCTGGCATGTTGAGCGGCTTGCGCTCCTGATCACGTGGCGGGCGGATATCGATCAGCGTCTGATGGGCTTCCACACGCGTCATCGCCTCGATGTCGCCATGGATATTGCGGTTTTCGACGATATCATCGATCGAGATCACTTCCGCCTGCTCCAGGGCACGCTCCAGCACCTCAAAATCGAAATTGCTCTCTTCCGCTTCAACACGCTCACGACGGGCATGTGTGGTTGGCTTGTCGGAAATGACACCGCAATATTCCGGCATGGCACTGGCAAATTCGAACGCGCCGATACGGCGAGTAATGTCGATAATGTCAGGCTTGTCCATGGTGACCAGCGGGCGCAATACCAGATGGTTGCAGCTTTCATCGATCAGACGCAGGTTCGGCAAGGTCTGGCTGGACACCTGAGCAACGCTTTCACCCGTGACAATTGCGTTCAACTCCATCCGGTCAGCCACCTTGTCAGCCGCTCGCATCATCATGCGCTTGAGGATAACACCCATGTGTGAATGGTGTACCGACTGCAGGATCTCACCCACTACCTCTTCAAACGGCACGGTGACGAACTTGACGCGCGCAGAGGCGCCATAACGCTGCCACAGATAGAGCGCGACCTGCTTGACGCCGATCTCGTGTGCGTGACCACCCAGGTTGAAAAACAGGAAATGGGTCTTGCTGCCACGCCGCATGGTCATGTAGGACGATACAACCGAATCAAAACCACCGGAAATCAGAGACAACACATCTTCTTGAGTGCCCAGCGGATAGCCGCCCTGTCCTTGATGAATCGCCGTAACGACAAACAGCGTCTCATCACGTATTTCCAGATCCACCCACACCTGTGGATTACGCACATCAACACCGGCCGCTTCGGTATGCTCGCGCAGACCACCGCCGATATAACGCTCCATCTCCACAGAGGTAAAGGTATGCTGACCGGTACGCTTGACCCGAACTTTGAAGGTTTTGCCACGCAGACGTTCGGCATAGGCTGCACGCGTCAACTGGAAGGTATCGTCAAAATCGACCAGCGGGTATTCCTTCACTTCAAGAAACTGCTGAATGCCCGGCACTCGCTCCATCACGTCCACGATCTGCTCACAGAGCGCGTCGTTCTGACCGGGAATGCTGACCTCGACCTTATCCCAAAAGGCACTGACCTTGATCGCACTGTCGATGCGTTTGAGCAGAATTTGCAAATTGCTTTGCAGGCGCTGAATCTGACGACGACGTACAGGACGACTTTTGATCGTGATTTCGGGAAACAGCTTGGCAATGAATTTCATGGTAATTCCGGAATAGTGAGGATCAGACTAAGCGTCTGGGTAGTAATGGAAAGACTTAAGAAGGGGGGGAATAAATTAGAAAGGGTTGGTGCGCCCGAGAGGATTCGAACCTCTGACCGCCTGGTTCGTAGCCAGGTACTCTATCCAGCTGAGCTACGGGCGCTTACCCTAAAAACAGAAAAGATGGTGCGCCCGAGAGGATTCGAACCTCTGACCGCCTGGTTCGTAGCCAGGTACTCTATCCAGCTGAGCTACGGGCGCACACATGTTTCCATTTGCTGTTGCATTGATATGGTGCGCCCGAGAGGATTCGAACCTCTGACCGCCTGGTTCGTAGCCAGGTACTCTATCCAGCTGAGCTACGGGCGCACATCAATGGCGGTGAGTGAGGGATTCGAACCCTCGATACCTTGCGGTATACGCCCTTAGCAGGGGCGCGCCTTCAGCCACTCGGCCAACTCACCGTCTCAACAACGGCGCAAATAGTACAAGATTGATTTTCAAAAGAAAAGATCTTTTTGAAAAAACTTATTCTTGCTCGCCGCCTTGTTCGCCGTCCTGTGATTTTTCACGCTGAATACGCTGGTAAATCTCTTCACGATGTACGGAAACATCCTTGGGCGCATTGACACCAATACGGACCTGATTTCCCTTCACACCAAGAACTGTCACAGTGACGTCGTCACCAACCATAAGTGTTTCGCCGACACGGCGGGTTAGAATCAGCATTTGTGGCTCTCCTTAAATTATCCTGTTGGGCGCTGAATCCTGAATTGCTGAAACAGGTTCGCACCCACCACCCTTATGTCCTTCGACCATCCAGGTATATAGCGAGTGCTGACTGCTTCGAGCCGCTTGCGGGGGCCTGACCGCATACTATAGAACAGATGCGTGCCCCCGTCATTCGATACTGTCGTTACTCACTGACTGTATCAGATGCGTCCAGGTCGAATGCTGAATGCAATGCACGTACGGCCAGCTCCAGATATTTCTCGGCAATGACAACCGATACTTTGATTTCGGATGTCGAGATCATCTGGATGTTGATGTTTTCAGCCGCCAGGGCATCAAACATCTTGCTGGCAACACCTGCGTGTGAGCGCATACCTACGCCCACAATAGAGACTTTCGCAATCTTGTTGTTTACGACAGCCTCACGCGCTCCCAGTTCCTTCACGACCTGCTGCAGCACTTGCTGAGCTTTATCATAGTCGTTTCTATGAACAGTGAAGGTGAAGTCCGTTGTTTTATCTGCAGCAATGTTCTGCACGATCATGTCGACTTCAATGTTGGCACGACTGATCGGCCCAAGAATGCGTGATGCCACACCGGGAATGTCCGGCACACCGACTACGGTCAGTTTGGCCTCGTCACGGTTGAACGCTATACCCGAGATAACCGGTTTTTCCACAGTCTCATCATCCTCTATCGTAATCAGTGTACCCGGGCCGTCCTGGAAACTGGACAATACCCGCAACGGTACCTTGTACTTGCCTGCAAATTCCACGGCACGGATCTGTAATACCTTGGAGCCCAGGCTGGCCATTTCCAGCATCTCTTCAAAGGTAATCTTTTCCAGCCGCTGCGCGCCTTCAACCACCCGTGGGTCGGTCGTGTACACACCGTCCACATCGGTATAGATCTGACACTCGTCAGCCTTCAACGCGGCCGCTAACGCTACCCCGGTCGTGTCTGAACCACCACGACCAAGCGTGGTAATATTGCCTTCAGAATCAACACCTTGGAATCCAGCCACCACGACCACACGCCCCAGGTCGAGATCGGCACGCATGCGCTCGGTTTCGATATCCTGAATCCGAGCCTTGGTGTGGTACTGGTCGGTCAGAATACGTACCTGAGCACCCGTATAGGAACGGGCATCAACACCCGCCTGCTTGAGTGCCATACACAGCAACGCAATGGTCACCTGCTCGCCAGTGGAGACCAGAGCATCCATTTCTCGCGGGTCAGGACGTGCCTGTATTTCGTTGGCCAGCCCGATCAAACGGTTGGTTTCTCCACTCATGGCGGAGACCACGACCACTACATCATGACCCCGTTGGCGGAACCCCTTTACCTTTTCGGCGACGGCCTGGATACGCTCCACCGAGCCTACCGAGGTGCCGCCGTACTTCTGCACATATAAAGCCATTTTCCAGTTTCCATTCAGCTGCCGGCAACATCCGTACCGGCAGCGCCTGCATCAATTACAGGCTGGCCGCAACCAGTTCGGGCACCGCATCCAGCGCGGCAGGCACAGCACTCACATCAGTGCCACCACCTTGCGCCATATCGGGACGCCCGCCCCCTTTTCCACCCAGACGTGAGGCAAGCTCACGTACCAGATCACCCGCTTTGATCTGACCGGTCAGATCCTTGGTCACCCCGGCAATCAGGCTGACCTTGTCGTCCTGCGCGGTGGCCAATACCACTACGCCACTGCCCAATTTGTTTTTCAACTGGTCCAGCGTATCGCGCAACGCCTTGGGCTCAATCCCCTCAAGCTTGGCGGCCAATACCTTGATGCCCTTTACGTCCTGCACCTGGCTGAGCAGGTCACCGCTCTGGGCGCTGGCCAGCTTGGCTGCCAGTCGCTCGATCTCTTTTTCCAACTGGCGGTTACGCTCATTGAGGCCACGCACCTTGTCCAGAGCACTGTCACGCGAGCCTTTTACCAGTGCTGCGATCTCACCCAATGCCTGTTCGTTACCGTTGACCCACTGCAGGGCCTGCGCACCGGTCACGGCTTCGATACGACGTACACCGGAAGCAATGCCGCTCTCCGCCACAATCTTCAGCAAACCGATATCACCGGTCCGCTTGGCATGGGTACCGCCACAAAGCTCAACCGAGAAATCGCCACCCATGCTCAGGACACGCACATCCGCATCGTATTTTTCGCCGAACAGCGCCATGGCGCCTTTTTCTTTAGCGGCTTCCAATTCCATCAACTCGGTTTCAACCGCCGAGTTGGCACGGATCTGTGCATTGACCATCGCTTCGACCTCAGCGACCTGTTCAGCCGTCATCGCCTCAAAGTGAGCGAAATCGAAGCGCAGGCGCTCAGCATTGACCAGTGACCCTTTCTGCTGCACATGGTCACCCAATACGGTGCGCAGTGCTGCGTGCAGCAGGTGGGTTGCCGAGTGGTTCAGAGCCGTTGCCTGACGCTTGGCCATATCCACTTCGGTCACAACCTGATCGCCGACCTGCAGAACACCTTCACTCAAGCTGCCATGGTGCAGGTGATGACCACTCTCTTTGGTGCAATCGCTAACGGCAAACTGACCACGATCCCAGCGCAACATGCCCTGGTCACCAGCCTGGCCACCGGATTCGGCGTAGAAAGCCGTGTTCTTCAGCACGACAACACCGCTCTCGCCGGCAGACAGCTGATTGACCTGCTCACCGTCACGGTAGAGCGCAAGCACCTCAGAGCGGTCTTCCAGACGGTCATAGCCGGTAAACGCCGTCTGGCCTTCCAGTTTGATCTGGTCATTGTAGTCGACCGCAAACTGGCCGGAGGCGCGCGCACGTTCACGCTGCGCGTCCATCGCCTGTTCAAAGCCATCCATATCCAGCGTCAATTCATGTTCACGGGCCACATCGGCAGTCAAATCCACCGGGAAACCATAGGTGTCATACAGGCGGAATACGGCTTCACCCGGAATGATCGTACCGTCCATCTGGGCAATCGCCTGTTCCAGCAACTGCATGCCGTGTTCAAGGGTCTTGGCAAACTGCTGCTCTTCCTTCAGCAGAATACGCTCGACCTGAGCCTGCATTTTGGCCAGTTCCGGGTACGCTTCACCCATCTCCTGCACCAGCGGAGCTACCAGCTTGTGGAAAAACGGCTCGCTGGCACCCAGCTTGTTACCGTGACGAATGGCACGACGCATGATGCGGCGCAGCACGTAGCCACGGCCTTCATTGGACGGCATGACACCATCGGTGATCAGGAAGGAGCAGGAACGGATATGGTCGGCAATCACGCGCAGCGACTTGCTGTCGATGCTGTCCAGCCCCAGCACATCGGCCGTGGCCTTGAGCAGACGCTGGAACAGATCGATCTCGTAGTTGCTGTGTACGCCCTGCATCACCGCAGCTACGCGCTCCAAGCCCATGCCTGTGTCGATACTCGGACGTGCCAGCGGTTCCATGGTGCCGTCGGCAGAACGGTTGTACTGCATGAATACCAGGTTCCAGATCTCGATGTAGCGGTCGCCGTCTTCATCCGGGCTGCCCGGAGGACCACCGGCCACATCGGGGCCATGGTCAAAGAAGATTTCAGTACAGGGACCGCAAGGGCCGGTATCGCCCATCGCCCAGAAGTTGTCTTCGCCGAGTTTGGAGAAGCGGTCAGGGTTGATACCCATCTCGTCTTTCCAGATTTTCTCCGCTTCATCGTCCGTATGGTGCACGGTAACCCAAAGGCGCTCTTCCGGCAGCCCCAGGCGCTGGGTCAGGAATTCCCAGGCAAACTTGATCGCTTCACGCTTGAAATAGTCACCGAAACTGAAGTTGCCCAGCATTTCGAAAAAGGTGTGATGACGTGCCGTGTAGCCGACATTTTCAAGGTCGTTGTGCTTACCGCCAGCACGCACACAGCGCTGTGAGCTGGTGGCACGGTTGTAGGGACGCTTGTCGGAACCGAGGAACACATCCTTGAACTGGACCATCCCTGCGTTGGTGAACAGCAGTGTGGGATCGTTACCCGGAATCAGCGGACTGGAGGCAATAATTTCATGCCCCTGCTGGTTGAAATACTCGAGAAATGCCTGGCGGATCTCCGCACTTGTCATATAGTTCATATAGGGTCCGTTGCGTCTGTACTTATTGGCACGACAGAGCCGCTTTCAAGCTGATAAAAAGCGGGGATTTGTACGCAAAAATTAGCCGTCAAGTATATAACGCGGGTAAAAAATGTACGATAGCTTTTCACCCGGACCGATTGTTTTTAACCCTCGTCATCCGCTGCGCGCGTAATGGCAAGGCGAGCATCCTCAAACGAGAATCCGCGACTGACCAGAAAACGCATGCGCTTGGCATAGTCTTTCTGATCCTGCACCGGCCGGTCGCCAAACCGGCGCTGATGGCACTCACGCGCCAGTTGGCGACTATCGATTTCCTGCGCCTCAATCACCTGATTGATCCGGTCACGCTCTATACCCTTGCGCTGCAACTCCTGACGGATGCGCATTTGTCCGTAACCCGAGCCCAACCGGCTGCGCGTAAACACTTCGGCAAAACGCTGATCACTTTGGTATCCATCGACTTCAAGTTGATCCAGAACCTGCGTCAGCAGTGCCGGTTCGGCCACCCGACTGCCCAGTTTGCGTTCCAGCTCGGCACGGCTGTATTCACGCCGCGCCAGCAACGCAATGGCTGCATTGCGCATATCCGCTGTCGTTTCCAGTTCTCTGGCCATATTTATTGCCCCCCAAACGCAACAGGGGCCCGAGGGCCCCTGTGGATAACTTCAGTATGGATCAGAGATCCAGCTGTTCGGTGTCTTCGGCTGCCTGAGCCGCTTCAGCCTTTGGCTTGGCGACGTTGAGCAGTCGTGAACGCAGCTCGGTTTCGATCTCCTCGGCGACATCCGGGTGCTCATCCAGGTACTTGGCAGCATTTGCCTTGCCCTGTCCGATCTTGTCACCCTTGTAGGCATACCAGGCACCGGCCTTGTCAACCAGACCCTGCTGTACACCCAGATCAACCACTTCGCCCATATGGTAAATGCCCTGACCATAAAGGATCTGGAATTCAGCCTGACGGAACGGCGGCGATACCTTGTTCTTGACCACCTTGACGCGGGTTTCGTTACCGATCACTTCGTCGCCCTGCTTGACCGCACCGATGCGACGAATATCCAGACGCACGGATGCATAGAACTTGAGCGCGTTACCGCCGGTAGTCGTTTCAGGGTTACCGAACATCACCCCGATCTTCATGCGGATCTGGTTGATGAACACCAGCAGACAGTTGGACTGTTTAACGCTGCCGGTCAGTTTACGCAGCGCCTGGGACATCAAGCGCGCCTGCAGGCCGACGTGCGAGTCACCCATTTCGCCTTCGATTTCAGCTTTCGGCACCAGCGCTGCCACCGAGTCGACCACAATGACATCAACCGCACCCGAACGGGTCAGCATGTCAGTGATTTCAAGCGCCTGCTCACCGGTATCCGGCTGAGATACCAGCAAGGCATCCACATCCACACCCAGTTTCTCGGCATAGATCGGATCCAGCGCATGCTCGGCATCCACAAACGCACAGGTTTTACCCTGCTTCTGCGCCTGCGCAATAACCTGAAGCGTCAGCGTTGTCTTACCGGACGATTCCGGGCCGTAGATCTCAACCACACGGCCATACGGCAAGCCGCCAATACCCAGCGCGATATCCAGCCCGAGGGAGCCGGTAGAAACCGCGGGCATCGCTTCACGGGGCTTATCCCCCATGCGCATGACGGCACCCTTGCCGAACTGACGTTCAATCTGTGACAGTGCTGCATCCAACGCTTTCTTTCTGTTTGCGTCCATCGGGAAACCTTTAATTGGCCGAGTGGTTAAGTACTGTATATCTGGACAGTATTATTTCATACCCTGATCAGATTGCAACCTCTTGTCGGTCAATGCGGCAGATAAGCCATGACGCCTTCCAGCGCCTGCTCGACGGCCTGCTGACGGATCTCGTCACGATCACCGTTGAAGAAACTCAGGCAGGTTACGGTCGGATGGCCCGCTATCGCCCAGGCAAACCACACCGTGCCCACTGGCTTCCTGCCAACATCGCTGTCGGGACCGGCAATACCGCTGATGGCAACGGCAATGCCGGCCTCACTGTTACGCAATGCGCCTTCGGCCATCTGTGCGACTACTGGCTCACTGACCGCGCCGCTTTGTTCAAGCACCGCCAAATCCACACCCAACATTTTCTGCTTGGCGGTGTTGGAGTAGGAGACAAATCCACAATCGAACCAATGCGAACTGCCCGGCACCGCGGTCACGGCCTGAGCCACCCAGCCTCCGGTACAGGACTCGGCTGTGGCCAGCTTCATCCCTTTTGCCAACAGTGCTTCACCCACTTTCTGTGCCAGATTTTTCATACCAGTTACTCCAGAGCCACGACTACGCAGGCTGTCATGTTTGACGTACAATCCTGCCATTAAAACCCCGAGCCGACACCGATTCAATCCCTCCGTAACAGGATGACCGTTTCCGATATGTCCTCAGCAGGCAAGAACACTCAGCACACCCCGATGATGCAGCAGTACCTGCGCATCAAAGCCCAGCACCCGAACCAGTTGCTCTTCTACCGCATGGGTGACTTCTACGAGCTGTTCCATGATGATGCCAAGCGCGCTTCACAGCTGCTGGATATCTCGCTGACCGCCCGCGGCAAATCGGCTGGCAATCCGATCCCCATGGCCGGTATTCCCTACCATTCAGCCGACAATTACATCGCCCGCATTGTACGTGCCGGCGAATCGGTGGCCATCTGTGAACAGGTGGGTGATCCGGCCACCAGCAAAGGCCCTGTCGCACGCGAAGTGGTCCGCATTGTCACCCCAGGCACATTGACTGACGAAGCGTTGCTCGACGAACATCAGGACAACCTGCTGATGGCCGTCGCCCGTCAGGATGACCGTTTTGGCCTGGCCATGATCGACATCAGTTCGGGGCGTTTCAGCCTGTTCGAAGTGGACAGCGAAGCCGCCCTGCTGACTGAGCTGGAACGCCTGCGTCCAGCAGAACTGCTATACCCGGATGATACCGAGGTTCCGGTTTGCCTGAGCAAACGCACCGGCGCCCACGCCCGCCCGCCCTGGGAATTCGAAGCCGATACCGCCGAGCGGCTGTTGTGCGACCAGTTCAATACCCGCGATTTGAGCGGCTTTGGCTGCGACCACCTGACCCTCGCCATCTGTGCGGCTGGCTGCCTGCTGCAATATGCCCGTGATACCCAACGTAGCCAGTTACCCCATATCCGCCGGTTGCAGGTGGAGCAGCATGACGAGGCCGTAATCCTGGATGCCGCGACCCGGCGCAATCTGGAGCTGGATCTGAACCTGTCCGGTGGCCGCACGAATACGCTGGCCGCCGTGCTGGACAAGTGTCGCACCCCCATGGGCAGCCGCCTGCTGCGTCGTTGGCTGCATCGCCCCCTGCGTGACCGGGCAACACTGGAAGCCCGCCAGGACGCCATTCGCTGGCTGCTGCGCCCGGACTGCAGCGATACCATTGCCGAACAGCTCAAGGCGATCGGCGATATGGAACGCATCCTGTCACGTATAGCCCTGCGTTCTGCGCGCCCGCGCGACCTTGAACGCCTGCGCAATGCACTGGCCGTTCTACCCACGCTGCAGCAGTCAATGGGCCGCAATGATTCCGCACGCATTACCGCCTTGGCCAGCACCATCACCACCTTCCCGGAACAGGCTGACCTGCTGGCTCGCGCCATCATTGACGGGCCACCTGTAGTAATCCGCGATGGCGGTGTGATTGCTGCCGGTTACGATGCCGAATTGGATGAACTGCGCGGCCTGAGCGAAAACGCCGGCGACTTTCTATTGCAGCTGGAAGCACGTGAACGCGCCCGTACCGATATCACCACCCTCAAGGTCGGCTACAACCGGGTACACGGTTACTATATCGAAGTCAGCAAGGCGCAGGCGGTGGACATGCCAGCCGAATATATTCGGCGGCAAACACTCAAGAACGCCGAGCGCTTCATCACCCCGGAGTTGAAAGCGTTTGAAGACAAGGCGCTGAGTGCCAAGAGCAAGGCGCTAGCCCGAGAAAAGGGGCTTTATGATGCCCTGCTCGAAATGCTGGCAGCCGAGTTGGCTCCATTGCAGGAAAGTGCGGCGGCGCTGGCCGAGCTGGACGTGCTCAACACCCTGGCCGGGCGGGCATTTGCTCTTGATTACCAACGGCCTCAGCTGGTTGAGGAGCCTTGCCTGAACATCAGCCAGGGCCGCCATCCAGTGGTCGAAGCCGTACTGGACACACCCTTCGTCGCCAATGATCTGGTACTGGATCCTGACCGCCACATGTTGGTCATTACCGGCCCCAACATGGGTGGTAAATCCACCTATATGCGCCAGGCCGCATTGATCACCCTGCTGGCTCATATCGGCAGCTATGTGCCGGCAGCGGCCGCCACCATCGGCATCGTCGACCGCATCTTTACGCGCATGGGGTCATCGGATGACCTCGCCGGTGGCCGCTCCACCTTCATGGTGGAGATGACCGAAACCGCCAACATTCTGCACAACGCCACGGCCCGCAGCCTGGTGCTGATGGACGAAGTCGGTCGTGGCACCAGCACGTTTGATGGCCTGTCACTGGCCTGGTCCTGTGCCGAATTCCTTGCCCGCGAGGTCAAGGCATTTACCCTGTTTGCCACCCACTACTTCGAACTTACCGGCTTGCCGGAACGGGAAAATGGCGTCGCCAACGTACATCTGACAGCCGTTGAACATAATGATCACATCGTATTCATGCATGAAGTGCAGGACGGGCCCGCCAGTCAGAGCTATGGCCTGCAGGTGGCTCAGCTGGCCGGCATTCCCGCCGGTGTCATTCAAAGCGCTCGGGACAAGCTGGTCGTGCTGGAGCAGGATAGCCGCGACTACAGCGAAAACGTGACCCGCAACCCTGCCCCCGAAGTCATCCATCGTGTCGAAGAGCCGGTACAAAGCGATCTGTTTGTCAGCTACCAGCCCTCCGCCGCCGAACGTCAACTGCATGAACTGAACCCCGATGAGCTGACGCCACGGCAAGCACTTGAGCAGCTTTACGCACTCAAGGCTCTGCTGTCATGATCAGATCGGATACGGCACACTATACTGCTAGCAGACTGGCACCAAGGAGAGCTGAACGATGACCTACATCGTGACCGAGAACTGCATCCGCTGTAAGTACACCGACTGTGTCGACGTCTGTCCGGTCGACTGTTTTTACGAAGGTCCGAATTTTCTGGTGATCCATCCGGACGAATGTATCGACTGCGGCCTGTGTGAGCCGGAGTGCCCGGCCGAGGCGATTCTGCACGAGGACGACCTGAGCCCCGAGCAGGACAAATTCTACTCGCTCAATGCCGAGCTGGCGGAAGTATGGCCCAATATCACCGTACGCAAGGCACCCTTGCCGGATGCCGAGCAGTGGGACGGCGTGCCGGACAAGCTGCAGTATCTGGAGCGTTGATCCGGCACCGGGCGAAGGTCTGCTATTGCAGCAGATCTTCGCCGGTCAGGCCGTTATTTTCGACGATCTCGCGCAGTTTGCGCAGTGCTTCGACCTGGATTTGACGCACCCGCTCACGCGTCAACCCGATCTCCTGACCGACCTGTTCCAGCGTGCTCATCTCGTAGCCGCGCAAACCGAAACGACGTGAAAGCACGTCGGCATGCTTGTCCGGCAGCATCCCCAGCCAGCGATTCAGGTTACCGCTGATGTTGTTGTTCTGCAGCAGTGTTTCAGGGTCTGTTGCACCCTGATCGGCGATGGTTTCCAGCAGCGGTTTATCCGCCCCCTGACCGGCTGGCACATCCACCGAACTGACGCGCTCATTGAGCCCCATCATCCGCTCCACATTGGCCACCGGCTTATCCACCAGGGCCGCTATTTCTTCAGCGGTAGGTTCATGATCAAGCTTCTGAGCCAGCTCGCGGGAGGCCCGCAGATAGACATTGAGTTCTTTGACTACATGAATCGGCAGACGAATGGTCCGGGTCTGATTCATGATCGCACGCTCAATGGTTTGACGGATCCACCAGGTCGCATAAGTGGAAAAGCGGAAGCCGCGTTCGGGATCAAATTTTTCCACCGCGCGAATCAACCCTAGGTTACCCTCCTCGATCAGGTCAAGCAGAGTCAAGCCACGGTTGATATAGCGGCGGGCGATTTTAACCACGAGCCTAAGGTTGCTCTCGATCATGCGCTTGCGGGCCGCATCATCTCCTTTCAGTGCCAGGCGAGAAAAGTACACCTCCTCCTGTGCGGTCAACAACGGCGAGAAGCCGATCTCATTCAGATATAGCTGGGTTGCATCCAGCGAACGGGCATTGACCAGATCCTTGTGCGCCATGGAACCACGCCCACGGCCACTGTCCATGAACTTGGGCGCATCATCATCACCCGCATCCTTGTCGTTCACCTCGTCACGGTCATCATCCGTGTCATCCAGCATTTCCTGACGACGTTCGTCATCAGCATCATGTTCGCTGCTCTGCGCAGCATAACGCGTATCTTCACCTACACTTACCATTCTTCACCCCCAGGTAGTCCAGACAGGCAGCCCCGTCTTGCTCTGGTTATTATTATTATTGCCGCTTGGGCAGATACCTCAACGGATCCACCGGATCCCCGTCACGCCTGATTTCGAAATGCAGCATCGTGCGGGTAGCACCAGTTTTACCTATTTCGGCTATTTTTTCACCAGCTTTAACCTTATCACCCTCTCGCACGAAGATGCGACTGTTATGTGCATAGGCACTCAGGTAGCGTTTGTCGTGATTGACGATGACCATATTGCCATAACCCAGCAGGCCGTTCCCGGCATACACCACTTCACCGGATGCTGCAGCCTTGACACTCTCGCCCGCCTTGCCGGCAATATCCAGCCCCTTGTTGGCAGGCTGGCCACGGCCAAAGGCCTGAATGATTTTACCTTGATGGGGCCAGAGCCAACGCACCGGTCCTGTGGCCGCGGGTGACGGGCGCGGTTTGGAGGTACTACTGACTGGACGTGACGCCGACTGCGGCGGCGTTGAGGCAACAGGCTTGGCTGCAGGTTTGGACGTAGCGGGACGAGCGGCGACAGCAGGTGCTCGCAAGCTCAACACCTGTCCGGGGTAAATGAAGTAGCGGCGGTCAACGCTGTTCCAGCGTGCCACCTGGCGGTAATCCAGACCGTAACGAAAGGCGATTGAGTACAGTGTATCGCCTCGCCGGACCTTGTAACGGGCAGGGGCCGGTTGCTTGGCCGCCTGCCTGGCACCCAACGACTGCTCGGAAACCGGCGCATAGCCGGTTGAACAGCCACCCAGCAGAGCACTCAGGCAGAACAACGCAAGCAACAGACGATATGGCAACCCTGCCTCCCATTTCAGTTCTGCTGGCGGTCCATCAGTAATCCGAGTAACGCGCCGACACACATCAGGGCAATGGCGGGCCAGAACCCGGAACTGAGTCCGGTCAACATTTCATAGCTGCCAGGCAAGAGATTATCCTGCAGCAACGGCACTTCTTCACCGTGACGATCAATGGTGTAGGAGAGCGTATACTTCCACGGCCACACCTTGTTCAACGAGCCCAGCATGAAGCCGCCCAGCAGCGCCAGTGTCAGCATTCGGTGGTGGTGAAAGGCCCAGCTCAACACGCGGGAAAAGCTCAGCAAACCGATGATACAGCCACTTGCAAACAGCCCCAGCGTGACCCATTCCAGCCCCTTGATGGCACCCAGAATCGGGGTATACATACCCATCAGCAGCAGAATAAGACTGCCGGATATGCCTGGAAGAATCATCGCACAGATGGCAATCATGCCCGCCAGAAATACCATCAGGGAGGTCGCTTCCACGACCCCCGGCGCCTGCTCGGTTAGCAGGTAGGCCAGCAATGTACCGCTGACAAACATTGCCACCAGGTTGGCATTCCAGCCCCGCACATGACGGACGACACTCCAGGTCGAAGCCACGATCAGACCGAAAAAGAACGACCATAACAGGATCGGATGAGCTTCCAGCAGGTACAGCACCAGGTGCGACACCGATACCAGACTGAGCAAAATGCCGCTGAACAACGCCAGCAGGAAATTGCCATTCACATAGCGCCAGCAGGATAGCAGCCCCTCACTGAACAGGATCCGAACCGCTTCAGGATTGAACTGTTTAAGGGTGTCGATCAGCTCTTCATAAATGCCGGTAATAAACGCAATGGTCCCACCGGACACACCGGGAACCGCATCCGCTGCTCCCATCATCATCCCCTTGCCGGACAACAGCAGGTAATCCTTCTTACTTCGCACGCATTTTCCTCATCGCCTATCGCACCGTACCGCCCAGCAGGGGCACGAAGCGAACGCTTTCCAGTACTTCCGTTTCAAATTCGGCTTCACTCGTCCGAGTGATTCGCTTCAATGTCTGATGCTCATCCCCCACCGGAATCACCAGACGCCCGCCGATAGACAGTTGTTCCAGCAGTTCCCGAGGCACTTCACGTGGTGCAGCCGTGACCAGTATGCCATCAAACGGGGCCTTGTCCGGCCAGCCCATACCGCCATCGGTGTGGCGCAGCATGACATTATGCAGCTTGAGTCGCTGCAAACGCTTGCGGGCTTTCTCCTGCAACGGGCGGATGCGCTCGACACTGAAGACCTGATCCACCAACTGTGCCAGAATCGCGGTCTGGTAGCCGGAGCCCGTGCCCACTTCCAGCACGGTATCCAGCGGTCCGGCCTCAAGGAGCAGCTCAGTCATCCGGGCTACGATGTAGGGCTGAGATATGGTCTGGTTGTAGCCGATCGGCAGCGCCGTATCCTCATATGCACGGTGCGACAGTGCTTCGTCGATAAAAATATGCCGTGGAGTATCAACCAGGGTATTGAGCACATTCTCGCTGGATATCCCCTGATCCCGCAACCGCTGCGCCAGGCGCTCACGGGTGCGGCGAGAGGTCATGCCAATCCCCTGCAGATCCATATCGATCACATCAGATCCTCCAGCCACTCGCCCAGATTATCCATGCCGGAATAGTGTGTCATGTCGATCTGCAGCGGTGTGACCGAAACAAAACCGTTCTCAACTGCATAAAAATCGGTGCCCGGTTCTGCATCGGCAGCGGCACCCGCCCCGGCGATCCAGTAGCGGATGCGCCCGCGCGGATCCTGCACCTCAACCGGTGCCTCGGCACCATGGCGATGCCCCAGGCGCGTAACATGAATACCTTTGATCTGATCCAGCGGTAGATCGGGAACATTCACATTAAGTACGGTCCGCGGTGCCACCACCAGCGATTCCAGCTTCTGCACCAGCACCGCGACGATTTCGGCCGCTGTTTCGTAGTGTTGCGGGTGAAAGCTGTGCATGGAAACCGCAATGGGGGGTAACCGGCAATGCCGTCCCTCGGTAGCGGCTGCGACCGTTCCGGAATAGAGCACATCGTCACCCAGGTTGGCACCCGCATTGATACCGGACACTACAATCTCAGGTCGGCGCTGCTCCGTGAACAGGCCAGAGCCGCCAAGATGTACACAGTCGGTTGGTGTACCGTTGATACCAATATAACCGCTGCTATGGTGATGTGCTTCCAGCGGTCGATCCAGTGTTAGCGAGTTACTGGCACCGCTGCGATTACGATCAGGCGCGACCACACAGGTTTCATGATCCTGTGCCAGACGCTCCGCTAAAGTGGCCAGTCCCGGTGCATATACACCATCATCATTTGAAATCAGAGTCAGCATGTCGATTCTTCTTGATTATGTTTGCTCGTTGGCAGCGTTATGCCACTGACAAAGTTCACGCAATACGCTGGTTGCGAATGAACCCGCGGGCAATTCGAACTCCAGACGCCATTGATCTTCGCCTTCCGCCTCGGCCTTGAACCCGAGCGGCAGCAGCCGCAGCGTACGTCGCTCCTGATTGAGCCCCAAGCCTTCCAGCCCTTCACATAGAGCATGCCAGGGCTGCAGAGTCGTGGACTCGAACTGCTCGGCCTGTGCCTGCGTCATCAATTGGCCTCGGCCCCACATGGGCCCGGTCAGGTGGATATCCCCCTGTGCCAGCCGCTGTGGCAGATCCGGCTCCTCAGTGGCGACAAAACAGCTCTGACTGCCGTTCAGCATAAGTACATCGCCGGGCAGTATACTGCTCCAGTATCCCTGCTCAATACGAGCACTGATAACCTGGTTAAACAGCCAGGAACGTAATGCGGAGATATACAGTCCCTTCTTGTGCCGTTGACGCTCGCGCAGGGTACCGGCCAGCAGTGCCTGTCCCTTGATCAGATTACCACCGTCAATACCGAAGCGCTGCTCGCCGAAGTAATTGGGCACGCCGTGACGCACCTGTTCAATACGCGCAGCAAAGTCATCTGCGGCCGTTACCTGACGCAAGCGAATCACGAAACGGTTTCCGGACAGCGCCCCCAGCCTGAGCTTACGGCTATGGCGTACGGTTTTCAGCACTTCAATGGTGTCACCACCGAACAGCGACCAATCCAACGTACGGCCAATCGGCAAGCGCACACTGAACCATTGCTCGGTAACCGCATGCCGATCCTTCTTGCCCGCATAGCCCACATCGCGCGGACTGACCTGACAAAAATTGGCCAACAGGCGGGCGACCCAATCGGTATTCTCACCGGTCTTGCGGATATACAGGAACAGATGTTCCCCTTCACCGTCCGGTTCGAAAGGCAAACGTTCAAACACCTGAAAGTCATCCGGTGTGGTACGCAATACAGCCCGGGATAAGGGTTCGCCATACAACCAATTACAGGCGAGATTTAGATTCAACGTCAGGGAGTCTCCGGCTCGGGTTCGATTAACTGGAAGAAGCTTTCACCCTCGCGAATCATGCCCATCTCACTGCGGGCACGTTCTTCCAGAGCGGCGAAGCCCTGTTTCAGGTTGCGCACTTCGGCCTCAAGGCGCTTGTTGCGCTCGATCAGCTGCTGATTGAGCTGTTGCTGCTCCTGAATCTGCTGCTCCAGCTGCCAGACCTGACGCAGGTTCGCCTCACCCAGCCACAGCCGGTATTGCAACCCTGCCAGCATTACCAGCAATATCAACAGCAACCAGCGGTACACGCGCTCACCTCTTGAGTCAAAAAAAGGGGGCCTAAAGCCCCCTTTCTAGCATACTTTCAGAACTTAAGCCTGACCTTTGATCTCTTTCAGGCCGTTGTAGACTGCACCTGCACCCAGCTCTTCAGCGATGCGCAGAAGGCGGTTGTACTTGGCCACACGGTCAGAACGGCACAGTGAACCGGTCTTGATCTGACCAGACGCAGTACCGACTGCAAGATCAGCAATGGTGGTGTCTTCGGTTTCACCGGAACGGTGCGAAATCACCACGGTATAACCGGCTTCTTTCGCCATCTTGATCGCATCCAGTGTTTCGGACAGGGAGCCGATCTGATTGAACTTGATCAGGATGGAGTTGGCGATGGACTTGTCGATGCCTTCCTTCAGGATCTTGGTGTTGGTTACGAACAGGTCGTCACCCACCAGCTGTACCTTGTCACCGATCTTGCGAGTCAGACTGGCCCAACCGTCCCAGTCGGATTCATCCATGCCGTCTTCGATGGACACGATCGGATAGGTTTCGCACAGTTTCGCCAGGTAATCACCGAAACCGTCGGCATCAAATACTTTGCCTTCGCCAGCCAGGTCGTATTTGCCGTCCTTGTAGAACTCGGAAGCGGCACAATCCAACGCCAGGGTCACGTCGGTACCCAGCTTGTAGCCGGCATTGTCGATCGCTTCCTTGATCACCACCAGAGCTTCTTCATTGGAGCCCAGGTTAGGAGCGAAACCGCCTTCATCACCCACAGCCGTACTCAAACCACGGGCCTTCAATACCGCTTTCAGTGCATGGAAGATTTCAGCGCCACAACGCAGAGCATCACCGAAGTTGTCAAAGTTCACCGGCTGAACCATGAACTCCTGGATGTCGACGTTGTTGTCGGCATGCTCACCACCGTTGATGATATTCATCATCGGCACCGGCATGGAGAACTGACCTGCCGTGCCGTTGATGTCGGCAATGTGCGCGTACAGCGGGATGCCTTTCTCGACTGCCGCTGCCTTGGCAGCCGCCAGAGATACGGCCAGAATGGCGTTGGCACCCAGGTTGGACTTGTTCTCGGTACCGTCCAGCGCCAGCATGGTGTCATCCAGCGCACGCTGGTCAGTTGCGTCCAGACCGGTCAGAGCTTCACGAATCGGGCCATTGATGGCGGCAACCGCCTGCTGAACACCCTTGCCCAGGTAACGGGTCTTGTCACCGTCACGCAGCTCCAGTGCTTCACGGGAACCCGTGGACGCACCGGAAGGTGCGCAGGCGGAACCGACAACGCCGGAATCCAGGATCACGTCGGCTTCGACGGTCGGGTTACCACGGGAATCCAGAACTTCGCGTGCCTTGATATTCGCAATCTGAGCCATTGTGCTTGTGTCTCCAGTTAACTCGTAAAAAGGTTACTGCTGCGCCTGACGTGCCAGCGCGGCCTTGATGAATCCGGTGAACAGGCCATGGCCATCACGCGGAGTCGAGGTGAACTCCGGGTGGAACTGGCAGGCCACGAACCAGGGATGATCAGGCGCTTCAACCACCTCGACCAACTCACCATCGACAGAACGGCCGGTAATGTTCAGCCCTGCTTCTTCCAGCAGAGGCACGTAATTGTTATTCACTTCGTAGCGGTGGCGATGACGCTCGCGGATATCAGTCTTGCCATAGGCTTCGGCAACTTTGGAACCGTCCGCCAAATGACATGTCTGCGCACCCAGACGCATGGTGCCGCCCAGATCCGAGTTTTCGCCACGCACTTCCACTTCGCCGCTGCGATCGGTCCATTCGGTGATCAAACCGATAACCGGATGCGCAGACTGCTTGTCAAACTCGGTGGAGTTGGCACCTTCAAGGCCTGCCACGTGACGCGCGTATTCGATGACCGCAACCTGCATACCCAAGCAGATACCCAGGTAAGGCACCTTGTTTTCACGGGCGAAGCGTACGGCCTCAATTTTGCCTTCCACACCACGCTCGCCGAAGCCGCCCGGTACCAGAATCGCGCTGAAGCCTTCAAGGATCTTGCTGCCTTCACGTTCGACGCGCTCGGAATCGATATATTCGATTCGAACTTTCTTGCGCAGGGCAATGCCGGCATGGGAAATCGCTTCGATCAGCGATTTATAGGCATCCAGCAACTCCATGTATTTACCGACCATGGCGATGGTGACTTCACCTTCCGGGTTAAGGGACGCATCAGCAACACGGTTCCACTCGCTCAGATCTGCTGCTTTGCAGTTGATGCGGAAACGCTCGGTGACGATCTCGTCCAGATGCTGCTCCCACAACATCGCCGGGATGTTGTAGATGCTGTCGGCATCCGGCAGCGAGATCACGGCACGCTCGTCCACGTTGGTAAACATGGCGACTTTTTTGCGTGAAGACTCGTCCAGCGGACGCTCGGAACGGCACACCAGAATATCCGGCTGGATACCGATGGAGCGCAGTTCCTTCACGGAATGCTGAGTCGGTTTGGTCTTGGTCTCGCCTGCGGTGGCGATGTACGGCACCAGCGTCAAATGCATGAAGATCGCGCGGGACGCACCCACCTCGACTTTCAACTGACGTACCGCTTCCAGGAAGGGCAACGATTCAATATCACCGACCGTACCACCGATCTCGACCAGTGCCACATCCGCATCACCGGCACCTTCAATCACCCGACGTTTGATCTCGTCAGTGATGTGCGGGATTACCTGCACGGTGCCGCCAAGGTAATCGCCGCGGCGCTCCTTGCTCAGCACGTGCTGATAGACACGCCCGGTGGTGAAGTTGTTGCGTTTGTTCATCGTCGTACGGATGAAACGCTCGTAGTGACCAAGGTCAAGGTCGGTTTCGGCACCATCATCGGTTACAAATACTTCACCATGCTGGAAAGGGCTCATGGTGCCCGGGTCCACGTTGATATACGGGTCCAGCTTGAGCATTGTAACTTTGAGGCCACGGGCCTCGAGAATAGCCGCCAGAGAAGCTGATGCGATGCCTTTGCCCAATGAGGACACAACACCGCCTGTGACGAAAATATAACGCGTCATGCGGAACCTGTTAGATCGAGATGTTGGGGAGGAGAAAACGTAATCAAGATGGGGTTGCAGCTTAGCAAAAACCGCCCTTCAGGACAAACCAAAAGCGTCCCATTGCGGCACGAATCCGTTTTCCACGACCGCGTCTGCACACAAGCAGAGACCGGGCAGTGCCACAATTCGCTCGCCATCCTTGAGTAACGGCTGCAACGAACGCAACCAGGGCGGCATGCCCGACTCCTGCAGCACCTGTTTTAACGCGACCGAACCGCCACGCCCCAGCGGCCGCAGGCGTTCGCCTCCGCGACGATAGTCCAGTGTCAATGCGTGCCCGTCAGCCAGCCCCTGTGCCGCCCGCTGCCAACTCAGGCGCCCATGGGGCAATTCCTGCACCTGGCCGACACGGACCGGCACAGCCATGGATAGCGGCGCAGGCAATGGGTCCGGCAGCAGATAAAGCTCATGACGGTAGCGGCGCAACTGCATCGATTGCAGACGCTCGACAGGGTCAGCCCCCGCTCCGGCCGACACCATGGCGTGCATCAACCCGATCAGGCGTCGACGACTCAGCCTGACCCCGGTGGCAGCACTGATCCAATGATGCATCAGGTTGCGCTGACGCTCCGGCGACAGCTGCTGCAACCGGTTCAGATCCAGTACGGCCGTCGCAACGCCACATGCCTGCAGATCCTCTTCGGCACGTTCGCGCAGCAACGCGTCGGCATCACGCATCAACTCGACGGTATCTCCACAGCGGTTGAGCAACCCCGGCCAATGCTGCTGCAAGCGCGGCAGAATATGCAGACGCAGCCAGTTACGGTCGTAATGATCCTGCGCATTGGTCGGGTCGATCACCGGCTGCAGCCCCAGTTCAGTCGCAACGGCCTCCAGCAGAGCCCGCGGTTGCTCCAGCAGCGGGCGCAGCAGCTGCGCCTGCCCCAGCGGGCGCGCAACCGGCATCCCGGCCAAACCGGTCACCCCGGCACCGCGCAGCAGGCGCAACAGCAGGGTTTCAGCCTGATCATCAGCGTGTTGGGCCAACAACAGGCAGTCGCCTGGCTGCAAAAAATCTGCAAACGCGGCATAACGCGCCGCACGGGCCGATGCCTCAGAGGCGGAAGCCGGCTGGACGGGAATAACTGTCAACGGTACGGCAAGACGCTCGCAATGACGCTGGCAGTGTAATGGCCAGGCGTCGGCAGCGGACTGGAGTTGATGATTGATATGCACCGCAACCCGCGGCTGTGCCAGCGGCAGACGACTGCAGAGTTCAAGCAACACGGAGGAATCGAGACCGCCACTGAGCGCGATGACCCAGCGGCGGACTTCACCCACGGCAGCAAGGCGCGCCGACAGGGTATCAAGCAGAACGGGCAGATGGACATCTGCCCGGAATACATCAGTCTTCGAATACACCGTAAGACATCAGACGCTCGTAACGACGTTCAAGCAACTCTTCAGAGGCAAAGTCGGACAGACGATCAAGCGTTTCCACCAGATGTTTCTTCAGGTTGGCAGACATCAGCTCGGGATTACGATGCGCACCACCCAGCGGCTCGCTGACTACCTGGTCGACCAGGCCCAGCTCATGCAGACGTCCGGACGTAATGCCCATCGCCTTGGCGGCATCGGACGCACGCTCGGCGCTTTTCCACAGGATGGAGGCACAGCCTTCCGGCGAGATCACCGAGTAGGTGCCGTACTGCAGCATCAACAGCTCGTCGCACACACCGATGGCCAGTGCGCCACCGGAGCCGCCTTCACCAATCACCGTAGCGATGATCGGGGTGTTCAGCTGTGACATCTTGGCCAGGTTGAACGCGATCGCTTCCGACTGGCCACGCTCTTCCGCATCAATACCGGGATATGCGCCCGGAGTATCGATAAACGTCAGCACCGGCAGTTTGAAGCGCTCGGCCATCTCCATCATGCGCAGCGCCTTGCGGTAACCCTCAGGGCGCGGCATGCCGAAGTTGCGACGTACCTTTTCTTTGACTTCACGGCCCTTCTGATGACCGATCACCATCACCGGACGACCATCCAGACGCGCCAGGCCGCCGACGATCGCCTGATCATCGGAGAAATGACGGTCACCGTGAATTTCATCAAAGTCATCGAAGATGTGTTTGACGTAATCCAGCGTGTAGGGACGCTGCGGATGACGAGCAATCTGAGAGATCTGCCACGCGGACAGATCCTTGAAGATGGAGGCGGTCAGGCTGCGGCTCTTGTCCTGCAGCTTTTCCAGCTCATCGCTAAGATTGAGCCCCGCCGTGTCCTCGTTGACATGGCGCAGCTCACTGATTTTGGCTTCCAGCTCGGCAATCGGCTGTTCAAAATCCAGATAGTTCGGATTCATGCGTGTCTGCTTCTGTTCTGTAACATGGGGCCCAAAGGCACGGAATAATTGATCGATTTTACCGTCTGCGCGCGCGGATCACCACCCTGTTCACTCGTAACGCAAGTGAACAGCGTCATTACCGAACTGCTCCTTGAGTTGCAGCAGCAGATCATCGGTCGGCGCAACCGCCCACTGATTATCCAGCCACAAACGGGCTTCGGCGTCTTCACGTCGGTAACGCAAGGCGACGGGCAGACTGATCAAGGGGCTGCGATTCTGGCTAAGCACGGTGTTCAACTGGCGCAATTTCTGCGGTCCAAGTTGATCACGCCGGCAACTGACTTCCACACAGCGGGCGCTCTGAGCACGTACCTGCGCCATGCTCGATACCTTGTTGCAGCGTACCTTGAGTCCACCATTGTAGTCATCCTGAGCCACTTCACCCTCAACCACCAGAATGGCATCCTTGGTGATCAGGCTGCGAGCTTCCTCATAGGTATCACCAAACAGCGTAATCTCCATTCGTGCGCTGCGATCATCCAGCGTCAGGAAGCAAAGATTATCGCCTTTTTTAGTCTTTTTCAGCCGCAGATCCACGACCAGTCCGGCCATTTTCTGCGTCCGGCCGCGCTCGGGCTGCAACTCTACCAGCTTGCGGCTGACCAGATGCTTAAGCTCGCGCTCGTACTCATCAATCGGATGTCCGGTCACATACAGGCCGAGCGTATCCTTTTCGCCCTGCAAGCGTTCCTTGTCGGTCCAGTCGCGGGCCTTGCCAAACTCGGCATAGGGGTCGCTTGGCGTATCCGCTTCCACGGCACCAAACATATCCATCATGCCGGCGTCGGCGTTACGGGCACTCTGGTCGGCCGCTTTCAATGCCGACCCGATCGCATCCCAGAGCACCGCTCGCGATGGCCCCAGACTATCGACCGCGCCGCACCGCACCAGTGCTTCCAACACGCGCTTGTTCAACTTGCCGGCACCGACCCGACCACAGAAATCGAACAGATCCTTGAACGGCCCCTCTTTGCGCGCCTCAACAATCGCTTCGACCGGGCCTTCACCCACACCTTTGACCGCGCCGAGACCGTAGACCACCTCATCGGCATCATTGACGGTGAACATGAACTCACCATCGTTGACGTCCGGCAAGCGCACCGTCAACTTCATCTGCCGACATTCTTCAATGAAGATCACCACCTTGTCGGTGTTCTGCATATCGGAGGACAGTACCGCCGCCATGAACGCGGCCGGATAATGCTGCTTCAGCCAGGCGGTCTGGTAGGACACCAGAGCATAGGCAGCCGAGTGTGACTTGTTAAAGCCGTAACCGGCGAACTTTTCTACCAGGTCGAAGATGTTACCGGCCAGATCCTTGTCGATCCCCTGCTCGGCACAACCCTCCAGGAAGATGGTGCGCTGCTTGGCCATCTCTTCGGGCTTTTTCTTGCCCATGGCGCGGCGCAGCATGTCGGCGCCACCCAAGGTAAAGCCCGCCATCACCTGGGCGATCTGCATCACCTGTTCCTGATACAGAATGATGCCGTAGGTTGGCTCCAGTACCGGCTGCAGGCTGTCGAGCTGGTAATCCGGGTGTGGCCAGGCCAGCGGTGCCCGACCGTGCTTACGGTTGATGAAGTCGTCCACCATGCCTGATTGCAGCGGTCCCGGACGGAACAGCGCTACCAGAGCGATGATATCTTCAAACCGGTTGGGCAGCAGACGACGGATCAGATCCTTCATGCCGCTGGATTCAAGCTGGAACACCGCCGTAGTCTGGGCACTCTGCAGCAGCTGGAAGGTCTCGGGGTCTTCGAGATCGATGGTTTCGATCTCCAGCGGCCCTTCACCTTCAAGCTGTCGCTTGCGGTTGATCGTTTTCAGCGCCCAATCGATGATGGTCAGTGTGCGCAAGCCCAGGAAGTCGAACTTCACCAGCCCGGCCTCCTCGACATCGTTCTTGTCGAACTGGGTCACCAGCCCCTGTCCGTGTTCGTCACAATAGGTCGCCGAGAAGTCGGTCAGCTTGGTCGGGGCAATCACCACCCCGCCCGCGTGCTTGCCAACGTTACGGGTGACGCCTTCCAGCTTGTAGGCCATCTCCATGATTTCTTCGGCTTCATCACTGCCGTTGACGAAATCACGCAGCGCCGATTCCTGTTCCCAGGCTTTGCTCAGGGTCATGCCGACTTCGAACGGAATCAGCTTGGACAGCCGATCCGCCAACCCGAAGGGCTTGCCCTGCACGCGCGCTACGTCGCGCACCACCGCCTTCGCCGCCATGGTGCCGTAGGTGATGATCTGCGACACGGCATCGCGGCCGTAGGTGCGGGCCACGTAGTCGATCACCTTGTCGCGGTTATCCATGCAGAAATCGATATCGAAGTCAGGCATGGAGACACGTTCAGGGTTAAGGAAACGTTCGAACAGCAAGTCGTATTCGAGCGGGTCCAGATCGGTGATCTTCTGCACGTAGGCGACCAGCGAGCCGGCACCGGAACCACGTCCCGGACCCACAGGAATCTGGTTCTCCTTGGCCCACTTGATGAAGTCCATCACGATCAGGAAGTAGCCGGGAAAGCCCATCTGAATGATGATGTCGAGCTCGAAATTGAGCCGGTCGTCATAAGGTTTGCGCTTTTCGGCATAATCCGGCGCATCCTTGTCAAGCAGGACATCAAGCCGTTCTTCCAGCCCTTCCCAGGAGACCTGACGGAAATAATCATCCATCAACATCCCTTCCGGCACCGGATAACGCGGCAGATAATAGGTGCCCAGTTCGATCTCGATATTACAGCGCCGGGCGATTTCAACGGTATTTTCCAGCGCACTGGGAATATCGCTGAACAAGGCGGCCATTTCATCGGCGGAGCGGAAATACTGCTGTTCAGAATAGTTGCGCGGCCGTTGCGGATCTTCCAGGGTACGCCCAAGGTTGATGCAGACACGGGCTTCATGGGCCTCAAAATCTTCGCCCTTGAGAAACATGACTTCATTGGTAGCTACCAGCGGACAGCCGCTGCGCGCGGCCAGTTCAACACTGGCATGCACCAGCGCTTCATCACCCCGGCGACCGGTACGCTGGATTTCAAGATAGAAGCTGTCCGGAAAGATCTGTCGCCATGTTTCAAGAATGGCGTCGACATTATCGCTGCCGGAGAGCAGCGCACGCCCAACCTCACCCTGACGCGCACCGGATAACGCGATCAGGCCTTCAGCCTTGTCCTTGATCCAGTCGGCCCGGACCAGCGCACGCTCGGCAATGATATTCTGCCCTTCGGCATAGGCGCGGGATACCAGTTCCATCAGGTTGCGGTAACCCTGACCGGTCCGTACCAGCAGGGTCATTCGGAACGGTTCGCCTTCAGGGTCGACCGGATTTTCAACCCAGAGATCGACGCCACAGATCGGCTTGACCCCGGCTCCGAGCGCCGCCTTGTAGAATTTGACCAGTGCAAACAGATTGGTCTGGTCGGTAATCGCCACCGCCGGCATCTGCTGTGCGGCCGCCGTTGCGACCAGTGGCTTGATCCGCACCAGACCATCAAACAGGGAATATTCGGAGTGAACCCGAAGATGGATAAAACGTGGTTCAGACATTGGCTTCTCGTTGCAAGCGTTCTCTTACCGGGCGGAAACTGCGACGGTGCTCAGGCAACGCCCCCAGCGCTTCAAGCGCGGCCAGATGCTCGGGCGTCGGGTAGCCCTTGTGGCGGGCAAAACCATAATCGGGAAAGCGCCGGTCCAGTTCAACCATCTGTCGATCCCGCTCAACCTTGGCCAGAATCGACGCCGCGCCGATTTCGGCTACACGGGCATCGCCCTTCACCACAGGCTCGGCAGGACATGGCAGCAGAGGACACCGGTTCCCGTCGATCAAGGCATAGTCCGGCGCGATACCCAACCCGGCCACGGCACGCTGCATCGCCAGCATGGTCGCATGCAGAATATTCAACTCATCAATTTCGGCGGGAGTTGCCGAAGCGATGCACCAGGCCAACGCTTTGGTCTTGATTTCATCATATAGCAGTTCGCGCTTCTTGGCGCTGATCGCCTTGGAGTCGCCCAGACCTTCGATCGGTCGTGACGGGTCCAGAATGACCGCCGCCGCCACCACATCACCAATCAGCGGCCCGCGCCCGACTTCATCCACACCCGCCACATGCCCCGCCGGGCGGAAATCAAATTCAACGCTCTGCACGACGACTCTCCAACAGTTCGATCACCGCATCCGCGGCCCGTTCACTCGCATTTTGCCGCAGCTGCTCACCGATCACGGCAAACACTCGCTGCAAGCGTCGACGGTAGGTTTCATCTTCCAGCGCCCTCAATACCAGCGGTCCCATTACCTCCGGCGTCACCCGCTGCTGCAAGACTTCCGGCACCATCTCTTCGCCAGCCAGTACATTAGGCAACGAGATCCAGGGGCTTTTGATCATGCGCGAGTAGATCCGATAGGTCAGCCCCGCCATGCGGTACGCCACCACCATCGGTTTGCGCAACAGACAGGCTTCCAGGGTCGCCGTGCCGGAGGCAATCAGAATAGCATCCGCCACCGCCATCACTTCGCGGGAGCCCTGCAACACCAACGTCAAATTGAGATCCGTGAACTCCGCATCAATCAGCTGCTGCAGTTGCTCATGCCGGCGCTGATTAGCGGCTGGTAACACAAAGTGCAGTTCAGATCGGCGCTGCTGCAGCCAGCGAGCCGTTTCCAGAAAGGGCCGCGCCAGATATTTGATTTCGCTGCCGCGACTGCCCGGCAAAAGCGCCACCAGTGAGGCTACGGACTCCGGCCGATAGTGCTGCCGCGCCGCATCCAGATCCAGTTGGTCCGGGATTACATCCGCCAAGGGATGGCCGACAAAACGCAAATTTTGCCGGGTCGGGGCATATACATCGGCTTCGAACGGGAACAGGGTCAACAGCAGATCGGTACTGTGCTTGATCTTGAAGATGCGCTTGCGCTTCCAGGCCCAAACCGATGGACTGACATAATGCACCGTCGGAATACCGGCAGCTTTCAACGCCCGCTCCATGCCCAGGGTGAAGTCCGGCGCATCAATGCCGATAAACAGATCGGGAGGGTTATCGATAAAGTGGCGAATCAGCCGCCGTCGGGTGCGCAGCAGCTCAGGCAGACGCCCGAGCACTTCCACCAGCCCCATGACTGACAAGCGTTCAAGCGGATACAGAGAATCACAGCCCTCGGCCAGCATCAGCTCGCCGGCAATGCCTTCGAACTGCGCCTCGGGATAACGCTGTTTCAGTGCTCGGATCAGACCCGCCCCCAGGATATCCCCGGAGGCTTCGCCCGCCACGATGCCTATACGCAAAGGTTGCATACAAGCCTCAGCGGATAATGCCGCGCGTTGAAGACTCGAGCGACTCGATCAACAACTGCACGGCAGGCTGCGTCTGTGCGCTGACGCGCAACTCCTGCAACGCCTGTTCAAGGGTAAGCCCCTTGCGGTAGATGGCTTTATAGGCACGACGCAAGGCACTGAGCGCATCGGCATCGAACCCGCGTCGGCGCAACCCTTCCAGGTTGATGCCGTGCGGGCGCGCACTGTTGCCAGCGGCCATGACGTACGCGGGAATATCCTTAAGCACTACGGTGCCGGCACCGGACATCACGTGCGCACCTATGTGACAGAACTGATGTACGGCCGTGAAACCGCCGAGAATGGCGTAATCACCAACGTGCACGTGCCCTGCCAGCGCCGTGTTGTTAGCCAGAATGATATGGTCACCCATGACACAGTCGTGGGCGACATGGGCATACGCCATCAGCAGGTTGTGACTGCCAATGCGGGTCAGACCCTCATCCTGGACCGTACCACGATGGATGGTACAACCTTCACGGATGACGTTATGGTCACCGATTTCCAGCCGTGTAGGCTCCCCACGGTACTTCTTGTCCTGACACTCTTCGCCAATCGAGGCAAACTGAAAAATCTGATTCCCTTCACCAATTCGTGTAGGCCCCTTGATCACCACATGTGAGGCGATACGGGTTCCAGCCCCGATCTCAACGTCAGGGCCAATCAAGGTCCATGGGCCTACTTCGACATCATCAGCAATACGTGCCGATGGATCAACAATGGCTTGCGGGTGAATCAATGTCACACCTTTCTATCTGCACACAGAATAGTCGCGCTGCTGACCGTTTCGCCGTCAACACTCGCACGTACATCAAATTTCCAAATACCACGACGCTCGGACACAACCTGAGCTTCCAGTTTCAGCTGGTCTCCCGGCACAACCGGACGCTTGAAACGCAGTTTGTCTGCGCCCACGAAGTAATAGATGGAACCATCTTCAGGTCCTTTATCCATGGTTTTGAAACCCAGGATGCCAGCGGCCTGCGCCATCGCTTCCACAATCAACACACCCGGCATAACGGGGTGGTCAGGAAAATGGCCGTTAAAGAAAGGCTCGTTTACGGTTACGTTCTTGATTGCGGTGATCGACTCACCCGGCTCCAGAGCCAAGACCCGGTCCACCAGCAAGAAAGGGTAGCGGTGGGGTAGATATTTCCGGATCTCTTTAACATCCATCATGTTTTTGACCTTCTGTAGAATATAGTTCGACGACCCGTTCGAGTTTGCGCACCCGGCGCGCCAGCTCATCAAGCTGACGGAAACGAACCACATTGCGCTTCCATTGCTGGTGTGGCTCAAGGCCGGTACCGGATGAGTAAACACCGGCACGGGGAATCGACTTGCTGACCAGTGACATCGCCGTCACATGGGTATCATCTGCGATCTCAAGATGACCGGTGATACCAGCCATTCCGGCAATCGTACAGCGTGCGCCAATTTTAGTGCTTCCGGCGACGGCGGTACAGCCTGCAATCGCGCTATCACGCCCGATAACCACGTTATGTGCAATCTGGATCTGATTATCCAGCTTCACACCGGCTTCAATACGGGTATCGTCCAGCGCACCACGGTCAATGGTGGTGCCGGCACCGATCTCGACGTTGTCACCCACGACAACGCCCCCCAGCTGGCATATTTTCTCCCAACCTTCAGCGGTCCGGGCAAAGCCGAAACCATCACTGCCCAGAATGGCACCGCTGTTGATCAGCACCTCAGCACCCAACCGCACATTGGGATACAAGGTCACATTAGCTTCCAGTCGCGTGCCTTGACCGATCACACAACCGGCACCGATGACACAGCCATGCCCCAATACGACCCCGGAGGCCAGCACGACGCCCTCTTCGACCACCACATGCGCACCAATCTGGGCATCTGCCGGTACCACGACACCGTCAGCAATCACCGCTGACGCATGCACGCCCGGAGCTGCAGGCGCCCGCCAATCAAACAACTGGCTGACACGCGCGAACGCAAGATAGGGATCAGGCAGAACAATAGCGGCCGAAGGGCAATCTGCCAAATGTGCAGGCGTGAGCAGTACAGCAGTGGCACGGGTATGGCGCAACTGCTGCAGGTAGCGGGAATTGGCAAAGAATGACAGCTGCTGTTCACTGGCAGACTGCAAGGTCGCCAGCGAGTGGATCTGGAGTGCAGGATCACCGTGCAACTCACCACCCAGAATCCCGGCCAGCTCTGCCAGTGTATAGCAGGTGGTGTTATTCATTGTGCTTACTGTTTATTCAGCAGCGTGGTCACACGCGATGTCAGATCAACACTGTCAGCAGTATAGACAGTCGCCTGTTTGGAGATCACGACATCAAACTTCTCGGCTTCGATAAGTTCACGAATCGCCTTATCCAGAAGTGGACGCATTTCGGCTATGAAGGCCTGCTCGCGCTCGGCACGCTGCTGCTGCATTGCCTGACCACGGCGCTGGTACTCGGCGAAGGCTTTCTGAAACTGCAGGCGCATCTGCTTGATGTCATCTTCGGATGCCAGGCCTGCATTTTTCTGCAGTTTTTCGCGCAGTTCACGCGCCTGCTTCTCAAGTCCAACCAGTTGCTTCTCGTCGTCAGCAAATTCTTTCTTCAGTTCTTCCCTGAAGCTTTTCGCTGCATCGGACGTCAGCAGTGCTTCCTCCACACCCAGCACGGCCACGTTCTGCGCCAGTACTTGAGTGCTGAACAACATGGCACATACAGCGGCGGCACGAGTTAAGCGTTTCATCACATCTCCTTAGAAAGTCTGACCGAGCGCAAACTGGAACACTTCGGTGTCGTCATTTTCCTTGTCGTTCAGCGGCATGCCGAGCGACACGGACAGCGGGCCAATCGGCGTCAGCCAACTGACCCCCATACCCACCGAATAGCGCAAATCACCCAGATCCACGTCACCGGTACAGTTGGTCTGGCTGCTCAGGCAATCGGTCGAGTAGACATTACCTGCATCCAGGAATACCAGACTGCGCCAGGCACTCTTGTCTTCCATAAATGGCATCGGGAAGATCAGCTCGGCACTGCCGGTCAACATCAGGTTGCCACCGAAGGGATCATCATTGGAATCCAATGGCCCCAACGAGTTATTGGCATAGCCACGGACCGTTTTCAGGCCACCGGCATAGTAATTCTTGAAGAACGGATAATTGTTGTCGCCCAGACTGGTACCGTAACCGGCACGGCCACGCAGACTGAAAATCCAGGTCTCATCTTCATCCATCGGGCGATACCACTTGTTGCTGTAGTTCGCACGCAGGTAGGACAGATCACTGCCTGGCACCGCCATCTCGATACTGGCACCCTGGGCATAGCCACGGGTCGGGAAGAAACCACGGTTGAGGCGGTTGTCACTCCAGCCGGCCGTCAGCTTCCAGTTAACGAAGTTGTCACCTTCTTCATCAATAAAGCTCTTCACTTCGGTGGCTGTATCGTTAAACGTATTGAGCTTGATAAATTCAATGTCACCACTGAAGTTGAGGCGCTGGTAGTCGTCAATCGGGTAGCCAAAGGTCACACCACCACCGGCTTCATCAGCGGTATAGGAACTGATATCGTCCTCTTCGTAGTCACGCTCACGGAAGTACAGGTTGAAGCCGCGACTGACGCCATCGACGGTGTAGTAAGGGTCCAGGTAGTTAAAGCTGTATTCGGTACGAGTCGAGCTGTTGGAGATGCTGAAACCAACCTTCTTGCCGCTGCCGAGGAAGTTATCCTGCTGCACACCCAGGTCGAGGATCAGACCGTCATTCTGGGAGAAACCGACACTGGCAGTAAACTGGCCGGACTGCTGCTCTTCAACACTGTATTCCAGATCGACCTGGTCATCGGTTCCCGGCACTGGACGGGTTTCGACGTTTACCGACTTGAAGTAGCCGGTCTTGTCCAAACGGGTCTTGGAACGTTCGATGTCACGACTTGAAGCGATACCCGCTTCCATCTGCTCCAGCTCACGACGGATGACTTCATCGGCCGTGCGGGTGTTCCCCTTGATGCCAATCCTGCGCACATAGGTACGTTTACCAGGCTCGACGAAATACTTGATCGAAACGGTGTTGTCGTCATGCGTTTCCGGCACCGGGCTGACATTGGCAAACAGGTAGCCTTCATCACCCAGCAAACGCACCAGACGTTCCTGGCTACGGGTCATCTGCTCACGCGAGAAGATCTCTCCAGCCGCAATCTCGACTTCCTGCTGCAGTACGTCCTGCGGCACAACCATTTCACCGGCTACGCTCACGTCACGCACACTGAACTGCTCACCTTCGCTGATGCCAACCGTGATGTAGACATGTTTCTTGTCAGGCGTGATGGAAACCTGTGCCGAATCGATATTGAAATTGATGTACCCGCGGTCCAGATACCAGGAACGCAGCCGCTCCAGGTCACCGGTCATTTTTTCACGGGCATAACGATCGCTTTTGGTATAGAACGACCAGAAGTCAGGCAGCTTCAATGAGAACAGGTCTTTCAGCTCTTCATCGCTGAACACCGTATTGCCGACGATATTGATATGCTGAATGGTCGCAACCTGGCCTTCCTGAATATTGATATTCAGTTGCACTCGGTTGCCCGATAGAGGCTCGACTTCGGTGTTGATATCGGCACCGTAACGCCCCTGAGAGGTATAAACACGCAACAAATCAAGACTGATCTGGTCCAGAGCGGCGCGGCGGAATACATCCCCCTCTTGCAGACCGGACTGTTGCAAACCATTGAGCAGATCCTCTTCCTTGATCACATCGTTCCCGTCGATGTTGATCAAAGCCACAGAGGGACGTTCCTGCAGCTTCAGCACCAGCACATCGCCATCACGCTCGGCCTGCACGTCGGCAAAATAGCCAGACCGGAACAGGTTGCGCACGGCGTCAGACAGCTGCTGACGACTCAGCTGATCACCCGCCGTCACCGGAAAATTGCGGAACACGACACCGGGTTCAACCCGCTGCAGTCCCTCCAGGCGAATATCATTGACTTCAAACGGAAGCGCGGCAGCTTGCGCCTGCGCCATCCATAGCATCGATACGAAAAACAGACCCAGCTTACGTTTCATGCAGTACTTCTTACGTTTTATATTGCTGACTGATAGGAAAACTGGCTCAGATCAGAAGAGGCGGACAATGTCATTAATGATCGCCAATGCCATCAAACTGAATAGCAAGGCCATACCAATTCTAAGTCCGAACATCTGCACCTGCTCACTCACCGGGCGTCCACGCACCAGCTCGACAACGTAGTACAACAGGTGTCCTCCATCCAGCATCGGGATCGGCAGTAAATTGAGAACGCCGAGACTGATACTGAGATAGGCCAGAAAACTGATAAACGACTCCAACCCTGAAGCTGCCGAAGCCCCCGCCACTTTAGCAATGGTTATCGGGCCACTCAAGTTTTTTACCGAGATCACTCCGGCGATCATCTTGCCGATGGAGTCCAGAGTCAAACCAATCATCTGACCGGTTTTATGAAAGCCATTTCCCAGGGCGTCCAGCGGGCCATAGCTCAAGGTGCGCTGCATCTCATCCGGAAGGCTGACGGGCGCAACACCAACACCGATATAACCTTCAACGGTGCCCTTTTCGGTCGTCCGTGCGGCGGGCGTCAATGTTATCGCCTGTTCACGACCGTCACGGTCGATCACCAAGCGCAGCGTTTTCTCCGGGGCCTGCTGAATCAGCGCAACCAGATGCATCCAGTTGGCGACGGGCTCACCCTCAACACTCAACACACGGTCGCCGACCTGAAGACCATCTCGCGCCGCAGCCCCCTCCGGCAGCAACTGCCCGATTTCAGCGGGGAAGTCAGGACGCCAGGGCTCCAGTCCCAGAGCACCCAGAGGTGATTGCCGCTCCAGGTCTACGCGCCAGTCGTCAATAGGAACCTGATAGCTATGGGCGAAGCCGCGGGCAGGCTCTCCCATCAACAGCTCGACGCTACCACTTTCACCAATCCGGGATGCCAAACGCAGATTGACCTCGCTCCAGGAACGTACCGAATGGCCATCGACTTCCAGTATTTCATAGCCGCTATCAACACCAGCCCGAGCTGCAGGCGAGTCGGCCGTGATCCCGCCAACAACCGGCACCACCACGCTAACGCCCGACATGAACAGGAACCAGTAAGCCAGCACGGCAAACAGAAGATTGACCACAGGGCCGGCAGCGACAATAGCGATACGCTGCAACACCGGCTTGTTGTTGAATGCCTGGCCACGCAGCGCCTCAGGCACATCGCCCTCGCGCTCATCCAGCATGCGCACATAACCACCCAGTGGAATGGCAGCCACGGCGTATTCGGTACCGTCCGCTGCGGTACGCATCCATAGCGGCTTGCCGAAACCAACCGAGAAACGCAACACCTTGACCCCGCAGCGACGCGCCACCCAGAAGTGGCCCCACTCATGAATGGTGACCAGAACGCCAAGCGCCACCAGAGTGGCCAACAGGGTCTGCAGCAGTTGCATAAGGGTGGTTAGACTCCGTAAAGAAAATAGAGGCCCGCAAAGAAGACGGGTGCCGCAGCTGTCAAACTGTCGATGCGGTCAAGAATGCCGCCATGTCCCGGCAGCAGCTTGCCGCTATCCTTGATACCACGCTCGCGCTTGAGCATGCTTTCAAACAGATCACCCAGCACCGAGACCAGCCCGGTCAGGACTGACAGCGCCAGTAAATAGACTGACTGCAGCCAGGATAGTTCCAACCATACCGCAAAGCCCAGCCCCACCAACACGCAGACTGACAACCCGCCGAACAGACCTTCACGAGTTTTGCCGGGGCTGACGGCCGGTAGCAGTTTATTGCGCCCAAACGACTTGCCCGCCGCGTAGGCACCTATATCCGCACCCCAGACCAGCAGCATCAGCATCAGCAACAACGCAAAACCCTGCTCTTGAGCCCGCAGAGCGGTCATTGCATACCAGGAGGGCACCAGCACAACCGCCCCCATCAGCAAGCCAATGCCACGCTGACAGTAGCTTGCCGATGCAGGATAACCACGGACCATGAACAATGCTGCCAGCCAGAACAACAGCGCAAATCCAATGACAATCAGTTGTAATGGTGCCGCCCAGCCAACCAGCGCCATCAAGACACCCAACAGCAACACATAACCTGCCCGCAGGCCTGACGGCAGTCGGCACAGGTTACCCCACTCCCAACCGCCATATAGAAAAACTGCCGCCGCCACCCATTCGAAAGGTTGCTGCGGCAGCAAAAACAGCGCTGCCAGCGCCAGAGGCGCCAGTAGTAATGCCGTCAATATTCGTTGTTTCAACACCGCTGATCGGCCTCCACCTGCTCACTGGTACGCCCGAAACGACGCTCACGGGTCAGAAAGGACTGCATCGCGCTCAGCAGTTCGGCCTTACCAAAGTCAGGCCAGTACGCGTCAGTAAAATAGAATTCGGCATACGCAAACTGCCAAATCAGGAAATTACTGATCCGCTGCTCACCGCCCGTACGAATACACAGATCCGGCGCAGGCAGGTCTGCCAGGCAGACCTGTTCAGCAAACAGCGCCTCATCGATATCCGCAGGTGACAGCTCACCACTGACACAGCGCCGGGCCAAGCTTTGCGCCGCCTGTACGATATCCCAACGACCACCATAGTTGGCCGCGATATTCAGCGCCAAACCGGTATTTTCGGCCGTTTTGGCTTCAGCATCACGGATACGCTGTTGCAGCTCTGGACTGAATCGACTGAGATCACCTACCACCCGCAAACGGATATTATGCCGCGCCAACTTGCGCACCTCACGCTCCAGTGCATGCATGAACAGCTGCATCAACCCCTTGACTTCAAGAGCCGGGCGTTTCCAGTTTTCACTGCTGAATGCAAACAGTGTCAACGCTTCAACACCCTGCTCGGCACAGCACTCGATGACGGCACGTACGCTGTTAACGCCAGCCTTATGCCCCGCCAAGCCCGGCAGGTGCCGTTCTTTGGCCCAGCGGTTATTGCCATCCATGATAATAGCGATATGGCGGGGCAATGCGCGCCCCGGAGGAATAGTCAGTTGCTGATCAGAAGCCATGCAGATCCGTCGCAGAGCCCAAGCCCTGCTTGCCAGTTTAGATTTCCATCAGGTCCGATTCTTTCTGAGCCAGCAGCTGATCGGCTTCGGCCACATACTTATCGGTCAGCTTTTGCACGATATCTTCACCGCGACGGCCATCATCTTCACTGATGTCCTTGTCTTTCAGCAGGTTCTTGATATCACCATTGGCGTCACGACGAATATTACGAATCGCCACACGTGCGTTTTCCGCTTCATTACGCGCCTGACGGATGTAGGTTTTACGTGTTTCCTCAGTCAACGCAGGCATCGGCACACGAATCACGTCACCATTGGTGCTGGGGTTCAAACCCAGATCCGACTTCATGATCGCCTTTTCGATATCACCCGCCACTTTCTTTTCCCACGGGATGATCGTCAGCGTACGCGCATCTTCAACCGACACGTTGGCAACCTGCTGGATCGGCACATCAGAGCCGTAATAGGAAACAGTGATCGAGTCCAAAATGCTCGGATGAGCACGCCCGGTACGGATCTTCTTGAAGTTCTCTACCAGGGACTCAATGCTTTTCCGCATGCGGCTTTCCGCATCGCTCGCAATCTCATTAATCATCGTTTTCTCCAGCGGCAGGACCGCTATCAATCAAGGTTCCTTCGTTCCCACCGACCACCAGATTCACCAGCGCACCGTGCTTGTTCATATTGAACACGCGTACCGGCATGCCGTGGTCACGGGTCAGGCAGATCGCAGTCATATCCATCACGCCCAGCTGCTTGTCCAGCACCTCGTCAAAACTCAGGTGCGTGTAGCGGGTCGCGGTCGGATCCTTCATCGGATCCGCGGTATATACGCCATCAACCTTGGTCGCCTTCAACACCACGTCAGCGCCGATCTCAATGCCACGCAGGCAGGCGGCAGAATCAGTGGTAAAGAAAGGATTGCCGGTTCCGGCAGCAAAAATTACGACGTCACCCTGGTTCAGGTAACGCATGGCATTGCGTCGGTCATATTGATCAACAACACCGCTCATCGGAATTGCCGACATGACCCGCGTCGCTATGTTACAACGCTCAAGGGCATCACGCATCGCCAGCGCATTCATGACGGTGGCCAGCATGCCCATATGATCACCGGTAACCCGATCCAGTCCGGCAGCACTCAGCGCCGCACCTCGGAACAGGTTGCCCCCGCCGATCACCATACCGACCTGTACGCCAATCCCCACCAGCTGCCCGATTTCGAGCGCCATACGGTTCAGAACCTTGGGATCAATCCCGAAATTCTCATCACCCATCAGGGCTTCACCGCTCAATTTAAGCAGTAACCGCTTATATCTGGATTGTTTATCATTGGCAGGCATGATCTGTCTCCGCACAGACGAAATGGCAAAAAGTGTAGCAGGAAAGCAGGCGACTGGGCACAGGAAGATGCCCAGTCGAAAGGATAGCAGAATCAGCCTTTCAGCTGTTCAGCTACTTCAGCAGCAAAGTCTTTGTGCTCAACTTCGATACCTTCACCCACGGCAACGCGAATGAAAGACACGACTTCAGCACCAGCGGCTTTGGTCATCTGGGCAACAGTCTGCTCAGGGTTCTTGACGAACGCCTGCTCAACCAGGCTGTTTTCGGCCAGGAATTTCTTGATACGACCGCCAGCCATCTTTTCCTTGATTTCCTGCGGCTTACCTTCCATATCCGGCTGAGCCATGATGATCTCTTTCTCACGCAGCAGCTCTTCTTCCGGCATATCTTCCGGACGAGTGATGCGCGGGTTGACCGCAGTCACGTGCATGGCAACATCGCGGGCTACTTCAGCAGTGCCGCCGTTCAGCGCAACGATGGCAGCCAGACGGTTGGTGCTGTGAACGTAGGCATCAACCATATCACCTTCAACCAGCATCAAACGACGCACGCTGATGTTTTCGCCGATCTTCTGTACCAGTGCTTCACGAGCAGTTTCCAGCTCGCCAGCCATCAGTTCAGCAACATCAGTGATTTTGGCAGCAAACGCCTTTTCCAGTACGGTGTTCACGAAGCCAAGGAAGTTGTCATCGCGCGCAACAAAGTCGGTTTCAGAGTTCACTTCAAGGGCTACGGCGTAGCTGTTGTCGTCGGCCACTTTAACGGCAACCACACCATCAGCAGCAGTACGGCCAGCTTTCTTGGCGGCTTTCATGCCGGAAGACTTGCGCAGATCATCGATCGCACGCTCGATATCACCCTCAGCTTCAACCAGTGCTTTTTTGCACTCCATCATGCCCAGGCCGGTACGTTCGCGCAGTTCTTTAACCATCGCTGCAGAGATTTTCGCCATGTCGCGGTCCTCTTTGTTTAATCGCTTAAATTCAAATTCAAAAAAGGGGAGCCAGGCCCCCCTTTGCACATCCAGACAGACTATGCGTATCGGTTGTCAGTACAGTTACTGAGCCGCTTCTTCAGCGTCAACTTCAACGAATTCGCCAGCATCAGCAGATGCACCTTCAGTGCAAGCATCAGCGATGGACTTAACGTAGATCTGGATGGCACGCAGAGCATCGTCGTTACCCGGGATGATATGGTCGATACCATCCGGGTTGCTGTTGGTATCAACTACGCCGATAACCGGGATACCCAGCTTGTTGGCTTCGTTGATAGCGATACGCTCGTGGTCAACATCGATAACGAACAGCGCGTCCGGCAGACCGCCCATCTTCTTGATACCACCAATGGACAGCTCCAGCTTTTCCATTTCGCGGGTGCGCATCAGAGCTTCTTTCTTGGTCAGCTTCTCGAAGGTGCCATCCTGAGACTGAGTCTCAAGTTCACGCAGACGGCTGATGGACTGACGGATAGTCTTGTAGTTGGTCAGCATACCACCCAACCAGCGGTGGTTAACGTAAGGCATGCCCGCGCGAGTGGCTTCCTCTTTGATCACTTTAGCCGCAGCACGCTTGGTGCCGACGAACAGGATCTTGTTCTTGTTGCTGGCCATGTTCTGAACCACATCCAGGGCGTTGTTCAGTGCCGGCAGGGTGTGTTCCAGGTTGATGATATGGATTTTGTTACGTGCGCCAAAAATGAATTTGGACATTTTCGGGTTCCAGTAACGAGTCTGGTGACCGAAGTGAACACCTGCTTTCAGCAGGTCGCGCATAGAAACTTTTGCCATTGTGGTATGTCCTCTAACGGGTTATAACCTCCACATATCCCATCGCCCAACCGCATGGCGGCACCCCGGACGTATGTGACGATACGTGTGTGTTTTTTAGTTAAGTAAATTCAAGGCACCTGAGCACCTCTTTCGGGAGCGCGATTTATACCATAGCAGCTGCCGTTTTTGAAGCACACTTTGGCACCAGGCGCCCGCTTTCGATACAATATGCATTTAGCCGATACACGCTCTGCCTGCGTGCGACTCATACCGTTCAGAGAAGCCGAGACTTTAATGACTATCAAAATCAAAACCCCGGAAGAAATTGAAAAAATGCGCATTGCCGGCCGCCTGGCAGCTGATGTGCTCGACATGATCGGCCCTTACGTCAAGCCTGGGGTCACCACCAACGAACTGAACCAGATCTGCCATGATTACATCGTCAATGAACAGCACGCGGTTCCGGCTCCGCTGAACTACCACGGTTTTCCGAAGTCGATCTGTACTTCGGTCAATCAGGTGGTCTGCCACGGCATTCCCAATGACAAAAAGCTGAAAAACGGCGACATCATCAACATCGACATCACCGTAATCAAGGACGGCTATCATGGTGATACCAGCAAAATGTTCTATGTTGGCGACGTTGCCCCCCATGCCCAGCGCCTGTGCGAAATCACCCGCGAGTGCATGATGAAAGGCATTGAGCAGGTACGCCCGGGCGCCCGCCTCGGCGATATCGGCGCGGTCATTCAGCAGCACGCTGAAAGCCATCATTACTCCGTTGTCCGCGAGTACTGCGGCCACGGCATCGGCGCCGAGTTCCACGAAGATCCGCAGGTTCTGCACTACGGCAAGGCCGGCACCGGCGAGGAACTTAAGGAAGGCATGATCTTCACCATCGAGCCGATGATCAACGCCGGCAAGCGCCAGGTAAAATTGAACAAGCGTGATGGCTGGACTGTTGAAACCAGCGACCGCCGCCTGTCTGCCCAGTGGGAACACGAAGTGCTCGTGACCGCCGATGGTTACGAAATTCTGACCCTGCGCGCAGACGAACGGACCCTCTGAACCACTGACAGCGAGAACCGGCATGCCACGCACTGTGCAACTGCTCGAAGCCGCACCTGAACTGTTCGATCCCGAGCAGGTTCAGGCCAACCTGCGCATCGGTGAACAACCGGTCATGACGGTTCTCAAAAAATCCCTGCGCGACGCCCAGAAACGCATGGATGACGCTTTCCGTGAAGGTGAGGATATCCGACGCCTGATCTATGGCCGCGCCTGGGTGCTGGACAGCATCCTGCAGATCGCCTGGGAGCAGTTCACCTGGCCCTCCGCGCACCAGGCCGCCCTGGTGGCGGTTGGCGGTTACGGGCGCGGCGAACTGCACCCGTTCTCAGACGTGGATATCCTGCTGCTGTTCGACCAGGTTGATCCGGAAGACTGGCAGGAAAGCATCAGCGGCTTTCTGACCCTGCTCTGGGATATCAGCCTCGACCTCGGCTCCAGCGTGCGCACCATCGACCAGTGCTATGACGAGTCCCGCAACGATATCACCATTGCTACCAACCTGATCGAGTCGCGTACCATCTGCGGCGAACCGGCCCTGCAGCAGGAGATGTATGAACGCGTCACCTCGGAAGGTGCCTGGACCGACAAGGAGTTCTTCAAGGGCAAGTTGGCCGAACAGAAAGAACGCCACGAAAAGACCAACAACACCGAACACAATCTGGAACCCAACCTCAAGACATCACCCGGAGGGTTGAGAGACATCCAGACCATCGGCTGGGTGGCCAAGCGTCATTTCGGCGCCACCTACATTCGCGACCTGGTCGACCACGGTTTCGTCACCGAATCGGAACTGGACACCCTGAACAAGGGCGAGCTTTACCTCTGGACCGTGCGTTACGCTCTGCACATGCTGTGCAAGCGTCGCGAAGACCGGCTGCTGTTCGACCATCAGCGTACGCTCGCCGCCTACTTCGGCTATGAAGATCAGGAAGGTGCTCTCGCAGTCGAACAGTTCATGAGCAAGTATTACCGGGTAGCCATGGCGATGTCAGAGTTCAATGACATGCTGCTGCAGCACTTCGACGAAGCGATCCTGCGCCTCGATGACGAACAAAGCATTCGGCCGCTCAACAACCGTTTTCAGGTCCGCAACGACTATCTTGAAACCGTGTACGACAAGGTATTCGAGCACCACCCCTTTGCCATCATGGAACTGTTCGTGCTGATGGCACAACACCCCGAAATCAAGGGCGTACGTGCTGCAACCATCCGTCGGGTGCGGGATCATCGCTACCTGATCGATGACGAGTTCCGCAACGATATCCGCAACACATCTCTATTCATGGAGCTGCTGCGCTCGCCCGAAGGCGTCTCCACCGAACTCAAGCGAATGAACCGCTACGGCATTTTAGGCCGCTACCTGCCCGAGTTCGGCCGTATTGTCGGCCAGATGCAGCATGACCTGTTTCATATCTACACCGTCGACGCGCACACGTTGAAAGTGATTCAGAAGATGCGCCAGTTTCGCCATGGCGAATACCGCGAACAGTTTTCCATCGCCCACCGCATCGTCAACCAGCTGCCGAAAATCGAACTGCTCTACATCGCCGGTCTCTATCACGATATCGGCAAGGGTCGCGGTGGCGACCACTCGGAGCTCGGTGCCGAAGACGTGATCGAATTTTGCCGCAGCCACCACTTGGGTAAATGGGATACTCACCTGATTGCCTGGCTGGTCCGCAATCATCTGAAAATGTCGATGACCGCTCAGCGCCGCGATATCTCCGACCCGGAGGTGATCCATGACTTCGCCATGGAAGTCCGCGACCTGGTACACCTCGATTACCTGTATGTGCTCACGGTCGCCGACATCAACGCCACCAACAACACCCTGTGGAACAGCTGGCGTGCCACCCTCCTGCGCCAGCTGTACATGGAAACCAAACGCGCTCTGCGGCGCGGGCTGGAAAACCCGATCAACAAGGAAGACCGCATCGAGCAGGTCCAGCACGAGGCCATGCTGCTACTGGCCCGCAAGGGCGTGCGCGAACAGGATATTCACGATTACTGGAGCCTGCTCGGCGACGACTATTTCCTGCGCGAAGACGCCCACAATATCGCCTGGCAAACCCAGGCCATACTGGAACATGGCGACGACCCCCTGCCACTGGTGCTGATCCGCAAAACCTCCTACCGCGTGTTCGAGGGGGCAACCGAAATCTTTATCTACAGCGAAGATCTGCCCACCCTGTTCCCGGCCACAGTGGCCGCCATGGACCAACTGCACCTGAATATTCAGGACGCCCGCATCATTCTGACCGACCACGGCCGCACCCTGAACACCTATACGGTGCTGACCGAAGACAACCAGCCGCTATCGGAAAACCCTGAATACCTGGCACACATCCAGCGCCATCTGACCGAAGAACTGGATGACCCCGAGGACTACCCGGCCATCATTCAGCGCCGAGTGCCGCGCCAGTTCAAACTGTTCACCACTCCGACCCGGCTTACCCTGAGCAACGACCCGGTGGCACAGCAAACCATTCTGGAAGTCATTACCCCGGACCGGCCGGGACTGCTGGCCCGCATCGGCCGCATCTTCGTCGAATACGGCATTTCGGTACGCAAGGCCAAGATTTCCAGTATCGGCGAACGGGTCGAGGATTTCTTCTTCATCACCGACCCCGACAACCAGCCGATCAGCGATCCGGAGCTGTGCCGACGCCTGCAGCAATCCATCTGCGAGCAACTCGACCAGCACGTACACGACCCACACTAAGCACCCGCCATGGAGGAGCGGCAGCAGGTTTTTCATGTCGCCGTTCCAATACAGACAGTGTTTTTTGCTAAAGTAGCGCCGCTGCGTACCGATACAGGCTTTTATAACCGTCTCGGCACAGCCATTTCAGACGTCAATAAGGAACGTGTGGCCATGAACAACCCCCTCAAGCTTTCTGCCATTGCAGGCCTGTCACTGCTCATTTCAGGTTGTGCACACTATACCTGCAGCACATGCGTCCCGGCATATCCGGCACATCAAACAACCCGGATTATACAGCCGGTCATCGCACCGCAGCGCGCTCCCCAGCCGATACCTCAGGCATATATAGCGGTAGACGACATCCAAGTGATTACCGTGACCGGTTACGGAGCCCCCAAAAGCACCTTCGAGAACCTGGCCCAGCGCCGCCTGATGGCACTGCGCTCCTCCGAACTGGATGCTTACCGCAAGATTGCCGAACAGATTTCCGGTCTGCACATCGTCGGCGATACCCGCATGGACGATTTCATCGCCAATCGTGACCGCTTGCGTGCCTACGTCAACAGCTTCGTGCAGGGGGCTGCCATTACCCGGCAGGAGTTTGAAGACGATGGCATGGCCGTGACTACCATGTCGCTGAAAATCAGCCGTCGCCAGATGCAGCAAATGCTGGAACAGGAACGTCGCTGGCATGCCTCCGGTGGTCATCTGCCTGCGGGCGCGGCCTACCATGACCACGGCAGTTACGCACCGCGCTATTAATGCAGACATGGCGCCCGACAATCGATGCGGGTGTCCGCCCTGCTTGAACCCTTAAGGAATCCGCATGCTGTCGTCATTTCATCGGACTGTTGTAGTGTTTGCGCTGAGCCTGGCGGCCATTTCGACGGCAGTCGCTCAAGAATCCATCTATGTGGTCAAGCGCGGCGACAGTTTCTCTTCCATTGCCGCCAGCCAGCTGAACAATGCCAGCCGCTGGCGTGAAATCTGGTCCCTCAACCCTCAGGTCCGCCGCCCCACACAACTACAGGCAGGCATGCGTCTGCAGCTGCCGACAGCAACAATGCCGGCGGCGGCGCGCATGACCACTGCAACGCCCGTGCCCGCCACCACAGGTACAACGCCCCCTGACGGCACTAAAATGATGGCACTGGACCTGATTCGCAGCGGCCATATCGGCACACTGAATGCGGACTATCGCCTGCTGGATAACAGTCAACTGCCGCAACTGCCTCGCATCCATGCCGAACGCAACGAAGCGGACGGGCAGTACCTGTACGCACATCAGCTCGACGTTCATGCTGCCACCGGGCAGACATATGGCCTGTTTCTGCGCAGTCCCGAACCGGCTGGTGCGACATTCACTGAACTCACCCGTGTCGGCAAGGCCGTACTGGTGATGCGCGACGGCAATAAGGGTCGGTTGAAAATCACCGAAAATCGACGCGGGGACCTGAGCGATGTACTGCTGTTACCGATGGCAACCCGGTCAGCACGCCTGACTCCCGAGTATCCGCAAACTGGAGTCGAAACGCGCATACTCAAGGCACTGTATGAACAGCCCGGCGGGTATCTATTGATCCTGGATCAAGGCAGTCAGGCAGGTTTGCAACCGGGCCACCTGCTCAACGTATTCAAGCGCAATCCGATCGAGAATGACACGGGGCAGATCCTCGAACTGACCGCCATTAACGCAGCACGGGTCATAATCATCGACACCAGTCGGGACGCCAGCCTGGCACTGGTGCTGAGTGCGCAGCGCGTCCCTGCCGTGGGTGACCGCGTCCGCTGATCTTCACTCAACAGCCTCGACCAGTACAGGAACCCCCTGTCGGAAGCGCGCACAGGGCAAGGTACGCTGCAGCCGACCACCGACATCAAGACGCAGGTTGCCCGTTTCGCCCTCGAAATAGCCCGAGACGGCAGACTGCATCTGTGGCAAGGCGCGATATATTGAAGCCGCATCCATGCCCAAGGCAAAAAAGCCACTGGATGAATCCGGTTGTAGCCGTTGCCGCAGCCGCCAGGGCATGTCACAGAACAGAATCCCTTCCAGGTCACGATCCCTGTGCGGATCGATATCGCCACTGAACAGGTGTGAGCTGGCGTAGACCGGCAACGCTGAAGCCTGATGGAAGTTCAAAATCGGTTTGAGCAAGCGAGCCGCGCCCGGGCGCGCAATCAATAGCACCGCATCCACATCCTGCCGCCGCCGAGGCTCATGCACCGGCTCTTCCCCCAGGAGCATGCCCAGCTGTACCGCCCGCCGCTTGCTGGCCTGCACCCCCAGCACACGCTGTACCTGTTGATTCAACTGCTCTGGCGTACCCTGATAGCGTACCCGCCCGGCAATGACAATGCCCTGCTCTGCCGTCAACTGTTCGACCCAGGCCAGCAATGGCTCGACCCAGACCTCCTCAGCCGGTGCCAGCAGCAGAATACGGCGTTGCCCGGCCTGCTGCATCCGGGCCACCAGCTGACGCAGCTCCTGATCGGAAGCCAGATCAAGCTGATAACCATTGAAACGCCCACCCCCGACACGGTTCAAGGCCAACACCGGGAACGGCTGCGGGCTGTCCAGCTGCAGGCTGAGCCGGCGTTGCATCGGCCCGACCAGCATATCCAGCTGATGGTCTCGAGCCAGTTGCTGCAGAAAAGGCTGCGTCGTCTGGATGTCAGCAGCGTCAAACACTTGCAGTTCGGGGACGGCATAACCCTGTCGACGGTCCCAATCCAGCGCCGCACGCAGGCCCGCCAGCACCTGTTGTCCCTGCTCGGCGAAGGCCCCACTCAACGGCAGGAGCACCCCCAGATGTGCCACTCGTTCCGGCACCGGCATGGCTGTCGATACCTGCTGCAGGCGCGATATCAGCGCCATCGCCGGATGGTGGAACCAGCGCTGCTGCCAGTGGGCCAACTGCGCCGATCGCTGTGGCGGCAGCGCCAAACGATAATCGCTGGCCAGTTCGAACCATCCCTGCTCGAAGTAGTTATTGTTCTGATCACGCACCTGCGCACTCAGTTGTTCCGCCGACAGACGCTGCAACGCTTGCCAGATACGGCCCAGCTCAACGGCTGATGCCTGACCGGCCAATCGGTTGATCTGCAGGCGCAATGCTTCATCCCGATCTGCAGCCAATACAGACCCGACAGGCAGCCACCCGAGCAGCAGTAACAGCAGACATATGCATAGCCGTGACATCAATTGACCCATCCATCCTTCGAGCCTGTAATATGGTGTTTTTCCCCGCTACAATCCAGAAATGCCTACCTTCTGTTCGGATGCCGGTTTTATGAAGCACATCGCTACCGCCCTGCTCCACGTTGCCCTATTCACCCTGCTGCTGTTGCCCGGGCGAGCTGTCGCACTGGCGATCGAAGCCACCGGCCAAGCCCCCCATACAGCTGAAGATCCGGGATTGGGACGGCAACAGGCGCTGCAGCGTGCCATGGCACAGGCATCGTCACAAGCCGCCTCATGGCTGAGCTCAACGCGCCAGGCCCGCGATGGCATCCTGGAAATCGACACCCTGCGTCTGCGCTCACTGGGCAAAGTCAGCAATGTCCGCATCATCGACGAGCAGATCAGCCGCGGCCAGATCAGTGTCACCATCATTGCCGACGTCGACATCGCCCAAGGGTGCAAGGACAGCCACCCCGAAACGGCCTACCGCAAATCACTGGCGGTGACCCACTTCCCGCTGGAACAGCCACAGGAAGCCAATAACGGCTACCTGCATGAGATTCAGCAAGGACTGGCCACTCTGCTGGCCTACGAACTGCGCCAGAGCAGCACCTTCGACGCCCTTGATGCCGGCAGCCTCAACATCATCGGCAATCCCGGTACGGCACCGGTGCGCATGTTACCCGAAGGCACCCTGACCACCCTGCTGCACAGCAGTGAACAGCACCAGGTGCAGTATCTGGTCAGCGGCGTCATCCGCAGCCTGGCACCTCACCAGGCCATTGGCCCCCGCGACCCCAACATATTGGTCGACCTCTACCGTCAGGCCGATGTCGTCGACCGCTACCATAAACGCGACTTTGTACTCGACCTGTTCATCCACGACGCACTCACCGGCACCCTGCAGCACCAGCAGCGTTATCACATGAATGCTGACTGGAATGCCGATGCGCATGCCAAAGTCGGTTTCGGTACCCCCGCATTCTGGCAACAGCCGTTCGGTCAGGAACTGCGTAGCGTGATCCGCGCGATCAGCAATGATATCCAGCTGCAGCTGACCTGCGAACCTTTTACTGCACGCATCACCCGCACCCGCAACAAGGAGGTCTGGATCAGTGCCGGCAGCATTGACGGTCTCAAGCCCGGTGATCGACTGAGCGTGTACCGCCGTCTGACCCACTACGACAGCCAGATGCGCCCTGAATATGAACTGGTCAATACCGAGCACAGCCTGACCATCACCCGCACTCAGCCCAACTTGGCCAGCGGCACCCTCGACGTCGACAGCGAAACATTGAACATTCAACAGGACGATATTGTAATTGCGCATTGAGCAGCTTAGTCTTGAGCCCTTTGATCACGCGTCAAGGAGCAAGGCACCATGCAGAGCGGACTCTTTACCGAACTGGAAAGCAAGATTGAAGGACTGATTGAAGAAGTTGAGCTGCTGCGTCTCGAAGTCAGCGAGCTGCGTCAGGAAAAACAGAGCCTCGAAGAAGATCGTGCGCAGACCGAACAGGGCCTGCAGCGGATGCTGGGCAAGTTTGATCGTCTGAAGGATAGCGAAGATATCTGACCGACAGATGAAACAGGGACATCATGAATGTCCCTGTTTCAGTTTCACCCGCCCGTCAACCGACGGACATGGCCACCTATATTAACGCTGAGTACCTCGGATCTTGATTTCCACCCGACGGTTCATCGCCCGTCCACCAGCCGAATCATTGCTCGCAATCGGGTAACGCTCACCCAATCCCTGCGCATTCAGGCGCAACTGACTCACCCCTACCGACGACAGGTAACGCGATACGCTGTAGGCGCGGCGCTCCGACAATTGCTGGTTGTACTCGAACGAACCTGTGGAATCGGTATAGCCTTCGACTGCCACCTGAGTGCGGTCAAACTTCGCCAATACTTTGGCAACGGAGTCCAGCACCGGATAAAACGACGGCGACACTCGATCACTGTCGGTCGCAAAGGTAATGTTGCCCGGCATGATCAGGCGAATATCGTCACCCACACGCTCAACGCGGACACCGGTGCCTTCCAGCTCCTGGCGCAGCAACATCTCCTGCCGGTCCATGTAATAACCGGCACCGCCGCCTACGGCCCCCCCGATCACGGCCCCGGCCAACGCGCCTTCGTTGCGATCACCCTTGCCGGCAACCGCCGCACCCAGTACGGCTCCGGTCAACGCACCGATCCCGGCACCTTTGGTTGCGTTGGATGTTTTCGATTGCTGGGTATAAGGATCTAGTGTTGTACAACCACCCAGTACCAGTGCGCTCATTGCCGTTGCCAGCATCAGTTTCTTCATGCTTTCTCCTGAATTCAGATACCCGGTACCCGCGTATGCACCGGTAAGTGTGGTCTATTTAGCTCAGCATAGCTGAATGGGTCATGAAAAACAGGCACTGCAACAATACTTAAAGCGGCGTACAGTGCTGGTCAGCTCAGCATTCAGGCGATAAAATGCACTGTTGTCCTTAACTGTCACCTGCATCACCACCCCGAGGAGTTTCTTTTGTCTCAACTGCCTGTCATTGTCGGTTTTGGTGGTATCAGCCCCGCTGGTCGTTCCTCTTTTCACCACGGTTATCGCCGTCTGATTCTTGATCAGCTGGATGAGCACAGTCGACAGGAAACATTGACCGACCTGGCCACTTTGACCGGTCTGGCCCAATACGACAATGGGCAATTCACGCTCGGCGAAAGCACCCTGCCGGACCGCAAGGCTCTGGCGGCCGCCGTTGAGCAGCAGGTGCGCAACAACACCCTGATCCGCCGCATTCATCCCGACTGGTTTGACGTCAACGCCGTAATGTTCAACCGGCCGGCAACGGTCCACACCGGTGAGCAACCGCTGCAATTCACCCTGCGCAACCGTCATCTGCCACAGGTAATTCCCGCCAATTGGACCCTGCGCGATATCGGCGGTGGCCAGTCGGAAGTTACCGTGGACGGCAGCTGCGAGCTGATCTTCCCGGACAGTAAAACCGCACTGGTGCAGAGCGCCGGCATGCTGCCCACCGGATTCGAGCCGGGCAAACTGTACCAGTCGCGTAACCACCCACGCGGCCTGCAGATGGCCGTATATGCCGCTTCGGACGCCCTGCGCTCCGTCGGTATCGATTATGACAGCATCATTGATCGCCTGCCGCCGGATCAGATTGCCGTGTTTGCCAGCAACTCCATCGGCCAGCTTGATGATCTCGGCTTCGGTGGTCTGACCAAATTCCCGGCACTGGGCAAACGCACCACGTCCAAACAGATGCCGCTGGGTTATGCACAGATGCCCGCCGACTTTATCAATGCCTATCTGCTGGGCAATGTCGGCACCACTGGCGGAGCACTCGGTGCCTGCGCCACCTTCCTGTACAACCTGAAAAGTGGCGTGGAAGCGATTCGTACCGGCCGTTCCAAATTGGTACTGGTCGGCGGCAGCGATGCACCGGTTACGCCCGAAATCATTGAAGGTTTCCGGGCCATGGGCGCGCTGGCTGAAGACAAACAATTGCAGGCACTGGATAACCTGGCTGAACTGGCCGAAGAGCACTATCGTCAGGCCTGCCGCCCGTTCGGCAACAACTGCGGCTTCACCATGGGTGAATCCAGCCAGTTCCTGGTGCTGATGAGCGATGATCTGGCGCTGGAGCTTGGTGCCGATATCCATGGCGCCGTGGCGGATGTTTTCGTCCACGCCGACGGCCACAAGAAATCGATCTCGGCACCGGGCATCGGTAACTACATGACCCTGGGCAAAGCGGCCTCTCTGGTCAGCGACATGCTGGGTGAAGAGTCCCTGCGCCAGCGCAGCTTCGTGCAGGCTCACGGCACCAGCACACCACAGAACCGGGTCACCGAATCCCACGTCATCAATGAAACCGCCAAGGCCTTCGACATTCCGGCCTGGAACGTCAGTGCCGTAAAAGCCTACCTGGGACACTCTCAGGGCACCGCCGGCGGCGATCAGTTGTTTGCCTCCCTTGGCGTGTGGAAATACGGCATCATCCCCGGCCTGACCACCACACCCGAGATCGCCGACGATGTGCATAACTCCCACCTGAACCTGCCGCTGCAGCACCTGAACACCGGTGCTGAAGGCATGGATTCCGTGCTGATCAACGCCAAGGGGTTTGGTGGCAACAACGCCAGCGCTGCGGTACTGGCACCGCATGCGGTCGAAAAACTGTTGACCAAACGTCATGGTGAAACGGCGATGAACGCCTGGCGCCAGCGCCGTGAGCAGGTTCGCGAGCAGGCCGAAGCCTATAACCAGGCGGCCATCAATGGTCTGGCACGCCCGATCTACCGGTATGACTACAATGTTCTGACCGGTGAAGATCTGCAGATCAGCGCAGATGAAATCCGCCTGCCCGGTTACAATCAGCCTATATCTCTGCGTACCCAAAACCCCTACAAGGATCTGTGCTGAACGCGCAGATCCTTGTAGGGGCGGGGCTGAGTCGAGGCGGAATTATCTGCTACACTCGCACGCACCGATTTTTTATACAGGACGTTGTCATGAAGCGTTTGAGTCTGCTGGCCGCCGTGCTGGCTCTGGGGGGATGCGTCAACCTGTCTGGCGCGCTGAAGGAAGATCCCACGGCTGACCAGTTCTATACACTGGATACCCGCTACTACCGTTTCTGTCGCGGCGAAACCGCTGACTGTCAGGATCTGACCTCTATCGTCTCGGTGCGTGCCCAACTGGCACCGATCGAGAAAGTCTATGGTCGGACAATCAGCGGACCCAATTACCCGACCGACCTGGCACGGATGATTCTGACCCCGCCTGACGGCAGCTATACCAGCACACCGATGGACAGTGACGGACGCTATTTCCGCATCCCGATCAACACCCACACTGACACGGTGTGGACCACCATCGACAACGCCTACAACAGCATCTACCGCTGATTCGGCAGGCGCAGCAACTGCTGCGCCGTCGCTGTTGTCACCTCGGCAATGTACTCAATCGGCTGTGTCCGCAACTCGGCAATCAACGCCGCCACCTCGGCGACCTGCGACGGTTCGTTGCGCTGCCCCTGACAACCGACCAGCGGCATATCCGGTGCATCCGTTTCCAGCACCAGCCATTCCAGCGGCAGCTCCACAGCCAAACGGCGCAGCCGGTGCGCTCGCGCATGGGTCATCGCACCACCAAACCCCAGCTTGAAACCCAGACCAGCATAGATCTGCGCCTGCTGCTCACTGCCGGAAAAGGCATGCACAATGCCACCGCGCACCAGTGAATGGCGGCGCAGCAACTTGAGCACCTGATCATGGGCTTTCACCACATGCAGCAACACCGGCAACTGCAGCCGCTCGGCAAGCTGCAGTTGCCGCTCGAACAGCGCCAGCTGGGCCTCCGGCGCAGCCTGGTCGGGGCGGAAATCGAGCCCGATCTCACCAACCGCGACCACCGACGAGTTATTCAGTGCCTGCTCCAGCATCGGCATGGCTGAATCGGCCGCATGTGGAAAACAGGGGTGCAACCCAAGCGCAGGATAAAACTGCGGCGACGTGGCACACAAATCGAGCACCGGCTGAAAGTTATCCACAGTGATGGAGGGCACCACAATTTGCCCGACACCGGCCGCTCGCGCACGACAGATAACAGCCTCGCGATCGGCATCAAAAACGGCAAAATCCAGGTGGCAGTGGGTATCGATCAACATGATGGGAGTATGGCACAGGCCGGAAAGGCCTGTGCCCTGACGCGTATCAGTGCTCGCGGGTGGCGCGGAACTGAATGTCCGGCCAGCGTTCTTCGGTCAGTGACAGGTTAACCCGGGTGGGTGCCAGATAGGTCAACAGCCCGGCACCATCCACCGCCAGGTTGTCATAGCCCTTGCGGCGAAACTCTTCCAGCATCTTGTTATCGTTGCACTCGACCCAGCGCGCCGTCTGCACACTCACCGGCTCATACAGGCAATCGACCTTGTATTCGTCCTTGAGACGGAACACCACCACTTCAAACTGCAGCTGACCGACCGCACCCAATACCAGGTCATTGTTGCGCAGCGGCTGGAACAGCTGCACCGCACCCTCTTCCGACAACTGCTGCAGACCCTTCTGCAGCTGTTTCATCTTCAACGGGTCAGTGGGGCGAACACGACGGAACATCTCCGGTGCAAAGTGCGGAATGCCGGTGAACTTGAGAGATTCACCCGCCGTAAACGTATCCCCGATCTGAATGGTGCCATGGTTGTGCAGGCCGATGATATCGCCGGACCAGGCTTCTTCCACGTTCTCCCGGTCACCGGCAATAAAGGTTACCGCGTCGGCAATGCGGATATCCTTGCCGATGCGCACATGCTTCATCTTCATGCCGCGGGTGTAGGAGCCCGAACAGATGCGCATAAAGGCAATGCGGTCACGGTGTTTCGGGTCCATATTGGCCTGAATCTTGAACACGAAGCCGGAAAACGCATCTTCGTCAGCGGCGACCTCACGGGTTTCGGTGGCACGCGCCGGCGGGGCCGGTGCCCATTCGACGAAATCATCCAGCATCTCCTTAACGCCAAAGTTGCTCAAGGCGGTACCGAAGAAAACCGGTGTCAGCCGACCTTCCATATAGGCCTGTTGATCCCACTCGTTGGTCGCGCCACGGACCAGTTCGATCTCGTCAACGTACTCGTCATACTCGTCATCGAGCAGTGCCCGCGCCTCATCGGAGTCCAGCCCCTGAATACGCTTGTCTTCCGGCAGCTTGTGACCCTGCCCCGGCGTGAACAGGTGGATGGTGTCCGTATAGAGGTTATACACACCCTTGAACCATTTGCCGGAGCCGATCGGCCAGTTGATTGGAGCCGCCTTGATTTTCAGCACCTCCTCAATCTCATCCAGCAACTCGATGGGGTCACGGATATCGCGGTCCAGCTTGTTGACGAAGGAGAAGATCGGCGTGTCACGCAGACGACAGACATCCATCAGCTTGATGGTGCGGTCCTCGACCCCCTTGGCACCATCGACCACCATCAGCGCCGAATCCACGGCGGTCAGAGTGCGATAGGTATCTTCGGAGAAGTCTTCGTGCCCCGGGGTGTCCAGCAGATTGACGGTACGATCGTTGTACGGGAACTGCATCACCGATGAGGTGATGGAGATACCACGCTCCTGCTCCATGCTCATCCAGTCAGAGGTCGCGTGGCGGTCGCTACCACGGCCCTTGACGGTACCGGCCACCTGGATCAGCTGGCCGAGCAACAGCAGTTTTTCGGTGATCGTGGTCTTACCGGCGTCAGGGTGGGAGATGATGGCGAAGGTGCGGCGCTTGGAAACTTCCTGGGCAATGGACATGAATTCGGGTCTTCTGTTCTGGACAGGGACAGGGCGTTGCGCCCCGTGTGTGCGATTGATCATGGATTGGGCGTTATTCTCGCCGATCACACGGGGTTAAACAACGGCTTTGGCATGGGTTGTTGTCGCAAGTGACGGGTTTATCCACAACCTCGGGAACCAGCATCCAGCCAATCAGGCCATCATGTGGTGGCTGTGGAGCCCATCCATCTGTTCAGCTGCAAGCTCATACACTCGCGATTTAAACTTTAACCACTACGCGAGATAGCGCCGCAGTTCAGACTTTAACCCGTTTCAACCAGGCCGTATCGGGCCTGGATGGTGTCGGCATAAGGACCACAGCTCAAGCTCAAGTGAGATCGGCAAGATCAGCCGCTCTCTGGATGGATATGCTCAACAACTGCAGCAACAGACCGGGCGATTCAAAGTCTGAACCGAGACCGGAACCATTATTCAGAGTGCGGTTTCCGGTTACTTCCATAACTCCGACACGGGTGTGTCCGGCTCGAACCGATCGGCTACCTGCGCCAGCAACAACTCGCCACAGGCAATGGCATCGGTCAGCGCATGGTGTGGACGATAGAACGGCAGATGGTAACGTTCGCGACTTTGTGCCAGCCGGATGGATATCGGCTTGCGGCCACACAACCGCGCCCAGAAGCCAATCCGCTTGCGTCGATACAGCCGTGCTTCCAGCTCCATGGTATCAATCACCGGAAATTCGATGCCTTCGCGAATCCGCGCCTTCAGTGCGGCATTGAGAAAGGCCCGCTCGATGCCACGGTGATGAACCACCACTACCTTGCCCTGCAGCTGTGCCAGCAGCTCGTCCAGAATATGTACCAGATCCGGTGCCGACGCGATCTCGGAATGGGTGATGCCATGCACTACCACCGACTCGCTGCTCAGTGCTGCCCGCGGCTTGAGTAGCCAATGCCTGGCCTGGGCACAGTGGATGCGGTTGATCGTCATCGGCACCAAGCCAATACTGACAATGCCGCCCTTGTGCGGGTCCAGCCCGGTGGTTTCAAAGTCCATCGCCACCATTGGCACCTCGGACAGCGGCGTACTGGCGTCCACCACACCGGCACTGTAAAAGGCTTTCAACGCCGGATGACGGGCCGAAACGGCCAGCGTACGGTAACGCTCCGCCCAGTCGGTAATCGCCCGGTCCTGCCCCGACAACGAGGGTTCGTTCTGCAACTTGTCCTTATCCAGATACAACATCAGTTGCTGCGCCCCGGCTGGTAACGGTATTTGAGGAACTTCTGCGCATTGGACAGTATCTGAAACGCATCTTTCAAATTCTTGCGCTCAAAGTCGGACAGGTTTTCCGGTTCGATATTATTGTCCGGTTCGTTGCCCGCTTCCAGATCCAGCGCCTGATGGCGAATACGTACCATGGCGATCAGCTCTAGCGCGTCACGCAGGTCCGGTCCGCGGCCACGGGGCAACAAGTCCGAGTCGATAATGTCCTTGAGCCGGTCAAAGGTGTTGCGCTCGCGGGAACCGATTGCCAGTGCATGTACCCGCACCAGATCGGCCAACGGTGCCGTACCGCGCCGCTTCATGTTGATCGAGTTACTGTGGCGACCATCGGTCTCCATCACGAAGTCCTTGAAGAACCCCAGCGGCGGCGTACGCCGCAGTGCGTTGCGCGCCATGCAGGCAAGGAAACGCGGGTTGCGCCGCGCCTTGCGCCAGATCAAATCATTGAGCATGTTGGCCCAGTACTCTTCGCCCCAGACGCCTTCAAGATCGAAGAAAATCGAGCTATTGAGCAGGGATTCCGGGGTTGGCTTTTCGATCCAGTCGTTGAAGTACTGCTCCCACACATGCAATGGCTGACGCCATTTGTTGTTGGTCGCCATGATGTTGCCGGTGCAGTATGTATAGCCGCACGCATCCAGCCCGTCGCAGACAAAAGCCGCCAGCGCCTTGAAGTAGGCGTCGTGTAGCTTGGGGTCAAAGCGGTTGTCCAAAATCATGGCGTTGTCCTGATCGGTGACGATCAGCTGCTCTTCCCGCGCCATTGAGCCCAAAGCCAGAAAACAATAGGGTACCGGCGGCGGCCCCAGTTTCTCCTCGCCAAGTTCGAGCAGACGCTGCTTGAAACTGCGCCCGATCACCGACATTGCCGTGCCGATCATCTGCGAATTCGCGTCTTCGTTGACCATACGGCTGAAGCAGGCACTGACATCACCGCGCAGTGCCACCAGCTCATCAACACTCTGGGCGCGGAAGATGCTACTGACCACAAACAGACTGTTCTGCGACTCGTAGCGGATGATATCGGACAGCGCGATTACACCCAGCGGCTGTTGCCGTTTGAGCACGGGCAGGTGGTGCACATTATGACGCAGCATCAGCAGCATCGCTTCGAACACAAACTGGCCGTGTTCTACCGCAATCAGCTCGGCAGTCATGATCTCTGTCACCGGCGTATCGAAGACAAGCCCCGGCGTAATCAGGCGGTTGCGCAGGTCACGGTCGGTAATGATACCTGCGACCGGGCGCCCCTCTGCAGCCTCATCCACGATCAGCACCGAAGAGACCCCCTCTTCGGTCATGCGAACTGCCGCATCACGTGCCGTGGCCGTAGTGGGCAGCGTAATCGCCTCACGCTTGACCAGGGTTTCAATCTTCGCGGTCATCAGTTCATTGGCGTCTTCACGCCGCCGCGCCACTGCCTGACGCAGCCGGGTACGGTCTTCCACTTCGACAATATCGGCAAAGGCCTCGTTGTCATCGAACAGTTCGTTGAACACTGGCTCCGGGATCAGATACACCAGCGTATCTTCCAGTGCCACAATCGGGAAACGTACCCTGCCATTGCGCAGCAGGCCAAATTCGCCGAAGAAACCGCCTTCGCTGAGGCGGTTGTACAGATCTCCGTTGCGCCGGTAAATTTCCACCGCACCGCTACGGATCACATACCAGTCATGGATCTCTTCACCGAATTCAAGCACCTGAGTACCGGCCTTGAAATAGGTGATTTGGACCTGGGTCGCCACGTGCGCGAGCTGCTCTTCAGAGAGTTCGCTGAACGGCTGGTGCCGGCTCAGGAAGTCGACGATTTCAATATGTTCCGCTTGCATCACAGAGGCCTCTCTTCAGCACTGAAACGAAAACAGGCGGAGCAGCGCATGCGCTGACTCCGCCTGTCGAAGTTGGACACCCGAGCCCTAGTTGCGCGGTTCCGACGCCAGCCCCTTGATGGTGGAGAACGACGCCATCAACAGTACCAGCGTGAACGGCAGTCCCGTGGAGACCGCCATCGCCTGCAAGGCTGCCAAACCGCCCCCGAGGATCAGCGCGATCGCCACCAGTCCTTCAAAGGTACACCAGAATACCCGCTGCGGCGTCGGTGCATCGACCTTGCCACCGGCTGCAATCACGTCAATGACCAATGAGCCGGAGTCCGACGAGGTCACGAAGAACACGACAACCAGGACGATTGCGATAAACGACGTGATCTCTGCCAACGGCAACGCATCCAGCATGGTGAACAGCTGCAGTGGCAGTGCCGCTTCCTTGATCGCGGTGTAGCCTTCGGTGAAGTAGAGATCGACCGCGGTTCCGCCAAACACGCTCATCCAAAGCACACAGGCAGTTGACGGGATCAACAGCACGCAGACCAGGAACTCGCGCACGGTACGACCACGGGAAACACGGGCGATGAACATGCCAACGAACGGCGACCATGAGATCCACCAGGCCCAATAGAACGCGGTCCAGCCGGAGACAAAGTTGGCGTCTTCACGCCCGACCGGATTGGACAATTCAGGCAGAAAGGTAAGATATGCCGTCAGGTTGTCGAAGAAACCGGTCAGCAACAGCAGGGTTGGCCCCACCAGGATCACGAACACCAGCAACAGTACCGCCAGAATCATGTTGATTTCGGACAGCCGCTTGACCCCCGCATCCAGCCCCGCCAGTACCGACACCAGCGCAATCGCGGTAATCACCACCACCAGCACGATCTGAGTGGTGTCACCCAACGGCACGCCGAACAGATAATTGAGACCCGAAGTTGCCTGAGAGGCTCCATAACCCAGCGAGGTGGCCAGACCGAACAGCGTCGCCAATACCGCAAGGATATCGATGATATGTCCCGGCCAGCCCCATACACGCTCACCCAACAGCGGGTAGAATACGGAACGAATGGTCAGCGGCAGACCCTTGTTGAACGAGAACAGCGCCAGACCCAATGCCATCACGGCATAGATTGCCCAGGGATGCAGACCCCAATGGAAAATGGTTGCCGCCATCCCCAACTGACCGGCAGCTGCGGCATCACCGGCAGCAGCACCCAATGGCGCCCAGTCAGTACGCAAGCCATCCTCGCCCAGACTGACGCCACCGAATGAGCTTAGCGTGTGCGACAGAGGTTCTGAGACACCGAAGAACATCAGGCCGATGCCCATACCGGCTGCGAACAGCATGGAAAACCAGCCCAGGTAGCTGTAATCGGGCTGCGCTTCGGTCCCGCCCAAACGCACACGTCCCAACGGGGACACGATCAAACCCAGACAAATGATCACAAAAATATTGGCGGCACTGATAAAGAACCAGTCCAGGTTACCGGTCAACCAGTTGCGCATTGCGGTGAACAGAGGTTCGGCCTGCGTCTGAAACACCAGCGTCAGCACCACGAATGCGATGACCGCCAGGCCGGAAATCGCAAACACCCGGTTATGGATATCGAGCCCAAACGGGCCTACGTTGACAACAATGTTATCCTGACCGATTTGGTAATCGGTATCGATCGGATTGACATCACCATCGGGGATCATAGGATCTTTATTATCAGCCATTACGGACTGTCTCCCTCAGGTTAGCTTTACTAAACACTTCGACGCGGCGCGCAATCACGCCTATGCCGACACTTGTATATTAGTATGTTGATCTGTCGCCTCGTTCGCAAGTTGCTGATCGGCGACAATACGCCTGCGGCAGCGTGTCGCAGGCTCAGACAAGGTTGAACGGCGTTATAATGGCCCTCCAATCAACCCTGGCGTCAACATGGAGACCCTTACCCTGAACGGCTTTCATACTCCTCTGTTGCAACTGACCTACATCCGCACACTGGTACTGTTTGTGCAGAGCGGCGCATTGCTCTTTGCCCTCTTTGCCCTGCACATGGCGCTGGATGTCTGGCTGCTCGGCTCGGTATTGGCCGCCCTGTTGTTACTCAACCTGATGACCTTCGCCCGTCTGCATTCAGCTCTGCCGGTGACCGATCTGGAGCTGTTCAGCCAACTCTGTGCCGATGTAGTGCTGTACGGCTGCCTGCTGTATCAGGCCGGTGGCGCTACCAACCCGTTCATTTTCACCTTGCTGGTGCCGCTGCTGATCACCGCCGCTACCCTGCCCACGCGCTTTACCCTGTTGATGGCGCTGATGGTGGTCAGCCTGTACAGCATTCTGCTGCGCCACTTCATTCCGCTGATCAGCCCCGACGCCGGCCACCAACATAGCCTGCTAAACCTGTTCGACCTGCACATCACCGGGATGTGGGTCAATTTTCTATTTACCGTGCTGTTGGTAACCTGGTTCATCAACCGGATGCAGCAATCCCTGCACACGCAGACGGCGACGCTGCAGCAGGAGCGTGAAACCCGCCTCCATGATCAGCAATTGCTGTCACTGGCCACCATGGCGGCCGGGACTGCACACGAACTGGGCACTCCACTGGCTACCATGCAGGTTACCCTTAAGGAGATGGCGCTGGACCATCCGCAGGACGCCCAGCTGCAGGACGATATCGCCTTGTTGCAAGAGCAGGTTCAACTGTGTAGCCAGCGCTTGCGTCAGCTGAGCATGAAAGTCAGGGATGAGCAGGACGGTGCGCGCCCCGTCGCACTGACGGCGTTGCTGGATGCGGTACTTGAGGATTGGTCATTGATGCGCCCCGAGGTTGGCTACACCCTCGACAGCCCCCAGGATGCGCAGGCCCTCGTTCAGGATTCAACGGCGCTGCGTCAGGCTCTGCTTAACCTGCTCAACAACGCCGCCGATGCCGCCCCTGAACAGATTTCGATCCAGCTCGACTTCCCGCAGCCGGCACAAGCGCGCCTGCGCATCCATGATCAAGGCCCCGGACTGTCACTGGAACAGGCCGATCAGCTGGGCAAACCCTTTGTTACCACCAAGGGCCGAGGACTCGGCATCGGCCTGTTTCTGACTACTACGACCCTGGCACGTCATCAAGGCGAGGTACGCCTGTACAACCACCCCGATGGCGGTACACTGACCGAGGTGTGTCTGCCGATACTTCCCTCTGAACACACGGAGTCGAGCGGATGCCCGAACGCTTCCTGATTGTTGATGACGACCCCACCTTTACCCGCGTCCTGGCACGCGCCATGACCCGTCGCGGCTTCGACGTGGATGTGGCCCGCGATGTGGAAGATGCCCGCGCACGCGCATACGCACAGCCGCCGGCTCTGGCCACCGTCGACCTGAAAATGGATGGACCTTCGGGGTTGGCCCTGATTCCGGACCTGCGGGCGTTGAGCCCGACCATGAAGATTCTGGTTTTGACCGGCTACGCCAGCATCGCGACGACAGTCGAGGCGATCAAGGCGGGCGCAGACAACTACCTGCCCAAACCGGCCGATGCCGACCAGATCCTGCGTGCGCTGGGAGCCGATATCACCCTGACAACACGGGACGCCGACATTCCCGACACACCGATGTCGGTCAACCGGCTCGAATGGGAGCATATTCAGAAGGTGTTGCAGGAACACGAGGGCAACATTTCGGCCACCGCCCGCGCTCTGGGAATGCATCGACGCACCCTGCAACGCAAGCTGGCCAAGCATCCGGTAAGGCGCTGAGCGCCCGATCTGTCGAGGTTACTGTTCGTCGATATACAAACGAGCGTCGAAGGTGCGAATCCAGTCGGGATGAAAGGCCATCATCGCCGTCATGATAATGCCGTTGAGCAACCCTTCCGGGAACATGATCAACGGCAGGAAACGCACGTACTCCAGATAAATTTTGCCCCAGACATAAACGCCATCGGCCCACAGTAGCAGCGCCATCACCATGCCGGCGGCCGCAGTCGCCACTCCGGCACCGAAAAACGCACACATGAACAGGTAAACGAAGAAATTGCGGGGCAGGCGCGCTTCCACCAGCCGCAGTACGCCCAGGCTTGCCAGCGCGGGCACGATCACCGAACAGAGCACATTGACGCTGAAGGTATCCCAGCTTTCATGGCCGATAAGCGTCATGCCCAACAGCGCCAGCGTGCCGGACAAAATCGCAAGATCCCAGCCGAACATCAGCGTCAGCGTGGTCATACCGAGAAAATGGATGCCAAGCCCCGGCGACACCCCGGCACGCATGGTCCACATCAACATCAGGCTGACCGTTGCACCGAACAGCAGATGCTGCAATCGCCGCTCACCCGCCAGCACGCGCCAGGGCGCACAGCGCAGGGCCAGCAGCAACATCAACAATGAAAACAGTGCCGAGGCCCACAGCCAGCCTCCGCTGATCAGTCCCTGAGTCAGACTCATCCGGTCACCCGTTCAATTTACCTGTCGGAGTTAGAGTACACGGTTGAACAGCACTGCATCTTCACGACCATCACCCAGCGGGTAATAATCCTTGCGCTGTCCGGTAACGCTCCAGCCATTACGGCAATACAGTTGCTGTGCCGCCTGATTGGATGCACGCACTTCAAGAAACAGCTGAGCGACACCACATCCCTTCAGCGCCTGATAAGCATGGGCAAGCAGAGCCGTACCCACGCCGACCTGGCGTGCCAGGGGCACCGTCGCGATGCGCAGCAGTTCGGCCTCGTCCAGCACCTGACTGAACAGACAATAGCCCACCGGCTCATCATTTCTGATGGCCAGCCAGGCCTGAGCCCCCTGCGCGTCGATTGCCTTCTGCCACCAGATGGCCGCGAAAGGTTCATCCGCAAAACAGAGACGATCCAAGGGCAGCAACAGGGGCAGCAGCTCAGCTGTCAGCGGACGTATCTCAAGCATCCGGTGTCCGCCGCAACGGCTGAATATCACGCCACACTTCTGCCTTACGCTCAGGCAAACGCAGCAGTTCACTCAGACTCAGGGTCATCAACATCTGTCGGCCATCACCCAACGTCAGACGCTGTCCCTGCACGTAATCGGCACCCGCTGGCGGCTCAACGACCCAACGAGCCGCCGTCTCACCCATCAACAGGATATGCTTGATCGCAGGCGTGAAAGCCAGGGTCCGCTGCAGCTTATGCTGCACGGCCCGCCGGGCTTCTGCCGGTCCCTGATCCAGGGTTTTACTGGCCAACATGGGCCAGGGCAGCATGAACGGAGCCGACAGTTCCTGCTCCGCCGTCAGCCCCAGCGCACTGGTGATACCCTGCAACAGGCGTTTATGCTGACGACTGAAGCCTTCAGGTTGATGCGGCGGCAGCGAATCGATGATCAACAGATCACCCCGTACCAGGTACGCCAGTTTGAAGCGGGGGGCCTCCTCCTGCTGCGCAGGCCGTGCAGGCGTGGCGGCTGGTGCTGAAGCCCGCAGAGGCTGGCGCACCGTAGCGGCTTCAGCGGCTGGTGCGGACGCCCGCTTGGGAGCATCCAGCAACCCCGCTGTATCGATACGAGCCGCCGCGGGACGGGAAGGCTTGGGCACCGAAGGCTGCGCTGCCGCGACCACAGGGGGCTCTTGGCTACCACTCTCCTGCGCCCCCGCACGACCGCTTTCAGCGTAGTGGAATGCGGCCACCCAGTCCGCTGACGGGGCCGCGCCGGGCAACGGCGCACGCGGTAGCCAGCTGTCGATGCCGATTGCATTCAGCCATTGATGACGCTGCTGTTCCCCCGAGTGGATAGACATCAATGCCTCTTATACCTGTGGGTGTGCTTTCTGGATATTGGCATCCAGCAGATTGAGTGCATGGATATACGCTTTGGCCGACGCGATGATGATATCGGTATCCGCCCCCAGACCATTAACGATACGACCCGCCTTTTCCAGACGTACCGTGACCTCACCCTGGGAATCGGTACCGCTGGTGATCGCGTTGACCGAGTACAGCTGCAGACTGGCACCGGACTGGGCAACCTGCTCCAGCGCTTTGAACGCCGCGTCCACAGGGCCACTGCCGCTGGCTTCGGTGGTCTGTTCTTCACCATCAACCGACACCACCAGACTCGCCAGCGGCACTTCGCCCGTCTGCGAGGTGACATTGAGGCTACTCAGCTTGAATTTCTCATGACCCGCTGATGCGCGCGCATCACTGACCAGCGCGATCAGATCGTCATCGAAGATTTCGCTCTTCTTGTCGGCGAGTTCCTTGAAGCGGGCAAACGCCGTGTTCAGCTCGGCATCGGACACAAACGTGGTGCCCAGCTCTTCCATGCGGGTGCGGAAGGCATTACGACCAGACAGCTTGCCCAGCACCATGCGATTGGTGTTCCAGCCGACATCTTCGGCGGTCATGATTTCGTAGGTTTCACGGTGCTTGAGCACACCGTCCTGATGAATGCCGGACTCATGGGCAAAGGCATTGGCACCGACAATCGCCTTGTTCGGCTGCACCGGGAAACCGGTCACGCTGGAAACCAGACGCGACGCCGGTACGATCTGGGTGGTATCGATACCGGTGGTCAGCCCCAGCACATCTTCACGAGTACGCAACGCCATCACGATCTCTTCCAGCGAGGCGTTACCGGCACGCTCACCCAAGCCATTGATGGTACATTCCACCTGACGAGCACCGGCATTCACCGCTGCCAGCGAGTTAGCCACCGCCAGCCCCAGGTCGTTGTGGCAATGGACCGAGAAAATCGCCTTGTCGGCATTGGGCACACGCTCGATCAGCTGACGGATGGTATTGCCATACTCATCGGGGACCGCGTAACCAACCGTGTCGGGGATATTGATGGTGCGAGCGCCGGCATCGATCACCTGTTCAATGATGCGGCACATAAAATCCAGTTCCGAGCGGCTGGCATCTTCCAACGAGAACTCCACATCGTCGATCAGGTTGCGTGCGCGCTTGACCGCACGCACGGCGTTTTCCACTACCTGATCCGGCTGCATCTGCAGCTTGTACTGCATGTGAATCGGCGAGGTGGCAATGAACGTATGGATACGGCCTGACACAGCATTGCGCAGAGCTTCACCGGCACGGTCGATGTCGCCATCCAGCGCACGGGAGAGCGAGCAGACGGTGCTGTCCTTGATCGCCTCGGCAATCGCCTTCACCGACGCAAAATCGCCGGGGCTGGCGATGGCAAAACCGGCTTCGATCACATCCACCCGCAACTTTTCCAGCTGCTTGGCGATACGCAGCTTCTCATCACGCGTCATCGACGCGCCCGGGCTCTGTTCGCCATCACGCAGGGTGGTATCAAAAATAATTACACGGTTGTCATTGCCGCTCATGCTCACTACTCCCGTCAATCCGGGCCGGTCCTGCCTACTCGGATATGGTTATGGCTGCCGTTACGGTAAAACAGATTGGAAGGCAGCAACAGATATGCTTATTGTATCATCAAGCCGCCACACCAGACATGGAGTAAGGATATGAACGCCACCCGTTTTGACCAGCTGATCGACCGCCGCGCCACTGCCAGCGAGAAGTGGGAAAAGTATGCCGACAGTGAGATTCTGCCGATGTGGGTGGCCGATACCGACTTCATGGCACCGCAGCCGGTGATCGACGCACTGCATCAGCGCATCGACCACGGCGTGTTCGGTTACACCTGCACTCCGGCCGAGCTTAACCGGCTGGTGATCGAACGGATGCAACGCCTCTACCACTGGACGATCAATGTGGATGACCTGGTCTGGTTGCCGGGGCTGGTCTGCGGCCTCAATCTGGCCTGCCGCAGTGTCGGCGACAGCGGATCTGCCGTGGTCACCCCGGCACCGGTTTACCCGCCGTTCATGTCGGCCCCACGCCTGTCGGATCGCAGCCTGGTCAAAGTACCGCTGCAGCGTGATGATACCGGCCGCTCAGTCATCGACCTGGATGCGCTGGAAGCGGCGATCACACCCGATGCCAAGTTGCTGCTGTTCTGCAACCCGCACAACCCCGGCGGCACCCTGTATCGTCGTGAAGAGCTGGAAGCACTGGCCGAGATCATCATTCGCCACGACCTGATCATCTGCTCCGACGAAATCCACTGCGACCTGATTCTGGAACCAGGCCTGAGCCACACCCCGATCGCTGCACTGGGCGATGCAATCGCCGCCCGCACCATCACTCTGATGGCGCCAAGCAAGACCTACAATATTGCCGGCCTCGGCTGCTCCTTTGCCATTATCCAGAACCCGGAACTGAGACGACGTTTCCAGCGCGTACGCAAAGGCATCGTCCCCGACGTCAACCTGCTTGGCTATACCGCCGCGCTGGCCGCCTACCGTGATGGCGATGAATGGAACCGCGCCCAGCTCAACTATCTGCGCGGCAATCGGGATTATCTGGTAACCGCCATCAACGCCATTCCCGGCCTGAAACTGGACCCGATCGAAGCCACCTATCTGGCCTGGATAGACGTCTCCGCCGCCCGGCTGGAAAACCCGCCCCATTTCTTCGAACAGGCTGGCGTCGGCCTGTCACCGGGCCGCGACTTCGGCGATGACCGTTTCATGCGCTTGAATTTTGGCTGCCCGCGGGCACTGCTGGAGCAGGCGGTGGACCGGATGCGACGGGCGCTGTTGAATGAATTGCCGGCTTAGCAAAAGTAGTGGTTCTAATGGCTATTGGCGCTCGCTGCCCAGTAGCCTCTTGAATATAAACATTGGGCTGATCATACAGAGCTGTTGAGTCAGATCAACCGAACAGAGTCTATGACGCTTCCACAAAAAATATCTTACCTTGACTCAGTTTGAGTTCATCTTCGAGCCTCTACCCTGCGCCAAGTACATTGATTTTTACCCAATTGTGCAGCCGCAATACGTTTTAATACCAATATCAGACAATGAAGTGAGGTTAGAATGGCCAACGGACAGTTTTATTCAAGTTTGGTACGTCTTTATCATGCAACCTATGACCATCCCAAAGATGGGGAAGGTATTGGTTACTGGTCTGCAAAGCTCGCCAAAGGTGAGGCAACATTTGAAGATGTTGCCAAATCCTTGATGGAATCCGATGCATTTAAAGAAAAGCACGGCGAAAATCTGACCAACGAAGAATTTGTTGCGGTTTTGTATCAACACGTTCTTGGCCGTGAGCCAGATGAAGTGGGTCAGGCGTACTGGGTACGTGTTTTGGAGGAAGGGAATCTTAGACACGAAGTGTTGGCTGATTTTTCACAGGCTGAAGAAGATGATGCGGATGACGCTGATGATGCGGATGACGCGGATGATGCAGATGATGCAGATGATGCAGATGACGCGGATGATGCAGATGATGCAGATGATGCAGATGACGCGGATGATGCGGATGACGCTGATGATGCGGATGATGCGGATGACGCTGATGATGCGGATGATGCGGATGACGCAGATGATGCGGATGACGCAGATGATGCGGATGATGCGGATGACGCAGATGATGTAGATGACGCGGATGGCCTGAGCGACGAGCAAGAGCTAATTCTCTTGTACAACGCCATCTTTGACCGAGATCCAGATCAAGGCGGTCTGGGACACTGGATGGGTAAGTTAGCCAGTTCCGATACTGAATTCGGTGATGTTGTCGACTTTTTCATGGCATCAGAAGAGTTTACCGAATTGTACGGTGAAAACCCAAGTGACAACGCGTTCATCGAAGCACTGTACAATAATACGCTGGACCGCCCCAGTGATGAAGCAGGCAAAGGCTTTTGGCTGGGTAAGCTAGCTTCAGGTATGGGACGAGGTGAAATACTTGAAGCATTTGCCACATCAGAGGAACACGTCGAGATTGTCCTGTCAGGTAGCACGGGCGGCGTTGACGACCTGATTATTTAGTAAATGGCGCCGGTAAATAATCCGGCGTAACCGCCAACCCCATGACAGATGGAGGGTGTTCATAGTTCTGTGTCAGCCAATACTCACAGATCTATGCACTCGTCGATCCGGCCTTCAAAGTGGATGCTCAGCTGCGACAGCGTAAGGTTCCAGTTCTGCACCGGATGCATCCACTTTTCCGAGGCCTTCAAAATACCGACATTGAGCAGTTTCAACGAGGCGTTCTTGCTGGTAAAGCCGCTTTTGGTCTTGATCAGTTTGGGGAACTGGCGGTTTCCGGCCTCGACGCATTTGTATAAATCGCCGTGCATACGTCTTCAGGGTATTTGAAGTAAGCTGACAGGTTTTCCCATTTGCTGAGCCAGGACTTGATAACCAGCAGGTATCGCTGACCCCACTTGGCTTCCAGATCATCCGGCACCTGTTCGGCCGCATTCTGCGGTTGACGCCCGCTAAACGCAACACAATTCCTTATATGCTGAGCGTGCTCTTCTCATAACTGGCGATCCGACTTGTACTTGATCAGCAGCCGACGGTTTCGCACGCCCAAGCGGGTCATGTGCGTCGATATCTCTTCGATTTCGGACGAAAGGTTTCAATAACCTCTACTGGTATCGATATACCCCAACAGCGGTTGGCCAGATGTCCAGCGGCGCACGCGAGATATTGATCAGATGACTACCGGGCTTCATCATGGACAACCGCCTTGCGTCCATCAACCCGGTGGATTCCGCTCCAGCAGTCGGGCTAGCGCCTGACTGCCACCCGGCGTCGCCAGCACTACATCCACCGCTGGCAGGTCAAACAACATCACAATGCGCATGGATCACTCCCCCAACAGAACACGCCCCAGCTGCACATCACCCTGAATGGTGGTGCGGTTGATGCGCCGACGCACGCCCACCGGGGTGCCGGTGGCACAATGCATGGCCCGCCAGTTATCCCACAGCACCATGTCCCCCGGCTGCCATTGGTGGAAATAGTGGAACTGCGGATCACGGGTATGGGCCACCAGACGCTCCAGCAGTTCGATGGATTCATCGTTGGAGAGCCCTGCATTATGAGGCGTCACCACACGGTCCAGAAACTGCTCGACGATGCCCAGTACCTTGATACCGGTAATCGGATGGGTCACGGCTGCCGGATAAACCGATTCAGGGAAGTCGGGGAAGTTGACGTCAGAGGGCTTCTTCGGGCTGTGAGGCCCCGGCTCGTAGCCATCCAGATCCACGTAGCGCATGTGACGGCGCTGCATGCTGAAGGCATAGGCTACTTCCAGCTTGTCGAGCAGTGCCTTGGTATCAGCATCCAGTACATCATAGGCTTTGGCCAGATCACCAAAACCGGTCAGGCCTCCCTCGCCCGCCACTTCGACTGCTGTCAGCACCGCGCCATGGTTGGGCTTGCCGGTATAGTGCAGGTCCATATGCCAGTCGAGGCGGCCGACAATCGTTTCGCCCTTGTAGGAGGCGGTCATCGACTTGTCCTTGTCGCCACCGCTCTCCAGCTCGAACAACTCAGGGTAATCGTCTGACAGTGTCGCCTTGAGTGGGTGCAGTTCCAGTGGACCAAAGATCCGGCTGAACTCAATCTGCCGTTCGGGGGTGATTGCCTGGTTACGGAACACCAGCACACCGTGCTCATACCAGAGATCACGCAGCTGCTGTTGCAACGCCTCATCGATGGGCTGGGTGATATCAAAGCCCTGTATCTCAACGCCGATATTGTCCAGCGGTTTAACGATCAGTGTCATGCCTCGCCCTCCCCTCAGCTCAGTACATTCGGATCACGGCGCAGTTCGCGGCGTGCCATCGCTTCCCACAGAAACGGAAAACCGTTCGGGTCCGGCAGACTGACCTGCTTGATCACGTCCGCGGCCAACGGCTCAGCACCACCGGCCAGGCGAACCTCATAGGCACGACGACAGCGCCACTCCAATGTAGCCGCACGCAGGTGGGCCTGGCGTAAATCACGCCCCACTACCAGTGCCCCGTGGTGCGCCAGCAACGCCCATTTGGCATCGCCCAGCGCCTCGACGGCCGTCAGACTGGTAGCCTGATTTTCAAAGGTGCCCAAATATTCGTTGTAGATCGGCAACTCGGAGCCACAGTAGGCACCTGCCTGATCATAGATCGGGGGCGTTTCCTGCAGATTGGCCCAGATACCGCTCCACTTGGGATGATTGTGAATCACCACGTTGATTTCGGAGCGGGCATCATGCAGCTGCAAATGCAGTCCAATGGCAGGGGTGGTATTCCAGTTGCTGTCGAGGATATTGCCCTTGTCGTCCAAGGTCACAATATCGCTGGCGGTCACTTCATCCCACGTCAGCTCCCAGGGATTGGTGAGGATGGTGCCGTCGGGTTGGCGAACAGTTATATGCCCGGCAATATGGTCATCCCAGCCTTCGGCAAAGAGCATGCGGCACATCAGCGCCACCTGCGCCTTGGGCGTCAGCTCGGGCACAAGTGCCCGCTCACCGGGGCGCGGGGCAAACTTTTCAAACATGTCGACATTGAGGTGATCGGTCTTCAACACGGCGTTAATCCTTATTTTGTTGCGTGTCGAATGATGATACCCCTCCCCTCAATGACAGGCCTTGGGATATCAGGCCAATTAACAGGCCTGAGTGGACAACAAAGCGTTATAACAGGACTGTTACGCAACTGTCATAACGCCCCATACGCTTTTTGAGTGCATTGATAACAGCAGTCGTCAAAATCATACAGCTGTAAGGCATCACCGGTTCGTTCTTGGTTGCGAGTTTATAATTTTCGATGGAATATTTATTAAGGGTACTTCGAAAAAACTTAATTTACCCTTGTTCATAGTGCCGATGGTCGCTCGATGCTATTACCACTGTTGAGAGACTGTGATAGAGGTTTTTACCTAAATTGCCATCTGTCTATCATTCTACATAATGATTTTTTTGCGGCTTTAACCCACAACTGCCATATCCCCTAAGTATCATGTTCACTCTCTATATGTATAGCCCAGAAAATGGCCATAAAATCCATTTTTATGGCCAGATTTGCGCAGTGCTCGCCCAGTTTAACTGCTAGGCTAATCAGCAGATCAATTTACCAATAGATAATTCTTGGACCATAGACATCGCAATAAAAATACGGCCACCATCAAAGAGCTAATACACCAAAATATATTGGCCAGAAGGACGTAAATCCCATGACCAACCGTATGTTCCGATCCATATCGGAAACAACAGAGAAGAACTGGCAACGAATCTACTCAGAAAAATTCTCAATGGTTACTAACCTGGGTGAGCATATTCTAGAGCACTTAACGCTATTGCGAGGTGATTATGCTGGCTTTCCTGCTGTTCGCCCCACTATCTCCCCCCGCCCTTCCTTACTTAAAGAGATTCAGCAATGAGTGAAATGACCAGGCGACTATTTCTCAAAAGCTCTGCCCAAATTGCAGGGGGGCTCGCGTTTGGAGGTTATACATCGTTGATCAATGCAAACGCGAGCATGACGTTTGAAGAGTATCGAAAGTACGATGCGCTTGGGCTTGCCGATTTGATTCGTAAACAGCAGATTTCCCCGAGAAACCTGCTCGATAAGAATCCCAGCCTCTGCTTGCGGCCTGTTCGGGCTGAAACCCAGTCGTGGTTTGGTTCCGGTGGGTGCAGATGGTGAAGGGGCTCGAGGCGGGCTAGCTGCACAGCACGTAATTAGTCGAAGCGTTCGGGATTCCGCCGCATTTTTGGACGCCTTTGCCTGGTCGAACCCTGGACGTCATTTTGATTCAGCATCGAGGGACGGAAGCTATCTTAGCCAGGTTTATCGCACTCCAGGAAAGTTGCGGATTGCGATGATGCGCGAGCCATTGCAGCCGACTGTAGTTGATCGGGAATGTGTTGCAGCAGTTGAGTATGCGGCTGATCTTTGCAAAGAACTGGGTCATGAGGTTATAGAGGCGGCACCCAACATCGATACCAGGGCGTTATCCAGGGCTTCAGGCGTACTTAGTGTTGTCAGCCTTGCCAATAAGATTCGTCTACGTGAGGCTCAAATAGGCAGAGCGGTAGTGGAATCTGATATTGAACGTGGGAACTGGGAAATGCTCAGGTGGGGCCGGCAAGTGCCAGCAACGGATTACATGCGAAGTCTGGAAATGATTCAGCGTGCTGAACATGAAATGACAGCCTTCATGGCACAGTATGACTTGATCCTGAGCCCTACGATTGCCAGAACTCCTCCTAAAATTGGATCTGTTATCCTGTCCCGTCCTTTGGAAGAATTTGGTCCAATGGCATACAGAATGGCTGCATTTGCTTCCTTGTACAACATTACGGGACAACCTGCGATGTCGGTCCCACTGTTTTGGACAGAAGGAAATATGCCTGTGGGCGTTATGTTTGCAGGTCGATACGGTCAGGACCGCATGTTGTACCGAATTGCCGCCCAGCTAGAAAAAGCCAAGCCATGGTTTGCTCGTGTTCCTGAGATTTGAGTAGTATCTTCAGTAACACCTTTGAACGACTGGAGTGATTCCCGATTAATACTGATGTTGATGCCCGATACGTACTTTGGCTTTTTGACTTTTTGGCTGACCAAGGTGTAGACACGTCAGCTTTGGCGAAGCAACACGAGCTTTCTAATCTTGAGGATCTCATTGGCTCCATCAAGGGTAGCAAGCACCGGGCACTTTTGTTGGATGCTTTACACCTCACCCATAATCCCGGGCTCGGGCTGGACCTTGGGTTACACCGCTCGCTCGCCACTTACGATCAATTGGCATACCTGATGATGAGTTCGTCGACCTTGCGTCGAGCGATAGAGCAGGGGCTTCGTTATCAGAACTATCCTGGCCGTTTTTCTGGCGATGCAATCATCACCGACTTTCGTGATCTCGGTGACCAAGGGTGCTTCGATGTGATTGTCAGGCACGATCTGGGAGAGCTGCGGCTTTTAGCCGTCGAAGAACTGCTAAGTAATATTGTTGCAACCTCTCGATGGGTATTGGGTAAACCCTTGCCAATTACGCAGTTGCGTTGTGATTATGCGATGCCGGGACATGTTGAGAAATATAAAACAGTTTTTGATTGTCCGGTTAAGTTTGATACGTCATCGATACAGCTTTTTTTCAATGCATCGGTTCTCGACGAACCTCTTCCACATGCAAGCCCCCAGAGTTCGAGACTGTACGCCTCTCTATGCAAAGAAAAGAGTATCGCCAGAACAAAAGGCACTGTCTCCGCGCAAATTACCCAATTGATTGAAGGCAGTCCAGCAAGCTCGCCAAGCATGGCAGACATAGCAAACCTGCTGCACTGCAGTCCTCGCACGTTAAGGCGCAAGTTGCAGGCAGAAGGCTGGCAATACCAACAGTTGGCCGACAGCATAAGGATGAAGCGAGCACGTAAGGCATTGGCAGATCCTTTGAAGCCGATCACCGAAATAGCAATATCTCTTGGCTACTCAGATCATTCTGGTTTTGTACGTGCCTTCAAAAAATGGACCGGTGTATCGCCTAGCGAATTCCGAAAAAAACTCTTTGATTAATTTTCACATCTTGGATGTGGATTCAAACCGTAACGGCATTGCACATGGGCTGCTTTATAATTTTCAGCAGCACCGCTTCCTTCAACGGAGGGGCGAAGATAAAGCCTTGAATAACGTCACATTTCATATCTTTGAGCAATTTAAGCTGCGCATAATGCTCGACCCCTTCGGCCACTGTCGAGAAGCCAAAAAGACCCGCCATTCCGATGACTGTTTCCGTTAGCTTCTGATCTGCAACGTTGGTGTCCAACTCCCGGATGAACGCACGATCGATTTTCAAGACTGATACAGGCAGCTTTTTCAGGTACGCAAGCGACGAATAACCCGTGCCAAAATCATCAATTGCCACCCTGAAACCCGCTTGACTGAGTGCCTGAAGCTGGCGCAGAGCCAGCTCCATATCCTGCATCAGGCCCGACTCGGTGACTTCAATCTCAAGGCAATGAGGCGGTAAACCTGCTGCTGACACACACTGCATGAGCCGCTGCGCAAAATCAGGCTGGGCAAGTTGTAAAGGTGCCACATTCACCGCCACCGAAAAAGCATCATCGACATCACCCCTGCACCGCCAACGTACCAGTGCCGCAACCGCTTCTTGTATAACCCAGGCCCCCACACCCAATATCTCACCGCTCGCCTCGGCCAAGGGGATAAACTCGGCCGGTGATACATGACCATATACAGGGCTGTCCCACCGCAGCAAGGCTTCGACACCGCATACCTGGTTGGACTCAAGATCAACTTTGGGCTGATAGGCCAGGTACAGCTCATGTTGTTGCACCGCTGTGCGCAGCCCGTTACGCAAACCTGTCCGCCTTTGCAGCAAATGCTCCAGCTGATCGTTATAGCCTTGCCAGCATCCGACATTTTGCGGCAAGGCCAGTGCAGCCATGCGCACTAACTGGTCCGTTTTCCGGCCCGGTAAACTGGCACTAACGCCTATACGCACCCCCAGGTGCAGCTGCATTTGCTCAATTTCAAAAGCGTACTCAAAACAGCCGAGTACCCCCTGCACCAAAGGACCAACGGCTTCGTTAGTCAGTGCACACGGGGACTGGACAACCCATTCCGTACTATTCCAGACGCCTAAAGTAGAAGCCGATGCATCAAGCTGGGCTCGCAACCGTTGTGCCAGGCTGAACGCGACCTGGTCGGCAACCGTAAAGCCGTGCAGGCGTGCGATCTCATCGATCCCTTCAATCGCCAAAAACATGACAATCGTGTCGCACTTGGTATCCAACTGCTGCTGGATAACATTCAGCAAGGCACGCCGGTTAGGCAGTCCGGTCAGCGGTTCCTGCAGGGCTCTACGCGCCAGCTCTTGTGTACGCTCCTGTACCAGACTCTCCAGCAGTTCAGCACGCTCCAGGCGCTCATTCATCAATCGCTGTAACTGCAGGGTATTATTGATGCGCTGCAGCACCTCAAGATGATCAAACGGTTTGGTCAGGAAGTCACGCGCACCCAATTCCAGAGCACGGTATCGAGTGGCCGTATCAATCTGGGCAGTCAAAATGATCACGGCAGGTGCCTGGTCACCGAGTGCACTTAGCTGCTGCATAACATCAAAGCCGCTCAAGTACGGCATTCGAACATCCAACAGAATCAAGGCCGGGCACTGCTTTGCCACCCGCGACTCAACTTCTCGCGGATCACAGGTACCCTCAATATGGCGATATCCTTCATCCTCCAAGAGCGCGATAAGCAACTCCACATTCGCTGCATTATCATCCACCACCAGAATATGAGCATCAACATGCAGGGGGGGCATCGTAACCACGGTGGAGCTCCTTACGACAGGATCTGTTTAACGTGCTGCATCAGTGCCAGCAGATCAACGGGTTTAGTAAGATAATCGATGAAACCCGCATCACGGGCACGGCGAATGTTATGCGACGAAGCGGAAGCCGATATGGCAAGCACAGGTAGTTTAGAGGTCAGCGGATTGCGGCGAAGAATTTTCTGCGCATCAAAGCCACTCATCCCTGGCAGATCGATGTCCATCAAAATCAGATCCGGAGATTCAGAGAACACCAACTCGATACCCTGCTCTGCATCATGAGCACAGATCAATTCAATATCCGCCTGATCATCAAACAATTCCTTTATCAAACGCTGGTTGGCCGGATTATCTTCAATGTACAAAATACGGTGACTTACGGCTGGTGGTGGCAGGTCAGCCTGAATTTTGACCGCTTCAGTTTCGGTTGGCTGGTCAAATTGGCCGTTATACAACGGTAATTCAAACCAGAAATCACTGCCTTCACCCTCACGGCTGACAACCCCCATTTCACCCTGCATCAAGCCGATAAGCTGGCGAGTCAACACTAAGCCAACCCCTGTACCCTCGATACTGCCCGATTCTGCTCCCAGCCGATTAAAGGGCTGAAACAATTCCGCCAGGCGAGACTCCGGAATACCCCGACCGGTATCGGACACGGTAATACGGTACAGGTCTCCAATCACTTCACACTGCAGTGTTACCGTACCGCTTTCACGGTTGTACTTGACCGCATTGCTCAGCAGATTAATTAACACCTGCTTGGTACGCGTATAATCGCCCAGGACATGAACCCCACAGCGTTCGGGCGCGGGGAAATGCAATTTCAACCCCTGCTCTGCAGCCAAGGGCTGAATGATTTCAATGGCGTCCTGAATCACGTCCTGCGCGTTGACCGGTTCCATGGAAACCTGCATATTGCCAGACTCGATACGCGCCAGATCCAACACTTCATTGATCAATTCAAGCAGGTGCCGCCCACTGCGAATGATCTGCCCTGCCTGCCGTTTTTGACGTTCGGGCAAAGGGGTACGACTGTTCTCCAGAAGCTGAGCAAAGCCAAGAATCGAGTTCAATGGCGTACGTAATTCATGACTCATGGACGACAGAAAATCGGTTTTGGCCTGACTTGCGGTCTCAGCCTGCTCCTTTGCAATACGCAGCTCTTCTGTAAAACGATCTTGTTCATTCAACTGGCGATACAGGTTGATTAACAGCGCACAAGTCGATGTAAATGGCTTGAGCCACTCCACGAGCGACTCATCATAATCCTGAGGCGCATTGGCAATGGCATACATACCGATGAGCCGGCCACGATCGACAATCGGCACGCCAAGGTAGCGCGTCAAAGCCGGATGACCCGGCGGTAAGTGTCCGCCTCGCGGGTCATTCTGCATGTCGTTGCTCAAGACGATTTCACCACCTGCAAACACCCGTCCCAGCATGGTCGAAGGGCTGCTCAGCATCATATTGCCACTGACAAGCTGTTCCATTAAATGCCGCGACTTGTCACTCCATGACAGATCCGTAATCGCATGTACCTTTAAAGCTGGCGTGTCATTCTGCTGAACCACCTCACCGATCAGCGCATATTCACTGTGAGTGAGTTCCTTCAGAGCCTCCTTGAGAAAACGCCACAGGGTGTTGCCGGATACCAGCGCCCGATAATCCGTCAGCCCGTGGTGCAGCACTTCAAGCAGTGCTCGTTCTTTTTGCTCCCGCTCGCGTGCAGCATGAACGTCCCGCAAGTCTGAAATAATGCCGATGAACTGTCGGCTGTCATGATCATCACTCTTCGCACCAAGATGCACCTCACTGACCGCAAGGTGCACCGGGATTGAATGCCCATCACCGTGCTGAGCTTCAACCTCTCTGCCCTTGCCGATGACCTTTGCTTCCCCGGATCGCTGATAGGCACCCAGATAGCCATCATGAGCCACCGCATATGCCATGGGCATCAGCATTTTTACGTTCTGACCCAGCAATTCCTGCTCGTCGTAACCCAGCATATCGCATACAAACCGGTTGACCTCCAGCATGCGACCACGGCCATTAATACGCACTACCCCTGCTGCAGCGCCCTGAATGATCGCCTCATACTGCGCATTGACCGTTGATGTTTGGTCAATTTCGACACCGAGCCGATGCGCTTGCCGATGGAGCAGAATCAGCTGTTCCACCTGAAGTGCCAGCAGCTGCAGGCGTTCCAGCTCAGCCGCCGACAGGTCACGTGCTCGGGTATCAATCAGACAGAGTGTACCCAGAATAAAACCGTCAGAGAGGATAGGAACACCGGCATAAAAGCGGATATAGGGCTCACCGGCTACCAGTGGATTGGCAGCAAAGCGAGGGTCTTGAGTCGCATCGCTCACAACCAGTGGCGCTGCATTGAAAACAACATGGCTGCAGAAAGAGATATCGCGGGCAGTTTGAACCGAACACAGGCCCTGCGCAGACTTGAACCACTGACGCTCCCGATCAACCAGTGACACCAAAGCAATCGGCACACCGAACAACTCGGCAACGAGCCGGGTCATATTATCAAAGGCGTCTTCGCGGGGAGTATCAAGTATGTTGAGCGCATGCAAATGCGCAACACGCTGATCATCATTAGTCGGTCGATCATTGACTGCCATGAGTGCTCCTTCATATGGCAGAAATAGACCTCAGGAAGGTCAATACCATGGCGGTTTTATGGGGTAGTGTGCGTGAGCCGGTATACTGGCAACGTGAGCGGCCAAACGAAACACTTGTACGCATCATAGCAAATTAGGCTGGGCAGATAACACGCCGGTGACGTGCATGACTGACGTGTGTCGGGTCGCGCCCTTTGCAATATGTATCGCGGCAAAAAAGTGGAGGCCGGAGCCCCCACAAAAGCCACTTACAAGTAACGGAATTCACATACTGGCAGAGAGAAGGCAGCCCCCATCCAGCTTGCTCGTGCTGGATCAGCGCCGCTTTTAAGAAGGGTTACAGCAGGTTGGTACGATATTCGGCAATCAGGCGGATATCGTTGATACGCGGGACCACCGCCTCATCACCGTCGGCCTGCGCCACACGCAAGCGCAGGCTCAGCCCCTTTGCAGCCCCGTCCTGCAGCGTGTATTTGGCATCGATGTTGGTTTCACGGCGCTGGCCATCATCACCGCCGGTGTAGTCGATATCCCAGGATTCGGTGTGCCGTGCCATCAGATGCAGACCTGGCAGAGCCGGCACATCATAATCGACGCGCAGTTGTAAAGACTGCTCATCACGGGCATTGAAGTCCAGCAGTTGCACGGCCCCCCAGGTAAAGAACTGGGTATTATCGCCACCGCCCCACTGCTGGCGATAATCGTCACGGCCGCCGATGGTCTGGTAAGCCAGGGTGTAGGCCCAGCTGCCCTTGGACAGGCGACCGGTCAGCCCGGTCAGGTTGCTGTCATAGTTTTCATCTGCAAACAGGGAACCATCAGCCTCACCCCGCATGTGGGTCAGGTCCAGCAGCAGGTCATGATCACCCAGACGGGTCGGGTAACTCAGGTTCAGGTACAGCTGCTTCTGGTAATCATCTGCCACGGCGTACTGCAGGTGAGTGCTCAGACCGTTGTCGAATTTATAGGTCGTACCCAGCGATTTGATGTCATAGGTTTCCCCGCTGGCACTGCGGTATTGCTCGAATTTCTCGCTGTTGTTCATCGACGCACGATCAGAATAGAGCGCATAGACCTCGCCGTTGCCGAGCGTGGCAGAGCCATAGATAGCCTGGGTGCTCGGCGCGGATAGACGCGAGGTCAAATCGTTCAACAGCGGGGTCATCAGAATCATGCGGCCCACTTTCACATTGACGTTATCAACAGGACGCAGCTTCAGATAAGCCTGCTCCAAAGTGGTGTAGCCTTCACCCTCGGGGGTCAGTACATCGGAAGAATTTTCGGTCTTGTCGCCTTCCAGCTTGGCCACATGCACCGCCGACACATCAACGCCGATCATGTCATGCCAGTACGGCGAGAGGAGTTCAACACGAAATGCCTGGCCCGCAGCGATCGTGTCCGGAATATTTTGATCAAAATCGCGGTTCATGTAGAAGGTGCGGAAATCGAGATTCACCTGCATGTCGTCATCTGCCGCCATCGCGGGTACTGCCGACATCATGCCGAGTGCTGCCATTATCAGTGGAGGCTTGGTCAGGTACGGGTGACGGACAAGGGCCGACACTACAGCAGATATGGCGAATCGCCCGTGTTCAGGGGGTAGGGAATTGTGCTTCATGCGCACCTCAATACTTTTTATTGTTATATCCACCGCAGATATTCAGGCTGCAGTGAAAGCGAGAGTGCAGAAAAGTCTACCGTGAGCGTTACGAAAGGTGCTTTTGTTTAACATGAAAAATCGGCAAATTGCGCAAGATTATTTCTTTAATCTATCATCAAAGAAATAATCTTCAGAATTGGCCGTTCCATAGCCTGTTGTCACAGGGAGCGCGACAGCCTTCGCGTTCAAGCAGAGGAAAGGTGTCTTATAAGAACGACACAGTTATTGTTTTATTGATCTGGCGCAAAGGATAATTTGGCATGTCACACGCATCATTGCTAAGATGTTTAAAGGTTTTCGGCGTCAAGCCGCTATAACCGCTTTCCAGCGAAGAATCTCTCTCGAAAAGGCAACGACCCATTTCCGGTCGGCGCAAAGCTCAGGGCCTACGGAAAAGGCTGCCGGGTTACCGAAAGAGAGGTTCGCCTTCGGGCATGACAGCCCATAGAGCTGACTGCCACACCCTCCGGCATTAACCCCGCTCAAGCACCCTGATCTTTCGAATCAAGCGCCTGATTCAAGGCCTTTTCAATCGCACCACTCGGTTTGGTGAACGGCGCCAGCAGGTTGTACAGTACCGGAATAATGAACAGCGTCAGTACCGACGCAAACAACAGCCCGCCGATAATAACCACACCGATCGACATCCGGCTTTCCGCACCGGCACCACTTGCCAGTACCAACGGCACCGCACCAAACAGTGTCGAGATAGTGGTCATCAATACCGGACGGAAACGCAGTACTGCGCCCTGCAGAATCGCCTCCCCCACCGCCAATCCCTGATCACGCAACTGGTTGGCAAACTCCACGATCAGAATCCCGTTCTTGGCCATCAATCCCAGCAGCATGATGATGCCGATCTGGCTGTAGATGTTGAGACTGATACCGGTAAGCCAGAGTGCAACGAGTGCGCCGGTCACCGCCAGTGGCACGGTCAGCATGATGATCAGCGGATGAATCCAGCTTTCGAACTGCGCCGCCAGCACCAGAAACACGATTACGAACGCCAGCGCAAAGGTCAGATAGATCGCATTGGATGAGTCCTGAAACTCGCGACTCTCCCCCTGATAACTGACCCGCGCTTCCGCCGGCAGGTAGTCCTGTGCCAGCCCGTTGAGATATTCCAGTGCCGAACCCAGGTCATAGCCCGGTGCCAACGAGCCACTGATCACCACCGCCGGCAAGCGGTCAATCCGCTTCAGGTCCGGGTTCGCACCGACCTCGCTCACCTCCACCAGTGCTTGCAGCGGAATCAAATCGCCACCGGCACGGGGACGCAGATAAATCTCCCCCAGATCGGACGGGCTGGCACGGCTGCGGTCAGCGGCCTGCACGATGACATCATATTCACGACCACGGTCCAGATACGTGGTTACTTGCCGCGAAGCCAACACCGTCTGCAGGGTCAGGCCTACGTCTTCCACGGTCACATCCAGATCGGCCGCACGCTGGCGATCAATATCCACCCGTAACTCCGGCCGCGTCAGCTCGAAGTCGGTTTCCAGATTGCGCAGGTTCGGATTTTCCTTGGCTCGCTGCAGAATCGCTTCGCTCCAGCGTTGCACGCTGGCATAGTCGGGGCCACCGATAACAAACGAGATCGGCTGGCGGAAACCGCTCTGTCCCAGCCCCGGCGGGTTAACGGGAATGGAGCGCACCCCAGGCACTTCCGCAAGTTTGGGGAACAGCTCCGCGGCGATGGTTTGCTGCTTAACATTCCGCTGATCCCAATGGCTCAAACCGAAAATGATGAACGCGTTATCCGCCTCACCGCGAAAGCCGACGATGCCGAGCAGCCGTTCGGCCACACCGGATTCCACATAGGGCAGCAGCCGGTCTTCAATCTGGCGCACATGGTGTTCGGTGTAATCAGCAGTCGAGCCCCGCGGTGCCTTGGTTGGCATGATGATCACGCCACGGTCTTCGGTCGGTGCCAATTCCTGCGGCAAACGCGGAAAGATCGCCAGCGCCAGCAGCAACCCGGCAACACCCAATCCCAAGACCAGTCCCGGCTGACGCAGTGAAACCTCCAGTCCGCGCTGGTAACCATGGGTCATGCCGTTCAATACCCGCTCGGTCCACAGCCACAGGCGATGCCCTTCCGTGGTGTCGGGACTGTGACGCAGCCACTTGGACCCCAGCATCGGTGCCAGTGTCAGTGCCACCAGGCTGGACACCACCACGGCCGTTGCCAAGGTAAAACCGAATTCGCCAAACAACCGGCCCACGTTGCCGCCCATGAACGAGATCGGCACGAACACTGCCACCAGCGTCAGTGTGGTTGCGATGATGGCGAAAGCGACCTGACGGGCACCGAGGAAGGCCGCCACCAGCGGAGTTTCACCCTCATCGATACGACGCTGGATGTTTTCCAGCATGACAATCGCATCATCCACCACCAGCCCGATCGCCAGAATAATCGCCAGCAGGGTCAGCACGTTGATCGAAAAACCGAAAAAGCCCAAACCGATAAAAGCACCGACTACGGCGACCGGAATCGTCACCGCCGGGATCAGCGTTGCTCTCCAGGAGCGCAGGAACAGGAAGATCACCAGAATCACCAACACCACGGCAATGGCCAAGGTGACCAATACCTCTTCAATCGAGGCACGAATAAAGACCGACTGGTCATAACTGCGCGCGATTTCCACTTCCGCCGGCAGCGTCTCACGGATCTGCTCAATTTCAGCCAGAACCCGGTCAGACACCGCAACGGTGTTGGCCTTGGACTGACGGATAATGCCCAGCCCTATTGCCGTTTTGCCATTGGCCCGCAACCGGCTGACATCGGATTCCACCCCCAACCTGACCTCGGCCACGTCCCCAAGGCGCAGCTGAACATCGCCATCACGACGAATCACCAGCTGGCGAAAGGCATCCACGGTATTCAGACGGCCTTCGGTCCGTACGGTAAAATCACGGCTGACCGACTCGATCGAGCCGCTGGGCAGTTCAATATTATTGGTGCGCAGCGCACGCTCCACTTCGGCAACCGTAAGATCACGTGCGGCCAGGCGCTCGGGGTCAAGCCAGACCCGCATGGCATAGCGGCGCTGGCCACCGATATAAACATCGGCCACCCCGTCCACCACTGATAGCCGGTCCGACAACACCCGTTCGGCAAAATCACTGAGCTGCGCCGCATCCCACACCTTGGACTGCAACGTTACCCACATCATTGGCCGGGCATCGGAGTTGGCCTTGCGCACCACCGGCGGGTCGGCCTCTTCCGGCAGGCGATTAACAATACGCGACACTGCATCACGCACATCGTTGGCGGCGATGTCCACATCTCGAGTAGTGCTGAATTCGATGGTGGTACGCGATTCGCCCTGCTCGGTGCTCGACTCGATGGAACGAATGCCCTCGATACCGCTGATCGCATCTTCAATCACCTGAGTGATCTGGGTATCCACCACCTCAGCGGCAGCGCCGGTGTAATCGGTGGCGATCGACACGACTGGCGGGTCGATATCCGGGTACTCACGAATCGGCAGATCGAGCAACGCGGCCAAACCAAAGACCAGAATCAGCAGGCTGATCACCGTGGCCAGTACTGGCCGTTTGATCGACAGGTCAGAGAGCATCATGGTGCAGACTCCTCCGCCTGCAACCGATTCGGCGGGATGGCATTTTCAAGTCCCGGTAATATCTGAATGCGATCACCGCTGGACAGACGGTCCTGCGCGGTGACGATGACCTGGTCTTCCGCCGCCAACCCACTGGCCACTTCAACGAACCCCGGCTCGCGCGCGCCCAGTTGCACCGTACGCCGCTCGGCCTGTTCGCCCTGCACGACAAACAGATACTGCTCGTCAGCGCGCAGCAGCACCGCCTGCTCGGGAATCACCAGTGCTTCACGGGCTCGCAAGGTCAGCTGCACCGACATGAACTGTCCCGAACGCAGCAACTGCTCATCGTTATCGATCAAGGCACGCACCCGCAGGCTGCGGCTGAGCGGGTCGATGCGGGTATCCAGCTCGGCCAACACGCCGTTAAAGACCCGATCAGGCCACGCTGAACTCTCGGCCTGCAACGCCAAGCCCTCGCGTAACTGGCCAAGATAACGTTCCGGTACCGAAAAACGCAGTTCCATCGGATCGATCGCATCCAGCGTCGTCAGCGGGTCACCACTCTCGACATAGGCTCCGGGGCTCAAGTCTCTCAGCCCGACAACGCCGGCAAACGGAGCCTCAATACGATGATTACTCACCCGAACTGCGGCAGCATTGCGCTCGGCCGCCGCGACATCCACCGCTGTCCGCAACTCATCCACACGGGACTGAGACACGCTATTACTGCTGCGCAACTGCTGTGCACGGCGCAGCTGGCGGCGCGCATCTTCCAGACGCGCCTCGACCACCTGCAGATCAGCCCGTGCCTGGCGATCATCCAGCTGCACCAGCAATGCACCGGCCGCCACCGCCTGGCCGGTCCGATAATTCAGCGCCACGACGCGGCCATTGACCTCACTGGTAACAGTGATCTCTTCCCGCGCACTCAAAGTGCCCACGGCGCGGATACGATCTTCCACCCGTTGCAGCTGAGGCGTCACCACATGCACATTCTGCACCTGTGGCGGGCGGCCCTGCGCGCTTTCCTGCGGTGCCCAATAATGCCACCCCAAAAGGGCCAGCGTTGCCACAACCACAACACACAATCCCAACACCCACTGTCTCACTTTGCCTCTCCTTGTGTTGCAATATTCCCACGCAGTCGCACAGTATTACGTATCTTCACGCCACCTGTACCAGATCACAACAGTGTTTACCGGTTGTTTCATCGTCTATTCAGCCGAAATTTTGCATAATCCGCCGACCGTCAAGGCCACACGCCATGAACTAACCTGTATCCTGAGCGCTGCGCTATGGAGACGTTATTAATGAACACAACACCCTACCCGAATCTGTTTCGCCTATTCACAATATTACTGCTGGCGGGCCTGACCAGTGCCTGTAGCCACGACCGCTACTTATTTATGGAACGTGCGCAACTCGACACGTTGAGTCAACAGCTGCATCAACAGCAGAGCCGCCTGGAAACCCTGAGCGCCGTTAACCAGCAGCAGTTCGACAGCCTCAGTCGCGCCCAGCATTTCCAACGCAAAGAACTGCGCGATGCGCTCAATGACCAGACCAGCAAACTGGAGCGCCTGTCCCGCCCCCCTGAACGCACACTGCAGAGTACAGCCACAACCGCACGCCTCGACGCACCCGGTCGCTACCAGGGTAAGCTTGTGGTCGGCGAGGTGGAGAAACTGTATCTGGCGGTTCCCGGACTGATCTACGATGCCCGTATCGATAGCGGTGCCACAACCTCGTCACTGCATGCGACCAACATCAAACGCTTTGAGCGCGACGGCGAAAACTGGGTCCGTTTCGACATCAAGCATCCCGTCTCCGGTGAAGCGATTCCTCTAGAACGTGAGATTTCCCGCAATGCGAAGATCGTTCAGGCCAACAGTGACGACCCTGAGCGCCGTGCCGTGGTCGAACTGCCGTTCATGATCGGTGATCACCGCCAGAGTGCCGAGTTTACCCTCAGCGATCGCAGTCATCTCACCTATCCGGTGCTGATCGGGCGCAACGTACTGCGCGACGTGATGCTGATTGATGTCGGCCGCGAGTATGTCACCACGCTGCCCGATACCCTGACCAAGCCCGATACAGGAGACACCCCTTGATCCGTCACTCCAAAGCGCCGTTCTACCTGGCGACCCTGCTGTTGATCGCGGCGGGCCTGCTGCTGGCAACGTTGCGCCACCTGCAGATGGGCGTGCCCTGGCTACCGGGCGAGCAGCAGCCGGTCTGGCTGGTGGAAGCCCGTATCGACTTCCAGGCCTGGGGTGAACCGGTCAGCGTCAACCTGAACATTCCCGAACAGCCACCGGGGTTCTACACCCTGACCGAGCAGGCAGCGTCCCCCGGTTACGGCTTTGCCATTACCGAGCAGCAGGGTGACCGCCGCGCCGAGTGGACCATCCGTGACGCCAGCGGTCCGCAGACCCTGTATTTCAAGACCCGACTGATTCCAAACAGCGAGACCGCCGAACCCCTACTCGATCCGCGTCCGGTCAAGCCGAGCGAAGTATTCCTGGAGGAGCCCGCCGCCACCGCTGCCCGCGCCCTGCTGCAGCAGGCCGAAGCACGTTCCAGCAATGCCGCCAGCCTGACGCGTGAACTGATCGCCCTGCTCAACAGCCAGACCCCCGACCAGAACACCCGCCTCTTGCTCAGCGATGGCGCATTGGCACCCACCCTGCACCGCCTGCTCAACTTCGGTGGCATACCGGCACGCATTGCCGAGGGCCTGCAACTGGAGGATGCCCGCCGTCAGCAGCTGCTGCAACCCTGGATCCAGATCCACGACGGCGAACGCTGGCTGACCTTTAACCCGCGCACCGGCGTTCAGGGCGTACCCGCCGACGTGTTGCTGTGGCGTCAGGCCACCGGCTCGTTGCTTGATGTAACCGGCGGCACCGACTCCATCGTCCGCTTCTCCATGCTGCGCCAGACCGTACCAGCCCTGCAGATCGTGCGCGCCGAAGCCGATGATCGCGCCTTCGGTTCACTCAGCCTGTACCAGCTGCCGGTCGAACAGCAGGGCATGTTCCGCATGCTGTTGCTGCTGCCCTTCGGCGCACTGGTGGTCTGCTTGATGCGCATTCTGGTCGGCATCAAAACCTCCGGCACCTTCATGCCGGTATTGATTGCCGTGGCTTTCGTCCAAACCTCACTGCTGCCCGGTCTTGCCGCCTTCATCAGCGTAGTCACTCTGGGCCTGCTGATGCGCGGTTACCTGTCCAGCCTCAACCTGCTGCTGGTTTCGAGGATCTCGGCCCTGATCATACTGGTCCTGTTCATCACCGCCGGTATCAGCATCGTTGGCTACCAGATGGGCTTCAGCACCGGCATGACCGTCACCTTCTTTCCCATGGTGATTCTGGCCTGGACGATCGAACGCATGTCGATCCTGTGGGAGGAAGAAGGCGCTCATGAAGTCCTGATTCAAGGCTCCGGCAGCCTGATTGTCGCTGTACTCGCCTATCTGGTCATGCGCGCCCCGCTGGCCGAACACATCAGCTTCAACTTCCCGGAACTGCACCTTGTGGTACTGGGCGTGATCCTGCTGCTGGGCCAATACACCGGCTACAAGCTGACCGAGCTGCGTCGTTTTGCACCGATGAAAAGGTATCTATGATGTTCGACTGGATCCGACCGCGTGAACTGACGCAACTGGGTATGCTCAGCATGAACAAGCGCAATATCGACTACATCGCCCGCTATAACGACCGCCAGGCCTATCCGCTGGTCGACAATAAACTGAAGACCAAGCAGGTGGTCGACGAGTACGACGTGCCCAGCCCCAAGCTGCTGCAGGTTGTACGTGAACAGCATGAGATCAGCCACTTCCGCGAGCAAGTGGCCAACCTGAACGGTTTCGCCATCAAACCGGCCAAAGGCTCGGGGGGCAAAGGCATTCTGGTGATTACCGGCCGCGACGGTGACGACTTCGTCAAACCGTCAGGCAGCAAGGTCAGCCTGGCCGAGATTGAACGCCACCTGTCCAATATTCTGGCGGGCCTGTACTCGCTGGGTGGCTCACCCGATGACGCCGTCATTGAAGCACTGGTACGCTCCGAGCCCATGCTGGCCCGCTACTCCTACCAGGGCGTACCCGACATTCGCATTGTCGTATTCAAGGGCTACCCGGTGATGGCGATGCTGCGACTGGCCACCCGTGCCTCCGACGGCAAGGCCAACCTGCACCAGGGCGCGGTAGGCGTAGGCCTGAACCTGGCCAACGGCCACGCACTCAATGCGGTCCAGTTCGACCGCCCGATCGAGCAACACCCCGAGACCGGACTGACCCTGACCGATATCCGCATCGATAACTGGCACTACCTGCTCAACATGGCCAGCCGCTGCTATGAAGCCACCGGGCTGGGATACATGGGCGTGGACCTGGTGGTTGATGCCGAGGAAGGTCCACTACTGCTGGAGTTGAACGCCCGCCCGGGGCTGGCGATCCAGATCGCCAATGGCCAGGGCCTGCTGCCTCGACTGAAAGCCGTTGAAGCGTTGAAACGGCCCCATCTGACCCCGGAGGAGCGAGTCCACTGGGCGATGACTTGTGCCGGTGCCGAAGATATTCCCGAGCCACACCGCTCGATACCGGCGCTGGAACCGGCGCTGCAGGCCTAAAGCAAACGTCCGACCCGCGTCACCAGCAACACCCCCAACAACGACATCGCGCCGGTGGCCAGCCACGTCAGCTGCCAGCCACCGGCCCAGACCGCCAGTGCCCCGATCAGCGGCGGCGTCACAAACTGCCCAAGCGCCGATAGCTGCAGCATCCAGCCCACCGCCGTGGAGACCACCGAACTGTCGGGCGCCAGGCGCACCGCCAATGAAAACAGCACGCCGGGAATCACCCCACTGACCGCGGAAAACACCAACACAGCAGCATAGCGCAGCCAGGGCAGGTCTGCCGTGACCGACGAGAACGCGGTCCAAGTGGTCAAACTCATGACCGCAAAACCGGTATAGAGCAACTGGCGTGGCCCCACCCCCGCCTGCAACAAACGACCCGCCGCTGCATTACCCACAACATTGGAGACTGCCGCCAATGCCGTCAGTATCCCGACAACACCGCCTTCCAGTCCCGCCTGAATATAAATGGACGGCAAAAAGCCGATCACCGACAACCACTGTCCCGAATAGGCGGCAAAGATCAATGCTACCAGCCACGGTCCCGGACGGCTCAGCGTCAGCCGCAACCGGCCCAGCAGTGTCCGCAACCCGGACAGCGGCGAGCCGGTACGCGGATTATCCGCGCGCTGATCCGCCGGTACAGTCCTGACAACCCACGCCAGCATGCCCAGCGTCACCGCCGCAATAAGCCACCACCAGCCCTGCCAGCCAAACGCCTGCATCAACCAGGGCCCCGCCAGCAAACCGGTACCGGTGCCAAAACCCATATAGCAGCCCCACCAGCCCAGACGCAGGCTCAACTTATCAGGTGCCACCAATTGCCGGATCAGCCCGGGACCTGACAAGGTCACCAGCAGAAAGCCAAAACCTTCACCGGCACGCAACAGCAATAGTTCTGTCGCCGAGTTCGCAAAACCGCCCAGCACACTGCTCAACGTCAGAATACCCAGGCCGGTAAGGATACTGCGGCGTAACCCCGCACTGTCGGCCAATACCCCGATCAACGCACCGCCCAGCATTCCCGCCAGCTGTACCAGCGACAGCAAAAAGCCGGCCTGTACCAGGCTTACATCCAGTTCCGCCTGCAATACCGGTATCGCCGGCGGTAACTTGCCGATATGTAGCGCCGCCGTAATACCGGCCAGCATCACCACTACTTCAGGCGCCAGCCCCCGGCGGCTAGAGGTTACTACATTCACATCGGCACTCCCTGTCGGCAAAAGAACGCATTGTACGCCCGCCCGCACACTGAACCAAAGCGGTTGTGCTGCGTAAAACAATCAGACAACAAGGAGTCCTGTCATGAAACGCCTACTCTGTACCCTGTGCGGTCTGTTCCTGAGCCATCAGGTGATCGCAACCGAGCCCGATACCGCCGCCCTGCTCGACCATAAATTGAAACGGTTGCACGCCAACGACATCGTCGACCTGAGCGCCAATTACACCGGCCACCCCATGCTGGTGATCAACACCGCCAGTTTCTGTGGTTTCACCGGACAGTTCGAAGGCCTGGAAGCCCTGCATCAGCAGTACAAGGACAAGGGACTGAAAGTGGTCGGCTTTCCGTCCAACGACTTCCGCCAGGAAGCCAAGGACGAAGCCAAGGCCGCAGAGGTCTGCTTTATCAATTACGGTGTCAGCTTCGACATGTTCAGCCCCATCCATGTTCGTGGCAGCGAGGCGCACCCCATTTTCCGCGAAATTGCTCGCCAGAGCGGAAAACCTCCGCGTTGGAACTTCTACAAGTATGTGATTGACCGTGAAGGACGGGTAACAGCAGCTTTCTCCAGCATGACCTCACCAGATGACAAAAAACTGCAGCAGGCGATAGAAGCGGTGCTATGACAAGCGGCTCAAAAGCCTTATTTCAGACAATAAAAAACGGGCCACAAGGGCCCGTTTTTTCATCGGCAATCTAAATACAAGATTTAGATTGCAGCGATGTTTTCCGCCTGAGGACCCTTCTGGCCCTGAGTAACGGTGAACTCAACCTGCTGGCCTTCAGCCAGGGTTTTGAAGCCTGAACCGGAAATAGCGCTGAAGTGGGCGAAAACGTCCGGGCCGTTCTGCTGTTCGATGAAACCAAAACCTTTAGTTTCGTTGAACCATTTAACGGTGCCAGTAGTTGTATTAGACATAATAGTAATCTCGTTCTTAATAAAATATATGAACCGTGTGGCGTAAATGCCATATCAGCTCGGGTAATGCTTTACAGTAATGCAGGGACTTATGGAATCAGAACGAGGCGCTTACGATTAGGCAGGACGTCGAAATGGGGGCATAAATTCAGGTTTTACTCTCAAGCCGTTGTAGTGTACACCTTATATTCCATGGGTCAAAGGTTTATTAATATAAAGCAGATAATTGTTTTTTCAAGACGGCTTTCCGACAGTAATAATTGAAAAAAATGTATTTAAATCAACACGAAGCCTCACGATTAAATCCAAAACAAATATCCTTTTTCAGACAATAAAAAACGGGCCACAAGGGCCCGTTTTTTACATCAGCAGTCTAAATACGAGATTTAGATTGCAACGATGTTTTCCGCCTGAGGACCCTTCTGGCCCTGAGTAACGGTAAATTCAACCTGCTGGCCTTCAGCCAGGGTTTTGAAGCCTGAACCGGAAATAGCGCTGAAGTGGGCGAAAACGTCCGGGCCGCTCTGCTGTTCGATGAAACCAAAACCTTTAGTTTCGTTGAACCATTTAACGGTGCCAGTAGTTGTATTAGACATAATAGTAATCTCGTTCTTAATAAAATATATGAACCGTGTGGCGTAAATGCCATATCAGCTCGGGTAATGCTTTACAGTAATGCAGGGACTTATGAAATCAGAACGAGGCGCTTACGATTAGGCAGGACGTCGAAATGGGGGCATAAATTCAGGTTTTACTCTCAAGCCACTGCAGTGTACACCCACTGACCCGTACGTCAAAGGTTTATTTGTAAATAAAATGATCAATCGACACACCCTGCATCGGAATAATACCGCCGCAGCGGTCAACGTGGCTTGTATTGCCCCGGTGCACATCCGCGACTAACGCCCGGCGCACGCCGCTGCAGATGCTTGGTTGCCCGCCCGCTTACCCGCCTGCGCCACAAGCGGAAACTGGCAGGCTTGAGCGAACGCTGCATCAACCGAATAACGCCCGCCTCGGGCAAGCCATAGCAGTGTTCAATTGCCTCAAACGGGGTGCGGTCTTCCCAGGCCATTTCGATGATACGGGAGTGATCCTCAGGTAATAGAGTCATGCGGGTTGCCGTCCGGTTGCAGGTGAGTGACTGAGTAGTCAGATACGGATGAGTAACGGGAATTGATCAGTTGGATGGGCAGGTCTTTCACCTGCCCGCGTATCTGTATGTTGCAGCAGAATGCCTAGGAAACACGGGGACGATTCAGGGCGGGGGAAGTGTCGCGCAAGTTAGAACTTGTGCGACACTTAACTGCCTCCTTAGCGACCAAATATAGAGAATCGACCTTAAACAGCCCCCAATCCTACGGGGGGCGGTTGAAGCTAAACACCCCTAAATACCCTGCCCTAAAACCTCGTGGTTACTGGGTTAGGGCTTGAAAAACCTGAACACAGATCGTGGAATACATGCATGATATTGTGAAGATTATAAATATCAGAGAACTTGGAATTTGCTCGGAATAGCGGCTCAATAGTACAGCGTTTTATTCTAGAAATTTCTCTAATCTGTTGCCATCTGTCCACATCTTGACCGGTATTACCTAAAATCATAAGGTTCTGAATCCACTCAATATAGGAAAGAGCCTTAAAATGGGGATGAGTAAACGAGATTTTAGTAATGATTATTCTAAGGGTAACTTAACCTTATTAGAGTATCCTGCCACAGAGTTCAGAGAGCACATCGTAAACAATACCATCTATTCACCTAACAAAAATATCAATGCAGCCGCTCAGATAGCAACCCTAAATATGCTTAGACGAACTGTTCAAGGTATGAAGCATGGGGATACTCGACCAATAAAGCTCTACACAGTTGTTTGCGAGCCGTTATCTGTTGATGGTGCTAATGCTGCTACTCATAAGCAGTATAAATTTGCTAATGCTGTAACCGGTGCTGTTACGGCAACTTTAGCTTTTTTGGTGACGATAAAACTTCCCAAGAGTATCCAATATAGCAATGCTAAAAAGGGGGCGCTACGGTTGCCATTGGCTATTTAATAGGGCCGAAAATCAATAAATATATTATTGACAATATGATAAATCTTAACGCAGAGGACGTAGCTATCATGACGTTTATTGAAGTAAACGGTTGAATAGGTCCTCAGTATAGCTTCGCAGGAACACACTCAACTTTAGATAAATATTAATATGATTTTTATACTGCTTGTAGTATTCGTGCTTGTATATACTTTCGCGGCAAATAAGTTCTTACCTAAGTTGGCAAGGAAAGTTCTAGGGGCTATTCTAGTCATGGCAGGTTTGGGAGCATTATTTATAGCTCCACCTTTTATGTTTGATTATCAGCTTGAAGTTTTTCTAACAACTCTTGCTTTAGGCATAACTACATCAGTTGGAAGATAGCTCATAAAAATGATAAAAAATTGAGCTATAGCTAAGGAAGCTGCGAATAAGTCCGCCGCATGGGATAATGCCTGCCGCACACGATTGAGGACGCAGAGATGGATCAGCAACTTACATTCGCGGACAGCGAGTTCAGCAACAAGCGCCGTCAGACCCGTAAGGAAAAGTTCCTGGGCC
>NZ_PYGI01000020.1 GCF_003014615.1 Marinobacterium halophilum | reverse complement strand
TTTGATTAACGCGCGACCAAGAAAAGCGTTAGAGTATATTTCTCCGTTGGAATATCTGGCGGGCAGGCGTGTGTCACTTATGATGGCAATCTAGGCCTAGCTCCGTGATCAGTCTCGATGATGTAGCTTAGAAATCATCCACACCGCCGAAGTAAGCATTTATACATAAGTGCCTGAAGGTGGTTTATAATCTGTTACTTGATTTAAATAGAAACCGAAATCATGTCCGTATATAATCAAGCTTTTAAAGCTAATGTGTTAGATGATTTTTGAATAGGGAAGTGCAATGAAATCAATATACTGTGGGCTTGCGCTATGTGTACTTAGCTTTCAGGCTTTTGCTTATGAGGCTGAGTGTGAAGTTCAATATGGACATTACCCTGAAATCCAGAAAGCTAAGATTAAAATCATTGTTAATAATCGACGATTGACTACTTTTACTGCTCATACTCCCCGTGGCGGTGGGCATAGTAAATTTTATAAAAAAACTAGGGAAGGTGGTTTTGAGTATGTTGATGAAAACGGGCTTGTTACCTACCTCGGCCCCTTTGAAAATGGGAAATTTTTATACGACTATGACGGATATGCTTTTGGAACTTGTTATTTTTTATAGGCCCCTCCGATTCTAGCATTTATACATAAGGTTAATTATGCGGCGAATGCGAACAGCTGCTTGCAACTGCGCATAATTAACCTTATGTTCAATGCGGATTCAGTGCTGGGAGCTCGGTGAACTAGGTGCTTCCCTTGCTCTTGTACAGGCAAAAAAACAGCCAAACCCGGAGGCCTGGCTAGTTGTGGTAGTTTAAAGCAGCCCACGTTCAGCAAAGGAGCATGACTCTCCTGGTGCCACGATGAAGTGATCTAGGACTCTGATATCGAAGACCTGTAGTGCATCTTTTATGCTCGCCGTGATCGGCAGACTCTCACCTCTTTCCTTACACCAGCCGCAGCGGTTGGTGCAGACTTCGGCGAGTTGTATTGCTCGCCTCTCCAGTTGACCTTCGCACTCTGTGGTTAACGCATCCATACGTCTCGTATAGTTCTTTATTGTCCCAATTCCTGGCTGTTTTCAGTTGATATTCAGTACACGCACAGCTCATCCTGTTGCCTCCTGTACAATGCAATCATCCATGGGCCGCTTGGCACAAGATGAACGTACAGGAATAAACTGCCATGAAACGAGACACAGTACTTTTTGACATCAATGAAACGGTTCTGGACCTGGGTTCTCTGAAACCCTTATTCAAGTCGGCTTTCGGTGATGAAGGCGTCACGGCAACATGGTTTTCGACGCTCCTGCATGCATCTACAGTCTGTATCGTGACCGGGGTGAACACCAACTTCGCAACCCTTGCCGGCACCATGCTTGATGCTATGGCTGCGCGTGTCGGAGTTACATTGGCTGATGCTGTACGCAGCGATATTCTTGGCCGCTTTGCCACACTTCCACCTCATGCCGATATCAAGCCTGCGCTGGCCCGATTGCGAGTGGCCGGTTTTCGTACGGTCGCGTTCTCAAATTCATCACGGGAGCTGATATCGGCGCAAATGAAGAATGCAGGCCTGGCAGAGTATTTCGATGAAATTGTCTCGGTGGAAGAGACCGGCAGTTTCAAGCCCGACCCCGCAGTCTATAAATTTGTTGCCAAGCGGTTGGGCAAGCCAATAGAAGAATTACGTTTGGTGGCCTGCCATGACTGGGATACCCATGGCGCTTTATCAGCCGGCATGTGTGCGGCGTATATTGACCGTACCGGCGCACCGTATCACCCGCTGTATCGTCGGCCGGATGTGTATGCCGCGACGATGGGCGATGTGGTTGAAAAGATCATCTCCAAAGCGTCTACACAGTAGAGTATTCACAGGTACTGCAAGCAGTCAGGCAAGCCGATTTCCATGGCGATGGGGCGATGGTCAGACAGTACGCAGTCCAGTACGCGGGCGCTGCGGATCTCCAGTGCCGGTGAAATCAGAATGTGGTCCAGCGCGCGGGTGGGTCGCCAGCTTGGATAAGTGGGCAGGTTTTCCTTTGCCGCCACCAAATCCAGTCCTTGCAGGGCCGACCGGCTGAGCAGGTGTTCAAGTGGATTGTTCATATCGCCCATCAGTACTACATGGTGGTGGTCTTGTATCAGCTCGCGTATGTAGCGCAGCTGCCGGTCCTGGGCGCGCGCGCCCAGTGCCAGGTGCAAGACGATTATCAACAGCGCATGTTTGCCTTTACCCAGGCGTACCAGAATGGCACCACGGCCGGGAATCAATCCTGGTAACGGATGGTCTTCAACGAAGTCAGGCTGGAGTCGGCTGAGTACGCCGTTACTGTGTTGGGCCAACTTGCCGAGGTTTCGGTTAAGTTGCTGATACCAGTAAGGGAATTCGCCCGCTTGCGCCAGATATTCCACCTGATTAATGAAGCCGCTGCGCAGGCTACCGCCATCGACCTCCTGCAGGGCGACCAGGTCATACTGGCGTAGCAGGCGTCCGATTTCATCGAGAGTGCGGTTGCGCTGGCGGTGGGGAAGCAGGTGTTGCCAACTGCGGGTCAGGTAATGATGAAAGGCCCGCGTATTGATGCCGACCTGAATGTTGAAGCTGAGCAGGCGCAAGGTTTCACGCCTTGTGGTTGCCAGCGCCTGTGGGGTGGTTGAGCCCGATTGATGTGTTGCATGGGTGTGATGGGTCATGGGGATGGTATCGGTCCGTTGTCTCCGAGTCCCTTCACAGTACGTGACGCCCCCGGCGACGTCTATTACCACGGCAGCGAAGTTGTTTGATCCCGAGCATGAGATGTTGCGTCTTCGCCGCGAGGACGGTCAGGCCGAGCGGTATTCGGCTTCCGTCAGGCATCGGCAGGATCCCGGTAGCAGCGTTGATTCCAGCCGGATCTCGCCCATGCTTTCACGGTGCAGCTGTGTGACCTCGTTGCCAATGGCAGCAAACATGCGCTTGACCTGGTGGTGGCGGCCTTCGTAAATGGTCAGGCGGCACTCTCGCAGGCCCAGTCGTTGCAGTTGTGCCGGAGAGGTCATGACGCCTTCGCGTGCCAGCCAGATACCGGCCTGAAAGCAAGATTCAGCCTCGACACTGATCGGTTCAGCAGTAGTGACATGGTAGACCTTGGGGGTTTTATGCTCCGGTGCTGTGACTCGGCGGGACCAGTGGCCATCGTTGGTGAGCAGCAACAACCCCGTAGTGGCGCGGTCGAGACGGCCAGCAATATGCAACAGAGGCCGCAGTGGGGCCGGCAGCAGTTCGAGCACCGTCGGGTGCTCCGGGTCGGAGGTTGCGCTGAGATAACCGGCCGGCTTGTTAAGCATGAAATAGTGGGCCTGTTGCTGTTGCAGCAGCTGGCCGTCAAGCTGGATGGTACTGAACGCATCTATCAGCCGGCGCGGGTCGGTTGCCGTTTCTCCGTTCACCATAACGTGTCCGGACGCCACCAGGCGCCGTGATGTCTGGTGGCTGTGTTCGGTATGTTTACAGATGAAACGGTCCAGGCGCACGGCTTACTCGCCTTTGAGCTGCTTGATCAGTGACGGGGGCAGTTCGGTCATGGTCAGGGTGTTGGTGTCTGGATCGAATGAGATCGTTTTGCCCAGTGATTCGTTGCTGAAGCTGATCGAGACCTCTTTGGTGCGGCCGGTGTAGCGGATGTATTTTTTCAGACTGCTAGGGTCGGGTATGAATTCTTCCTTGGTCTGCGGTGAGCGCTCGGTGATGAAGGTGTCCAGCGGCACGTCGGCAATCGATTCGACCAACTCGGCCAGGGTGTGGAAGTTGACGGTTTCTCCTTCCTTGGACTGTTCCATGCAGAATTCGGCCACTTCCTTCTGATAGCGCTTACCGCTGTCTTCCGGCATGGATTCGCTGTAGTCCTGAACCAGTGCCATGAACTGTTCGGTATCGGCTCGGGTGTCGACAGTGTTGGTGAAGCCGGTGAATTCCATCAGTGCGCCCTGCAGTGGACGGTCACCAAAGCCGAAGCTCAGGGTTAAATAACGCGTCTTGTCAGGGGTGTTGATGTCGTGGAGGTCGATACAGGCACAAAAACCGGTTTTGGAAAAATTGATGTAGGCCGTGTCCTGCAGGTCATTATCGCTGTTGAGCAGCAGGCCTTCTTTCTGCTTCAGGCAGGTGATCCAGAGCCGTTGTGCGGCTTCTAGCTCCTCGTGAATGAACAACCAGTAACCATCGGTTTCCAGATCCTGCTGTTCCATCAGCATGGCCAGCTGTTCGACGACTTTGCGGCTAAATTGCGTAAAGCCGATGCCCTCATCCATCCAGTTCATGACCAGTCCTTTGAACGTGCAGGATTCGTCGGCAAAACAGCCATAACGCTTACTGGCGCGTCGGGTGAACAGAGGTTTTATTTCACTGAGCAGGCGGCTTTTATGCTCTTCATTGTCAAAAGGTTCTTCACGCAGGCTGTAGGACTGTTCGCCGGTACGACGGGTGAGGCGGTGGACGATGGCGGCGGTAACGGGCATGGCGAGACTCTCTGGTGGTCGTAAACGGGACGTGGATTATAAACAATCCGCGCCCCGAAAACGCCCTTCATTGATCAACAGGTCTGTGTTCGCTCAAGTGGGCGTGTTGATGGTGTGCATGTGACTCAGGATGCGGTCTGTTTCTTTTCACGCTTGTCGCGGCGTTTTTCTTTAAGAGTCTTGGTTGGTTGTTTTTTATCTTTACCTTTGGCCATTTCTATATCTCCGTAAAATAATATTTAGCGCACTAATACTCATGATTTTTACGCTGTATAACATCATCAAAAAAATAAATGGAGAGATGCGAATGCATCAGAAATTCTTCAAGGCACGTTCCTCCGGAAAAATGATTTAATGTATTATCTTGATCAGTTTGAAGTTGAGGTTTTCCCCCATGAAATACACACGGCACGTATCACCTTGAGACATGCCCAGCAGTGCAGCTCCCAGAGGTGATAGCACTGAAATTCGCTGTTGTTCAGGCTTGGCTTCGGCTGGTGAGGTCAGCGTGAAGAAGCAGGTCTCTTCGGTTTGCAGTATACGCAGCAATAACAAGGCACCCGGACGCGCCCGTAGGCCGGGGGCCTGGTTCAACTGCTCCATACGACTGAATATTGATAAAAGATGTAATGGGCTGGAGTAGTTGTAGTGCTCCCCAACCATAAAATAGTGACTTAAACGCTCAGCAATACGCCGTAATGATGTCGGTACCTGACAGTTCATAAACCCTCCGCCAATGAATAACACTGGATATCTGCCGGAGAGTGTAAGTGCTCTCCGGCTTAATGCGGGAATGTGACGGATTCTTGAAGATATAAAACCATGTTGGATATGATCGATATATTAAATTAATTTATAGCGATCATACCTTGGGATTAATAAAAGGCAAGCCAAAGGCCTACACGTGTTTCAGCAGATCGAGAGCATAACGCCAGCTTTGTTCTGCAACATCAGGGTTATACATCACGCCTGCATCTGGGTTGTACGCGCCGGGGATGCTGAATGAGTGCAGTGTTCGACTGAAGTTCATAAAAGTCAGATCAAGCTGATTGTCTTCAAAGTAGTTCAGCGTGGCGCAGATATCTTCTTCAGGCACCATTGGATCGATGTTGCCATTCAAGAGCATAAAGCGGGTTGTCGTATCTGTGGGTCGTCGGTCTTTCGGGAAGGAAAGCAGGCCATGGAAGCTGATGGCAGCCATATACCCTGCACGGGTAAGGCCGGTCAAAACGGCACACATACCGCCAAGGCAGAATCCCATGGCTGATGCTTGCTTGTCTTCGTTGCCCGCCTGGGTGCAAATAAAGGTATTCAACTGGCACAAGTGCTCAACCATGTGATTGAAATCCCGTGTCAGTCGGTGCATGGCAGACTTCCGTGCTTCGATCGTGGACAGGTCTTGCGTGTTGCCAAATAGATCGACGATCACGGCATCGAACCCTGCCGAGTTCAACCGGCTTGCCACGCGGCGCTCAAAATCAGTGATGCCAGCCCACGTGGGGTATACCAGTACCTGATGGCTGGCACCTGTCAGTTGGAAATGCTCATGTCTGAATAGTTCGCCCTCTGTGTTTTGCTCAATAATTGCATGCTCAATAGTCTGTTCCGAATTCATAATGAATACACCACTGTACTTTTCTTTCTGTGTTTTGATCATCGTAGCGCATATCTAATCTATAAATCTTCCCCTTGTCCTAAAGTAGAATGATTATATTTTTTTATATTTAAAATCAATGTGTTAATGGTTTGTTTTTGATGTTTTTAAGCGGTTTCAGTCAGATTTCCAGTGTTTTTGGTATGGATTTTGTTGACGGTCATGTACGTCATCACTAGTATCTGGATACACAACTGTATGTTCGGAGGTGTGATGAAAGAGTCAGATCGCAAGTTTATTCAGGCGGCCGGTCATGAGACGGCTTACTTCGAATGTGGTGCTGGCGCACCTCTGCTGCTGCTGCATGGTTCTGGGCCTGGTGTATCAGGCTGGACCAACTGGAGTGGCGTTATGGATCAACTGGCGGAGAAGTTCCGTGTGATCGTGCCAGATATCGCGGGTTTCGGGTTTACCGAATTCAAAGAAGAGACCCACTACGACATCAAATTCTGGGTTAACCATCTGGTTGAGTTCATGGATGCCGTTGGCATTGATAAGGCCTCTCTGGTCGGTAACTCCTTCGGTGGTGCTGTTGGTATCGGTCTTGCGCTATTCAATCCTGAGCGTCTGGACAAGCTGGTACTGCTGGGTACGCCAGCGGGCACTTTCGTACAGACCAAAGGACTGGCCGGTGCCTGGTTGTATGAGCCGTCGGTCGAGAACATGCGCTCTCTGATGGAGCTGTTCCCTTATGACACTTCATTGATCACCGGCGAACTGGTGCAGTCACGTTATGAAGCTAGTGCGCGTGCAGGTGCTCAGGATGCCTTGCGTAAGCTGATACCACAGCCCAGTACTGATGGCGAAACACTGGTGAAGGGCTTCCCGGAAAAAGCCGTCAAGAATATCAAGGCACCAACCCTGGTTCTGCATGGTCGTGAAGACAACGTTGTGCCAGTGCAGTGTGGTCGTGCTTTGGCTGAAAACATTCCCAATAGTGATCTGTATGTATTTGGTCAGTGTGGTCACTGGGTGCAGACCGAGCAGAAGCAGAAATTCCTAAACATTCTGTGCAGCTTTATCGGCGGGGGGCTGGCATGAGCCGGGACGTGCTGGAGCGTATTCTCTGGAGCCTTTCCGTGGATCGTTTCTCAAAGGAAAAATTCCGCGAGGACTCACAGAAGTTTCTCAGCCGCTTTCCGATTGATGAGGAGAGTGTGCGCATGATTCTGGAATTTGACGTCAAGGCGATGCAGGCAGTTGGCATCAATCCAATGCTGACGCTCGGTTACTGGATTGAAATGTCGCCGGACCGTCGGATCTCTTCCTACAACCGCAAGCTGGGCTCCGAGTCGGCCCATTCCGCATCAATCAAAGGGTAACCACAATGGCAGAGATTACTGGCGGCTTTCTAGTGCCGCACGACCCGGTCATGTTTGTGGCCCCTGATGCAGCCGATGCCGAGAAGGCCAAAAAGGTCTGGGATGCCTACGAAACCTGTGCCGAACGTTTGGCCGAGAGTAGTGCGTCCAGCGTAATCATCGTTGGCAACGACCATTACATGCTGTTTGGCACCACCTGTTTGCCTAAATACTGCATTGCTACCGGGCATGTGGAAGGCCCGCTGGACCAGTTGCCGGGGTTGAAGAAAGAGCAGGTGCAGAACCACGAAGCGCTGGCGCAGCATATCGCGGCTCACGGCAGTGAAACCGGATTCGATTGGGCCGTTGCGCGTTCGTTCACTACGGACCATGCGTTTTCTATTCCCTACAAGCTGATCGTGCGTCGTGCCGAAGAGATCAGCGGCCGCAGCATCAGCGCGATTCCGGTCTATCTGGCCAGTGCGGTTGATCCGTTCATTACCAAGGCGCGTGCGCGTCAGCTCGGCGAGCAGATCCGTGCCGCAGTTGAATCCTTCAACAGTGATGAACAGGTATTCGTGATCGGCAGCGGCGGCATCAGCCACTGGGTGGGTACCAAGGAAACCGGCAAGGTGAACGAGCAATTTGACCGCCAGATCATCGACCTGTGTTGCAACGCCAACATCGACGGGCTGGTTGCGTTCACTGATGAGCAGGTCTTGGAGAGCGGCGGTAACGGTGCGATGGAGATCCGAAATTTCATCTGTGCCATGGCGGCTGCCAACGCTCCGCGCGCAGAGCTGATCGAGTATCAGCCGGTACCGGAATGGGTTACCGGGCTGGGCTTTATTGAATTGAAGAAAGGCTGAGCAGTTATGGAAAAGGTATTTCTATGCGCGGTGTCGGACCTTGCTGAAAACCAGGTCAAGAAAGTTGATAGCAGCGTTCATGGCGACATAGCCGTGTACAACCTGGGTGGCCAATATTATGCCACCGCTGACCTGTGTACCCACGCGACGGCCTCCCTTGCTGAGGGTGACGTCGAGGATGACCTGATTACCTGCCCTGTGCATTGGGGGCAGTTTCATATTCCGACCGGAAAGGCGCAGGGGTTCCCCTGTGAAATCGACCTGAAGACTTATCCGGTCACGGTCGAGGGTGAGGAGATCTATGCCCTGATAGCAGTGGATCAGGCGTTAATTGCGAAAGGCTAAGGCTAAAGGTGTCAGACCATGGGTAACATGATTAAAACAATAGATGTAACGGACTCACTGACCAATCTCAAGGATGCGTGTGATCTGGAGAGTGGACGTATTTCGGGCAAGATCTTCTACGATCAGGCGATATACGAGCAGGAATTGGAAAAGGTATTCGCACGCTGCTGGCTGTTTGTTGCACACGAATCCCAGATACCGAAAACCGGTGACTACATCACCACCACGATGGGTGAAGATGAAGTGATCGTGATCCGCCAGAAGAGTGGTGGTATCAAGGTGTTCCTCAACGCTTGTCCTCACCGGGGCAACAAGATTTGCTTCTCTGAGTCTGGCAGTGCCCGTGGTTTTATCTGCAACTATCATGGCTGGTCCTTCAATGTTGAAGGGAATCTGGTCGGCCAGCACGAATCCGGTGTCTATGAAGACAGCAACTTCGACAAGTCCAAATGGGGCTTGAAGGAAGTTGCTAATGTGGATTCATGGAAAGGACTGGTCTTTGCCACCTTCGATCCTGAAAGTCCTTCGCTGCAGGAATATTTGGGGCCGATGACCTGGTATCTGGATGCGCTGTTCGACAACCAGGAAGGCGGTACCGAGTTTGTCGGTGGTTGCATCCGTTCCACCTATGAATGTAACTGGAAGATCGCAGCCGAGAACTTTGTCGGCGATATCCTCCATGCCGGCTGGACCCATGACTCAGCCGCCCGCGCCATGCTGGGCGGTTCTGTCGCCAAGGTCAGTGACTTTGAAGAGTCTTACTCCGTCAACTGGAATGGTCACGGCTACGAGTTTGCGCTTGATACCGTTGGTAACGTGGCGGTACTGGGTGAGAGCGCTTTGAACAGGTACATCCACACGATCAAGCCGTCTGTGGCTGAGCGTCTGGGGGATTTTCGTTCCAATATGATCGGCTCGGTCTCTTCCTGCACCATTTTCCCGAACTTCTCCTTCCTGCCGGGCCAGAACACTGTACGCATCTGGCAGCCGCGCGGTCCAAACAAAATGGAACTGTTCACTTGGGTCGTCGTGAACAAGAGCGCACCGCAAGAGGTGAAAGAGAAGTGGCGCAAGGGTGCCATGATGACCTTCTCGCCGACCGGCGTGTTCGAGATGGATGATGGCGAAAACTGGGAGTATTGCACCAAGACCGCCAAGGGACGTGTCACCGCACAGCAGGATTTGTTTGTGGGTCTGGGCATGGATACTCTGCTGACCGATACGCCGCTGCCGGCAAATGTGTATGAGGGCCAGCTCAACGAAGCCAATTCCCGTGCCTTCTACCAGTACTGGTACGACATGCTGAACGCGAAAAGCTGGAATGAAGTGCCCAACCGAAACGTTGGCAAGGCGGAGGCAGAATAATGACCGCACTCTATGACGAACAGCGCCCGGTTTCAGTTGAGCAGCATTATCGGATCAGTCACTTCCTGAACTACGAATATCGTTTGCTGGACGACGAGCGTTTCGATGATTGGCTGGCGCTGATGCACGACGAAATCCATTACTGGATGCCCGGTATTGAGAACCGTCGCCGCGAAAACCTGTTGGAACACGGCTTTTATGCCACCGACCACATGGCCTTTTTCGATGACAGCCTGCGCGATCTTGGCCGCCGTGTGGCGCGCTTCAAGCAGCCTTCTGCCTGGGCCGAGAACCCGGCCACCCGTAACGTACACCAACTGTCCAACGTGGAAGTCTATTACGGCGAAAACGATGGTGAGTACGTCGTGCATTCCACCTTTCAGAGCGTGCGCAGCCGTGGTCTGGATGAAGAGTATGTGATCTATGGTCGTCGTCAGGATCTGATCGTGCAGGACGGGGAGAGCTTCAAGATCAAGAAGCGTCTGATCCTGATCCCGAACGCAACGCTGACCTGCAAGAACATCAATACCTTCCTCTGAGGTGCTGTATGACTACGCTTGAATCCAAGGTTGCACTGGTCTCCGGCGGTGCCGATGGTATCGGCCGGGCCGTGGTTGAACGCTATCTGGCCGAAGGGGCAAAGGTGGCGGTGTTTGATATCAACGCCGACAAGCTTGATGCGCTTGCGCGTGATTTCCCCGAAGGGCTGATTACGGTGCAGGGCGATGTGACAGAGTACGAGGATAACGCGCGTGCGGTCGCCGATACGGTCGCCGCATTTGGCAAACTTGATATCTTCGTGGGTAATGCGGCGCTGTTCGACTATTTCGTACCGCTGCGCAAAATCGCGCCTGAAAAACTCGCGGACAACTTCGACAGTCTGTTTCACGTGAACGTGATGGGTTATCTCAACGGGGTTCGTGCGGCGCAGGAAGAGCTGAAAAAAAGTGGCGGCAATATCATTCTTACGGTCTCCAACTCCGGTTTTTATCCCGGTGGCGGCGGCATTCTCTATGTCACTTCCAAGCATGCGGTTGTCGGCATGATTAAACAGCTGGCCTATGAAATGGCACCGGATGTGCGAGTGAACGGCGTGTCGCCGGGTGCGACCGATACCGAGATGAAATCGGTGGATGGCATTTCGGGGCGTGCTCAACCGCTCAATCACATTCAGGGATTCCATGAGAATGCGGCCAATGCCGTACCACTCAAGCGGATGGCATCACCCTCGGATCATGCTGCGCTCTATGTAGTGCTGGCGTCCAACGAACAGTCCCCGATGACCACCGGCTGTGTCATTCACAGTGACGGTGGCTGGGTCGCTAGATGAACACCTGACCCCGTCATTTAACCGGAGCATAAAAATAATGAATGTCTTCGAAACCACACGCTTGCCCCTGCTGGTCGCGCCGATGTTTCTGGTGTCGTCTCCAGAATTGGTGATTGCCAGTGCCCGAGCCGGGGCCATTGGTGCGCTTCCAGCGGCCAATGCGCGCACCGTTGAGACGTTGGGTGAGTGGATGGCGCAGATTCATGCCGAGCAGCTGCCCTGGTTGTTCAACATGATCGTCCACTCCTCATATGACCGTTTTGAAGCGGAGTTGGAACTGGTGCGTCGCTATCAGCCCGCCATTGTTTCTACTGCGCTTGGCTCTCCAGCGCGAGTGACAGAAGCAGTAAAAGCCTATGGTGGCCTGGTGGTTGCCGATGTAATTACCCCGACGATGGCGCGGAAGTCCATCGCGGCGGGTGTTGATGGCCTGATTTTGGTCTGCAGCGGAGCTGGCGGCCATACCGGCCGATATAACCCATTGGCTTTCATCCATGAGGTACGTGAATTCTGGGATGGCCCCTTAGGTGTCGCTGGCTGCGTATCGCGTGGCGAAGACGTACTGGCCATGCAGGTTGCCGGCGCGGATTTTGTGGTGTCCGGTACACGCTTCATCGCAGCGCAAGAGAGCTTCGCCAATGGTGACTATTGCGACATGCTGGTGGCCTCGGGTCTTGAAGATATCGTTGAAACCACTGCGGTCAGCGGCGTCAATGCCACTTGGATGAGAGCCAGCCTTGAGCGGGCGGGTATTCCGCTGGATCAGGGAGCAAGTGCCAAGCCGATCGATTTTTCCGGCAACATTTCCACCGCAAACAAGGCCTGGAAGGATGTCTGGTCGGCCGGGCAGGGGGTGGGTGCAACTCGTGCAGTGGTATCGACCTGTCAGATTATGGACAAGCTGCATGCGGAATATTCGGCGGCTCTGAGAAAAACGAAACAGTTGTCAGAGGGATACCTGTAAATGAGTCAGGAAGAGTTCAATGCTGTCGCGCAGCGCATCATTAAAGCCAGAGCAGACACTTGCGCGACTGGACCTATTTCGGCGGATTACCCTCACTTTGGTATGGACGATGCCTATGCGGTACAGCAGCTGGTCAATCGTGACCGTTTGGAAAAAGGGGGGCGTATTACCGGGTACAAGATCGGCCTGACCTCCGAAGCGGTACAGCAACAGTTGGGTGTCGACCAGCCTGACTATGGTGTCCTGTTTGCAGATATGGAGCGTCGTTCTGGTGAGCTGGTCGACTGTTCACAGCTGATCGCCCCCAAGGCTGAAGGCGAGATCGGGTTTGTGTTCAAGAATGACCTGGATTGCAAGGACCTGACGTTTACTGAGTTGCTGGCGGAAATCGATTGCTTCATGCCGGTGGTGGAAATTGTCGACTCGGTGGTGCGTGACTGGAAGATCAATATCGTTGATACGGTAGCCGATAATGCCTCTTCGGCTCTGTATCTGGTGGGCAGCCGACGCTTTGATCCGGCCGGTGTGGATTTTACCCGTCTTACGGTTGCCGTCGAGGCGGAAGGCATGGACACGATCAGTGGCACTGGAGCGGCCTGCCTGGGCAATCCGCTGAATGCGACCTGGTGGCTGGCGCGTAAGCTGATCGATCTGGGTACACCGATCAAAAAGGGGCACCTGGTGTTGTCAGGAGCGATGGCACCCATGGTCAATATCAGGCCTGGAGAGCAGTTGAAATTCAGCTTTGAACAACTGGGCGACCTAGTGCTGAATGCCGGCTAACGAGCGGATAACAATAAGATATAACAAAGGTTTTTATTATGGGTGCTGATGTTTTTTCACAGCTGCCAAGCACGCGTGTGACAGTTGAAACCTGCGCTGACGGTGCCTTTATCGTCAAGTCTGAAACAGAACTCGACACATATGATCGTTGTGTCGGTGACTGGCTGGAAAGGTGGGCAGAAGAGCGTCCGGGACAGGTCTTCATTGCTGAACGTCATGGTAGTACATGGGACGAAGTGAGCTATGCCGAGTTCCGTAATCGGGCCCGAGCCGTCGCTCAGGGATTGATCGATCTAGGGCTTCCCAACGACGATCAGCGACCGCTGGTGATACTGTCCGGCAACTCGGTAGATCATGCGCTGGTCCAGATGGCCGCGATGTATATCGGTCTGCCGGTGACACCCGTCTCCGTCGCTTACTCGCTGATGTCGCGCTCGCATGAGCGTCTTAAGACCATCATCGACAAGCTGAATCCCTGTGCGATCTTTGCCGACGATGCCGAACTCTTCCGTACTTCCTTTGAGGCCTGCGCGGGCACCGAGGTGTTCATCGCGTCACGCAATATTGCAGAGGACAGTCAGATCCACTGTCTCAAGGAGATGCTGGAAAAAGAGGTGACCGAAGCGGTTGATAACCGTTTTGCTTCTATCGGGCCTGACACCCACGCCAAGTACCTGCTGACTTCGGGTTCGACCGGTGTTCCGAAGGTGGTGGTCAATACCCAGCGCATGATGTGTGCTAATCAGCAGATGATTGCACAGTACTGGCCCTTCGTTGAAAGCAAGGCGCCACGTGTACTGGACTGGCTGCCCTGGAGTCATATTTTCGGCACCAACCACAACTTTAACCTGGTGCTGCGCAACGGTGGTTCTCTCTATATCGACAGCGGCAAGCCGTTGCCGGGGCTGATTGGCGAAACCATTCGTAACCTCCGTCATGTGAAACCTAACCTGTTCTTCAATGTGCCCAAGGGATACGAAGTACTGTTGGAGCACATGCGGGATGATGAAGAGCTGTGTCGCACATTCTTTTCCAACCTGGATATGCTGTTTTATGCCGCAGCCGCGCTTCCTGTACCGGTCTGGGATGAGCTGAAGCAGCTGTGTGAAGCCACCGGCAATGATGTTTTCTTTACCACCGAGTGGGGGGCTACTGAGACGGCACCCGCTATTACCAATGTGCACTGGCGTCTGGATCGACCGGGTAACATCGGTGTGCCTTTTCCCGGTGTCGAGATGAAGTTCGTGCCCAACGGCTCCAAGCTGGAGATGCGGATCAAGGGGCCCATCGTCTTCAGCGAATACCTGCGAGACCCTGAAAAGACCGCTGAGGCCTTTGATGACGAAGGCTTCTACTGCATTGGTGATGCTGGGCAGCTGCAAGACCCGAGCGATGCCTCTGCCGGTATCCGTTTTGATGGTCGTGTCTCCGAAGATTTCAAGCTGAGTACGGGCACCTGGGTTTGCGTTGCCAGTATCCGTGCCAACGTACACAAGTTCTTTGGTGACCTGGTAACAGATGTGGTCGTGACCGGACATGACCGAGATTGCCTGGGCCTGCTGGTCATTCCGGGACCGCGCATGCGCAAGCTGGCTGAAGACCGGGACGGTAGCATGACCGGTTCGGAACTGATGCAGGAGCCTCATGTGCGTGAAGAGCTGAATACGGCCATGACGCTGATGGCGCAGGTGGCCAAGGGCTCGGCACAGAAAATCTGCCGTTTGCTGGTGCTGGAAATGCCCGCCGAGATCGAGAAGGGCGAAGTAACCGACAAGGGCAACCTGAACCAGAGACGGATGCTGGAGACACGGCAGGCCGATGTGGAACGTCTCTATGTCGACAAACCGGATGAGCTGGCTCTGAGCATTATTTGATTGGATGAGAATCATATGAGCAAAAAACTGAAAGCGGTCATCATTGGCCCGGGTAACATCGGCACCGATCTGCTGATGAAAATGCAGCGTTCCGAGTGGATCGAGCCGGTGTGGATGGTCGGTATCGACCCCGAGTCCGAAGGCCTCAAACGCGCCGCCGAGATGGGCATCAAAACCTGCGCTACCGGCGTGGACGGTATCCTGCCGCACGTCATTGAAGACGACATCCGGGTGGCTTTTGACGCCACCTCGGCCTACGTTCATGCCGAGAACAGCCGCAAGCTGAACGAGCTGGGCGTGATCATGATCGACCTGACGCCCGCGGCCGTCGGCCCGTTCTGTGTCCCGCCGGTGAACCTGGCCGACCACGCCAAGAACCTGGAGATGAACGTCAACATGGTCACCTGCGGTGGCCAGGCGACGATCCCGATGGTTGCCGCCGTATCCCGCGTGCAGCCGGTTGAGTACGGCGAGATCATCGCCACCGTCTCCTCCCGCTCCGTCGGGCCGGGCACCCGTCAGAACATCGACGAGTTCACCCGCACCACTGCCGGTGCCGTTGAGAAGGTCGGCGGTGCCAAAGAGGGCAAGGCGATCATCATCATCAATCCGGCCGAGCCGCCGCTGATGATGCGTGACACCATCCACTGCCTAACCGAGAGCGAGCCGGATCAGGCCGCGATCACCGAGTCCGTCCATGCCATGGTGAAAGAGGTGCAGAAATACGTACCGGGTTACACCCTGGTCAACGGCCCGATCTTTGATGGCAACAAGGTGTCCTGTTTCATGCAGGTCGAAGGTCTGGGCGACTTCCTGCCCAAGTACGCCGGCAACCTGGACATCATGACCGCAGCCGGTCTGCGCACCGCCGAGATGTTCGCTGAAGAAGCGGCCAACGGCACCATCACACTGCCGGCACGCGGCTAAGCGGGAGAGATGATAATGAATTTGAACGGTAAAAAAGTCACGCTGCACGACATGTCTCTGCGTGATGGCATGCATGCCAAGCGCCACCAGATCAGCCTGGACCAGATGGTCAACGTTGCCACGGCGATGGATGAGGCGGGCATGCCACTGATCGAAGTCACCCACGGTGACGGCCTTGGTGGTCGCTCACTGAACTACGGCTTCCCGGCCCACAGCGACGAGGAATACCTCAGCGCCGTTGTGCCGAAAATGAAAAACGCCAAAATCTCCGCCCTGCTGTTGCCGGGGATCGGTACGGTTGACCACCTGAAAATGGCCAAGGACTGCGGCGTCTCCACCATCCGTGTGGCGACCCACTGCACCGAAGCGGATGTGTCTGAACAGCACATCGGCATGGCCGCCAAGATGGAAATGGACACGGTCGGCTTCCTGATGATGGCGCACATGGTCAGCCCGGAGAAAGTCCTGGAGCAGGCCAAGCTGATGGTCGGTTACGGTGCCAACTGCATCTACGCCACCGATTCCGCCGGTTACATGCTGCCGGACGAAGTGACCGCCAAGATCGGCCTGCTGCGGGCCGAGCTGCCGTCCAATATCGAAGTGGGCTTCCACGGCCACCACAACATGGGCATGGCGATTGCCAACTCACTGGCGGCGATTGAAGCCGGTGCCTCGCGCATCGACGGTTCTGTTGCAGGCCTGGGTGCCGGCGCCGGTAACACGCCGCTGGAAGTGTTTTGCGCGGTGCTGGATCGCATGGGCGTCGAGACCGGTGTTGATCTGTACAAGATCATGGATGTGGCCGAAGACCTGATCGTACCGATGATGGATCAGCCGATCCGTGTGGATCGCAACGCGCTGACCCTGGGTTACGCCGGTGTGTATTCCTCGTTCCTGCTGTTTGCGGAACGTGCGGAGCAGAAATACGGCATCTCGGCTCGCGATATTCTGGTTGAACTGGGCCGTCGCGGCACCGTAGGTGGACAGGAAGACATGATTGAAGATTTGGCACTGACCATGGCGAAAGAGAAGGGGTTGATCTGATGAACCATGTCGTAACCGTTGATCCGGTTGGCAAAACGTTTGAAGCGGATGCTTCCCAGAGCCTTCTGGATGCGGCTTTGAGATCAGGTGTTGTGCTCAAGCATGGCTGCCGTGATGGCAAATGCGGTGATTGCCGTACCGAGCTGACATCCGGTCAGGTTGAGTACCCCGAAGGACTTGAGCTGACTGACTCTGACCGTGCTGGCACCACCGTGCTGACCTGTCAGGCGCGGGTTAAAAGTGACGTTGTGCTGCACTCACCTGAAGTGACCAGCTTTGAAGGCGTCACCGTACAGAAAGTGGCTGCCAGAGTGATGGCTAAGGAACCGTTGGCCGATGATGTCGTAAAACTAACCTGTAAGTTGGCGCCGGGCTGCGTGTTCAATTACGTACCAGGCCAGTATGTTGATCTGACCGTGAAGAATGTGGTCACGCGCAGTTACTCCATGGCTACAGCCGAGGCTGCGGATGGGTGTATCGAGCTGCATGTGCGACTGGTGCCTGGTGGGCAGGCAACGCCTCTGATTTTTGATGAGCTCCAGGTCAAGAATGTCGTTGCCATTGAAGGGCCGTTCGGTACTTTTTACCTGCGTGACAGCGCAGCCCCTGCTGTTTTCCTTGCCAGCGGAACCGGGTTTGCACCGATCAAGGCATTAATGGAGCAGCTGATTGCTGGTGGTAATCGCCGCAAAGTTCACCTGTACTGGGGTGGGCGGCGTGCAGAGGATCTTTACATGGATCAACTTTGCCGCCAATGGCAGGATGAAAAGGACTGGTTTAAATACACTCCTGTACTTTCTGAAGAGCTTTCCGGTTGGGACGGACGGACCGGTTTTGTGCACGCAGCTGTGATGGAAGACTATCAAGATCTGTCTGGACATCAAGTTTATGCTTGTGGTGCACCGGTCGTGATCGATTCTGCACGCCGAGATTTTACCGTCAATCGTGGTCTTGAATACGGAAATTTCTATGCAGATGCCTTCGTATAATCGTTTATTTCCTTAGTGGGCTGCTGCGCCGGGTAGTGGTCATCGCTGCCCCGGCCGCATGTTTTGATCCAGTATTCCAATATCAATTAGCACGGCTGACTTAATCTTCAGCAACAGAGTGTTGCAAAAGTGTGCATGAATGTTAAAAGTACAGTACTGTACTGTATGTTGAAGACATAATAACAATCGGAGCCATAGCAATGTCGATAAAGACAAGCAAAGCATTCAAGGCCGGACTCGTTCTGACCGGTGCCCTCATTTCCTCTACTGCCAGCTGGGCTGCGGATGTGACGCTCAGATACAACCAGTGGTTTCCGTCGCAGCACTGGTCGCAGAAAGAGGGCTTGTACAAATACTTTGATGAAATCGAGAAGGTAACCGAGGGGCGCGTCAAGGTAATGCCTTCTGCCAAGCCTTTGGCGCCGCCGACGCGTAACTATCAGGCTGTCGTTAATGGTATTGCCGATATTGCCTGGGGACCGCATGGCTATGCGCCGGGTGCTTTCCCGTTGACTGAAATGGTTGAACTGCCGTTCACAAATCAGGATGCAGGTGTTAGCTCGGCAGCCTATTGGCGCCTGTTTGAGAAGTATTTCCAGCCAGCAGGTATGCATGACGACGTGATAACTCTGGCGGTACACGTAACGTCTGGTGGCAACATTCACATGAAAGAGGATGCTATTGCCACACCGGATGATTTCAACGGCAAGAAGATTCGTGTTCAGACCAGTGTAGTTGGCGATGCACTGAAAACGCTAGGTGCTGTTCCCATCGCAGGTTCACTGTCTGAGCTGCGTGAGTTCCTGTCACGAGGCATCATTGATGGCACAACTCTCTCTGATGAACTGTTGACCGGTTTCAAGGTTGATAACTATGTTGAAAAAATTACGCAGATCCCGGGCGGCATTTTTACCAACAGCACCTTCGTGATTATGAATAAAGCCAAGTGGAGCCAAATCAGTGAATCGGACCGCCAAGCAATCATGGCGATTTCGGGTGAAGTGTTGGCTGTGCGCATGGGCAGTCTCTGGCACGAGAATGATGTCATGGCGCGTGAACAGCTTAAGGCCCGCTTGGGTGATGACTACATCATGGCGAGTGAAGAGCTGAATACTGCAATTGATACAGCTTTCCAGCCTATTCGTGAGGCCTGGCTTGCCAAGGCAGAAGATAAGGGGGTCGACGGTCGAAAGGCTATTACTTTCTACCGTGAAGAGATCGAGCAGATCACTCAATAAAGCTGGACTGGGAGTGTCGTATTCTTTTGTTGTACGGCACTCTCTTACTGAGGTGGCTATGCGTATTTCACTGCTTAATTTATTGGAGTTTCTGTGTGCCAAGATCTCCATTCTGGCCCTGATTGTCATGTCTGGAATTACATTCATGGATGTATTCGGACGGGTCATATTTAACAGTCCGCTCGGTTTTTCTTATGAGGTGGTCGGCATTTGTTTGGGTATATGTTTCTACTCGGGTCTATATCACGTTCATAAAAAGAGAAAACACGTTCGCATCGATTTGCTGGAAAAACTGTTCAAAGGAAAAACGGGTATTGTTGTGACCTGGTTTGGTTATTTAGTTGAATTAGTGTTTTTCTCTGCGTTGGTTTACATGGTCTACCAGCAGATGGAAGAGTCAAGGCAGTTTGGTGATGTATTCATGTTTCTAGGGCTGGAAAAATGGATTGTTATTGCTGTAATGGCCGTATTTTCCGTTATTGCCTTAATAAGCCTGTTTGTAGCATTCCCTGAAAGAGATCAGATTGAGGCAGAGGGCTGAGTATGGAAATGTGGATCGCTTTTATTGTTCTGCTGACACTGTTGTTTTTACGTGTGCCGATTGCGATAGCGACCGGTTTGGTAGGAGTCATTGGCCTGTCTTACTATCAAGGCTGGGGAGCGGCTTTAAGCCAGCTTGGCATGATTGCGACGGAAACGGTTCTATCCTATGAATTTGCCGTTATTCCGCTGTTTATTCTGATGGGGAATATTATCAGCCGGTCAGGCTTGGCTGAAGAACTGTACAATGCAACCCACGCACTTGTGGGTCACTATAAGGGTGGCCTGGCGATCACTACAATCGGTGCTTCTGGGGGCTTCAGTACTTTTTGCGGTTCCAGCTTTGCTACCGCGGCAACCATGACGCGTATTGCATATCCGTCGATGAAAAAATTTGGCTACAGCGATGGCCTCGCGACCGGCTCGATTGCGGCCGGTGGCACGTTGGGGATCTTGATACCACCTTCTATTGCGCTGGTCTTCTACGGCATCATTACGGAAACGGATATCGGCAAGTTGTTCGTTGCCGGTGTTATCCCAGGCATCATAGGGATACTTTTTTATGTCGCAGCAGTATTGTTCACCGTGCATGTTCTGAAGGATAAGTGTACGGACAGTGATGAAGCCAGTCTCAAAGAAAAACTGTTGGCCATCCGCCAATTATGGGCCTTTACGCTGCTGATTTTTGTTGTATTGGGCGGAATCTATTTCGGTTTCTTCTCACCAACAGAGGCTGCCGGAGTAGGCTCGGTTGGTGCCATTCTGATTACCTTGATTCGTGGCAAGCTCTGCATGCAGAAGATGCAGGATGCATTGGAAGATTCGGCGGCTACGACGGTCTCATTGGTGGCTATTCTGATCGGTTCACTGATTTTCGCCAACCTGGTCAATGTATCCAACCTGCCGTTTACCATTGTTGACTGGATTGAAGGGCTGAATTTTGGTTTGATCGGAGTGCTGACGGTTATTATCCTGATTTATTTTGTGCTTGGTGCCGTGCTTGAATCCATTTCGATGCTGCTGCTGACCGTGCCGGTATTCTATCCGGTAGTTCAGGGGATGGGTATGGACCTGATCTGGTTCGGCATCATTGTGGTCATAGCGACTGAGATCAGTCTGATTACGCCGCCGGTAGGGCTGAATGTGTTTGTACTGAAATCAGTGGTGCCGGACGTTGACCTGAAGGTGATTTTCAAGGGGGTATTTCCGTTTTTGATCGCGGATATCTTCAGATTGATGCTGATTATTGCGTTCCCTGCATTGTCTTTGGTTCTCGTTGATATGATGTGATGCCTGTTTATGTATGAACCACGGCTACCTTTCCGCTCTGGGAGGTAGCCGTTTTTTATATCTATCCTCTGAATTTACAGTCAGAGAGAGGACAGTTATCGGCCAGGAAGTTGGCAATACGGTCCGAGCGTGCTCGACGAATGTCTTCGGAGGCTTCGGGGTCTACCAGGGAAGACGCAATCAGAAAGGAATAGATCAGGTGAGCCAGGTCATTGGCTTGCTGGGGTGAATGTCCCATATCCTTGAACAGGTCTTCGATAAAACTGATGCGGTAACTGTCCACTTCGTCGACCGTGGCACGGGCAATTTCATCTCGTCGTGCCCATGCGCGTAGCGAAATCTCAATTGAAGCTGCCTTGTGTGCCTTGTCACCTTTCAGTGGTAGAGCGATCAGTTCCTGCAACTGTTCTTTACTGTCAGACGATCTTTTTTTAAGACTTTCAATCACGGCTTCAGTTGCTTTTAACCGCCAGCCATCCAATATGGCCTGCAGTAGGTCGTTACGGCTATCAAAATGATAATAGAAGCTTCCGCGTGTAATTTTCAGCTTTTTGGCAAGGTTATCCACGCGAACCATATCAATACCGCTTGTGGCTAAAACCTGAGTTGCTGCATTTACCCAGTCGGTCCGTGATAGGCGCTTGGTAGCCATAATGAGATGCTGCTCCGATTAACAGTTGGAAAAATACAGTATACAGCTAAAAAGAGGGCAAGTTGACTGCAGGTTTTGTGCATATGCTCCTAATGCCGCTTGTCGAGCAAGGATGGTTTTATAGGCCAATCTGCCGCATCGACATGGTCGATGGCGACCTGTTGTGCTGCTCCCTGCCAGCGTTTAACGAAGGTTCCTTCAGGGTCATACAGTTGTGTCTGTTTGTTGATATCGAAACGGCGCTTGCCGCGTGGGTCGGCACCCACACCAGCCATGTACTGCCAGTTGCCCCAGTTGCTGGCGACATCGTAATCGAGCAGCTCTTGCTCAAACCAGGCGGCTCCGTAGCGCCAATCCAGCTGCAGCTCGTTTACCAGACAGCTGGCAACGATCTGGCGACCCCGGTTGGACATGTAGCCAGTAGCGCGCAGCTGTTTCATGCAGGCGTTGACCAATGGCCAGGGGGTGCTGCCTTCGCACCAGGATTTGAAACGCTGGGGATAAAAGCTGGTCAGCGGTGGGCGGTTCTGAATGCCGTGCAGGTGGAACAGGCGGCTGCCATGGTGACGGGCATACCACTGGAAATACTCGCGCCAGAGCAGTTCGAAGAAGATCCAGTAGGTCGACTCGTTGGCACCCTGCTTGGCTTCGTAATTGCTCAGCTGCTGATATACCCGCCGGGGCGACAGGCTACCTTGGGCTAGCCAGGGGGAGAAGCGAGTACCGTTATCGCGGCCATCCAGGGCGTTACGCACCTCTTTGTAATGTGACGCCAGCGAGTCACCGAAGTAGCGCGTAAGGTGGGACTGTGCGGCTAGCTCACCACCCATGAACCATTCGTCCCTGCTTGCGGGACTCGGTGTTGGTAGTGGTTGTGAGTCAGGTAAATGACTGTTGGGTGGAGGGGGCAGGCAAGTGACGCGCGGCCGTGCTACTGGCACCGGCAGCGTTTCCATCCGGCGGCGGAACGCGGAGAAACTGGCAGGAAAGTCCGCCAGCACCGTTTGCAGCTGATCATCCGCGTACAGGGTATAACTGTCAGGCATTACCCACTGCAGATGTGGGAAACGGGTGCTCAGCGCATCACACTGCCGGGCCTCATACCAGCCAACGGGGCGGGTACAGAAAATTTGGTCAATATTGATCTGGCTGACTAGTGTGGACAGCACTTCAAGTGGATCACCGGCGAAGCGGTGCAGCGACTGGCCCAGCGTGCTTAATTGCTGCTGCAGATCTGCCAGCCCCTGTGCCAGAAAACGCTGACGTTTACTGCCCAAACGGGTTGAATTGAATGTGTGCGGACGCTCAAGTTGTCGATCGTGCACGTAGACACAGATAAGGCGGTCACACTGTTTGGCCGCCTGTAGGAGTGCAGGGTTGTCATCCAGGCGAAGATCCTGAGTGAACCAGTAAAGTCCGATGTTCATGGCAGCTCCTTGTTGCTTTCCCACGATACGTCCCATACGGGGCGTTGGTTTCCTTACTGCGATCCAACAGCAGGAAATACACTTTATGTGTAGTATGAATTGACCGGATTACTTTCGGAGGCTGCATGGAAAAAACACCGCATGATGAAAAATTGCTACAGGCGCTTGGGTGTCTGATCAAATGGTCCGTGCGTTTGTTGGCGGTACTGATGGTCTTCGTGATCATGATGGGCGTTGTCGATGTGGGCTGGACGCTGTATGAGAAGCTGATGACCCCGCCACACTATATCCTGACCATCTCGGATATGTTGGCTACCTTCGGTGCGTTTATGGCCGTACTGATTGCCATCGAAATCTTCATTAATATCACCATCTACCTGCGTGACAATGTCATTCACGTCAAAATCGTCATCGCGACAGCGTTGATGGCGATCTCCCGAAAAGTGATCATTCTTGATCTGGACAATACACCTGCTGAGTACCTGTGGGGCATCGCCCTGATAGTGGTTGCAATGAGTATTGCCTATTTTATCGTGCAGCGTTATGGCTCTGACGAAGGAGGCCATTGATGTCGGGGCTGGAGTTGAAAATACCGCCGCCCGTGATGGCGGCCACGACAGCGTTGTTGTTGTACAGCGGTGATAGATTATCGCCGCAGCCATGGCGGGTAGAGGTGTCGCCATGGCTTATCGGGCTGACCGTGATGATCGCGCTGTTAGTGGGTGCGGCAGCGGTTGCTCACTTTTTTCGGGCCGGTACCACGGTACACCCACATTGTCCTGAGAAGAGTGAAGTGCTGGTGGCGCGTGGCATCTACCGGTACAGCCGCAACCCCATGTACCTGTCACTGCTGTTGATATTGATCGCATGGTCCATGCACCTGGGATGGGTGGGGGCGCCTCTGTTGTGGGCGCTGTTCGTGGTGTGGATTACACGCTTCCAGATCCGCCCCGAAGAGCGGATTCTGGCGCAGTTGTTTGGTGATGATTATCGAGCGTACTGTAACCGGGTCAGACGCTGGTTGTAGCATGCTCGTTGTGGGTACAGTCAGTCAGCCGTCCCAGGGTTTCCCAGGCCTCATACTGGCTCATGAATACTTGGCCGTTCAGTTCGTCAAGGAAATGGCTGCGCTTGAGGCTGTCCATGACCGGCCCTTTTACTTCCGACAGGTGAAAATGTACACCACTGTCGGCCAGGCGGTGATTGATCGCTTCCAGACTTTCCAGTGCCGAAGCGTCGATCAGATTCACCGCCGGGCACATCAGTACCAGATGGCGCAAGTCGGTATGGCTGGCCACCAGATCATAAACCCTGTCTTCCAGATAGCGGGCATTGGCGAAATACAGGCTCTCATCGATGCGCAAGGTCATGATCTGTTTGCAGGTTTCCACCTTGAAGCGGTCAACATTGCGGAAATGCTGGGTGCCCGGTACGCGGCCAACAATGGCGCTGTGCGGTTTGCTGGTCCGATACAAGTGCAGCAGGATCGACAGCCCGACGCCGACCATGATGCCCAGCTCTACGCCTTCCACCAGTGTCAGTACAATGGTCGCCAACATGGCGGCAAAGTCGCTGCGTGAGAAGTCCCAAGTCCGTTTCAACGCGCCCAGATCGACCAGTGACAACACTGCTACAATAATGGTTGCTGCCAGCGTTGCTTTGGGCAAAAAGAAGATCAGCGGCGTCATCAACAGGGTAGCAATGGCGATCCCCACGGCGGTAAAGGCACCGGCGGCAGGCGTTTCGGCACCGGCATCAAAATTGACCACTGAGCGCGAGAAACCGCCGGTCACCGGGAAACCACCAGACACAGCCGAAGCAATATTGGAACTGCCAAGACCGATCAGTTCCTGGTCCGGCACGATGCGCTGTCGGCGTTTGGCCGCCAATGTCTGTGCCACCGAGACCGATTCAACGAACCCGACCACGCTGATCAGCAGTGCCGACACCAGCAGTTGCTGCCAGAGACCGATATCAAAACTCGGCAACTGTAGCCCCGGGAGGCCGCTGGGTACCTCGCCCACGACACGCACACCTTGTTCTTGTAATGCCCAACCCCAGGTGGCCAGTGTAGTCGCGGCGACCGCCAGGACGGGCCCCGCCTTGGCAACGATGTCGGCCAGTCGGTCGGTCATGCCAAGACGTTTCAGCAGCGGCTTGAGCTGCTTGCGAACCCAGAACAGTAAAGCGGTGGCGCTCACGCCAATGATCAGCGTCGGCAGATTGATCTGGTTGACGCTGGCACTGATCGACAGCAGGATCTCGATCAGGTTGTGGCCGCTGGCCTCGACGCCAAGGATATGCTTAAGCTGGCTGGCCGCAATGATGATCCCTGATGCCGTGATGAACCCGGAAATGACCGGATGACTCAGGAAGTTGGCAAGGATACCGAGGCGCAGCAGCCCCATGACAATCAGAATTACCCCGGACAGAAACGCCAGTGCGGTGGCCGCCGCCAAATACTCCGCCGTGCCCTGGAGCGCCAGATTACCCACCGCCGCGGCGGTCATGAGTGATACTACTGCGACCGGCCCGACCGCAAGCGTTCGGCTGGTGCCGAAGACGGCATAGGCCACCAGCGGCAGGATGCTGGCATACAGTCCGACTTCGGCCGGTAATCCGGCAAGCAGGGCGTAGGCCAGTGATTGCGGGATGAGCATAATGGTCACGATCATCGCTGCAATCAGGTCGCTGGTCAGTGTATTGCGGTTATACACCTTCAGCCACTGGAGCATCGGGAGGTAGCGTTCGAGCATGGGTTGCGTCCTGTCGGGAGCGTTCGGGTTATTTTTTCTCGTTAAAGTCACAGGCTGTCGACACTTCGTGTTCAGCGGGCCGGTGGTTCAGAATTTCAGGCTCTGCCAGCCATTCTTTGCCTTTGAACATGGTGTTCCAGTAGATCCAGGGCAGCATTTTTTCCTTCAGAAACCAAGAGAGACGGCTGGGTCGGGTACCTTCCACTAGCCAACTAGGGAAGCTGGGTAGCAATTTGCCGCCGTAGCCGAATTCAGCGAGTACGATCTTGCCTCGCTCAACCGTTAGCGGGCAGGAACCATAGCCGTCATACACTGCGCGTGGGGCTTGGCCTTTAAGGGCTTGCAGCACGTTCTCTGCGACGACTGGTGCTTGCTTGCGGACAGCCGCAGCGGTTTTTGCGTTGGGTGTATTGCCAGCATCACCTAAACCAAAGATGTCACCGTAGCGACTGTGCTGCATGGTTTCTGGATTCAATTCGATCCAGCCTGCGGCATCGGCCAGAGGACTTTCGCTAATGAAGCGAGGCGCGCGCTGGGGCGGGCAGACGTGGAGCATATCGAACGGCTTGTCGACTTCACGCGTTTCACCATCGGTATCAACGACTTTGAAGCGAGCGCTGCGGTTGTCACCGTCGACCGCAATCAGTGTGTGCTGAAAGTCCAATTGAATACCGTAGCGGTCAACGTACTCCATCAGAGCAGGTACATAGGCAGCGACGCCGAATAACGCGGCTCCAGAAGTACAGAATTCAACGTCCAGATCCTTGAGGGCACCGCTGCGTTGCCACTGATCACAGGCCAGGTACATCGCTTTCTGTGGTGCGCCGGCACATTTGATCGGCATGGGGGCTTGGGTGAACAAGGCCTTGCCTTTGCGGGTACTGTTGACCAGTTCCCAGGTGTAGGGAGCAAGGTCAAAACGGTAGTTGGAGGTGACGCCGTTGCGCCCCAAGGTGTCCCGCAGGCCTGGAATGGCATCCCAGTCCAGTGTCAGCCCGGGTGCCACAATCAGGATGCGGTAGCCCAGTTGCTCGCCATTTTCCAGTACCACGCGCTGCTGCTCCGGCAGGAAAGAGGCTGCTGCAGCCTGGTACCATTTCACCGCTGATGGCATCACGTCGCGCATGGTACGGACGGTTTGCTTGCGGTCGAAGACGCCGCCACCGACCAGTGTCCAGCCGGGCTGGTAATAATGCTCGGAGCTAGGCTCAACGATGGCAATGTCCAGATCGGGCTGGCGCTTGAGCAGACTCCCCGTAACCGCTTGGCCAGCCGCACCGCCACCGATAATCAGCACGTCATGACGTCGGGCGTGGGTCGTGGGTCTTGATATGTCGGATGCGCTGGATCTGGCCAGCTCCAGCAATCGGTCGCGCTGGGCGCTGAGATCATATCCGGCAGCTGCGGTGGTCTTGAGAATGGCCTCTACATCGAGATGCTGAGCCTCAGACAGAGCCCAAAGTGTGCTACAGCGGGTACCGGTGCGGCAGAAGGCCAGTACGGGGCCGTGAAGTTCGTTCATCAACTTGCGAAACGCCGCAACATCAGTATCGGTGATATTACCAGATATGACTGGCTGATAGTGCCAAGTAAGGCCGTGACGTTCGGCGGCCGCGCGGATATCGGTCATATCCGGCTGGTCTTGGCTTTCATCTTCCGGACGGTTGCAGATGATCGCCTTGAAGCCCAGCGAGGCTGCAAGACCTATATCAGCAGCCGTGATCTGCGGGCTGACACTGAAAAAGGGAGTTAGCTGATGAATATCCATGCAGGTGTTCCTTTTATATTTTTATTGTGGGTCCGTGGTGTAGCTTCAGAACAGATCGATGGGAATCTTGAGATAACGCTGGCCATTGTCTTCTGCCGGTGGCATCTGCCCGGCACGCATGTTGACCTGTACCGACGGCAGGATCAGGCGCGGCATGCCCAAGGTGGCATCGCGTTCGGTGCGCATACGAACGAAATCCTCTTCACTGATACAGGCCTTGACGTGAACATTGTGTGCGCGTTCTTCCGCCACGGTGGTTTCATAAGCATATACATCGCGCCCCGGTGCCTTGTAGTCATGGCACATGAACAGGCGGGTAGTATCAGGCAATTCGAAGACGCGCTGGATGGAACGGTAGAGAATACGTGCATCGCCACCCGGGAAGTCACAACGAGCGGTGCCGTAATCCGGCATGAACAGGGTGTCGCCGACAAAGGCGGCATCGCCGAAAACATAGGTCATGCAGGCCGGTGTGTGCCCGGGGGTATGCAGGGCTTTGCCTTCCAGGTTGCCGATACGGATGGCATCGCCGTCATGGAACAGAGCATCAAACTGGCTGCCGTCACGGGCGAAATCGGTCCCGGCATTGAATGCCTTGCCGAAGGTGTCCTGCACGGTGGTGATATGGGCACCGATGCCAATCCTGGCAGCGGTCTTCTGCTGCAAATAGGGCGCAGCGGAAAGGTGGTCGGCATGAACGTGGGTTTCCAGAATCCACTCCACGTTCAGTTGCTGTGCTGCAACATGGGCCAGAATGGCATCGGCAGAACCGGTGCCGGTTCGGCCGGCAGCGTAGTCGAAGTCGAGAACCGAGTCGATAATGGCGCAGCTGGATGACGCAGGATCTTGAACGATGTAGCTGTAGGTGAAGGTCGGTTCATCAAAGAACGCGGTGACGATAGGGTGCATGTGAACTCCGCTGCTAAATTACTTTGTGCTATATCCTTATAACCATTTTTTATTCTAGAGTGTCTGGGGCGACTTGCCTAATAGAGAAAGGTTCTAAATCGGTTTGTTTTCATGCCATTGGGCATTACAGGATACCGGCCTGATCCATTTCATCGATAATAATGTGGTGTACCTGCTGCAACGGAGTGCTGCGGCGTTCCGGGTTCATGGGCTCGCGGCTGTAGACCAGGTAGGGATACCAGGCGGTGTTGAGACCATGGTTGAGCAAGTTCAATTCAGAGGAGTCTTCCTCCTCCATGATCAGTAGCGGCTCGGGTACGTAGCCCCAGCCGAGCCCATCCTGAATGGCGTCACGAATCAGCTCGTAGCTACTTAAGGCAAGGGTGTCGGCACCGATATTATTGAGCCGGAAGCGCTCCTGCTGGTCGCTGTCGAGATAGGTGATCTGAGTTGATCCCGAAAGATCGCTGTCGTTCAGGTACCCCAGTCGCGCCAGACGGTGATGACGTGCAGCCATCAATTGCATGCGGGTTTTGGTCAGAATTCGCTGGCACAGGCTGTCGCCGGAATAGACCGGGTTGAAGGCCATGGCGTAGGCGATATCGAGCTGACCCTGACGCACCAGCTCTGGCAGTTCATCGGAACCTGCAAAGCGCATGCTCAGGCTAACGCCGGGCAGGGTGGTACGAATGCGGGTGATTACACGCCGCCAGAAGGACTCGGTAAGCACATCATCACGACCGATACACAGTTCGCATACCTCTTCACCGGGCGGGTTGGCACAGCGGTAGGCGATCTTTTCCTGCAGGGCGAGGAGGCGGTTGCAGTCATCCAGAATCAGCTCTCCGGTTGCCGATAGCTGCAGGCTGTTGCCACGGCGCTGGAACAGAGGGCAACCCAGTTCGTCTTCGAGTGCGCTGATGGCCATGCTCAGGGTGCTGCGGTTGCGGCCCAGTTCGGCAGCGGCAGCGGCAATAGAGCCTTTTTCAGCTACGGTTACGAAATAGTAGAGATGTTCGATGCGCATGGTGGGTCGGTCATGTAGTTATTGAGTAAGCGTCAGTATAGTTGACGCTGAGTGATTGGTGTCGGTTTTCTGTAGCCGTTAAAGTAGCGTCATATTAACAATGTACCGCTCATTGGTACTGGTTGAGGATTTGATGCATTGGATTTTTCTGATTCTGGCGGTTGTGGGTGAGGTGCTGGGCACCACGTTGATGAAACTGGTCGTTGAGGAGGGGTATTTGCTGTACGGCACGCTGATTGCGCTGGTGATGGTGGGGTTTTCCTACCTGCTGTTGAGCCGCGCGACGCTGCATATCCCGATTACCCTCGCCAATGCCTTCTGGGAAGGTGTGGGCATGGTGCTGATCGCGCTGGCCTCATTGTTGTGGCTGGGTGAGCAAATCAGTGGTCTGCAGGCGGCTGGTCTGGTTCTTGCGCTGGTCGGTGTGGCCCTGACCAACTATGGTCACTATTATCAGGAGCAGCAGGAATCGGCATCATGAGTGCCGGTATGCTGTACCTGTTGGGCTCGGTCGTGCTCGATATTATTGCCAATTTATCGCTGGAACGCTCCAGCGGCTTCAAACATCGGGCCTGGGGCATATTGGCGCTGGTGGCGATCATGGCAGCCTTTGCCTTGCTGGCGCTGGCGGTACAAACCATGGATCTGTTGATCGCCTATGCGATCTGGGGCGTGTTGTCGATTACCGGAACGGCGCTGGCCACCTGGGCGGTGTTTGGCCAGCGCCTGAACTGGATCAGCTGGTTGGGCATCAGTCTGCTGATTCTGGCGATTCTGCTGATGCGTCTGGGGTCCTGATCACTCCTGTTTGGGCCCGACCCATACCTGCTGTACGTTAACGAATTCCAGCATGCCGTGTGGTCCCAGCTCGCGGCCATAGCCTGAACGCTTGATCCCTCCACTAGGCAAGCGGGCATCGGTTTTTACCAGCCCGTTGACGACCACTTGGCCCGCTTCTATGTCCCGTGCCATCGCTTCTCCCCGCGCCGTTTCCGTCCAGATGGAAGCGGCCAACCCATATTCACTGTCGTTGGCGATCGCCAGGGCGTGCTCCGCCGAATCCGCTTTCAGCACCACCGCGACCGGACCGAAGGTCTCTTCGCGGCAGGCGGGCATATCATTGGTGACCTCGGTCAGCAGTGTCACCGGATAGAAGAAGCCGGGGCGATCAGGTATCTGTCCGCCGAGTCGACAATGGGCACCGGCGGCCACGGTCGCATCGACTTGCCGGGCCAGTGCGTTGCGCAGGTCGTCACGGGCGATGGGGCCGATGTCGGTTGTTGGATCGGCCGGGTCGCCCAACTGCAGTTTCTCCAGCCGCGTGTGCAGCAGCTCGACAAAGCGGTCATGCACCGGTGCTTCGACGATGATCCGTTTGGCGGCGATACAGGATTGACCCGCGTTGATCATGCGGGAGAAGGCGATGAGTTCGGCTGCCTGCTCCAGGTCCGCATCGGCCAGTACGATGGCGGGATCGGAGCCGCCCAGTTCCAGTACGGCCGGTTTGATCTGTTCTGCAGCCAGCGCGGCCACCTTGCTGCCGGCGCTGCTGGAACCGGTGAAGGAAACCGCACGTACCTGTGGGTGGCGAATGGCGGCAGCGATATCCTCTGTGGCCAGCGGCAAGTTCTGCAGGATCGCTTCCGGTGCGCCTGCCTGCACGAACAGTGCTGCAATTGCCTCGGCGCAGGCGGGGACATGCGGGTCGTGCTTCATCAGGCAGGTATTGCCGGCCATAAGGGCGGGTGCGCAGAAGCGAAACGCCAGCCAGAAGGGAGCATTCCAGGGCAGAATGCCGAGCACCGCCCCCAGCGGCAGATGCTGTACATAGCTGCGGCTGGCATCAGACGACAGTTGCAATGTTGCCAGATAAGCCTCGGCATGTTCGGCATAGTGCTCGGCGCACCCGGCGGCCTTGAGGACTTCGCCACGTGCTTCCCTGTCCGGTTTGCCCATCTCCAGCGTCATCAGTCGTGCCAGTTCGGTTTCCTGCTCGCGCATCAGGGCGGCGACTTTGTTCAATACAGCAGCACGTTCGGCCAGGGACCGAGTGCGCCAGTGACGGAAGGCGGTGGACGCGGCCGTGATTCTTGCCTGCATGACGTCTGCATCCAGTGCCGGATATTCATGCAAATGCTGGCCGGTGGTGGGGTTGATTACAGTCTGCATCAGGATTCTCCTCCCTGCTTGCGCGTCACCTTGGATTTTATGTCCTTGCCTGCAGAGGCAATGGCGCTGATCGGTGTGGGTAACTTGCTGTTGTCTGGGCCAGGCTTGAGAGAAAAGTCCTGGGGCACGTCTTCGAAGAAGGAGCCACAGCCGCGCTCGGTGATGTAAAAGGTATCTGAGATGCCGCAGGTTTTGTCTCCGTCCACGCCCCACATCCAGGGAATGATGTGGAAGGTCATGCCCGGCTCCAGCACTGAGCTGTCGCCGCCCTTGAGGCTGACGATGTAACCCTCGTCCCAGCTGGGCGGGAAGGCGATGCCGATGGAGTAGCCTGAACGGGTAATGAGTCGGGCACCAACATCGTTGTCGGTAATGATCGTGCGCACAAGATTGTCGGCGTCAGACACGGTCAGGCCCGGACGCAGCTCCTGACGCAACTGCTGCAGGGCATATTTCATGGTCTCCTGCGCCTTGTACATGGAGTCGCTCAGTTCGCCACACACCACCGTGCGCATCAGCGCGGTATGGTAGCGCCGGTAGCAGCCACCCACTTCCAGAAACACATGCTCGCCGGGCTGTACCGTGCGGCCCTCCCAGGTGGCATGGCCAATCATGGTGCGCGGGCCTGAGGTGACATAGGGCATCACTGCCGGGAAGTCGCCGCCGGCATTGAACATGGCGGCGCTGATGGCGCCGCCAATTTCGTTCTCGGTGACACCGGGACGACACACCTCGATCCCGGCGGCCATTCCGGCACGGGCCGCACGAGCCGACATGCGCATGACATCCAACTCGGCCGCTGACTTGCACTTGCGGCCTTCCTCGACGATCCCGAAACAGTCCATCAGGCGGCCGCCCTTGAATGCGGTCTTGAAGTAGTCCTGATGATAGGCGGGAAAAAAGTAACTGTTGCGTTCGTAGCCCAGTACCTTGTCCGACAAGCCAAACTCGCGCAGCGCTTCGATCAGCATCTGGATGGCATCGCCGGTGTCGGAATAGGGCCGTGTTTTCTCTACCCAGGTGCGGGCATGGACGTTGGACTCCTCCATCATCCGCGTGATCATGAATGGCTCGTCATCCAGCGGCACCACCAGCGCCTGAAAATAGGAATAGCCGGTGGTCTGGTAGTCGGTCAGGTACATCAGGTTCTCGGGGTCAGTGATGATCACCGCGTCAAGCAGGCGTTGAGTCATGCGCTGGCGCAGCTCGGCGATGCGGCGCTGATATTCCTCTATCGGAAAGGTCATGTCGTCACGTTCACGCATGTTCAGCCTCCATCACACGGTGTACTGCGGCCTCCAGCAGGCGCAGCCCCTGTTCCAGATCGTCATCGGGGATGGTCAGCGGCGGAATCAGCTTGATGACGCGGCCGCCGACGCCGCAGGGGCCGACCAGCAGGCCGGTCTCGAAACACTCGCGGGCGATCGCCTTGGCGCGGGCACCGTCGACCACATCCAGTGCCTGCATCATGCCGCGTCCACGTACGGCAAAACCGGCCTCTGGATACTGTGCGGCCACGGCCTGCAAGCGGGCATTGACCTGCTCGCCACGGTCTCGCGTTTGCTGCATCAACTCGTCATTCTCGAAGTAACGTAGCGCCTCGCGCCCGGCGACGAAGGAAAAGCCTTGCCCACGGAAGGTGCCGGTATGCTCACCGGGCTGCCAATGGGCATCGTGCGCGGGCTTGACCAGATTCATCGCCAGTGGTGTACCGAAGCCGCCGATCCCCTTGGCCAGACAGATGATGTCTGGCTCCAGACCGATATCATCAAAACTGAAGTAGCTGCCGGTGCGGCCACAACCGGCCTGAATGTCGTCCACGATCAGCAGTGCGCCGGTATCCCGCGCCAGTTGCTGCAGTTCCAGCAGCCATTCACGGCTGGCAATATTGACCCCGCCCTCGGCCTGGATCGGCTCGATGATGAAGGCGGCCGGTGCATCATAGCCGCTGGAGCCGTTCTCCAGTGCTTCGCGCAGGGTCTTCAGGCAGCCCATGCCGCAACCGGAAGTGGTCTCGAAAGGGGCGTGGGTCACATGGTTCAGCGGCACCCCGGCCGCGTTGCGGAAATACTGGTTGGCGGTGCAGGCCAACGCGCCCAAGGTCATGCCGTGGAAGCCTTGACTGAAAGCGATCACCTGACTGCGGCCGGTGACACGACGGGCCAGCTTGAGCGCGGCTTCCACTGCGTTGGTACCGGTGGGGCCCATGAATTGCAGCTTGTAGTTCCAGTCACGGGGTTTAAGGATGGTATCGACAAAGGCACCGATGAAGTCGCGCTTGACGCTGGTCGCCATATCCAAACTGTGGGCCACGCCATCGGCTTCGATGAAGCGTATCAGTGCCTTTTTCATGTGTGGATTGTTATGGCCGAAGTTGAGCACCCCGGCACCGGCGAAGAAATCGATATAACTGCGTCCCTGCTCATCGAATTGGCGGGCATTGGATGCGGATGTAAAAACGGTCGGGTAAGCGCGCGAGTAGCCGCGGATATCGGATTCCCACTGTTCGAACAGTTCCATGTTGATCTCCTTCTACGACAATGTATGACAGCGCGTCTGCAGGTGGTCTGCAGGAATGATCAGGGTATGTGTGCCGGTGCGTGACCGGGAGAGGTACAGCCGAGTTAATGCATGCGGCCCGAAAGCCGGTTGACGGTGAACGATACGTTCAACGTAGGAGACAAAATGACATGGGGCAAGCCGAAGGCCAAAAATCATTTTGGCTTCCGGCCGTTAGCGTTCAATTATTTGGGCATAGGCGCACCGCAAAGGCGAGCAAACATCGTGACTACAACAGGGATCAGATCGTCGTTAAAACGGTAGTGCGGGCTATGACAGGGTGCCTGGAAATTATCTTCACGGGCCATGCCGATCAGCGCAAAGGCACCGGGCACTTCGTTCAGGTAATAGCTGAAATCTTCTGACGCCATAATGGGCAGATGGATGCTGTCACATTGCCAATCTGCCCCCAGCCCGTCCGCCAGGGCCTTGCGGCAGTCGGCAGCGGCCTCGGCGTGGTTGATCGTGGCTTCATAACGTTTGACGGTCTTGACCCGAGCACTGACTCCGTAGCTGCGGGCCGTGTCCACGCTGATCTCCTCGATAAGTGTGTTGATGGTATCGCGCAGCTCCGGTTGGGCCAGGCGGACGCTGCCGCCCATCATCACCCGTTCAGGCGTGACGGTGGGCGCACTGATCGCTTCGATCTGGGTGACGCTGACCACACTGGCCGATTGTGGCGGCAGGCGGCGGCTGACGATCTGTTGCAGATTCAGGGTAATGGCGGCGGCAGCCAGTACCGGGTCGCGGCACAGCTCAGGCTGACTGGCGTGTCCGCCCTTGCCGCACAGTTCGATCTCGAAGGTACCATTGCCGGACATGACCGGCCCGTCGGGGCATACGGCTTGCCCGTACGGGATTGCCGGCCAGTTGTGCCAGCCGTAGATGCGTTCGACCCCCGTCAGCGCACCATCCTCAATCATGCTGCGGGCACCGTGGCCACCTTCTTCGGCCGGCTGGAACAGCAGTGTCACCGGTCCCGGTAATTGATCTTCGTGTGCCTTCAGCCAGGCGGCGGCTGCCCAGAGCGTAGCCGTATGGCCATCGTGGCCGCAGGCATGCATTTTGCCCTTGGTTTCGGAGCGGTAGGGCAGGTCGGCCAGCTCTTCGATCGGCAGGGCATCGATATCACCGCGCAGGGCAATATGAGTACCCGCAGCATCAGCGGCCAGCGTGGCGACGGTGCCGTAACGGGCGCATTCACGCCAGGGGATGGCCAGTGCGTCCAGCTGTTCGCGGATCAGGCGACTGGTGTTTTCTTCCTGCCAACTCAGTTCCGGTTGGCGATGCAGTTGGTGACGAAACTGGATGGCGGCCGTGATGATGTCATTCCATCGCGTCTGCATGATCTCTCCTTGCCTGGTGATGGGGTGCCTTCAGCCTAGTTGACGGACAGCGGGCGGTTCAAGTGTGTCACTGCAAAGGGCACTTCGGAGGAGGTACTGTTCCTGCACTGGATCGAACTGTTGGACGCTCCTGTCTGAGCGCATGACCGCCGACAGCAGCTAGACTATGTGTAACCGTTAGCGATAAAAACAGGAGGCGATATCATGTCACTGGCCGATAAACGCTGTGTACCGTGCAAAGGCGGCGTGCCCGCCCTGAAGCGGGAGGAAATTACACCCTATCTGGAACAGCTGGACGATTGGCAGTTATCGGATAATGCCAGTCGTATCCGACGCGAATTCATTTTTCCCGACTTCAATACGGCACTGATGTTCGTCAACCATGTGGGCCACTTGGCCGAGGCGATGGGGCACCATCCTGAAATCCTCTTTGGCTGGGGCCATGCAACCGTTGAAATCTGGACCCATAAGATCGGAGGGCTGCACGAGAATGATTTCATCCTGGCCGCACAGATCGACCGGTTGCCAGAGGTCTAGTTATTGTTGCACAGGCTCTTTACTGAACAGCTGGGAATTATTTAGTTTTTATAACTTATAGATCTATCATGCGTGGGTCGAAATCATTCAGACTTTCAGGGTGCCACCATCACACCCGCGCTGCTCTCCACACGGCTAATGACTCTGGCTACGTTGCCGCTGACCTGAACACAGGGTAGCCGGTACTGGGCATTGGGTAAGCATCTATGGGTGAGTGTGAAGCTTGGGGTCTGCTAATATGGGCATGTTTGTTGTGAACCTGTTGAAAACCCGTTGCGGACCGAATATTGATGACATTGGACATACTGCTCCCCACCTTGATTGCCTCCTGTCTGGTTGCCCTATCGGTGTGGGCGTTGACCCGTTGGCGCACGTCTGCCGTGCTGCAGCAGGTACAAGCACTCAACGAACAGCTGCAACGGCATGCCGAGCAGCTGCAGGATGAAGCCGACATGCTGCGTGACCAGAGTCTGTCGCTGCAGCAGGAACAGACACAGCTGCAGATCGAATTGGGTCGGATGCAGTCCCGTGGTGAAGAGCGTGACCAAACCCTGGAACAGTACCAGCAATGGTGGCAACAGGAGCAACAGCGTCATCAACAGCTACAGGGCGAATACCAGCAATTGCAGTCTGAGCACAGTGCACTGACCTCGCGCCGCGAGCAACAGGAGCTGCATTTCCGTGAACAGCTCCAGCAGCTTGAGCAGAGCCGTGAACGGCTGAAGCAGGAGTTCGAACAGTTGGCCAGTGAGATTCTGGAGCGCAAGGGCAAGGCGTTCACCGAAATGAGTCAGCAGAGCCTGAGCCAGCTGCTCAACCCGATTCAGCATGAGATGAAAGGCTTTCGCGAAAAGGTGGAACACATTCACCTGCGCGAGACTGAACAGCGCGTGCAACTGCGTACCGAACTGCAAAACCTGCAGCAACTGAACCAGGCGATCACTGACCAGGCCGAGAAACTTACCAGTGCGCTGCAGGGACAGAAAAAAGTGCAGGGCAACTGGGGCGAGTTGATGCTGGAAAATGTGCTCGACAATGCCGGTCTGAGGTTGGGGCAGGATTACAAGCGTGAGGTCAGCATTACCACCGAAGAGGGGCGTCAGCGGCCCGATGCCATCGTCTATCTGCCTGGCAACAAGCACCTGATCATTGATGCCAAGACCTCACTGGCGGCCTATACCCGTTACGTTAATGCCGAGAAGGAAGGTGAGCGCCAGCAGGCACTGCGTGAACACGCCCGTGCCGTGTCCGATCGGATCAAGGAACTGGCCGAACGGCGCTATGATCGTCTTCCCGGCATTAATTCGCCGGAGATCGTCATCATGTTCGTGCCGATTGAATCGGCCTATGTTGAAGCCCTGAAAGCGGACGAAACTCTGTATCAGCGCGCATTGGAACAGAATGTGCTGGTGGCTACACCCACCACGCTGCTGACCAGCCTCAATATCGTGCGCCAGCTGTGGCGTTTTGAGGATCAAAGCAAACATACCGCCGAACTGGCCGACCGTGCCGAGAAATTCTACACCAAACTCAACAGCTTCCTGACCAGTATGCAGGATGTGGGCAAAAAACTGGATGGTGCCCGCGCCAGCTATGATCGTGCTTTCGGTCAGCTGTATTCGGGGCGTGGCAACCTGATCAAGCAGGCTGCCGAGTTCAAGGATCTGGGCGTGTCCGTGCAGAAAGAACTGCCCGCTGAATTGGTGGATAAGGCGCGTCTGGAGCTGGATAGCGGCAACTGATGATCTTCGGCAATCTTTTCCCTGGGATTGCCGCACTAATTTTATGCCAAGCTCCACGTTTATTGTGTAGAGTATTGGAAATATTATATAAACCGAGAAAACATTTAATGGTTAATAAAGATTTTATCCTTCAGAGAATTTGTATTTATGCAGGGCAGGATTTTGATCCCCTTGTCGATGAACAAGTAACGGAAGTTTTACGATCCAGGTTTAATATTAACTTGCCGCAGAAATCATCATTGGATTACTCTCTGGAATCAACAATAAGTGATCATGAGATTATTAATCTTATATTGCAGTATCGTGCCAGTGAATGACTTTTAAAGCATATTGAAAATTAATAAACTATATTTCCTATAGTGTTAAATAAATAGACAATATATATTTTTATGGAAAATTATTAACTTAACGGGAGTGGATTTTGAAATATTTCAGAATGGTCAGTGTGCTGGAAGGGCTTTCCTATCTACTGATACTAAGTGTTACCTTGGGGTTTATCAGTCGTGATTTTGTTTCCTACCTCGGCATGGCGCATGGTGTTCTATTTATCGTATATTTGATGCTATCGCTTCAAGTGTCACATGCCAAAGAATGGCCCGTGACAGTTTGGCTTCTTGTCTTCCTGGCTTCTCTCGTTCCATTTGCTTTTATTGCTGTAGAACTCTTTATGCGAAAAGAGTCTGGTGAGTCCGCTGTCCGCGCAACGACTTGATTGTTAACCACTATATTCAAGTCGTGAAAAAATGTAAAAGCAGCCAAATGGCTGCTTTTACTATTGGTCCTGCCCCCGCACTTTGCAACAGTATCTCTAAGCTTGGCAGCTAATATTCAGTGGCCTTGGCCGGGCACCCTCAGTACAACACGTCCTTGAAGTCGATAAACTCCAGTAGGTCGCCTTGCCGAATAGCGGTATTGGCCGGTACCCGCAGCAGGCCTTCGGTGCGCATGAATACGGACAGTACACCTGAGCTCTGGTTCTCGCTCAGCAGCACATCGTCATTTGTTCCCGGAGATACACGCAGGTATTCCTCACGTGTATTGGTGCGTGAACGGTTGAAGCCAGCGCGTACCTTACGTGTTTTAACACCGAAGTCGGTAGCACCCTGGGCTTTCAGTAGGCAGGGGCGTACCAGCAGGGCAAAGGTAACGATCACCGCGCCTGGATTGCCGGGCAGTCCGTAGAATGGAATGGACTGAACGTGACCGGCAGCAAAGGGTTTGCCCGGTTTCAGGTTCAGTCGCCACATATCCAGATGTCCTAGTGCCTCAATGGCATCCTTGACATGGTCTTCTTCACCGACAGAAACGCCGCCAGTAGTCAGGATGACGTCGGCTGTTTCTGCGGCGTGCTGTAAGGCTGCCCGGGTGGCGTCCGGTTCGTCAGGAGTCGTGCCAAGGTCTACCGGCTCCATTCCCAGTTGACGTATTAGCGTCAGCAACAGATAACGGTTCGAGTTATAGATTTGACCCGGTTGCAGCGGGGTGCCGGGCTCTGCCAGCTCGTCACCGGTCGACATCACGCCTACTCGCAGGGGGCGATACACACTGACCGACTCAGCACCGACCGATGCAAGGACGCCGATGCTGAGGGGATCAAGCCGCGCACCGGCGGCCAGCAACGTTTCCCCGTTAGCAATGTCCTGGCCACGCGGACGAATGTTCTGCCCCGGTTTTATACTGGCAGGCAATACAACCCGGCTGCCTGCAACAGACACCTGCTCCTGCATGACCACGGCATCGGCACCGGGCGGAATCGGGGCACCGGTAAAGATGCGTGCTGCCGTGTTGGCCTTCAGGGCGGCGGGCGCGGTGCCCGCGGGAATGCGCTGACTGACTTCCATTTCAGTGGGTACGTCTGCTGCCGTGTCGGCATAGCGGACGGCATAGCCATCCATGGCGCTGTTATCGGAGGGTGGCACGTCGATACGAGCGACATGATCAGCTGCAAGCACCCTGCTGTTGGCATCAAGCAGTGCGCAACGTTCAGGCTCGACACGGCAATGGGCCTGGTCCAGCAGGTGCTGTCGGGCCTGTTCCAACGGAATGAGGCCCGGTTGTGAGCAGGGGTCTTGGTATGGATTGGTCACGATTATTATCCCTGCTCGGTTCGACGGGTTTCCAGCGCCTGTTGCAAGGTGCCGACAAAGTTGCATGGGCGATGTCGGGCATCCAGTTGCTCGCAAATAATGCGATCCCATCCGGTTTTACAGGCACCCGTTGAGCCGGGCAGACAGAAAATCAGGGTTCCATTGGCCAGACCACCAAGGGCACGGGATTGAATGGTTGAAGTGCCGATCTCTTCATGCGACAGCTGACGGAACAGCTCGCCGAAGCCTTCGATATGCTTGTCCAGCAGCGGTGAAATAGCTTCAGGAGTGGAGTCTCGGTGAGAAAAACCGGTGCCGCCGGTCAACAGTACGACTTGAATATCAACATCGGCAATCCACAAAGATACTCGAGCGCGCAGCAGGTAGATATTGTCTTTGACAATATCCCTTTCGATCAGCGTATGGCCGGCCTTTTCAAGGCGCTCGACAAGTGTATCGCCAGAGGTGTCTGTTTCTGGTGTACGCGTGTCCGATACGGTAAGAACGGCAATATTGAGAGGAGTAAAGGCTTTTTCGGTTGTGTGTGACATATTGAGTCCCTACAGAGGTTTCTGAATTAACCGCCCGTCATATTCATGAAACGAAGAATTTGTGGTTCATCTTCAAAACTGAATTCATGCTTTTCCGGCTTGATCGCCATGGAGTCGATGATTGTCTGTTGCAAGCGCGCCCGGTCGCCTGGATGGTTGCGCAGTACGTCACGCAGGTCAACGGAGTGTTCATTGCCCAGGCACAGGAGCAGCTGGCCTTCCACGGTGACTCGCACCCGGTTACAGTCTCCGCAAAAATTATGGCTGTGGGGCGAAATAAACCCGATCCGAATATCGCTGCCGGGTAGGCGGTAATAGCGTGAAGGTCCGCCCGTACGCTCGGTCGAGGGGTGGAGATCAAAGTGTGTGCCAATCAGCTCACGCAGCTCATCACTGGAGCAGTAGCTTTCAGCACGGCCATGCTCGGTAATCTGACCCAGCGGCATCTCTTCAATAAAACTGATATCCAGCTCAGAGCGGCGGGCAAATTCGATCAGGTCGAGCACTTCATCATCGTTGCGTCCTTTGAGCACCACCGTATTCAGCTTTATGCGTTTGAAACCGGCAGAGCGGGCCGCTTCAATGCCATCCAGTACCTGATGTAAACGACCTGTTCGGGTTAGATCCTTGAAACGTTCATGCTGCAAGGAATCCAGGCTAATATTCAGACGGTCAACGCCAGAAACCGCAAGATCCTGGGCCATTTTCTGCAATTGGGAGCCGTTAGTTGTCAGGCTCAATTCTGCCGGCAGACGGCCTAACCGTTCGATCAGGCTCATAATATTGCGCCGTACCAGCGGTTCCCCCCCGGTCAGGCGAATCCTGTTGGTGCCCAGCTGGCTGAAGGCGGCGGCTACCTCATACAGTTCCTCAAGCGACAGCACTTCGCTGTGCGGCAGGAACTGCATTTTTTCCGTCATACAATACACGCAGCGGAAGTCGCAGCGGTCAGTGACGGACAGACGCAAGTAATTTACACGTCGACCAAAACGGTCGATAAGCTGGGAGGGCATGGGAATCTCCCCGATTTATATTTGTTTTGTATGGTCACCAATCGACCGGAAAATCTGTGGCTGATTCACAGGGTGAGCAGGGTTTTAAACGCCTCAGGCTGATGAGACACTAGCGCACTGTGCCGAGGTTCGTGCTTGAAGTCCAGCGCAATCTGATTGGAAATTCGGGACGAAACTTGGTGAAACAGCCGGCACTTTACACGCCTTAAAGCACTGGGCAATTAGCCTAAAGGCGCAACCGGAACTGCCAAAACATGAATATTTCCCGCTTGGCAGAGCGGTAACATGGATCTCAGGAGGGTGGTGTGTCGCAGCGTAACCTTGATCCGAAAAAGTTGACGGGTGTAATTCTGGCTGGCGGTCGAGGCCAGAGAATGGACGGGCATGACAAGGGTCTGATATTGCTGGCAGGTCAGCCACTGGCGGTGCGTGTCAGAAACCGTCTGGGCCCTCAGGTTGGCACATTGATACTCAACGCCAACCGTTCAGCGGAGCAGTATTCCCAGTTTGGGTTTCAGGTCGTCTCCGACCTTGTCGATGGTTACGCAGGGCCTCTGGCCGGTATTTTGACGGGACTGGCCAGCGCCAAAACGGAGTGGGTTGTGTTCAGTGCTTGCGACACTCCCTGGATTCCGGAAGATCTGGTTGCGCGCTTATGGCGGGCAGTCGAACAGAGCAGGGATGGTATTGCAGTGGCCCATGATGGCGGGCGCATGCAGTGGCTCAGCTGCCTGGTGCACAGAGATCTTCAGCCCGGATTGGCCCAGGCCCTTGCGGACGATGTTCGGAGCATGAAGGGTTGGATGTCACAGCTGGATGTGGCCGTTGCCGATTTCAGTGATCAGGCTTCCGCCTTTGCCAACCTGAACAGCCGTGAAGATATTGCACAGGCGGAAACCCGAGGTGTATGAGTGTGCTCTGGCGGTATCGCCGCCGGTTGCCAGACCCTGTGCAGCTTCAGCTCTGCATTTGTGCAAAGAGTACATCCGGTGTCAGCACCTCGCCACTGTTGTGGGCATCATACCCCGGCAGTTCAGCAACGGCGGCTCGAAACGGTTCGCTGCGCAGCAAGGCCAGCAATATCTGGCAGGCCGGATGCTCCAATGTGCGCTGGTGGCACGCCAGCAGGTATTGCTCTTGTGCCAAGGGGATGAAATCAAGCCCGAACTGGCCGGCTGCGGCCTGCACACCAAAACCCATATCGGCCATCCCGGCCGCTACATGGGCTGCGATGGCCGAATGGGTGTATTCAATACCGGCGGCTGACAGCGAGCTGCTGCTGCCGTGCCCTCCACGGCGTAACAGCTCGTCCAGCAACAATCGGGTGCCTGAATCATTCTCCCGGTTGATAAATACCAGATCCTCGCGGTGCAGATCGTCCAGCCCCTGAATGGCGAGTGGGTTACCTGCCGCTACCATCAGTCCCTGCTGTCGGGTGATGAAGCGGATGATGCGATGGGCACGTGGCTTCAGCAGGCGGATGGGCAGGGATTTCATTTCCTCGCTCAATACGCTCACCGGCAGGTGGAACCCCGCCAGGTCGCACTGCTCGCGCCCCAGTGATGCCAGTGCCTCGCGGGCGTTGCGATACTGCAGATCCAGTTCGAACGACTGGACGAAACGGGGCAGCAACTCGACTGCATATCCATGGCTTGCCTGCAGTCGCAGGCAAGGGCGTGTGCCCTCCAGCAGGCGCGACAGCTCCAGATTGAGATCGGACGTGATGTTGTCGAGTTGTGGTTCCAGGCGGGCAATCACGCGTTTTTCTGCCCACACCAGTTTGGCGCCCAACGGTGTCAGCCGTGCGCCCCGGCCTTTTTGTAGTTCAACCAGCGGTGTGCCGAAAAAATCGGCCCATTTGTTGAGTTGATTCCAGGCATGGCGATAGGAGATGCCGACCGACTGGGCTGCCGATGTCAGCTTTCCGTCCGTCTCGATGTATCTCAACAGTGAGAACAGCTGCGGATCCAGTTCTCGGCCGCTTTCGTCACGGAAGGACCAGGTGGGTACGATATTGATTTTGTTAATAGGCACTTTATTTCATATTTTGTAGTTTGATGGCTGATGGTAGTTTGGCTCGGATAATAAGATCAATACTCCATTCAGATATGAACTCCAGTTCATATCCTGGCGACAGGAGGTCAGACCATGAGCAATACGGACATCACACCTTGGCACCCGGAGGTCGCTGGCGCGATCATTGAGGAGCTGAAATCCCGGCCGGGTGCACTGCTGCCGATTCTGCATGCGTTGCAGGACCGCTTCGGCCATATTCCTGCCGAAGCGGTGGCGCTGATTGCGCCGGCACTCAAAACCACGCGTGCCGAAGTACACGGCGTGATCAGCTTCTACCATCATTTTCGTAACCAGCAACCGGGCCGTCATGTGGTAGAAATGTGCCGTGCCGAGGCCTGTCAGGCACAAGGTGCACGTGCGCTGGAAGCTCATGCCAAACAGACACTTGGCATTGATTACCATGGCACCAGTGAAGATCGAACAGTAACGCTGGAACCCGTATATTGCCTTGGCAACTGTGCCTGCGGCCCCTCTGTGCGTGTCGGTGATGATATCCACGCCTTCGTAACGCCCGATGCGTTCGATGTGCTGATGGATGACCTCAAAACCGAACGACTGGAGGTGAAGTGATGAACACGCGAATTTACATTCCTTCCGATACCACGGCAAAAGCACTGGGTGCTGATCGGCTGGCACGGAAAATGACCGCACTGGCCGTTGAACGTGGCGTTGGGCTTGAAATCGTGCGTAACGGAAGTCGTGGCCTGTATTGGTTAGAGCCGCTGGTGGAGGTGGATACTCCTCAGGGGCGCATGGGTTTCGGTCCGGTGAAAGAGAAGGATCTTGATGCCCTGTTCGATGTCGAGTTCTGGCGTGGTGGTCAGGATCATCCGCTGGCGCTGGGGGCGGTCGAAGAAATTCCCTATCTGAAACGGCAGCAACGGCTGACCTTTGCCCGGGCCGGTGTGATTGATCCATTGTCGCTGGCTGATTATCGGGCACATTCAGGTTATCAGGGCTTGTCCAATGCCTTGGCTCTAGATGCCCAGGCGATTGTCGATGCGGTCAAGGCGTCGGGCCTGCGCGGGCGGGGCGGGGCAGCCTTTCCGACCGGTATCAAGTGGCAGACGGTACTCGATGCTTGCGCCGAACAAAAATATATCGTGTGTAACGCCGACGAGGGTGACTCCGGCACCTTTGCTGACCGTCTGGTGATGGAGTGTGATCCCTTCATGCTGATCGAAGGCATGACCATCTCCGGTCTCGCCGTGGGCGCGACCCAGGGCTACATTTATCTGCGCTCTGAATACCCCTTGGCGTTTGAGACGCTGAACAGCGCCATTGCCACTGCTTATGCCAATAACCTGCTGGGTGACAACATTCAGGGTAGCGGGTGCCGTTTTGATCTGGAAGTTCGTATGGGCGCGGGTGCATACATTTGCGGTGAGGAAACATCGCTGCTGGAAAGCCTTGAAGGCAAACGTGGCCTGGTCCGCGCCAAGCCGCCGCTGCCTGCGATTGTGGGCCTGTTCGGCAAGCCGACGGTGGTCAACAACGTGCTGTCGCTGGCGGCAGTGCCCTTTATTCTGGATCAGGGGGCTCAGGCCTATGCCGACTGCGGCATGGGCCGTTCACGGGGCACACTGCCGTTCCAGCTCTCGGGTAATGTGAAACGGGGAGGTCTGGTGGAGCTAGCCTTTGGCCCCAGCCTGCGTGAACTGATGTTCGATTTCGGTGGTGGCACACGCAATGGCCGTCCGCTGCGCGCGGTGCAGGTGGGCGGCCCACTGGGCGCTTATCTGCCGGAAAGCCAGTGGGATACCGCACTGGATTATGAAGCCTTTGCTGGCGAAGGTGCCGTACTGGGCCATGGCGGCGTAGTGATGTTCGATGACAGCGTCGACATGAGTGAACAGGCCCGTTTCTCCATGGAGTTCTGTGTCGCCGAATCCTGCGGCAAGTGTACGCCATGCCGAATAGGTTCCACGCGCGGGGTTGAGGTGATCGACCGTATTCGTGCGGGCGAGAACAGAGAGGCCAATCTGGAACTGCTGGCCGATCTTTGCGAAACCCTGGTGGATGGCTCGCTCTGCGCCATGGGCGGCATGACGCCCTTCCCGGTACAAAGTGCGATAAAGCACTTTGGCGAGGATTTCGTTTCCACCCCGAACCGCGTGCTGGAGGAGGTCTGACATGTTGCAGCATTTTGATCCCAAGCTGGATTACAACCGTGACTACGGTACCCCGGCCTCGCTAAGTGAGAAGCAGATTACGCTGGAAATCGATGGCGTCGAGAGCCGCGTGCCCGAAGGCACTTCCGTCATGCGTGCGGCGGCACTGGCCGACATCAATATTCCCAAGCTCTGTGCCAGTGACAATCTGGACGCCTTTGGCTCCTGCCGTCTGTGTGCCGTGCAGATCGATGGCCGTCGCGGCATGCCAGCCTCCTGCACCACTCCCGTGGAAGAGGGGATGAGGGTATGGACCCAGAACGACAAACTGGCCAAGCTGCGTCGTAATATCATGGAGCTGTATATCTCCGACCATCCACTGGACTGCCTGACCTGCCCGACCAATGGTAACTGTGAACTGCAGGATATGGCTGGCGTAGTAGGACTACGCGAAGTTCGTTATGGCTTTGATGGCGAGAACCATCTGCAGGCGGAGAAGGATACCTCCAACCCCTATTTCACCTATGACCCCAGCAAGTGCATCGTCTGCTCCCGTTGCGTGCGCGCCTGTTCTGAAGTTCAGGGTACGTTTGCGCTGACAATCGATGGTCGCGGTTTCGATTCCCGTGTCGCTGCCGGTCAGGATGAAAGCTTCCTCGATTCCGAATGTGTCTCCTGTGGTGCCTGTGTGCAGGCTTGCCCGACGGCAACTCTGACGGAAAACTCCGTTATCGAAATGGGTCAGCCGGAACACTCAGTGGTGACGACCTGTGCCTACTGTGGCGTGGGTTGCTCATTCAAGGCGGAAATGAAAGGCGACAAGCTGGTGCGTATGCTGCCTTACAAGGGCGGCGAAGCGAACCATGGTCATGCCTGTGTCAAAGGCCGTTTCGCCTTTGGCTACGCCACGCACAAGGACCGCATCCGTGCGCCGATGATTCGCGATAGCATCGACCAGCCCTGGCGTGAAGTGAGCTGGGAAGAAGCGATCGGTTTTGCTGCCCGTCGTCTGAAAGAGATTCAGGCCGAGCATGGCCGTGAAAGTGTGGGCGGGATTACCTCCTCACGTTGTACCAACGAAGAGGCGTACCTGGTCCAGAAACTGATCCGCACGGCCTTTGGCAACAACAACACCGATACCTGTGCCCGAGTCTGCCACAGCCCTACCGGCTATGGCCTGAAGCAGACACTGGGCGAGTCTGCCGGTACCCAAACCTTTGATTCAGTATTGAAGGCTGACTGCGTGCTGGTGATTGGTGCCAACCCCACCGATGCGCACCCGGTGTTTGGTTCGTTGCTGCGCCGTCGTCTGCGCGAGGGAGCCAGTTTGATAGTGGCCGACCCGCGTCATATTGATCTGCTGGATACGCCGCACCTGAATGATGCCATGCATCTGCCGCTGCGTCCGGGCTCCAACGTGGCCATGGTCAACGCACTGGCGCACGTGGTGATCAACGAAGGGCTTGAAGACAGCGACTTTATTGCCAGTCGTTGTGACACCAAGGGCTACAGCCAATGGCGCGATTTTATTGCTGATGAGCGTCATGCACCGGAAAACGTGGAAGCAATCACTGGGGTGTCAGCCGATAAGGTACGTGCAGCAGCCCGAGCCTTTGCCAAGGCCCCCAACGCGGCGATTTATTACGGTCTGGGGGTAACCGAGCACAGCCAGGGGTCTACCACCGTAATGGGGATCGCCAACCTGGCGCTGGCGACCGGCAACATCGGCCGTGAAGGTGTAGGCGTCAATCCCCTGCGCGGACAGAACAACGTGCAGGGCTCCTGTGATATGGGGTCCTTCCCGCATGAACTGCCAGGCTATCAGCACGTGTCCGACCCTGTGGCTCGTGGACAGTTTGAGGCCGCCTGGGGCGTAGCGATCGATCCTGAACCGGGCCTGCGCATTCCCAACATGTTCGATGCCGCCATCGCCGGTGCTTTCAGGGCGATGTATGTGCAAGGCGAGGATATCGCCCAATCAGACCCCAATACCCAGCATGTGGAACAGGCGCTGCGCGCTCTGGATTGCCTGATTGTGCAGGATATTTTCCTCAACGAAACCGCAAAGTTTGCCCATGTGCTGTTGCCCGGCTCCACCTTTCTGGAGAAGAACGGCACCTTTACCAATGCAGAGCGCCGCATTAACCGCGTACGTAAGGTGATGCCGCCGCTGGCGGGCAAAGAGGATTGGGAGGTGACTCAGGATTTGGCCAATGCACTGGGCTACCCGATGAACTACAGCCATCCGTCCGAAATCATGGACGAGATTGCCAGCCTGACGCCTAGTTTTGCGGGCGTGAACTACGACAAGCTGGAGCAGCACGGCAGCCTGCAATGGCCCTGCAACGACACGTACCCGACAGGCTCGCCGATCATGCACGTGGACAGTTTTCCGATTGGCAAAGCGCAGTTCGCCATTACTGAATTCATACCGACTACTGAACGGGCCAGTCGTCGCTTTCCACTACTGTTGACCACCGGGCGTATTCTGAGTCAGTACAATGTGGGTGCCCAGACTCGCCGTACCGAGAACCAGGTCTGGCACAGCGAAGATATGCTGGAAGTGCATCCGCATGATGCCGAGGAACGGGGCATCAACGAAGGGGACTGGCTCGGGATCAGCAGTCGCGCCGGGCACACGGTATTGCGTGCACGCATCAGTGAACGCATGCAGCCGGGCGTGGTGTATACCACCTTTCACCACCCACACAGCGGTGCCAATGTGATCACCACCGACAATTCGGACTGGGCCACTAACTGCCCCGAGTACAAGGTAACAGCGGTACAGGTTGAGAAGGTAAGCCAGCCTTCCGAGTGGCAGAAGAACTTCCATGACAACCATCATCGCCAGCAGAGTTTTCTCCGCGAGGCCCGCTCGGAGCAATCCTGATGGCGGTACTCAAGGGCGAACAACACGTCCAGGTGTTGCGCCGTAAGGGTGCCGCCCTGGAGTGTGCCGAAGACCAGGTGGCGGATGAGGTAGCCGTCGCACTGGCCTATAACGGGTTATCCCATGTGGTCATGATGGCCACTCCCGACAACCTCGAGGACTTCGGGCGTGGTTTCAGTCTCAGTGAGGGCATCATTGAACGGCCGGAACAATTGTATGGCACCGAAGTTGTTCAGCATCCACTGGGTATCGAATTGCAGCTTGAACTGGCAACCGAGTGCTTTGAAAAACTCAAGCACCGTCGTCGTAATCTGGCGGGACGCACGGGGTGTGGGCTTTGTGGTGCTGAATCTCTGGAACAGGCAATTGGCACGCCCAGGCTGGTTAGGCCGGCTCCTTTGCCGAGTGCCGACGCGATTGAAAACGCTCTGACGCAGCTGCGCAAGCATCAACAGCTACAACGTAGTACGGGGGCCGTACACGGTGCTGCGCTTTGTGACGAGAGTGGCAGGGTTCGGCTGCTGCGCGAGGACGTGGGGCGACACAATGCATTGGACAAACTGATCGGAGCGATGGCCTCCTGTTGCATTCAGGATTCAACGGATTATGCGGGACGTTTCGTCCTGATCACCAGTCGCGCCAGCTTTGAAATGGTGCATAAATGTGCCGCCGCTAATATAGGCGCACTGGTCGCTGTCTCGGCACCTACGGCATTGGCGATCGAGCAGGCCAGCCGTGCCGGTATCCACCTGATCGGTTTTGCCCGACAGGGTCGCCATGTAATCTACACAACCACAGATAACGGGGACGACAGTCATGTCGCATGAAAAGACGTCTTTGATCAAAATGCTCAACCATATCGCCATCAACAACGCCAGCGCAGGAGACGAGGCCAGCGTTGCCGCGTTGATTGAGGGGCATGTGCAAAAATTCTGGTCACGCCGTATGAAGCAACAGCTGCACGAGCTGATCGAACACGGCAGCAATGAACTCCATTCTGCGGCGCAGTTGGCGGGGGAGAGATTGCGTGGAGCGTTGTAAGTCCACCTGATTCCGGCTTTGCCCACTATCGAGTGTGTATAACCGGAATGCCGAGTACGCAGGAGCCCGATCAGTCTCCGATTGCTTCGCGCAGCCGGCGTGCCTTGCGTTGGTTGATCAGGTCTTTGGCACTGACCAGGAAAATACCGGTCAGCACCATGAGTCCTCCGCTGACAAAGCTGGTGCTGAGTACTTCATCCAGAATCATCACACCGAATACAACGCCCAATAGCGGTGTGATGAAGACGAAGGTTGCCATGCGCGAGGCCAGATAGCGTTTCAGCAGCCAGAACCAGGTCAGGTAGCTGGCCAGTGCGATCAACACCGCCTGCAGGGCCAGGTTGGTCGTCGTTTCCGGGGTCCAGTTCATGGTCCCGTTGCCCATCAGAAATGCTGCACTGATCAACAATATTGCCGTGATGGCCATCTGGTAGAACAGGGTCTTGATGGCAGGTGCCTCCGACAGGGCCGAACCTCGGATGACCACGGTGGTAAAGCCCCATACCGCACCGGCGGCCAATGCGAACGCATCGCCCAGCAAGCTGGTACCGGCGGCTTCGCCACCGCCCATGAATGCGATGCAGATGCCGACAAAAGCCAAGGCTATCCCGCTCCATTGCAACCTGCTCAGGCGCTCGTCAGGGTGGATGAAATGCATTCCCAGCGCGGTGAAAATCGGTGAGGTATAAAGGAACACGACAACGTGAGAAGCACTGGTGCGCACCAGTCCTTCACCGACGAACAGAAATTCGGTACCGAACATGGCACCGGCCAGTAACCCGGCCTTCAGGGTGCCATCGCTGAACAGCTTTAGACCTTCGCTGCGCAGCATCAGCAATAGCAGTACCACGGCGGCAAAAGCCGAACGCAGGCCGATCTGTAACGTCGGCGCGATATCGTCCGCCGCCATTTTGATGGCAATCTGCTGAAAGCCCCAGCCCAGACACAACATCAGCAAGAGGCTGACGGCCAGCAGGTCAAGGTGGCGTCGTTGGGTGACCATGAACACTCCTTATGACGTGGTTGGCAATACAGTTGAAGCCAACCATCCGGAATTATTAAGTGTAACGAAGGTTACATACTATTCGGTCGCAATGCAGCCGCTGGCGGTAAATATTTTGCCGGACATATTATTTTGTCATCGGTGGTGAAAGCGCAGTATCAGGTGTTCAGCGTTGCAGATAATTGCTGCGTCAGTTGCAGCACACCTGCCCGCATTTCAGGGCTCAAGGCTGCATGGGGTGTGGGGACGGTTGGCATACACAGTCCGAACAGGCGCAGCCGTGTCGGCAATTGCGCTAATGTCGAGGCCAGCCTGAGTACTACCGCCAGGCCGAATCCATGGGTGGAGAGCGAATCCAGACCGGACAGCTGCTCAGGCGTCAATTCCAGGCAGGCACCGGGCGGGTATTGGTCGGTGCGTACAGCATCGATCAGGATAACCGAGCTGTATCCCTGCATCTGCTCAATCAGCGCCGGTCCCGGTCGGTCCAGGCTCAGCAGCTGTACCTCGGGCGGCAGATCCATCCGCTGCAGATGTTCGATGACCCGCCACCCCGCCTGATCATCGCCGAAGGGTGAGCCTATCCCGATAATCAGATGACGCCCGGCACGGTGGGCATTCACCGTTCAACTCTCTTCAGGGTCAGAAAGTGGGTGGCGCAGGAGATGCAGGGATCATAGTTTCGGATCACCTGTTCGGCTCGAAGTCTTAATGCGTCTTCGTCATGATCCAGTCCGAAGGCTGTGAGTGAACGGTGCAGGTCTGCTTCTATTCGCGCCTGGTTCTGGCTGGTGGGCGGGACGATGCGGGCGGCCTTGATCAGCTGATCCTCACCGATCTCATAACGGTGCCAAAGCAGCCCGCGTGGTGCTTCACTCATGCCGTAGCCGGTGCCTGCCTGCAAAGATAGCGGAGCATAGGGCGCAGCCGGGCAGGTGTAGCCCTCAAGCAGGGTAATGGCTTCATGCAGAGCCAGTTCGATCTCCACTGCGCGGGCAATCAGGCTGTGGAACATGTTGCTGGACGGCAGTGCCAGGCCTATTTCGCCCAGCCGGGTGTGCAAAAAATCGGGCAGTTGAGCGTGGTTGAGGTTCAGTCGTGCCAGCGGTCCGGTCAGGTAGGGTTGGCCGTCAAAGTCGGACCAAAGTGCAGTCGAATCGGACTTTTGGGTCTCATGGAAGTGCTGTTCGAACTGGGCAGCACTCAGCATCAAACCGGTGCTGGTGCGGATGTTGCCACATTCCATGGCGTAGCGGTCGGGGTGGTGCAGGGCTACGCCGATAAAGTCTTGAGGGTCATTCGGCAACGGCAGGCTGGCGCAGAAGCGGGTAAGGTCAGCGGCATCCGCTTGGGCCGCTTTCAGTTTATGTGTAAGGGCGGACACGTCATCCGCTGCAGGCGCATGATGAAAACCGCCGAGCCGCGCTCCGACCGGGTGTACCGAGCGCCCACCGAACAGGCGGATGAGCGCGTTGCCAAGCCCTTGCAGTTTGAGGCCGCGCTTCACTTCATCAGGGTGCTGCCCGGCCATGGCAATGGCGTTGTCGAAGCCGAGAAAGTCCGGCAGTGCCAGCAGGTGAATATGCAGGGCATGGCTCTGCAGCCATTCGCCGCAATAGAATACCCGTCGCATCGTTAACGCCCAGTCTGGCGCAGATTCGTTGGCGAGTGATTCCAGTGCATTGAGCGCGCTGATTTGGTACGCGACCGGGCAGATACCGCAGATACGGGCGACGATATCGACGACTTCCCTGGCCTCGCGACCTTCCAGAAATTTCTCAAAGTAGCGTGGTGGCTCGAAGATCGACAGTCCCAGTTCGACCAGCTTGCCATCCCTGACCTCTAGCCGCAGTGAGCCTTCACCTTCGACGCGGGTCAGCGCCGGAACATCAATACGAATACGGCGGCTAGTCATCCTGATCTCCTGGCGGTTGAGCGCGTGCTGGCGAGCGGTGAAAGACGCGGCCGGTTTGCAAGAATGCGGGTGCCTGGGAATTGATCAGCAGAAAACGGCGGGCGATGGCGTCGGGCAGCAGGCCTAGACCGGCAAAGCGGCGGGCCAGGGTGTCAGTCTGGGCGGTTTCGCTGGGGCCGTAGCAACCATAGCAGTCGCGGCCAAAGCGTGGACACAGGGCACCGCAACCGGTGCGCGTGACAGGCCCCATACAGGGCACACCCTGAGTGACCATAACGCAGACTGCCTGTTGGCGCTTGCACTCCAGGCAGACGCGGTCACGATCATCCACCGGGGCTACGCCAAACAGCAGCGCACGCACCGCGGCCAGCACTTGAGCGCTGCTGACCGGACAGCCCCAAAGTTCCAGGTCCACTTTGACCTCGGCAGCGACCGGTTTGACGTGCTTCAGCGTGTGGATGAATTCGGGGCGGGCATAGATGGCGTCACGCCAATCATCGTGATTGCCGTCCAGATTGCGTAGCGCCTGCAGCCCACCGCTGGTGGCGCAGGCACCGATGGTGACCAGATAGCGGCTGTGGGCGCGTACCTGCCGAATGCGGTCCAGTTCGTCCGGGGTCGACAGGCTGCCTTCGACAAAGGCGATGTCCACGTCGGCCTCGGCATCGCTCATGCCCGCTTCAAGAAAATGCAGAATATCGACCTGTGCGTTCAGTTGCAGCAACGCTTCACCCAGATTGAGAAAGGCGAGCTGACAACCATCACAGGAGCTGAACTTGTGTACGGCGATGCGGGGTTTGGTCATCAGGCTCTTCATTAAACGCCCTCCAGGCCCAGGCGATCACGCAAGCGCGGATAGGGCATCACCGGGCCGTCGCGGCAGATGAAGTCGGCACCGAACTGGCAATGGCCGCAATGGCCGCTGGCACACTGCATGTTGCGCTCCATACTTAGCCAGATCGCGTCGGCCGGTACGTGTTGGCGGATCAGCTGCTCGGCACTGGCCTGCATCATCGGTTCGGGGCCGCAGCAGCACACCAGGGTGTGTTCGGGATTGAGCGGCAAGCGCTTGATCAGCTCGGTGACGCGGCCGCTGTACCAGGGCCAGCCGGGTGCGGCGACATCTGCCGCCATCAACACAGTCGTTTCCGGCTGTTGTGCCCAGAATTCGTAACGGCTGCGCCAGAGCAGGTCGGCCGAGTGCTTGACCCCCTGAATAATATGAATGTGGCCATACAGCGCCCGGTTGGCAAAAGCATGTTCGATGATCGACACCGCCGGTGCACAGCCTAGCCCACCGGTGACCACACACAGGTCCATGCCCTCGGCCTGCTGCAAGGGCCAGCCATTGCCGAAGGGACCGCGCAGGCCGATCCGGTCTCCCGGCAGCAGTGCTGCCAGCGCCTGACTGACCCGGCCCAGCGCGCGAATAGTATGTGCCAGCACTGATTGGCCCTGTTCATCTTGGGCAATTGCCATGAACGAGATCGGAATTTCGCCGACGCCGAAGCGGTAAAGCATATTGAACTGGCCGGGCTGAATGCCCAGACGCCACTGCTGCGCCGGGTCGGTCAGACGCAACTGCAGGGTGAAAATATCCTCGGTCTCCTGAATGCGATTCAGGATCAGGGCTTCGGTGGGCAGCGCCGGATGAGTCATCGGCGTTGGCCGAGTGACAAGGCTTTGCTGGCAGAAACGGGCGAGTCGAACATGGGGCTGCTCCGCAGCAGTGTGTACCTTATACGTTAGATGCGGATGGCGCGGGGGACAAGCTGGAGCGGGGATAATACGGCGGGAAATGACCGAACGCAGGCGCTGTGCCCGCGTTCGGTTAATGTGCGAATCAGAGAGCGGCGTGATAAATCGCGGCGACTTCATCGTCAGTCAGTTTACGCGGGTTGGTCAGCGCACAGACATCCTTCTGGGCGTTGCCGACCATGGTCGGAATGTCTTCCGCTTTCACACCCAGCTCGCTCAGGGTCTGCGGAATGCCCACATCCATCGACAGCTCCTCAATGGCATCGATCGCCATATAGGCGGCATCGCGTTCGGACAGGCCGGTGGTGACTTCACCCAGTGCATCGGCGATGTCGGCAAAACGCTCGGTACGAGCCATCAGGTTGACGCGGCTTACGTGCGGCAACAGCAGTGCATTGCAGACGCCATGGGGCAGGTTGTAGAAGCCGCCCAGCTGGTGCGACATGGCATGCACATGGCCCAGACTGGCGTTGTTGAACGCCATGCCCGCCAGATACTCCGCATAGGCCATCTTGTCACGGGCTTCCATATCGTCGCCACGGGCCACGGCCTTGCGCAGATACTGGCCGATCAGACGGATCGCCTGCAGCGCACAGGCATCGGTGATCGGAGTGGCGGCGGTCGATACGTAGGCTTCCACGGCGTGGGTCAGTGCATCCATACCGGTGGCGGCGGTCAGTGACGGCGGCATGTCGACCATCAGTTCCGGGTCGTTGATGGCCACATCCGGGGTGACACGCCAATCCACGATCGCCATCTTCACATGGTTGGAGCTGTTGGTGATGATGGTGAAACGGGTCATCTCGCTGGCGGTACCGGCGGTGGTATTGATGGCGATGTAGGGCGGCAGCGGCTGAGTCAGCTGGTCCAGCCCTTCGTAATCCTGAATCTGACCGCCGTTGGTGGCCAGAATGCCGATGCCCTTGCAGCAGTCGTGTGCGCTACCGCCCCCGAGGGAGATCAGCATGTCGCAGTTTGCGTTGCGGTACACTGCTGTGCCTTCATCGACGTTGTGGTCGGTGGGGTTGGGCACAGTGCCGTCATATACGGCACAGGCAATATCGGCTTCTTCCAGCATGCTGACGACGCGGGCGGTGTAACCCAGCTGGGTCATGCCGCCATCGGCTACCAGCAGCGGTTTTTTGCCGCCCAGCATGCCGACACGTTCGGCCAAAGTGCTCAGGCAGCCTGCGCCCATCAGGGAAACATTGGGTACGAAAAACGCTTCAGTCGCCATGTTTAAGTCCTTGCTTTCATGAGGGTTTTGTTTCAGGAAACGTATCGGTGATGGCCGATTGATCCTTGATGCCAGACTACTCTTCCGGAATCGGTTGTAAACGGTTGTCCAGTCGATTTGCAGTAGGGATGACTCGGATCATGGGGAGACCAAATGGTCTGGAACCTGACGGCTGGTTCGTGGTCGTCAGTTGGATGTTGGAGGTTCATCACCCAGCTGTGCCAGTACTTGCAACGGATCAATGCCCACCGGACACCAGCTGATGCAGCGGCCACAGCCGGTACAGCCGCTGCGACCGTACTGCTCGACCCAACTGCCGAACTTGTGGGTCAGCCACTGGCGATAGCGCCCCTTGGTGTCGGGACGAAAGCGGTGGCCGTGGATATAGCTGTGGCCTTCGCTGAAGCAGGAATCCCATTGGCGCTGATGGCTGGAAGCCGTGCCGTCCAATTCCGGTACTTCACTTTCACTGAAACAGAAGCAACTGGGACAGACGGACGTACAGTTACCACAACTGAGACAGGCGTCGGCAACAGCGTCCCAGGCGGGGTGCCCTCCCAAATGGATCAGCTGCGCAGGGTCGAATGTTGGCAATTGACGTTGTTGCTGGCTGGCGCGGCGATATTGCGTCTCGGCCTGCTGGTGGCTGGCGTGGGATGCCGCTGTCAATGGCAAGGCTGTCATCAGATTTTTCCCCCGTTCACTGCCGGCCCGGATCAGAAAACCATCGTCCAGTTCGGTCAGGGCCAGGTCATGTCCTGCTTTCGCATCGGGACCGTCACCGGTACTGGCGCAGAAGCAGGTGTCGGCCGGGTGGGAACAGTCCACAGCGATCAGCAGCAGGGCGTCGCGCTGCTGACGATAGTAAGGGTCATCCGCAAAATGCTGGTCTTGCAACGCGAGTGCGGCCAGATCACAGCCACGGACGCCGATCACGGCGGTGGGGGTTGCCGGTTCGGGCGTTTCATGGAAACTGAGGCTGCCATCCTCATGGAGTTGTGAGCGCCACAGGGTTTCACGCGGGGTAAAAGTCAGCGGTTTCAGTGCCTGGGGGCCGTTGGCCCAGCTGAACCGGCGCGAGCTGTCGGTCTGGATCAGGCGATACTGACCGGGCTGCTGCACCTGTTCGGTCCCGCTGGGTAGCTGGTCGACGGCGGTCAGTGGCCGATAAAGAATGGCACCGTCAATCACCTGGGGGCCGACCAGCCTGTAGCCGTGTTGCTGCAGCAGATCGAACAGGTGCGACAGTGAGTGGCGGGGCAGATAATCGGCGGTGGGCATGGGCGGCGCTCTATTCGCGTGCTTTCCCTTACGTTAGGAGTGGGTGCCGCAGAATACAAGTATTCGCTTAACCGGTGGCAATACACACCTGATTACGGCCATTGGCCTTGGCGCGGTACATCGCCTGGTCGGCTGCGTGGATCAGGCCTTCGCCGGAGTCCGCATGTTCAGGGTAAACCGCCAATCCAATGGATACGGTCAGGCGTGGCATCGGTTGGCCGTCACGGCTGGTCAAGCGCAACAGAGCAATGCCTTCCAACAGGCGCCGTGCACGCTCTTCTGAATGGATCTGGCTGGCCTCGGGCAGCACCAGAATAATCTCTTCGCCGCCGAAGCGGCAGGCGATGTCGCTTTCACGGATCTGCTCTCCGATAAAGCGGGTAATGCTGCGCAAGGCCTGGTCGCCAGCCTCATGCCCCAGCGAGTCGTTGAGTTGTTTGAAATGGTCGATATCGATCATCATCAGGCTGAGTGGACGCTCGTGGCGTTGGCAACGGGACAGCTCCTGGTCCAGTCGACTATGCAGGTAGCGCCGGTTATACAGACCGGTCAGCGGGTCACGGGTTGCCTCTTCCATCAGTTGCTCGCGCAAGCGCAGATTGGTCAGTGCCAGCGCCAGGTGTTCTGTCAGAATCTGCAGCACGGCACTGACGGCGGTATCGCCCTCGGGTGCCGGCCCAAGCAGGATGACCCCGAGCAGGTGCTGGCCCGACTTCAACGGCAGGGCTCGGTGGACGCCGTGGTGGCCTTCAGGGTCGTAGGTCCTGACCTGATCCCAGGTGTTGGCATGCTCCGGCACGGTCAGCGTAGCCGCATGTTGCACTCCGATCAGTGGGAAGCGTCCCCAGTGGACCAGTATTTCCAGTTTGCGGTCCGCATTGACGCGGCAGAGAACACCCTCCATTTGCGGCAGCTGGCGCGGCAGGTATTCCGATAGCGCAGTAATGATCTCTTGAGCATTGGCAGCCGCGTGCAGACGAGCATCCAGCTGCGCCATCAAATTGAGCATTTGATAGCGGTGTTGCAGCTCGATCTGGATATTCTCGCGTTCCTTTATTTCGGCACTCAGGCGGTGATTGCTGCGGATGAGCATCTGGTGTGAATGGGTCAACCGTGCCGACCAGTAGCGGAACAGATAGATACCGAACAGGGTCATGGCAATCATCAATATCACCAGGACCGTCATTAGCGCATTGAGCGAGTCACGCACCATCCGGGCGATGGGTTGCCAGAGATAGACATCATGGCTGTATGCTGCCGTCATGATGGCATTTTTGGTCAGGCTGGCACTCAGCCAGGTAAACAGCACAACGGTCGACACCAGCAGTAGCGCGATCACCAGTGTCTGGCGCAGCCCGCGCTCGTTGAGCGGGCGAGATGGCCACAGGTGAGTGTTTTTTTGCCAGCGCCGGATGGTTGGGTCGGCAAATAACAATATCGGCAACACAATCAATACATTCTGCACCAGAAACCCCAGCCACCAACCTTGCCAGACTGCATAGAGGCCGGTGATTTGCGAATGGGTGGCATGGCTCCAGATAAACGCACCCACCGAACTCAGGACGGCGGCGGCAAAACTGAACAGAATGAACAGGGCAATATTGCCGGGTTTGCGGATCTGCAGTGCGGCGGGCAGTGCGCGATATACCATGGCCAGCAAGGCCAGTCCCAGCGGGTCTGAGCAGGCAAACAGCAACGCCCATTCGGGAGCCATGCCATAGTGGAGCGAAAGTATGAAGGTACTGGCCCAGGTAGGGATGGCCGCCCACCAGAAACCGAACCAGAACAGCCAGAACATGGCCAGAATGAGGGGAGGATAGAACGTCAGGTGAACGGTATAGTCGCCGAATGTGACCGGGATGCCGCTCCAGTTCAGCTCGACAGCCGCGACGCCAAGGAGGGTCGACATGGCAATACTGGTGACCCAGAGCAGCAGGATGAGCTTGCGCAGTATCGGGTCTTGCCCACGCAATAAGGACCGGAAATCGAGGCGTCCGGTTATGTCTGCGGGGGCAGAGGTCGGGATGCTGGGGCTCATGTGTACCGCTCGTTATTTCAAGGTACTTACGTACCTATTTATAGCGAAAAACGTGCAGTTAATCACCCGTTTGAAAGAAAAATGTTTCTGATTGGCAACTTAATGGGGAGATTGGGTAGGGGAGGTGCGGCTACCCCAGGTAGCCGCGATGACTCAGTGAGCGTTCTGTGACGACAGATAGTCGGACAAACGCTCATAGGCCGGCAGTGTGATGCAGTCGGTTGCCCGGTTGGCTGCCTTCGGGTGTGAGGCAAAGCGCACGATCACGACTTCTTTTTCCGGGTTTATATAAATGTTTTGCCCGTGTACGCCGCGTGCCATGAACGGGGACTGGGTGTTACCGGTTACCCACCACATGCCGCGGAACGACCAGTCGGCTTGCCCCGGATATTCCGGTTGGGTAAATACCGGGTGTTCGGCACCGGCACGGATGTCAGCCACAACCTTGGGGTGCAGGATCTGTTGATCACCGATACGGCCGTTGTTGCGCATGAGTTCGCCAAAACGAGCCAGATCACGCAGGCTGGCGTTGAGGCCGCCTCCGGCAAAGGGCGTACCCAGTTCGTCGACCTGGAACAGGGCGGCGCGTTCCATGCCTATTTTGCTCCATACGCGCTCTTCCAGATAGTCGGCGACCGACATGCCGGTCACTCGGGCGACCAGCCAGCCGATGACTTCGGTGTTTGCGGTTTTGTAAGCGAAGGCCTGGCCATGTTCACCGGCTTTCTGCACCAGTGGCAGGTATTCATAGTAACCGGTCGGGCCTTGATAGCCCTTGGGTTTGGGCAGCGGGTTACCGGCGGCCGAGAATACCCAAATTTCCGATTTCGGGTCGGCATAGTCTTCATCGAAATCGATACCGGCGGTCATATTCAGTACGTTTTTGACGCTGGCATCACCAAAACCGGAGTCTTTCAGTTCCGGAATGTAGTGGCTGATCGGCAGATTCTCGTCGATCAGGCCCTGATGAATCAGGTCCAGTGCCAGTGTGCCGGTGAGCGATTTGGTCACCGACATCAGGGCGTGGCGCTCGTAATCCTTGAAGCCACCGCGGTAGCGTTCATAGATCACCTTGCCTTTGTGCATGATCAGAATGCCGTCGGTATAGGTCTTGTCCAGCGCGTCGGCCCAAGAGGTTTGCTTGTCCTGGCCCCAGGGGGTAAAGGTCAGTGCATCAATGCTGGTGGTCAGCGCATCGCTCTGTGCGTAGGGCAGTTCAGACGGCGCGGTATTGCGTCGACTGACCAGTGTGGTCGGCAGGAATTCGTTCATGTGGCCTACGCTGTAGCGCAGTGCCGGGAAACTGAAAAAGGAACCGTCGGCCAAACGTACACGCTTGTCGACGGCCGGAGGGCTGCCCTGCATCCAACCCATTACTTCGGGTGCAGAGTCCGCTGCGGAGAGCGTTTGGCTGTCTTCGGCACCACACTGGGCAGCCGCCTGTAGCGCGGGTGCAAATGACACCGTTAACAGTGTCGAAAGGCTCAGTGCAGTGAGTGTCTTGGTACAGGGCATGACCTTCTCCTCAAACTCAGAATTGGCGAGTACGAACCATCGCATCCATGCCGCCATCAATGAACAGCACTGAACCATTAACGAAGGCGGACTTTTCGGACAGAAGGAAGTCGACGCCATCGGCGATTTCGTCCGGCACCCCGGCGCGGCCCATGGGGGCAACAAAATTCTTCACCGCTTCGCCAAAGCGTGCGTCATCCAGAGAGGCCTTGTGCAGTGGCGTTTCAACCGCACCCGGTGCGATGGTGTTCAAGCGCATGCCGCGCTTGCCCCATTCGACGGACTTGCTGCGAGCATATACGGTGACGGCGTACTTGGAGGCGGCGTAGGCGGCAGAGGGGTTTTCGCTCTCTTCGGCCAGCTGGCAGGCCTTGGCTTCGTCGCCTTCCAGCATGGCAGCGGCCATCGGGTGCGGCGTCGCCACCATGTGGCTGCCAGCCACGGAACCGATGATCACGGCCTTGCCGTTGCCACTGGCGGCCAGTGCGTCTTCCAGTCCGTCGAGGTATTCGCTGACACCAAAGTAGTTCACGCCGACAATCAGGCCCACCGAGGGTGCGGTCACACCGACGCCGGCACAGGCGACCACGGCATCCAGCCGGTTGTTGCAGGCGCTCAGGGTCTGTGCAACGGCAGCCTGACGGCCTTCGGCCGAGGACAGGTCGGCGTTGACGTCGGCATTGCGCAGGTCAACACGAATCAGTGTGTGGCCGGCGGCTTCAAGATGCTGGCAAACAGCGGCACCAATACCTGATGCAGCACCGGTTACGGCGATAATGGACATGGATGAATCCTCGTTGTTATTGGTTATCAAAATCGACTATGGAAGTGATCGCTTGGCCACTCTTCGTCCATTCAGACTAGAGCAGCCTGTGGTTTCATGCGTGCTTGTCGTTGGCAGTATCCCACCATGAACAGCATCCCCATGGCCAGTGCCGTACTGATACAGCCGATCAGCAAGGAGTAGCGCAGCGACTCGGCAGCCAGCAATGGTGCCATCAGATCGCTCAGTGCACCGACGGCCAGCGGGCCGATGCCAACGCCTAGCAACGTTACCAGTACGGTTTGGCAGGCCATGGCTACGGCGCGGCTGTCGGGTGACACGATCCGGGTAATCATGCTGAAGCAGGGGCCGACCCACCAGACGGCAAAAAAGCCATTCAGTGCGCACCAGATCATGGCGGTTGGTATGGTATGACCTGCCAGCATAAAGGTGCTGTCGGCGGGCCAGAGCAGATAAGTCGCCATGGCCACAATGCCGATGCCGTGCCCGACCTGCGGAATCAGCAATTGCCAACGGGGATGAGCGCTGATCAGGCGGTCAGTGAACCAGCCGCTGAACAGCATGCCCAGTGCTGCCGAGCCGCCCCCGACAAACCCGGCCAGAATACCGGCCTGCTGCAGATCCAGCCCATGGGAACGGACCAGGAAGGTAGCGTTCCACATGCCGTAGGCATTGGCACCCAAGGTGCTTAGGCCGGCGGCAAGGATCAGAAAGCGATAGGGTTTGATCGCCCACAGGGATTTGAGGGTAGCCATCAGAGACAGCGGCAGTGCCGGTTCGCTGCTGTGGTCGTCCCACGTACCGCGTTGCGGGTCGCGCATCAGCAGCATGACCACGGCAATCAGGCAGGCGGGTATGCCGACCACAATAAAGCCGACTCGCCAGCCGTACTGATCCACCAGCCAGGCACCGGCACTCATGGCGATAATGGCGGCCAGTGTGGGAGCGGTGCTGTAACAGCTGATGGCAAAGGCGCGGCGGTTGACCGGATAGAGGTCGGCAATCATGGAGATGGAACTGGGGGTGACCGCCGATTCACCGATGGCTACCAGCATACGGGCAGCGACCAGCATGATAAATCCGGTTGTGAAACCGCACAGAATAGTGGTGATACTCCAGAGCAGGGCACAGACAGCCAGCACGCGGGTGCGTGGCAAGCGGTCGGCAAGACGGCCCGCGCCGAGCCCAAACAGAGCATAGACGCCGGCAAACGCAAGCCCCGAGACCAGCCCCATGGCGGTATCGCTGGCGTTGAACTCCTGCTTGATCGGTTCAATCATCACCGCCATGATCTGACGGCCGATAAAGGTATCGGTGTAGAGCAGGGTGAGCAGGAGCAGCAATCCGTGGCGGCGCCAGGCGGATGCGGGTGAAGTGGAACCGATGGTGACCACGGATACTCTCCTTGTGCATACAGGGCCGACTGTTGTGCCGGAACCTGTTAGCGTGCAGAACCGGCCTGGACAGGCCGGTTTTCAATCGCCTGTCAGATCAGGCCCTTCTCCTTGGCCATGGTCAGCGCCAGATCTTCAATCATGTCTTCCTGTCCGCCCACGGTGCCGCGACGGCCCAGTTCGAGCAGGATATCACGGGCGGGGATGCCGTATTTCTTCTGTGCCCGCTGGGCAAACAGCAGGAACGACGAGTACACACCGGCATAACCCAGCGTCAGGGCATCACGGTCGACGCGGATCGGCTGATCCATCATCGGCACGACCAGGTCTTCGGCCACGTCCATGATCTTGTACAGATCGATACCGGTGTCGACACCCATGCGGTCGAGTACGGCGCAGAACACTTCCAGCGGCGTGTTACCGGCACCGGCACCCAGACCGGCAACGGAGCCGTCAATACGGGATGCCCCGGCGTCAATCGCGGCCAGCGAGTTGGCAATCGCCATGCCCATGTTGTGGTGGCCATGGAAGCCCACTTCAACATTGGACGGCAGCTCCGCACGCAGCAGACCGATCTTGGCAGTCACTTCGTCCGGCAGCATGTAACCGGCGGAATCGGTGGCATAGATGCAGTTGGCACCGTAGCTGACCATCAATTTGGCCTGTTCCAGAATTTTCTCCGGGCTGACCATGTGCGCCATCATCAGGAAGCCAACGGTATCCAATTCCATCTTGGCGGCCATGCCGATGTGCTGTTCAGACACATCCGCTTCGGTGCAGTGGGTGGCGACGCGGATAGTGGAAACACCGAGATCTTTGGCCATCTTCAGATGGTCAAGTGTCCCGATGCCCGGCAGCAGCAGGGCGGAGATCTTGGCGTTCTTCATCTTCGGCACGACAGCGCCGAGGTATTCCTCATCCGTGTGAGCCGGGAAACCGTAGTTCAAAGACGCACCGCCGAGGCCGTCACCGTGGGTGACTTCGATCAGCGGCATACCCGCGTCATCCATCGCCGTGGCAACGTTGACCATCTCGTCCAGGCTGATCTGGTGGCGCTTGGCGTGCATGCCGTCGCGCAGGCTCATGTCGTGCAGGGTGACTTTCTTGCCGTTCAAATTCATCGTGTGATCTCCCGCTTAGCCGCGTGCCGGCAGTGTGATGGTGCCGTTGGCCGCTTCTTCAGCGAACATCTCGGCGGTGCGCAGACCGGCAGCGGTCATGATATCCAGGTTACCGGCATACTTGGGCAGGAAGTCGCCCAGGCCTTCTACCTGCATGAAGCAGGAGACCTTGTTGCCATCGAACACCGGGCCGTTTACCAGGGTGTAACCCGGCACATATTTCTGTACCTCTTTCACCATGGCGTGCACGGACTCGGTGATCGCGGCCTGATCCGGCTCGCTCTCGGTCAGGCAATGGATGGTGTCACGCATCATCAGCGGCGGCTCGGCCGGGTTGATGACGATGATCGCCTTGCCACGCTTGGCACCGCCGATCTGTTCCACGGCACCTGAGGTGGTGCGGGTGAACTCGTCGATGTTCTGGCGTGTGCCCGGGCCCACAGAACGCGAGGAAACGGTCGCAACGATTTCGCCATACTCTACCGGCTGCACACGGCTCACCGCTGCAACCATCGGAATTGTGGCCTGGCCACCGCAGGTGACCATGTTGACGTTCATTTCCAGATTCTTGGCGTGGTCGGTCAGGTTCACCGGCGGTACGCAGAACGGGCCGATGGCCGCAGGGGTGAGGTCGATCATGATCACGCCCAGCTCGTTCAGCTTGCGGCTGTTTTCAGCATGGACGTAGGCTGAGGTAGCGTCGAAAGCAACACGGATGTCATCTTCAATCACGTGGGGGAGCAGGCCATCCACGCCAGTGGCGCAGGTCTTGATGCCCATCTCGGCGGCGCGCTTGAGACCCTCGGACTCGGGGTCGATACCCACCATCCACACCGGCTCGATCCACTCGGAACGCTGCATTTTCATCAGCAGATCGGTGCCGATGTTACCTGGGCCAATGATGACCGCTTTCAATTTTTTGGACATAGTCAGTTCCACGTATTCTTGTTTGATAGCTTGCCCGATCGCTTGCAAGGCACGCTCCTACAATGACGCTGTCCGTAGGAACCTGCCTGCAGGCGATAAATCTTGTCTTACCTGATCGCCTGCAGGGCAAGCCCCTACAATCATGTTGTCCGTAGGAGCCTGCTTGCAGGCGATAAGCCGGCGGTTATTCCACGAAGCTGATCGAACAGCTGCCCAGACCTTCGGCGGTGAGGCTGAAACGGTCGCCTGCTGCCGCCGGAATCAGCGGAGCCAGTGCACCGGACAGGATGATCTCGCCCTTGCGGAAGGGGATGCCATACTCGCCCAGTGTATTGGCCAGCCAGGCGACCGCTTCTGCCGGATGACCCTGCACCGCCGAGCCCAGGCCGGAACCGGCCGGTTCACCGTTCTTCTCGATCTGCATCGCCACGGCGGCCAGGTCCAGACTGTTCGGGTCGGTGCGGGTGTCACCGATGACAAAAACACCGCAAGACGCGTTGTCGGCCACGGTATCGACGATACTGATACGCCAGTTGTCGATGCGGGAGTCGACAATTTCGAAGCAGGGCGCAACCCATTCGGTCGCGGCCAGTACATCGGCGGCGGTAACACCGGGGCCGCTCAGATCTTCCTTCAGACAGAAAGCGATTTCGCCTTCGGCGCGGGGCTGGATCAGGCCCGCTGCAGACAGGCTGACTTCAGCGCCTTCCGGGTAGAACATGGTGTCGGTCAGGAAACCGAAGTCAGGCTGATGCACATTGAGCATCTCTTGCACCGGTTTGGAGGTAACGCCGATCTTCTTGCCGATCACCCGCTCGCCATCCTGCTCGCGCAGCTTCAGCGTGGTCAGGGAGATGTGGTAGGCATCGTCCAGGCTCAACTCAGGGTAACGCTCAATCAGGGGCGACAGGGTGCAGCCTTCCTTGAGCGCAATATGCAGTTCGCGGCCCAGCTGATTAATCAGGGGTGTCGTCATCTCAGTCTCCTCAGCCCCAGACGCTGCCTTCGGCACCGCCATCCACTTCAATCACTTTACCGGTCACCCAGCTGGACGCCGGGGTGGCAAAATACAGTGCGGCAGCCGCGATATCTTCAGGTTCACCGATACGCTGCAGCGGCGTGTTCTTGGCCATGGTTTCGAGCATGGCGGCCGGTGCGGCGTTTTCCAGCGCTGCGGTACGGATCGGGCCGGGAGCGATCGCATTCACGCGAACATCCGGTGCGAAATCCTGCGCCAGCAGCTTGGTCATGTGGGTCAGTGCCGCCTTGGCGGTGCCGTAGGCGCTGAAGTGTTTCTGGATGTAACGGGCCGCACCGGAGGTGATGTTGATCACGTTACCGCCGCCGGCGGTGCGCATGTGCGGCACACATAGCTGGGTCAGTGAGTAGGCGGAGGTGACGTTGAATTCCATGACGGCGGTGAAGTCTGCCGGAGTCATCTTCAGCGGATCATTGGGGCCGGAGCCACCGGCGTTGTTCACCAGGTGCGTGATCTTGCCCATGCCTTCCACGGCTGCTGCAACCAGTGCTTCGCGCTGAGCCTGGTCGTTGACGTCACAGCTGACCGCCAGCGCGCGGCGTCCCAGCGCCCGCACTTCTTCAGCGACTGCTTCCACGTCGGCCAGGGTGCGTGCCGAGCAGACCACATCGGCACCGGCTTCCGCGTAGGCCAGGGCGATGGCCCGGCCTAAACCACGGCCAGCACCGGTAATGACGGCGACTTGGCCTTCCAGGTTGAAGCTATTCAGAATGGACATGGCAACTCCTTGTTTTTATTGGCTAACGAGCATTAAGAGGATACAGCCCACAAGTCGGGCAGACCGGGATCGGTACGTTCGATCAGGCGCTTGAGCAGCAATTTCAATGCCATGGCGTCGCCCTGGCCCAGCGCTTCGACCAGCTCTTCTTCAATCGCCTTGGCATGGGCGATCTGGTGCAGCGAGGCTTCGCGGCCATCGGCGGTCATGCGATACCGGTCCTGTTCGATGACAACATGGCCACCGTCGGTCAGCACCTGCATGTCGTTTTCATCGACGGAGTAACCGGTGTAAGCGATATATTCGTTGATCTCGCTCAGCGTCATCCGATCGCGGATACACAGTACTGACAGGATGAAAAATTGCTCCTGTGCCAGCTTTTGTTCATCCAGCAGGCCCTTGAGGCGGTTGACCATCTGGAAGTGGGCACGTCCCAGCAGGTAGCCCAGCAGGTCTTCGGTGTAGCTGCACTCGGGCGGCGGCTCTGACTGGGTCAGGCGCACTTCCTCGCGCGGCTTGCGGGCCGCCAGCGCATACTGGCCGCTCTGGAATACCAGCGGTGGCAGGTCGCTTTGATCAAAGCCCAGAACTTCGCCGATGAATATAATGTGGTCACCGCCGTCATGCATGAACGCGGTGCGGCACTGGAAGCGGGCGGTGCTGCCGGGCAGCAGCGGGGCGTTGGTGATGCCGTCGTCCAGAGTCAGACCGGCGAATTTGTCTTCACCACGGGAGGCAAAGCGGCCGGAAAGGGCTTCCTGTTCAACTGACAGAACATGTACGTTCCAATGCTTGCTCTCGGTAAACACCGGCAGGCTATTGGCGGTTTTGGCCAGACTCCAGAGCACCATCGGCGGGTCCAGCGAGACCGAGTTGAAGCTGTTGGCGGTAATCCCTACCGGCGTGCCGTCGGCCGCTTGAGCAGTGATGATGGTGACACCGGTGGTGAAGGTGCCCAGTGCCGTACGAAAGGCTTTAGGGTCGAAACTGTTCTGGGTCATGTGATTGCCTCTGCTGGCCGATGAGTCTGAACCGAGTATTGCAGTCGCCACAAGGGGCATCATCGTCTTTATGGACTAAGGCCAATGGGGCGTTGTCGTCCGTCCGGACGAGGTATTCAGGTGGGATCAGAGGTAGTAATGTGAGGGGTAATAACAATAATCCGAAGGAGATAACCGATGGCTGCAGCCGTAACCACCCCTGAAGGCATTCGTGAACTGCTGACCGAACAGCAGCAGGCGTTCAACCGTGAAGGCACGGTCAGTGCCGCGACCCGCAAGGCACGCATCCAGCAGGTAATCGACCTGCTGGTTGACCACAGCGATGCGCTGGCCGATGCCATGGGCGCCGACTTCGGTGAAGGTTCAGCGGGTGGGCGTCCACGTGCGTTCTCTATCATGAACGATATTCTGGGGTCGCTGGCGTCGCTGAAGCATACACGTGATCACCTCGAACAGTGGATGCAAGACGATCCACGTACGGTGTTTTCCCCTTACGATCAGCTGGGTGGCCAGGCTGAAGTGCTGCACCAGCCCAAGGGTAGCGTTGGCATCATCGGCACCTGGAATGCGCCGCTGTTTACCCTGTTTAGCCCGCTGGCGTGTGCGCTGGGGGCAGGTAACCGCGCGATTTTAAAACCGTCGGAAGTGGCACCGCTTACCGCAGCACTGGTTGCCGAACTGGTATCCGCTCACCTGGACCCGGCCGTGGTTGGTGTGGCGGTCGGTGATGCTGCCATTGGGGCGGCGTTCGCCGGATCACCGTTCAATCATCTGGTCTTCACCGGCAGCACCGCCGTTGGGCGCAAGATCATGCGTGCCGCCGCCGAGAATCTGGTGCCGGTCACCCTGGAGTTGGGTGGCAAGTCGCCGGTGGTCATGGGCCGCAGTGCCGATGTTCAAGACGCCTGCCGCCGACTGGCGATTGCCAAGGGCACCAACGGTGGCCAGATCTGTATCTGCCCGGATGTGCTCTATGTACCGGCCGAGCAGCTGGAGAGCGTTATCGCTCAGTTGCAGCAGCAGTTCCGTACTCTTTACCCGAGCGTGGACGACAACCCCGACATGGTGGCTGCCATTAATGACAACCATTTGCAGCGAGTTGAGGCCTATCTGGCTGATGCGCGTGATCGCGGTGTACGTATTGAATCCAGCCATCCTGAAGCGACCGGCACCAGCCGCAAGCGTCCGTTGCGTTTGGTGATCAACCCGCCGGCTGACAGTGTCATCATGCAGGAAGAGATCTTCGGCTCGGCACTGGTGATCCAGTCCTACGACACGATTGATGCGGTGCTGGATGATATTCATGGTCGCGAGCGCCCGTTGGCACTGTACTACTTCGGCCAGGACAAGGACGAAGAGCAGCAGGTGCTGACGCAAACCCTGTCCGGCGGCGTGACCGTCAATGACCTGCTGATGCATGCGGCGATGCACGAAGCGCCCTTCGGTGGCGTTGGTGGCTCCGGCATGGGCCACTACCATGGCCATGAAGGCTTCCTGGAGTTCAGCCATACCCGCACCGTGTACCGCGCACCGGCGTATGATCCGCGCGGTGAGTGGGGCATGCTGCCGCCGCATCACGACCAGTTTGAAGCGATGATGCAGGCTCAGGTTACCAAGGATTGAGGCTGACACTATGACAACATTGAATCAGAGCCTGGAAGGCGGTGTACTGGCGCTGGAACTGAACCGAGCGGACAAGCGCAATGCGTTTGACCGTGAACTCTATGCGGCGCTGACTTCAGCGTTGCAGGCGGCCGATGAAAACCCCGAAGTGCGTGTTATTCGGCTCGGTGCCAAGGGCGACTGCTTCAGTGCGGGTAATGATATCGCCGATTTTCTTGCCGAGCCTGAGCAGGGTCGGCGGACCGATCCGCCGCTGCAGCTGTTGCAGGCAATGCGGGCTTGTCGCAAGCCGGTGGTTGCGGAAGTAAACGGCAAGGCGGTGGGTATCGGCGCAACCTTGCTGCTGCACTGCGACCTGATCTATGCCAGCGAACGTGCGGCCCTGATCTTCCCGTTTGTGGCGCTGGGGTTGTGTCCGGAAGGGGGCAGCACGCAGCTGATTCCGCAACTGGCGGGTCATGCCAAGGCGTTCGAGTGGCTGGTGTTGGGGGAGCCGTGCAAGGCGGTTGATGCCGCGCAGGCTGGATTGATCAATGCGGTGTTGCCACAGGAGCAGCTGGGTGCGCAGGTCGATAAAGTGGTGCGCCGGTTGGCGTCACTGGATGCAACCGCTGTTCAGCAGTCGCGGGCACGGTTGCAGCAGTCGGCGGGTGCGCAGCTGGATACATTGATGCAGGCCGAGATGGATCTGTTTGAACAGCTGCTGGAATGTGATGCCGCACAGCAGGCACTGAATGCATTTGTGACACGCTGATCGACTGAACATGCCAATACAGCATGTCATCGTAGCAACGCAATAACCCGAACGGCCGCTCATTGAGCGGCCGTTTTGTATATGGGGCGGGCTGGGGTGTGAGCGGTTCAGTAGCGTTCGATCAATGCCGCGATACCCTGGCCACCACCGACGCACAGGGCGATGACGGCATAGCGGCCGCCCGTGCGCTGCAGTTCATGCAGTGCCTTGACCATAATGATACTGCCGGTGGCACCAATCGGGTGGCCCAGTGAAATGCCGCTACCGTTGGGGTTCAGGCGATCATCGGGCAGGTTCAGTTCGCGCTGTACCGCCAGTGCCTGAGCGGCAAAGGCTTCGTTGACTTCGAACAGGTCAATGTCGTCGACAGTCAGCTGGTGGCGTTCAAGCAACTCACGGATTGCCGGTACCGGGCCAATGCCCATGATGCTCGGGTCAACGCCTACCAGGTGGTAATCCACCAGGCGTGCCATCGGCTTCAGGCCCTGACGCTCGGCTTCTGCGGCACTGGTCATCAAAACGGCTGCTGCTGCATCGTTAATGCCCGAGGCGTTACCGGCGGTGACGCTGCCGTCTTTCTTGAATACGGGGCGCATCTTGCTCAGCTGTTCCGGCTGGCAGTCCAGACGCACATGCTCATCCTGTTGAAACAGTTTGGATTGACCGCGCTTGCCCACTTCAATCGGTACGATTTGGGATTCAAAGCGGCCTTGCTCGATGGCCGCCTGAGCGCGCTGGTGGCTGCTCACGGCAAGCTGGTCCTGATCTTCGCGGCTGATGTTGAAGCGTTCAGCCACGTTTTCGGCAGTCACGCCCATGTGATACTGGTTGAACGGGCAGGTGAGTACACCGGTCATCGGGTCGGTCATCTGGGCGTCACCCATGCGCTGGCCAAAGCGGGCGCTGGGCAGATGATAAGGGGCGCGGGACATGGACTCGGCACCGCCGGCCACAACCGCATCGCAGATGCCGAGCTGGATCTGCTGGGCACCGGTGATGATCGCCTGCAGGCCGCTGCCGCACAGGCGGTTCAGGGTCAGTGCTGTGGTGGTTTCCGGCAGGCCACCATTCACGGCCGCCACGCGAGAAAGATACATGTCGGCATTTTCACTGTGCAGCACATTGCCGAATACCGCCTGGCCAACACGCTCCGGTGCGCAGCCGGTACTGTCCAGCAGTTGACGTACGACAGTTGCCGCTAGCTCGGTGGGGCGTTGCTGGGCAAGTGAACCGCCGAAACCGCCGATGGCAGTGCGCAGGCCGTTGATGAAGACAACTTCTTGCATGGTCATTGCTCCTTCGGTGGTAACCGAAAAAAACCGGCCTCAGAAGAGGCCGGAAAATGAAGTGGGAAATGCTATCGATCGCTGTACGCCGCCCTGACTTAGAAGGCGTACTTCACTGACAGGGACAGGTTGTCGCGGTCAGACAGCGAAAGCTGTTCATAGGGTAGATCATCATTACTGGCGCTGCCCATGTAAGTCAGGTATTTAACGCCTACCTGTACACCGGTGCGGTGAGTAAAGTCAGCACCGACACTGAAACGGTGATCGCCTTCACCACCCACGCCGCCAGTGATGGTACGGCCACTGATCTGGCGGGAGTAAGCGATCGGCACGCTCAGATCCCAGTTTTCAGTCGCGCCGGGATAGCTCAGGGAAAGGCTGCTTGAGAAAGCCAGGCCATGGTTGCTGTAGAAGAGATCATCGGTTGCGGTACCCGGGATACCGTTCAAACCGGTTTTTTCTACATCCATGATATCCACATAGGACAGTTCGGCGGTCAGGTTAACCGTATCGGCAATCCAGGAACGACCAAAGTTGACGATGGCGTTAACGTTGGTTTGCATGATATCGGCACGCGCAGCTGATGGCATGGTGATGCTGTAGCCTGGAGCCACTGGCAGCTGAGTGCTGACGAGAACCGGTGCGCCTTTCTTGTAGGTGACCTCGCCCGCAATGGATGCCATGCCCAAGCTGGTGGTCATGGTTGCGCCGTACAGCTGAATATCATCGAAATAGCGTATCTGATAGGTATTGCTCAGGGCGTTGTACTGGGTCAACGGGATACGGTCATGATAATTCATGTAGTAAAGGCCCCACTCTGTTTCCAGGCTGGTACGGAAACGTGTGCCGATGCCCCACTGACCCATTTCATCCGGCTCGATATCAGAGCCGCGAACACCAAAGCCACAGGGCTCACCGGGTGCCGCTGACAGACAGGTAGCACCTTCGCCGACAGCATCACTGGTGCTGAGGAAAGCGCCGGGCTCAGATACCTGGACCGGATGCCAGTTGTACTGTGCATGCGCCAGAATTGACCAGTTCGGGTTCATTTCCAACTGCATGGAGACCTGGTCTTCCGGCAGCAGGATATCCTTGACTTCTACGCCCGGGATACCGGATTTGGTGCCGTCGGACGGGCCCTGTGCCAGTGACATGCTGGGCATGAACAGGGCTTCACCCCATGCGACTACATGTTTACCGGCGCGCAGGTTCAGGTAACGTTCGTTACCCAATTCAAAAGTGGTGTAGCCGTACAGGTCCAGCAAGCGGGTGTAACCACCATGGTACTTCTCGGCGTCATCCGAGAACTTGCTGTCCTGGTACACGTCGTCATAGAAGGTGCTGGCGGACATCACCAGGCCGCTGTTGCCCTTGTGCAGGCGGCCTTCCATCAGCAGTGACAGGCGGTTATTGATCATGTCGCCCTGATCAAAATTACTGTTGCCACTGGACTGCATGTAGCTCGCATCGGAAGGGTCTTCCAGGCGTACGCCTGCGCCATAGCTGACGGTGCCTTTCCAGTCCAGGGTCAGGTCATTGCCCATGTCGATGCTTTCACCGGCCTGGGCTTGGGTTGTGATGCCTGCGGCCAGTACTGCGAGGGCCAGCAGGTTCGGTTTAAATGCTGTCATTTCAGGATCCTCGCGAAATTAGTGTGCACGACGGCGCAGAGCGGCCGGGGTGAAGTTGTCAGGCTCCAGGCCGCCGGCGTTCAAGATCGGCCCCTTTTCCAGATCCTGGAACAGGTTGTAGGCGATGTAACCACCGGTGGTGAGGTCGTGGTAGAAGCTGCTGCCCGCCTGCCATGCACTCATGTCATAGGCGTAGTAGTAGTTCAGGAACGCATGGTTGACGAGTTCGCCACGGGTGTCGTAGAAGTCACTCATGACGCCATGCCAGGTGTCTTCATCGATAAACAGTACACGCTTGCCGTACTTGTGACGGTGGGTGCTCTTGAGGTTGCCCTCCAGTACCCAGACGCGGCGCAGTTCGTAACGCATGAAATCAGGGTTGGCATGGTTTGGCGTCAGCAGATCGTCATAGGCAACGCCTTCTTCATGCAGGCGGTAGGCGTTGGCCGGGACGTAAATCTCTTTCTTGCCCTTGAGTTCCCAATCATAACGCTCTGGCGAACCGTTCATCAGGCGGTCCTGGTCGATGACCATCTTGCCGGAGGTACCTGCAGCCGGGGTGTCAAAACCATACTCGGGCAACTGGCGTACACGGCGTGTACCCGGGTTGTAGGTCCAGGCCAGACGCTGACCCTGAGCAAAGTTCATCGGTTCGATGGAAACAGTACGCTTGCCCTTGTCACGAGTCGGCAGCAGGGTGCCGGTGTCGCTGTAGGCCATGATTTCGCCAATGGGCTTGCCGATTTGGTCCGGCAACGTGATCACGTTCAGTGCCGCGTTGTGGGTTTGGCCCCAGGTAATATTGCCGCTGGCACTCACATCGGCCAGGTCACGTCTTTCCATCTGCTCGGTAAAGGCGCGGTACGGATAGTTGTGGTTGGCCAGTACCTGCATTGCCTGATTTTCGCCAGACGGAATCGGGAACGGTACCGGGCCCATGTAGCCGGTGAAGCCCATGCCGCCATCAATCAGTTCGGCTTCAACCGCGTTTTTCTTGGCCACTTCACAGATTTCGTCCGGGTAACGGAAGTCGCGACGACCTTCATAGACCGGTAGTTCGAAGCTGTCAGGGAAACGCTGGAGCAGGGCGATCTGACCGGGGGTCAGGTGTTCCTTGTATTGCTCCCAGTTCTTGCCGTTGATGACATACAGCGGCTTGTCTTCGGGATAGGGATCGATCGGGTGCTGGCCAACATTGGGGGTGTAGTCGATGCCCGGCGGTGTACCCAGCCATTTGCCAGAGAAGGCGGGAATGGTTCCGGCTTCGTTGGCGGCGGCGACGGCACCCATGCAGGTTAGTTCATTGCCCAGCTTACTGGCTTCTTCCGGTGCGACCTTGGCGTGTGCGGATGCGGACAGAGCCAGCGCGATAGCTGCGGCGAGTGGTTTCCATAATTGCTGCTTTCTCATCTTGCCTCCAGATGTGAACCCGGTCTGTCAGACTTAGTGTCGTAAGCGGGCGGCAGTTGGTGTTATTTTTGTTGTGGTTGCATTGTTTGGTAATCGGTGGCGGGATAAATCGTCTGAAAAGACTAGGCCACTTGTATTTGGTGTTTCAGGCAAAAAAAACGGCCTGGAAGGGGAGCTTCAGGCCGTCTGGGTGTTACATGTCAGCGTGTTCAGTTCTGGGTGTAGGGCTCGGTACCCTTGGGTACGTAGACGCCTTCACACTTGTCCAGAAACTCGGGCGCACGGGCGCGCGGGTTGTAGAACTGCTTGTACCAGATGCGGGCTTTCATGAACGGGCCGTCGCTGGGGATGAACATGCCGTTGAGGCACGGTGCCTTGTTGACCCATACCTCGAAGTCCTGAGCAAATGCCAGGCGGCTGGAGTTCTGGAACTGGGCGGCTGCAATCTTGTCTTCCACGGTGACTTTGGCGTTGTCGTTCGGTGACTTCACGAGCAGGGCGTGCCATACGCGGACGCTGCCATCTTCGACCGGGGTGTGAGTGATCATCAGAATCGACTCGTAGTAACCGGTCAGATAAGAGATCAGTACACCCGGACCGTTATAGGTGGTGATGGTATGCAGAATCGGGCTGGCACCGTCTTTACCGACCAGGGTGCGGTGCGGGCCGCACTGGCGCTGAGTGGCGAGGTGTCCTTTGAACTCGTTTTCATAGCGCTGTACGGTGGAACCGTGGATCGGGCTCAGGTGGCCATAGTCGCAGATGTTGTCGATCACTTCCTGCGGGTGCTGCTCAAGAATACCGAGGTCATCGAATTTCCACTGTACCCAGGACTCGTCATCCCACTGTGGCAGGGACGGGTGTTCCCACTCCGGCTCGCCACCTTCCGGATCATGCCAGACCCAGATTGCGCCCAGGCTTTCTTTCACGGTCCAAGACTTCACACAGGCCGTTTTCGGGATCGGACCATCATGGTAAGGGATGTCGTCACACTGGCCATCCGGGCCGAAGCGCCAGGCGTGGTAAGGGCAGCGAATGCTGTCGCCTTCGATGTTGGTGCCGCCACCGTCGATGATCACGTAAGACGTATCATTCGGCGCTGCCAGGTGTGTTTTCATGTGCGGGCAGTAACCGTCGAGCAGAACCACCTTGCCGGTTTCCTGGCCGCGGTAAAGCGCGAAGTCTCGACCAAAGAAGCGCACGGCCAGCGGCTTGTGCGTGTTGATGTCGTCAGAGGTCGCAATCATGAACCAGCCGCGAGGGAAGGTGTAATCACCGAGCCGGTAGTCCTGGGATGTTGCCATGGGAAACTCCTTGGTCTTGTTGTTATTACCCGTCCGATTCTGAATTTTGCGTCGGCCCGGGGCATACTCTGTTTGGACGATAGGTGCTGTGTACCTGATCTGCGTCAACTGCCTGACCGCTTAGGTCAGGCTTGCATCCAGTTCTTCCAGGCGACGCTTATAGGGACGAATGGCCAGGCCATACAGCAGAGCGGGAATGAGCAGCAGGCAGAGCACGGTCGCCAGTGCCCAGCGCAAGCCATCAGGCCCCATGCTGCTGGAGTACATGTCACTGAGGGTGCCGGACAGCAGTGGGCCAAGGCCTGCGCCAATCAGGGTCATGAACAGGTTGACGAAAGCTGCGCCAAGAGCGCGCTGCGAACTGGTCAGCAGGTGGCTGACAGCGGCAAAGGTCAGGGTGGGCCACCAGCTCTGGAAAAAGGCAAAACCGGCGCAGAACAGCATGGCGTAAGGGACGTTGAAGCTGCCGACGCTGAAGCTCGACGTTTGCGGCCAAAGCACGAACGCGATGCCCATCGGCAGGCTGATCAGGATACCCAGCATCGGCAGTGCAAGCTGCCAATTGGTGTTGCGACGGATCAGGCGATCACACAACCAGCCACAGAACAGGGTGCCCAGTATGGCGAACACACCGCTGGCAATACCGAACAGGAAGCCGGCGTGGGCAAGGGGCATTTCGTAGGTCCGCAGCAGGAAAGTCGGGGCCCAGATGCCGAAGCCGTAGCCGACTACGCCGGTCACCGCCACGCCAAAGCAGAGCAGTACGAAGGCGCGTACCTTGAAAATACTCTTGATCTGCGGGCCGGCCTTGATGTTGCGGGCTTCCATGGCCTGACGGCGTTCTTCGGCACTGTCGAATACGCCTCGGCCTGGATCACGGGTGAAGAACCAGAGTGTAGCGGCGAGCAGTACGCCGGGGATGCCGAAGAAAATGAACGTGGTGCGCCAGCCATAGGTCTGGGCAATGTAACCACCGACCACCATTGCGATCAGCAGGCCCAACTGCGGGCCGAGCATGAAGATGCTCATGGCTGAAGAGCGGCGGTTCTTGGGGTACAGGTCCGACACCATGGAGACCGAGGGGGCCATGCCACCGGCTTCACCGACGGCGACGGTCATGCGTGCAATCAATAACTGCCAGAAGCTGGTGGCCATGCCGCATGCCATGGTGGCGATACTCCACAGGCCGCAGCAGATGGAGATCATCTTGCGGCGGTCGGCACCCTGATCGACCATGCGACCCAGCGGAATACCGAGAATGCCGTACAGAACGGCAAAGGCGAGACCGGTCAGTAGCCCCATCAGGGTATCCGAAGCCCCAAACTCCTGCTTGATCGGTTCAATGACAATGGCAATGACATTCCGATCAATAAACGAAAAGACATAGACCAACGCCAGCAAAGCCAGGGTGAAGTGGCTCCTGCGGGTTACAGTGGGTGGCATGATCGACATGTTGGGGCTCCGTGGGAATTTATTGTTGTGGTGGATAACTTACGTGAGTGGTGCTGCTGAACATCGTCCTTTTGGACGTAGTGACTGCCGAGTGAATCACGTCATATGTGAACATGAATAAGTAGTGCCCCTACCCAACAGCAGGAGAGAGTCATGCTGGAACGTGAAACCGAGGCTCAGATCAAACAGCGCAAGGCGGCCGAACGCGAGGCGCTGGAGTATCCCTTCGAGGTACCGACGGGAGTGGGTGGTGTCACCGAAGTGGCTCCCGGGGTGTTCTGGACCCGTATCCCGATGCCGATGGCGCTGGACCACATCAATGTGTATCTGCTGGATGATGGCGATGGCTGGTATCTGGTTGATACCGGGTTGAATACCGATGTTTCACGCGAATGCTGGACCGCGTTGGCGGCACAACAGTTTCCGGGGCTGCCGCTCAAGGGCGTGATCTGCACCCATTTCCATTATGACCATGCCGGTTGCGCCAGTTGGCTGATGAGCGAGTTCGATGCGCCGCTGTACATGACTCATGGCGAATATTTCACCATGCGCGCACTGGCCAGTACCAACGCGGTGGTCAAGGAAGACTCGCAGCGCGCATTCTTCCAGCGCGCGGGCATGCCGCTTGAACGGTTCGAGAAGATGACCGGCTCGCACCGCAAAGACCCGTTTATACCTGACTTCCCGCCCAGTTTTACCCGTCTGCGTGACGGGGAAACGCTTAGTATTGGCGGGCGCGAATGGCAGGTCGTCATCGGTGAAGGTCATTCGCCGGAACACGCCTGCCTGTACGCCGCCGATGATCGTATCCTGCTCGCCGGTGATCAGGTTTTGCCCGGCATCAGCTCCAATATTCTGGTCAGCGATGTCGAGCCGGAAGCAGACCCGCTGAGTTTGTGGCTGCGGTCATTGAAACGGCTGCGAGAGTTGGCTGCCGATACACTGGTGCTGCCGGCGCATGGTCAGGTGTTTCGCGGGCTGCATGCCCGTATCGAGCAGCTTGAAGCGCACCACGAGCGCCAGTTGCAACACCTGATGGCCCCGCTCAAGCAGGGTGAAAAATTTACCGGATATCAGGCCATGGGTTGGCTGTTCCGGCGCGAGCTCAAATCGATCGAGTTGATGTTGGGTCTGGGTGAAACCCTGGCACACCTGCATTATCTCTGCCGTCGCGGTGAGCTGGTGCGGATCACGGATGATGAGGGGCTGGACTGGTACCAGACACGATGATTGAATTGCGCTTACAACAATAAGAGGAGACCCATATGAATGCCATCATGGAACAGACTGCGGCGATACAGGCGCAGCTGACCGCACCCGGGGCACCCTTTGAACTCGATGAAATCGATACCCCGAGTGGACGGCAGACGGTCTATAAACAGGCTCCTGCGCATCTCATCGACGTGATCAACCGGTCCCGTCGTGAAGATGATGCATGTTTCCTGGTATATCAGGGCGACCGCTGGAGTTTCGGCCGGTTTTACGCCCATGTGGATGCGCTGGCATCCTGGATGTATGGACTGGGCATCAAGCCTGGTGACCGCATCGCAATTGCCATGCGTAACCGCCCGGAATGGGTAGCCGTGTTTGTGGCGGCTGCGCGTTTGGGGGCAGTACCGGCACCGCTGAACAGCTTTGGTCTGGGTGAAGAGCTGCACGCCGCACTGGATGCACTGGATGCCAAAGTACTGGCTTGTGACCATGACCGTCTGAAGCGGATCGGGCTGGAGCATATCGCCGACAGCACCCATGTATTGATGGTGGGGCCGGGTGATGAGGCTGAAGCTGAAAACACCCGGATCAATGGCTACGACAAGGTGCAGTCACGCCCTGTGGGGCCGCTGCCCGAGATCAATCCGGCACCGGAAGACCCGGCGCTGATCCTGTTTACCTCCGGCGCGACCAGTCGGGCCAAGGCGGTGGTGTCATCGCAGCGGGCGGTCTGTCAGGCGCTGTACAACATCGACTACATCAGTGCCGTATCGGCCATGAGCTCGCCGGAAGCACTGGCGCGCATTCAGGCCATGGCGCTGACGCCGGTGATCCTGACGGCGGTTCCACTGTTCCATGTCAGTGGCTTGCATGCGCAGCTGCTGACGGCGTTGCGTACCGGTCGCCGCCTGGTGTTCATGCACAAATGGGACCCCAAGGCTGCCGTGGAGTTGATGGCGGCCGAGCAGGTCACCCAGTTCAACGGCGCACCGTCGATGGTGATGCAGCTGTTGCGTGAACCCGAATTCCACAGCGATGCGGTTAAAGGCCGCATGGCCGGACTGGGCTTCGGCGGCGCGGGTTTGCCTCAGGGACTGATCGATGAAGTGCTGGATGCGATGCCGGAGCAGTTGGTGGGCATCGGTTACGGCATGACCGAGTCCAACGGTGTGGGCGCGGGCATTTCCGGTGACCTGTTCCGCATGCACCCGACCGCTTCCGGCCTGCAGTCTCCGCTGATGCAGATCAGCGTACTGAACATGGAAGGCGAGCCGGTTGCAGCGGGTGAGAACGGCGAAATCTGCCTGCGCTCGGTAGCCATGATGGATGGATATCTGAATGATGATGACGCTACCGCGGCTGCGGTACGTGACGGCTGGCTGCACACGGGCGACCTGGGCCATGTGGATGCTGCAGGCTTCATCTACATCGTCGACCGACTCAAGGACGTGATCAACCGTGCGGGCGAAAACATCGCTGCGGCCGAGGTTGAATCCTGCCTGCTGCGCCATCCATTGGTGCGCGAAGCAGCAGTGCTGGGTGTGCCCGATGAAGAAACCGGTGAAGCCGTGGTGGCCGTGGTAGCGATCCAGCCCGGCGAAGAACTGGAAGAAGCAGAACTGCAGACCTTCGTTTCCGAGCATTTGGCGGGCTACAAGGTACCGTCGATGATCTCGGTACAGCAGGAAAAACTGCCGCGTAACCCGGCCGGTAAACTGCTCAAGGCACAGATCAAGAAACAGCTGTTCCTCTGATTCAGGGCTCCACAATCATATCGATCACAATGCCCGCACGTGCGGGCATTGTGCGTTACAACCTCCCCATGATCGCTGTTGCACACGAACAGTTCTCCGCTTTCCTCCCTGCTTAGTCCGGTTTGACGATGCCCGTGCCTGTTGCCGTTGCGCATGATGATACCTGAGTGCCAATGGCATTGGCCTTATCGTCGCAGCCAGGCGGCTGCCCCGGGTTGAGAATAATAAAATGGAGATAGCAGATGACTTCACAGGCAACAGTCACCGACACCTATGACGTAGTGGTGGTCGGTTCCGGCGCTGGGGCCATGTCGGCCGCGATCTTTGCCGCTGACCAGGGCATGAGTGTTCTGATCGTCGAAAAGGGCGCTAAATACGGTGGCACCTCGGCATTGTCGGGCGGCGGCATTTGGGTGCCGAATAACCACTACTTCAAAGCCAAGAAAGGCAACGACAGCTACGAGCAGGCACTGACCTACGTTAAGGCTTCCACTGAAGGCAAGATCGATGAGGCACGTCTGCGCGCCTATCTGGATAACGCGCCGAAAATGATGCAGTACCTGGAAGAGAATACCCAGCTGCATTACACCGTGGCCGAGCGTTACCCCGACTATTACCCCCACTTGCCTGGCGCGTTGCCCGGTGGCCGTACCCTCGACCCGGAACTGTTCGATACCAGCAAGCTGGGCGCAGAGGCCGATAACCTGATGCCTGCCTCGCCGACCACGCTGCTGATGGGCAAGATCGCATGGACCGCTCGCCACGCGCACAAGGCGATGGCCCGCGAGCGCGGCTGGCGTGTACTGCTGGTGTGGCTGATGCTGCGCTACAAGATGGACTTCAAACAGCGCCGCAAGACCAAGCGTGACCGCCGCGCGGCACTGGGTAATGCACTGGTCGCATCCCTGCGGGCCTCGTTGATGGACCGCAATGTACCACTGTGGCTGAACACCGATTTCCGTGAACTGGTCGAGACCGATGGTCGCATCAGCGGATTGATCGTCAAGCGTGATGGTCAGGAACAGCTGATCAAGGTGCGTCAGGGCGTCATCCTTGGCTCGGGCGGGTTTGAACAGAACCAGGCCCTGCGTGACAAGTACCTGCCGCAGCCCACCAAGGTGGAATGGAGCGCCACACCGCCGGGACAGAACACCGGTGCGGCACTGGAAGCGGGACAGGCGCTGGGCGCAGCGACCGATCTGCTCGACTGGGGTTGGTGGGCACCGACCATCAGCGTGCCGAAAGAAGAGAAAGCGCGTGGCGTATTTGCCGAGCGTGCCTTCCCCGGCGCGATTGTGGTCAACGGCGAGGGCAAGCGTTTCGTCAACGAGGCGGCTCCTTATCTGGAATTTGTTGACGCCATGTACAAGGACAACGAGGTGACCGGTGGCAAGACGATCCCGGCCTGGGTGATCTTTGATGGCCACTTCCGCTTCAACTACGCCATGGGGCCGTTGATGCCGTCGCAGATCATGCCGGACAGCCGTCTGCCCAAGGCCTGGCATAAAACCGTGTACTGGAAGGCCGATACACTGGAAGCCTTGGCCGGTGAAATCGGCATTGATGCGGCCGGTCTGACGGACACGGTCAAAAAGATGAATGGCTATGCTGCCAGCGGCAACGATGAAGACTTCCAGCGCGGCGGCAACGTCTTCGACCGTTACTACGGCGACAGCAACGTCAAGCCCAACCCCTGTCTGGCCCCGGTCAAAAAAGGCCCGTTCTACGCCATGCGTATGGATGCCGGTGATATCGGTACCAAGGGTGGCCTGCTGACCAATGAAAACGGCTGCGTCGTGCGTGAAGATGGCAGCGAGATCAAGGGGCTGTATGCCATCGGCAACTGTTCGGCATCGGTGATGGGCACCTCTTATCCGGGCGCAGGCTCTACGCTGGGACCGGCGATGACCTTCGGTTACATTGCCGTCAATGACCTGGTGCGCCAGCGTGAAGCGCAAAAGGTGAAGGCATGAGCAGAACCTCGGTAACCGATATCGGCGCGCCGCTGGAACTGCAAGACCCGGATCAACAGACGTGGGGCCGGCACTGTGATGTGCTGGTCGTCGGCTGGGGCGCGGCCGGTGCCAGCGCCGCATTGGAGGCCCATGATCAGGGCGCTGAGGTGATCGTGGTCGATCGCTTTAACGGTGGCGGTGCCAGCGCCAAGAGCGGCGGCGTGGTCTATGCCGGTGGCGGTACCCGCCATCAGCAGCAGGCGGGGTTCAACGACACGCCTGAGGCCATGTTCGACTACCTCAAGCATGAGACCCAGGGCGTTATCAGTGATGACACCCTGAAACGCTTCTGTGACAACAGCGTCGCCAACCTGCAATGGCTGGAGAGTATGGGCACGCCCTATACCCACACCATGCCACCGGGGGGCAAAACCTCCTATCCGCAGGACGGCTACTACCTCTATTACTCCGGTAATGAGCTGGTGCCGGCGTACCGTGGTGATCTGCCACCGCCGCCGCGCGGTCATCGCACGGTCGGCAAGGGCCATGGCGGTGTGGTGTTGTACTCACACTTGCAGGCGGCGTGCCGTGAGCGCGGCATCAACAGCCTGACTCAGTCGGCGGTACGTCGGCTGGTGGTGGATGCCGACCAGCGTGTCATCGGCGCTGAAGTGTGGTCGTTGCCTGTGGGCAGCAAGGCCGCCGAACTCCATAGCCGCTGGGCACAGCGGGCCGAAAAGCTGCAGAACCTGGCCCCCGGCTACTGCAACAAACTGCGGCTGAAACTGGCTGCACTGGAGCAGGAGCACGCACGTCCGGTGCTGGTCAGAGCACGCCGTGGCGTGATTCTCAGCACCGGTGGTTTCATCTTCAACAAGGAGTTGATGAAACAGTACGCCGCCAAGTACCGCGCCAACTTCAAGATAGGGGCTACCGGTTGTGATGGCAGCGGCCTGCGGCTGGGGCTGTCGGTGGGTGCGGCGGCAGACCGGTTGGATACCGTTTCCGCCTGGCGCTTTATCAACCCGCCGCAGAAGTGGCCCAAAGGCATTGCGGTCAATGCGCAGGGAGAGCGGTTCTGCAACGAAGAGGTGTACGGCGCGACGCTGGGCCATGCGATCTGCGAAGAGCAGAACGGCAAGGCCTGGTTGATTTTGGATAAACCGTTGCGCAGCCAGTCGATCCGCCAGGCGATGTTTGGCGGTTACTGGTGGTTCCAGTCGGTCCCGGCGCTGGTGATGATGCTGCTGGGCGCGAAAAAGGGCAAAACCCCGGCGGATCTGGCGCGCAAGACCGGTATGACCCCGGCGGCACTGGAGGCGGCATTGAGCGCCTACAACCAGGCGATTGCCGCGGGTGAACCTGATCCTGTGGGCAAATCGGCCGAGTCCTGTCAGCCGCTGCGTGAAGGGCCGTTCTATGCGCTCAATATCTCGGTGAAATCACCGGTATTGCCGCTGGGTGCGTTGACGCTGGGTGGCCTCAAAATCGCCGAAGACAGCGGTCAGGTACTGTCGGCACAGGGCCAGCCGATTGCCGGTTTGTATGCGGCAGGACGCACCGCGCTGGGCGTGCCTTCCAATCTGTATATCAGCGGGCTGTCGTTGGCCGATTGCGTATTCTCCGGGCGTCGCTCCGGCGCGGCTGCGGCCGTGAACGTGGCACCTGCTTCTCAGGCTGCGTCTGACACGCGAGTCTCTGCATAAGGAACTGAACAATGAGCAACTCAATGGATAACAAAGTCGCGCTGGTCACCGGTGCTGCCAGCGGTGTCGGCCTGTCGGTCGCCAAAACCCTGATTGCCGCCGGTGCGCGGGTGATCATGACCGACCTGCAGGAAGCCCGTGGCAAGACTGCGGCCGCCGAGCTGGGCGCGCAGGCGCGCTTCATGACCATGGACGTGGCCGACGCCGCCGATTGGGACAGCGTACTGGCCAGCATCAAGGCCGAAGAAGGGAAGCTGGATGTGCTGGTCAACAATGCCGCCATCCTCAAACCCGGCACCATCGAAACCACCTCGCTGGAAGACTGGCAGCTGCTGCACCGCATCAACTCCGACAGCGTCTTCCTCGGCTGCCAGAAAGGCATGGAACTGCTGAAGGAACAGGGCGGGGCGATCATCAACGTTTCCTCCATCGCCGCACTGGCGGGCCGTGCCGATTACCTGGCCTACAGCGCCTCCAAAGGCTCGGTAGCGGCACTGACCCGCGTCGTCGCCGCGCACTGCCGTCAGCGCAAATACCGCGTGCGCTGCAACTCCGTTCACCCCGACGGTGTACTGACCCCGATGACGCTGGCCGCGCTGCCGGAGGGCATCGATTCAAACATGATCACCATCGACAGCGACCCGATGAACCGCATGTGCCAGCCCGAAGACGTGGCCGCTGCGGTCGCGTTTCTGGCCTCTGACGAGGCGCGGGCGATCAACGGTATCGAGCTGCGCATCGACAGTGGCCAATTCATCATGAGTATCTGATATGACCAGCATGCAAACACAACTAGACCTTCCTCTGCAGGCGCAGACCATCCCCGAACTGGTATTCGAGGCGTCGCGTCGCTTTGCCGGTACCGCCGCCATTGAAGACGGCGGCGAAGTGATCGACTACGCCGACCTGGCCAGCCGTGCGCTGGACGTGGCGCGTGGGCTGATGCAGCTGGGCGTACAGCCCGGTGACCGCGTCGCCGTATGGGCTCCCAACGGTGCGCGCTGGATTCTGGCGGCACTGGGGCTGCAGATGGCCGGTGCCGTGCTGGTGCCGATCAACACGCGGATGAAGGCGGCCGAGGCCACCGACATCATCCAGCGCAGCGGCAGCCGTATTCTGTTTTCCGTGGGCGACTTCCTCGACACCGATTACCCGGCGCAGCTGACCGAGTGCTGCGCCGACTATCTGGACATGACCATCATCACCAGCCCGCGCACGGGCGCGCCGCTGGCCAACAGCCTGGACTGGGACGCCTTCATTGCGCAGGGCGAAGCGGTCAGCGAATCCGCCGCCCGTGTGCGCGCAGGGCAGCTGACCGGCGATAGCCTGTCTGACTTGATGTTCACCTCCGGCACCACCGGCAAACCCAAAGGCGTGATGAGTGCCCACGGTGCGGCCCTGCGTGCGTTCTCGGAGTTTGTGCGCATTCTCGGACTGGTACCGGGCGACCGCTTCCTGGTCGTCAACCCGTTCTTCCATACCTTCGGCTACAAGGCCGGTTGGCTCTGCTGCCTGCTGTGCGGCGTAACCATCCTGCCGCATCCGGTATTTGATGCCGATGAAGTGCTGGAGCGGATCGAGAAGGATAAAGTCAGCGTGCTGCCCGGCCCGCCGACCCTTTACCTGACACTGCTGGCGCATCCTGAGCTGGCCAACAAAGACCTGAGCAGCCTGCGCGTGGCTTCCACCGGTGCGTCCACCATTCCGCCGGTGCTGATCGAGCGCATGCGCAACGAGCTGGGTTTTGAGGTGGTCACCACCGCCTACGGCCTCACCGAGTGTGGTGGCCTGGCCACCATCTGTGATCCGACCGATTCCGCCGAGACCATCGCCGGTACCAGCGGCAAGGCGATTCCCGGCACTGAAGTGGCGATCTTTGATAATGACGGTAACCGTCTGGGTGCCAATGAAAGTGGCGAGATCTGCATTCGGGGTTTCCATGTGATGCAGGGCTACTTCCAGAACCCGGAAGCGACTGCCGAGACCATCGATGCCGACAAGTGGATGCACACCGGTGACATCGGCACCCTGGATGAGCGCGGCTACCTGCGTATCACCGGCCGCTTGAAAGACATGTTCATCGTGGGGGGCTTCAACTGCTACCCGGCGGAGATCGAAGCGGCACTGGTTGAGCACCCCGAAGTGGCGCAGGCCGCCGTGATCGGTGTGCCCGATGAGCGCATGGGCGAAGTGGGCTGCGCCTTCATCGTTCGCCGCCACGGCAGCCGTCTGGATGAGAAAGACCTGGTGCAATGGTCGCGTCAGAACATGGCCAACTACAAGGTGCCGCGTCAGGTGCGCTTTGTTTCCGCGCTGCCGGTGAACGCCTCCAACAAGGTCGACAAGCTGGTGCTCAAGCGTGATTACGCCAACACCTGAAGCGCAGGTGTGAGCTAAGCAAAACAAGGGCCGGTGAATGAACTCTCCGGCCCTTTTACGTATGGGCACACGAACATCATTAATAACAATAAGGACGCAGATATGAGCTATACCCCCCCTCGCGTAGCCGTTGTAACCGGAGCCAGCCGTGGCGTCGGCAAGGGCATCGCCATCGCCCTGGGCGCAGCCGGGATGACGGTGTACATCACCGGCCGTTCAGCAACGCGCAGCGACATGCAACTGTGCGGCCAGCCGCTGCCCGGCACCCTGGCCGAGACGGCCGCCGCCATTACCGCCGCAGGCGGGCAGGGCATCGCCGTACCCTGTGACCACAGTGATGACGCCCAGGTACGCGCTCTGTTTGAGCAGGTGCGTGAAGAGCAGGGGCGGCTGGACCTGCTGGTCAACAACGCCATCGCCCTGCATGAAAACCTGATCGACCCCGGCCCCTTCTGGGACAAACCACTGGACATGACCGCCATGCTCGACGTAGGCCTGCGCTCCTCCTACGTGGCCAGCTACTACGCGGCCCCGCTGTTGCTGCAAACCGGCACCGGACTGGTGGTGTTTACCTCCTCCTATGGTGGCGTCTGCTACATGCACGGCCCTGCTTACGGCGCGCAGAAGGCCGGTGGTGACAAGATGGCGGCTGACATGGCCATCGATTTTGAAGGCACCGGCGTCGACTGCGTCTCCCTGTGGCTTGGCCCCCAGCGTACCGAGCGTTCGGCCATTGCTGCCGTGGCGCGGGCCGATGCCTATGGCGACATCATGCAAAGCGGCGAGACTCCCGAGTTCAATGGCCACGTTATTCTGGCGCTGCTGGACGACCCGCAACGCGCCGCACATTCCGGCAAAACCCTGATCAGCGCCGAGTTGGCGCAGGACTACGGCGTAACCGACGGCGACCGTCAGCCACCCAGCTACCGGAAGATGCTGGGCGCACCGCAGCAATGGCATCCCGCCCGCGTCAAATAACCGCCCAACACGCGCATAACAATAAAAAGGACACACCATGATTAACGCACAACAGGTTCGCGACCTTATGACCCGCTACATCGCGCTGGTGGATGCCGGTGATGTGGAAGGCATACTCGCCCTTTACGCCGACAATGCCGTTGTAGAAGACCCTGTCGGCCAGCCGCCGCATGAAGGCATCGACGCCATCGCACGCTTCTACCGCGACGGCATGGGCGCAATGGACGTGCGCGCTACCCTGGAAGGGCCGATACGCGCCACCGACAACGGCTGCGGAGCCATGCCGTTTCGGGTTGACGTACTGGGCGAGCAGCCCTGCCACATCGAAGTGATCGACGTGATGGAGTTTGACGCCGACGGCCGCATCCGCTCGATGAAAGCCTACTGGGGTGAACTCAACTACATTCCGGGGGCCAGTGCATGACGGTAGAACAACGCCTCGCCCGCCTTGAAGCGCTGGAAGCCATTCGCCAGCTTAAGCACCGCTACCTCAACGCCTGCGACAGCAAAGACGTAGCGCGCATCCGCGACTGCTTCGCCAGCGGCGAGATCCACATCGACTACGGCCCCATCGGCACCTTCAGCGACCGCGACAGTTTCATCGCGCTGTATCAGCAACTGGCCTGCCACGAGCGGGTAAAAGACCTGCACCACAGCAGCAACCCCGAAATCGAACTGACCGACGACCACAACGCCACCGCCCGCTGGGCACTGTTCTACTTCAACCTGGACGCCGACACCGGCGCAACAATGCAACTGAGCGGCCAATATCACGACCGTTACCGCTGCATTGAAGGTGAGTGGATGATTGTGGCAACACGGTTTGAGCGATTGATGGAAGTGGCACAGCCCGCAACTGATTGAAAGCCAGAAAGCCGGTGACCCTACCGGCTTTTTCATACCTAAATACGACCATCGGTGTCTGGAAAAATAGACGGGAATCGGTCAGGATTAACCCTTAATGGATTCAGGCTGTGTAATACCACACACATGGCCAAGCACACATGTACGTTTACGCATTTTCAAGGGAAGGGGAATGGCGACGTTGTCTAAAAATACAATACTTTCAAGCTATTACCCTTCGACATGCCTGATGGGGTTTGCTCAACGCCTGCGCATTTTCAATGCGCTGAGGTTGCTTGGCCTGTACAAAAAGCGGTCATCAGTATACCCAAAGAGCAAATACCCGTTAGTTGGATTAGTATCGAGAAAAATACCTTTTTGCTCAGGTGGGTTATCTGTAACTTGCTGTTTATATTGGTTTTATGACGACGCTAACAGAATTATAAGGCATACCCGATAATAATTATTATGAGGTAGCAGACCTCATTAATAGACTGTTATATCTAAGGAGTCACATTGAGTATATCTAACCCTGAGGTAAAAAAATTATACGGCTTATCCGCTGGTAGATGTAACATCTGCAAAAAAGGGCTTTTTGAAAACGAAGTGCACATTGGGCAAATGGCGCATGTGATAGGGAGAAGCGTCGATGGGCCCAGAGGTAGAGACGTATTAGGGGGCGACCGAGACTCTTACGAAAATTTAATTTTATTATGTGCCAATCATCATATCGAAGTTGATCAAAATACAGAGGCATATCCTGTAAATAGGCTTCTAGAAATTAAACAATCACATGAATACTTGGTAGCATCACAATTTGAACACCCAAAGGAGCGGTTGCGTGATATAAATTTTATCAATCTGTTCATGGAGTTTGTTCCGTTTACACGACTGCAATCTCTTACTCACAACCTTCCATCATCAATAAACCTTGATTTTAGTTTGGTTGGGGATATGTTTGAGGCTTTAACTATAGATAATCCTCATCTATACCCCTTGAATGATCCGGAGCTTAATCAAAAATTTAATAACTTTATTCAAGCCTACTTCAACCTTTGGAATGTAATATCTGGATATTCAGAAGTAGAAGGTCGTCACCAAGCCAATTTCAGCCAGGCTACTGAGCGAATGAATATCCATATGGAAAAAATACATCTTCCATATGATGTGGTTACTTTATTAATCGATAGCATAGGCAAATTAAATTCGGATTTTGTAGCAGCATATTTAGAGCTAACAGACTTTTTAAGGAAAAACTATAAAGAGGTCAATTTAAGCTCATATCGTAAGCCGTGATATAACAAGTGACTGTGGTGTCCAGTTAAATTTTTAAGCCATATTTTCGCCCCAGCGTGTCTCGTTCTTGAGCATGGTGTTGAGCACCACGATCAGCTTGCGCATACAGGCAATGATGGCCACTTTGGGCAGTTTGCCCTGAGCTTTCAGATGCTCGTAGAAGCGTTTGAACACAGGGTTACATTGGATGGATGACAGCATCGCCATGAACATGACCGTGCGGATACGGTGCCGGCCTCCACGGATGCGCCGCTTACCATTCCAGGAGCCACTTTCACGGTTCATGGGCGCGACACCGACGAGTGCAGCGATCTCCTTGCGGTTGAGCTTGCCGAGTTCAGGCAGCTCGCTGAGCAAAGTGTAGGCGAGGACTTTACCGACGCCCGGCACACTGGTCAGGATCTCGGTTTGAGTGCGCCAATGCTTGACCTGCATAACGGCTTCATCGATCTGTTTGGTGATAGTCTTTATTTGAGTTTCCAGCGAGCGTAGCAATGTTTTGATGGAACGGTGCAGAGCTTTGGGCAAGATCTGGAGGCGGTTTTTCTCCATCGTCTGCATCTCAAGAAGCTGGCTACGGCGAATCAGCAAGTCCTTGATAAGACGAGACTGTTTGTCAGGAATAGGTTTAATGTCGGGCTGTATGGTGGCGGCAAAACGGGCGATGACATTGGCATCGATCTTGTCCGTTTTGGCCAGCACACCGATGGCCTGGGCATAGCGTCTGACACTGATGGGATTGACCACGACAATAGGAAGATTGGCCTGATCACAAGCGAACACGAAGGCGTGCTCATAGCGCCCTGTGGCCTCAACCACGATGCGTTCGATGTTGCGCTTTTTCAGCACATGAACGACCTTGAGAATACTGTCTTCGTCGTTCGGAATTTGGAAATAGAGGTCCAGCGGGTGCAGGACGATATCGAGTGTGGATTTGCCGACGTCTACGCCGACGTTGATGCTGATTTGGCTTTCTGTGTGTATGGTCATAAGCTAACTCTGCCTTGCTATGCGGGCTCGGGGCCCCGATGACTGTTCGAGTTATCGCTAAAGAGTCATGCAGCGCTACGCACTTGTTATCGGTCTCTCGCAAGAGGAGCCGGCGCTCAATCGAGCTGCTGCATGAAGGCCCTCAATGGCCGTTGAGGGTGGGTCCCAATTTACCCGGAAAACACAGATAATTATCCATACAAGGCGCTGCTACGGAAAATTTGCTCGCTGGCGCTCCTAAATTTCCGCAGAGCGCGGCGTTACAGGGCTAAATAATGACCTCTGAAATTAAAAGAACGCTAGCTCTAAGCCAGGAGTTGCTAAATGCAGTTAGGTTGATTAAAGCAGGCTTTGGCCAACTTCAATCCATCGGTGCTGGCAACGATTTCTACCACCTACCATTACTGACGTTGGCTAGCGGTTTCGAGCGGTTTATGAAGGTCACATTATGCTTTCGCTGGCTAGAGAAACATGGCTGCTTCCCGACTGACAAGGCCTTTCCATCGGGGCGAAATGGGCATGATCTCAGGCATCTGCTCGAAAAAGTTCGCACGGAATGCTTTCTAGATGATTACGTTGATAATATCCCAGTAGCACAGGACGATATTGAATACTTAAATTCAGAGAGGCTTCTCTCTTTTATCGGTGTGCTTAGTGACTTCGGGCAAGCGGCACGGTATTACAACTTGGACGTAATCGTAGGCCGTCAAGTACAGACTGACGACCCTGATACTGCATGGCAACGCCTAGAAACTGAGATCCTTTTAGCTCGCAAGGAGTTACTGGCTGAGATTGAAGAAAATCCCGCCAGCAACCGAATTCGCTTGGAAATCAACAATGAGGTTGTTGCTCGGCTTGAACGTTTGGCACGAGCTATCGCGAGGCTTTACACGATAGGCATGATTGGACGCGACGCAAAGAGACACTTGGCTTACATTGGCTGCTTTCTTCACTTGCCAGATGCTGAGCTTGGAACAAAAAAATATGAACTTTCGGGCAGCGCCCTGTAACAAGTGCAGGTTGTCGGACAGGCACTACGCTGCGCTCCGTACCTGCCGCAACTGCAAGCGTTAGTTGCCAAAGAGAGACTTGAGCATGATTCAAGGTGAGGAAGATTTTATTGGTTGGCTTGATGGACAATTAAATGGAGAGATTCCAGATAATATTATCGCCTTTAACCTCAACATCTATGAATCACCTTTCAAGATTGAGATAGTAGGGTCAAATGAATTCGATCGGGAAGATGAAGATTGGGCCTGTAATGAAGATTGGGTACCCCAGAATCGTACAATCTCTGTTTCTACTTCGCTATTGGGTGATTCTTGGGAGGAAACGCAAAGCAATCTTATTGCCATGGCACAGGGTTATCTGAAATCTGATGCTTCCAATGTATCTAAGCTCAGGAAAGCAAAGGCGTTCGCCGTAGGCTTCGTTGACGGAAATCTTTGCTATGTGAAGTAAGCAACTAACAAGCGCATGTTGTTCGCCCCTACGGGGCTGGGACCTTCGTTCCGCTGCGCTTCACTACGGCCCCAAATGCGGGCGTTATATTGTTATATGAGTAAAGAGAAGCCATGAACATTTCACTTACGTTAAAAAAATATTTTCATAGTCAGCATGAGTTGTTGGATATGAGAAATAGAGATGAGCGTGATATCAACACTCTATCAACTTACCTCACACAGCTACACTCGATCGCGGATAAATTGCGAAATAACTTTGATGTTAACCTGTCAAAGTACCCAGAATTTCGTGTTCTGAGGGTAATGAGAAACTACATGCACCACGTAGATGATGTAGAGGAAGTTCGTGCTTATGTTTCTCTGCAACCAGAAGTTTCGCTATATCATGCGGAGTATGTCATTGTTCCAATTAGCTTTTGGGCAAAGTGTCTTAAAAACCTTATTGAAACCAATACCAGACCTGAAGGACACCCTCAGCATGCGAGTAAGAAGAGATTCTTAGACAAAGAACTTGATGGGATTACTGATATTTGCGATTGCTTTGAAGTCATTGGGCATCTTGATGCTTTTTGTAAAACTGCTCACTTAAAATGTGATGGTGTTGTTGTTGAATTGGGCTTTGATATCTATAAGTTTGTTTATAATATGTCCAATGCGATCGTCCATGAATTTAGTAATAATACTGAGCTAGTTGGTTTCTTGGACGAAGTAGGTATCGATGATACTTATTCATTGAGCAACAATATCCCGAAGTATGACTTATCTTCTCGTCCAGGAGTTAATTGTATACTGACTACCAAGGGTTATATCTTTCCCGCTAAAATTGAGTCAGCAATATAAATAGACTGTTATACACAAGGAATGTTCGTAGATCATGGCAAGGAATCGCGGCCAAGGTGGGCCGATTGAAACAAGGTTGATTAGCCTTTTTGCATCACTGTTTTTCTCTATCCCAACCGCAGTATTCGTTTGGCTCTGGGTCAATTTGGAGTTGGCGGTCTACTGGGATGGCTTTCTCAGCAGTCGTTACCTCATTTCCTGTATCTTGATTTTTGCTGTGTTGGCGTTGCTGCTACCGAAACTGTTTCCGTCTATTCTCGGGGGTGTCTGGCGCGGTATCGCCAAAGTTTGGCACTGGTGGGGGTGGTAGCCTCATGTATAACCAATCGTTCAAGTTCGCTACCGGCCTGGCGGCCGTCCGCCGGACGCCTACTACGCTGCGCTCCGCAGGCGCCGCTTAACATTCAGCGTTAGGCTACTTTCATACACGGAGTTCAAATGTCAGAGTATTTTGCCAAAATAAATTGGGTTAGAGATAGCAATGAAAGTTATGTTGATAACAAATATAGCCGAGGGCATGAATGGATTTTTGATGGTGGTGTAACCGTTCAAGCCTCTTCTTCACCTCACGTAGTTCCTTTACCTTATTCCGTTGAAGCAAATGTAGACCCGGAAGAAGCATTTGTTGCGTCTCTTTCTAGTTGCCACATGTTGTTCTTCTTATCAATTGCAGCAAAAAGAAGATATGTTGTAGATTCATATATAGACGATGCTGTAGGTATTATGGAGAAAGATAGCGATGGTAAAATTTCAATGACTAAAGTTACACTTAGACCACATGTTCAGTTTTCGGGGGATAAAAAACCAACGATGGAGCAACTTGAAAAAATGCACCATCAATCACATGATCAATGTTTTATTGCTAACTCAGTAAAAACTGAAATTGTTACGGAAATCGTAGCCTAACAAGCTGTTAAACAAGGACAAAAAACAGTTGGTTTTTACTCCTTCGTCGCTTATTTTAACCAACAATTTTATTGCCTGTTAACAGGGCGTTAGCCGTCCGAGTTACCCACGAACAGTAGACACCTTCTATAGTTAGGTTTACCCCTGACGCGGAGGTGTAAGATGGCCAGGAAAAAGTACCAGCACTATA
>NZ_PYGI01000019.1 GCF_003014615.1 Marinobacterium halophilum | reverse complement strand
GCTGAAATGGGGCGTTTTTCATAGCGGCCACCCTTAAAGCTTATGGCTAATACTTTAAGAATGGCAGATCTTCAACAGTTTACTCAGACATAGCCTTTTTTATGCGCCATCTCTGAGAGCGGTGTATGTGTTTCTATTTGGTTACACACTAACTTTTTGTTTTTAAACGATATTTAAATATGACGGGAGATGAGTCTGGTAAACGGCGACACTTTTTTCATTGCTGCATTAGCAGCTGTCGGCTTAACCCCGGATGAGTCAGAAAATTTATTTATAGTTCGTTGTTTGTAAAGCATTTTTTATTTAGTGGCACGAATAGTGTTATGTCAGGTCAGCGATCACTGAAAGGAGTAAACAGGATGGTACGTCTGACGCTGATACTAACCGTCATGCTGGCGGTTGTTGGCTTGCCGGAAGCACTGAAGCCGCTATTATTTCAAAGCGGTCCCCGTTTGGTCATTCTGACCACGGGTGAAGAGCCGCATGTACTCAATCCCGAAGCCCGGCAATATGCTGAGCCGCCGTTTCATGTGTCATCCGAATCGGTGCTGTTGCCGACAACCGAACTGGACGGGCCTCAGCTGAGCCATCTGCAGCCGTATGCCGAGCAGCTGATCATCGCCGATGGACAAAGCTGATACCCGCGAGAGGTGAAATCATGTACCGATCAAGATCCCTGATTGCGTTACTGACACTGGCACTGACTCTGGGGGGCTGTGGCACCATCATGCACCCTGAACGCAAGGGGCAGGTCAGCGGCCGCATTGACCCCGGCGTGGCGGTGCTGGACGGCATCGGCTTGCTGTTCTTCTTCGTGCCGGGCGTGATCGCCTTTGCCGTCGACTTCAACAACGGCACCATCTATCTGCCGGGCGGCCGCAGTGCGGACGCTGGTGCGCAGGATGAAAGCCAACAGATCCACTTCAGCGGGCGGCCGGATCGTGACCAGTTGGAACAGCTGCTGCGCGACGAGGCAGGACTCGAAATCGTGTTGGATCAGGCGCTGGTGTTGACCCCCGACCAGTATTTGGCCTGGCAGGAGACCGAGCGGCAGGTTCCGTTGATTCTCTGACCGCTGGGTGGCCGAGGGCAGACGCGGTATCCTTGTTGCTTCTTACCGGTAGCAAGGATCGATACATGCCCTATTTGATTGCGGTTACCCTGCTGTGGGCCGTTTCCTTCAGCCTGATCGGCGAATACCTGGCCGGTCAGGTCGACAGCTATTTTGCCGTGCTGACCCGCGTGGTACTGGCGGGACTGCTGTTTGTGCCGCTGCTGCGCCCGAGCCGCCTGCCCGCAGGCCTGATGGTGGGGATTGCGGTAGTCGGCGCACTGCAGTTCGGGCTGACCTACATCGGCCTCTATCTCTCCTTTGAATATCTCAGCGTGCCGGAAGTGCTGCTGTTCACCATCTTTACGCCACTTTATGTTGCCCTGATCGATAACGGCCTGCATCGACGTTTCTGTCTGGCACCGCTGGTATCGACGCTGGTAGCCGTGATCGGTGCAGCCATCATCCGCTATGACGGTGTCAGCGACAGCTTCATCCGTGGCTTCCTGATTCTGCAGTTGGCCAATCTGGCCTTTGCCGCCGGTCAGGTCGGTTATGCGCATTTGATGCGGCATTATCGGCAGTCGGCCGCGGCAGCCCGCCACAGCTTTGGCTTCTTCTTTATCGGTGCCTTCCTGATGGTGCTGCCGGCCTTCCTGCTGCTGGGCAATACCGGTAAGTTGCCGCAGACCACGCTACACTGGGGAGTACTGACCTGGCTGGGGCTGGTGGCTTCGGGTCTGGGCTTCTTCTTCTGGAATCGGGGCGCCACTCAGGTGGATGCCGGTGTGTTGGGGATCATGAACAACGCGCTGATCCCGGCCGGACTGCTGGTTAACCTGCTGATCTGGAACCGGGATGCGGATGTGGTCCGCCTGCTGATTGGCGGCAGCGTGATTCTGGGAGCCATCTGGCTTAATGCAGCCTGGTCGCGCCGGTTTGGACCGACATCGAAGTGGGCCTGAATCCGCTGACGTGCGTATAGCGATTTGGAGACACTTTTAAAGGAGGCGTTATGGAGCGTTGGGGGAATACGGTCAGCAGCGGGTTGAAACTGTCAGAGCTGATCAGTGCGTTGTCGCATGCGCTGGACATGACTGAAGGCCAGCCTCCGGGGCACTGTATGCGTTGTTGCTGGATCGGCATGCAGCTGGCGGAGCAGCTGCAGCTGGATGATGAGGCCCGCTGGGAGTTGTATTACACCCTGCTGCTGAAAGATCTGGGGTGCAGCAGCAATGCCGCCCGCATCTGTGAACTCTATGGTACCGATGATCTGGACTTCAAACGGGACTTTAAATGGGTCAATGGCAGTTTGACCCAGGTCGTGCGCTTCCTGTTACAGCACACAGGCCGCGACCGCGGCATGGTGGAGAGTTTCCAGCGCCTGCTGCGATTGGCGCGTGAGGGCAAGGAGTTGGCGACCGAGCTGATCACGACCCGATGTGAACGGGGGGCCGCCATTGCCCGTGATCTTGGCTTCAACGCGACGGTAGCGGCCGGTATCCACAGTCTGGATGAACACTGGTGTGGCAGTGGCAAGCCAGAGGGGCTGGCCGGCGATCAGATTCCGCTGTATGCCCGCATTGCCCTGCTGGCACAGGTAGTGGATGTGTTCCATACCGCAGCGGGTGCCGATGCGGCCATGGCCGAAGCCCGTGAGCGCAGCGGGCGCTGGTTTGACCCTGCGCTGGTCACGGCACTGGAGCAGGCGGCGCAGCAATCTGAGTTCTGGCAGGTGCTGGGCAGTGATACGCTGGCGCAGCGGGTGCTGGAACTTTCGCCTGCCGACCATGAGTGGCCGGTGGATGAAGACTATCTTGATCGGATCGCAACGGCGTTTGGTCAGGTGGTCGATGCCAAAAGCCCTTACACGGCGGGTCATAGCGAGCGTGTTGCACTGTATACCGATCTGATTGCCAATGAGTTGGGCATGTCGCCTGAACGGCGGCGCTGGTTGCGGCGCGGTGCGTTGCTGCATGATATTGGCAAGCTGGGCGTCAGCAACACCATTCTGGACAAACCGGGCAAACTGAACAGCGATGAATGGTTGCAGGTGCAGAACCATGCCCGCTTCACCGAAGAGATTCTGTCACGTATCAGTGTGTTTGCCGAGCTGGCTCACGTCGCCGGTGCTCATCATGAACGCATGGATGGCAAGGGATATCCGCGCGGGTTGAAAGATGAGCAAATCTCATTGGAAACGCGAATCATCACAACGGCTGATATTTTTGATGCGATTACCGCAGATCGGCCCTATCGAGGGGCAATACCGGTACCGGAAGCGTTGGCAATGATGGCAGAAAATCTGCATGTCGCAGTGGATGTGCGCTGCTTTGAAGCGTTGCAGAGGGCGATGGTTGGGTGGGAAACGAGTCTGGGGACGCTGGCTGAAGTGGTCGACTGAAGGGGCGGCATGTTATCTGCCGCCCCAGCGTCTACTCAGTGTACCAGTGCGGAAGCGCCTGTCAGCGGGCGACGGGGCTTGAGCATGCGAACAAGGCCGCGATACAGGGACTGGATGCCCTTCATGATAAACTCGGAACGCTCACGGCGCGCCTGTTCAACATAGTAATCCACGTCTACCAGACCATTTTGTGTCATTACCATGCGGTTGAAGTCGGACATTTTAGAGTAGAGCTCCTTAAAGTGTGCTGAGTTGATGGGGCTTATACTAAGGTCTAAAACGGTAGGCGACAAAGTATAGATTTTCAGGCTATAGTTGAAAAAAACTAAACAGTCAGAGGATTGCTGCCATTCGACGTCTCCCGCCACTCAACGCCCTGCGCAGTTTTGAGTCCGCCGCCCGCCTGCAAAGCTTTAACGCAGCGGCCGAAGAACTGTGCGTGACCCCTTCGGCGATCAGTCATCAGATTAAGTCACTTGAAGAATTTTTAGGTGTAAAGCTGTTCCGGCGTGAACGCCGTCAGGTCAGTCTGACTGTCGCCGGAGAGCGTTATCTGCCGTCCATCCAGCTGGCACTGGATGAAGTGGAAAGCGCAACGCGACGGTTGATGACCTCGCCTAACTTGAGTGCCGTTAATATCAGTGTGGCACCGGCATTCTTGACCCGCTGGCTGGTACCGCGCATTACCCGTTTTCAGGCCCTGTATCCCGATGTGGAGCTGCGCTTTAGCGCAACCACGGGCTATGTGGACTTCGAGCATTCGGATACCGATATGGCGGTGTATTACGGTGAAGGCAACTGGCGGGGCGTGGATATCCACTTTCTGCGCAACCTGGCATCGACGCCGGTGTGCAGCCCGGCCCTGATGGAAGGCGAGGCGGGGTTGAAGGAGCCAAAGGACCTGCTCAACAAGACCCTGATCCATGTCAGCGGTCGACGCCAGGAGTGGCAACAGATCCTGCAGCAATTGGGGGTGCGTGCAACGGGGTTGAACCGGACCATGTCGTTCTCCAGTACCGCATTGGCGGTCTCGGCGGCGATCGAAGGGATTGGTCTGGCATTGGCGGACCGGGCACTGATCCAGCGCGAACTGGAAGCGGGCCAGCTGGTCATTCCCTTTGATATCACGCTGGACAAGCCCAAGGCGTTTTATCTGGTATATCAAGAGAAACGGCAGCTGACCTATGCCATGCAGGCCTTCCGTGACTGGATGCTGCAGGAGATGCAGCAGGACCTGATGTAATACGGAGGATCAGTTGCCGCGCCGTGCATCGCTGCGGCGTGCCGTCGTGGTACTTTCCTGCTGCTGCATGAAAGTCTCGAAATCCGCAGTCACCACCCGCCACCAGTCGATGGTGTCATCAAAATTGTCGGTGCTGACGCCGTAGCGCAGGTTGACGGCCATTTCCAGATTGGGGTCGCCCTCATCATCCAGATACGCCTTGCCGAAGCGCATGTCCCGGTTCCATTCGTTGATCCGCGCGCGGCTGATCGCCTTATCGCTCCAGGCCGCGGCAAACTGAATGTCCTTGCAGTCGGCACCGTCGGTGCAGTTGTAGAAGAAGATGCCGTACTTGGTGCCTTCAATGCGGCCGGTAATCAGCGGGTCGCCATATTCGTCCTGGTCAACGACCGCCGAGCCAAACCCGCGCACCAGCTGGGCAATCTGCTCCGGATCGGCAGCAGTTACCAGTGGTTCTGCCTGAACAGACCCGGCGGCAAGGAGGGTGGCAAGGGCGAGGCCAAGGGGTAGTCGGTTGTACATAACGCACTCCATGTGTTGTTTGGCGCTTACTGTTACCGATCTGACGGGATAACTCAACCGGGTGGATTAATGCTGACACCCCTGTCGCTGCACCGATGGATGCGGCTAGAATGGAAGGTCACTCTTTGTTGCACGGTACCTCATGTCCGATCTATCCGCTCAGCCGTTCTACCAGCTCACCCCCGATACCGTGATCGATGCGGTGGAGTCGATGGGGTATCTCAGCGATGGCCGCATTCTGGCGCTGAACAGTTACGAGAATCGTGTCTATCAGGTTGGCATCGAAGAAGAAGTACCGTTGATTGCCAAGTTCTACCGGCCTGCACGCTGGAGTGACGCGCAGATTCTGGAAGAACATGAAATCTGTTTCGAACTGGTCGAGCGGGAGCTGCCGGTGGTGGCACCGCTGCGTAATGCACAGGGCGATAGCCTGTTCCGCTTCGGAGACTACCGTTTTGCCCTCTACCCGCGCCGCGGCGGGCGCGCCCCGGAGTTGGCGGACCTTGATCATCTGTATCGATTGGGCCAGACGCTGGGACGTATTCACCTGGTGGGCGCGGCGCATCCGTTCAAGGTGCGTCCGCCGCTGGATATCCAGAGCTACGGCCGTGACAGCATCGATTTCATCAGCCGTAATTTTATCCCCGCGTCGCTGCGCTCGGCCTATACTAGTCTGACTGCTGACCTGTTGGTCGGCATCGAGCGCTGCTATGCGGCGGCGGGTGATGTGCGTCAGATTCGGGTCCACGGTGATTGCCATGGCGGCAATATTCTCTGGCGTGATGATACGCCCAACTTCGTCGATTTCGACGATGCACGAATGGCACCCGCAATTCAGGATCTGTGGATGCTGCTGACCGGTGATGATCGTCAGCAACAGCAGGTCCAGCTGGCCGAGATCGTTGAAGGCTACAATGAATTTGCCGACTTTGATCCGCGGGAACTGCATCTGGTCGAGGCGCTGCGCACGTTGCGGATGCTCAACTACAGTGCCTGGCTGGCGCGGCGCTGGGAAGATCCTGCGTTTCCGCACAACTTCACCTGGTTCAATACCGAGCGCTACTGGGGCGAGCACATCCTGCAGCTGCGCGAGCAGTTGAGTGCCCTGCAGCAGCCGCCCCTGCAGCTGCTCTAGGTCATATCAGCTGGGCGGGTCGATCTGGTTGTTGATGCTGGTATTGACCCGGAACCAGCCGGCGATGCTGTAGCGGTCGGCGGCGGCGGGCAGTACCTCATGCGGGAACTGCTCGCTGAGGAAGATGACCAGAGTGCCCATGCGCGGCACAACGCGCTCGATAATGCTGTCGCTGTCAGGCGTGGGCCAGATCAGCAGTTCGCCGCCGTCCTGCTCAGCCCATTCGGGGTTGAGGTACAGTACGGTGGTCAGGACGCGATTGGTCTGGCCCCGAAATGCGTCCAGATGCCGTTTGTAGAATGCCCCTGGGCGGTAGTGGGAAAAGTGGGCTTCGTAGTCGAACAGACCCATGAACAGACGTCGGTTCAGGCCTTCACGCAGGTCTGCCATCCAGTCGAGGTAGTCCGCTTCTGCCGGATGCTGTTGTCCCAGCCAACGAATCTGGTCGCGGCGGATATCACCCTTGAGCTGATGATCCTGTTCGCGGCCGATACCGGCGGGCTGCATCTGTCGGGGCGATAAGCCGTCCAGGTGTTGGTACAGTGGCGTGGTAATGGTTTCGGGCAGTGCGGAAGGCAGAATGATATAGCCCTTGTCGACCAGAGCGTCGGCAATTTGGTCATACAGAGATTGCTGCAGGTCGAGCGGTAGTTCAGGGGGTGCGTACACTCGGGCATCCTCCACATAAGTAGAGAATCTATATACTGCCAAACCGGTAATCAGTCACGAAAAAGTTCATAAAATGGTGATATATGTTTGCTTCTGCATTTAAGTGCGGATTTGTGTTGGTCTTGGGGACCCTCGCCGGATGCATGGACAGCACCCCCGAAATGCAGGTGTTGACGGTGCAGGCTTCGGCCTACAATTCGCTCGCGGCACAGACCAATGACAATCCGACGCTGGCAGCCTGGGGGGATACGCTCACGCCCGGCATGAAAGCGGTGGCGGTGTCGCGGGATCTGATCAAGGAAGGGCTGACCTACAACACCCTGATCGAGATCGACGGCTTGCCGGGTCAGTACCGGGTATTGGACAAGATGAACAAGCGCTGGACGCGCAAAATCGACATCTACATGGGCAAGGATGTTGATGCCGCCCGCGAGTGGGGCGTGCGCGAGGTGACCATTCGCTGGGTACCTGCGCTCGTCGAGGAGTAGATCAGGCCGGGATGGCCTGTCCGTCCCAGGCAAAGACCTGTCCGCTCTGTTGCGGGGTCAGGCCATCCAGCACTTGTAGCAGCGAGCGGGCGGAAAATTCGGGCGTGAACAGCTTGTCTTCCGCGACCCGTGCCTGAAACGGTTGTGACAGTGGCGTATCCACGGTACCCGGATGCAGCCCTGCCACCACCAGTTGGGGCCAGCGGCGTTTGGCTTCAATGGCGGTGCAGCGCAACAGCATGTTCAACGCCGCCTTGCTGGCACGATAGCTGTACCAGCCGCCCAAACGGTTGTCACTGATGCTGCCGACCCGCGCTGAAAGTGCGGCAAACACCGCCCGCTTGTCCTTCGGCAGTAACGGAATCAAATGCTTGGCCAACAGTGCCGGTGCCAGCGCGTTGATCTGCATCTGTTGCTGAAAATACTCCCCGTCCAGCGCCCGCCAGCTTTTCTCCGGCATCGCCGTATCCGTGTGCAGCAGCCCGGTCGTGACCAGTACCAGTTGTGGTGACTGCCCGTGCAGCAGGTCGGCGGCCGCTGCAATCGAGGTTTCATCGCTCAGGTCGATGCGGTGAAAGCTGAGTCGATCGGGATAGGTGGCGGCCAGTTGCGCGGCATCGGCTGGGGTCGAGCGGGAAAAGGCGTACAGGCGACCGATCCGTTCATCCGCCAGCAATTGCTCCAGCAGGGCGCGGCCAATGCCGCCGCTGGCCCCGACCAGCACGGCGGTCACGGGGGATTCAAACGCATTCAGCAGACTCATGAGCACTCCCGGTAATGATTGAAAATGGCGTGCACATCGATGTGACCACCCAGCTGAGCGGCGAGCATGAACAGTCCGCCCATCTTGCGGTGCAGGAACAGCACATCCGCCGGTGGCGTATGCCAGGCTTCGGGGTCGCTGCTGATCGCCATGCCGCGTTCGTGAATACGCTGCGCCAGATCGGACTGGCCGAAATCATAGGGACCGGGCGTACGCAATGGCTCTGTCGCCTGGATGAAAATCTCCAGCACCACCTGACGGTTGGCAGCATCATGGCGTTGGCTGAAGAAGCCCAGGGCTTCCAGTGCTGCGGCCAGCGCAGCTGTGTCCTGGTCGGTGGCGGCGCAGATGGCCCGGCGGTAATGCTGCACAAAATCCACGGAAAAGTGCCGAACCGCGCCGAAATCGAGCAGAATCAGCCGGTCCTGTTCCAGACTGTACTGATAGTTGGCCGGGTTGGGGTCGGTCTGCACACAGCGCAACTGGAACAGCTCGCAGAAGAACAGCTCCAGCAGCAGGGTGGGGATATGATCTTTCAATGCGGGCTGACGCGCCGCCGCTTCGGTCAGGCTGACGCCTTCAAGAAAGTCCATGCACAGGATCTGCTCGGTGGACAGCGCAGTATCCACGCCGGGCAGTGCCAATGCATCGACATGACGGAAGCGGCTGACTGCAGCCGTGTATTCCAGCAGCTGCCGTTGTTCGTGCAGATAGTCGGTCTCCAGGCGCAGCTGGTGTTTGGCTTCGGCCACCAGCGTATCGATCTCCAACTCACGGGGCAGCAGGCCGCTGATGCGCAGCAGCGAAACCACATTGTCGATATCGCTGTCGATGCTGCGGCACACGCCCGGATACTGAATCTTGACCGCCAGCTCACGCCCGCCATGGGTGCGGCCCTTGTGTACCTGGCCGATCGACGCCGCCGCGACGGGGGCAAAGCTGAACTGGGCCAGACGCTGGTCCCAATCACTGCCCCAGTTGTCTTCCAGCACCCCGACCAGCTGCGCTGCGGGCATGATCATGGCATCGTCGCGCAGCCGCTCCAGCACTGCCGCCAGCTCGGGGGGCAGCAGGGTGCCTGAGTCCATCGAGATCAACTGACCCAGCTTCATCGCCGCACCACGCATGCGTGCCAGCTTGTCGGCAACCTGTTCCAGATTCTTGCGGCTGAGCAGCAGCTCGGACATCACCGGGCGCTGGCCGCTCAGCCATTGCTTGCTGCCTTCGGTGACCAGATTGCCGGCCACCCGTCCGGCCAGTCCGGTAAGGCTGGCCATGCGTGACAGGCGGCTACTGGGCACGGTGGCCGCGCGGCGGGATTTTGGGTCGAATGATGTCATGGGGTCTCCTGGGCATTCGGCCCGGGTTGCACTGTTGTATTATGTTCGGTTTACGTGCGTAGCACGCGAACAGATGCATGACCGGAGAAACACACAGATGGAATACGAATTCAGGCGCGACCTGTACGACGAGCCCGAGGCGGTGGTCGAGATGGAGCAGGCGCTGTTCGGGCGCTGGCTCGGCGAAGAGCTGGGTACGGACCGGGCGCAGGCGCAGCGGATTCTGCTGCAGGCACAAATACTGCTGGCTGCACATCGGGGTCAGTTTGACTGGCACGGGCGTGAGCTCAGTCTGCAGCTGGACAACGAAAGCGCCCGCGTCTGGCTGCAGGCGGAAGGCGATACCGAGGATCTGGAAGACGGTTTCGGTCTGGCCGATGACGCCTGCGAGGCGGGGCTGGAGGACTTTATCGGTTTGTTGCGTGGCTGGATCGATTATATTGGCGGATGAGGCATAGGCAGCGGCTGCACAGCGCTGCTACAATCCTGAGTAAAGCAGTCAACTATAGCGTCAATGGAGAGTACAGCATGAGCATTCAGATCGGTGACAGCATTCCCAATATCGAACTGCGCGTGATGGGCGCGGAAGGCCCGGAGCCGGTGCAAACCGCCGACCTCTTTGCCGGTAAAAAAGTGGTTCTGTTCGCGGTACCGGGTGCATTCACACCGGGCTGTTCCAAAACCCACCTGCCGGGTTTCGTGGTCAAGGCCGACGAAATCAAGGCCAAGGGCGTAGACAGCATCATCTGCACGGCGGTGAATGATGTCTTCGTGATGGATGCCTGGGGCAAGGCGCAGAACGCCGATGAGATCATCATGCTGGCTGATGGTATCGGCGCATTCGCGACCGCACTGGGGCTGGACAAAGACCTGACCGCCGTCCAGTTCGGCACCCGCAGCCAGCGTTACGCCATGATCGTCAACGACGGTGTGGTTGAATTGCTGAACGTGGATGAAAAGGGCATCGACAAGAGCAGCGCCGAGACCATTCTGGCCGCGCTGTAAGCCTTTTCGGGGCTGCTTCCTGCAGCCCCTTGTTACTCCCCGCGATATCCTCATAACGGAATGGTCTGAAAATGACCAGCGTTATGTCGCTTGCTGACCGATACTGAAGCTACTTTCAGGTATGTCTGGGAGCTGGCCCCTTTCACTCGCGGGAGGCACAACATGAAACCTGTACGCACACTGGTATCGGCTGTGGTGCTGGGCGCTACGCTGGGGCTGGCAGTACCGGCATCGGCTGAAGCACCGTTTGGCAACCAGACCGATATGGAAATGGCCACGTCACTCTGGGCCTTGATGGAATACAAGGGGTTGGCCGGTGACCATGCTGTCATGACTCGGCCGTACAAGGGCATACAGCCCCACGGCATGATTCTGGAACTGATCGAAATGCCGGTGACGTTGCATGGTCAGTCAGGTCCGCTGATCGTCAAGCGTAATTATGGTGGCGACGGTATCGACATTGACGACGTGATCAATGACCCCAAGCGGTACCTGCAGGCAGTTACTATTATGCTTAAGCGCGAAGCCGGTTATGATGCCGAAAATGGTGACTGGTTCTACGTCAAATACGATGCCCGTGGCAACGTAATGAAAAACCCCAAGGGTATGTCATTGGCCGGCCGAGTGGCGAAGGGGATGCAAACAGGGTGTATCGCCTGTCATAAAACCGCCGAAGGGGGCGATTTCGTGTTTAATCATGATCGCTACAAGTAGGCACGCATACCGTCCAGGCCCGGTCGAGACTATGACTCGGCCTGGTCGGTGCATCTGATCAGTCGATCAGCAGTGCCCTGGCATGGTGGCGCAGATGATCCTCAATGAAGCTGGCGATAAAGAAGTAGCTGTGGTCGTAACCCGGCTGCAGGCGCAACTCCAGCGGATGCTCTGCGGCTGAGCAGGCGGCCTGCAACGCGTCGGGCTTCAACTGTTCAGCCAGAAAGTTATCGGCTTCACCTTGATCCACCAGCAACGGCAGTTTCTCTTCTGCACGGGCGATCAGTTCGCAGCTATCCCAGGCTTTCCAGGCTTCACGATCATCACCCAGGTAACCGCTCAGGGCCTTCTCGCCCCAGGGGCAGTTGCTCGGATTGCTGATCGGCGCAAATGCCGATACCGAAGCGTAACGGCCCGGGTTTTTCAGCGCACAGATCAGCGCACCATGGCCGCCCATGGAGTGGCCGCTGATGGCGCGTTTGTCGGTGACCGGGAAGTGCTGCTCGATCAGCGCAGGCAGTTCTTCCACCACATAGTCATACATGCGGTAGTTATCTGACCATGGTGCCTGGGTCGCATTAACGTAAAAACCGGCACCGGAGCCGAAATCATAGCTGTCATGCTCGCCGGGCAGGTCGGTGCCGCGCGGACTGGTGTCCGGCGCGACAATGGCGATGCCCAGTTCAGCCGCGAGGCGCTGGGCCCCGGCCTTCTGCATGAAGTTTTCATCGGTGCAGGTCAGGCCCGACAGCCAGTACAGTACCGGAACGGGTTGAGTCTGTGCCTGCGGCGGCAGGAAGATGGCAAATACCATCTCCGTGCCGGTCGCGCTTGATGTGTGCTGATAACGTTTGAGCCAACCGTCGAAGCATTTGTTGCTGGCGAGCAGCTCAGGCGCTGCAGATACGTTGGACATGGTTGGCCTCACTGATCGAACAGAATTACGGAGCGGATGCTCTTGCCTTCGTGCATCAGATCGAACGCCTTGTTGATATCTTCCAGCCCCATGGTGTGGGTGATGAACGGGTCGATCTCGATCTTGCCGTTCATGTAGTCCTCAACGTAGCCCGGCAGCTGGCTGCGGCCCTTGACGCCACCGAAGGCTGAGCCTTTCCAGACGCGTCCGGTAACCAGCTGGAACGGACGGGTGGAGATCTCTTCACCGGCACCGGCCACGCCGATGATGATCGACTCGCCCCAGCCCTTGTGGCAGCACTCCAGCGCCGAACGCATCACCTGTACGTTACCGATACACTCGAATGAGTAGTCCACGCCGCCGTCGGTCATGTCGACGATCACCTGCTGGATCGGGTCGGAAAAATCCTTCGGGTTGATGCAATCGGTGGCCCCGAACTGGCGGGCCATCTCGAACTTGTCTTCGTTGATATCGATGGCGATGATGCGCTCGGCACCGGCCATGCGCGCACCCTGAATGCAGGACAGGCCGATGCCGCCCATGCCGAAGATCGCTACGGTAGAACCCGGCTCAACCTTGGCGGTGTTCAGTACCGCACCGATGCCGGTGGTGATACCGCAGCCCAGCAGGCAGACCTTCTCCAGCGGCGCATCGATCTGAATCTTGGCCAGCGCAATTTCCGGTACCACGGTGTACTCGGAGAAGGTGGAGGTGCCCATGTAATGGAACAGCGTCTTGCCACCGATGGAGAAACGGCTGGTGCCGTCCGGCATCAGGCCCTGACCCTGAGTGGCGCGCACCGCCTGACACAGGTTGGTTTTGCCGGACAGGCAGAATTTGCACGTGCCGCACTCGGCGGTGTACAGCGGAATGACATGGTCGCCCGGTTTCAGCGTGGTCACGCCGGGGCCGATTTCCTCCACCACACCGGCACCTTCATGGCCCAGAATGGATGGGAAGATCCCTTCGGGGTCGGCACCGGACAGAGTAAAGGCATCGGTGTGGCAAACACCGGTCGCAACGATGCGGACCAGTACTTCACCGGCTTTCGGGCCCTGAACGTCCACTTCTTCGATGGTGAGCGGTTTACCTGCTTCCCAGGCAACGGCGGCGCGTGATTTCATGATCGGATCTCCTGTATGTGTATGGCACACAGTGTAGACCCGGTTAGGGGGGATGATAATGGCACCAATCGAAAAGTATTTTTGCTCAGCTGCAATAATTGCGGAAGGCGGCCTGTCGTTGCTCACAGGCCGAAGGGGTCTCAGTCTTCCACAGCGGCGGTGACCGACATCTCCACCAGAATCTCCGCACGTGCCATGCGTGCTTCAACACAGGCGCGGGCCGGTTTGGGCAGGTCGGCAACCCAGGCATCCCAGACGGCATTCATGGCCGCGAAATCTTTCATGTCGCGGATGTAAATGGTGACCGACAGCAGGGCAGCCTTGCTGCTGCCGGCCTCATCCAGCAGACCTTCGATTTTGCTCAGGCACTGGCGGGTCTGTTCCGCGATATCCCATTCGGCCTGGCCAGCGGTTTGGCCGCACAGGTACACCGTGCCGTTGTGTTTGACGATGCGGCTCATGCGGTCGGTGGAGTGGATGCGTTCAATAGTCATGCGAAGCTCCTGATTGGATATGATGACGGCAGCGCTCAGCGTGTTCCGAGTGCTGCCTTTACAGTGTAAAGGCCCTCTATTTTCTCCCGATTTGTCCCATATTTTTGGCTTTTTGGCATGTTTTTATGCCCTGTTTTTAGAGAAATTTCCTTCATGGGTGGCTTCATTTGGTGATTGGTCGCGTAGCCGACAGTTGTGTGACCGCTGCACGCCGCTTCAGGCATAATTCTGTACATTGTTGTTCAACAAGGGTGGGAATGAATACGCGTTGCCGCCATATCCACAGGAGTCAGCATGCGCAACTGGGACGCCATTGAGGCGTTTGTAGAAGTGGTGCAGCAGGGCAGTTTTTCGGCGGCGGCGCAGAAGCTGAAGGTGTCGCCCTCGCATATCAGCCGGTTGGTGTCACGGCTGGAAGCGGAACTGAGCACGCCGCTGCTGTACCGCACCACGCGCAAGTTTCGCCTCAGCGAAGCGGGCGAGCATTACTTCCAGCACTGCTGTGAACTGCTGCAAGGGTTTACGGCGGCGGAAGAGGAGTTGGCCAGCTTCCAGGCGGAGCCGTCGGGTACCTTGCGGGTGACCTGCGCGACCACCTTCGGCGAGCGTTTTCTGGCCCCGCAGCTCAACGACTTCATGCTGCGCTATCCCAAGGTCAGCCTTGACCTGCACCTGACCAACCGCCAGACCGACCTGATCAGCGAAGGCTATGACCTGGCGGTGCGCATGGGCACGTTGAAGGATTCCTCGCTGCTGGCGCGACGGCTGTGTGACCGGCGTGAATACCTGTGCGCCAGCACCGACTACCTGCAGCATCACCCGATGCCACACACACTGGGCGAACTGAGCCGGCATAACTGCCTGTTGGGGTCCAATACCGTCTGGTTGTTCAGTGAACATGGCCAGCGGCGCGAGCTGAAAGTGAACGGCAACTGGCGTTCCAACTCCGGCCCGGCACTGCTGGATGCGGTCAGCAAGGGGCTGGGGATTGCGCAGCTGCCGGACTACTACGTGGAACCGGCGCTGGCACGAGGCGAACTGATCTCGATGCTGGAGCAGTACCGTTACCCGTTCAGCGGTGTCTGGCTGGTGTATCCACAGGCACGGCAACGCTCGCCACGGCTGCAGCTGTTGTGTGATTTTCTGATCGAGCGGTTCAAAGGGGGATTGCCGTGGTAATAGGCACAAAAAAGCCGCCCCTAAGGGCGGCAACGTCAGCTAGTCGCTGAAGAGAGATCGAGTTACTGCGTTGATCAGTTGCGGATCAGGTGATCAAAGGCTCCCAGTGCAGCCGTCGCACCTGATCCCATCGAGATGATGATCTGCTTGTACGGAGTGTTGGTCACATCACCTGCGGCAAACACGCCCGGCATGGAGGTGGCACCGTGGCCGTCGATGATGATTTCGCCACGCTCGGTCAGCTCCAGGCAGCCTTTCAGCCATTCGCTGTTCGGCACCAGACCGATCTGCACGAAGATGCCAGCGACATCGACGACATGAGATTCGTCAGTGGCGCGGTCGGTGTATTTCAGGCCAGTGACCTTGTTGCCGTCACCCAGTACTTCGGTGGTCATCGCCTGTTTGATGATGGTGACGTTGGGCAGGGACTGCGCCTTCTTCACCAGTACATCATCGGCACGCAGGGTGTCGGAGAACTCCAGCACGGTGACGTCTTTCACCAGTCCGGCCAGATCGATCGCCGCTTCGATACCGGAGTTGCCGCCGCCGATCACCGCCACGCTCTTGCCCTTGAACAGCGGGCCATCGCAGTGCGGGCAGTAGGCCACGCCCTTGCCACGGTATTCCTGCTCGCCCGGCACGTTCATTTCACGCCAGCGGGCACCGGTGGCCAGAATCACGCTGCGGCTTTTCAGCGTTGCGCCGCTGGCCAGTTCCACTTCAATCAGCTCGCCTTTGGTCAGCTTGGCGGCGGCCTGCTCGGTGATTACATCGACGCCGTATTCGTTCACATGCTGCTCCAGGCTGGCGACCAGCTTGGGGCCTTCGGTGTAGGGCACGGAGATGAAGTTTTCGATACCGACGGTATCCATCACCTGACCACCGAAACGCTCGGCAACCACACCGGTACGGATGCCTTTACGTGCCGCGTAGATCGCAGCGGACGCACCCGCCGGGCCACCGCCCACCACCAGCACGTCGTAAGGCGCTTTCTCGTTCAGAGCGGCCGCTTTCTTTTCCGCTGCACCGGTGTCGATCTTGTTCACGATCTCGGCCAGCGTCATCCGGCCCTGACCGAAGTGTTCACCGTTGAGGTATACGGACGGCACGGCCATGATCTGACGCTCATCCACTTCCTGCTGGAACAGGGCACCGTCGATCATGGTGTGGGTGATGTTCGGGTTCAGCACCGCCATCAGGTTCAGCGCCTGCACCACGTCCGGGCAGTTCTGGCATGACAGCGAGATGTAGGTCTCAAAATGGAACTCGCCGGTCAGGTTGCGGATCTGGTCCTGCAGTTCGGCGTCGGCCTTGGACGGATGGCCACCGGCCTGCAGCAGTGCCAGTACCAGCGAGGTGAACTCGTGGCCCATCGGGATACCGGCAAAGTTGATGCGCGGCGCTTCACCGGCGGCACCGACGGCCATGCTCGGGGCGCGACGGTCATTGCCGTCTTTCACGCTGATCTTGGCCGACAGCTCGGCAATCTCGTGGGTCAGCTCAGCCAGCTCGTGTGACTTGGCGCTGTCATTGGTGGTCAGGGTCAGCTCGATTGGAGCGACAATGTTCTGCAGGTAAGTGTTCAACTGCTGTTTCAGGTTAGCGTCCAACATAGCGAGTATTCCCTCATGCCAAAATTACGGTCTAAACGTTGCATGGCACTCCGCCCCGTGGATCTCCTGTGGCGGCGGTCATGCTCATTTCGAATATGGGGTTATCTTAACCAGTGGCAACCCATGCGTGAAATTAATCGTTATTAATAACCCAATAGTATTTTGCTATAAGTGTGGCAGGCTCAAGACGCAGCAGGCCAGCACATCAGACTCCTTTAAAACGAAAAAACCCCCGCCGGTCAGTGCCAACCGGCGGGGGTATTCAGGTCTGGATGCTTAGATCTTGCCAACCAGATCCAGAGACGGTGCCAGAGTCGCTTCGCCTTCTTTCCACTTCGCCGGGCATACTTCACCCGGGTGAGCGGCTACGTACTGGGCAGCTTTTACCTTGCGCAGCAGATCGTCAGCGTCACGGCCGATACCTTCAGCCGTGATTTCCATCGCCTGGATCACGCCCTGCGGATCGATCAGGAAGGTGGCGCGGTCTGCCAGGCCTTGGCCTTCACGCATCACACCGAAGTTGTTGGTGATGTTGCCAGTCTGGTCGCCAACCATGTAGTAGTTGATCTTGCCGATGGCGTCAGAGGTATCGTGCCATGCCTTGTGGCTGAAGTGCGTGTCAGTGGACACGGAGAATACTTCAACGCCCATGCTCTGCAGCTCTTCGTACTTGCTGGCCAGATCTTCCAGCTCGGTCGGGCAAACGAACGTGAAGTCAGCCGGGTAGAAGAAGAAAACGGCCCACTTGCCTTTTACGTCGGCTTCGGTGATTTCAACAAACTCACCCTGTTTGAACGCAGTTGCCTGGAACGGTTTGATCTCGGTGTTAACGATACCCATGTGTGCATCTCCTGAACGTTGGTGTCGTTGATTTCTAATCTGGACACATAGTATCGAGCCGAGGGGAAACTTTAAAATTGATCGTATTGATCTATTCGATAGCGTAAGGCTATGTGTGGCGGTGCGGGGCGACGAGCCGAATAATCGTAGCTATTCGGCTCATGGAATGCGGGTTTTTTGGGTTTATATGAGCCGAATAGGGGGTTACAATCGGCTCATATCCACATTTTGGTATCAAAACGGCCCATGCATTACATCTGGCAACACTCTGATTGGCCTCAATTCCGTTACGACCAAGCGAAACTCGTACACCTGATCAGTGCGATTCGCATCACTCAGGGTCGCCTGGTTGGTCATGCGGCACACTTGGATCAAGATGTCGCGCTGGTGAACCAGATTGATACGCTGGTGCAGGAAGCCATCGAAACCAGTGCCATCGAGGGTGAGTTGTTGAACGCTGCTTCTGTGCGTTCATCAGCGGCCCGCCGCCTTGGTCTTGAAAACGCCGGTGTTGCACCGGTAACGCCGGAAACCGAGCAGTTGGTACAGATGTTGGTTGAGGCTGTATCAGACGTCGATATGCCGCTTGAACTGGACACCCTGTATCGGTGGCAGAAGAGTCTGTTTCCCGAACGCCCGCTATTCATGCCCGATGATGCCATCATTGGGGGTGTGCGGAAAGATACACCGGGACACCCGATGGTGGTCGTATCGCAAAAGGGGCAACGGGAAGTGATTCATTTTGAAGCGCCACCCAGTGAGCGTCTGCTTGATGAGCTGGAAGTATTTCTGACGTGGTTCAATCAGGATTCCCGCTCCCTTGATGGTCTCATCCGTGCGGGCTTGGCGCATTTGTGGCTGGTAACGTTGCACCCTTTTTCTGATGGTAACGGTCGAGTCACGCGTGCGGTCTCCGACCGAGCGTTGGCTCAAGACGAAGGGACAAGCGTACGTTTTTATAGCATGAGCGCCGCCATCATGCGGGCGCGGAATGGTTACTACGATATTCTTGAGCACACACAGAAAGGCTCTCTTGATGTGACTGAGTGGCTGGTCTGGTTTCTTGAAACATTGCTGTCTGCGATGGAGCGCAGTCTGTCACGGTTTTTGCGCATGCTGGACAAGGCGCGCTTCTGGCGCATTCATCAAGATACTGAGCTGAATGATCGCCAGCGTAAGGTGTTAAACCGATTACTGGATGCTGAGGCGGATGAATTTACCCACGGCATCAACGCCAGCAAGTACAAAAGCATCGCTGCAACCAGCAAAGCGACGGCCACGCGAGACCTCGCCGCGCTGGTTGAGCTTGGGTGTCTGGTACAACTGCCGGGAGGCGGGCGCAGTACTCGATACCGAGTGATGTGTGAATAAGCGGTCAGCTCGCGCTTGCCGTGGGTGCTTTTAGCTTAGGTCAGCTGCTGGCCGGAGCGGACGTTAGGTGTGCCGTACCAAGACGCGGTTATCGGCACAAAGTGGTCATTGGGGCTGGACATGAAAAAGGCAAATTCACCCCACCCGCGCGACTGCGCCAAGCCATTGGCGTTCACTATCTTTATCTCCTTATGCTATTGCTCCTTGGACACACAGGCACACCATACACCGGTTTCCTAAATGCAAAGACGAAAAGCCGCGCCGAGTATTTCGCGGTCCTTATGCGAAAGTACATGCGATACTGAATACCCTCCGAGTACTCTAGGCACGAGCAACGTCATTCCGAATGATTCAGACTGAGTGATGAGTGAAACGAGGTGATTATCCAGAGTAACTTCAACTTGTAACGTAGCACCTGAGCCAAACGCTCTAACCTTGTTAAGGGTTAGTGTTTCTTTCTGCTGCCGCGAACCTTCTTGCGGTACCAAGCTGACATAGACCGCATATTCGGCCAAGTCATCAGCTTCCAGATCAGCAATTCGCTTCACTGTCATCATTAAGCTTGGGGTTTTAGTGGATGATCGACAAAAAGCTGTGGACTGGATAGCCAAATCGTAGGGGCCGGTTGTAATCGTTCGCTTAGAGGCAGCCACAACACCCAGCTTGTACGGCACCAACGTCCAAGCGCTAAATGGTCTGGGTGTTACGATGCCAAGCTGCATGGCATCTTCGATCGTGAATCGGATTAGTTCTGCTGGTCCGGCGCGGGATGATTCAGTGAACAGCCGCGCATCGGCGCCCATCTCCACCATATAACTCACAACCATACCAGAAATGACCTGCGCCTGGCTCAACCCCTCGGCCCTGATTTCAGTCGGCGATAACTTGTATCCTGAATAGGATGCTCCGCCCTCGTGAAACTGATGAAATCCCAACCAAGGGGCACTCTCGGGCTGTCTATATGAGCCACCCAAGAACGCAAGTGCACAAGCACTGTAGCACTCCCCATGAACCTGTTGCTTACCGGTTGGATCAGCTGTATCAGGTACTAACTTTCCGACCTCGGTGGAATACCCCATTTGACGGATAAAACGACCTAAGCGAATACCACCCAGTAGCGACCCTCCGTTGCTATTCAAAACGACCCGGCGCGCTTCGGTGCCCTCCTCTTTCAGCTTCGCCCTCAAGTGTTCTGCAATATCTGCTGTGATAGGGCCATCAATCGCAATTACCCCCGCTTCAACCGAGTTACCAAAGAAATGAAACTCAATCGACTCGGCAGATAGAGGCAAGGATATAAGCAAACAAAGGGCTATTAGAAATAACGAGCACAAGGGTCTCTTAACATGATGGGCTAAATCCACGTCCTGTATCGTGCTCCCCCGCGTTCGCCCAGGCGATGGCGCTACCTTCGTGCTAATCGTTCGTCGTGCACTTGAGCAAGTAGTCACTAAGACGTGTTCAGCGTCCATTGTTTGGGCTGTCTCTGCGATAAACACTTCCCATCTCACATTCAGTCGTTAATCCCCATGTTTTAGAACAACATCACTTATTCTGTATTGATGTCCTGCGGGCACCTGAACTGCCTCGGGCTATCCGGAGGCAGTACTTTCTGAGCCTGGCAGCCTCGTCTGACACTTTCAGATAACGGCAGTACACCATTTATCTGTCTACGTGAACGACGTTTCGATCGGTTCCTGTACATTGGGTTTATGTGCCTTTCCACCTATTGCAGTATGGCATATTCAACGGTAGCTCAGTCTTCATAGAGGGCGCAATGATGCTAGGTCGTAACTTGAAAGTGTAATAAGGATCGGCACATATCAGCACGAAGCAGACTATGTTAGGTATCGAATGCAATTGCCTCGACTGGCCCAAAGAGCCAATTAGATTGACCCCGACAACAAGGATGCCGTGAACTGCTGATATAAATTTTCTTCAACTATGCTGGGTATTAATCACAGAGTGCTTCCGTGAAACACATGGAGATTGCGTTATGGCGGCAAAACGAGTTGATTTCCAACGGGAACTTGAATCGATGTTTCTCAGAGCCAGGCGTCAGAACCAAAGGTCAATTACCGTTAGTGCTGGTGATTTGCACCGGATAGTAGGTGATTATCCCGGTGCTGACCATAGAATGCCTGTCTGTTGTTCCGTCATGCGCCAGGTCATGAGAGACTCAGATGAAGTACTTGAGAGCCCGTTGAAGGGGAACGGGGCATCACTACGAATACGGTATCAGATTCCTCGATCAAAAATTGTGGGCGAACAAGGCGATATGCTGCCTGCAGTATCGGTCAATGATGCCAATTTTCAACGAATTGGTGCGGTGTCCAATACCCAGGTTGGTAAAGACTTCGAGAAAGCGGCCTCGCAAGTATTTGCTCGGCAGGACATTCAAGTTCAGCCGGATTTTTCTGTGCCAGTTGGTATTGGCCGCCTGAGAAAGAAACACTGCTTTGATCTGGGAAGCTCAAACCCACCCATATTGGTTGAATGCAAATCACATCGTTGGACGACGGGTGGCAATACGCCAAGCGCCAAGCTAACCGTTTGGAACGAAGCCATGTATTACTTTGCAGTGGCACCTCTCGGCTTTCGGAAGGTGTTGTTTGTCCTACGTGATCATTCAGAGTCACGAGGGTTAACACTCGCAGAGCATTATGTCAGCCGTTACCTGCACCTGATCCCGGAGGACGTCGAAATTTGGGAATTCGATGAAGAAACCGGGGCAGTTAGCGTGATGGACCTACAATCTTTACGAAATAGCAGTCATTAGCAGCTCAGGCTCACGAGGTCTCACCCTCTTCAGGAATATAGCGGGTTTGTTCACGTTGCTGGGTCTCGCAAACCCAGCCCCTCAGTAGCTCGCAAAGTTCTGGGTGGTTCGAGTAGTGAATAACCTCCCCTCGGTGCCGCATCTGGGCGACTACTGAGCCATCTGATACGAAACACACTTCAACAATCGAGCGGCGCCACCATGTGAGCGACGCTGCTAGACCAGGCTCTGTCACAGTTTCAAATGCTGAACCAAACGATCTTCTCGCGCTTAACTCGTAGCCAAAACGGTTCGCTAATGTATTAGCCACAGTCAGAAAGCTACTAAACATGCCTGGTTTTTGCGGATATAGTACATAATGGATATTGCTTTGAAGCCTCCAGTAAATTGTATGTTTCGGATTGGTCTGGTGTATCAAATCCATGACTACCCTCTTAAGCACTGGATCAGAGTAACCTTTCTAAGGCAAATACCCCGGCTGGATTTGCTGGTTAGGCAATGAGCTGGTCATCGCGAAACTACGTTTGAAAGCGCAATAGGTAATGCAAAGTTGATGCTCTGAGAGTCTTCAAGAAGAAAAGTCGTAATACCGATAACTCGCCCGAATTCATCAAACAAGCCGCCGCCGCTTGAGCCAGGGGAGATGGCAGCAGATGTCTGAATCAGGGGAAGCGGCATACCGTCTTGACTGCGAAGTCCCGACACAAGTCCTTCTGCAATTGTGAGATCGAGGCCCCGCGGGCTACCAATACTGTAAACGCGCTGGCCAGGCGTGACAGTAGACCGTTCAGCTGTGTCAGCGACACGTGCAGGCAGGTTGCTAGTGTATAGAATACAGTAGTCAAGCTCCCTGTCGCCTACTACCGAAACTGCTTTATAAGGCTCTCCCTTGAAAAGAACTACAGCAGTATCAGCACTCTCCAAGACATGACAGTTTGTAGCCACTGTGTTTCGCGCAATTACTACCCCACTGCCTTGGCTAATGTCGTCTTGTCGCTCATTGAATGCAATCACAACCACAACGGATTTTGCCGCTTTCGTGTAGATGTCTTGAGGGTTGAGAGGCTGGTTCGAAGGTGTTTCAGATGTGGTGATTTGTTGACTCTCTCCCATCTGATCTCCAAGTAGTGCGAGCCTAAGTTTTTCGATATAGCTCTGAACAAAGCCGTTGAGAGCAGCTGTTCGCTGTTGTGTTTCTCGAATTAGGCAAGAGACATCACCGCCACACTTAGCGTCACGATTGTTGATCCATTCAATCTGGCTTCTCCGAACATCTCCAAAAACGTCTACCGGAACTATGCTACGGACGTTCGAATATGCTTCGGCAAGATAATCATCAAACGCTTTGAGTGTAGGATTAGAACAAATTGCTACTTCGGGTACTGTTCTCGCGCGTGAGCAATCGATGGCATAAGCGATGCCGCAAGAGCTCGCAAGGATGATCGTAGTTCCAAGTGCGACAATGAACGGCTTCATCGTTAAATTTCCTTTGAGGGCTAGAATTTTAATGATGGGCATGCATTTCTAACTCAAAAGATGAGTCGAAAAAGAGGGTTAAGTTAAGTAGTTATATTAGTGAGGTAGGTGATGAATCATAGCCATTCTCCTTCGTATGAAAACTACATACGCATTCTTCTGCTGCGCCGTGCGCAGTATCATGTTGCGTTTAATCCATAGTCTTTTGATACTGGACCAAACTCCTGAATGTTGCCAGTTGTAAGTGATCACAAACTGAACGACAGATGACCAGCCCCCGATAAAGTCTGCTCCGTGCGCTGGCGGCCAAAAAATCATTCCGGTGCTTAAACCGAATCCAAAAACACCGTTTCCCGATGCTTTTGTATTAATACAGTGTCAGGACTAAAACGCTCAGGCAGTTCGATTCTTTGCCCTTCTACCGTATGGAAGTAGCGTTGCATCGCCGGATCAGGTTTTTTCAGTTGCTGTGACAGCACTACCCGCCAGTTTTCATCCAGCGTCATCAACCCCTGATCAAATGCCCGGTCATACAGCGCCGATAAGCAAAGTCCGTTGCTCGGGTTCAGCCGGTTGGCTGTGTCTTGGCTCCAGGGCACGATATGGCTGGCGATCAGTAGGCGTGGTTCTGCCAATCCAGTAATGCAGCAGCGGTTGTGGTAACTGGACAGCACTGTGCGGCGAAAGAAGGACTGTTTGATCCGCTGCTGCACGATTTGGTTGCGGGTTTTGCCAGTGAAGTCGGTAGGTGTGTCTTCGCTAGTCAGGTCGATTGCCGCTGCGCTGTCTGTAGCCTGTTCCAGTTCGGCCCGAATTTGATTGCTCTCCAATACCAATCCTTCCCAATCGGCATGAAACTCATCCCAAATCGCTCGGTCGAGCTTTGATGTACTGCTGAGCCCTTTCCTGCCAGAGGCGATGATCATGGGATCAAGACTCGCGAGGTTGACCAGCTTCATGGCAACAGCCGATGGGGTGCGGCCAATCATGTTGGCTAATTCGATAATTTCAGGATTGCTGCGGTGTAAACGACCGAAAGGCAGTTGGCAGTATAGATGGAAAGCCAGTTTGACCTCTGCCGGTGTCCAGTCTTTCCGTGACATTGATGCGCTCCTGAATGATGCTGGTGATTACCAAAAATGGGTATCAAGACGAATAAGGTCATATTTTACGCCCAAACGCTCAACGAGTTCGCGGGGGCTTTCGCCGTCTTCTAAACCTGTGCGCAGTTGGCGTTTATCGGCAAGGTCGATCAGCGTTAATCCGAACACTTCTTGTGCAAGTGTTGCAACCTCATCGCAATAGGATTGCCACTGCTGCAGAGTCTTGTCTTCTGAGTAGTTAGACATATTTTATCCCTCACTGTTTACGCCATTACTGTAGCCAGGTGTCAGAGTGAAGTCATGCTTCTGGCGATGTTAGTTATGCACAGATGTGAATTAAGCTGCGTCTGTGCATATGTTTTGTTAGCCACGTTTTGGGGATGAAAATCTTATTCACCGCACCGATAAAGTTACCCACAGAACCGCTGAATAATACTGTGCATAAGGTACGGTGAACAGGTCTACAAATCGTCACAAACCCCTTATATACAGGCGATCCTAAAACTGATCAATTATCATCCTATCAGGTGAATAACGGTTTTCTTCGGGTTGTTTATATCTTCGGATTTTAAGTTGTACACATGTGAATACATTCGTTATCACCTGTGCTTAACCTGTTGTCAAATTACCCACTGAGTAAATTATGTACATGCCGGTTGCGTGCCTCACTGATGCCCAAGCGATGGCTTTCCTTTGCGGCGGCGGTCCAGTTCCGGTTGTGGATATGTTGGTTGAAGCGTGGAAAACCCCGGCGGAGTTTGGTCAGGCCGAGGTTGAAGATCATGTCGAACAGGGCCAGTTTAATGGGGTCGGTAAAGGTGTCGAATGCGGGGCCGTAGAGGCTGAGCAGTTCATGGCCGAAGCGGTCGATATGCAGTCGGGTGAGGGTGTCGATCTCGGCATCGGGCAAACGCAGATTGGTGTGGGCGGCAAAACTGGAGGCACCATGACGTTGGCCGTAGGGGCGGGTGCTCAGGGCTTGGTATTCCTGACGGATGGCGTCGGGTGTGGCAGCCAAGCCTGTGTCTCGGTGGATAAAGGCCAGAGCGGTGGCGTCCTGTTCGGTGGCCAGCAGATGGCCAACCCCAACGGTAATGTAGCCACGCGTGTCGCGGTACATGTGGGCTATGCGGCCTTCCAGCTGTTCCAGGTGCTGTGCGATGACGGCACCAAGTGCGGGTTGATACATGTGACAGTCCTTTGTCTGAGCGGCAATCCGTGCCGGTTAGGGAATAGTGTTCAGGCTTGTTTGATGGTTGGTTGTGCCTGTGTCGGTGAGTCGGCGGTGATGACCCGGTTACGGCCACTGTTTTTGGCCTGGTACAGTGCCTTGTCGGCGGTACGCAGCAGAATATCGGCCGTTGTATCGTCAGCATAGCGAGCACTTACACCGGCTGAAAGCGTTATGTTGCTGATATTGATGTCATCGAAGGTGATATGGCTGGCGGCAATGTCGATGCGTAGCTGTTCGGCCCGCGCGCGGGCGTCATCCAGCTGGCTCTCGGGCATGACGATGACGAATTCTTCTCCGCCATAACGGCAGATGATGTCACTGCTGCGAAAGGCCGCGCGAATCTGTTGTGCCACAACCTGAAGTACCCGGTCGCCTGCGGCATGGCCATAGCGGTCGTTCAATTTTTTAAAATAGTCGATATCGCACATGACCAGTGCAATGGAGGCACCGGACCGTTGGCCGCGTGCGATTTCGCGGTCGAGCATCTCGTCCAGATAGCGTCGGTTATGCAGCCCGGTGAGTGCGTCTTCATAGGAAAAGCGGCTCAGGGCCTGTTGCAGCGCCACTTTGGACAGGGTCAGGTTGATGCGTTCGATGGCGCGTGTGAACAGGGTTTGCAGGGTAAAGGGGCTCAGTTCGTCAAACAGGGTGCTATCGGTGCCAAAATCGAGCAGCAATGTAGCAACCTGTGTGCGGGCGAGGCCGGGGGCATCGTAATGAATATTGAATACGTGCCAGTCGTCGTGCGGGAGTTGCAGTGCATCGGGTTGAAGGTTGGTGGCAAGGCTGGCGGTCGTGTCCCAATGGTTGCGTTGCTGCAGCTGAGATGAGCCGGAGGCGAGGCTATAGAAGGCACCGGGAACGGGGGAACAGAGGGTGTGGATCTGTGTGCTCAGGTAATCGGTTGCCTGATTGATATCGGCCAGTGACTCCATCTCGACAACCAGCTCGTCCAGTATGCCGCGCTTGCTGTTGCCAAACTCAAGGGCCTTTAGGTGTTTGGCATCTTGCCGGGCCATCTGTTCCAGTTCATGCGTGCGCTCGGCGACGCGGCTTTCCAATGTGGCATTGAGTTCGGCGAGTGCCTTGCGCGTATGGCTAAAGTGGCTGAGCGATAGCGCAACGATGGCCAGTGAAAATATCAGCGATCCCCAGTCAACAGGGACTTTGCTCCAGGGCAGCAGGCCGTGGGCAACGGCCATGTCGAGCAGCAGCAGCACCGTCAGCAGTGCCGTGGCGAGCAGCAGCAGGCGCTGGTCGTGCGAGGCACTGCGCCAGTGGCGGGCGACAATGATCAACATGGTCGGTACGCCGATGGCGAACATGAGGTCAAAGGGCGGATAGGTGTGCGCCAGGCTGGTTAAGCCGGTCAGCGGCAGGATCAGGGCACCGACCAGATAGGCTCCGAACAACAGGGCAAAGCTGTTGAACAGGCGACGATAACGCGCGCCATACCAGCTGCGCAGCAGCAGGGCCAAGGCAATGGGTAACACGTAGTAGCAGCCAGCTTCGATATAGTCCCACAGCAGCGGATGGTGCATCAGCAGTTGTTTAGCCTGGCTGCCGGTCAGGGCCAGCCCGGCGTGGGACAGCGAGAACAGGGCCAGTGCCAGCAGGCTGTTGCGCTCGGTGTTGAACAGTGCAAATAGCAGACATAACAGGGCGATAACAAGGCTAAAAGCGGTAATGGTCAGGCTGTCGATGGAGTCCTCTAAAACCTGTTGGTAAAGGGTCATGCGTTCCGTGACTTTGACTTCGCCCCAAAGGCCGATGTCGGTGTAGTTACTGAATATGCGGAAGTAAATCGGCTTGCCAGCGGCATCGGGAGGCAGTTGAATCATGTGCCAGGGCCAGCCTTCGAATTGGCCGCGTCCGTTGCTGTCGAAGTGGCCATATTGATAGATGCGCTGGCCGTCGAGGTAGGTTTCGACAATCAGGTCGACACTGAAGATGTATAGAACCGGATCATGCCAATGGCCTTGTGGAACCAGGGTACGGTACCAGATGTTTTCCTGGCCGTTACGGCCGGGGGGGTTGGAGGGAAAATCGATGGGCTGCCAGGCGTCGGGTTCGTCTTGCAGCGTCCATTCCGGGGTGTTGCCACTGAAGGGGGAGTCGCCCCAGCGGTATTCCCAGTGCTGGTCCAGGGTTACGGTTGCGGCGTTAAGGGGGAGTGCGGTGAAAACCACTAAAAACAGTAGGGTGAGCAGTTGCCATGGCTGGATCAGGACGGGCCGATAAGCGGGTGCCGCCGAGTGGGTTCGGACAGTCATTGTATGGCCGCTCCATCAACATTGATCGATGTGCAACAGTATATACAGATAGAGGTGCCCAGTTAAACAACTGTTCACTCGCTGCTTAGGTGCTTCAGAGCCGTGTTCAGTACCGGTCCGATGGAGGCATTGAGCTTCAGGCTCAGCAGCTCGTCGGCGCGGGTCTTGCCCAGCGTCAGGGCTGCAATCGGCTTATCCCATTCATGGGCGCGACGGCAGAAGCGAAAGCCGGAATAGACCATCAATGAAGAACCGATCACCAGCAATGCATCGGCGCGTTGCAGGGCATCGAGGGCGTCGATTACCCGCTGTTTGGGCACGTTATCGCCGAAAAACACCACATCCGGCTTGAGAATGCCGCCACAGTGGGGGCAGTCGGGGATACGAAATTCGCTGAAATCCACTTCCAGATCGGCATCGCCATCTGGTGCGGTGACGGCGGTAAAACGGGTGAATGCGGGGTTCATCTCGGCACTGCGCTGATGCACCTCGTCACGGCTGCAGGTGAAGTCGCAGTGCATGCAGATGACTCGGTCCGAGCGGCCGTGCAGGTCGGTGACGTTGCGGTTGCCTGCCTGCTGGTGCAGGCCATCCACGTTCTGCGTCACCAGCCGTTCGATATGACCGAGGCTTTCCAGCTGTGCCAGCGCCGTGTGTGCGCCGTTGGGTTGTGCATCCCGCATCACCGGCCAGCCGACGAGGCTGCGGCCCCAGTAGCGTTGGCGGGTGTGTTCGCTGCGCATGAAGTCCGGGTGTTGTACGGGCTGTTTGCGTTTCCATTCACCGTTGGCATCGCGGTAGTCGGGAATGCCCGAATCGGTACTGATACCGGCACCGGTGAGAATCAGCAGGCGAGGATGGCGGTGGATGAAATCGGTCAGCTCAGTGTGCGGCATCGGGGTCAGATCCGGTTGTATTGAGGGTGTTATGACTACGGGCCAGTTCGACAAAGGCGCTCAGGTAGTCAGTATCCATATCCTCTTTACGCAGGCCAAGGAAGATCTGTTTATCCACTCCGGTGTTACCCAGTCGCAGCGGGTGAAGTTGCAGCCGTTGTTGGTACTCACTTACAAGCCAGCGTGGAAGTGCCGCGACACCGCGTCCGGCGGCGACCATCTGCAGCATGATGTCGGTGGTCTCGATCTGTTTGTGGCGACGGGGGCTGCAACCGGCCGGGGTGAGGAAGCGGTTGAAGATATCGAGCCGATCCGGCTCCACGGGGTAGGTGATCAGGGTTGCGTCGGTCAACTGCTGCGGATAGACCTGTTCCTGCCCGTACAGCGGGTGTTCGGGGCCGACCACCAGCACTTGTTCGTAGTCGAACACCGGCTCGAAGATCAGCCCGCTGCGGTGCAGCGGGTCTGGTGTTACCAGCAGGTCGATCTCGTGGCCATATAGCGCCCCCATACCGCCAAACTGGAATTTCTGGCGTACGTCCACATCCACGTTAGGCCATTGCTGTAAGTAAGGATTTACTACCTTCAGAAGCCACTGGTAGCAAGGGTGGCATTCCATGCCGATGCGCAGGGTACCGCGCTGGCCACTGGCAAACTGCTGCATCAGTTCTTCGGCGTGTTCAAACTGGGGCAACAGCCGTTCAGCCAGCTGCAGCAGATATTCGCCGGCCTGGGTCAGGCGCAGGCGGCGGCCTTCCTTCTGCCACACGGGCGTGCCCAGCTGCTGCTCCAGCTTGCGTATCGAGTGGCTCAGCGCGGACTGGGTCAGGCAGAGTTTCTCGGCTGCGGCGGTCAGCGACCCTTGTTGGTCTACGGTGCGAAGGATCATCAGGTGGTGACGTTCGAGCATGAGATCTTGTCCATGGTAACCATAAAGTCTTATATGTAGGTTTCGGTTATATTGTTACGGTCCAGTAGTTTTAATATCCGACTAATAAACCAAAAGTTGTTTTAAATCGTATTTAATTACAGACATATTATTATAAATATAAACTTATGATCATATAATTATTTGTTATGAAGCTTTTAATAGTTTACCTAAACTTAATGATATCGTATAAGTAATTACCATATATCGTTGTATCATAATACATAATTGGAATAAATTAAAAAAGGAATTTGATTTATGACATCTAGTTTGTGTGTGGATGATGACTTAAAGGCGTTTATAGAAGAGTCTTTTGGAGATTTTCCTGGGCGTCTTTCATGTGAATATCTTAAAGCTGAGCATGGGATAACTATCTTGGTTCAGCATGAAGGTGTGATCCTGACCAGAGAGCCCAAGGCAGGAAGGCCCTTCATGAAAGCAACCTTGTCTAAAGCATCTGGAGCTATGATTGGTCCGGCAATAGCTCTTTTGGATGCAAAGGGGGCTAATGCTTTATTAAGTATAATATTTAGGAAGAACGCGAAGAATGTGCCTATAAAAATGGAACTGACTTGGGCTGGTATTTGAGTGTGACTGATATGATTTCAAGAAAAGATTACGTTGGTGCTCTAGTTAAATTTTCAGAAAAAGACGAGTGTGAATTTAAGAGTCTGTGGCAAAGAATAAAGGAACTTTGATCACATGAATAATTACATTAAATCAGCTCTTCTGGTAAGTGCTCTATTGACTAGTGTGTCGACACTTTTGTGTGGTGCCGAGCGTGAGACCAAGAAGAATGAGCAGACGCATCAGGCTGTTCTTCAGGCGTTGCCACCATTGAGCAAGGCCCTTGCGTATAAGGACTGGGACACATTCAGGCAACTGCTTGCTGCAGGCGAGGATCCCAACGTCATTAACCCAATCACGGGGATGTCCCCCATGTTTGAGCTGCTGAGTACCGATTGTGCTGCCCACATGCTTGAAGCCATGATTGAACAGGGTGCTCAGATTCATCAGCCTGCCGAAGATGGAACCTGGCCCATTCACCGAGCCGCGACACAGAAAAGTCCCGAGTGTCTTCAAGTTCTGGTTAAGGCGGGAGCTTCTCTCGAGCAGACCGATGCTTCAGGTTCCACACCTGTGTTTTATGCTGTTAAATACAATAGCCCGAATATGGTGAAATACCTGCGGACCCAAGATGTTGACGTCATGCATACCAATGATAGAGGTATGGATATTTTCAAGCTGGCGCTGTTCTACATGGTTGTGTACGACTACCGAGAAACTGTTGATGAGGTACGCGAGATCCTGGAACAGGAAATGGGTGGTCACTGATACTAAGTTAAGGGTGTTTATTTGGAGCGAACAAAATCATTTTTTGCATTAGAAGCATGACTAAATTTAATGGCATTATGAGATAATGCCATTATTTTTCATGATTTATAAGGGCTAGCATCTTTCTCGAATTGAAATATGGAGAGAGACATGAGCCTTCAGCCAAGCAACAATAATAGCCTTCAGCCAACCCCAAAAAGTCGTCTGCATAACCTGGGTTTTCCGCGCATCGGTGCCCACCGTGAACTGAAATTTGCCGTTGAAGCCTTCTGGAAAGGCGAGCAAAACGAAGCCGATCTGTTGGCGACTGCGGCAGAGCTGCGTAAGCAGAACTGGCAGCGTCAGGCCGGTCTGGATTGGGTGCCGGTGGGTGACTTTTCCCTGTATGACCAGGTGCTGGACCTGAGCTTCACTCTCGGCAATTTGCCTGCCCGTGTGCAGGGGCTGGAAGGTTCCGAACTGGATCAGTATTTCCGTGTTGCCCGTGGCCGTTCTGCCAACGACAGCGCCTGTAACTGCGTGCATGCCGGTGAGATGACCAAGTGGTTTGATACCAACTATCACTACATCGTGCCGGAGTTCAGCGCCGAGACCCGTTTCAGCCTGAACCCGAACCGCTTGTTGGCGCAGATCGAAGAAGCCCGCGCACAGGGCCACAATGCCAAGCCGGTACTGGTCGGTCCGATCACCTATCTGCTGATCGGCAAGGCCAAGGATGAAACCGATCCGTTGAGCCTGCTGGCGCAATTGTTGCCGGTCTATGCCGAACTGTTAAAACTGCTGGCAGACAAGGGTATCGAGTGGGTACAGATCGACGAGCCCGCGCTGGTAACCGAGCTGGAACCCCAGTGGCAGGCGGCGTTTCGCACCGCCTATGCGACCCTGTCTGATAGCGGCGTGAAACTGCTGCTGACCACCTACTTCGGGCAGCTGCGCGACAACCTTGAACTGGCGGCTTCACTGCCGGTGGCGGGTCTGCATCTGGATGCGATCAATGCCGGTGACGAAGTGGCAGCGGTGATCGAACAGCTGAATGCGGATCAGGTCCTGTCGCTGGGTGTGGTCAACGGTCGCAACATCTGGAAGACCGATCTGAGTACGTTGCTGGATTGGCTGGAGCCGGTTGCTCGCCAGCTGGGTGAGCGGCTGTGGATTGCGCCGTCCTGCTCTCTGTTACATGTGCCGGTGGACCTGAACAATGAGCAGGCACTGGATGCCGAGATCCGTTCCTGGCTGGCCTTTGCCGAGCAGAAACTGGATGAACTGCGGGTTATCCACAGCGCATTGAATGCAGGACGCGGTTCTGTGGCGGCTGAACTGGCCGAAAATCTGGCCGCGTTGAACAGCCGGCGCACATCGCCGCGTGTGCATAACCCCAGGGTGCAGAAAGCGGTGGCCGCGATTGATGCCGGACTGGGGCAGCGCCAGAGCACTTATCCACAGCGGGCGGCAGTGCAGCGTGACCAGCTGAACCTGCCGCTGTACCCGACCACGACCATCGGTTCGTTCCCGCAAACCCCGGAGATTCGCAAGGCGCGGCTGGCGTTCAAGAAGGGCGAGCTGAAGGCTGCCGATTACGAAACCCGGATGAAGCAGGAGATCAAATTCGCCGTGCGGCAGCAGGAAACCCTGGGGCTGGACGTGTTGGTACACGGTGAAGCCGAACGCAACGACATGGTGGAGTATTTCGGTGAACAGCTCGACGGTTATGCGTTCAGCCAGTTCGGTTGGGTGCAGTCCTATGGCTCGCGTTGCGTCAAGCCGCCGATCCTGTTCGGTGATATCAGCCGCCCGCAGGCGATGACCGTCAACTGGACCCGCTATGCTCAGTCGTTGACCGATTTGCCGATGAAAGGGATGTTGACCGGTCCGGTGACCATTCTGAACTGGTCATTCGTGCGTGACGATCAGCCGCGCTCGGTCAGCTGTTACCAGCTAGCGCTGGCGATTCGCGCAGAAGTACAGGATCTGGAACGTGCCGGTATCGACATCATCCAGATCGATGAAGCGGCGCTGCGCGAAGGCCTGCCGCTGCGTCGCGGTCAGTGGGCGGAGTACCTGAACTGGGCGGTGGAAGCGTTCCGCATCACCGCCAACGGCGTGGCGGACGGCACCCAGATCCACACTCACATGTGCTATTCGGAGTTCAACGACATCATCGAGGCGATCGCGCACATGGATGCGGACGTGATCACCATCGAGACCTCCCGTTCCGATATGGAGCTGCTGGATGTGTTTGACGAATTCCGCTACCCGAACGAGATCGGTCCGGGCGTATACGATATCCACAGCCCCAACATTCCGTCGGTGGAGCAGATGGTGAAACTGATGCGTCTGGCTGCCGAACGAATTCCGGCGGAGCGTCTGTGGGTCAACCCGGATTGCGGTCTGAAGACGCGGCAGTGGAGCGAGGTGATTCCGGCACTGCAGAATATGGTCGATGCCGCCAAGGCGCTGCGTGAAGACAAGGCGGCCGCCGCCTGATCGCGACTGGCAGGATCAGTCACGGGGTGCAGATGATCAAGGGTCTGCGCCCCGTGTCTATTGATGGCGGGGTGTTATTCGTGTTCCATGAAGATCAACTCATCCACCGGATAACCGGCCTCTCGGGCCTGATCGATCAGCCTGTTCAGCGTCTCGGTATCCATGGTGGGCGTACGTGACAGAATCCACAGGTAGTCACGGTCCGGGCCGCTGACCAGTGAATACTGGTAGCCGTCATGGTCCAGCGCCATGATCACGTACGCGCCGTAAAAAGGACCGAAAAAGGATACTTTCAGATGGCCAGTGTCGGCATCGTCGACAAAGTACGCCTTGCCCTCGGCTTCACGCCATTCCCCCTTCTTTGCATCATATCCCCGGTTGATCACCTTCACCCCGCCGTCGTCGCGCAGGCTGTAGTCGGCCTGTACCTGGCTCAGGCCGCGCTCAAAGGAGTGGTCCAGCCGGGCGATCTCGTACCAGGTGCCCAGATAGCGGTCGAGCTGGAAGTTTTGCACGGGTTCAACCCGGTCGGGCAGGCCGGTACAGGCGGTCAGCGCCAGCAGCATCAATGCAAACAGAGTCGTACGCATGGGCATTCCTTGTGGTGACAGAAGACGAATAACGGTTAGTGTAAAGAGTTCACCTTGAGCTGTACGCAGGGATTTTGATATTCAGATCGATTGATCACTCAGCAATGTGCGGGGGAATCGAAGGCTAATCGGATTATAGTTTAACGCTTGATATTTCATGTATGAAATATTAGTGTTTGAATCATTGTTACTGATCTGCCGAGGATATGACGAGTTAATGGATAGCGAACTGGCACTTAAAACCTGGTTTCGAATGCTCTCGAATACCGCTTTGATTGAGCATGAACTGCGAACATTATTTGTGAGCGAGTTCAAAGTGACACTGCCCCAGTTCGACCTGATGGCAGCACTGCATTATGCCGGCGGCAGCGAAAAGATGTCGGCCCTGTCCAAATGGATGAAAGTGTCCAACGGCAATATCACCGGAGTTGTAGACCGTTTGGAGCGCGACGGGTTAGTTGAGCGCCAGCCGCTGCCTGAAGATCGCCGAGTGAAAATCATCAGTCTGACCGAGGCTGGTGCGGAGGTGTTCGAGCGGATGGCTCGGCGCCACAAGGAATGGATCTCGGGCCTGCTTGCAGAGATCAGTGAAGAAAATCTTGAGCAGCTACACCTGCAGTTGGTGCAAGTGAGCAAAACAATAAAAAGAAACATTCAGTAGCATGATGGAGCCCAACATGCGGTATATGCGAGAAGAACTTATCCGTTTCAGACACTGTGACCCGGCCGGAATCGTGTTTTATCCCCGGTTTCTGGAGATCGTCAACGATACCGTAGAAGACTGGTTCGATGACATGGGCTTTCCGTTTCAGCATATGAAGGAGCGCTTTGGGGCGGGCGTCCCGACCGTGAACCTCAATATCCGTTTCCAGTCACCTTGCCGCCAGGCCGATCTACTTCAACTGGAATTGGTATGTAACCGTATTGGAGACAGCTCCATAGACCTAAGTATTGGTGCAAACCGGGCGGGTAACCCGGTGTTCGAGGCCCAAGTAGTACTCTGCTTCACTACGGTAGGAGAGCAGGTGAAAAAACGTCCCATTCCCGCCGAAATCCGACAGCAAATATTCCAGTATACGAACACGGGATCTGCTGTAACGGCCTGATTTATCCTGATCCAGTAATCCAACAATAATAAGAGAGACTTACGATGGACACTGTCCTGGAACAGCCCAGAGTCTACATGACCAAGGGCTACTACCACCGGTTATTGACCGGCTGTGGTGTGTTGGCTGCCCTGATGTTTGCGCTGATGGGTGGATTGGTTTGCACCGATATTTTCCTGCGTAACCTGACTTCTATTTCCATGCCCTGGACCGTTGAGGTCTGTGAGTACCTGCTGATGACGGCCACGATGCTGGCGGCACCCTGGTTGCTATATCAGGAAGGTCATATTCGTATCGATATTATCTTGAGGGCCCTGACGCCAACTTTACGTGCTTGGGCTGATCGGCTGATCAGCGCAACGGGGCTGATGATCTGTGTGCTGCTGACTTGGTATGCAGTTGATGTGGCACTAGATAAAGCACAGCAGGGCAGTCTGGTGTTCAAGGTACTGGTTTTCCCCGAATGGTGGCTGATCCTGCCGATGCTGATTGGCTTCGGTCTGATGACGCTGGAATTCGCCCGCCGTCTGCTGCCGCTGGGTCCGTCTGACGATAAGGAGGGACTCTGATGGAATGGTATTACGCTTTGCTGATCATGTTGGGGACCTTGTTTACCCTGATGCTGGTCGGTTTGCCGGTGGCTTTTGCCTTTCTCGGTGTCAATTTGCTTGGTGCCTGGCTTTTCATGGGTGGAGAAGCCGGTCTGGCTCAGTTGGTACGCAACTCGGTCGGTGCCATCAGTAGTTTCTCGCTGACGCCTATCCCCCTGTTTGTGATGATGGGTGAGCTGCTGTTCCACAGTGGTCTGGCCTTCCGGGCGATCGCCAGTATTGAACGGTTGATCACTGGCATTCCGGGACGGCTGTCGGTGGTGTCGATTCTGGGTGGGACCACTTTTGCGGCACTGTCCGGCTCGACGATTGCCAATACGGCAATGATGGGCAGTGCGATGCTGCCGGAAATGCTCAAGCGTGGTTATCATCCGACCCTAGCCATGGGGCCGATCATGGCCGTGGGTGGTATTGCAATGTTGATTCCGCCGTCGGCGCTGGCGGTGATGCTGGGAAGTCTGGCCGGGGTATCGATAAGCGGGTTGCTGATCGGTGGCATCATTCCAGGCTTGTTGATGGCGATAGGCTTTCTGACATATGTGATTGTGCGTTCACGCAAGGAAGAGGCTGAAGAGGTCGCGCTGGAAAGCGATAACCTGAGTCGTTGGCAGCTCTGGTGGCCGTTCTTCCGCGATGTTGTACCGTTGTTGGGGATTTTTGTTGCAGTGGTTGGCTGCATGTTGGCAGGTTGGGCATCCCCGACCGAGTCTGCAGCTATCGGTGTTTTGGCTTCCCTGATTGCGACGCTGGCATACCGCACCCTGACCTTGAAGAACCTGATGACCTCGTTGCTGGAAACAGCCAAGGTATCAGTGATTATCCTGTTTGTGCTGGTGGCTTCTACCGGCTTTTCCCAACAACTGAGTTTCTCGGGTGCAACCAGTGGTCTGCTGTCGCTGATCACCGATTATCAGTTGTCTGCCTTTTGGCTGACGGTAGGCATGCTGGCAATCATTCTGGTGATGGGCTGTGTCATCGACCAGGTCAGCATGATGATGATCACCCTGCCGTTCTTCATGCCGCTGGCAGCGGCTGCGGGTATTGATCCGGTCTGGCTTGGCGTGATGATGTTGATCGCCATGGAACTTGGGCTGCTGACACCGCCATTCGGCCTGTTGCTAATGGTGATGCAAGGCGTGGTACCCGGTCATATTCGTTTGCCTCAAATCTATGCGGCCGCAGTGCCATTCCTGTTGATCGAAGCCTTTGTACTGGTCTGTATCCTGCTGTTGCCCTGGTTGGCGACAGGACTTCCGGGCTTAATGACGTAGAACGTACGTCATTGATTCATAAAACGAAAACGGCAGTGTTCTGCTAACTCAATAACCCAACGAAAAGGTGAAGCGCATGAATAATAAATCTAAAAAAATGCTTTGCAGTAGTTTGATAGTGTTCTGCCCCATGATGGCGGAGGCTGCAGAAGTGACGTTGAAAGCGGTATCGGCTTTTGGTCAGGATACCTATTTCAATCAGCGATTCGCACAGTTTGTTGAAAAGGTGAATGCCGAAGGCAAAGGGGTCCTGCAGATCAACGTGGTCGGCGGTCCTGAGGCGATTCCTCCGTTTGAAATTGGTAATGCAGTGCGCAGCGGAATAGTGGACATTGCCAATACGACCGGGGTGTTTCATGCCAACATGGTGCCCGAAACCCTGGCGATGACGCTAACCAATAAGTCGATGGACGAGTTGCGCAGCAATGGGGGCTACGATCTGATGGACAAGTTGCATCGGGACAAGGCCAACATGGTTTGGCTGGCTCGCCTGTCCGATGGTATTCAGTATCACGTTTACACCAACAAGGAAGTCGATTCGACCGATTTTTCCGGTCTCAAACTGCGCAGTGTGCCGGTCTATCGCCCCTTCTTCCAGTCGTTGAATGCGACGCCCTTGCAGGTCCCGCCAGGTGAGGTGTTCACGGCGCTGGAGCGTGGCGTGGTCGATGGTTATGGCTGGCCGGCAACCGGCATCTTTGATCTGGGTTGGCAGGAAAAAACGGCCTACCGGGTCGAGCCTGGTTTTTACAATGTGGAAATCAGCCTGTTCATGAACCAGAAAACATGGTCAAAACTGGATGATAACCAGCGTGAATTTCTCGATAAGCAGGTTGCCTGGGTCGAATCCCTGAATGCTCAGGCGGCACAGGATGCCGAAGGCGAAAAGCTTAAACAGACTGAAGCTGGCATACAGTCTATTGAGCTGACACCTGAGGAGGGTGCACGCTTCCAGCAGCTCTCTCGGCAGTCGGGTTGGCAGGCACTGGAACAGATCAGCCCAGATCAAGTCTCGGCGTTGAAAGCACATTTCGGGAGTTGAATCCGGATCGGCCAGTGAGCGTGCTGGCCGGTTTAATCGGTTCTGAATGTTCACAACGTTTGATCTGCTGGGTGTCAAAATGTCAAACAACATATTGATGAGCCGATATCCATCTTCGGCTTATCTGCAAAGCCGTGCGCGTAAACGCTTACCGGGCTTTGTCTACGATTATCTTGAAGGGGGGAGCGGTCGTCAGGCGGCTCTGGCTCGCAATACACAGGTCTTCGACCAAGTGGACCTGATCCCCCGCTATTTTAATGACTGTGCTGCTATTGATTTGCAGACCGAGCTGTTTGGGCAAACATTCGAGGTGCCTTTCGGCGTGGCCCCCATTGGTATGGACGGCTTGGTCTATCCGCATGCGGTAAGTCATCTGGCACAGTCGGCACAGCGTTATGGTTGCCCTATTGCTGCCAGCACTTTCTCGACGACGAGCCTTGAAGAGGTGGTACGTCTGGCGGGTGATAATGCCTGGTTCCAGCTGTATCCGTTCAGTGATGAGCGGATCGAGTCGGATATCCTCGACCGTGCCCGGAATGCGGGTTATTCGGTACTGATCGTGACGGTGGATGTTCCGACTGGCGGTCGTCGTGAGCGAGACATGCGTAACGGCCTTTCCCTGCCACCTCGGCCCAATTTGCGGATGTGTGCGGATCTGGTACAGCACCCTGGTTGGGCATTGCGACTGTTGCAAAGCGGCGTCCCCAGTTTTAGCAATTTGCACCCTTATAAGCAGCAATCCAACGATTTTCTCCCGGCTAAAGTAGAAGGGGCTGTCTCCTGGCTGCGGCTGGAGGCATTTCGCCGGCGCTGGCCCGGGACGTTGGTCGTTAAAGGGGTGCTTCATCCTGAGGACGCCCAGCGCTGCCAGGCCCTTGGCGTAGATGGCATCGTGGTGTCCAACCATGGAGGGCGTCAGCTGGATGCATGCCCTTCAACCATTGAGGTATTGCCGGCAATTCGCGCGGCGGTGGGGGAGTCTTTCCCGGTGCTTGTGGACAGCGGGCTGAGGTCCGGTCTTGATGTGGCAAGAGCCTTGGCGGCGGGGGCTGATTTCGCTTTGTTGGGCCGGACTTTCATGTACGGCATGGCCGCCTTGGGGGGCGCTGGTGCAGATCACAGCATGCAGATGTTGAGAGACGAGTTGGAAAACACCTTGCAGATGATCCGCTGTCCCAACATTGCTCAATTAAAACAGTGGCAGTCGCACAATATGACGCCGATGCAGAGGAAGAATCACAATGGCTGAGCGTTCATTCAAGAAAGAGGTCAAAAAACTGCACGCGGGCGCCGGTGAAACCTTCCAGGGTGAAGGCATCCTGGCAGTCACCAAAGCTCTGTTGCAGTCGGGAGTTGCCTATGTGGGCGGCTATCAGGGATCACCTATCTCGCATCTGATGGACGTTCTGGCTGATGCCAAGGACGAGATTCTGGACGACATGGGCGTGCATTTTGAAACCAGCGCCAGTGAAGCTACAGCGGCGGCCATGTTGTCGGCTTCGGTCAATTATCCATTGCGTGGCGCTGTGACCTGGAAGTCGACCGTAGGGACGAATGTTGCCTCCGATGCTTTGGCTAATCTGGCGTCTGGCGGTGTGATTGGGGGCACGGTGATTGTCATCGGTGAAGATTACGGTGAAGGCTCCTCCATCATGCAGGAGCGGACACACGCCTTTGCCATGAAGTCCCATATCTGGTTGCTCGACCCCAGGCCCAACCTGCCGAGCATCGTCGACGCGGTTGAAAAGAGTTTCGAGCTATCCGAAGCCAGTAATACGCCGGTCATGTTGCAGATGCGTGTTCGGGCTTGTCATGTGCATGGGCACTTTACGGCCAAGGATAATGTGAAACCAGCCTTCACACTGACGGACGCACTGGAAAATCCTAAACGGGACCTGAGCCGCATTGTATTGCCGCCTTACACGTTCGTGCATGAAAAGGAAAAACTTGAACAGCGGCTGCCAGCGGCGCTCCAGTTTATCAAGGACAACCGTCTCAATGAGGTATTCGAAGGAACACGACAGGACGTGGGCCTGGTAGTGCAGGGCGGCTGTTACAACACCGTTATCCGGGCGCTGGAGCACTTGGGGTTGGCCGATGCTTACGGTGACACCGAAATCCCGCTATATGTTCTCAACGTGGCTTTTCCACTGGTCGATGATGAGCTGCTCGACTTTGCACGGGATAAATCTGCGCTATTACTGATTGAAGAAGGCGGCCCTGAATTCATCGAGCATGAGATCAATACTATTTTTGCTCGTGCCGGCTGTAAAACGCAGTTGCAGGGGAAGGCGTTATTGCCCCGATATGGAGAGTACACCTGCGAAGTAATCAAACAAGGGCTGCGTCAGTTCTTGCAGCAACATACGCAGGACTTGCTGCAGGATGAAGTGGCGTTGAAACTAGTGCCCTCCAAGCCACTGGCCGTGACCGCCCTGGATGAAACGGTACCGGCACGTCCTGCCGGATTTTGTACCGGCTGCCCGGAGCGCCCGGTGTTTTCTGCTATCAAACTGCTGCAGCGAGAGCAGGGTGATTTCCACATCAGTTGTGATATAGGCTGTCACTTGTTTTCCATCCTGCCCCCGTTCAATTTGGGCGCCACGACTATGGGATATGGGTTGGGTGGGGCGTCTTCCTCGGCATTCAATGTCCCGTCCAGTAAGCCAGCGATATCGATCATGGGGGATGGCGGTTTCTGGCATAACGGCCTGACCAGCGGTATTGGTAACTCGGTATTCAATAAAAGTGATGGTATCAACCTGATCATCGACAACGAATATACTGCGGCGACGGGCGGACAGGACATTCTCTCCTCCAAGGCCAGCCATCCTGAGCGGTCAACCAATAACCCCATTTCTCGCGCGGTCGAAGGGGTCGGAGTTAAATGGGTCCGAACGCTGACCCGAACCTACGATGTAGCGGCGATGAAGCGGACGCTGAAAGAGGCTATAACCACCAAAGGGGTGGGGCCCAAGGTGATTGTGGCCCAATCCGAGTGCATGCTTAACCTCCAGCGGCGTGAAAAGCGAGAGCGACGCCAGAACATTCAAGACGGCAAACGTGTCGTGGAAAGCCGCTTTGCCATTGATGGTGATACCTGTACCGGTGACCGCGCCTGCATTCGCCTGTCTGGTTGCCCTTCGCTCACGGTCAAACCAAACCCGGACCCCTGGCGTTCCGATCCAGTCAGTTATATCGACAACAGCTGCGTGGGCTGTGGCCTGTGCGGCGAGAACGTTCATGCCGATATTCTCTGCCCTTCCTTTGTGAAGGTCGAGGTGGTGCGTAATGCCGGCTGGCTGGAGCGTCAGCGCCGACAGCTGTCTCAGCACATTATCGGCTGGCTGCAGCGGCGAGCGGCTAAACGGCAAGAACTGGATCTGCTGGAAGGAGTATCACAATGAATACGAACAACAGACAACGGATCAACATCGCAGTGACGGCGATGGGGGGCCAGGGCGGTGGGGTTCTGGCGGACTGGATTGTGGGTATGGCGGAGTCCACCGGCTGGATTGCCCAGACCACATCGGTACCTGGCGTGGCACAGCGCACGGGGGCGACAATCTATTATCTGGAGCTGTTCCAGCCGTCAGGCGGACAGGCGGATGCCCCGACTCCCATCCTGTCACTGTCGCCAGCGGGTGGCGATGTTGATTTGGTCATCGCTGCCGAACTGATGGAAGCGGGACGCGCGATCCAGCGCGGGTTTGTCACGCCGGACCGGACCACGCTTATCGCCTCCTCCCATCGCGCTTACGCCGTGTCGGAAAAGGAGTCGATGGGGTATGCCTTGGCGGATCCTGAGGTGATCCATCAGGCAGCAGGCGAGATGTCGCAGCGCTATATCTGTTTTGATATGGAAGCACAGGCAAAGGCCAGCGGCAGTGTCATCAGTGCGGTGCTGTTTGGTGCGTTATGCGGCAGTGGTGCCCTGCCGTTTGCGCGCGAGGTGTTTGAGCAGGCGATCCGCAATGGCGGTGTAGGTGTAGAGGCGAGTCTGAGAGCTTTTGCAGCGGGACATGATCAGGCTCGGCATGGTGACGGATGCACCGATTCACCGGAGCCGGTGCCGACCGTGCAGAAATGGACGTATCAGGGCGCTGACCAGGGTATTCACCAGTTGCTGGCGCGGGTCGAAACAGATTTTCCTGACGGACTGGTGACCCCCATGACCGAGGGTATTCGCCGCTTGCTGGACCATACGGGACTGCGTTATGCCGAACTGTATGTGGAGCGGATGCAGCAGATCCTGGCATTGGAACAGGGGCTTGATGCCGATAAGACCTTGAGCCATCGGGTAGCCGCACGCCTGGCGGTGTGGATGGCCTACGAAGACACCATTCGCGTGGCCGAAATCAAGACGCGGGCACGGCGCTTTGACGGGCTGTACCAGGAGGTGGGCATTCAACATCAGCAAGTTTCATATTTCCGCGAGTACCTGCATCCTCGTATCGAAGAGGTCGCCGAAACACTGCCGGCAAGCCTGGGACGCTGGGTACTGGGCAATCGTTGGGCGTCGGCACTTATGAACAGGCTTTTTGCCGGTCCGAAGGTTGTATCCACTCAGAGTTTACGGGGCTTTCTGTCGCTCTATCTGGTCGCACGGATGAGACGTTGGCGTCACCGTACCCTGAGATATACCCTCGAGCAGGAGCGTATCGATGGGTGGCTGGCATTGCTGACCGCGACAGTTCGCGTCGATCATGAATTGAGTTGTGAAGTTGCCAAACTGCCAGAATTGATCAAGGGCTATGGCAGAACGCATGCACGAGGGCTTAAAAACTTCGGTCTTTTGTGTCGCGCCGCCGAGCATTTACAGGGTCAGCCTGACGCGGCGGCGGTGCTTGTGAAGTTGCATCAAGCGGCGCTTAAAAGTGAGTCCGGCACTGAATTGGCGGCAGCTTTGCGCGCGGCCGGGCTGGAAAACCTGGCCAAAGAACTGGGGTCGTCGGGGGGATCTGCTGGCGTCGTGCAGGTTATGGAACCTCAGCCAGCGGTCTGAGGTACTACTGGGCTGCAGGCAGTTCAGTCCTGCAGCCACTCCTCAATCCATTCTATAACCGCTGAGTCCTCGCTCAGTGCGTCCACCGCGCCCATGCGGATATGTTCGGTGTAGGGTTTGAGACCGGGCCCCAGCAGGCGGTCGTACGGGCAGGTTTCGGTCGGATCCACATACAGAATCGTCGCCGTGCCATCGCTGCCGCTGTAGGCCTCCAGACAGAACTGCAGCACTGACTCACTGCTGCCGATCACCAGTACCAGATCGTGTCGGGTCAATGAGTTCATCAGCTCAAACAGGTCGCGGTAGACCGGCGCAGCTTCACCGAAGAACACCACGTTGGGCTTGAAGTGGGGCGGGTGCGCGCTGTGTTCGAAGGGCTCGTAACCGATGGGCCGAACGCTGCCCTCGGCCAGGTTGACCAGCTCCAGCAGGTTGCCGTGGATGTGAACCACGTCCGGGCTGCCGGCGCGTTCGTGCAGGTCGTCCACATTGGTGGTCATCAGTGTCACCCGGTCGCCATAACGCTGCTGTAATGCGGCGATGGCGCGATGGGCGGCATTGGGCTCCACACCCTGCAGCGAGACTCGGCGAGCGTTGTAAAATGCGTGTACCAGATCGTAATTCTGTTCGAAGGTGTCGATATGGCAGACATCCTCGATGCGGTGGTTGTGCCAGAGGCCGTCTGGGCCGGTGCGAAACGTGGGCACACCGGACTCGGCGGAAATACCGGCCCCGGTGAAAATGATCAGGCGCTTGTTCATGGGTGGTCCAACAGCGGATTCAGGATACAGGGGCAGTGTAGCCTTGCAGGTTACCGGCTGTCAGCCTCGCGGCTGCTATACTGCGCCGAACCGCCAGAGGAGGAAAACAGATGTGGCAGTTGAGCCCCGGTCCCCTGACCGCAGACACGCTGCTCGAACAGTTGGAAATGCTGGGGGGCAGGGCCGTGGTACAGGGCAAGGTGTTGCAGTATTCACGGCTTGAATATCATTTCGCCTTCTGCACGGTGGATCTGCCCGCCGGGCTGCGTCAGCGTCTGGATGATGCCGGTCAGGCGGCGCAGGAGATGAGAACATTGCATATCGATGCGGGCGTACCGGTGGCCGAGCAGGCTGACTGGGCCGGATATGCACTGGCGCGGGGTCTTGAATATCAATCCGTGGCCGATGCTGACGCTGCCTTTTCCGCCCATTTGGATGCGGTCGAGGGTGGGCTGCATGACCGTATTCTGGTCAGCCTGCGTTTGGCTGACAGTGCTGCAGCGGTGGTGAGCGATTATATCGTCTGATTCATCTTGTTTGTCCCGGGGCCAGGCAGAAGCCGACCCCGGGTGACGAAAACTCACATCTGTGACTGCAGGTAGTTCGGCAGACCGAGGCGGTTGATCAGGCCCAGCTGTTTTTCCAGCCAATAGGCGTGATCCTCTTCGGTGTCTTCCAGTTGCTGGCGCAGCATGGCGCGGGTTTGATAATCCTGTTCCTGTTCGCACAGGGCAATGACCTGCTTGAGGTTATGCGCCACCTGGTACTCGGTGTTCAGGTCATTCTGCAGCATTTCCGGTACAGTCTTGCCGATATGGATCGGGTCGCGGGTGACCATATCCGGTGTGCCTTCCAGAAACAGAATGCGCTCGATCATCAGCTTGGCGTGGCCCTTTTCGTCGTCAAACTCATGGGCGATACGCTCGTACAGCTTGCTCAGGCCCCAGTCGGCATACATCTCGGAGTGAATGAAATACTGGTCCATGGCCGCCAGCTCACCGGCCAGCAGTTTGTTCAGGGCGTCGATGACTTTGGTGTTGCCTTTCATTGCTTAATCCTCTTCGATAGCCGACTGCAGATAGTTCTGAATGCCGATTTCGTTGATCAGGTGCTGTTGAGCCTCGATCCAGTCGACATGCTCCTCTTCCTGCTCCAGAATTTCGACCAGCAACTGGCGGCTGACATAGTCCTTGCCGGCTTCGCACTGGGCGATCACGTCGCGCAGCAGGGCGAGCTGGTCCAGCTCCAGACTCATGTCACCCTGCAACATCTCTTCGGTATCTTCACCGATACGCAGCCGCTCCAGGTGTTGCAGGTTGGGCAGTCCTTCCAGAAACAGAATCCGTTCGATCAGCCGGTCGGCCTGTTTCATGTCCAGGATCGATTTCTTGTAAGCCTTGTGATTGAGCTTTTCCAGCCCCCAGTTCTTGAAGATGCGGGCATGCAGGAAATACTGGTTAATGGATGTCAGCTCGATGGTCAGCACCTTGTTGAGCAGCTGTACCAATGCCTGGTCGTGTTTCATGTTGTCCCCCTGTGCAGGCCGTCAGCGGGGCGGAGGCCGTCGCCGAATATGTGTTGCGCATGCAAATGTAACCAGTGTAGCCGCTGAAACCGGGGGCCGCACGTTAAATATAAGTTAAGCCATTGAAGTTAAAAGCAAAGCAGGTGTCGGCCGTATATCTGTTCTGGCTTGGCTAAGCGGTTGAAATCGCAAGGTTTGGATTGCAGGATATTTTAGCAAAGATATAGTTGCAAATAAGAATGATTCGCTTTACAGTTGTTCGTGTTCATTGACAGGTCTTTTCTCACCACAAGCATGACAGCCGTGTGCCCATGGTGATTGGTGCCATCCTCCCGCTCCCCGGGGGGGTGGCTTTTTTTTGTTCGGTCGCATTCATCTGCACTTGAACAGTCTCCGTTTGACCTCACTCCCGTGACTGCCTATCATCCGCGACTGCTTCCGGTGTGCTGCACAGCTGTTCAGCACTTAAACGGGAAGTCGGTGCGTGTCTGTTGGTATACAACAGACCAATGCCGACGCTGCCCCCGCAACGGTAGAGGCGTGAGACGATGACAACAGGCCACTGTATCCATGGATATGGGAAGGCGTCATCTCTCCTGGCTGCAACAGCCTGACGCCTGAGCCCGGAGACCGGCCCGAAGCAGATAGTTGGTATCGCGGTGGGCGATCATGACTGGCACGGCCACATCCTGTGAGCTGGCGTCCACTCATGTCTGCCTCGGCGTTACCCTTACTCCTATAACGTGTGCGGGTTGGCACGCGCAGATATTCAGGCAGATCATGAAAACATTTTCCCTTCCGGCAGCGTTGCTGCTGGGCACGACTACGTTGGCCGTTCAGGCTCAAAGCACTCCCGATACCCTGTTGGTCACCGCGACCCGCACCGCCCAGACCGCCGACCAGGCACTGGCCTCGGTGACCGTGATTGACCGTGAAGAGATCGAACGCAAACAGGCCCAGACCGTCACCGAACTGCTGCAGCAGACGCCGGGGGTAACGGTCATTAACAATGGTGGCCGTGGCAAGGCAACATCCATTTCCTTGCGCGGTACCTCATCCAAGCAGGTACTGGTGTTGGTTGATGGCATCAAGGTGGGTTCGGCCACGTTGGGCAGTACCTCGTTTGAGCATCTGGCGATTGACCAGATTGAGCGTATCGAAGTCGTGCGGGGCCCGCGTTCTTCGCTGTATGGCTCTGAAGCGATCGGCGGTGTTGTGCAGATTTTTACCCGCAAGGGTACGCAAGGGTTCAAACCGCGCTTCAGTGTAGGAGCCGGCAGCGATGATGCCCGCGAAGTGACGCTGGGCGCCTCTGGCGGCAACGACGATGGCTGGTACAACCTGGATATCAGTGACTTCACCACTGACGGTTTCAATGCCAAGGCGCCGGGTGCCTATGGTTACAATGCCGACGATGATGGCTATGACAACCGCTCCTATGCCTTGAGTGGTGGCTACCGTTTCAGTGACCGCATCGAAGCACAGCTGAACTGGTCGCAGAATCGGGGCGATAACGAATATGACGGCGGTGCTGCATTCGACGATTACAGCACCCAGGCGCGTTTGCAGACATTGGGTGCGGCGCTGAATCTGAAACCGACTGATAACTGGCACTTGAACCTGACCGCGGGTCAAAGCCAGGACAAGGCCACCGAGTACGGCGACGGTGTATATCAGAGTCATATCGAAACCCAGCGCAATGTGGCGGGTTTGCAGAGTGAGCACTTCTTTGCCCACAGCCAGCTGACCTGGGGTGTGGATTACCAGCAAGATGAAGTCACCAGTAGCAAGGCCTATGCGCTGAACGAGCGTGACAACGTGGGTGTATTCGGCTTGTACCAGCTGTTCCTGGGCCAGCATGATCTCGCGTTCAGCCTGCGCCGTGATGACAACGAACAGTTTGGCGTGGAAACAACGGGCTCTGTGGCCTGGGGTGTTGAGCTGCCACGTGATCTGCGGTTGACGGCCAGCTATGGCACGGCTTTCAACGCACCGACCTTCAATGATTTGTACTGGCCGGGCTCGGGTAATCCGGATTTGCAACCGGAAGAATCCGATTCATGGGAGCTGGGTCTGTCGGGTGACCATGCAGGTGTACAGTGGTCTGCCAATCTGTACCAGAATGACGTGGAAAACCTGATTGCCTGGGCACCGAACAGCAGTGGCAATTGGATTCCGATGAACGTCAATGAAGCCCGCGTCCGTGGTCTGGAGCTGGTCGCGGCCACCCGCTTGGCCAACTGGGATCTGAGCACCAGCCTGGATTTGATGGACCCGAAAGACCGCGACACTGATGAATTGCTTAACCGTCGTGCGCGCAAGGTGTTCAACCTGTCGGCGGATCGTGACTTCGGTGCCTATGCCGTGGGCGGCAATGTGCAGGCCGTTGGCAAGCGCAATGACGGCAGTGAACGTCTTTCCGGCTACACCACCGTTGACCTGCGTGGCAGCTATGCGCTGGGTAACGACTGGTCGCTGCGGGCCAAGATCGAGAACCTGCTCGACGAGGACTACCAAACCGCCAAGGATTACAACCAGCCGGATCGCACTTACTGGCTTTCATTGCACTACGCGCCTTAATCGGGCGCGTTGCTGACGGAGTATGATCATGATGAAACTGGCACAACGCGACCAACTGCTGGTCGGGCTCGGTCTGATTATTTTGCTGGCGCTGACACGCGGGCAGCATTTCGCCTCGGTTGACCATCTGCCCAGCGCCTCGTGGGCGGTGTTTTTCCTGGCGGGCGTATTTCTGCGTCCGCTGTGGAGCTTCCCGCTGCTGTTTCTGGAAGCGGTGCTGCTGGATGTGAGCTACTACGGCTGGAGCGGTGCGGCCGCGCACTGCATCACCCCGGCCTATGCGTTGCTGGTGCCGGCGTATGCGTCACTGTGGTATGCCGGTCGCGTCTATGCCGGTTTGCATCGTGATCATCTGTCAACGCTGGGGCCGTTGCTGCTGACGTTGCTGGCAGGCGCGTTTGTCTGCAACCTGTTTTCCAGCGGCGGCTACTATTTCTTCTCCGGCAACTTTGAAGCTACAAGTCTGGCGGGCCTGTGGGGGCGTATCGAGCAGTTCCTGCCGAGTAAACTTGTACCCTTGTTGGGCTATACCGGTTTGGCGGCCATGCTGTATACCCTGTCTCGCCAGTTCAAAACCTATCAGGAGCTAAATCGCACATGAGTGATGACCAGAGCCGTGACGAGCGCCACAAGGCGCGGATGGAACGCAAGAAAGCCGTCGTTGATCAGGCGATCGCCCGTGCCGATCGCGACCAGGGTGTGTTGCTGGTGCTGACCGGCAACGGCAAGGGCAAGAGCAGCTCCGCCTTCGGCATGCTGGCACGCGCGCTGGGCCATGGCATGCACGTCGGCGTGGTGCAGTTCATCAAGGGCAGCTTCAGTACCGGTGAAGAGGCGTTTTTCCGTCGCTTCCCCGAGGTGAGCTACCACGTGATGGGCGAAGGCTTCACCTGGGAGACTCAGGACCGCGAGCGCGACCTGCAATCGGCTGCCGCTGCCTGGGGCAAGGCATGTGCATTGCTGTCCAATCCCGATATCTCGCTGGTGGTACTCGATGAGCTCAATATTGCGCTCAAATACCAGTACATCGAGTTGGATGACGTACTGGAAGCACTGCGTAACCGTCCTGCCATGCAGCATGTAGTGGTCACCGGTCGCGGTGCCCCCCAGGCGCTGATCGATGTCGCTGATACAGTGACCGAAATGCAGGTGGTCAAGCATGCGTTCAAGGACGGTGTCCGTGCCCAGAAGGGCGTAGAGCTGTGAGCACGGACCTATCGACTGAGGCTGAAATCAGGCAGTGCCCGGCACTGCTGATATCGGCTCCGGCATCGGGACAGGGCAAGACCACGGTCACGGCAGCACTGGCACGCCTGCACCGCAATCAGGGGCGTAAGGTCCGTGTGTTCAAGACCGGCCCGGACTTCCTCGATCCGATGATTCTGAGCCATGCCTGCGGCTGTCAGGTCGAGCAGTTGGACCTGTTCATGGGCTCGCCTGAACTGTGCAAACAGCAGCTCTGGGAAGCTGCCGGTGAAGCGGATCTGATCCTGATTGAAGGCGTGATGGGGCTGTTTGACGGCACCCCCTCCAGCGCCGATCTGGCTGAACTGTTCGGTATTCCGGTATTGGCGGTGATCGACGCCGGTGGCATGGCGCAGACCTTCGCCGCACTGGCGCACGGGCTGGCCAGTTTCCGGCCACAGCTGCCGTTCAGCGGCGTGCTGGGCAACCGGGTCGGCAGCGTCGGCCATGGAGAGATGCTGGCCGAAGCGCTGCCCGAGCCCTTGCGCTGGTATGGTGCGCTGCCGCGTGATGAAGCGATCAGTCTGCCCAGCCGCCATCTGGGGCTGGTGCAGGGCGCTGAAATCGCGGATCTGGAACAGCGCATCGAGACCGCAGCCACGGCGCTGGAGCAAAGTGCGGGCAGCGAACTGCCTGCGGCGATCGCCTTTGCACCGCAACCGGTGGCGGCGATTGAGCCGCTGTTGAACGGGGTGCGCATCGGTGTTGCCCGTGATGCGGCATTCTCCTTTATCTACTCGGCCAACCTGCGCACGCTGCGACAACTGGGTGCGCAACTGGAGTTTTTCTCCCCGTTGGTTGATACCCGCTTGCCCGAGGTGGACGCGCTCTGGCTGCCGGGCGGCTACCCGGAATTGCACCTGCAGGCGCTGGCGGCCAACACGGCCTTGATGGATGAAGTCAAAACTCACTATCAGGCTGGCAAGCCAATGCTGGCCGAATGCGGTGGCATGCTCTGGCTGGGTGATGAGCTGACTACGCTGGACGGTGAGTCTGCCAAACTCGGTGGCCTGCTGCCTGCCCGTGCGCAGATGCAAAAACGCTTTGCGGCACTGGGTCTGCAGCGGCTGATGCTGGATGGCGAGGCACTGCGCGGACACACGTTTCATCACTCGGTTAGCGCAACCGAACTGGCACCGATCGCCCGTGGTGAATGCCCCAACGGCCGCCGTGCGGCGGAACCGGTTTACCGGATCAAACGCCTGACCGCGTCTTATATTCATCTCTACTTCCCCTCCAACCCGGCCGCTGTGGCCCAGCTGTTCAGGCCCTGAGCCGCATATGCTGGCGCTGCAACTGATCGCTGCCGTTCTGATCGACCGCTGGTTCGGCGAGCCGAACCGCTGGCATCCGCTGGTCGGGTTCGGCCGCTGTGCCGGTTGGCTGGAAGCCCGCTTCAACCGAGGTGACTCACGGCGGCTGAAAGGCCTGTTGATGGTGCTGTTACTGGTGTTGCCGCCGGTGTTGCTGGTGACAGCACTGGTGCAGATACCTGTTGTGGGCGATCTGCTTGCCGTTCTGGTGCTCTGGTTTACCCTGGGGCTGGAAAGCCTGAAACGGCATATCCGCCCGATTCTGCAGGCGTTGTTAAGCGGTAATGCTGATGAGGCGCGGCGGCTGACTTCCTATATCTGCAGCCGCGATGCCGCCGAACTGGACGTGGAGCGCACGGCGGTGGAGTCTGTGCTGGAGAACGGCAGCGATGCCGTATTCGGGGCGGTTTTCTGGTTCTGCATCGCCGGGGCGCCGGGTGCTCTGGCGTTTCGCCTGATCAATACGCTGGATGCGATGTGGGGCTACCGCAGCGAACGTTTTCTCCAGTTTGGATGGGCCGCCGCCCGGCTGGATGACCTCGTCGGGCTGATTCCGGCGCGGCTGACCGCGCTCAGTTATGCGCTCTGTGGCCATACCCGTCGGGCACTGCGCTGCTGGCGCACACAGGGACCGCTGCATGACAGTCCCAATGCCGGGCCGGTGATGGCGTCGGGTGCCGGTGCGCTGGGTATACAGCTGGGCGGGCCGACCTGCTATCGCGGTGTCTGGGCCGACAAGCCGGTGCTGGGCGAGGGGCCACCGGCACAACCGCGTGACCTGTCACGGGCACTGCGGCTGGTGGATCAGGCACTCGGGCTGTGGATACTTTTCATCAGCCTGTGGGTGTGGCTATGAAGGATGTTATCCACAGCGGCCCCTTGGCCGATGCGCCTGAGCACGATTTTAATAACTCGAAGTTATCCCCAGCCCCGTTGCACGGCGGCCGTCTGAACGCAGCCGCTGTGCACTATGGTATCCCGCGTGAGCAGTGGCTCGATCTCTCCACCGGCATCAATCCGCATGGCTGGCCGGTACCGCCGTTACCGGCTTCGGTGTTCAATCGACTGCCCGAAGCAGACGATGGTCTGGCGCAGGCCGCTGCCGAGTATTACGGCAGTGCCGATCTACTCTTGGTGGCAGGCTCTCAAGTGGCGATACAGGCGCTGCCGATACTGCGTTTTGCCCAATCGGGTTCGGCGCGGGCAGGCGTGCTGCATCCGGCCTACGCCGAACATGCCTTCCGCTGGCAGCAGGCAGGCCATCGAGTACAGCCCTTGAGCGTCGAGCAGATTGACGCCCAACTGGATGCGCTGGATGTGCTGGTGCTGATCAACCCCTGCAACCCCAGCGGTGTGCGCTTCCGTCCCGAGCAACTGCGCCAATGGCATGTACGTCTGGCACGGCGTGGCGGTTGGCTGCTGGTCGATGAAGCCTTTATCGACGCTACCCCCGAGCAGAGCCTGATCACCGACCCCATGCCGCACGGGCTGATCGTGTTGCGCTCGCTGGGCAAGTTCTTCGGCCTGGCCGGACTCCGTGTGGGCGCGGTCTGCGCAGAGGCGAGCGTGGGTGACGCGCTGGCGCACTCAATCGGTCCCTGGGCGATCAGCCATCCGGCGCGCTGGGTGGCTCGGCAGGCATTGGCCGATCGACGCTGGCAGCAACAGACGCGGGTACAGCTCAAGACAGAGCAGGCAAGACTGCACCGGTTGCTGGTGCAACGTGTGGCTGAGACTGTCAGCAGCACGGCCCTGTTTGCTACCGTGATGACGGAACAGGCGCAGCGGATTGAGCAGGCGTGTGCGCAAGCCGGTATCCTGGTCAGGCGGTTTGAACAACCGGCAGCGCTCAGGTTTGGCCTGCCCGGTAACGAAGACGAATGGCAGCGCCTTGAACAGACCCTCAGCGAGATCACGACATGACCCAGAAGACACTCATGGTGCAGGGCACCACTTCCGATGCCGGCAAAAGTACGCTGGTGGCCGGTCTGTGCCGGGTGCTGCAACGTCGCGGCGTTGCGGTGGCACCGTTCAAACCGCAGAACATGGCGCTGAACAGTGCCGTCACCGCCGAGGGCGGCGAGATTGGGCGCGCGCAGGCGGTACAGGCGCAGGCCTGTGGATTAACGCCCCATGTGGATATGAATCCGGTGCTGCTCAAGCCTTGCAGCGACACCGGCGCTCAGGTAATCATTCATGGCCGCGCTGTGGATAACATGGAAGCCAAGCGTTACCACGACTACAAGACGTTTGCCTGGCAGGCGGTGGCCGAGTCTCACCAGCGTCTGTGTGACCAGTATCAGGCGGTGATAGTGGAGGGCGCGGGTTCACCGGCAGAGATCAATCTGCGTGACCGTGACATCGCCAATATGGGCTTTGCCGAGCGGGTGGACTGCCCGGTGATCCTGATCGCCGATATCGACAAGGGCGGCGTATTCGCCCACCTGGTGGGTACGCTGGCGCTGCTGAGCGAGACCGAACAGGCACGGATCAAGGGCTTCGTCATCAACCGTTTCCGTGGTGATATTGCGTTGCTGCAGTCGGGTCTGGACTGGCTGGAAGACTATACCGGCAAACCGGTGCTGGGGGTGCTGCCCTATCTGCATGGCCTGCATCTGGAGGCTGAAGACGCCATCAGTGAAGAGCCTGATATCGAGCGTGCCGACAAGGTGCTCGATATCGTAGTGCCGGTACTGCCCCATATCAGCAACCATACCGATTTCGACCCGCTGCGCCTGCACCCACAGGTGCGGCTGCACTTCGTCGGCCCCGACCAGCCCAAGCCGTCCGCCGATCTGGTGATTCTGCCCGGCTCCAAGGCGGTACGGCCGGACTTGAACTGGCTGCGTGCTCAGGGCTGGGAAGACTATCTGCAACGCCACCTGCGCTACGGCGGCAAGCTGCTGGGCATCTGCGGCGGCTATCAGATGCTGGGTGAGTGTATCGCCGATCCGCAGGGGATCGAGGGTGCGGCAGGCGACAGCGAAGGTCTTGGCTGGCTGCCGACGCGTACCGTTTTGACCGCGGAGAAGGCGCTGCGTAATGTCCGTGGCCAGCTGACCTTGCTGAATGAAACGGTGCCGGTCAGCGGCTATGAGATTCACTGCGGCGTGACCGAAGTGGCCGAGGGCCGTCCTGCACTGGCCGCGTTGGAGCAGGGGCCGGATGGCGCCTGCTCTGAGGATGGTCAGATAGTGGGTACTTACCTGCACGGCCTGTTCGAAACGCCGGAAACGACCCGGCTGATCCTGCGCTGGGCGGGGCTGGAACAGGCTGAAACGCTGGATTATCACCAGCTGCGCGAAGACGGCATCAACCGCCTGGCAGATACGCTGGAGCAGCATCTGGACATGGCGGCGGTACTGGCTTTGCTGGACCTGTCGGCAGAGCATGCGGGCGCATGAAGCGACTGTACTGCGGGGGGCAGGCCATGGGCCGTTACCTGTTACTGATCGTAAGCCTGCTGACGCCGCCGTCCATGGCCGCAAGCGCCCCGCAGCGGGTGGTTTCGCTGGATCTGTGCATGGACCGCATGCTGGCGCTGCACGCCGACCGCGCACAGGTGGCGGCCCTGTCGCCAATGCACAAACGCTTTCCGCTGCCCTGGCCGCTGGAGGGCTGGGCGAGTCATGATGGTTCGCTGGAGCAGGTGTTCAGCCTGAAGCCGGATCTGATTCTGGTCGGTCAGCACAATGCATTGCTGCTGCGTAAGCGCTTGCAAACCCTGGGGCAGCCGGTAGAACTGGTCACCCTGCCCCGGTCACTGGATGCCATTGAAGTCTATGAACGCCGTGTGCTGGGTTTGATAGGACAATCGCCCGAGAAGGCACATCCCGCCCCTGAACCGCTGGAGCCGAAAGCCGATGCGCCACGCCTGTTGCTGCTGGGCCCCAACGGCATCGGTACCGGGCCAAACACCTTTGAAGACCAGATTATCCGTCAGGCGGGCTGGCGCAACTATCTGACCGGGGTACGCTATGAGCGCCTGGACCTGGAGCGGGTGGTGACCGATCCGCCTGATGCAATTCTCTGGAACAGCCCCGAAGCTCAGGCGCTGGCCACCCGCTTCGCCGACCACCCGGCCCTGCGCCACAGCCTGAGCGCCGAACACTGGTTGCCCAAGGAAAACTGGCGCTGGCAATGTCCCGGTCCCTGGACCTGGAAGTTGATCGAACAACTGCGACACGAGAGGATGAAATGAACCCCGCACTGACCCTGTTGCTGCTGTTGACTGCGCTGGTCTCGCTGCATGTCGGCTCCACCGATATTGCCGTGCTGGACGGTCTTTGGCAGTGGTTAAATGGCACCGACAGTGCTGCCGCCATTGTCATCGGCGAGATCCGCTTGCCACGCACGCTGTTGGCACTCACCGTGGGGGCGGCGCTGGGCATGAGTGGCGCAGCCCTGCAGGGTTTGCTGCGTAATCCGCTGGCCGATCCCGGCCTGACCGGTGCCAGCCAGGGCGCGGCGCTGGGTGCCGCCAGCGTGTTCTATTTTGGCCTGTTTCCGGCGGCGGGTGCGGCAGCTCCGGCCTTGGCCGGGCTGATCGGTGCCGGGATCGCCATGTCGCTGATGTTGCTGCTGGCCGGACCGTCGCGGCAGGCGATGGTGATCATGGCGGGGCTGGCGATCTCGACCCTCACGGGTTCACTGCTGGCGGCGGTACTCAACTTCGCCCCGAACCCTTTTGCCTTGTCGGAGCTGGTGTTCTGGTTGCTCGGCTCGGTCTCTGAACGCGGGCTGGATCATCTATGGATACTCGGGCCTGCATTGCTGATCGGCGGGGGGCTGATCTGGAGCCAGCGCCGGTTGCTGCTCGGGCTGAGTCTTGGCGAGCAGGTAGCGCAGAGCATGGGCCTGTCCTACACCCGGGGCAGTCGTCTGATCATTCTGGGGGCGGCCCTGCTGGTGGGCGCGTCGGTGGCGGTGGCCGGTGCCATCGGTTTTGTCGGTCTGCTGGTCCCGCACCTGGTGCGGCCGCTGGTGAAAAACCGGCCTGACCGCATTCTGATTCCGGCGGCACTGGTGGGTGCCATTCTGGTCTGTGTCGCCGATATCGTGGTGCGCTGGATGCCACCGGGGCGAGAACTCAAGCTCGGGGTGCTGACGTCACTGATCGGCGCGCCCCTGTTTATCTGGCTGGTCTGGCAGGAGCGCAAGCGATGGCTGTAATTCGAATCGAGCAACTGCAGCTGGACAGCCGCCTGGCTGGCGTCAGCCTGAATCTTAAACCGGGCGAGCTGTTTGGTGTCATCGGCCCCAACGGGTCCGGCAAATCATCGCTGCTGGAGTGCATCGCCGGTCTGCAGCGCTATACCGGCGACATTCATCTGGATGAACACAACCTGGCCCATATGCCGGGCCAGGCACGGGCGCGCCGGATTGCACTGTTGCCACAGCGGTGCCAGAGCGCCTGGGCGTTGAAGGTTGCTGACGTGATTGCGCTGGGGCGCTTGCCCTGGGGCGATGAAGATGCCGATATCATCGCCCGAGCGGCGCGCCAGACCGGCGTTTTTGAATGGTTCGACGCGCGGGTTGATCACCTGTCCGGGGGTGAACAGGCGCGGGTGTGGCTGGCGCGGGTACTGGCGGGGAGGCCCGAGGTGATTCTCGCCGATGAGCCCCTGGCCAGTCTCGACCTGCACTACCAGCAGCGGGTACTGGAACTGTTGCGCGATTATGCGCGGGCCGAGCGCAGCGTGCTGTTGTCGATTCACGACCTGACGCTGGCGGCGCAATGGTGTGATCGTCTGGTGCTGCTCGACAGCGGTCGCGTGCATGCCATCGGTACCCCGGAAACAGTGCTGACGCCCGACAACATTCGACACGTGTATGATGTGGAGGTTGAAGTCGATTTCAGTGCATCCCGTCCTTCGGTCAGGGTACTGCGCTGAGCTGCACAGGAGCCCTCCGATGAGCGACACCCCTTGGAAATTCAGTGCCCTTGAGCGTGAGGCCGTGTACCGCGCCATTCGTGAACGGCGTGACATGCGCCACTTCAGCGGTGACCCGCTCGACCCCGAGATTCTCACGCGGCTGCTGCAGGCGGCGCATCAAGCCCCCAGTGTGGGCCTGATGCAGCCATGGCGCTTTATCCGCATCACCGATACCGGTCTGCGTGGTCGTATTCGCACGCTGGTGGAGCAGGAACGTCAGGCGACCGCCGATGCGATGAACGCCCGTGAAGCCGAGTTTCTGCGCCTCAAGGTTGAAGGCATGGACCAGTGCGCCGAAGTGCTGGTGGTGGCGCTGATGGATCAGCGCGAAAAGCATATATTCGGCCGCCGGACCCTGCCGGAGATGGATCTGGCATCGGTGTCCTGCGCCATTCAGAACCTTTGGCTGGCGGCCCGTGCCGAAGGGATCGGTGTGGGCTGGGTGTCTCTGTTCGACCCTGACGCGCTGGGCGACCTGCTGCAGATGCCAACAGGCAGCAAGGCGATCGCCATCCTCTGCATCGGTCCGGTGGACAAATTCTATGCGCGGCCCATGCTGGAACAGGAGGGCTGGGCCGACGCGCAGCCGCTGGCGGACTTGATGGCGGAGAACTGCTGGCCGAACGGGCATGAACATGAGGAGTAAGAGAGTATGAATATCACGGTATTCTGTGGTTCGAGCAACGGCACCGACCCGATCTATCAACAGACGGCTCGCGAGCTGGGCGGTGTTTTCGCTGAGCAGGGGATTGAGCTGGTGTTTGGTGGCGGCCATGTCGGCTTGATGGGCACCATCGCCGATGCGGTGCTGGCAAACGGCGGGCATGTACATGGCGTCATCCCTGAATACCTGCAGTCCCGCGAGCTGGCGCACGAGGGGCTGACAGTGCTGGAGGTGGTGCCGGACATGCATGCGCGCAAGGCACGGATGGCCGAGCTGGCGGATGCCTTTGTTGCCCTGCCGGGAGGCATCGGTACGCTGGAAGAACTGTTCGAGGTTTGGACCTGGGGCCAGCTGGGTCACCATGAAAAACCGGTGGTGCTGTACAACGTCAACGGCTTTTATGACCCGCTGCTGGCATTTGTCGAGCGCATGCGTGACGAAGGTTTTATCCGGGCGGCGCACACGAAGATGCTGCAGGTTGTGGATACGCCGGATGCATTGCTGGCGGCACTGCAGGATTATCGTGCGCCAGAGCAGAAGTGGTAATAGGACACCCCATAATGATCCGATTGATTCTCGGCGGTGCCCGCTCCGGCAAAAGCCGGCAGGCGGAGCAGCTTGCCGACGCCTCCGGGCATGATGTTTTCTACATTGCTACCGCGCAAGCGTACGATGACGAGATGCGCGTGCGCATTCAGCGTCACCGTGACGAACGTCCCGGCCACTGGCACACGCTGGAAGAGCCGCTGCAGCTGGCGGCGACCATCCTGGCTCAGCAAGCCTCTGATCGCTGCCTGCTGATCGACTGCCTGACTCTCTGGACCACCAATCAACTGCTGGCCAATGCCGATATGCAGGCCGAGCGCGATGCGCTGTGCGCGGCGCTGGCCAATGCCCGTGGCGAGATCATTCTGGTCAGCAACGAGACCGGCATGGGAGTCGTGCCCATGGGTGAACTGAGTCGTCGGTTCAGTGATGAGGCCGGTTGGCTCAACCAGTCAATGGCGGCTCTGGCGGATCAGGTGGTACTGATGGTGGCGGGGATTCCACTGGTGGTCAAAGGCCCGGCATTGGGAGTAGGGCAATGAACTGGATTGAACAGGCGGTTAAGCCGCTGGACCCGCAAGCAGTTGCAGCCGCGACTGCACGGCAGCAGCAGCTGACCAAGCCTGCGGGCGCGCTGGGTGAGCTGGAAGTGTTGGCGATCCGGCTGGCGGGCATGCAGGGGCGCACCTGCCCCCAGCTGGATCGGGTCAGCATCGCGGTGTTTGCGGCGGATCACGGTGTCGCAGCCGAAGGCGTATCGGCTTATCCACAGGCCGTTACTGCCGAGATGGTACGCAATTTTGCCCAAGGCGGTGCGGCGATCAGTGTGGCGGCACATGCTTTGGGTGCCGAATTGCGGGTGTGGAATCTGGGTACGGTCGTCGAACTGGAGCCGTTACCGGGGGTTGAAAGCCGCGTGATCGCCGCGCAGAGCGGCAACTTGCTGCGTGCAGCGGCGATGACATCGGTCCAGTTACAGCAGGCGCTGGATGTTGGGCGCGAAGCGGTGCTGCACCTGCCAGCCGAGTTGTTTATCGGTGGCGAAATGGGTATTGGCAATACCACCGCCGCGACGGCACTGGCGGCGGCACTGCTGGCTGCGCCGGTGGCTGATCTGGTTGGACCGGGTACCGGTCTTGATGCCAAGGGTGTTGCGCACAAGTGCCGCATCATCGAACAGGCCCTGGCGCGTCATGGCGATGATCGTGCGCCGTTGGCGCTGTTGGCTTCGCTGGGCGGATTCGAGATAGCCGCATTGACCGGTGCGTATCTTGCCTGTGCCCAGCAGGGCACTCCGGTGCTGGTTGATGGCTTCATTTGTACGGTCGCGGCACTGCTGGCGTGCCGGATCAATGCCGGGGTGGCCGACTGGCTGATTTTTGCCCACCACTCGGCCGAGCCCGGCTATCAAAGGCTCTGTGCCATGCTGCCATCACGCCCGCTGCTGGATCTTGGATTACGCCTGGGTGAGGGCAGCGGGGCCGCCACGGCCGTGCCGCTGTTGCGCATGGCCTGCACACTGCACGCGGGCATGGCAACCTTTGCTGAAGCCGCCGTATCGGAGCAGGACGGATGACAGCCTTTACAATTGACCTGCTGCGCCATGGCGTGACCGAGAAGGGCAGCTGTTTTCTGGGCCATACCGATGCTGCGTTGACGGCGGAAGGCTGGCAGCAGATGCAACAGGGGGTGGCCGGGGTATCGCCGCAGGATTATGCCGCTATCTACAGCTCACCATTGCAGCGCTGTGCCGCCTTTAGCCACGACTGGGTTGGTGATGCCGTGCCGTTGCAGCTGGACGCCCGGCTGCGCGAGTATGATTTCGGTGACTGGGATGGCCACACGGCGGCCGAAATTCACGCCCGCGAACCGGATAATCTGGGCCGCTTCTGGGCAGACCCCTGGCACTACACCCCGCCAGGTGCGGAGCCGCTACCTGACTTTTTTGCCCGGTTGGAAGCGTGCATTGATGAGCTGCAGCAGTGCCGGCAAGGCCGGGTTCTGCTGATCTGTCATGGCGGTGTTATCCGAGCACTGCACTGTATTCTCAACCGCTTGCCGGTCAACGACATGTTCAGTTATCCGGTTGCCCACGGCAGTCTGCATACCTTCAAGGATGCGCGTTGATGCAGGCTCATTGGCAGGCGTTTTTGTGCGCGTTGCAGTTCCTCACCCTGATCCCCGTGCGGCTGGCAGGCATGCCGGATCAGGCTACGCAGGCGCGGGCATTTCTGTATTACCCGCTGGTGGGGCTGCTGCTGGGCGGACTGCTGCTCGGGCTGGTATGGCTGACCCAGGGATTGCCGGTTGCAGTGCAGGCCACGCTGGTGCTGGTGCTCTGGTGCGGTGTGACCGGTGGGCTGCACCTTGATGGTTTGGCCGACAGTGCCGATGGCTGGATGGGTGGGCTGGGTGACCGCGAGCGTACCTTGCGGATCATGAAAGACCCACATCTTGGTGGCACTGGGGCACTGGTGCTGATGCTGCAACTGCTGTTGAAGTGGAGCCTGCTACAGGCCCTTCTGGCCGAGTCGATGTGGCTGCCGATATTACTGGCCCCGTTAGTGGGGCGCAGCGCCGTCCAGTTCCTGTTGCTGGGCACACCCTACGCCCGTCCCGGCGGGATTGCACAAGGACTGCAGCAGCTGTCCCGCCTGCCGATCCTGGTCTGTGGCGTTATGCTGGCCGTGCTGCTGCTGTGGCTGCACCCGCTGGTGCCGGTTATGGTTATGGTGACGTTCTGGGGCTTGCGCCTGTTGATGCAGCGCCGCTTGCAGGGGTATACCGGTGATACCGCCGGTGCCGTGATTGAACTGCAGGAAAGTGTGGTTCTGATAACGGCACTGGTCGTGCTCTAGAAGGATGTCGTCGCTACGGGTATTGGGTAGAATAAATTCATCCCTCCATTTTGCAGTTGGCAGGAAGCTTATGAGTCTGCATGTATTATACCGGCCAGGATCATTGTTTTTCTGGTTAGTTGGTTTGCTGGCGTTGTTGTTGACCGTGGCGATAGCCGGACTGAATGCCTATCAGCAGTTGCAGCATGAGCAACGTCTGCAACAGCAGCAGCGCAGCTATTACTTGTCCCGTTTGCATCAGGAATTAAATGCCACTCTGGATGCGGTGCAGCTGGATGTCATGCGTTTGGCGACTTCGCCATTACTGACCCGGTATCTGCAGCAGCCGCAGCCTGCTGATCTTGAGCTGTTACAGCAAAGCTACCTGTCGCTGGCCCGGTTACAACCCGACTACGACCAGATTCGTTTTATCAACCGTGCCGGTCAGGAAGTCATTCGCATCAACCGGCTGGCCAGCGGTGACCCCTACATCGTGCCAGCTGCCGCGTTGCAAAATAAGGCAGACCGTTACTACATTCGCGAAGGCATGCGCCTTGGCGTCGGTGAACGTTATCTGTCGCCACTGGATTTGAATGTTGAACAGGGCGAGATCGAAGTTCCTTATAAACCGATGCTGCGCATGGTGATGCCGGTTGATCAACCGCAACGCGAAGGTCTGGTGGTGATCAATTACCGGGGGCATGACCTGCTGCAACAGATGGGCTCCGCTCTGCCATCGCCGCTGCAGCCGCTCTTGCTGAACGATGCCGGACAGTGGTTGCTGGGAGGGGGCAGCCGTGACTGGCAGTTCATGTTTACCCCGCAGACCGGGCTGGCGGTGGAGATGCCGGCTCAGTGGCAGCAGATTCAGCAACAGCCACGGGGAGCGGTCGCTGCAGGCACCGATTGTTATGTCTATGAGTGGATCCGTTACGGTGATGGCGAAATGAACGCGCCACGCTGGCTGTTGGGACTTAATGAACCGGGCCGCTCCTGCTCGGCGCTGCAAACGCATTACTTTCAGGCCGGTGTTAAGTGGACGCTGTACGGCAGTACGATAGTCATTATCCTGTTGCTGGTTTGGTATCGCACGCGTTTGCGCCAGTTCCACCTGTATCAGCGTATCCGTTCCAATGAGCAACAACTGCGCCTGATCACCGACGAAGTCGGTAGCGGACTGATCATGGTGGATCGCCACGGCTGCACTCAATGGATGAACCCGGAAGCCGAACGTTTGCTGGGATGGACGGAAGCTGAATTGCATGATCAGGTGTTGCACCCGCTGATTCATGTAACGCTTTCCGGCGAGGATGCGCATGCCGATGACTGCCCGATGCTGAAAGCGCTGAGCAGCGGCGAGCGTCAACAGGCAGACCGGGAGTTCTTTCGTACGCGTGATGGACGCAGTCTTCCGGTTCATACGACCGTAACGCCGTTGCCGAACGGTCAATATGCGGGGGGAGCCATCATCGCGTTCAACGATGACAGCGAACATCTGGCTGAGGAAACGCGGCTGCGTCGGCAGGCGATGACGGATGAGCTGACCGGCTGTCTCAACCGCCGCGCGGTGCTGCAGGTACTCGACCGTTTGCTGCTGGCACTGGATCGGCAGCCGGGCGTGGTCCTGATCGATATCGATTTCTTCAAACAGGTCAACGACCATTATGGGCATGCGGCCGGAGACCGGGTGCTGGCTTACTATGCCCAGGAAGTCCGTGATCTGCTGCGTGCCAACGACAGTTTCGGTCGTATCGGTGGCGAAGAGTTTCTGGTGGTACTGGAGACGGCACATGCAGAACACTTGCTGCAGTTGGCAGAGCGGATCCGCAGTCATTTTGACGCCATACGCTGCCCGGTGGATGAACATCGATTGCATGTGACGGCCAGTTTTGGGGTCGCTATCCACCAGCCCGGAGAGTCGGCACATGCCTTGTTGGCTCGAGCCGATGCTGCGCTGTACTTGGCCAAGGCCAATGGTCGCAATCGGGTTGAATTGGCTGTGGCCGAGGAGGCCGTTGCCGCCGGCTGACACTCGGGTGCTGCACCTCGTTGAGAGTCTTCTATACTGGAAGCATCAACGGGGGTATGCCATGTCCGCTTTCATCCGCGTGTTACTGAGCCTGTTGTTGTGCCTGCTCCCCCCGGTCGGTGCAACAGCGCTTGAGCCTTCTACCGATGCCAGGCCAGCGTCGGCCAGCGTCTGGCTGTTGCAGTTGAACGGTGTTGTTGGTCCGGCCAGCAGTGATTATCTGGTCCGCGGGCTGGAGCAGGCTGCGGCCAGTGGGGCACAAGCGGTCGTATTGCAGATCGATACCCCGGGCGGGCTGGATCTGTCGATGCGGCGGATGATCACCGCCATTCTGGGCTCGCCGATACCGGTCATTGGTTATGTTTCTCCCAGCGGTGCCCGTGCGGCCAGCGCCGGTACCTACCTCCTGTACAGTTGTCACATTGCCGCCATGGCACCCGCGACCAATCTGGGCGCCGCGACGCCGGTATCACTGGGCGGCGTACCCGCCATTGAGCCTGAATCCGGCGACGATCAGACCTCCCCGCCGTCCTCTGGCAGTGCCATGGAACGCAAGATCACCAACGATGCCGTGGCTTACATTCGCAGTCTGGCCGAATTGCGTGGGCGCAATGCTGACTGGGCCGAGCAGGCGGTGCGTGACGGCAGCAGTCTGAGTGCAGAAGCGGCGCTGGAGCGGCAGGTCATCGACCTGATTGCAGACGATCTGGACCAGCTGCTGGTACAGCTGGATGGGCGTGTGATCGACCTCGGATCGCGCAGCCAGACACTGCAGCTGAGCACCGCTCCACGTTTCGAATACCAGCCGGATTGGCGCACTGAATTCCTTGCCGTTATCACCAACCCCAACGTGGCCTACCTGCTGATGCTGATTGGCATTTATGGCCTGATTTTCGAATTTTCCAACCCCGGTTTCGGTGTGCCTGGCGTACTGGGAGCGATCAGCCTGATGATTGCCCTGTATGCCTTGCAGGTTTTGCCGGTCAGCTATGCCGGTCTTGGGCTGATGCTCATCGGTATCGGTCTGATCGTGGCTGAGGCGTTCGCCCCCAGTTTCGGCATTCTCGGCATTGGTGGCGCGATCGCCTTCGTGGTGGGGTCGGTGATGTTGATGGATACCGAATTGCCCGCCTATCAAATCGCGGTGCCGGTGATCATCGCACTGGGACTGAGTACGGGGCTGGTGGCCTTTGGTGTGGTGGCGATGGCACTGCGGGCGCACAACCGTCCGCAGACCGTCGGTATCGACGCCGCCAACGGGCAGACGTTCCACATCGAATGCCTGCAACAGGGTCAGGCGATGGTCCGTTTCGAAGGTGAACTCTGGCCAGTGCGCTGTCCGCAGCCGCTGCATCCCGGTGACCGGGTACGGGTTCAGGGCGGTGCCGGTGTGCATCTGCTCGTGATTAAACTGGAGGTGTAATATGATGATCGGTATTCCCTACTTCATGACCACACTGATCATATTGCTGGTGATCGTGCTGCTGTCCATGTTCCGCATCCTGCGTGAGTACGAGCGTGGTGTCGTGTTTCTGCTGGGCCGTTTCTATAAGGTCAAAGGTCCTGGTCTGATCATCATCGTGCCGGTGATTCAGCAGATGGTACGGGTCGACCTGCGTACGCTGGTGATGGATGTGCCCACCCAGGATGTGATATCGCGTGACAACGTGTCGGTGAAGGTCAATGCGGTGATCTACTTCCGTGTGGTCGACCCTGAACGCGCCGTCATCCATGTGGAAAACTATCTGGAAGCCACCAGTCAGTTGTCACAGACGACCTTGCGGTCGGTGCTGGGTCAGCATGAACTGGACGAAATGCTGTCGGAGCGCGACCGGCTCAATGTGGATATCCAGACCATTCTCGACAAGCAGACCGATGCCTGGGGCATCAAGGTCGCCAATGTGGAGATCAAGCATGTGGACCTGGATGAAAGCATGATCCGCGCCATCGCGCGTCAGGCCGAGGCCGAGCGTTCACGACGGGCCAAGGTGATCCACGCCCTGGGTGAGCAGGAAGCCTCGGAACAGCTGTTGAAAGCAGCGCAAACGCTGGCGCAGCAACCGCAGGCGATCCAACTGCGCTACATGCAGACGTTGACCGAAATCGCCGGCCAGCACAGCCATACCATCGTATTCCCGCTGCCGGTGGACCTGTTTAACAGTTTGGCGACGCAAACACCCAAAAAGCCGGAGTCATCTGCCTGACGATAAGCGCCCTGGCCGCATGCAGTGTTTACAGATAATGCCAAAGTGTTGGTATGACGGTACATTTTTAAAATTTTATGATCTGTTTTCATCTTCCCGCGTAGAAGGTCTTTAACAAAACTGCACACAGCCTTGGACCGTGTGCAGTTATTTTCTGACTCCGGTGATGTCTGCGTGACCAAGTTAAATTTTTCTGCAATTGGATTAGACGAAAAAGCGGATGCGCTACTTGCCAGGCAACTTAAAATAGTGACGCCTTGGCTGACGGCAGAATGGAGCATGAACGCCGAGCCAGAGGCCTCCGATTTTATCCTCACAACCAGCAAGTCATTATTGCCGTCATCGTTCCAAGGAGTATCTGTATTACTTCTGGAGAAGTTGTCGGATGATGATCACGATATGGTTGCTGAATTGCCATTACGTGTTTTCAGCCTTATGGATATTTTGAATAAGGCCGGTGAACGCATTACGAACGACCTGTCCGCAATACCGGAAGTTTCAGCAGAAAATATCGTTACAGCCAGCGAAAAGACCACGGAAAAAATTTCGTTTTCTTGTGCCGAATGGCTTTCTCAACGCATGTTGGAAAAAGTGGCCTGCTCTTATATTGCCAAGGATAAAGGTGCATCTTTCAGTTTTGATCCCGTCAAAAAAGTCTTTCGCAGTAACATTGAAAGCCGTGATGAATTGATAAAACTTTTACTCATGCATCCGGTTGAACATTGGGACATTCGTGCTGATGATGAAACTTTAGAAGCCTATGAGTTCTCGGCAACAGGTCTGTTATGGCTATTGGCGTTGAAAGAAAGCCGTTATGCCTTGCACGTTTGGGGCAGCCCAAATCGTGTATATCGGATCAAGCATTGGCCGCAACTGGCTGCATGGGAAAATGTTCCTGCCTTGTATAAATTATCTTCTCTGTATGGCCGCAAGGCCGCCACAATCGATACAGGGGTCAAGATCAGCGGGTTGGAGGAACGTCATGTATGCGCCTTCCTGCATGCCTGTAATGTCGTGGGACTCAAGGTTGAAGTGTGTGACAGCGAAACCGCCGACAGGTTACAGCCATCGGTTCAGTCTCTTAATATCCTTCAAGCACTGAAAAAAAAGTTGGGCGTTTAACCTATGTTGTTAAAAGTCGTATTCGCAGGCCCGATGGGGTCAGGGAAAAGCACGGCTATAGGCGTGCTGAGTGATATTGAGCCGGTCGCCACTGAAGCCAAAAATAATGAGCGTTTCAAGGTGGATAAACCTACCACCACCGTCGGCCTGGATTATGGCGAAATTCTGCTTGGAGACGCAGGCAAGGTTGCGCTGTATGGAATTCCGGGGCAGGAGCGGTTTGATTTCATGTGGCCGATTGTAGCTAAAGGTGCCATGGGCGTCATTCTTCTGCTGGACTGTAGCCAGGATAACTATATTGAAAAGCTGGCGTCATTTGCCGATACCTTCAGTAAATGGGTTGATCCGGGCAGTTTTGTTGTGGCCTTGAATCGTGGTACGGAAAATGATCTGGAAGCCTGCAATCTGCTGGTTGAAAAGCGTGATGTTGTCATGCCGGTTTTCATGGCAGATCCGCGAGAAAAGGATGATCTCAATATGCTTTTGCATGTGCTGATCTCGAATGCAGAAATCCGCTTACTGCAGGAATGAATATGAATGTAATGAATCTTTCGACCCCATCCGGTCTAGCGGATGTTTTGGGCGATAAAGTGAAAGAATATGATGGGTTGCAGTTCCTGTTGGTAGCTACAGCCGACGGTTTTCTGGTGGCTGATTCAGGTCAAAAGCACTTGAATAAAGAGTGGGATGCAAACCGAATAGCAAGTATGGCCGTATCCTTTTGCGCATTAAGCCATAGCATGGCGGACGAGTGTGATTTAGGTGTAGTCCAGGGTGCGTCGGTGCAAGGTGATAATGGCATGATGTTGGCACGCTTGATTCTGTCAGGTGAAGCTGAATATGTCCTATTGGCAAGTTTTGAAAATCGTATAAATAATGGCCTTGCAAATTGGGCATTACAGAAAATATTCGAAAGTGTTTCCGACTGTCTAAAAAAATAAGCAATGACCTGCTGTAGGTTTTGCATGTGGAGGTAGTGATGAGCTCTATTGATGATGGATTGAATCAGCTGTTGGATCTGGATGGCGCCAAATGTGCCGCCCTCGTGGATTACAGCAGTGGCATGGTATTGGGCTCGGTGGGTACAGGCCTGGATCTGGAGGTCGCAGCGGGTGGTAACACGGAAGTGGTGCGGGCAAAAATGAAAACGATGCAGATGCTGGGTCTGGAATCCACCATTGAAGATATCCTGATTACCCTGTCTGATCAGATTCATTTGATCCGTCCGCTGTCCTCTGACCGCGAACTGTTTCTCTATTATGTGCTTGGCGGCAGTGCCAATCTGGCCCTCGCTCGTCGCAAGCTGAAACAGATCGAGACCGACATGATCGTATAAGACGCACTCCCGTTGCCAGTGACGGTTGTGTCTGATGACTCTGTCATCGGGCCGTTACTGGCATTCGTCAGCCCCTCAATAATTACTCTCAAACATTCTTAACTCCGTCACGATCATCCTTACAGCCAAGGATGGTATACCAGAGCTTCACGTCTGTTTGTCGGACTTATCCACACCGGTTTTGGCCTGATTCACCAGCTGGTCCAGTTCGGTCTGCTGTTTCAGGGCGCAGACGCGCAGCTGCGCCTGGCGCATCTGTTTGATCTCATCCAGCGGATTGATCGGTGTGGCATCGTTGTCCACAGGCGCAGACGGATTCAACTTTATGGTCTCTTTCACGGTCAGTTCCCCCTGAATGTCGTGGGTGTCGTAATAGCATAACTGCACCCGGTCGATGTGTAACGGCGGCAGGGTCAGCGCCCGTTCCTGCAGGGGCGCGAGCGCCTTTTCAATCGCGTCCAGTGCAAACGTATCACGGTAGAAGCCGAGCGTGATATGGGGTTGGTACTGCGGTGGCGGCGAGTCTTCGGCAGCAGCGTGGGCGAGCAGGTTACGCAGTGGCTGCAAGCGGTTATCCCCATCCTCAATTCCCAGCCATGGGGCAGTGGAAAACGTGGATAGACCAGAGGATGTGTATAACATGGTGGACAAACTGTATAACTCCAGTGACTGGATCTGTGCAGCCAGCATGGCATCAGGACAGTGATTTTTATCCACAAGGCCGCAGGCAAACAGGGTGATATGTGGCTGGCGGGCGTAGCCCTTGTGCAGCCAGGGTGACAGCCGGGTTTGGGTGTGGTCGATTAATGCCAGCCAGTCGGGGTCATCCACCGGCAGGCACCAGACGGCGTAGTGGCGAATGCCGTGGTGCCATTGTGGGCAGTCATCCAGACTGACGGCAAAGGTGTTGGAGCCAAGGGCTGTCATCTCTATCTACCCGTAACCGGCTCAGTCGATGCGCTGGAGCTTGCTGCGGTATTCGCGCCCTTTGTCCACATAGGACTGGGCATTGGCACGCAGCCCTGCGATCGCCTCTGCGCTCAGCTCCCGTACCACCTTGGCCGGGCTGCCGATAATCAGCGAGTTGTCAGGGAACTCCTTGCCTTCGGTGACCAGCGCTCCTGCGCCGACCAGACAGTTGTTGCCGATTTTTGCACCGTTCAACACCACCGCCTGAATGCCGATCAGCGAATTTTCGCCGACGGTGCAGCCGTGCAGCATCGCCTGATGGCCCACGGTAACGCCTTCACCCAACTGCAGCGGGAAGCCCGGATCGGTATGCAGCACGGCACCGTCCTGCACATTACTGCCGCTGCCGATATGGATCGGTTCGTTGTCGGCGCGCAGCACCGCCTGGGGCCAGATGCTGGCACCGGCGTCCAGTGTGACCTGCCCGATCAGGGTCGCCTGCTCATGCACATAGGTGTCCTGATCCAGGGTTGGCCGGTGCCCGTTGTATGCGTAAATTGCCATAAGGGTCTCTCCTCGTTGTCGGATTAATTGATTATGGCTTGATGCGATAACCGGTGCGGAAAATCCACCCGACCAGTACCAGACAGGTGCACAGGAACAGCAGCGTCATGCCGATGCTGATGCCGATATGGACATCGGCGACGCCGTAAAAGGCCCAGCGGAAACCGTTGATCAGATACACCACGGGGTTGAACAGAGTCAGCGTGTGCCAGGGTTCGGGCAGCATGTTGATCGAATAGAACGCACCGCCAAGGAAGGTCAGCGGCGTAATCACCATCAGCGGGATTACCTGCAGCTGCTGAAAGTCGTTGGCCCAGACGCCGATGATAAACCCGAACAGGCTGAAGGTCAGGGCGGTGAGCAGCAGGAACGCCAGCATCCAGAACGGGTGCACGATGCTGTAATCGACGAACAGCCGGGCGGTCAGCAGAATCAACGCGCCGATGATCAGCGACTTGGTGGCAGCGGCGCCGACATAGCCCGCCACGATTTCAAAGGGCGAGACCGGTGCCGACAGTACCTCATAGATGGTGCCGGAAAACTTCGGGAAAAAGATGCCGAACGAGGCGTTGGAGATGCTCTCGCTGAGCAGTGACAACATCAGCAGGCCGGGGATGATGAACGCGCCGTAGCTGATGCCGTCGATTTCGCCCATGCGCGAGCCGATGGCGGTGCCGAAGACGATGAAGTAGAGCGAAGTGGACAGCACCGGCGAGACGATGCTTTGCATCAGGGTGCGTCGGGTGCGGTTCATCTCGAACAGATAAATGGCACGGATGCCGTTCAAATTCATTGTGTGTGCTCCGGTTTGTGGACGAGGCTGACGAAAATCTCTTCCAGCGAACTCTGCTGTGATTGCAGATCCTTGAGGTCGATGCCCTGTTCGCTGAGGCTGCGCAACAGCTCGGCAATGCCGCTGGTTTCCTGATGGGCATCGAAGGTGTAGGTGAGTTGAGTGCCGTCGTCGCTCAGGCTCAGATTATGCTGGTGCAGCGCGGCAGGCAGCGTCTCCAGCGGCGTCTGCAAAATCAGGTGCAACTGCTTCTGCCCCAGTTGCTGCATCAGCGCGGCTTTCTCCTCAACCAGAATCAGCTCGCCGCCGTTGATGACGCCGATGCGGTCGGCCATCTCTTCCGCTTCTTCGATGTAGTGGGTGGTGAGAATCACGGTGACACCGTCGTCACGCAGCCCGCGCACCATCTCCCACATGTCCCGGCGCAGCTCCACATCGACACCGGCGGTCGGTTCATCGAGGAACAGGATGCGCGGCTCATGGGACAGCGCCTTGGCGATCATCACGCGGCGTTTCATGCCGCCGGACAGTGCCAGCATCTTGGAGCGGCGCTTGTCCCAGAGTGACAGCTGGCGCAGGATTTTCTCGATATGGGCGGGGTTGGCGGGCTTGCCGAACAGGCCGCGACTGAACGACACGGCATCCCAGACACTCTCAAAGGCATCAGTGGTCAGCTCTTGTGGCACCAGACCGATCAGGCTGCGGGCCTGGCGGTAGTCGTCAACCACGTCGACACCGTCGGCCAGTACACGGCCTGAACTGGCGTTGACGAGGCCGCAGATGATGCTGATCAGGGTGGTTTTGCCCGCCCCGTTAGGGCCAAGCAAGGCGAAGATCTCGCCACGGTGGATCTCCAGGTCGACCGACTTCAGCGCGGTGAAGCCTGATGCATAGGTTTTGCCAACGCCCTGGATTTGAATGATGGGTTGCACAGAGGGCTCCTTGTCATCGTATGACTACAACAGGGGAGGTAGCTTGGGAGCTAACAGGGGAATAGTGTAGCGCGATATGTAATATTTAGTATCGAAATGGAGGCGAAATTTAATTTTATAATTAAATCTTATCTTCATTATTCATGATAAATATCGTCATCAAACGATGACTATACCTGCTTAGTGATTTTATTGTTATTTTGTTTTAATATTCACTGGTTTTTTCATGGATGATAAGGATGCTTGAAATGGAAATCTCTCTACCTTATGAAATGCCCAAAAGCCTGAAAGGGCAGATAAGATTTATATCCTCGCTTATTAAACTACCGGAAAGTATTTTTTCTTCTAATTAAAGAGGGCTTGTAGTTTCTGAACAGGCGGTTGTTGAGATTTTAGGGAGGCTGCGAATAAGTCCGACCTCGGGCTCTAAAATGTCGTTATCATTGCCTCAGAGGCGGAAATTCAGCACTTTTCACCCTTTTTAACCGCTCGCACCATGCCTTTTCAGGCAGTACAGGCGGATTAACCCTGTGCTCTCAACATCTGATCCACCCGCACAACGTTGGTCAGCGCGAACAGCATGGCAAGTTTGCCATCGTTCTTCTTTAGGCCACGGTAGCGTGCTTTTACAAAACCGAACTGACACTTGATGATCCGGAACGGATGCTCAACTTTCGCACGGATACTGGCCTTCAGGTATTCTGTCTGAATCCTGACTTTGTTGATACGAGGGCGTTGTTTCAAGGCCTTTAGTCGTCCCGGCTGTTCGGCAATATACCAGTCAGCCTGATGGTGCTTCAGTTCATCTCGCTTCTTAGCACCACGATACCCAGCGTCCGCGAAGATGAATACCTCTTCACCATGCAGTAGTTGGTCAGCCTGATTGAGGTCGTGCTCATTCGCCGAAGTTGTCGTGAAACTGTGCGTGATACCAGTGCGGGCATCCACCCCGATGTGGGCTTTCATGCCAAAGTGCCACTGATTGCCTTTTTTGGTCTGATGCATCTCCGGATCACGCTCGCCCTCTGTGTTCTTGGTGGAGCTGGGTGCTTCGATAATGGTGGCATCAATAAGTGAGCCCTCTTTCAGAAGGACACCGGCTTCCGACAGCCATTGGCTCACCTCTTCAAAGGGATAGTGAGGCACGATGACGTCTTCGAGACGCGCCCACGGAATCAACTTGTCCATTCGGCCCAGGAACTTTTCCTTACGGGTCTGACGACGCTTGTTGCTGAACTCGCTGTCCGCGAATGTAAGCTGCTGATCCATCTCTGCGTCCTCAATCGTGTGCAGCGGGCATTATCCCATGCGGCGGACTTATTCGCAGATTCCTCAGGAGAAGGGCAGGTTCAGTCTGAAGGATTCAAGCTACACCGCTTCAGCCCTGCAGAGCGGCATACAGAATAAGAAGGGTGAAACTTCAAGCTTTCTTTAAAATGCTCTTAAGATAAGTCAGTGGAATATTCATTCATTGGTTTTTTAATAAAAATATCTAATTTAAGGTTTTCGTTTAATTCGTGCAGAAATTATTAAACCAAAAACAAAGCAGGCTATAATTATTTCGAGCTGATACTCTATTTTCTCAGGGTAAAGAGTGAAAAGAGCTGTCGCACTCAGTATCATTAGTACAAATCCAAAGACTCTTCTGAGGGTTTCGGGAAGAAACCTATTAACCAAGTATGAACTAACAAGGCCAGTAAAACCAATTAAAATGTAAATCATTTTAATATTCTTCAATTGTTAAATGGTTTCCGGTAAATGAGTACTGGGGCCCGATACCACCATTTACTTCTATGAAGGTCATTATGTCAACATCCCCTGCGTTAAATTTACGGATGTTGTTCACCATGTATTTTTGAATGCGTGATCCGATAGCAGCACTTACTGCAAGACTGACCGCTGTACCCGCACTATTGTTATCTTGAAGCTTTTTTGGCAGTCGCCTTTTGACCAGAAATGTTAAGGCTCCAACAATGACACCAGAAACCTTTGTAGCAAAAATATACTGCTGGTAAGCCGCTTCTTCAGCATTAGCAACTGACAATGGGTTACACAAAATAGTGTGCAATCTAATCGGGCGATTATCTCCATGCTTCATCCCCTGCACTGTGCGTCTCAACATATTAAGAGATGCGACTTGTGCAGCGGCATTGATACGTGGGTTATCGGAATAAACGGTGTTGTTAACAAAGTGTTCCCTGAATTCAGAAGCAGGGTAGACCAATACGAACACAGTCCCTTTTGTATAAGCGTTGCTGAACTCTTGCTTGAGCAATCCCATTCTTTAGGTTCCTTCCTATGATGATTGGGTAGCGAACTTTAGTAATTTTAGTAAAACTGGTCAAGATGTTTCCAAGAAGCAACAGTATGCATTTCTGGGTTAAAAACATATGATTTATAATCGTTATAATTGGACGAATTAAGAATATACTCTTTTTCTTACCGTTTCATGGCATCGAATAATCAATGCTAAGTTAGCGTTAGGGAGGATATATTATTTATATTCGACATCATTTTGATATGCTTAGAAATTACTTCGCGAAAAGTAGTGAGAGAGTGCAATCAAGAAGGGCAAGCAGGTGCTTGCCCTTCTACTCTCAAGCTTGAAACAGGAAGTTGGCGATCAGTTCCTTGCCGCCTTCGGTGGCGAAGGATTCCGGGTGGAACTGGATGCCGTGGATCGGGTGCTGACGGTGCTTCACCCCCATGATCTCGAAATTGCCGCCCTGATGGATGCGGGCATGGTCGGTAAAACCGTCCACAGGCAGATCACCCACCACCGCAGTCACATCCAGGCATTCCGGCAGGCTTTGCGGCTCGGCCATCAGCGAGTGGTAGCGCATGATCTCCAGCTGGTCCGGCGTATTGGCGAACACGCCCTCGGCGGTGTGGCGGATCGGGCTGATCTTGCCGTGCATCGGTCGTGTGGCCTTCACCACCTTGCCGCCGAACACATGCACGATCCCCTGCATGCCGAGGCAGACGCCCAGCAGCGGAATCTGCGGCCCCAGTTCGCGGATTACGTCGGCACAGACACCAAAATAGGTCGGGTCTTCGGGCGAGCCCGGCCCCGGTGAGATGATGATGCGGTCTGGTGCGGCGGCACGCAGATCGTCCAGCGTGACCTCGTTATTACGCTTGACCACAATCTCGAAGCTGTCGATGCGGCCCTGATGCTGCTCGGTGCTCAGAATTTCGCCGATGTACTGGTAGAGGTTGTAGGTGAAGGAGTCGTAGTTATCGATGATATAGACCTTCATTCGTCTGCCTCCGCACTGAACATGTCCAGAACCTTTTTGGTACCGGCGAACTTGCGCCGAATTTCTTCGTACTCGTCTTCCGGATTGGAGTCGTACACGTTGCCGCCGCAGGTCTGCACGTAGGCGTTTTCGCCGTTGGCAAACACGGTGCGAATCGGGATGGCGAAGGTGCAGTCACCGTTGAACGAGAAGTGGCCCACCGCGCCGCCGTAAGGCCCACGGCCGTCCGATTCCAGATCGTCGATGATTTTCATCGCCTCGATCTTGGGTGCGCCGGTCAGGGTGCCGGCCGGGAAGTTGCTCGCCAATGCCGAGAACATATCGTGATCTTCAGCGATAATGCCGACAATCTCGCTGGAGATGTGCTGTACGTGGCTGAACCGCTTGATATCCATCAGGCTGCGCACTTTCACCGTACCGAAGCGGGCCACGCGGCCGATGTCGTTGCGGTGCAGGTCGACAATCATGTTGTGCTCGGCGATCTCTTTCGGATCATTCAGCAGGGCGCGGGCGTACTGGGTATCTTCTGCCGCGTTGGCACCGCGCTTGGTGGTACCGGCCAGCGGGAAGGTTTCCATCTCGCCCTGGCGCAGGCGGAACAGCAGCTCGGGGCTGGCACCGATCAGCTTCTGCTCACCGAATTTGACGTAGTACATCTGCGGCGATGGGTTCACCTCACGCAGCTGCTCGTACAGATTGATGCTGTCGCCTTCGAGGCGGAAACGCTTCTTGAAGCCCACCTCGCACTGGAAAATCTTGCCGTCGACGATGTCCTGCTTCACCTTCATCACCGCCGCCGCGTGCTCATCCTGAGTCATGGTTTCGCCCATCGGCGTCACCGTGAGCGGGCCGTTTTCCACGGCGGGTTCAGCCAGAATCTGCTCGATCAGCTCCAAACGGCTGTGATCGTAGTGGAAATAGATCACTTCGCCGGTCATCTTGTCGAGAATCAAACCATCCTTAAACACCCCGAAACGGAACACATCGAACAGGTCGCTGTGCTGCAGGTTAAGGCTCGGCTCGAAGTAGTTCATGCAGTCGTAGCCGATATAGCCGGTCAGGCCACCGGCGTACTTCCGCGAGATGATGTTCTGCGGCACGATCTCGCGCAGCAGGTAGTAGGGGTTATCGCTGGCGTAGCTTTGTACCGCGCCATCACGGTCCTGCACATGCAACTCGCCCTCGGTGGCCCAGAGCACCTGCTCGGGGTCGAAACCGATGATGGAGTGGCGCGAGATGAAGCTCTCTTCACCCAATGACTCCAGCATGAAGCAGTTGTCGAAGCGTTTCTCGATCTTCTTGAACAGACCGAAGAAATCGATATCGGCTGCCAGCGTCACATAATGTGGCTTGCGGGGCAGCTCGATGCGGGCCGGTTTCTGGCTCATGATAATCCCTGTCGTTGTTTGATCTTCAGGGCGCGCGCGCCCCGAGTGACGGTGGCAATACCGACGCCGAGCTGTTTGGCGATCTCCCGCTGAGGCACACCGGCCTCCAGCATGCGCAGAATCTGCAGCCGGTTGCAGACCTCGGTCAGCTCCGCTGGCGTCAGCAGGTCGCGCAGCGCCTCCTCAAGGGAGTCGCGCCCGCGCATGCCGAGCAGGTGATCGAGCAGCTCATTCAAATGTTGTGTATTCATGTACTAGTACGGTATCAGAACGCGGGGCGGGGTCAACTGGTAATTGTGAGGTGTCCGGTTTCATCAGGCTGAATATTCCGTCCGGCCTGTGCGGAAGGCCGTTTTCATCAACGGCTTTGCAGGAAGTGGCCCATAGCAGACATTAAGTATAGTAACCGCTACAGGTGCCTTTTGATCAGGTGTATAAGGCGAACACCGTCTTGCGGATACAAGTTATGCTGTGTTTGGTGTGGTTTAGTGAAAGGCCGGCTGCCCAAAAAGATTTGGGCTGCCGGGTACGTTTGGTTAGAAGAGCAGTTCGCTGACGCCTCCCTCACCGATCAGGATAATGGGGTCGCCCGCCTCAGCCACCTCATCACGGATCAGGTTGTGCGTAGCGCCAGTGCCCGGGGCTTCCACATTGGCGGTAATGCCCTGCAACCACTGACGTACGCTGTCGAGATCACCGGCGTCAAATGTCGCCAGTACTTCGCCATCCGCATCCGGGTCTAGCAGCCAGGTGAAAGTCTGGGCCGCGTCCAGCTTGTTTGTAATGGCAGCAGCATCCTCACCCTGGGCCCCCTGCAGAATATCCAGCATCAGACTACCGGCAGTAGCCGGACGGCCATCTTCGTAAGTACCATTGACGAAAGCGTTACGATAAAACATCAGTCCACCGGACTCTGGCACGCGATCAAACAGGGCCTGATAGAGATCACCGATAAAGCCGCTCACACTGGTATTGCTGATATCGCCGTACAGATCCTGAGACTCGGCTGAAGTGGCAAAGGCATCAACAATGCCATCCAGGTCGCCGTTCTGCTGTTCCAGCTGTCCACGCCAGTAGGCCATGCCGCCACTGTCGGCCGGGCGCTGATAATAGGCAATGTAGAGCGCCTGTATCTGTTCGCTGAATGCATCGCTGCCAAAACCCAGTGCCCCCGGGTCCTGAATCACGCCATTGGCTATGCCGTCGGCATCGAACTCGCCGCCATCGGTCAGCTCGAAATCCAGGCGCAGTTTGTCCCCTTCCAGCACGATCTTACCGCCATAGTCGGCGGACGCCAGATTAACCCATTCTCCCCCGGCATTCTGCTTCCAGTAGCCATTCACGGCGACCGAGCCTTCAACATAGAGGCTGAAGGTTTCCGTTGCGCCGGCTTCCTCGATGTCGGCATCGAACGCGATCAAACCCAACGGCATATCCAGTTCAGTGTCTGCATCCTCGGGCCGGTCCTGCTGCTGCACGTTAGTCAGCTTGGTGCCGCTGCCTGTGGACTTGCCGTCTCTACTGCCACCGACAAGTGAAACAAAGATTGGCTCGGCATCCGGTTGCTGTGACGGCAGAGGCGTATCCCGGAACGGCACGGAAGCTACATCCTGCTGGTTGCGGTCGGCAATGCCATCGCCATTACCGTCCCCGTTGCTTGCACCACCGCCGATTGACGGGACAAAATCCTCGACCGACTCGGGTACACCATCGCCATCCTCGTCCGGTAGGTCATCCCAGCTATCGTTACCAGGCAACTCAGGCTCCGGTTGTGGTTCAGGCTCCGGTTCCGGGGAAGGAGTTGGTGCCGGCCGCGCTTTGACGTTGATCGTTAGTGTATTCGGCGTTGGGTCACTGGCGTTGGTGCTGTCCTCAACCGTGAAGGTAAAGCTGTCGCCTCCGGTGGCTGTGGAGGTGTATACCAGCTTGCCGATGTCGGCCAGGTCAATCCATTGTCCATCCGTGACGGTGGTGCCATCCAGCTCCAGAGTGCCGTTGTCGATGCTCTTTACGTTGACCTGCACGCGAATCAGAGTATCGCCGGTATCCGCATCAGTGAAACCGAAGTCACTGGCGCTGAAAGTATGTGAAGCGCCTCGGATTAGTGACAGCGTTTTGTCCGTTCCGGCAGGGGCATCTGGAGTATTCGTCAGATCCAAAGTGTAGGTTGCAGTGGGTGATGCCTGCCCGCCTTCATCAGTCACGGTCCAGTCGAAACCTGCTACACTTGTACCGGCCAGGTTGTCGGTCGGAGTAAATTCGAGCTTGCCGATATCAGCAATATTGATATGCACCGTGCCGCCCAGGTTACCGGCGGCAGTGGTGTAGTGGATACCGCCCACGGTTGAGGTGCCTGACGTACCGGCAGAGTCCAGCGACAAGATACCGCCCGTGACAGTGGATGTATCAATGGTGATGTATTCAAGCGCCTGGTTACCTGAGTCCCTTGCTGTTGGCAGCTCGATGGCCGACAGGTTGATGGCGGTATCTTCCGTCCCGCTATCCTTGTAGCTGCTGGCGGTTGGCTTAGTGCCATCAACCACGGTTACGGTTGACGTGATACCTCCTGTTGACCAGGTATCATCGCCATTGTTGGTCGTGCCGCCATCATCCTGTACCGAGGTAAGGGTGACCACACGGTCGCCTTCGGTAAAGGCCGTAGCCTTGTTCTCATACGTCATGGCATTCAGCATGCCTTCGATCGTTGCCTCTGCAATACCCGTATGAGTGAGGGAGATCGTTGCCGTGCCGGCCGCCACGGCAACACTGTAGGCAATACCGTTGCCTACCGTTGTGGCGCCATTAGTGCCGTCCGCCAGGGCGATGGATGTGCCATCAAGGCCGATGGTCTCATCGGCACCATCCTGCAAGCCACTTACGGTAAAGGTGACACTCTTAATCAGGTCTCCTGTATCGGGTGTATCGACATTAATCGCTGTGCTGTTGAACAGATTGGTTGCGGCACCATTGATCGAATTTCCGCCGGTTCCGGTAGCGCTGACGACAGGTTCGTCGTTTACCGGGGTAAAGTTAACCGTAATGGTCGCCGTATTGGCATCGGTGCCGCCTTCGCCATCATCTACCGAAATTACGACGGTATCGGCGGTGGTGTTATGCTCCGAACCGGTGTAAGTGATGTTACTGGGCGTGGCCAGAAAGGTGTTGATCTCGTCTGCCGTACCGGTCAGGGTAATGGAATTGCTGCCACTGTTACCAACTACAACACCATCCGCGTCAGTCGCTGCCAGCACTGCAGAGCCATCCGTTGCCGTCAATGTCGCCACCACATCTGCAGTGGTATCTACATCGGAGAATACGGGTGTGCCGGTCACCAGGCGGGTCGCGGTATCTTCCAGTGCGGTGATGGACGCGGTGACACCCGTCAGGGTGGGGGCGTCTTCCACAGGAGTTATATTCAACGTCCAGGTGGCTTGATCGGAAGTATCACCATTACTGTCGGTTACCGTCCAGTCAAAGCTGCCTGCACCGTTGCCGGACAGCTCCGCTGTTGGTGTGAATACCAGATGATCAATATCGCCAATCGCAATATTAACGGTGCCGGATAGATCGCCTTCTGCTGTATCAAAGGTGATACCGCCAACAGTGGATGTGCCACCGGTTGCCGATGCTGTCAATGAAAGTACGCCGCCGGATACTGTAGCGGTATCAATGGTGATGTATTCAACCGTATGGGCGGTACCCGTATCAGCATCTTCAGCGGTTGGTAGTTCGATACTGCTGAAGGCGGTAACCGCCGTATCTTCGTTAGTGGAATCGGTGTAATTGCTGGCGGTGGGTCTGGCGACATCCAGCACCGAAATCGTGGAGGTATCACTGACCGCACTATTCACGCCATCATCCACGGAAACGGTCAGCGTCACATCAGCGGTGGAGGCTGCGGAAGTGAAACTGAGCTCATTTGTGTCATTCAGGTAGGCATCAACTTCTGTGGGTGAACCCGTCAACGTCACAGTTTGTAAGTCGGTCTGAACTACTGCAGCGCCACCGGAGTGAATGCTTGCAGCAGATGTAGCTGTCAGTGTTCCACTGTCAACCGAGATAACGGCAGTCACCGATGCTGAGTCTACATCAGCGACCGAAGACGCCGCCAGGTTGAGCGCCTGTCCAACGGAGAGAACGACAGACTCATCCGGAACGGCGGTAATGGTGGGCGCATCATCCACCGCGCTGATATTCAACGATACTGAGCCCATCGCAACATTGGAGGTTGTACCGTCAGCGCCTGTGATGGTGATCGTTGCGGCACCTGTGCCGTTCGCATCACTGGCACCGGTATATTTTACGTTGGTGGTGGTATCCAGATAGGTATTGATATCGGAAGGTGACCCTGTCAGGGTCAGCGCGCTGCTGCTGCCACCAACGGTGACACCACCGGATGGTGAGGCCACCAGTGTACCTGCACTGGCGGTCAGGGTAATGGTTACGGAAGCACTGTCCACATCGGCTACGGTAAAGCCCGACAGATCCAGGTTGCCCTGGGTATCTTCAGTAAAACTGGCAGGCGTAGCTGCGCCGGAGCCGGTAGGGGCATCATCGACTGTATTGACCGTCACAGTGGCGCTTTCAGTCGCTGTCGAGAATGCTGTGGTATTGCCATTGGTACTGGCATCCACTTTATTACCTGCCGTACCCGAGGTCTGATCCCAGCCACGATAGGTGACCGTAGCGCTGCCGTTATAATCCGTATCTGGCACAAAGCGTAACTTATCGTCTGCAGCTAGCAGCAGTGCGCTGCTATCAGAAACTGTGCCTACAGCTGCCCAGTTGGTGCCATCCGAACTGTACTGCCAGGTGCCATTGGTGTTATCTACCGCCGTTACTGCAATGCCTTCCGACGCGCCAGTGTCCACATCTGTTAAGGCTGCCCCCAGAAGTGCAGAAACCAGGGTACCCGCATTACTGGAGGGGTCCTCATCTATTGCGGTCAAGGTGGGTGAACCAGCGTTATCCAGCACCGGGGCGTCGTTAACGGCGGTAATATCCAGGTTGACCACCGGATTACTGGCTAAACTGCCACCATTACCATCACTGGCAGTGATTGTAATGGTAGCGGCATTATCGCCGCTGGCATTTTCCGTGCTGGTGTATTGGATATTGGAAACAGTATCTAAATAAGTGTTTATATCCGCTGCCGAACCGACCAAGGTGATCACTGTATCGCTGACTTTGGTTTCAGTGATGCCCGATCCAACCGCGGCTCCATCGGCTGGTGTCGAAAAAGTACCAGCAGAGGCTGTCAAGGTCACAGTAAGCGTGTCGTTATCTACATCATCAAATGTTACTGAAGATAAATCCACATTCGATGCGGCATCTTCGGTGGTGGTAATATCAGTCGGTGTCCCACCTATAGTTGGCGTGGCATTCGATGTCCCAGTTGTGAAGTTCAGAGTCGTCTTATCACCTATGCCCATAAAGGTCATACCATCTGAATCAAAAAAAGCACGCTTGTCGATTTGGATGTAATGGCCAGTGTTATCGGCTAGGGTGGTAACGGGATTGATCGTGACGATACTGCCCGAGATAGTAACCTTTGACGTATCGTTCGCTGTGATCGTTTCGATCAGTGTGTCGCTCGAACTGTAAATCCGAATCATGCCGGTGCCGGCGCTGCTGATCGTCTCGTTGAAGGAGAGAGAAATGTTCGCAGACCCGTCAGCACCAGTTTCGTTGTCGGCCGGCAAAGAGGATATGATGCGCGGCGGAGCGACTTCCTGCCGAAAGTAGGATGTGCCGGAAATAATGTCCGTGTCTCCATCGCCATCGATATCCGCGATGATGTTGTTGGCGGGGTTGCCTGTATAGGGAACAAGGCCGGCGAAAGGATGGCCTCCATCTGTGTGCGCAAAGGCAGTCAGAGTCCCGTTATCGTTCCGGAAGTAGGTGTATTCGGTCAAGCTTGAGGCAGCCACGAAGTCATAGTCGCCGTCGCTGTCGAAGTCGCCGGCCATGTTAAGAGACGAGTCGGACGACAGCGATGCCGCGACGTTTCCTGCGCCGGTCACGTTCGTGAAGGCCCCCCCGTCATTTCGAAAATAGGATGTGCCGGAAATAATGTCCGTGTCTCCATCGCCATCGATATCCGCGATGATGTTGTTGGCGGGGTTGCCTGTATAGGGAACAAGGCCGGCGAAGGGATGGCCTCCATCTGTGTGCGCAAAGGCAGTCAGAGTCCCGTTATCGTTCCGGAAGTAGGTGTATTCGGTCGAGCTTGAGGCAACCACGAAGTCATAGTCGCCGTCGCTGTCGAAGTCGCCGGCCATGTTAAGAGACGAGTCGGACGACAGCGATGCCGCGACGTTTCCTGCGCCGGTCACGTTGGACCAAGTTGCTGCCAAGGTGTGAGCATAGCTTTCCGCTGTCTGTGCAGAAATTGAAGTACCAGTTGATACCTCTAAAACCCAATCACCACCAAGACTTTTGGAACCGGTCAGATCATCTGATGCAGCAATATCCGCGTCAGTCATTTGTGCAAGTTTGCCGATAAACTCCACACCGGTTTCATTGGCGGCAACGCTACAGCCGTAGAGCAAGATATCAGCGTCTTCGGTAAGTGCTTTACCGATCTGACTCAGTTCATTCCGATAGCTTGTCAGGGTATCGCTGGACAGGGTAGCGCTACCCAACTGCTGAGCGCCGCTTGAGCCATGCCCGAGCACATGAATAGCCGCGTAGCCGCTATGCGTTTCCGCCCACTCGGCCATTACCTGAATACCATCCTGATGAGGTGCGACTTGCACGACATCGGTTGTTTCGGACAAATCGTCAATCAGGGTCTGGTAATCCGGCAGGCCGGTGTCGATAAAAATGACGTGCCTTGTAGTGACTGGAGCAGTTACTTGATCAGGGGAAGTCGTTTTCATTGTCAGTACATCCATGACTGTTCGTTAGATGATATCTCGAAAGTGATTTTTGCGTGGGCGGCGTGTGAGCTCTGATGTGGCGTTCGGGAAAAACGGTATTACAGTCGACATATCACGAGGCCTCATTCTTGTGGGGCCAAGCTGCCTCCCCTTTACCTGCTGGCTGTTCATGGGGGTATTAAATGACGCCAACAACCAATAGCCTTCATAGGAAAATAGTCGGGTAGTATGAGTAGCGCGGCACAGATTTTTATAGTGGCCGGCCAGGCTAAATTCCATATCAGAATTGATGCCATAGCGTAGGTCGTCGCCATCCAAAAGATAGGTGTGAGTAACTCTGGAGGCAGTAAACCTTTGTTTAAGTATGAGTGCCAACGTGGTCTTGCCACTGCCACTGCCACTGCCACTGCCACTGCCACTGCCACTGCCACTGCCGTGCAGCTCGCTAAGCCAGATATCGCGGAGAATATGGGGCTGCTGCTCTTCCATGATGATACAGAAACCTGTTCCATAGGCACTTGAGGTCACTCTTGCCACGCAACTATTAGACTGTGAGAATGCAGGCTAATGAGATAAGTCCCACAATAAAACAAATGTTTTATATTTGTCTATTTTCGCTTGGTTACTGCATCGCAAGCTTCATGGCTGCTTCAATCAGCAACAGTCATATCAAATTAGCACGAGACCGCATACAACGCATGGTTATGACGAAATTTCTTCCGATAGTGCCCCCTACGGGGTCGTAGGCAGGATTTCATATGGATAGCTCAACACATTAGAATCAGTGCATGTGGCTAGAGCTTAAGTCTGCTTTGTGCGCTAAGCGGAATTTTACCGATAGCAGGTGTGGCGGCGGCTAATTGCCGATAGCTCGCATGGAGCCCGACACGTCTCATTTCAGCTAAGGGCCACTTATTTTCCCATCTCAAACCTGCCTGAAATACTGCCCCGGCGATCGTCCCAGGGCTTTTCTGAACATGGCGACGAAGGCGCTGGGGCTGCGGTAGCCCAGTTCCAGCGCGACATTCATTACGGATTCGCCCCGTCCCAATCGCTCCACGGCTTCATGCAGCAATAGCTGGCGGCGCCATTGCTGGAAGGTCATTCCCGTTTCCCGGATGAACAGCCGCCGCAGGGTGCGCTCGCTGGCACCGACTTTGGCGGCCCAGTGCGCAAGGCCGGTGTCGGCTTCGGGCTGGTTGATCATCGCCTGCATGACGCGCTGCAGGCGGCGGTCGCTGGACAGGGGCAGGTGTAGCCGCGAGGGTTCCAGAGCCTGGAGTTCATCGAGGATCACCGCGCATACGCGGCTGGCCGGGCTGTCGGGTGCGTAGTCGTCGCCAAAGTCGGCGACACGCAGGATCAGTTCGCGCAGCAGGGGAGAGACTTCCACCACACTGCACTGGTTCGGGAAACGGTGCAGGCAGGAGGGATCGACAAACAGGTGACGGATCTCCGACGTGACTTCCGGGTTGACCGAGTGGCGCATGCCGCCGGGTATCCACACGGCCTGTGATGGCGGCACGATCCAGCTGCCGCTGTCGGTGTAGACCTTGATCACACCCGAGGCGGCGTAGGCGAGCTGGCCACGCGGGTGGCTGTGAAAATCGAATTCGAGGTCGGTCAAAATCAGGTCGTGCAGGCCGAGGATCGGCAGCGTTGAATCAAGCCTCAGGCCCAGCTTTGACCGAAAGCGTTTGCGCGGGGAGGTGGCAGGTTCGATCATGAATGTCCGATATTCACTATCAATTGTCATTTTGTCGACTTAAACCTTAACCAGCCTTTGGCACAATAGCCAGTATCCAGTTATACGAGGGTTGGGTATGAGCATTCCACTGAAGCGTTCGCAATGTGTTGCGCTGATTCTGATTCCGCTGTTGTCGGCGCTGCTGTTGCTGACACCCGCAGCCGATCTGTTCACCGGCAAGCAGCAGCTGTCGGCGCTGTTGATCATGGCGGGCATGGTGCTGTTTGCCACCGGTGCGTTGCCGGAGTTTGTTACGGCATTGGTGGTGTTGGTCTTGGCGATGCTGCTGTCGCTGGCGCCGGCGGAGGTGGTGTTTTCCGGCCTGACCTCAACGGCCTGCTGGCTGATCTTTTCCGGTTTGGTGATCGGCATCGCCATTGCCGAAACCGGGCTGGCACTGCGCATCTCCAACCGTTTTACCCGCTATCTGGACAACAGCTACGCCCGGTTGATCACCGGGATTGTGTTGATGGGCGTGGTGCTGGGGTTTGTGATGCCCTCTTCAGTGGGGCGGGTGGTGCTGTTTATCCCCATCGCATTGGCGATAGCCCGTAACTGTGGCTTTGCCGAGGGCAGTAACGGCCAGCATGGGGTGGTGCTGGCGGCGGCGTTCGGTTGTCACTTGCCCACGTTTGCCATCCTGCCTGCCAATATTCCGAACATGATCATGATCGGCTCGGCCGAGAGCATTCACGGCTGGACGCCGATGTTCACCGAATATCTGCTGCTGCATTTTCCGGTGCTGGGGGCGCTGAAGTCGGTGCTGCTGATCATGATTATTCTGCGGCTTTATCCGGATACGCCACGGCGTGCGCTGCCGATGGACAGCAATGGCGGTTTCAGCCTGACCGAAAGCCGATTGCTGGTGATCATGCTGGCGACGCTGGGGTTCTGGCTTACCGACTCGCTCCACCATATCTCGGCGGCCTGGATCGGGTTGGCAGCGGCTACCCTGCTGTTGTTGCCGGGTGTGGGCATGGTGTCACCCAAGAGTTTCAATGAGAAGGTGAATATCAGTTCGATTCTGGTGGTGGCGGGGTTACTGGGCATTGCCAGTTTGATCAATTACAGCCAGATCAGTCAGGTGGTTGGCGAGCGGGTGCTGGACTGGCTGCCGCTGGAGCCGGGCCGTGATGCGCTCAATTTCTTCTCGCTGTCACTGGCGGCGATGTTGACCGGGGTGGTGGCGACGCTTGCGGGTGTGCCCGCCACGTTGACGCCGTTGGCGGGGCAGATCAGTCAGATGACCGGTTTCAGTCTGGAGGCGGTGCTGATGACGCAGGTGTTCGGCTTCTCCACCATTCTGTTTACCTACCAGTCGGTGCCGCTGATGATGGCGATGCCGCTGGCGGGTGTCCCCATCGCCCATGCGGCGCGGCTGTGTCTGATTCTGGCGTTGTTGACGGTGGTGATTCTGCTGCCGCTGGATTATCTGTGGTGGCAGCTGTTGGGGTGGATTTAGGGCGGCTCAGGACTCAGGTCGCATTCAGCAGTTCGAGGGTGTGCTCCAGACGTGCGTGCGCCGAGTCCATTTCCAGCAGCGCTTGCAGGATGGTGGGATCAAACCGCACCACACCGAACAGCGCCATGCTGAATTCACCATCGGACTTGGCCTGCCATTCGGGGGCACTGGCGACTCGGTCGGTCGCCTGACGGATAGCCGGGTCGGTGTAGGTCAGAGCCAGCAAGCGGTGGATGATCTTGCTGCGCAGCAAGGCGCTCTCGGCGGCCTCTTCCGCTGTGGACGCACGGTCGGGGAAGGGGGAGCATTCATACACCTGGTAGGGCAGCAGCTGAATCTCCCGCTCGCGCCGGTAGCGTTGTTCGATATGTACGTTGACCAGCAGGCGGCCGTCTTCGGCGGTTTCAATCAGCTCGCAGCGGCCGGCGCTGAAAACATCGTAGGGACGATAGGTGGCCTGGTTGGAGCTGAGCGCCTCTTCCAGACTGTCGGTAGGCTTGCCGGGACTGAGTTCCTTCTGCGTATGGCAGATCGCCACCGGCGTGTCGGTATCCAGGCAGTGCTGAATCATGGCGCGGTAGCGCGGCTCGAACACGTGCAGCGGGAACACCATGCCGGGGAAGGTCACACAGCCGGGAATCGGGAAGATGCAGATCTCTGCCATATCAGTACTCCTGCCTGGGGTTCATTCCGGGCTGAAAGTGTCATTTAGTTTGCAACTTTCCCGGCTACGATAACGCATCAAGAGCGGTTCATCTGCCGTTTCGCCGGCACAATGTAAATATCGTCGCTTCTTTAAAACATTTCCACATTCATTGATCCAGTTCGTGGATGTTATCGAAATAATAGTTTTGCCAATTGACATCAGTCCACGTATAAAAAGTGGAATAACTATATAACAACCCAACATACTGGCAGAGGGAATGGACGATGCCGGTTGTCAAACGGAGTCAATATCGATGGGAATTAGACGCTGGCTGATCAATGCGCTCGGTGGAAAAAATGTGAGTGAACTAGATCAACAGAACCATGATCCGGATTCAATTCCCGTTTTGAGTGAAGTTGCACACGAGCCTGAAGATCCGCTAGACGCCGAAGCTGCAGGACTTGATTTCAAAAGTGCAATTGAGGCGCATCAACGCTGGAAAGTACGTTTGAATGATGTAGTACAGGGCCATTCCAGCGAAATTCTGGACCCGGCCAATGTGGCGCGTGATGATGGCTGTGCGCTTGGCAAGTGGATTCACGGTGCGGGGGGAGACAGTTTTTCTGGTCAGCCCGAATTTGCCGAACTCAAGCGCCAGCATGCTCATTTCCATGTCTGTGCTGGCCATGTCTTGATCTTGGCACAGTCGGGGCGTAAGGAGGAGGCCAGCGCGGAGATCAATCATGGGGATTTCTCCCGTATTTCGCGTGAAGTTGTTCTACGTTTGGCACAGATGTATACCCGTCTCAAAAGCTGAATGTAACGTTTCCCTTTAGCATATGTTGGCTCGGTCATGAAATGGCAGACCGCAGGCGTAGTGTGCCTGTAACAGCATGATGATGCATTGGCTTCAGCGGGCGATGCTGTCAGGATAGCGCCTTTTATATCTGCGAGGAGCTGCGCCGTGTCGCGACTGTATATCTACGACCACTGCCCGTTTTGTGTCCGCACCATGATGGTGGCGCACTACAAGCAGGTGAGCGACCTGGAGCAGGTGACGCTGCTCAACGATGACGAGGACACGTGCCACCGTCTGATCGGTCAGAAGATGGTGCCGATCTTTGAGCATCAGGGCGTGGCGATCGCCGAGAGCATGGCCATTGCCAAGTTGCTGGATAGCCTGGGCGCTGCAGAGCGGGTGATACGACCGTTGCAGTTGAGTGAAGCGATTCTGCCACGGTTGCAGCCGGTACAGGCGCATAGCTGGGCGCTGACCTTTCCTCGGGTGACCCGTATCGGCCTGGAGGAGTTTGCCACCGAGTCGGCATGCGCGTATTTCCGTAACAAGAAGGAAGCCTTGCTGGGATGTTCATTCGAGCAGGCACTGGCCGAGACCGACACGCACAAGGCGGCGATTGAGCAGATGCTGGCCGAACTGCCGCCGCTGAGTCTGCCGTCCGCGCACGGTAATACCCTGAGCTGGAACGATGTGATGAACTTCCCGCCGCTGCGTGGCCTGACGCTGGTGCAGGGGCTGACGTTTCCGCCGGCGGTGCTGCAGTGGCTGGATGAAGTGGCTGAATTGTCGGGTGTGTCGTTGTATTTCGATCGAGCGATCTGAGGAGAGAACATGAAAGCGAACGTCATTCTGAGCGCCGTGCTGTTGAGCCTGTCGGCCTCGATGGTGCAGGCGGAGTCAGCGACCGACAAGGCGATCGAATACCGCCAGGGCGTGTACCGGGCGATGGACTGGAACCTGTCGCCACTGGCGGCGATGGTGCAGGGGCGGGTGGATTTTGACGGCGAGGTTTTTGCCCAGCGTGCCGAGCGTATCGCGCTGTTGGGCAGTATTGTGGCGGAAGGCTTTGCCGATGCGGAAAGCGTACGTGGCGATACCCGTGCCTCTTACCGCATCTGGGAAGGGCGTGAGCGGTTCGATGAGCTGATGGCGCAGATGCAGCAACGTAGCCGGGCGCTGCAGCAGGCTGCGGCTGCAGGTCAGGGCCGCGATGAGCTGCGGCCATTGCTGGGTCAGTTGGGCCAGAGCTGCAAGGCTTGCCACGACCGCTTCCGAGATTGAAAAAAAGCCCCGCAGGCATTCACCGGCGGGGCTTTTTCAGTGTGCTTTCAGCGCTGCTGGATCAGCCGGCCAGTTTGGCCTTCAGCTCCAGACGACGACGGTGCAAAACCGGCTCGGTGTAGCCGTTCGGCTGTTCGCGGCCCTTGATGACCAGATCACAGGCGGCCAGGAACGCGATGTTGTCATCGAAGTTCGGTGCCATCGGCTGGTAGGTCGGGTCATTGGCGTTCTGACGGTCCACTACAGCGGCCATGCGCTTCAGGGTTTCCATCACCTGCGCTTCCGAACAGATGCCGTGGTGCAGCCAGTTGGCGATATGCTGGCTGGAGATACGCAGCGTCGCACGGTCTTCCATCAGGCCGACATCGTTGATGTCCGGCACCTTGGAACAACCCACGCCCTGATCAACCCAGCGCACTACGTAGCCGAGGATGCCCTGGGCATTGTTGTCCAGTTCCTGCTGAATCTCTTCGGCGCTCCAGCTCGGGTTCTGAGCCACCGGAATGGTCAGGATATCGTCGAGGCTGGCGCGGGCGCGGGTCTTCAGTTCCTGCTGACGGGCGAATACATCCACCTGATGGTAGTGCAGCGCGTGCAGCGCGGCGGCTGTCGGTGACGGCACCCATGCGGTGTTGGCACCGGACAGCGGGTGGCCGATCTTCTGTTCCAGCATGTTGGCCATCAGATCCGGCATCGCCCACATGCCTTTGCCGATCTGGGCACGACCACTGAGGCCACAGGCCAGGCCGTTATCCACGTTCCAGTCCTCGTAGGCCTTGATCCAGGCAGCACCCTTCATTTCGCCCTTGCGGATCATCGGGCCCGCTTCCATGGAGGTGTGGATCTCGTCACCGGTACGGTCGAGGAAACCGGTGTTGATGAACACCACGCGCTCCTTGGCGGCACGGATACATTCTTTCAGGTTGACGGTGGTGCGGCGCTCTTCATCCATGATGCCCATTTTCATGGTGAAGCGTTCCAGCCCCAGTACGTCTTCAACACGGCCGAACAGTTCGTCGGCGAAGGCCACTTCTTCCGGGCCGTGCATCTTCGGCTTCACGATGTAGACGGAGCCGGTGGTGGCATTGCGGAACGGTGCGCTGCCCTTGATGTCGTGGATGGAGATCAGCGTGGTGACGACGGCGTCCATGATGCCTTCGGGGATCTCGAAGCCTTCGCTGTCGACGATCGCCGGGTTGGTCATCAGGTGGCCCACGTTACGCACGAACATCAGGCTGCGGCCCTTCAGGGTCAGGCTGTCACCGGCCGGGGTGGTGTATTCGCGGTCCGGGTTCATGCGGCGGGTGAAGGTCTGCTCGCCCTTGCTGATCTCTTCGGTCAGGGTGCCCTGCATCAGGCCCAGCCAGTTGCGGTACGCCAGCACCTTGTCTTCGGCGTCAACGGCGGCGACGGAGTCTTCGCAGTCCATGATGGTGGTCAGTGCCGCTTCCATCAGGATGTCTTTCACGCCGGCGGCGTCAGACTTGCCGATCTGGTTGTCACGGTCGATCTGGATCTCGAAATGCAGGCCGTTATGTGTGATCAGGATCGCTGTCGGGTTGCTGCCGCTGCCGGTGTAGCCGACCAGCTGAGCAGGAGTTGCCAGTCCGGTTTCGCCACCGTCGCGCAGGACAACGCAGAGCTGACCGTTCTGGATGCTGTAACCGGCCGAATCCTTGTGTGAGGCACCGGCCAGCGGTGCGCTCTGGTCGAGGAAGTCACGGCCAAAGGCGATAACCTTGGTGCCACGGGCGGGGTTGTAGCCCTTGCCTTTTTCGGCACCATTTTCTTCAGAGATGACGTCGGTGCCGTAGAGCGCATCGTACAGGCTGCCCCAGCGTGCGTTGGCCGCGTTCAGTGCGTAACGGGCGTTCATCACCGGTACCACCAGCTGCGGACCGGCCAGCGTAGCCATTTCCGGGTCGACGTTTTCGGTGGTGGCGGAGAAGTCTTCGCCTTCCGGCAACAGGTACTCAATTTCACGCAGGAAGGATTTGTAGGCGTCGAAGCTGAAGGCGTCACCGCGATTGTCACGGTGCCAGGCGTCGATCTGTTCCTGCAGGGCGTCACGTTTGGCCAGCAATTCGCGGTTGCGCGGTGCAAGGTCGTGTACGAGGCGGTCGAAACGGCTCCAGAATGACTCGGCCTCGACGCCGGTGCCCGGCAGTGCTTCGGTATTGATGAAATCGTAAAGCTCTTTGGCGACCTGCAGGCCACCGACCTGTACCCGTTGGCTCATCTTCTTGTCCCACTTGATTGAATCGTGTGCCGCTGCTGCAGGTGCGTCTGCGACATGAAAATCGGTTTATATAAGCATTGTGCATTGCGAAAATAGCGCAATTTTTCGCGCCTGTCCTGCGTTTGCGCCTAAAGTATGACGGGGTGGGTCGATGGTGGTGTTTTGTGGGCAGATCGAGTGTTGTTGACAGTTTTTCGTGAATTTTAGGTTATTTTTTTACAAACAAGGGCTGCGATGGGCAGCCCTTGTTTATGCAGTGAACAGATTTGTGCTGTTGTCGTAATTTTAGAACATCCAGCTGCCGGAGTCCGGCAGCGGCTGGCGCTTGTCGAGGCACTGTAACCCCTTGACGCAGCGCACGATGTACCAGACCAGCACGAACAGCAGAATCAGGTAACCGACCAGGATCAGCGTCGTCACCATGCCGATCAGGCTGTACACAATACCGATCCAGAAGGTACGGATCTGCCAGCGGAAATGATCCTTGAGCCAATCCGGCGCGTCAGCCTTGTAGATGTAGGCCATCACGACACCCACGATGCTGGTGATGCCTACAACCAGGCCAATCAAATACAGGATGTAGACAATTTTCGCGTTTCCCGAACTGCCGTCCTGCTGGCCGATCTTGGCGGGTGTATCCGTCATGCGGTGGTGCTCCTTGAATAAAATGAGTGGGTTCATGCGATCTTCGTGTTTTATCGCAAGTGCGTCAATCGTTGGGGGGGTGACACGGGCGGGAAATGCCGGGGACGCGCCCCGGCATCGGCATTACATGTAAAACGGCAGGTACAGTGCGATTTTCGGGAAGAAGAACACGGCCAGCAAACAGCCAAACATCAACAGGATGAAGGGCCAGACACCGCGCACAACGTCCATGACTGGCCCCCCCGAAACCGCTTGTATGACAAACAGGTTGAGACCCACGGGCGGGGTGATCAGCGCACACTCGATCATGATCACGAAGATGATGCCGAACCAGATCGGGTCAATGCCCAGCGGTGCCAGCGACGGATACAGCACCGGCATCATGATCAGCAGCATGGAGATGGATTCAAGGAAGAAACCCAGTACCAGCAGCACCAGGCAGACCGCCAGAATGAACATGCCGGCTTCGCCAATGTGCATGCTGACGAACATCGAGATCTCCTGCGGGATCTGGTACAGGGTGATCGCCTTGCCGAAGACTTTGGCACCGGCCATGATCAGGAAGATGGTGATCGTGGTTTTCATCGTATCCATACCGGCCGCCTTGAGGCCGTCCCAGCTGAAGGTGCGCAGCGCGATCACGATGATCAGGGAGAAGGTCACACCGATGGCCGCCGACTCGGTCGGGGTAAAGATACCGGCATAGATGCCGCCAATGATCACGGCGGCCAGTAGCATGGTCGGAAGCGCCCGCAGGGTCGAGGACTTGCGGTCTTGCCACGAGGCTTTGGGGACCGGTTGGCAGGCCTTGCCGAAAAAGGCATAGAGGAAGCTGAACAGGATAAAACTGCCTGCCATCAACAGTCCGGGGCCGACTCCGGCAAGGAACAGATCAACAATCGACTCTTCGGTGATGACGCCATAGACAATCATCGGGATCGACGGCGGAATCAGAATGCCGAGAGTGCCGCCGGCCGCGATCAGGCCGAGTACGAACGGGCGATGATAGCCCCGGTCGGTCATCTCCTTGATGGCCACACTGCCGATGGTGGCGGCGGTGGCAACGGATGACCCCGAAATGGCCGAGAAAATGGTGCAGGAGGTGATGGTGGCGATCCCGAGACCGCCGGGCCAGTGGCCGACCCAGCTCTGCACGGCGTTGAACAAGTCCTTGCCGACACCGCCCTTGAGCAGGATGTTGGACATCAGCAGGAACAGCGGCACCGACAGCAGGATGAAGCTGTCAAAGGAGGAGTAAAGGGCCATTGGCACCATCAGCGGCGAGATATCGGCCAGCAACAGCATGCCCAACCCCATGCCGCCAAGGACGAAACCGACGGGGACGCCGGACAGCAACAGCATGAGCAGAGCGAAAATGATCAGCGCAATTGTCATCAGATATTGACCTCTTCCGCCGCTTGAACATGACCCGATATCACCAGCAGTCCCTCAGTGATGCATTGAATGAACAGCAGCCCGAATCCGAACGGAACAGCACTTTTGGTGATCCACATTGGCAGCCCGAGCATGGACGCGGAGGCAGATCCCATCTGCACGGACTCGATCACCAGTTCGGCACCGTAGAAGGTGACCCAGCCCGAAAACAGGGCGATGACGGTGAGCGACCAGAGCTCGGCAACCATGCGTACGCGGGGGCCGAAGCGGTCAATCAGCATGTCGATGCGGATCAGCGCCTGGTGTTGCAGCAACCAGCTGGCACCGAGACAGGAGGCCCAGATCTGGCAGAGCAGGGACAGGTCTTCCACCCAAATCGTGGGGGACAGGAACAGGTAACGGGCGATCACTTCATAAGTGATCATGACAGCGATGCTGGCAAACAACAGGGCGGACAGGCGTCCGCAGAGCGTTACCACGGCATGATTGAAGCGGACCCAGCGTGACGGGTGATGGGCGCGCCAGGATGCCGTATCGGTCTGTGCGGCGTTGACATCTGACATGGTTTTATCCGACTACTGATAACGAAGAAAACGGACACCCCCTGCGGGATGTCCGTTACCTGGAATTACAAATGACATTTATAGAGAGCGTGCGGCATCCACCACCTGCTGGCCCAGCGGACCGGCATTTTCGATGAAGCGTTCCAACACCGGCTGGGTAGCAGCCTGCCAAACCTTGACGTCATCGGCGCTCAACTCGATCACGTTCATCTCGTCCTTGGCATTGACGATGGCATCGGCTTCCAGCTGCTGGATCTTGTTGCGCAGAGACAGCTCGACCTTGACGGCGGCGGCTTGCAGAATTTCGCGCTCGCGGTCGGTCAATCCCTGCCAGACGTTCTCGTTGATGATGGTCATGAACTCGATGTTGGCATGGTTGGTCAGGGTGAGGTTATCCATGACCTGATGCAGCTTGCGCGGGCCGACAGCAGTGACACCGGTCATACCGGCATCAACCGTACCGCGCTGGTAGGCGAGGAACTGTTCTGAACCGGCCATTACGGTTGGTGCAGCGCCGACGGCCTTGGCAAATTCGCCCAGCGTTTTGCCGAAGACACGGACCTTCATGCCTTCCATGTCAGTGGGCAGGTGGATCGGTGTTTTCTTCGACAGCAGCGCAACACCGCCGTAGGCCTGCCACCACAGCGGGCGGGCACCGGTCTTGATGATTTCGTTGTCCAGCAGGGTGCGCACGTCGCTGCCCGGAGCGGTTGCCTTCACCACCTTGTCATAGCTCGGGAACAGGAACGGGACGTAGAACACATCGACGGCCGGAATGGTGCCCGCCAGCTGAGTGACGCTCATGACGCCCATTTCGATGGCACCCGAGCTGACCGCGTTATGGACTTCCTTGTCCTTGTACAGCTGTGCAGCCGGGTAGATCTGGATTTTCAGGTCACCATTACTGGCGCTTTCCACTTCCTGCTTGAAGTCCACCAGGTTCTGGCCCAGATGGTGCTTGAGCGGCAGCTGCAGGGTGACTTTCAAGGTCGTCTCTGCCATTGCCGGCAGGGCGGTCAGGGCTGTCATGAGTATGCCGGTGCGGAGCATGTTCTTCAGTTTCATGATCACTTCCTTTTTTTATCGTTGTCGTATTGCAGAGCCCGTTCAGGCCTCAAGGGACTGACGGAGCTGTGTTACCGATTCGGGGACGGGACGGGTGTCGGTGCGTAGCCCGGCCTTGTTGATCTGTCCGGGCAGCGGGTGGCCGACGATGGCTTCAAGTTGACGCGACTGGGTCAGCAGTCCGGCCAGATCAACGCCGCAGTCGAGCTGCATTTCGGCCAGCATATGCACCAGATCTTCAGTGCAGATGTTGCCGGTAGCGCCCGGAGCGAACGGGCAGCCGCCCAGGCCGCCGAGCGAAGCGTCAAACTGATTCATGCCCGCCGCCAGGGCCGCCAGCACATTGCTCAAGCCCAGGCCTCGGGTATTGTGGAAATGCAGGGTGACTTCCAGATCGGGCCAGCGGGCGCGGACGGCGCGGCACAGCGAGTAAACCTGGTTCGGGACCGCCATGCCGGTGGTGTCGGCCAGGGTGATGCTGTGCAGCCCCTGTTCCAGGTAGGCCTCGATATAGTGCAGCACGGTGTCTTCGGTTTGCAGGCCCTCGAACGGGCAGCCGAACGCGGTGGCCAGCGAGCCGTTGAGACGCATGGCGGAGCCGGCGGTCATGGCGCTGATGCGGGCGAACTGATCCAGCGACTGCGCGCAAGTCATGCGCATGTTGGCCAGATTGTGGGTTTCGCTGACCGACATGACCAGGTTGATTTCGTCGAGGTCCAGTGCCAGTGCGCGGCCGCAGCCCCGTTCATTGGGCACCAGGGCGACATAGGTGGTGTCGGTGTTGCGGTTAAGCGCGGTAACCACCTCTTCGGCATCACGCAGGTTGGGCACTGCCCGTGGCGATACAAACGAGGTGACTTCGATCTTGTTCAGGCCCTGTGTGGACAGGGCGTTGATCAGCTCGATCTTGGTTGCGGTCGGGACGAATTCAGCTTCACTCTGGAACCCGTCTCGGGTCACGACTTCATTGACCAGAACCCGCTGGGGGAAATGCTCAAACATGGCTGGCTCCTTGTGTTACAGCACGCCCTTGGCGCGCAGGTCACGGATGGCGTCTTCGGAGTAGCCCAGCTGCCCCAGCACTTCGTCGTTATGCTCACCCAGTTTCGGCCCCAGCCAGCGGGTGCTGCCCGGCGTGGCGCTGAGCTTGGGCACGATGCCCGGCAGCGAGATCGACTCACCGTCCGGCAGCGGCTGCTCTGTGATCATGTCACGGGCACGGAAGTGCGGGTCTTCAAAGATGTCCGCAGCGGTGTTGATGCCGCTGGCCGGTACGGCGGCCTGTTCCAGCACGTCCAGTGCGGCCTTCAGGCTGCGGCCGGAGGTCCAGGCTTCGATGGCGGCATCCAGTTCGTCACTGCGGCGGGCGCGGCCATCGTTGTGCGCCAGTTCGGGGTCCTGCGCCAGATCTTCACGGCCGATGGCATTCATCAAGCGTTTGAAAATGCTGTCGCTGTTGGCGGCGATGACAATGTAGCGTCCCTCTTCACTGCGGTAGGTGCTGGAGGGTGCGATGCCGGGCATGCTCGGGCCGGTGCGTTCACGGACAAAACCGAACATGCCGTATTCCGGAATCAGGCTTTCCATGACGCCAAAGACGGCTTCATACAGGGCAACGTCGACGAACTGGCCCTTGCCGCCATTCACCTTGAGGTGGTGCATCGCCATCATCGCGCCAATCACGCCGTACAGCGAGGCCAGCGTATCGCCGATGCTGATGCCCGCACGTACGGGGGGCTGGTCGGGGTAACCGGCGAGGTGACGCATGCCGCCGATCGATTCTGCAATCGCGGCAAAGCCCGGACGCGAGGCGTAGGGGCCGTCCTGGCCGTAGCCGGACACGCGGATCATGATCAGTGCGGGGTTGATGGCGGATAGCTGTTCCCAGCCCAGGTTCCACTTTTCCAGCGTACCGGGGCGGAAGTTCTCGATCACGATATCGCAGTCTTCCACCAGCTTGTGGATGATGGCCTGAGCATCGGGATCTTTCAGATTCAGGGTCAGGGACTTCTTGTTGCGGCTCTGGGAGTACCACCACAGCGACGTATCCTTGTGCATCTTGCGCCAGCGGCGCAGGGGATCACCGGTGCCGGGGGGTTCAACCTTGATCACTTCGGCCCCGAACTGGGCCAGAATGCTGGCGGCATACGGACCGGCAATCAATGATCCCAGCTCCAATACGCGCACGCCTTCCAGCGGTAGCGGGGTCGCCTCGGTTGTCATCAGCTCATCTCCAGGTTGCAGGTGTACAACAGTTTGTTTGAGATGATGCGGGTAATTGTATGGATGACAAAGTAGTTAAATGTGAGGCTGCCATCTCCAAATGAGATGGCAGGCGGCTGTCAGGAAGACAGAATCAGGTGGTCCAGCAGGCGGCGGGTGGCCTGTGACATCGGGTGTTGATTGTTGGTGCAGAGCTTCAGATGACGCCTGGCCCAGGGGTCGGCCAGCCGGATACGGTGGATGCGTCCGGTTTTCAGGTAAGGGCGGGCGATATCCAGCGGCATGATGCCGATCCCCAGTCCTTGCTCGACCATGCGCAGCAGGGCTTCATAGCTGGTGACCTGAATGCGCATTTTGAAGGGCTTGCCCACGGCGGCAGCGGCATGCAGCAGCTTGTTGTTGATGGCGCTGCCGGTATGCAGGCCGACGTAGTCGAAGTCCAGGGTATCGGCGAAATGCAGGGTGTCGGTACCGGCCAAGGGATGTTGGGTGGCCGTGATCACCACCAGCTGGTCGGACTGGTAGGGATGGATGTCGAGGTTGTCGGTGTTGCCCAGCACTTCCGTGAAGATGCCGATATCCGCCTTGTTCTGGGCCACGGTATCGATGATGGCCGAGCTGATTTTTTCCTCCAGCTGAATCTGGATCAGCGGGTGCTGGTCGAGGAACGCCTTCAGCTGCGCGGGCAGAAACTGGGTGATCGCCGAGATGTTGGCCACAATCCGCACTTCGCCGCGGACGCCATGTGAATATTCATGCATGCGCGCATATACATCATCTAGCTGATGCAGCACGCCGCGGGAAAACTGGGCCAGTACCTGACCGGCCGGGGTGCCTTCGACACCGCGATTGGTACGCATCAACAGACGGGTATTGAGGCAGTCTTCCAGTTCGCTGATGCGTTTGCTGATGGCGGATGCTGCAATGTGCTCCTGTTGGGCGGCACCGGCAATGGTGCCGGTTTCCAGTACACGGATGAACAAGCGCAAAGAGGTGGGGTCAAGGCGCATACAACGACTCCGAAAACATACATGGAAGTCGATTCTATGCCCTTGATTGAAAAAGTGAAATGCAGCCTTTGTCTTGAATCTGTTCAGGTTCTCCGGTGCAGGTGTACATCGAGCTGTGGAAACGCAATTTCGATGCCGTGCTCATTGAACAACCGGTTGATCTCAGTGTTCAGTTCATTGGTGACCGGTACTCGGTCTGACATGCTGCTGACAAACACCCGCAGGTCGATATTCAGCGTGCTGTTGGCAAACTCGCGGAAGTAGGCATCGGGTTCCGGGTCATCCAGTACACGCGGGTTGGCGCAGGCGGCCTCCAGCAGCAGTTTCTGCGCCAGTTCGGTGTCGCTGCCATAGGCGACACCGATGGTCAGCACGACACGGGTGATGGCATCGCTCAGTGACCAGTTGATCAGCTGTTCGGTGATGAACGTCTTGTTGGGGATGATGACTTCCTTGCGATCCCAATCGGTGATGGTAGTGGCGCGGATCTGAATGCGCGAGACCGACCCGGTGACATTGCCCAGGGTGATGGTATCGCCAATCCGCACCGGCTTTTCGAACAGAATGATCAGGCCGGAAACAAAGTTGGCAACGATCTCCTGCAGGCCGAAGCCCAGGCCGACACCCAGTGCGGCCACCAGCCATTGCAGCTTGCTCCACTGCAGCCCGAACTGGCCGACGGCGATCATCACCCCGAGCAGGATCAGCGAGTACTTGAGCAGTGTGGTGATGGCGTAGCCGGTACCCGGCGACAGGCTCAGGTGGCGCAGGGCCAGCAGTTCCAGCAGGCCGGGCAGGTTCTGCGCCGCCAGCAGGCTGACCCACAGCACCAGCGCACCGACCACCAGGTCACGCAGGGTGACATAGGTGAGGATCTCCTGATCCCCGCTGGGGACCAGACTGCTCCACAGTTTCACGCTTTCCAGTACCTGCAGCGTGGGCAGGAAGTCGCCCAGTGTCAGCCACAGCATCACCCCGGTCATCAGAATGATGAAGGTCTTGAGCAGGGCACGGGACTGGTCGGAGATGGTTTGCAGGTCGAGGTAATTCTCCTTCAGCGGCGGTACCTCTTCGTTGTTCTCGCGCGCGGCCTGAATCTCGGCACGGCGGGCTTTGGCGCGGCTGAAGGACAGTCGGCGCTCTTCGATGAGCAGCCAGCGCAAGCCCAGCTTGAACAGGAGGAAGGCGGCCAGCCCCTGCAAAATGACCACCAGCAGAATCAGCATGAAGAACAGTGCGGTCAGAGCGTAGCCCCACAGGCCGAGCCCGGCCATGACCAGATTGAATAGAATCAGTGCGCTGACCCACAGGTGGGTATTGTGCCACCAGCGTCGGTGCGGGGTGAGAGTGTGGACGGAGAGGCCGACATGCCAGAAGCCACGCCAGAACAGGGCCAGAGTGAGGGTCAGCAGCAGGAACAGGAGGCGTCCGGCACCGCTCTGCATCTCGATCGCATTGTAGCTTTCGGTCAGCAGCAGCAGCGACAGCAGCGGCATGGCAACCCAGAACAGTAGATGCAGTTGGCGACGCATGACCCGCGCCAGTGCCTCGGGGATGGCAAAGTGACCACACATCAAGCCATCCGGCACTTTCAGCCATACCAGCGCCATCGCATAAAACTGCAGGCTGAACGTCCACAACAGCAGCAGTTGTTCGATCACCACCCGGTCAGGGTGTTCCGGGTTCAGGCTGTAGCTGCGCAGCATCAATAGCAGTACCGGTAGCGGCAGGGCACTGATGATACCGGCTACCATCAGCCTCAGCGTGCGCGAAAAGCGGTCATGCACCACATTGCCCAGTTCCATGCGCCAGCGTTGGCGATGCTGTTTCTGGTAGCGGTAGGTGGCCATAGCCAGGATTGACAGCAGAACAAAGACCCCCCATACCGAATTGAGGTGCGGGGTATCGGCAAGCAACGGCGTTGCCACGATGCGCAGCAGTAAGGTGCGCAGCTGTTCGACGCTGGTGGCGATCTCCCCCGGCCATTGCCAGGAGACTGGCGGGGCCACCGGCAGCCAGAGCAGTTGCTGTTGGATCAGCTGATTGGCCTGCTGCAGGCGTTCATTCAGTTGCTCCTTGACCGCCAGCAGTTGGGACAGCTCGCTGATCAGCTGTTGTCGGTTGTCCTGCAAACGATCGCGCAGCGTATCCTGACTGCGTTGCAGCTGCTCATACTGGCTGCGTTGCGCCGGTGTCAGTTGTGCCAGGACGTCTGGGTCGAGGGCTTCGGCCTGCTGCTGGCGGTTGAATTCGAGGCTGCGCAGACGCAGGGCGTTGAGTGACTGGCGGGTTATTGCGGTATCGACCGGACGCGACAGTTCCTGGGTAAAGCGTCGCAGTTCATAGCTGGCGCTGTAGGTTTCCAGCTCCAGTTGCTGCTGAATGGTCTTGAAGCTGCGGGTGATCAGGTCGAGTTCCTGTTCCAGCGCGACGCGTCGATGCTGGGCGGTCGAGGTCTGGTCGCTCATCTGGCGCAGCTGTTCGCTTAATCGTTGGTTGGTTTGCACCTGTTGCGCCAGCAGCGGGTGCTCCAGCGCCGAGTCTTGCGGCGTGAGCAGGCTGCTCAGGGTGTTTTCCAGCTCGGTGCGCTGGATCTGTTCCAGATGGCTCTGCATCGCATTGAGCGTGGTGCCGGAATGCTGCAGTTGCAGTTGCAGTTGTTGCAGTTGCAGCCGTGCCAGCTCGGTTTGGCCGGGCAGGGCCAGCAGCTCCAGCTCCAGTGCCCGAATATGGCTGCTGCGCCGTTCCAGCAGGGCATTTTTCAGCTGTAGCCGGGCGTCGTTCAGCTCGCGGCTGGACTGCTCCGTTGGCAGCGGCGGTAACTCAGGCGGTGCCTGTTTCAGCTCGGCCAGTTGCTCGCGCAGACTGAGCAGTTTCTGTTCGTTCAGTTCGATCTGCTGGGTCAGCTGCTCCCGCTGCTGTTCCAGCTGCAGCAATTCGGCTCGGCGCAGGGTAATGGCCTGTTCCAGCTCGGCACGGCTCAGTTTCAGGTAGCGGGTGTCTGCTGCGGGTGTTTTCGCCTGCGCCAGCGTCTGCTCTTCTTGGCGCAGCTGTTCCGGCTGCTGCTCGATCTGCTGCTGCAGTGTATCGGCGCGGGCCTGGTACTGCTGACGGCTGTTCAGAGCACTGAGGGTTTTCTGATACAGCTCCCGGAGCGGGTTTTGCCTGCTGTCAGCATTATCCAGCTGCTGCAACTGCTGTTCGAGGCGGGCAATGCTGTCATCAGTGGTAGCGGCTACAGTGAATACACTGGTGAGCAGCAGACAGAGTAATAACAGGCTGTAGGGAAGTAATCGTTTTGTCATCATTCTGTCAAAACCGCTATATGGAAAGGGTTCACAATCAGCTTAGGCTAATCAGAACACAGGTGTATGACCGTGACCAGAACAACAATAACATCGTCCGTGCAGCAATCTGCCCCGGCTTTCAACCCCTGCCGTCTGCGGCAGTCGCTGGATCGCTTCATGCCCGGTGAGCAGACCCTGTGCAGCAAGGAGCTGCAGGCTTACCTGGCCTTTTATGATCTCGACCGGGTTGCGGCACTGGCACGCTATAGCATCGGTACCGAACTGATTGGCGATACCCAGCTGGTGGTGCAGCATTTCAGTCGCTCGCATAGCCGTGGCACGGTGGTGGTGGTCCATGGGTATACCGACCATGCGGGCCTGTATCACCACCTGATTGCCCATCTGCTTGAACAACACTGGGATGTGCTGATCTATGACCTGCCGGGGCATGGTCTGTCCGCCGGTCAGCGTTTCGCAATTGATCATTTCAGTACCTATGCACGTCAGCTGTCCACTTTACTGCGTCGCCATGAATCAGGGCTGACCGCGCCCTGGGTCGGTATCGGCCAGAGCACCGGCAGTGCGATTCTGTTGCAGGCCGAGCTGGGACGTCACCTGCACGGTTTGCCACTGCGTGACCGGGTGTTGCTGTCGCCATTGATCCGGCCGCGCCCGTTCAACCGCATCGAAATGAGCTATCGCTGGCTGCATTGGTGTATCAAGCGGGTGCGTCGTGAACATGGTGACAGTTCCAACGATGCCGAATTCGTCCGTTTCCTGCGCCAGATTGACCCGTTGCAGGGGCATTTTGTTGATGTCGGCTGGATCGGGGCGATGCTGAGCTGGGTAGCCCAGGTTGAAGCGGCACCGGCGCTGGATATTCCGGCGCTGATCATTCAGGGCACGGCTGATCAGACGCTGGAGTGGGAACACAACCTGGCCGTGCTAGGCGAGCTGCTGCCGCACGCCGGTGTCGAGCGGCTGACAGCGGCACGTCACCATCTGGTGAACGAGGCCGAACCCTGGCGCAGTAAGGTGTTTGCCTGTATCAGTGAGCGCCTTCGGTGCCGGAGCGCACCGAAGGTCGTATCATCGGTTAAAAACGGTACTGCACACTGCCCCACACGCGGGGATGCTGCTCTTTCGTATCCGATTGAGGCGTGCCCCCCTCGGTACGCCAGGCCGAAGCGAGGTT
>NZ_PYGI01000018.1 GCF_003014615.1 Marinobacterium halophilum | reverse complement strand
ATTTCAGGCTTGATGGTGGCGGCAAAGCTGGCAATGACACGGGCATCGATCTTGTCGGTTTTCGCGAGTACGCCGATAGCCTGAGCGTAACGCCGAATACTGGTCGGATTGACCACCACGACCGGTAATTCCGCCTGATCACAGGCAAAGACGAAGGCATGTTCATAGCGGCCCGTCGCTTCGGTGACGATGCGTTTGATATTGTGATGTTTGAGCACTTGGATGATCTTGCGAATGTGCTCTTCATCGTTGGGAACTGAGAAATGGAGATCCAGGGGATGAAGTACGATATCGAGTGTGGACTTGCCGACATCGACACCGACGTTTATATCGGTTTGGCTTTCGGTGATGTTCATAATAAGCTGACTCTGCCTTGCTATACGGGCTCGGGGCCCCGATGACTGTTCGAGTTATCGCTAAAGAGTCATGCAGCGCTACCCACTTGTTATCGGTCTCTCGCAAGAGGAGCCGGCGCTACATCGAGCTGCTGCATGAAGGCCCTCAATGGCCGTTGAGGGTGGGTCCCAATTTACCCGGAAATGGCACAGAATTAACCATACAAGAGCATTTCAGGTAGGACGACATAAGTCTTCAAATTGTAAAGCAGTACACTCCCGGTACACTCATCAGCTTGGCTCCCTTCCCCCAAATTACGCTAAGTTACTGTTACTAAACTACTTTCCCTTACGCTCAATTACGCTCAATTACGCTTACATCTCTTTGATTTTAAAGGATTTATGGTTTAATATCAGAACTCATAATCCATTGGTCCCAGGTTCAAGTCCTGGTGGGCCCACCAATATTTTCAACAGCTTACACGCTTACGGATGAGTCGTAGTACCGCAAGTGTCCATATACTGTCCACTTCGGTGCAGAACATGGAGGTACTATGAGAGCTGATCCCAGCGAGCGCATTATTTTTGAACGTGCTCCACAACCAAACCCACCACCTCCCCTCTGGGTACAGATCACCCTTGGCGTTGTCCTTGGCGGCATCGTGCTGTTTAGTCTTTGGTTCGGTTACCAGAAATACCAGGAATACCGATTCGTCCGTTCGCTTGAAGCAGCCACCAACGTCTTGCATGGCAGCATGGAGAGAATGAATGAACAATCCCGCCAGGCGGCCATAGAGCGCCGTAGAACCCTCGAAGCACAAAACCAGGCCCGTCAGCAGCGTTTGGAAGAATCGCGTCTGAGAATGGAGCAGGAGCACATTGCACGTGAAGCACAGCTTGAAGCTGGTCGAGATCGTGCCGAGTATATGCAAAAGCTTTCCGACCCCAAGTGCCAATTCTGGATGGACAACCTGCGTACAACCGGTAGCGATAAAGCAAAGGCTATGGTTGGCTATTACTGTCCGAATTGATAAAGCTGTAAGGTCATGTCCATAACAATCATTTTCTATAAATATTCGATGTGCCTCAGGAAAATTAGCCGCATCCGTAACCAGTAAAACTCAAGCTACCTTGGCCGTATATGGGTCACACGCCACTATCATATGACCCTGCAGCAACCGAATCACTCCTTGTTCAGAAGCACTTAATACTTCCTTTAAAATATCTGAACAGAGGCTGAATTATACAGTTTAATGAACATCTGTTTTGGTCGCAAAAAGGTTACTGTCTCTCAAATCATACACACACATTACGAACGGGAATTTATCTCTTTTTACTATTGTCATCCCCCATCAGATCGTCTAAAAAACGTAATCGAACTGCATTATTTATATGCTTGAATATGCATCCATTCCTACCCTCGTCCATCGGCCCAATCTGCCGGGACTCACTACACAGGGAAGACGCATGAAGATTGGGACACTGGGTTTCCCTGAGGATCAACTGAAGAAGCTGGACAAAATTCTGACGCTGTCCAAAAGCCGATCCATGGCACTGGCCGATTTCGATCCTGCCAGCCTGCCAGATCTGTTACTGGTGATGGGCGACTCGCTCGACGCACATGCACAGATTGCTGAACTACCGGACAGCTTCCGCACACGCCTGGTCCTGGTCAACAAACAAAAACCGGTGAGTGCAGAACACCCCCACATCAAATTGCCTTTCATTTCTTCGCGCGTACTGCGCACGCTGGAAGCCTTTGAGCCGCTGCAACCGGTAGACGTCGCCCGTGCTGTAGCCGCCAATACCGAAGAGCGTGCAACAGTAATCGAAGAGCCGGTCATCACTGCGGCTTCCAACATTCAGGCTGCGGACGAACTTCTGGCTGAACCAGCAGCAGTGCCAGTAACGACGGCAGCCGTCGAACACAGCTCTGATGCTCCCATACAGGCCGATTCAGCCCCGATTGTCCCGCTCAATGACAATGCCAATACTACGCAGGCACAGCCCATGGCTGCTGCCACGACTGCAGACAGTATTGAAGCGGTGGACAAGGACAACCTCTTCAGTAAATATGACGCCCAGATCGAGGAAGTGCGCCGTCTGCAGGCCGAGCGCGAAGCGCAGCAACAAGACCAGCATTATTCAATTTTAGTGGTAGACGATAGCCACCCCATGCAGCAAATGCTGGCTAAAGAGCTTGAGCAGATGGACCAACCAGTCAATATTGATTTTGCCGATGATGGCGAAACCGCATTGGAAAAAGCTGGCCAGAATCATTATGACTTCATTTTTCTCGATATCATGATGCCAGGCATTGATGGTTTCGAGACCTGTACCCGTTTGCGACAGATGCCGGCCCTGAAAAAAACCCCGATCATTATGCTATCGTCGAAAACATCACCACTGGACGAAGTGAAGGGGATAATGGCAGGATCATCCACTTACCTGACCAAGCCGATCAATCCTGTCGAATTTCAGAAGGTGATCAAGCGCGTGTCTCGCTGGGTCAGCGAATTCAAGAACAAATAAGCTAAATCAACACCAACCGAACCCTGGAAATGTATACACATGGCAGTCAACAAGATTCTGATCGTCGAGGATGATCCGGTACAACAGCAATGCCTGAGTGAAATCCTGCACGCCACCGGCGCAGAGATCATCATCGGTTCCAACGGCCAGCAGGGTATTCTCTTGGCGGAATCAGAAAAACCGGATTTGATTTTCATGGATATCGTCATGCCGGAAGTAGACGGTTTCTCTGCCTGTCGTCAAATCACCAACGCCGCCAGCACCAAGGGCATTCCGGTGATTATTGTATCCAGCAAACATGAAGATGCAGACCGGGTATGGGCACAATTACAAGGGGCCAGTGCAATGATTGCCAAGCCCTACAGCAGTCAGGAGATCCTTGATCAGGTCGAGGCATTCAGTTGAGGAGTAATGCGCGTCATGGATGATTTTAGCCTGTCCAGGCTGCCTGAACCTCGTGTGTATTCAAATGAATACGAAGCGCCGGAATTTGATGAAATTCGACACGGTTTCTTGCTCGACGACCAGCATTTCCTGCTGACAACAGGAACTTTTTCCGAGTTGGCACCCAAGGGGCGGATCTGTCCGCTGCCAGACAGCCCGGTCTGGTTTGCCGGTTTTATCAATCACCGCGGAAATACCGTACCGGTATATGACCTGCCTTACCTCGTGCACCAGGAAAGGACCGATTTACGTGCTCAGTATTGGATACTCCTGCTGGGGCAACAGTCTCACACTGCCGGTTTCCTGTTGTCGGAATTCCCGGTGGCTATCATCGACCCCAAACGGCTCAATGAAAATTTGGCACTTTCGGCTGCTCCCAAAGTCCTGCAACCCTTTCTAACTGCACAGTACAGCGCGCAGGGTGCAACCTGGTACGAATTCGACCATCAGGAGCTGCTGAAAAAGTTGAAGCAGTCATTCTATCAACCGGCCACGCTGTTCACTGAAGACTGAACAGCCATCCATTTTTGTTTGGAAGGAACTACACATGCCTCTTTTCTGGGAACTGCAGAACATACGGATGGGGATCAAGTTTGCCATCTCCGGTGTTCTTTTGGTGGCGGGCATCATTGCAATCGCTGTCGCTTACTACCAAACCATTGTCATCGATGAGCAGTCACAGGCGGTCAGCCGCGAAACCCGTCAACTGGCCGAGGACATGTCCAAACTCGACTTTCTGCTGGTGGATACACAGCAAGCGTTAACCGAAGCCCGACTGTCACCCAACACCCAACACATCAACGATTTCACTGTGGCTGCCAACAACTACAACAATCGTCTGCATGCCCTGCTACAGCGTCTGCGCAGCGATGAAGACCGTCATAACATCAGCCAACGTCTTGACAGTTTGGGCCTGACTGACAAATTAGCACGTATCGAAGAAATTCATACCCAAGGAACCGCTCCGACACTGCAGGCCGCGCTGATGCAGCAAACCTTCAACAACCTGCTAACCGACTTGCGTGACGTCAACGCCAGCTTACAATTGTTGACCCGTGTCTATGCCGACCAGGACACCGAAGCACGTACTGTAGCCATGACTCAAATGATCAAGCTGTTCTTTGCATCTCTGGTCATCTTGGGCCTTGCTTTGGCAGTCGCCCTGGCCATCGTCAAATACGGCGTCCTTGACCCGGTACAGCGAATCCAGGACACCGTCGATGCCGTACGTGCTGGTGATACCGAAGCCCGCACCCGCCTCGATAGTAAAGACGAACTGGGACAGATGGCCACGGTACTCGATACCCTGCTGGATGAAAAAGAGGAAGCCCTTGCCAAACAGGCCGCCGAGAACAAGAAACTCAACGCCTCCATCATCGAATTGATCCAGAGCGTATTCAAGATCAGTCAGCGTGACCTGACCGTCCGCGTTCCCGTGGCGGAAGACATCACTGGTGCCGTTGCCGACTCCATTAACCAGCTGACCAACTCGATCGAGAATGTACTGCGGGAAGTCAGCGCCGTTTCCAGCGAGGTCAACAGCACCTCCATTCAGGTTAAAACCCAGTCTGAAGCCGTACTCCTGCAAGCCAACAAGGAACAGGAAGAGATCAACGAGACCCTGGAGGGTCTGGACTCCGCGATCCATGCGATGCAATTGATCGCCAAACTCGCTGCCGTGACCAACAGAGCTTCACAGAAAGCGATCAGCACCACCGAAAACGCCAAGGAATCGGTATCGGCCACCATCGACAGCATCAACAAGATCCGCCAGACCATTCACGAAGCGGAGAAGCGCATCAAACGACTGGGTGAACGTTCTCAGGAGATCGGCGGTATTATCAACCTGATCAACAACATTTCCGAACGTACTCACATCCTGTCATTGAACGCGAGCATGCACGCCGCCTCTGCCGGTGAAGCCGGTCGTGGCTTGATGGTGGTGGTAGATGAAGTACAGCGTCTGGCGGAAAACTCCCGTGAAGCAACCTCCGAGATCGAGAGTCTGGTTAACAACATTCAGCTGGAAACCGCCGACACCATTCACGTCATCAACACGGTAATCGAAGACGTAGTCGCCGGTACACGCCTGGCCGAACAGGCCGGTGAACGTATGGAAGAAACCCGCGCCACCACCCAGTCACTGGTTGAATCCGTCGTACGTATTGCCCAAAACGCCACTGGTCAGGCCAAGCTGGCCCAGAACCTGCGCCAGCGTGCCGGCAGCATCAACGAATTTACCCAAGCTACCAACACCGAAATGCTGCAACAGAAACAGCTCTCTGAGCGACTGGTGGGTGCCGCCGGCGAACTGCAGCGCTCCATCAGCGTATTTAAACTGCAGCAGCATTCGGAGTAACGCGTGACGACCGATATGGCGCAATGGAGCGATGCACAGGAGCAGCTTTCCGCGCTCAAGCTGACGCTGGATGGCACGACCGACTGTAAGCCTGAGTGGCTGGCTGAAAATCTGCAGGCACTGGCGGACAGCTGCCTTGATGCAGGCTTGTCCGGCAGTGCCGACTTGATGGCGATGCTGGCAGAGATCATCGAATCGGAAGAGCAAACAGCACCACTGTCACCGGCGCAACAACAGTTGGTGCAATCATTGCTCACGCTGCTGCCCACCAACGGGGCGACCCCGGCAACGGCAACCGACACGCTGACGTCCCAGCTTGCCGCCTTGGCTTCACCGCTCTGGCAGGCACCTTTGGACGAAGATGATCTCGACGCTCTGCCGGAACTGTTGCTGGAGGACTGGCAACAGTTGACCGATGAAGACCCCGACACGATGTTGGAAGAAGCCCCCCAGTCGGCGATACAGTGCGCAGAAACACCCGACGCACTGGCGGAAGCGCTGCAAACGCTGGCCGAGCCTCTGACCGAGGCAGAAAACCCGTTACCGGCGGACCTGGTCGCGCTGGCGGCCGAGCTGATCAGTAGCTGTGACGATTTGGATCACCCGCTTATTGCCCGTGCCACCCCCCTGCTGCAGGCACTGATTCATGCCCCCGAACGTGCCACCGCCGAGGCCGTCATCGACCTGCTCGCTGCGCCTGAATGGCCCGAGCCCATGGACGCAGACGACCTCGAAGACCAGCGCGCACTGCTGGACGAAGTGTTCGGCGACGCAACAGAGCACGATGACGCTGATGACCAGTCCGCCGTGTCAACACCAGTACCGGAAGAAGAGCACACCGCATCGCTGCTGGATACTGCCGACTCACCCGCTGCTCTGGCCGAGCTGCTGAACCTGTTGAGCGAACCCTTAACCGAGGCCGACAACCCATTGCTCGGTGATCTGGTGGTATTGGCCAGCGAGCTGATCGACAGCTGCGACAGCCTTGATCAGCCTCCGATCAGCCGCATCAAGCCGGTGCTGCATGACCTCATTGAAACCCGCTCCCACGACAGTGCCACGGCGGTTATCGACCTGTTGGCCTCGCCCGAATGGCCCGAGCCCCTGGAAGCCGAGGATCTTGAAGACCAACGTGCCCTGCTGGACGAAATGTTCGCGGCACCGTCACCGGCTATCGATCCGTCACCTGAGCCCATTGCAGCCACTCCAGTGGCAGACGCGGTTATCGACACACCTCTCGTTCCGTTCTGTGAAATCGACATGGCTGCGCTTGAGCAGGCCGGACCGTCCGTCGATCCCGGCATTCTGGGCATGCTCACCGGATCGTTGCAGGCACTTCAGGAACAATGGCAAACAACAGATGCCAACGACACCCTGCTCGAAGCCAGTCTGGACGCTCTGACCCCTCTGGCCCGCGCCTGCAGCACAGTCAATCTGACCGGGTTGCACCTGCTGCTGACCGGACTAGGCTACAACCTGAGCCACTTCCAGCAGCACCCCGGTCAGTTCCAGAACCCTCAGCGTGAACAGATTGCGACCTGCCTGCAGGCTATACATCTGCACCTGGGCGCACTGGCCGACAAGGGTCTCCGTGAAGACCTGATCGATGCCTTCAGTGATGACCGCCTGCCGATCCATGCCGAACCGCAACAGGCCGCGTTTCTGTCCGGGCTTATGGCATTGGCCAGTATCCAGTCACCGGACGACATCGAATGCGAAACCGCTACCGCCGACGAAGTCGCCCTGCAGGTCAGCAGCGAGATCGATCCACAGCTGATGGAAATGCTGTATGACGAATTGCCGGTGTTGGTCGAGGAGTTTCAGCAGCAGCTGCAGGCAGTACTGGTCGACCATGAAGCCGACGCACTGCTCAGTGCCCAGCGCGCCGCTCACACCATCAAGGGTCTGGCCAACATGGCCGGTATTCGCGGTCTGGCCAACCTGACCCACCACCTTGAAGATATTCTTGAAGTCCTGACCGACGCCAAGGTCTTCCCCGGCAGCAAGCTGACACGGGAACTGACCGCAGCCTCGGACTGCCTGGCACAGATGAGTGAAAGCATCACCGAGGAGACTGACGCCCCGGATAATGCCCTGCATCAGCTGCAGCAGTTGATGAACTGGTTCTATCGTCTGCGCACCGAAGGCATTGAGTGCGCAGACGAAGTGCTCGACGACGCCGATCAGGCGATGCCGCCACAGCCGGTCGCGACAACAGCACCGGTCAAGGCCGTCGCATCAGCACCGGCGGCCGACAAGCCGGAGGTCGACAAGGAACATGCGCATATTCGTGTGGCCGTCAGCATCCTCGACAACCTGTTCCGTATTGCCGGTGAGTCCAGCACACTCAATGCCCAGCTCGATGACACCCTGTCGCAGCTGCGCCGTCTCAGCCGCTCCAATCGTGAACGCCAACGTGGTGTACAGAAAGTTCTGTTCGACCTGGAACAGCAACTGCAGGATCACTTCACCCTCAACGCTCACCTGAATGAAAGTGACAGTGATTTCGATCCGCTGGAGATGGACCGCTACAACACCATGCACACGACCCTGTCGCAGCTGCAAGAGGCGGTTGCCGACGTCCGTGAAGTGGATCAGGAAACCGATCACCAGCTGCGCCATCTGGCTGAACTGCATGTGCGCCAAAGCAACCTGCAGGACGAATCACTGGATAACGTGCTGCATACTCGCCAGATTGCGGTTAAAACCATCAGTTCACGCATGCAGCGCATTATGCGTCAGGCCTGCGGCACCGCAGGCAAGCAGGCACGACTGGTAATCGAGGGTGAAGATGTATTGATGGACAGCCAGATCCTTAACCAGCTGGCCGATCCGCTGATGCACATCATTCGTAATGCCGTCGACCATGGCCTGGAAACGCCGCACCTGCGCTTCGAAGCCGGCAAGGACGAAACCGGTACCCTGACCATCAGCTTCAGCCAGCGTAACGGCAAGGTCTATGTCAGCTGCGCAGATGACGGGGCCGGTATTAACCTGACCCGCGTACGCGAGATCGCCGAACAGAAGGGGCTGATCACCGCCGACACCGTACTCAATGACCGTGAGGTCCAGCGCCTGATTCTGGTACCGGGGTTTTCGACCCGTGACGAGATCAGCCAGCTATCCGGCCGAGGCATCGGCATGGACGTGGTCTACCAGCAAGTCACCCGCATGCAGGGGACGCTGAACATCCACTCGACCACAGGGGCCGGCAGCCGTTTCGAACTGTCGATGCCGGCCTCCTCGCTGCTGGTACATGCGCTGTTGGTCCGTTCCGCAGGCGGCCGGGTCTATGCCCTTTCCAGCCATACGGTTGAGCAGAGCCTGCTGTCCATCGATGGCGAGTTTAAACAGACCGACAACGGCACCCGCTTTATCACCGCTGATGGCGAATACCCGGCCTATGCCCTGGATACGTTGATGGGAGAGCCCAAGGCCGATTATCACGGCATGCGCCTGCATCCGGTGTTGCTGGTCAACCTGGATCATGGTGAAAAAGCGGCGGTCATGGTCCGGGAAGTACTGGCCCACCGGGAACTGGTATTCAAACCCTTGGGCGAATACCTGCCGGATATCGCCGGTATTCCCGGCGTAACCATCCTGGCCAACGGTGATGTCGCACCGATCGTTGACCTGCAGGCCCGCATCATCGACCGCAATTCGATTCTGCGCCCGGCCCAGGAAGCGTCCGAACAGGCCTTTGAGCTGCGTCTTCCCCATCTATTGGTTGTTGATGACTCCCTCAGTGCACGCAAGACTCTGGCCACGCTGCTCAGTGACAGCGGCTATCAGGTGACCACTGCCATTGATGGCCTGGATGCTCTGGACAAGGTCCGTTCCGATCCGCCCGAGCTGATTCTGACCGACCTGGAAATGCCGCGCATGACCGGCATGGAACTGGCGGCGATTATCAGGAACAGTAAGCAGTTCAATACGATACCGGTGATCATGATCACCTCAAGGTCAACGCTGAAACACCGTGGCGAAGCAGAAGCCGCCGGTGTTTCAGCGTACCTGACCAAACCCTGGACGGAAGCCGGCGTACTGGAACGAGTGCAGTCACTCCTGTTCTAGACCGCACCGCCTGCAGCTCCGGCCCCGTTCGCGGCGTGCCGGGGCTTTTTTGTGTCCAGACCAACGGTGGACTCACAGGGTTCCAAACGGTATAAATGTCCAACCCAGTAAGGTTATATCCATTACCCCTAATACATTTTTCTACCATGACTGACCGGAGTCTGACCCGCTAATGAGCTTATTCTGGATCCCGCTTCTGCCGTTAATCGGCACCCTGGCTCCCCTGCTCAGTGAGCGCTTCGGGCGAAGTGCCTGCGCCCTGTTTACCGCCATTCTGCCCGCCGTCGCACTGGCCATGGTGATGAGTTTCACACCTCAGATCTTTGCCGGTGAAACCCTGCAGCAGAGCTTCAGTTGGATTCCGGCCATGGGGCTGGAATTATCCTTCCGGCTTGACGGCCTGGCCATGCTGTTCTGCATCCTGATCCTCGGCATCGGCCTGCTGGTCATTCTGTATGCCCGCTATTACCTGTCGCAACAGGATTCGATGGCACGTTTTTACGCCTATCTGATTCTGTTCATGACCGCCATGGTGGGGATTGTCACCGCCAATAACCTGCTGCAGTTGTGGCTGTTCTGGGAGCTGACCAGTATCAGCTCGTTCCTGTTGATCAGTTTCTGGAACCACAAGAGCGAAGCCCGCAAGGGTGCCCGCATGGCGTTGACCGTGACCGGTGCCGGCGGTCTGGCGCTGCTCGCCGGTTTACTGTTGATCGCCGATATTGTCGGCAGTTATGACCTCAGCGTGGTGCTGGCCAGCGGCGATACGCTGCGCGACCACGCCGCCTATCCGGTGGCACTGGTGCTGGTACTGCTGGGTGCCTTCACCAAGTCGGCCCAGTTCCCGTTCCATTTCTGGCTGCCGCACGCCATGGCCGCACCAACCCCGGTCAGTGCCTACCTGCACTCGGCAACCATGGTCAAGGCCGGTATCTTTCTGCTCGCGCGCTTCTATCCGGTGCTGTCCGGTACCGAACTCTGGTTCCTGATCGTCAGCCTGACCGGTCTGGCCACGCTGCTGCTGGGTGCCTACATTGCCCTGTTCAAACATGATCTCAAGGGACTGCTGGCGTACTCGACCATCAGCCATCTGGGCTTGATCACCCTGCTGCTGGGCATGGATACCGAACTGGCTGCCGTCGCCGCCATTTTCCATATCATCAACCACGCCACCTTCAAGGCCTCGCTGTTCATGGCCGCCGGCATCATTGACCATGAGTCCGGCTCGCGTGACATGCGCAAACTCAACGGGTTGTGGAAATACATGCCCCATACCGCCACGCTGGCGATGGTCGCCGCGGCTTCCATGGCCGGGGTGCCATTGCTGAACGGCTTCCTGTCCAAAGAGATGTTCTTCGCCGAAACTCTGCATCAGGTTGCCCTGGGCTCCCTGTCATGGATGGTGCCGGTACTGGCCACGCTGGCCGGGGTGTTCGCGGTCGCCTACTCAACCCGCTTCATCCATGATGTCTTTTTCAACGGCGAGCCCATTGACCTGCCGAAAACGCCGCATGAACCCCCGCGTTACATGAAAATACCGGTGGAGATTCTGGTCACTCTCTGTCTGCTGCTGGGTATTTTCCCGGCCTACATTGTTGGCGGCCTGCTGGACGCTGCATCGGCAGCAGTACTGGCCGGCAGCGTGCCGGAATACAGCCTGTCGATCTGGCACGGCTTTAACCTGCCGCTGCTGATGAGCGTCATCGCCATGGCCGGCGGCCTGATCATTTACTACAACCGCCGCCACCTGTATCAGTTCCAGGCCCAATTTCCGGAAACCGATGCCAAGCTGGTATTCGAGCGCTTGATACAGTGGTTGGTGGATGGCGCCAGCCGGGTACACAAGTTCTTTGAGAACGGCTCCCTGCAGCGTTACATGATGCTTCTGTTGCTGTTTTCGCTGGCCCTGACCGCTGGCCCGTTGATGGATCTGAACACGACGGCCGGGCTGCGTCCGCACCTGCCGATCAATGGTGTCGAGATCACGGCAGCGGTATTGCTCTGCCTCAGCGCATTGGCCACCGTGATCTGGCATCGCAAGCGCATGGTCGCCCTGCTGACGCTGTCGGTGGTCGGCCTTATCGTCTCCATCACCTTTGCCCGGTTCTCGGCCCCTGACCTCGCACTGACCCAGTTGTCGGTGGAAGTGGTTACCGTGATCCTGTTGATGCTGGCACTGTTCTTCCTGCCGCAGAAAACCCCCAAGGAATCGTCACCGCGCCGAATCGTGCGCGACATGGGCATCGCTGCGATTCTGGGTGGCATCATCGGTACCATCAACTACGCGTTGATGACACGACCACTGCACAGCATCTCCGACTTTTTCCTCGCCAACAGCAAGACCGGTGGCGGCGGTACCAACGTGGTCAACGTCATTCTGGTCGATTTCCGTGGCTTCGATACGCTGGGTGAAATCACGGTACTGGGGATCGCGGCACTGGGTATCTACAAGCTGATCGCACGCATGCGCCTGTACATGCCGGCCGGTGACGAACACGGTCGACCATGGGCCCGTGACCGTCACCCGCTGATGCTGGCCATGATCTCACAGAGCCTGCTGCCGTTGGCGCTGCTGGTGTCGGTTTACATCTTCCTGCGCGGCCATAACCTGCCCGGCGGCGGTTTCATCGCCGGTCTGGTGACCTCGGTAGCACTGGTACAGCAGTATGTTGCCCACGGCGTCGACTGGATCAAGGCACGACTGAAGCTCGACTATCAATGGCTGATCGCCAGCGGGGTGCTGATTGCGGCACTGACCGGCTTGGGCAGCTGGGCGTTTGACCGGCCCTTCCTGACCTCCTGGTTCGACTATTTCGAGCTGCCGTGGATCGGCAAATTCGAGCTGGCCAGCGCCATGCTGTTTGATCTGGGGGTTTACCTCACGGTGGTCGGTGCCACGCTGCTGATTCTTGCCAACCTGGGCAAGCTGACCACCAACCATCGTCCTACTCAGCCGGAGTCTGAATAATGGAAGCTGTCTACGCCGTCTGTGTCGGCCTGCTCACGTTCTCGGGCGTGTTCCTGTGTTTGCGCGGACGCACGTTCCCGGTCGTCATGGGTCTCACACTGCTGTCCTATGCCGTCAACCTGTTCCTGTTTTCCAGTGGCCGCCTCAAGTTCGATGGCGCCACCATTCTGGGAACTTCGTTCAGCTATGCCGACCCGCTGCCACAAGCTCTGGTATTGACCGCAATCGTGATCGGCTTCGCCATGACTGCATTCATCGTCATTCTGGCCATGCGCGCCCGTGCCGACCTTGGCAATGACCACGTCGATGGCCGTCTGCCGCCGGCACCAGAGGCAAAACCGCGTCGCAAGAAGGAGCACGCATGAGCGAACACCTCACCATTCTGCCGATCCTTTTGCCGTTGATCGGTGGCCTGCTGTTGCTGTTGCCCCCGCTGTGCAACAGCATCGAGCGCCAGCGCCTGGCGGCGTTAACGGTCGCCACGCTGACATTGATCAGTGCAGTGGCCCTGTTGCTGCAAAGCCAGGCCGAAGGCATTCAGCTGTATGTACTGGGTGGCTGGCAGCCGCCCTTCGGCATCGCCCTGGTCGCCGACCGCCTGTCTACGCTGCTGGTACTGTTGACCTCGGTACTGGGGCTTGCATCTCTGCTGTACGCCTGCGCCGGCGATGACCGCGCCGGTGCCTATTTTCACCCGCTGGTGCTGTTGCAGGTCATGGGCATCAACGGTGCCTTTCTGACCGGTGACATTTTCAACCTGTTCGTATTCTTTGAAGTGTTGTTGATCGCTTCCTATGCACTGCTGATCCATGGTGGTGGCAAACAGAAGACTCAGGCCGGTTTCCACTACGTGGCATTGAATCTGGTCGGCTCCAGCATGTTCCTGTTCGCCCTGGGTATCCTCTATGGCACTCTGGGCACGCTCAATATCGCTGACATGTCCACCAAGGTGGCAGCCCTGCCGGAAGCCGAACAGGCACTGGCCAAGGCCGGCGGCCTGCTGCTGCTGGTGGTTTTCGGCCTCAAGGCGGCGATGCTGCCGCTGCATTTCTGGCTGACCCGTACCTACGCTGCGGCCAGCGCACCGGTCGCAGCCCTGTTTGCGATCATGACCAAGGTTGGCATCTACAGTATCTATCGCGTACACACCGTAATCTTCGGTGCCAGTGCCGGTGACCTTGCGTTCATGGCGCAGCCCTGGATCTGGCCCCTAGCCCTGCTCACGCTGCTTGCAGGCAGTATCGGTGCCTTGGCCAGCCCCAACTTGCGCGAGCTTACGGCTAATCTGGTCATTGTCTCTGTCGGTACCCTGCTGGTCTCCATCGCACTGCAAAACGAACAGGCCACTGCGGCCGGGCTCTATTATCTGGTACACAGCACGCTGGTGTGTGCCGCCCTGTTCCTGATTGCCGATCTGATCGGCCAGCAACGTGGCAAGGCCGCCGACCGCTTCGTGGTCTCGCGCAAGGTACGCCAGCCGATATTGCTGGGGGTAATGTTCTTTGTCGCCGCCATGGCGGTTGCGGGCATACCACCGTTTTCCGGCTTTGTCGGCAAGGTGTTGCTGCTGCAAGCCGCACAGAACGCCACCGAGATGCTCTGGGCCTGGCCTGCCATTCTGCTCAGCAGTCTGATCACCATCATTGCGCTGTCCCGTGGCGGCACCACGCTGTTCTGGCGACGCAGCAGCGACAAGACCCAGGCAGAACCAGCATCGGCCTGGCACATCGCGGCCGTTGCTCTGTTGCTGGTGGCGGCACCACTGATGGTTGTACTCGGCGGCCCGATGACCGCCTACACTCAGGCTGCCGCCGAACAGTTGCATCAGGTGCCTGAATCCCTTCATCTGCTGTTGCCGGGAGGTCCGTCATGAGCCGCTCACGCTGGCTGCCAATGCCACTGCACAGTCTGTTGCTGCTGGTTGTCTGGCTGTTGCTGAACAACACGGTCTCTCCGGGCCATCTGGTACTGGGAACGTTTCTGGCCTTCACCATTCCGTTGCTGTGCGCCCCGCTGCAAACGCCACAGCCGCGCGTACACCGTCCGCTGCTCGCGCTGCGGTACATGTTGCGCGTACTGGGCGATATTGTGGTCGCCAATATCGAAGTTGCCGTGCTGGTCCTCGGGCCGATGCGCAAACTGCAGCCCGGCTTTGTCGCCATCCCGCTGGATATCGAATCCGAGTTGCCGATTACACTCCTGGCCAGCACCGTTTCGCTGACACCGGGAACGGTGAGTGCCGAGCTGTCTGATGATCGTCGCTGGCTCTATGTTCATGCCCTGCACCTGACCGATGAGCAGGCGCTGATCGACACCGTCAAGTCACGTTACGAAGCCCCGCTGAAGGAGATCTTCGCATGCTGAACACGGCCATCATCTTCGTCAGTGGCGTACTCTGTCTGGCACTGATACTCAACCTGTGGCGTCTGCTCAGAGGCCCGGACCTGTCTGATCGCATCCTTGCGCTGGACACCATGTACATCAACAGCATTGCGCTGATCCTGCTCTACGGCATGCACATGCGTACGGCACTCTATTTCGAATCCGCGCTGCTGATCGCCATGCTGGGCTTTGTCAGCACCGTTGCCCTGTGCAAATACCTGCTGCGCGGCGATATCATTGAATAGGATCTGTTATGAATTTCTGGGTTGAACTGCTGATAACCATTCTGCTGCTGATCGGGGGTGTTTTTGTACTGGTCGGCTCCATCGGCCTGTGCCGCCTGCCTGATATCTACACGCGCCTGCACGCGCCGACCAAGGCAACGACGGTCGGTATGGGCGGCATTCTGCTGGCCTCCATGCTGCTGATGTCCACCACTCAGGGCTACTTGAGTTTGCATGAGCTGTTGATCACCCTGTTTCTGTTGATCACCGCACCGATCACCGCACACATGCTGGCGAAAACGGCGCTGCACCATGAAAACCGGGTACTGCGCCGCACCCGTTCACAACACCTGATGAAGACCGCCCGCGAGCAGCAGCCACCGGGCTCCACCGACCATGAGTGACCGCCTGTCCACCGCTCGCCTGCAGTGGCAGGACGCCATTCCTGAATCAGAACAGTTCGGTGATATCTATTTCAATCGTGCGGGTGGCGTCGCTGAAACCGAGCATGTCTTCCTCGCTGCCAACGGTCTGCATGAACGGTTTGCCACAGCAGCACAAACGCCTTTCGTGATCGCAGAAACCGGCTTCGGTACCGGGCTAAACTTTCTCTGCGCCCGGGCGCTGTGGCTGGAACGCGCGCCCACCAACCGCCAGCTGCACTTCATCTCCTGTGAAAAATATCCGCTGACCCGCGATGATCTGGCCCGTGCATTGTCCGCCTTTCCGGCCTTTGCCGAGGGCACAGCGCAGTTGATCGAGGCCTACCCAGAGCCCGTGCCCGGGTTTTTCACCCTGCGTTTTGATGGCGGCCGTATTCTGCTGACGTTGCTGCTGGGCGATGCATTGGAGACATTGGCCCAGTTGGATGCCCGGGTAGATGCCTGGTTCCTGGACGGGTTTGCACCAGCCAAAAACCCTGAACTGTGGAACACGCAACTTTTTACCCACATTGCACGGCTGAGCACCACCGGCACAACTTGTGCGACCTTCACTGCGGCCGGACTGGTACGGCGAGGCCTTCAGGCCGTCGGGTTCGAGATCCGCAAGGTGCCGGGATTCGGCCGCAAACGGGAAATGATCAGCGGCCGCTTCGTCAGCGCCGATAACAGCCCTCATCCACCCGGGCAGCCGATCTGGTTTCAACGCCCGTTGCCAACAGCCAGCCTCACTCCTGTCGTGGTGATCGGTGCCGGGCTGGCCGGTGCAACCACGGCCCGCGCGTTGGCTGAGCAGGGCCTACGGGTACGCGTGCTCGAACGCCACCCACATCCGGCCCATGAAGGCTCCGGCAATCCCCAGGGGGCGCTTTATGCCAAGCTCCCGGCACAACCCACTGCACACAGCCGGTTCCATCTGGCGGGACTGAGCTATACCGCTGGCATCATTCGCCAGCTGCAGCATACACATCCCGCGGTCGGCGCACTCTGCGGCGTGCTCCAGCTCGCCGGTGATGATAAGGAACGGCAGCGCCAACAGCAGCTGGTTGAAACGGCAGCCTATCCCGTGTCTATCGTGCGGGCAGTCAGCGCAGCCGAAGCTGGCGTCATCGCGGGGCAGAGCTGTGCCCATCCAGGGCTGTTCTTCCCCGGTGCCGGTTGGGTCTCGCCACCGGAGTTCTGCCGGGTGCTGCTGGACCATCCGCTGATCGAATGCCATTACGCTACACCCGTCATCGCGCTGCAACGCAGTGATTCGGGCTGGCAGCTGACCGGCACCCCCTTCAGCGCCGAGCAGGTCGTGGTCTGTTGTGCCAATGATGCGCTACGCTTTGCGCAGCTTGATCACCTGCCCTTGAAACCGATTCGTGGCCAGACCACACAGGTTGTGTCCCCCGAGCACCATGCACCACTGCAGACAGTCGTCTGTGGCGAAGGCTATATTTCGCCCCCACTGGCAGGGCAGTACTGTTTCGGTGCATCGTTCAAGCTCAGGGATACCGAATTGGATGTGCGTGAAAACGAGCATCAGCACAACCTGGCGATTCTGCAACGGGCTCTGCCTCAGTTGGCCGACACATTGGCCGTATCCCCCCGGCAGGGGCGTGTCGCTCTGCGCTGCAGCAGTGCCGACTACCTGCCGCTGGTCGGCCCGGTACCGGACTTGCCTGCATTTATCCAGACTTATGCCAAACTGAGACAAGATGCCCGTTGGCCATTCGACAGTGCTCCACCCCTGCTGTCTGGACTGTTCGTCAATACCGGGCATGGTTCAAAGGGGCTGATCAGTTGCCCCATTAGTGCCCAGTTGATAGCCGCGATGCTAAGCGGATCCCCCCTGCCTCTGGAAACCGAGCTGGTCGATATACTCAGCCCGGCCAGATTCACTATCAAGAATCTGATACGTAAGACGCTATAGTTAGAAAGAGCGGCGTTTGACGCCACGGCGGAGGAAGTACATATGGCGCTTGTGATCTATGACCAGGGGTACCGTATTCAGACGCCGGTGGAATCACTGTTCCGCCAACGTGGTGTCGAAGCGATGCGTGCCAGCCAGGCAGCGGCATCCGTACCGGGCGATGATGACCCGGTACGCCAGCAACAGGAACGGGAACAGCGCATCGAGTTGTCACAGGAGCGCTTCAAACTGCGTCGCGACGACATTCACCCCGAACACAACACAACCTACCAGAAGAGTGGTCAGAAAAGTACGGTCACACCGGATGCTGCCGGTCGTCCAACACTGAAAGCCGCTCAAGTCATGTCGACCCCGGTATTGACCATCCCGCTGGAAACCAGCCTGCGTCAGGCCTGGGAATTGATGCGCGCGCAAGAGGTATCGCATCTGATCGTGGTGAATGCCGAGCAACGAGCACTGGGGCTGTTATCGCGAGAAGATGTGATTCGGCGCGGCACGGACTCGCCCATCAGTGTCAGTCAGGCATACCATACACAAATGATCGTCGCCTCACCGGAAACCGCCGTGACCAGCATTGCTGCCAGCTTTGTCCGTTACGGGATCAGCGCGATCCCGGTAATCGATACCGATGACCGACTGGCAGGCATTATTTGTCGCACCGACCTGATTCGCACCCTGCTCAACGAAGGCGGTTTGGATCGCTGGGCCTGAAGGGTGGTGGCGCAGACCTGCGGCCCGCGGCCCGAGCAGCGGCCTGTTCCAGCTCAACATCACCTTCGTCCGGTGATGGTCCACCACGGAAAAAGCGGGCAACAGCGGCAAACACCCGCTTGATTGCTCGCCACAGCCGGGGCAGTAACCAGATCAGTAACACGACAAAGGCCACCAGTGCGGCCAAAAACCACAGCGGATGGTTCAGTGCCGCCCACAAACCGCCAATCACCAGCAGATCTTCGGCAAACGAAGCGGTCCAGTTACTCAATGGCTCCGGCGATGTATTGATCATCACCCGGGTACCGGCCTTCAAGGCATGACTGCCAGCCGCCAGCGAGGCACCGGTCAAGGCAGCAGCAAGACCTACCGCAGGACTGAGCTCCCCCACTGCACCGGCGGCCAGGGCTGCGCCGGCCGGTATGCGGATAAACGTATGCAACGCATCCCAACCGGTATCGACGCCCGGTGTCTTGTCGGCAAAGAACTCAACACAGTACATGAACCCTGCCGCGATCAGTACCAGCGGATCCGCCACAATCTCCAGCCCCGGCGGCAGGCTCAGGTGGCCCATATTCGCCAGTACACCCAACATCAGCACCGTGGCGTAAAGATTGATGCCACTGGCCCAGGCCACGCCCATGGAGAGTGCGATCATCGACGTGATCTGGTCCAACTGCTCCATAGACATGTACCTCGCTGTTACTGGTCGCGCACCTGATCGGCCGGAACCACATTACATAGACCGCTCAGCTCACTGAACATCAAAACAGCCTCCCCGCGCACCAGCGCCGAGCGTACCTGGGCAATTTTTTCAGCCTGACTGTATTCCTGTTCACCATAGTCGGTGCCATCACGGCTGACAAATTCGGCCAGCAGGTTGTCCAGTGTGTCAGGATCCAGCTCTTGCCAGGGCACGATCATGACGCACTCCACTGCTGCAGTTGTTGCAGGAAAGCAGCCTCATCCAGGACCGGTACCCCGAGCTGCTCTGCCTTGGCCAGCTTGGAACCGGCACCCGGCCCCGCCACCAGCGCATGAGTCTTGCCCGACACGCTGCCGCTGACCTTGGCTCCCAGCGCCAGCAGGCGCTCTTTGGCCTGATCACGGGTCATCTGTTCCAGCGTACCGGTGATTACCCACGTCTGGCCCAGCAGCGGTTGCTGGACATCGCCCGCCGGGGTCTCCGGCTCACAACTCCAATGCATGCCAAACGCCAGCAGCTGTTGCTCCAGCGCACGAGCGGTCGCAACCCATTCCGGTCGCTGCAGGCACGCAAGCAGCCCTTCACGTGCCTTCTTGCTGAATTTGGGCAGCGCTGACAGTTGCGCTTCCGTCGCTGCCAGCAGTGATTCCAATGCCTCGAAGTGATTCGCCAATGCCTGAGCACCGGTCTTGGCAACACCGGGAATATCCAGCCGCAGAATCAGCATCTCCAGACTGATGCTGCCCTGTAGCGCCGGTGCGATGCCCGCTTCATGCTGCAGGCTAATGCCTTGCGCCAGCAGGTCGTCAATAACCTGACAGTTATGTTCATCCTGCATGAAATTATGGATCTCGTGCGCCACTTCCAGACCAATATCCGGCAACCAGGTCAGCAACAACGGATGCGCCTCGCGCAGATGCTGCAGGCTGCCCAGTTTGGCGGCCAACGCCCGCGCCGTACCCTCGCCCACTTCTGGAATACCGAGCGCGTAGATGAAGCGTGACAGGTCGACCGTGCGACTGTCGGCGATCGCGTTGTAGAGGTTCTCCGATGACAGTTGGGCAAAGCCTTCCAGCTGCAGGAAGTCGTCTACCCTCAGGCGATACAGGTCCGCTGGCGAGCGTACCAGCTCACGGCCGACCAGCAGTTCGATATTCTTTTCACCCAGACCGTCGATATCCATCGCCTTGCGCGAGACGAAGTGGATCAGCGCCTGGGTCAGCTGGGCCTGACAGGCCAGACGGCCGACACAGCGATAGATTGCGCCTTCACTGACCTGCTCGCGCCCCTTGCCGCGCTTGACCAGGCGGGTACGCTCCACATCCGAACCACACACCGGACAATGCGTCGGTATGGCGATTTCGGTTTCGTCGCCGCTACGCCGGTCTTCCAGCACCTGAACAATCTGCGGGATCACGTCACCGGCCCGACGCACGACTACCTGATCACCGGCACGCACGCCCAGACGGGCAATTTCGTCCATGTTGTGCAAGGTCGCATTACTGACTGTCACTCCACCGACAAACACCGGCTCCAGCCGTGCCACCGGGGTGATTGCGCCGGTACGGCCAACCTGAAACTCCACCGCCTTGAGCCGGGTGATCTCTTCCTGAGCAGGAAACTTGTGGGCAATCGCCCAACGCGGGGCACGGGCAACATAACCCAGCTGTTGCTGCAGATCGAGCCGATCCACCTTGAACACGATACCGTCAATGTCATACGGCAGCTGGTCACGCTTGGCGGCCAGTTCGGTATAGTAGTCACGGCAGCCTTCAAGGCCTTCAACCACCCGCATCTCGGCATTGATCTTCAACCCCCAGGCGTGCAGCTGCTGCAGACGGGCCGCATGTGTCTCGGGCAGCGAGCCACCTTCAACCACCCCCGTACTGTAACAGCAAAACTCCAGCGGACGCCTGGCGGTGATAGCCGGATCGAGCTGACGCAGGCTACCGGCAGCAGCATTACGCGGATTCACAAAGGGTTTCTCGTCGGCAGCGCGTGCCTGCTCATTCAGTCGCTCAAAACCGGCACGCGGCATGTAGATTTCACCACGTACTTCCAGTCGCTGTGGCCAGCCACTGCCCATCAGGCGCAGCGGCACCGACGGCAAGGTGCGCACGTTAAGGGTAATGTCCTCACCGGTGTAGCCATCGCCACGCGTGGCTGCGCGTACCAGCAGACCCTGCTCATACAGCAGACTGACTGCCAGGCCATCCAGTTTTGGTTCACAGGCGAAGGCCAACGGAGCAGCCGCCGCCGTTCCCAGACGCTCTTGCACTCGGCGTACAAACGCCGCCATATCTTCTTCGCCAAAGGCGTTATCCAGCGACAGCATCGGCTGTTCATGCGCAACTTCGGCAAATCCGGTATCCGGTTTTTTACCGACACGCTGGGTCGGCGAGTCAGCGCTGACCAGTTCTGGATACTCGCTTTCCAGCTGCTTCAGTTCCTGGAACAGGCGGTCATATTCACTGTCCGGGACACTGGGGTCGTCCAGCACGTAATAGCGGTAGTTATGCTGTTCAATCGCGGAGCGCAGGTACTCGGCACGGGCAGATACGGATTCAGGCAGATTCATTCGGCTTCGGCTTGTTCAAATTGGACAGGTTCAGAAACGGGTTCAGATTAAAACAAAAACGGGCCTCAAGTGGCCCGCCGTTGACGTTGCTGCATCTCGAAGTCGCGGATGCGTTCACGGTAGTGTTCTTTGGTTTGCGGCCGCATGACCGAACGGTCCTCATCAAGAAGGTCACCATCCAGATGCTTGGCAACAATTTCTGCCGTGGCCAGCATGCACTCATATGCGGTCATCGCATCAGTAGGTTCCGCCATCGACATGAAGAAGGTCACCGCCGGTGTTTCCAGTGCCTCCAGATTGGCCGGATCAAACGTGCCGGGCGCGACCGCATTGGCCATACTGAACTGGATCGGCGCGTCCGCGCTGTTGTCTTCCGGCCGATGATAGAGCGCCATTTCGCCCCATTCCATGCCACAGGCAGTAACAATCTTGTGCAGTGCAGGCCCGGGCAGGTGTGTGCCGTTACGACCAACCACCGTAATGATCAATACCTGCTCAGGGTCAGGTGGGCGCTTGAATCCACGATTGCCCGTCTCGACCTTGGCTGCGGCAGGCTCGCTTTGCGTCTGGATCGACGCCTCCTCTGCCACGTCGGCCATCACGGCTGCCGTTTCTGTGGCCCATGCGTCGGATGCTGCAGGGGTCTCCGGCGTGACCACCGATGACAATGGCGGCATGGGATGATGCGGCTCTTCCAGTGCTTCGGCATCAACTGTCTCATCGCGAGTCCTTTGGGCAACAGCGGGCTCATCCTCTGTCACTGCGTCACGTTCAGCCGCGGCACCAACACTGTCCAACAGAACCGGAATCGGCGGTTCAGACTCTGCTTCACTCCGCGCTTGTGCAACCGGTGCCGGTTTTGCTGTAGCTGCCGGAATATCGTCAAACAGCGGATCCATCTCGGCGAATGCAGACGTTGTCTCCTTGGCCTCAGCAAAACGGTCCTCGGCAAAGCCGGGCTCTACCCGTGGCGGGGTTGCTACCGGCACCTCACGGTCACGCACACGTGCACCACCGTTCGGTAGTTCCGGATTACTTTGCTTCGGCTCTTCTTCGGTCAATTCGGACAGGGTCCGGTCGATTTCCAGCCGCAACCGATTCCGGTTGGCGCTGACTCGCCGCCAGCCGTCAACCAGAATCAGAATTACAATCAGTACACCGCCGATGATGAGCCACTCGCGTAGACTGATATCCATGTTGTCGCCTTACCCTGTTGTTGAATCGCCGGAAGATTACTGTACCACTTGATCAATGACCAGTGTAACAGGCTCGGAACCGGCTGTAGTAGACACCGAATCAAGTGTGCCTTCAAAATCACCCGCCTGCGGCTGCGGCTGGCCGGACAGACTGATACGGGCACTAACCTCGACTTCGGTCTGTGACGACAGACGTGCCTGTGGCGTCATCGCCATCGAATCATTGAGTTCAATGGTCAGCGGCAGGTCCTTGACCTGACGTTTCACCGCCGCCAATGGCATGCGTCCACCGATGGGACGGGCAAAGATGAATACAGTCTGTTCCGGATCAACCTGTGCCAGCAGCTCAGGTGACAGTGACACCTGCAGGGTGATACCCGCCTGAGCCAGTTCCGGCAGATCCGGTACCGGCTGACCGGCGGCAATCAACTCGTCACGGGCACGCTGAAGACCACTGCGCAACGAGTCAGCCGCCGCGCCATCGGCGTTGATCAGCGCCTTGCGCCAGTGTTCGATCGCGGCGGTATAGTCCTGCTGCTCATAGGCATCAATACCCAACAATCCAAGTGCGGCAATTTCATAGGGTTCACGCGCCAAGGTTGCATCAATGCGTGTCCGTATCGCTGCATCCATTTTCCCGTCGTTGGCAAAATACATCGCCTGCGCCAACTGGCCCATCACGCTGGCATACTGCGGCGCATCTTCCGGCAGGTAGATGAGCACCTGCTCAAAGGCCGCCACACCGGCCGTATAGTTGCCGGTATTCATATGGGTATTGGCCAGCAGATACCAGCCTTCAGGGTTTTCCGGTTCAGCATCGAGCTGCTGTTCCAGTGCCGTCAGCGCCTGTTCCAGCGTTGGCTGCTCACCGCTGCCCGGTGCCGGCATATTCAGTGCCACGGCCAACTCGTCAGCACGACCCAGGTGGTTGTACAACCCCAGTGCCGCCGCCGGAATCATCAGCGCCAACAGAGTGACGGCCACCAGCTGCGGCTGGCCCAGCGGAGTCCGTACTGCAGGCTGATCAACCGGCTGATCTTCAACATCGATCAACAGGTTGCGTTCGAGCTCCAGCTTCAGAATGGCAAACTCCGCATCGGCCAATGTGCCCTGCTCGCGTTCCTTTTCCAGCTCGGCCAGACGTTCACGGAAAATGTCGATATTTTGCTGCTGCCGTCCGGCCGCTTCCGAGCGCGCTCGGCGCTGGTAACACAGCACTGGCCAAAACATGATGACGATGGCGATCAGTGTCAGAACACCAATACCGATCCACAAATTAATCATTGATCAGAATCCCGTTGCAGTAACGTGTTGAGGCGATCTGCCTCGCCCGTGCTGAGTCCTTCGCTGGCTTTATAGCCACTACCGGTCATTGGCTTTTCAGTCGCCTCTACCTTGCCCTGGCGGCGGTTACGGCTGATCAAAACAACGACCAATATGCCGACACCCAAGAGCACAAACGGGCCATACCAGAGCAGCCAGGTGGTTTCGTTGACCCGAGGCCGGTACAGCACGAAGTCGCCATAGCGCGTCACCATGAAGTCGGCAATTTCGTCATTCGACTCGCCCGATTCAAGCATGCGGTGGACTTCACGCCTCAGGTCCGTGGCCAACGGCGCATCGGAGTCGGCGATGTTCTGGTTCTGACATTTGGGACAACGCAGCTCGTGGGTCAGCTCATGAAAGCGTTTTTCATTCTCCTGATTGGAGAACTCGTAGGCATCAATGGTTGCGTAGGCCGACAACGGCAACAACAGCAACAGCATCTGGACGAAACGAATCATTGTGCGCTCTCCTGTTCGACCTGAACCATTACCTGCTTAAGCGTTTTCCACACCTCGGCATCCACCGCACCGACATGGCGGTAACGTACGGCACCCTGGGTGTCCAGCACGTAGGTTTCCGGCGCGCCGTAAACCCCCATATCCAGACCCAGCGAGCCCTGCTCATCCAGGATAACCAGCGCGTAGGGGTTAAGGTAGCGGCGCAGCCACTCCCGCGCCTTGCCCGGTTCGTCCTTGTAGTTGATGCCATAGATGGTCACGCCCTCATCACGTGCCAAGCGATTGAGAAAACCGTGTTCTTCCTTGCAGGTCGGGCACCAGGTTGCCCAGACATTGAGCAGCGCAACCTCACCCTTGAGATCATCCGGCGTCAGTATACGGTTCGGCTCCGTCAATGACGGCAACTGGAACGCAGGGACCGGACGTTGCTCTTCCGCCAGCTTCGAAGGCAACTCACGCGGATCGAGCGACAGCCCGATCCACAGGAAGACACCCAGCAGGATGAAGAGGGCCAGCGGGATAAATGCAAACAGCTTACGATTATTCATCTCGACCTCTCACTTTCAGGCAGCTGCCGGGCGCAAGCGTTTACGATATCGCGGGTCCGATGCCGCCAACAGACCGCCAAAGGTCATCAGCAATCCACCCAACCAGAGCCAGCGCACATACGGTTTGTACTGCAGGCGGACAGCCCAGGCACCGTTTTCACGCGGCTCGCCCAGAGCCACATACAGGTCACGGGTAAAGCCAGGGTCGATCGCCGCTTCGGTCATGACGTTGCCGCGCGCCGTATACAGACGCTTCTCGGGATACATTTCGGCATAAGGTTCGTCACGGTACAGAACCTTGATCTGCCCCTGGTCCGAGGTGTAGTTCGGACCTTCGACGTGCTTGCTGCCTTCAAAGATGAAGGTGTAGTCACGGAAGGTCATCGAATCGCCCGGCTGCATGCGCAGGTCACGCTGTTCACTGTAAACTGATACCAGTGCGACCCCGACGACCAGTACAGCCACACCCAGGTGCGCCAACTGCATGCCGTAATAGCTGCGGCTCTGTTTGAACAAACCGGCCAGCTTTTCGCTGCGGTGACGCAGACGGTTGTACTGGTCACGCATACCGGTCAGCACGACCCAGCAGGCAAGCACAATACCCAGCGTCACCCAAGGCGCAAGCTCACCGGAGTAGGACCAGGTCAGTGCCATACCGATCAGGACTGCGGCTACACCCGGCAACCACAGCTGCTGTGCCAGCATCTTCAAGGAGGTCTGCTTCCAGCGGCTGATCATGCCGATGCCCATGAACACCAGCATGATCGCCATCAGCGGCACAAACAGCGCATTGAAGTACGGCGGGCCCACGGACAGTTTGCCCATGCCCAGCGCATCGATAATCAGCGGGTAAATGGTACCCAGCAACACCATCGCACAGGACACGACCAGCAGCACGTTATTGACCAGTAACAGACTTTCACGCGACAGCAGGCCGAAACTGGACTCGCTGCGCATCTGACCGGCCCGGAAGGCGTACAACAACAGGGAGCCGCCAATAACCACCACCAGCATAATCAGAATGAACAGGCCGCGCTCCGGGTCGGACGCAAAGGCGTGGACCGAGGTCAGCACACCGGAACGCACCAGGAAGGTACCCAACAGGCTTAGCGAGAAGGCAAAGATCGCCAGCAGTACGGTCCAGCTTTTGAACACGCCACGCTTTTCGGTTACCGCCAGACTGTGAACCAGTGCGGTACCCACCAGCCACGGCATCAGTGAAGCGTTTTCGACCGGATCCCAGAACCACCAGCCGCCCCAGCCCAGTTCGTAATACGCCCACCAACTGCCCAAGGCGATGCCCAGAGTCAGAAACGCCCAAGCAACGGTTGTCCAGGGGCGCGACCAGCGTGCCCAGGCCGCATCCAAACGGCCGCTGAGCAGTGCCGCAATGGCGAAGGCAAAGGACACGGCAAAACCGACATAGCCCATATACAGCATAGGCGGATGGACGATCAGGCCGAAGTCCTGCAGCAGCGGGTTCAAGTCCGCGCCTTCCTGCGGAAAACCGGGCAGATAGCGTTCGAACGGGCTGGAGGTAAACAGAATGAACAGATAGAAACCGATCGCTATCCAGCCCATGACCGCCAATACGCGGGCGACAATGTCCTGGGGCAGATTGCGGCTTTTGAGCGCAACGGCCAGCGTCCAGGCTGCCAGAATCAGTACCCAGAGCAGCAGTGAACCCTCATGCCCGCCCCAGATGGCGCTGAGCCTGAAGTACCACGGCAACGCCGTATTGGAGTTGCTGGCAACGTAGACAACCGAGAAATCGTTGTACAGAAATGACCACCCCAGACAGAGGAAACTGACCAGCGTGAAGAAGAACATGCCCTTGCTCAGGGGACGGGCAAAATCCATCCACAATGCATTGCCACGCGTCGCGCCGACCAGCGGCACCGTCGCCAGCAGTATGGACAGACAGAGTGCCAGAATGAGGGCGTATTCACCCAGTTCCGGTATGATCATTTATTGAACTCCTGGCCTTCCGGCATCGGCATCTTGCCCGCTTTTGCCAGTGCTTCCGCCACCTCGGGTGGCATGTAGTTTTCATCATGCTTGGCCAGTACTTCGACCGCATCCAGCACGCCGTGCTCATTCATGGAGCCTTGCGCCACAATTCCCTGCCCTTCACGGAACAGGTCAGGCAGAATGCCGACATATTCAACTGTGACCGTTTTGTCGTAGTCGGTAATTTCAAAACTGACGAAGAGCGAGTCGGGATCACGCTTGATACTGCCTTCCACCACCATGCCACCGGCACGAATACGAGTGTCCTGTGGGGCTTCACCCGCTGCAATCTGGGTTGGCGAATAGAACAGGTTAATGTTCTGGCTCAAGGCGAACAGGGTCAGGCCAACAGAGATGCCGACGCCGACCACTATGAACAGAACAAGAAACAGGCGCTGCTTTCGTTTCGGTGTCATCGTATTCCCTCCTCGCGGCGCAAACGACGTTTCTGCTCGGCCAACAAACGGTCACGGTTGAGCCTGGGAATGATCAGGTTGGCGGCCAATATCACCGCACCCAGGCCATAGCTCAGCCAGACATACAGGCCATGGCCACCCATGGATACAAACTCGGAGACGCTGTTAAAACTCACCTCGACCTCACTGTTTATTGAGCAGTTCGCGCACCCAACCGGTACGCCGCTCACGCCAGATAATTTCATTTCGTAGCCGCTGCATCAGGCTGACCGCAAAGAAGCAGTAGAAACCGATGACCATCACCAGTAGCGGCAACCACATCTCGACCGGCATCGCCGGTTTTTCGGTCAACGTGAACGTGGCTGGCTGATGCAGAGTGTTCCACCACTCCACCGAATACTTGATGATCGGGATATTCACCAACCCGACCAGTGCCAGCACAGCAGACGCCTGAGCAGCAGTGGACTCGTTTTCGATCGCGGAGTTCAATGCCATCACCCCCAGATAAAGAAAGAACAGGATCAGCATTGACGTCAGACGGGCATCCCAGACCCACCAGGAGCCCCAGGTCGGCTTGCCCCAGATGGCACCGGTCAGCAAGGCCAGCACCGCCATCGATGCACCGATGGGTGCCGCCGACTTGAGCACCATGTCAGCCACCTTCATTTTCCAAATCAGGCCGACCGCACCGGCAACCGCCATCAGCATATAAGCCGACTGGGCCAGAATGGCCGCTGGCACATGCAGATAGATGATGCGAAAGCTATTACCCTGCTGATAGTCTGCCGGGGCAAACAACAACGCCCACACTGTCCCACCAAGCAGCAAAAGTAATGTCGTCCCCATGAACCAGGGCAGCAGTTTGCCGGTTATCTGGTAACACCAGCGCGGCGAGGCGAGCTGATAGAACCAGCGCGGTATCCATTTTTTCTCGGCCATAATCTCTCTTCTTGTTAACTACTGATCGATATCCGCAAGGCTGCACTGATCGCCAACGGTGCCAATACCAGCGCCAGCGCCAGCAATGCGCCCAGCAGCGCCAGATAGCCCCCCAGCGGCAGCCCGGTAACGGCAGCCTGCACGGCACTGGAACCAAAAATCAGCACCGGTATATACAGCGGCAGGACCAGCAGGGAGATCAACACCCCCCCTTTTTTAAGTCCCACCGTCAGTGCTGCGCCAATGGCACCCACCAGACTCAATGTTGGCGTACCCAGCAGCAGACTCAACATCAACCCCGGCACTCCCTCGGCGGGCAAAAACAGCATCATGCCCAGCAGTGGTGCCATCAGCGTCAATGCCAGTCCGGTCATCATCCAGTGCGTGACCACCTTGGCCAGCACCACAATGAACAGGGGCTGCGGACTCAGCAACAGCTGCTCCAGCGAGCCATCTTCATAGTCAGAGCGAAACAGGGCGTCCATCGACAGCAAGGTCGCCAGCAAGGCCGCGACCCAGACCACCCCCGGTGCCAACTGCGCCAGAAAACCGGGGTCCGGGCTTACCCCCAACGGGAATAACGTGGCCACCATCAGGAAAAAAATCAACGGATTGACCAGATCGCTTTTGCGCCGGAACGACAGCAGACATTCACGCCGGCAAGTCGCTACAAACAGACACCCAATGCCCTGCTGCCCGGAATTAGTCTTCATCTCCATGTCGAAGTTCCCGCCAGCTGGTCCAGATTGATCTTGCGGACCGGGCCCTTAATGCCCAGTTCATGATGTGTCGTCAAAATTACGCTGCCACCACGCTGCGCATGCTGCAGCAGCAGTTGTTCCTTGGCGGCCACCCCACGCTTGTCGATGGCCGTGAAAGGTTCGTCGAGTATCCACAAGGGTGCGTGGCTCAGATACAGACGCGCCAGGCTGACGCGGCGATTCTGGCCTGCCGACAAGGAATGGCACGGCACATCTTCATAACCTTTCAAGCCGACCTGCTCCAGCGCACCAGGGATGGTGCTCGCATCGATGGCCGGACTTAATGCGGCATACCAGCGCAGGTTCTCCTCTGGCGTCAACACCGCCTTGACCCCTGCCTGGTGGCCGAAATACAGCAGATCGCGGCAGAACTGCTCACGCACCTCCTCGACCGGCTCGCCGCGCCAGAGAATATCACCTTCATAATGACGCGAGAGCCCACTGAGAATGCGCAACAGTGTCGTTTTGCCACTGCCGTTCTGCCCTTCTATCTGGACGATCTCACCGGCCTCGAGCGTAAAACTCAGCTGATCAAACAGCACCCGGTCATCACGTTCGCAAAAAAGTTTGTGTACTGTTAACAGCTGTTCAGACAAGCTCAGACCCTTTAAAAAACGCGTAACTGGCCGATAATGAGTTGAAGCGCCATTATATACAGATTGGCGGACCACCGTCAGGCTCAACTTTTTGTCAGCATGGAGTGAACGGGTGCTACCCACAACCCCGGTTTCAAATGGTACCGCCCGCAGCAACAGCAGCCCGTCACTGGAGCAGTTGCTGCCCTCGGGTGGGCGCGAACTGCCCGCCGTGGTCAAGCAGGTGGCCGCCGGTGATGCTGGCGGCAAGGTATTTCGCATCCAGGTCGAGGCCAACAACCGCTTGCTGGAACTGATCAGCCGCGCCCCGCTGAATGCGGGTGATCGGGTCACTCTGAGCCGCTCACCCGCCGGTGAGTTGCTGCTGTCTCTGCTCGCACCCACACGCCCGAACACATCACCCAATGCAGCAGCAGGGCGGCCTGCTCTGCTGCTGCAAGCCTCGGCCGCCCAAGTGCCACAACTGCAACAGTCACTACCACTGAATACGCCTCGACCGGCGCAGGTGATCAGTTCGACACCCACTCCATCGCCAGCACCCGCGCCAGTGGACACCTCCGCGCCTCAATCCACACGCCCTGCTGCGCCGGCGTCAAACCCAGGTCCGGTTCAAAACCCAGTGCAGCGCTCCGTCACGCCCACGCAGGGACAACCAAACACACCACAGACAACAGTGCCACCGAACTCAAGGCCCGGTACACCCGCCAATGGAGCGCAAACGGCCGACAACAAAGCCAGCGTTGGCGGCGGCAGTTCCGCTGCGGCACGGCCTGAGGTCGCCGCGCCAGCGCCAGCCGCCAAGGTGCAAGTCTATCGCGCACAGCTGCAACAGATGACCTCGATGACACCGTCTGCGCCGCAGCCCACCTCACTCGCCACGCCTGCAACTGTTGCCTCGCCCGCATCGACCGTGACCACAGCCCAAAGCCCACCCTCCGCGCAGGCACCGGCTAACACACAACCCGGCCCGCTACCGACGCAGGGCGGGCGTTCAGCACCAGCACCCATGCCAGCAGCGTCACCGGCAACCAGTACAACAGCCTCGCGCCCACCAGCTCCCACGCCGACCACTGCGGCCATACCCGCCCGTGTCAGCCATTCGGGCAACACCCTGCTGCAGACGCTGGGACAACAGCAAGTGCGCCAGGCGCAGCCACACCTGGTACAGCTGCGCATAGACACCCAACAGCTGCAGCTGCTCAGTCCACGTCCTCTACAGGCAGGGCAACAGGTCATACTCACCCGCACCAGCGCTGACCAGGTACAGCTGAGCAGTCCACCACCCATAGAAGCCATCACCCAACGGCCCGCCAGTCAGGTCGCCCTGCAGAACGCCCTGCGTGAAGCACTGCCGCAGCAAATACCCTTCGGCGATGCACTTAACCAGCTGGTACAACTGAGCCAGGCACCGGCAACACGCAGTAACAGCGCCATCAATCAACTGGTCCAATCCATGCTCAGCCTGTTCAGTGTGACGCCCGGTGACCCGGGTGCCGAACACAGCATCAAACGCAACCTGCAACAGGGAGGGCTGATGACTGAATCGCAACTGGCACGTTCAGCCCCCGGTGACAAACCAGCGGCAGATATCAAGCAGCATTTGGGCCAGTTACTGAAGGCCGCCGAACAGTTGCCGAACGAGGCTCGCCAACAGATGCTCCGTCTGGTCGATGCGTTGCAGGCGCGCACCACCACCCAGCAAGTCAGCAGCTTACAGGGATGGCGGGACCAGCCCGATGGTACTCAGGAGCGCGTGTACCGCCTAGATTTGCCGATCCGGCAGGCAGAACAGCATGAGACCGCTGAGTTGACGATCCACGAACACCGCAAACCGCGACCGGATGATGAACCACTCACGTCCTGGAGCGTAGCGCTCCACTTTGACCTGCAACATCAGGGCAGCGTCGATGCGCGCCTGAGCCTGCAGGAAGGCTGGCGTCTGCAGCTGCAGTTCTGGGCGGAGTCGGCAGCCACGGTACAGCGTATTGAGCAGCAACTGGAACCCTTTACCCGAGACTTGAGCGAGAAGGGCTTTATCATCGATCATATTCAGGCACGGCTGGGGGCCCCGAGCCAACCGGCGCTTACCGATATCCAGCGACGACTGGTGGACGTGCATACATGAAACGGGAACAGCAGGAACGCAGCGCGATCGCGCTGAGTTATGACCAGGAGGCCACCGGGGCACCACGAATTGTCGCCAAGGGTCGGGGGCTTATTGCAGAACAGATACTGGCGCTGGCGGAAGAACATGACATCCATATTCACCAGAGTCCGGAGTTGATCGAAGTATTGATCCGCATGGAACTTGGCGATGAAATTCCTGAAGCTCTGTACCGCGCGATTGCCGAGGTTATTGCCTTTGCCTATGGTTTGAAGCAGACAGAAACCGCCGGTCAGTGACGCCGCTGTTCAGGCAGCAGCTCACTGCTGTGCAGTTCACGGTGCAGCAGTGCCATGAGTTCAGCTTCCGGTCGACCGATGCCACAGTTGCGCACCAAATCATCCACTGACGCGCCCATTTCCATCAGCTTGGCCGCCTGATTGTAGGCCAGCACGCCTGGGTCACGGTTTTCCAGTTCCTGCTGTTTTTCCACGGTGATATTCAGCTTGCGCTCAATAGCCATCAGGCGCTTACCCATGCCGATGGAGCCGTTGGTCATCGCCCGGATTTCATTACGCAATACGTTGATCAAGGCCTGATGCTGACGTTCCTGACGCTTGAGCCGCACCCAGACATAGATACAGATACCAGCCGCCATGCAGGCGACCAGTGTCAGTAACAACATGAAGAAAAGCGAATAGTCAGCCACACCCGTGTCCAGATCCGTTTACATACCCGCAGCCTGCAGGAAAAGGGGCAGTGTAACCGATCACGCCTTCAGCTTCATCGACTTCAGGCACTGGCAGCTTCAAACTCCAACAGCAATTGATCAATGTCCAGGATTGCACAACGTTCCGGCATGTAGGTACCCAGCAACCATGTGCGGTGATGCGGGTCGGTATGCCAGTTGATCTCGGCAGTGGGAATCCGCACCGACTGCACCAGTTCATCACACGCCAATGCCCAGCGCCGCCCTTTCAGCATGACAATTTCGGAATACCGCGAGTACTCCGGCTTGTAACGTTCAGGGATCAACCAGCGGGCCGTATCGACGATCCGTGTCCAGCTCGGCTCGATACCGAAGCGCCCAATCATCCAGTCCGGCCCGTCCAGATTGAGCGACAGATCAATCAAATGCAGTGAGCCTTCGACTTTATCGAAGGGGATCGCCAGTTTCAGGCCATGCATATCGACCAGAATACAGTTGACCTCCGCACCCAGCTTGGCTGCGGCAGCAGGCAGGGATGGCGACTGTTCTGGTTCTGGTTCTGGTGCAGGCTCAGGCTCAGGCTCAGGCTCAGGCTCAGGCTCAGGCTCAGGCTCAGGCTCAGGCTCAGGCTCAGGCTCAGGCTCAGGCTCAGGCTCAGGCTCAGGCTCAGGCTCAGGCTCAGGCTCAGCAATCAGTGTGTCGGCTGGCTCCACCACTGTCGAGTCTGCCGTGCCGGCTGTTGTATCTATTTCTTCAGCCAGCTCCGCAGTCCCTGTAGTGCCCATCTCTGTATCGACCGCTACTGTCGGTACGTCGACAGACTCGGGATCCAAGGCATCATCCATAGCCAACAGCGGATCATGCAGCAGTGCTTCCAGATATTCAAAGACGACTTTTTTCTGATCTGCCATCGATCACTCCCGTTATCGCTGTTCCACCAGGCTGCGCAACAGACGGGCATATGCATGCACACCTCGGCTGCCGGCATCGAGTGACGAAGGCACCAGCCCCTTGAGGCTGGCATTTCTGAATTTTGTATCCACTGGCACCACGGCATTTGCCAGATGTTCCGGATAACGCTTGTGCAGCTCGCGCAGCGAGATGACCGACGCCTGGGTACGGCGATCATAGAATGTAGGTACGATCGTAAACGGCAATTTGTGTTTGCGCGCACGATTGATCATCTGAATGGTCCGCACCATACGCTCCAGCCCCTTCAGAGCCAGAAACTCGGTTTGCACCGGCACCAGCAGATGCTTGCAGGCTGCCAGCGCGTTGACCATCAATACCCCCAGCACCGGTGGGCTGTCGATCAGGACATAATCATATTCAGTCTGCAGATGACGCAGTGCCTTGGCAACCTGCAAGCCCATGCCTTCCTGTGCCACTGCCTTGCGCTCAAGCGTTGCCAGGGCCGTCGATGCCGGCATCAGTTTGATATGCTCATGACTGGTATCGAGAATCAGCCGATGCACGCGCGCGGAGTCAATCTGCACTTGCTCGAACAGATCGTATACGCTGTGTTCCAGTTCATCAGGATCGTAACGGAAATAACTGGTCATGGAGCCATGCGGATCCAGGTCGATCAACAATACACGGTAACCGACCTCTGCCAGCAACCCGCCCAGAGAGACCGCCGTAGTGGTTTTGCCCACCCCGCCTTTCTGATTTGCAACTGCCCATACCTGCATCTGTCTTGTTCCTGTTCGCTCTGCGAAGGGAGAGCCTAACGCGACCCACGTTGCGCCAGCAATGGCCCAACATCATCCAGTTCAAGAATGGCATCTGCCAGACCTGCATTCACCACGGCCTGGGGCATACCGTAGATCGTGCAGCTGTCACGATTTTGCGCCCATATGGTCGCACCCGCCTGCTTCAACAGACGCGCGCCATCACAGCCATCAGCTCCCATGCCGGTCAGAATGACGCCAAGTACCTGACTGCCATAGGTCTTGGCTGCAGATGCATAGCTCACATCAACGCTGGGCTTATAGGTCAAACGCTCGTCACCGGCAAGGATGCGCACCCGGTCTTTCTGCCGCGGGTCGATCATCATTTGCAGCCCGCCTGGTGCCAACAGCGCACGGCCGGGCTGTAAACGATCACCGTCTTCAGCTTCCTTGACGCTGATCTGGCACTGCTGATTAAGTCGTTCGGCAAACACCTGAGTGAATGTCTTGGGCATGTGCTGGATAAGCAGAATCGGATAGGGGTAGTTGGCCGGGAGTGCCATCAGCACTTTCTGCAATGCCGCTGGCCCACCGGTTGAAGCGCCAATGACCACGAGTTTGCAATTCGGAAACTGCACCCGAGACGCAGGCGTCGTCGGTGTATCTGCAGCGGCAGGCGGTCGAGTAACCGGTGGCAATGGACGGCGCACGTCCGTGGTCGATGCATTAGGTACCGCAGCGCGCTCAGTCGCCCTCGGCCGGCGCACCGGTGTCGGATCGTCCGGACGGAAAACCATGGTTGTACCGGTCTTGTCCCCTCGTCCAGGGTAGGATCGATCCAGCGCACTGCTGCGCTGAAAACGCCGTGTACGACCCAGCGCGACCAGACGGTCGATCAGCTGGGAACGCACGCCGCTGGTTTTGTCCATCCAGGCCCGGATATCCTTGGGCAGATAATCAGCCGCACCGGCTTCCAGTGCCTGCAGCGTGACCCGCGCACCTTCATGGGTAAGTGAAGACAGCATCAGCACGTTGGTCGGGGCTTCACGCATGATGATACGGACCGCTTCAATGCCATTCATCTGCGGCATTTCCACATCCATGGTGACGACATCCGGCTTCAGCCGCTTGACCTGTTCGACGGCTTCCTTGCCGTTGACGGCGGTCCCAACCACCTCCAACCGGGCATCATCGCGCAGCATTTCCTCGATGCGGTGACGAAAGAACCCCGAATCGTCGACAATCAGTACTTTAACCGGCATAAATATTCCTTATATACGCCTGCCGTTTCAGGTCGATGCGTAGCGTTTGAGCAAATTGGGTATGTCGATAATCAAGGCGATACGACCATCACCCGTAATTGTCGCACCCGAAAGCCCTGGTGTACCGTGCAGTACACTGCCCAACGGCTTGATCACGACCTCTTCCTGACCCACCAGTTGGTCGACGACGAAACCGACCCGCGTAGTCCCGACACTGACGATCACGACATGGCCCTGAGCCGGCAACGCAGCACCCGCCTGTCCATGGACGAGCCAGCGCTTCAGGTGAAAGAGGGGCAAGGCCTGGTCACGGACAATAATGACCTGCTGACCATCCACGATATTGGTTTTGGTCAAGTCCAGGTTGAAGATCTCGTTAACGTTGACCAATGGCAGCGCAAACGCCTGCCCTTCAAGCATCACCATCAAGGTCGGCATGATCGCCAGTGTGAGCGGAACCTGGATCGCGATCCGTGTACCCTGCCCCAGAATCGAGTCGATGCTGAGCGTGCCGTTAAGCTGCGTGATCTTGGTTTTGACCACATCCATGCCAACACCGCGCCCCGACACATCGGAAACCTCGGTTTTGGTCGAAAAGCCCGCCTGGAAGATCAGATTGAAACATTCCTGATCGGTGAGACGACGCGCGGCTTCCACATCCATCATGCCGCGCTTTACTGCCAGATTACGCAGGATTTCAGGGTCCATACCGGCACCATCATCCTGAATAATCAGCAGAATATGATCACCTTCCTGCTCTGCGGACAACAACACATGGCCTTCACGTGCCTTGCCAACACGGGCACGGTCTTCGGGAGATTCAATACCATGGTCAACAGAATTGCGCACCAAGTGGATCAACGGGTCGGCAAGCGCTTCAACCAGGTTTTTGTCCAGGTCGGTCTCTTCACCACGCAATTCCAGACGCACTTCTTTCTTAAGATTACGCGACAGGTCACGAATCAGGCGAGGGAAGCGGCCAAATACCTTTTTCACCGGTTGCATGCGGGTCTTCATGACCGACGTCTGCAGGTCGGCGGTCACCATATCCAGTGTACCGACCGCCTTGGTCATTTCTTCGTCTTCACGTTCCCCCCCCAGACGCACCAGTCGATTGCGTACCAGTACCAGTTCACCGACCATGTTCATGATCTTGTCCAGCAAGCGCGTATCAACACGCACATTGCTTTCGGCGGCAGGCTTCGACGTCGACGGTTTTTTGATTTCTTCCACAACCGGCACTGCGGTTACCACCGCAGGTGATGGCTCAGTTTTCATCGCAGGTACGGGAGTCGCCTCAACAACAGGCGCGGACGTTGCCGCGACAGGCGGGGGAGCGGCCGCTTCGTGCGCCCCACCCTCTTCCAGATACGCAAACGCACCCTGTCCAGTCGACTGCAATTCGTCAAGCAAGGCTTCAAATTCGTCGTCAGTAATCAGGTCGCCGGTACTGGACCCCTGAGGCGCTTCATCAGCAGGATTTGAGGCCAAACTGGGCCCCTTGCCTTGCCCGTGCAGCTCGTCAAGCAAGGCTTCGAATTCGTCTTCGGTAATCAGTTCATCATTGCTGCCAGCGCTGCCTGCCGTAGTGGCCGGTGCAGTCTGCTCATGACTCCCAGCCAGGTCACCCAACAGCTGTTCAAAGTCATCAGCCGGTGTATTGGGGTTCAGTGGCGATGCCTGAGGTACTGCTTTGGCGACAGGTGACACAGCGGGGGCCGGGGCTGCAGGCACAGGAGGGGCAACAGGTGCTCCACCTTCGGCAAAGTTGGCCAGCGCCTGCAGCAATGCATCTGGTGCATGCCGAGGCTCTTCACCGGCACGAACCGCTTCAAACATGGCATTGACTGCGTCCAGGGCCTGCAACACAACATCCATCAGCTCTGAGCTGATGCTTAGCTCGCCGTTACGCAGCAGGTCGAAAAGGTTTTCAGCTTTGTGACAGCAGCCCACCATTGCATCCAACTGCAGAAAACCGGCACCGCCTTTAACCGTGTGAAACCCACGGAAAATAGCGTTCAGCAGATCCTTGTCGCCCGGACGCTGCTCAAGATCCACAAGCTGTTCGGACAGCTGCTCCAATATCTCTCCCGCCTCAACGAGAAAGTCTTCCAGAATTTCCTGATCGACATCCAAACTCATGGGGAACTCCTATCAAAATCCCAGACTGGAAAGCAGGTCGTCAACACCGTCCTGATCACACAGCACATCCTGGTTACCCTTGGGCAGCTGGGGGCCTTCCGCCTTAATAGGGTCCACTTTCTTGTCCGCAGCCGGGGTAGTCGTCGCTGGTGCTTCTGTCTGGGGTGTAGCCATTGACCCGGCAACACCTTCCAGACTGCTAAGACGCTCGACCTTGGCGGCCATATCCATCAACTTGACCAGCTGGCCTTCCACCTGCGTCACCAACGTGATTACGCGCCGGATCAGCTGGCCGGTAATATCCTGCACACTCTGGGATACCAGAATGTCGGTCAGGGTCGTACGCAGCTCGGCAATGGTCATTTCCGACTGGTTTTTCAAATCGCAGGTGCGGTCGTAAACCCCATCGAGGGCGCTGAATTCATCTTCCAGCTGACCAACCAACAGCAGCAGTTCCTTGAAACGCTCGCTCTGCTGGTCCAGCTTGTCGACCAGGCTCAGTGAACGATCGACCCGATCCATGGTGTCATGGGAATTTTTTTCCGTCAGCTCGATAACATAACTCAATCGATCAGACGCATCACCAAAACCGTCGGCCACATCACCGCCTGCCGCTGGCATATGGTCGCCCATATCGATGGAAAACGCTTTTATCGCCTCATGTAGACCGCGGGTCAAATGACCCACTTCGTTGTAAAACACCTGGTGACGAGCAAACTGAAGCTCGTTAATCAGCCCCATCGCCTCAGGCAAGTTACCGGCCTCGAGTTCTGCAACCAGTGCCTGAGCACGGTCACGTAAGAACTCGTCGAAGCCGTTGAAATCTACTTTGCTGGCTGTTTGCGCTGCCATCAAAACTCCCCGCTAACGCTGTTAGCCCTCGATGCGTTCAAAGATCTTATCGATCTTTTCCTTAAGTACTGCAGCGGTAAACGGTTTTACGACATAGCCGTTAACACCGGCCTGAGCTGCCGCAATGATCTGCTCACGCTTCGCTTCTGCGGTGACCATCAATACCGGAATATGCACCAAAGACGGATCTGCACGTACGGTCTTCAGCAGGTCGATGCCGGTCATTTCAGGCATGTTCCAGTCGGTAATCAGGAAATCCACATGGCCCTGTTTCAGGATCGGCAATGCGGTTTTACCATCGTCCGCTTCGTCAACATTGGTGAACCCAAGGTCGCGCAGCAGGTTTTTAATGATGCGTCTCATCGTAGAAAAATCGTCTACAACAAGTATTTTGATGTCTTTTTTCAAGACACTTCTCCCAATTCAGAAAACACCTCTAAGCGATACCCTGCAAGCAGGTCAGATATTCAGCGCCAGTCCCGCAACCGTCCCCTAAGCCGTAGTGCTGCCTGGCTGTGGATCTGGCTAACTCTGGACTCGCTGACGCCCAATACCTGACCAATTTCCTTGAGGTTCAGCTCTTCGTCATAATACAACGACAGCACCAGCCGTTCACGCTCAGGCAAAGCACCGATCGCACGTATCAGTGCCTGTTTGAACACATCACTTTCCAGCTCATGCCCGGGGTCCGGCTCGGCAGCGATAAACTGCTCGGCGGGAGTATCCTCGCTCATGTCTGTCAGCTGATCATAGCTGAACAGTCGACTGTCTACCGAATCCTGTAACAAGCCATGATATTCGGCGACCCCTATCCCGAGCTCGGCAGCCACCTCGGCGTCAGAGGCATCGCGCCCTGTACGCTGCTCCACCTCGGCCATGGCACCACTGACACGGCGTGCATTGCGGTGTACCGAACGCGGTGTCCAGTCTCCCCTGCGCACCTCATCAATAATGGCACCACGGATGCGGATACCGGCGTAGGTTTCAAAACTGGCTCCCTTGCCGGCATCATAACGGCTGGCTGCTTCCAGTAGTCCCATCATGCCGGCCTGAATAAGATCATCCAGTACAACATGGCTCGGTAGCCGCGCCATCAGGTGATGAGCTATGCGCCGTACGAGCGGGGCATACTCATGAATCAACTCCTGGCCTGACCTAAACTCCACTACGTTGTACATATACGCTTCTTTCAAGGTAGGCGCGCGCCTTGCACGAGCCGTTCAACAAAGAATTCCAGGTGCCCCCTGGGACTGGAACTGACCGGCCAGCCATCAACCTTGTTGGCCAGCTGACGAAAGGCAAGGGAAGCCCTTTCCTGAGGAAAGGCCTTGAGTACAGCCCTTTGTTTTTGTACGGCTTTGCGAACCGATTCATCATAAGGTATTGAGCCAACGTATTGAAGCGTCACGTCAAGAAATCTGTCGGTAACCGTCAACAGTTTATTGAACATGCTGCGCCCCTCCGTATCGGTCCGAACCATGTTCGCCAAGACACGAAACCGGGTCATATGATAATCCCGGTTCAGCAGCTTAATCAGCGCATAGGCATCGGTAATCGATGTAGGCTCATCGCAGACGACCACCAGCACTTCCTGCGCCGCCCGCACAAAACTGACTACCGAGTCGGAAATACCGGCGGCCGTATCAATTACCAATACGTCCAGATCATCGGCGATGTCATTGAATGCATGAATCAGTTCAGCATGCTCATGTGCACTCAGTGCGGTCATTTCCTGGGTCCCCGACGCTGCGGGCACAATCCAGAAGTTGTCTCCTGCCGGCACCATCACTTCACGCAATGAGCATTGCCCCGACAGTACGTCGGAGATGTTCTGCTTGGCACGCAGCCCCAGCATCACATCGACATTCGCCAGCCCCAGGTCAGCATCCATGAGCACCACTCTGCGCCCCATTTCGCCCAGTGCGGTCGCCAGATTGACCGACACATTGGTTTTACCGACACCGCCCTTGCCACCGGTCACGGCAATCACTTTCACGGGATGGGTCTGTTTCATCAACTACTCCTTAGCCCGTCCGGAATGTCGAGTCGTCAAACCCGTCATCCGATTGCTGCGCACTGCGCTGAGCGATGACAACGGTACGGCTGACCAAATCATTGCGTTGGGCAATACCGATATCATCAGGTATTTTCTGCCCATCAGTGACGTAGGCGATCGGCAATTGCTTTTCGACCACCAGCGTCAGCGCCTCGCCCAGACTGCCGGACTCGTCCGTTTTGCTCAACACACACCCCTGCAACCCCAGCTCGGAGTAGTTGTCATACGCATTGCGCATCAACTGCAGCTGACTGGAGCATGATAGTACCAGCAGTTTTTTCAATCTGAGCGTGACCCCGGACAACATTTGCATCTGCAACTGCCCTTGCGGGTCCGACGCATTCATACCGGCCGTATCGATCAGCACCAGCCGCTTGTTTCTGAGACTTTGCAACACCTCTTCCAGGCTATGAGTCTCATCGACGACACGTACGGGTACATCAAGAATACGCCCGAAGGTTTTCAGCTGTTCATGTGCAGCGATACGGAAGCAGTCGGTGGTGACCAGAGCAACGCTGGAGCTGCCATGTTGTAATACATGACGGGCTGCCAACTTGCCGATCGTTGTCGTTTTGCCAACCCCGGTAGGACCTACAAACACGATCATGCCGCCACGCTCGACCAACTCTTCACCCAGGACCGGCAGAGCGTCAGCCAGCCGTGCCAGTGCATTACGCCAGGCTTTGTCAGACGCCAGTTCAGGCTCGACGCCGCTCATCAGTTGACGCACCAGCGACGAGCCCAACCCCAGCTGCTGCAAGTGGCGCGCAACCTGAACATGACGCGCTGCAGGCTCTACCGGCGCAGCCGGCCGAGCAACGACCGGTTCTCGCACACTGCTCTGCTGCAACATCTGACGCAGCTCCTGAATCTCCTGCTGCATGCTGCGCAGTGCCGGATCTTCCTCGATCGGCAGCGGCTCCGGCTGAAACGCCGGTTCTCGCCGTGGCGGTGATCGCGGTGCGCGGGGAGGGTCAATTTCGGGTACGGAGGAGGTCTCCGGCGCTCTCGCATCGCGGCGACGATTACGCGCCTTCAACGACTCAAGAATGGAGCGCAAATCCTCGTCATCTTCATCGTTGATTTGTCGATTGACGTTGCGATCTGCTCGCACCTCGGGCTCAGCCATGCGCTGACTGGCCTCGGCAATGCGTGCCCGCGTCTTGTTCAGTTCTTCTTCCAGCGCCGCATTACGGCTGGCCTGTTCAGACTGGTGCGAATGCGCGCCCGTCAGGATACGAATCTGCTCTTCCCGGCGCTCTGTCGGTGCACGCGCGGCACGGCTACGCTTGAGCTCGGCCTGGGCCGCCTCATATTCATCCTCACGCGCCGCGACAACTTCAACACCACCGGCTACCCGGTGGTTGGAGATGATCACCGCATCCGGTCCGATCTCTTCTCGAACCCGACGCATGGCCTGACGCATATCCGGTGCAAAGATACGTTTTACTTTCATATCCTTCCCTTATCGGCCGCCTGTCGCCAAACCCTAGCCATTTTGCCCACCAACTGTGGCGACGATGGTGACTTTCTTGTTTTCCGGGATCTCCTGATAGGAGAGTACATGAATCTGGTGTTCACCATAACGGACAAATTTCGCCATCAATGGCCGCACTGGCGCAGCAACCAGTAATACCGACGGTTTGCCGGCCATCTCCTGACGCTGAGCCGCGTCTGCCAATGAACGCTGCAGACGCTCGGCCATACCCGGCTCCAGTGCCAGACCGGCATCCGCCTGCCCCTGCTGCATGGACCCCAGCAGCATCTGTTCCAGCGACGGCTCCAGGGTAATCACCGCCAGTTCCGCTTCGGAACCATTGATGGTCTGTACAATCAGACGTGAAATTGCCACCCGAACCGCTGCCGTTAGCGCCAGTGGGTCCTGCGTACGTTGCACCGCTTCGGCCAACGCTTCGGCGATGGAACGGAAGTCCTTCAGCGGCACCTGCTCCATCAGCAGATTCTGCAATACCTTCAACAGCGCACTGATCGACAATTTCTTCGGTACCAACTCCTCCACCAGTTTCGGTGAAGACTTGGTCAGAAGGTCCAGCAACTGCTGCACTTCCTCATGACCAAGCAGTTCATGCGCGTGCATCTGCAACACCTGATTGATGTGCGTGGCAACCACAGTACTGGCATCGACGACGGTGTAACCCAGTGTCTGCGCATGTTCCTTGTGGTTCTTCTCGATCCAGACCGCTTCCAGACCAAAGGCCGGGTCCCTGACGTTAATCCCGTTCAGATCCCCGAATACCTGCCCCGGGTTGATTGCCAATTCCCGATCCGGATAGATTTCCGCTTCACCGGCAATCACCCCCATCAGGGTAATGCGATATGCTCCGGGCAACAGGTCAAGGTTGTCGCGAATATGCACCGACGGCACCAGAAAGCCCAGATCCTGGGATAGTTTCTTGCGCACCCCCTTGATCCGCCCCAACAGTTGACCGCCCTGCATCTTGTCGACCATCGGAATAAGGCGATAGCCCACTTCCAGGCCGATCATGTCCACTGGCATCACATCATCCCAGCCCAGCTCGCGATTATCTTCGCTGGGCCTGGTTTCAGGCTCCGCTGCAGCATCGGCCTGTTCTGCCGCCACTGCAACCTTGCGCTGCTCTTCACGGTGGATCCACCAGGCAGCACCACCGGCACACAGCGCCAGGCTAATGAATGCCACATGCGGCATACCCGGCACAATGCCCATCACAAACAGTATGACAGCTGCCACGCTCAGTGCACGCGGCGCGGCAAACATCTGGCGAAATACCTGCGCCCCCATCGCTTCAGATGAGTTCGCACGGGTCACCATGACTGCTGCCGCCGTCGACAGCAATAGCGACGGAATCTGTGCGACCAGACCATCACCAATGGTCAGCAGGGAATAGTATTCCAGCGCCAGGCTGAAGCTCAGGTCATGCTGCACCATGCCGATACCCAGGCCACCCAGCAGGTTGATCACCAGAATCATGATGCCGGCCACGGCATCACCGCGCACGAACTTGGATGCACCGTCCATGGAGCCGTAGAAATCCGCCTCCTGCGTGACTTCGCGACGCCGATCGCGTGCCTCGTCCTGATTGATCAGGCCGGCATTAAGGTCAGCATCAATGGCCATCTGCTTACCCGGCATCGCATCCAGCGTGAAGCGGGCGCTGACTTCGGAAATACGCCCGGCACCCTTGGTCACGACCACAAAGTTGATGATCACCAGGATCATGAACACAACGATACCGACCACGTAGTTGCCACCCACTACAACGTCGCCGAACGCCTCGATGACCTTACCGGCCGCATCGCCCCCTTCATGACCAAAGAGCAACACCACGCGTGTCGAGGCAACGTTCAACGCCAGCCGCAACAGCGTTGCCGTCAATAGAATCGTCGGGAATACAGCAAAATCCAGCGGCCGCAGGGCGTAGATACTGACCAGAAGCACTACAATCGACAGCGCGATATTGAACGTGAAGAAAACGTCGAGCAGGAAGGGTGGCATGGGCAAAGTAACCATGGCCAGAATAACCAGCAGCAACAGGGGAATGCCCACGTTCCCCTGTGTCAGGCCACGAACATTATTCAGGATGACTTCGCGCTCCACGCTCCCTCCAAGGTGTCAAAAAAACAATAAATATGGGAATGACCCGCTTAAAAATGTGGGGATCAATAGTAAAAACGGCGTAGCTGATGTTTTTTTGACAATTACACGCGCCTAAATATAAAGCATGCAAGAAGCCCGCCAATTAATCCGGTGGATCTTGACGGAATTCCTCGGGGATATCCAGATCATCATCCTTGAGCGGGGCCGGAGCCTCTTCAAGGCGCTGCCGATAACGCTTGAGCTGATAGACATAGGCCAATACCTGCGCAACCGACTGGTACAAACCGGCTGGAATCTCGTCATCGATTTCAGCCGCATGATACAACGCACGCGCCAGGGGAGGAGCCGACAGCAGCGGCACATCATGTGCCTGAGCGATCTCACGGATCTTGAGGGCAACAAAGTCAGCGCCCTTGGCCACCACGCGCGGCGCGCCCCCGCCCTGCTGATCATATTTGAGCGCCACCGCATAGTGGGTCGGGTTGGTAATAACCACATCGGCTTCAGGTACCGCCGACATCATTTTACGTTGGGAAATTTCCCGCTGCAGCTGACGGATACGCCCCTTCACCTCGGGCTTGCCCTCGGTGTTCTTCATCTCGTCCTTGACCTCCTGCAGCGTCATTTTCAGCTTCTTGTTGTAGTCATACAGCTGAAACGGCACATCAATAAGCGAGATGATGATCAATGACAGACTCATCACCAGAAAGGACCAGCCCAGGATTTGCAACGAGTGCGCAATCGCCGATTCGACGGCCTCATGAGCCAACGCCTCCAGGTCGGGGCGATCCAGCCACAACACCATGATGGCAAAGGAGCCAACCAGCAAAAACTTGGCCAACGCCTTGGCCAGCTCGATCAACGCCTTAAGCGAAAACATCCGCTTCAGTCCGCTCAGCGGGTTGAGCCGACTGCCCTTGGGCTGAACCGCCTGACCACTGAAATTCCACCCTCCCAGCGCAATCGGACTGAGCAGTGCAGCCAGCAATGTCAGCAGATAGAACCCCCAGAGACTGAAGAAACCGGCATATAGAGCCTCTCCCAGATGACTGAACATCCGTGCCGGATCAAAGATATCACGCCGATCGAGGGCAAAGTTGTCGACCATGATCCCCAGCATCGTACTGGCCACGGTGCTGCCAAAAAGGATGGCCGAGGCGGCAGCAGCCAGCAACAGGACCGTCGCCGACAGCTCACGTGACCGGGGGATATCGCCCTTTTCGCGTGCGTCATTGAGACGCTTGCTCGTGGGCTCTTCGGTTTTTTCCTGACCCGTTTCTTCAGCCACCCGGCCCCTCCACTGTCAGCAAACCGGCGATATTACCCAGCGCCTCGGCAGCAAACACCTGATAGTGGCTGAAAAAACCGGACAAACTGAGCCAAACGATCACGATCCCCATCAGCATGGTAAACGGAAACCCGATGGCAAAGATGTTCAGCTGGGGTGCCGCCTTGGTCATGATGCCAAAAGCAAAGTTGATCACCAGCAACGCGGTCACCGCCGGCAGCGCCATCAGCAGGGCCGCCATGAACAGCCAGCCGCCCGACAGGGCCATATGCCAAAGCGTGGCCTGACTGACACTGCCGGCCCCGACCGGCAACACATGAAAACTCTGCGCCAGAATCTCGATCAGGACCAAATGACCATCCATCCCCAGAAACAGCAGCATCACCAGCATCAGGTAGATCTGTGCCACGATCACCACACTGACACCGTTGGCCGGGTCCGTCATGGAGGCGAAGCCAAGACCCATCTGCATCGCCATCAGCTGCCCGCCGACGACAAAACTCTGCAGCAGGATATTGGCGGAAAAGCCGAGCAGACTGCCAATCAGCACCTGCTGCGCCACCACGATCCAGTTCTTCAATGACAAGGCATCAAACTCGGGCATCGGCGGCAACACCGGCACCAGCAGTACCGTAACCGCAAGTGCCAACCCCAAACGCAGTCGCACCGGCAACATCTGGGTTCCGATGATCGGCATCGCCATGAAAAAGGACATCACGCGAAACAACGGCCAAAGAAAGCCGTTTACCCAGTGTTCAATCTGCAGCAGGCTCAGTTCCATGACCAGCCTATGAGATCAAACGCGGGATATTGAGGAACAGGAAATTGAAGAGATCCGAAATTTTGGTCACGATCCAGGGCCCGGCCCACATGAGCGCCAGCAAGGTCACAATCAGACGCGGCAGAAAGCTCAACGTCTGCTCGTTGATCTGGGTTGCGGCCTGAAATACGGAAATGATCAGGCCAACCGCCAGTGCCGGTCCCACAATTACGGCAACAATGATCACCACCAGCCACAGTGCCTGGCCAAAGAGGTCGAGCGTTAATCCCGGATCCATCTACCCTCCTAAATGCCGAAGCTGGCCGCCAGCATGCCGACCACCATTGCCCAACCATCCACCAGCACGAACAGCATAATTTTGAACGGCAACGAAATGATCACCGGCGACAGCATCATCATACCCATCGCCATCAACACACTGGCCACCACCAGGTCGATCACCAGAAATGGAATGAACAGCATGAAACCGATCTGGAACGCCGTTTTCAGTTCACTGATCACGAATGCCGGGATCAGTATAGTAAAGGGAAGTTCCTCTGCGCGTTCGATGGGTGGCGTATTGGAAATGCGCATGAACAGATTCAAATCGCTTTCCCGCGTTTGCCGCAACATGAAGTCGTGGAACGGCTCTCCCGCGGCCTTGAACGCCTCCAGCGGGGTCATCTCTTCAGCAATATAGGGCTGCACGGCACGGGCATTGACCTCGTCCAGTACCGGCGACATGATGAACAGGGTCAGAAACAGGGACAGACCGATAACAATCTGATTGGACGGCGTCTGCTGCAGGCCGAGTGCCTGACGCAAAATGGCAAAGACGATAATAATGCGGGCGAACGACGTCATCATCATCAGCATCGCCGGCAGGAACGTCATCAATGTCATCAGCGCCAGTATCTGAATAGTGACGCTGTAATTGGTTGTGCCGTCTTCGCCGGTGACCAGCGTCACCGCCGGAATACCGGTATCCGCAGCCAGCAATGGCGCAACAGGAAACAGTAGAAGCGCAAGCAGAGCCATCAACCTCACTGCGGACCTCCGCGCCCGATCGCCTGCTGCAGACGCTCGGCAAACATGCTGCCACGCACGGCCTCGGAGTCCACCACCGGTGCATCAAAGTGCTTCAGCAAGCTGACCCGACCGGGAGCGACTCCCAGCAACAGCTGCTCCTGCCCCACCTGCACCAGGACCGCCCGCTCACGCTGCCCCAACGGCAGGGCCGCCAGCACTTTCATGCCCTGGCCGGATGCCGAGGCGCCATTGACCCGTCGCACCAGCCAGCCCAGCAGTAAAATCAGGCCGACAACCAGCGCCAGTCCCAGCCCCAATTGCAGCAAACTGCCCCAGGACAATGGATCAGGCATTTCGGCGCGTGGAGCGACCGGTATTTCACCTGCATGCGCCATCAACGGCAGCAGCAGGGCGCTACTCAGCCACTTCATTTCAACCGCCGGATGCGTTCCTGCGGGCTGATAACATCCGTCAGTCGGATGCCGTAGCGGTCATTGACGACCACCACCTCACCATGAGCGATCAAGGTGCCGTTTACCTTTACATCCAATGGCTCACCCGCCACCCGGTCAAGCTCGATCACCGAGCCCTGGCTCAACTGCAGCAGGTTGCGGATCGCAATTTCAGTGCCCCCCACTTCCATGGTCAATGTCACCGGAATATCCAGAATCACATCGAGCTTGGGGTCGGAGACCGGTATCGAATCATCCTTCAGCTCATCCAGTTCGACACCCTGTGCCGCGCTGGCCGACTGGGCCTGTACATCATTCAGCAGCGAGTCGGCGTCAAAACCTGCATCCGCTGTCTGCTCTTCCAGTGCGGCGGCCCACTCATCGGCCATCGCCTGCTGGTCCTGGTTGTTGTTTTCGTTACTCACGTTGCTCTCTCCGCAGGCCGGCTCAGTCGGAACCCGGTCGCTTGATGATATCCTTGATTTTCACCGCCATATTGCCACGCGAGGTACCGAGCTGGCAGTTGAACAGCGGTACGCCATTGGCGTTGAGCTGCAGGCTGTCAGACAGCTCGATCGGGATGATGTCACCCGCCTCGAACTCCATGATGTCACGCAGGGTCAACTCCCGCTCAGCCACACGCAGGTCCAGCTCCAGGGTGGCCATGATGATGTCACGGCGCAAGGCACCCAGCCAGCGTTCATCCTTCTGTTCTTCGGTAGTCTGTACACCCGACAGCAACTGATCACGCACCGGCTCCAGCATCGAATAGGGCATGGTGACATGCAGCTCGCCGGTGCCACCCTCAAGATCGATCTGGAATGTACTGACCACCACTACCTCAGTCGGGTTGACCGCATTGGCCATGGCCGGGTTCACTTCGTGGCCAACATGCTCGAAGCTCAACGGATGCACCGGACGCCAGGCCTCTTCAAGGTCATGAAACAACTGCTGCAAGGTCTTGTGTACGATCCGCGTCTCGGTCGGTGTGAACTCCCGCCCTTCGATTTTGGCATGTCGGCCATCGCCACCAAAGAATTGGTCAACCAGCCGGAATACCAGGCGCGCATCCATGATAAACAGTGCCGTACCGCGTAACGGGTGCGCCTTGACCAGACTCATGCTGGTTGGCACGTACAGGGTGTGGATGTAGTCACCGTACTTCATCACCTGGATGCCGCCTACGGTGACGTCAGCAGTGCGACGCAGCAAATTGAACAGGCTGATGCGGGTATGCCGGGCAAAACGCTCATTGATCATTTCCAGCGTGGGCATGCGCCCACGCACAATACGCTCATGACTGGCCAAGTCATAGGTCTGTATGCCGCCTTCCGACTCCGCATCCGCGTCATCATCGGTTTCGACGTCACCATCATCAACGCCATGGAGCAGCGCATCGATCTCGTCCTGGGAGAGCAGATCCTTGACCGACATCTAGTTCATCCTACTGCATGACAAAGTTGGTAAAGAGAATGGTTTCAACACCCGGTTCGCCGAGCTTGTCCTGCATGATCGACTGCACCAGCAGTGTTGCTTCATTACGCAGTGCCTTCTTGCCTTCAAGGCTTTGCAAGTCTTCGAACGACTGGGTACCAAACAGCGCATTCAAGCGTGCAACAATCAGCGGCATATGCAACTGAAGGGCCTCATCCACCAGAGGATTACGGCTTTTCGCCTCGACAAAGGCCTGCATGTAATGCCGCTTGTCATCAGCCGATTGCAGCGTCACCACAAATGAAGGTTTGCCTTCCAGCGTACGGACTTTGGTATAGATCGCCTCTTGCTGCACCTGTGGCGCAGCCGCAGCAGCCTCCACAGCCACCTCATCGGAGGACAACAGAAAGAAAGTACCGGCTGCACCGCCCCCAAGCAGCAGAACAGCCCCCAGTACCAGCATGATAATCAGTTTTTTCTTGGATCCCTTACCACCATCCGCAGGGCTGTTTTCAGCCGCGTCATTGGTCGCCATTCGTGCCTCCACCGGTTATCGCGTATATGCCGATCAAGCGACTAATATACCACACTGCTTTTGGGGCTGAAGCCTCAGGCGTAGTAGTCCACCAGACCCAACGCGATGGCGGCGGCCGGAGCCTCGGATGCATTGCCGTCTGCCGTTCCGGCATAGTGCCCGGCACGCCCCTGTTCATCGGCGCGCTCGCGCTGATCCGAGCCCTGCTGACGCGCCTCATCCGCAACCGAGGAGTCCTGTAGATTCAGGCCCTGATCGGCGAACATCTCACGTAATCTGGGCATCTGCTGCTCCAGCGCATCGCGAACCATTGGGTGCGCACTGGTAAAGCTGACGCTGACCTGATCCGCTCCCTGCATATGGATACGAATCTGCATCGCTCCCAGCTCCGGCGGATCCAGCTGGATATGCGCTACACGCGGACCGTGTTGCGCCATCATGACAGCACGTTCACCCAGTTGTTGACTCCAGCGCGGCTCAGCCAGCTGCTGCTGCAAGGCAAATGCGGCCGGTGACGCGGCCGGAGCCGTCCCGGAAAGCGGGCGCGATGACGCGCTATTGGACAACGAGGCCTGCTGGCCATCCTGCCGCTGCTGCTGACCGGTATCGGAAGATGTATCGCCCCCTTCTGTCGTGGCTGCTGCAATGGCCTGCACGGCCTGAGCACCACCCTCCATGCGTGCATTGCCTGCAGCCCCCTCCATCGCAGGGCGTGGCACACCACTATCAGGACGCGTGGGCAATGAAGCCGTAGCTCCCTCACGGACAACCGTAACCTCAGCTGCCGCTTTATCCGCTGCAGCCAGCGTACCACGCACCGCATCCATATCCACTGCGCCCGCTTTAGACGCTTCGACAGAGGGAGCCGGCAGCCCTGCCGGTGTACCAACCGACGGTGAATCACCAGCCACGGTACTCGCCGCAGGGGCTGCAGATGCAGCCATTGCCACCGTACTTACGCCCTCACTCGTCTGCGGCATCACTCCCGTAGTTCCCGCCGCAACACCCGTTGTCGACACACTGGATGCTGCGACAGCAACTCCGCTCGCCCCTGCAGTGTCAGAAACACCGGCCGCCGCCGTACCTGCCTTCAGAGACGCGTCCAGCTCAGCGGCCGAGACTGTTGCGCTACCGGGGCTCGCAGCCGAGGTCGCAGGCAATACTTGAGCAGGAGTGCCCGGCTTATTGTTACTACCCGGTTTGTCGGTACCGCCCGCAGGCACTGCAATCGGAGGGACCGCCTCGCCACGATGGCCTGCAGCCGCCAACGTAGCCTGAGCCTGAGCCTGAACTTGAGCTGCATTTTGGGTTTGAGTCAGTGCCGAGGACTGAACGCTGGCAGCCATCTGAGCGGCAATATCATTCTGAGCCGGAAGCACATTTGCGGGTGACGGCGGAGGTGTCACGACGGGGGCTGCTGCTGTACCTGCAGACCGTGTCGGCGTGGCCACACCTGCAGCACGCGCGGCTTCATCAGTCGGTAGCGGCGCAGTGGCGGCGGCAGGAACAATCGGTTTGCCATCAGCGTCGGCCGCTATACCTTTGATTGAGGGTGCCGGCAAAGACCAGTGGCCGTCTGCCAACAACGGTGCTGGGTGCTCAGCCGATGCCTGCTGAACGCCCGGCTCGACCTGCGCATCCACCAATGCAGCCTCCTCCGGCAAGGCTTCGCCTTCGGGAGGCAAAGGCTTTCCGTCAACAGACGCGGGCTGTTGCCCCTCCTGCGCCTGCAATGAGCCCTGATACAAGAGTTGAAAACCCGAAGCCGGAGTACCGCCCGGTTGCATCGGAGCACCAGCTGTGGCCGTCATGGAGGCAGCCGGAAGCACCGCCAGATTCAGCGCCAGTGGTGAATTCGAAACCGTTTTGATGATGGCCATGGCAGAGTCCTGCAAATGATAACAACAGGAACAAGCAATTTAAGTGCCAATGTTTCAGATATACCGCGGACGGACATGTTGCGAGCGCTCGTCTATTTCCTGCTGCAATTTGCGATCACGCTCATGTGACTCTTCGTTCTGCGCCTTTTGCACCAGATTTTCTATACCTTTCTGCCGCGCATAGGTTTGCTGCCAGTAGGCCTGTACCTGCTGCACCTGATCACGTGCCTGCTGCAGTGCCTGCTCCTGCTCCTGCATGGTATGGGTAATTTTCTGCATGAACGCCTGCTGTACGTGCAGATCCTGAATGCTGATACCCTCACGTCCCGTTGCGGTAAACTGCTGTTGATATTCGCCCAGATAGCCCTGCAGCTGAACGATACCGTTTTCGCCCTGATTGACACGTCGCTGTGCATCCGCCAGAAAGCGTTCAGCTTCCTGACGCTTGCGTTCAGCGACGGCAAGAACTACCTGTAATCGTTGGGAACGGGGCTTGGTCATTTTCCACTATCCTTCTGGTCAGGGCGTGCGCCGCAGCGGTTGTCCCTGAGCCGTTGCATTTTGTGGCTGCTGCGGCGGCGCCGACATCAGCATCGCCAGCTCCTGCATGCAGCGCTTGATCGGCATGGGTTCATTCATGCCCTGCTGCAGATAGGCACGGATCACCGGCAACATGTCCACCGCCCGATCCGTTTCCGGGTCACTGCCGCGAGCATACGCACCTACCGCAATCAAGTCGGCATTCTGCTGGTAGCGCGAGTAAAGCCGCTTGAACTGCAAGGCCAGGTGCAGCTGGCTCTCATCCACAATCTGCGGCATCGCACGGCTGATTGATGCCTCAATATCCAGTGCCGGATAATGACCCTGCTCGGCCAGGCTACGTGACAGCACAAAATGCCCATCCAGAATGGCGCGCGCCGAATCGGCAACCGGGTCCTGCTGGTCATCACCTTCGGTCAACACAGTATAGAACGCCGTGATCGAACCACCACCGGTCTCGCCATTGCCGGCACGTTCGACCAGCTTGGGCAACTTGGCAAACACCGAGGGCGGATAGCCCTTGGTGGCCGGGGGCTCACCCACCGCCAATGCGATCTCACGCTGCGCCTGAGCATAACGGGTCAACGAATCCATCAACAGCAGTACATTCTTGCCCTGCGCACGGAAATATTCGGCAATGCGCGTGGTCAGCTGCGCCGCTCGCAAGCGCATCAGCGGCGAATCATCTGCAGGTGCCGCCACCACAACTGAGCGCGCCATGCCTTCAGGGCCCAGGCTGTGGTCGATGAACTCCCGCACCTCACGGCCACGCTCACCGATCAAGCCCACGACAGTAATCTCCGCCTCGGTGAAGCGGGTCATCATGCCCAGCAGCACCGACTTGCCCACGCCACTGCCGGCAAACAGACCCAAACGCTGCCCACGCCCCACCGTCAGCAGGCCATTAATGGCACGTACGCCGACATCCAGAGTCTGTTCAATCGGGTGGCGGTGCAACGGGTTGATGGTTTCACCCGCCAGCGTCACCATATCGTCAGGCCGGAGCGGCCCCTTGCCATCCAGCGGACGACCAATGCCGTCAATGACCCGTCCGAGCAAACCGAAACCGACCGGCACCAGACTGGCACCTACGCGCGGGCGTACCGCCGCGCCAGGCGACAGTCCATCGACGCTGTCGAGAGGCATCAGATACACGCGGTCGCCGGAAAAGCCGACCACTTCGGCTTCAACACTGCCGTTGCCTTGCAGGGAAACCAGACAGTAATCCCCCAGAGCAACCTTAAGCCCCACCGCTTCCAGCGTCAGGCCTATCAGGCGTGTAACACGGCCTTCGACATCCGGCCGTGGCGGCTCATATTCACATTGGAGATAACGTTTGAGGCGCTGATCAAGATCCGGCATGAGCGCTACCCATTATGCGTCATCACTATCGACGGGAGTCTTGATCAGGCGCGCCAGCAACTGGTCGGCGACCTGGCGGAAACGCTGCTCGACTTGATAGTCGACCCGACAGCTGCCGCTATCGACCCGACAGCCCCCGGCCGCAAGCGTATCATCGCCGACCAGGGCCAGTTTTTCGGTATTCAACAGTGGGGCCAGTGCAACCAGCTGGTCGGGATGCACTTTCAGCACCACTTCGCCGGTACCTTCAGGCAACTGGGCCAGGGCCTCACGCGCACTTTGGGCCAGGTGCTCGATATTGATACTGAGCTCTGCCTTGACGGCCGACTCCGCCAGACTGACAACCAGGCGTATCAGCGTATCCTCAAGGGCTTCACGCTGCTGTTCCAACGGCTGCTGCAGTTGCTGCAGCAAGCCATCCAGCTGTTGCAGGCGCGCCTCGATTTCGGCCTGCCCGGCCGCCAACCCTTGCGCCAGTCCCTGAGCATGACCATCTGTGCGACCCTGTTCCTGCCCCTGCACCAGCCCTTCGGCATAGCCTTCCTGACGCGCTTCCTCACAGATCGATTCCCATTGCGCCAGCGTCAATTTTTCGGCAAATATCTCTTCTTCGACGACCGACACATCCAGTTCGGCCAGCGGGCTTGGCTGCTTGCGCGCCAACGCCTGTACCACACGCGCCTCGCCACCCACATCAGGCGGCAACCAGCGCTCGACTTGGCCAGCCTCGGCTGCGCGGATGCGGGCTGGAGTATCGCTTTTCATCAAATCATCTCTTCACCGGAACCGCCCAGCATAATCTCGCCATCATCCGCCAATCGTCGAGCCACCGTAAGAATCTCTTTTTGGGCCTCTTCAACTTCGGACACACGCACGGGTCCTTTGGCCTCAAGGTCATCACGCAGCAGCTCGGCCGCACGTTTGGACATGTTCTTGAAAACCTTTTCCTGCAGCGAGGTATCAGCGCCCTTCAGGGCCATCACCAGGCTGTCGGTTGACACTTCACGCAAGATGACCTGAATACCGCGATCATCCACATCGGAGAGGTTCTCGAAGACGAACATGAGATCGGAGATTTCACTGGCCAGGCTTTCGTCATTATCCTTGATCCCTTCCATCAGCTCAGCTTCCAGCGACGACTCCATGAAGTTCATGATGTTCGCGGCTGAACGCACGCCGCCAAGAGTCCGGGACTGGCTCGCCTTGCTGCCGGTAAACTGGGTTTCGAACATGTCATTAAGCTCCTGTAGTGCCTGCGGCTGGATACGATCCAGGGCCGCGATACGCATCAGGATTTCCAGCCGCGACTTCTCATCGAAAAAGGACAGCACAATGGCCGCCTGATCGGAATCAAGGTAGGCGATGACAACCGCCTGAATCTGAGGGTGCTCATAGCGCAGAGCTTCCGCCACCTGGCGCGGGTCCATCCAGCGCAGGGTATCCAATCCCGAGGTGTTGGTACTGAACAGGATGCGGTCGATCAGGGTCTTCGCCTTTTCTTCGCCCAGTGCCTGATTGAGCATGGCCCGGATGTAACGGTCGTTGTTGATGCCAATGCCGGTCTGGTCGCTGACCACGTTCATGAAGTCGGCGACCACCGCTTCCACACGGGACTGCGGAATGTTATCAAGCTGCGTCATCGCTTCACCGATCCGCTGTACTTCCTTGGGTCCCAGATGCTTGAGAATTTCCGCCGCATCGGATTCACCCAGGCTGATCAGCAGGATCGCCGCTTTCTGGATCTCGGTGAGTTCACTTTCATCGGTCACGATCAATCACCCATTGCCGCACGGCCTGTGCCACTTTTTCCGGATCTTCCGCCACCATGCTGCGGATGGCATTCAGTTGATAATCAAAGCTTTCATTCGGTGTAGGCAGCACGCCACGGTTGCCGCTGCTGCCACCCAAGGTTACCTTGTCGTCGGCCACGCCACTGCCTTCAAGACCTTCCAGGTCGGCCGATATTTCGCCCGCCGGCCCCAACGTGGTGATTTCCTTGTGCTTGCCCGCATCCGCCAGACTTTTCAGAATCGGACGCAATACGCCAAGAATCAGCAGCAGCACAAACAGCCCGGCCATCACCTGCTTGATCACTTCCCAGAACCAGTCCTGCTCCCACAGAGCCGGGTCTGCCGTATCAAACGGCTCGGTCGCCACGAAAGCCGAATTGATCACCGTGACACTGTCACCCCGCACGGCGGAATAACCGACAGCATTGCGCACCAGCATCTGCAAGCGCTGCAGTTCGTTTTCCGACCAGGGCACGCGCTCACTGTTACCGGTTTCGGCATTGATACTGTTCACGTCATCGACCACGACCGCCACGCTCAGGCGCTTGACCACGCCGGTTTGATGACGGGTATAGCTCAGCGTACGATCCAGCTCATAGTTACGAACCGCCTGTTCGCGACTGGAGCCGTTGGCTGCCCGACCGCTCGCAGCGGCATTGCCTGCCATCTCTTCCGGCACGGAGTTCGGCCCCGGCGGCTGATTGGACAATGCTCCCGGAACCCCTTGCGCGAGATCACCGGACGCCCGATTTTCTTCCATCGTTTTTTCACTGCGCAGGGCCGGCAGGTCCGGGTTGTAGATCTCGTCAGCCTGTTCAACTTCAGTAAAGTCGATCTCGGAAGAGACCTCGGCCCGGAAGTTGCCCAGCCCCACCACCGGCTGCAGAATACTGTTGATGCGGTTGACCAGCGTCTGTTCGATCTTGCGGGTGTATTCCAGCTGCTTGGCCGCCAGCACAACGTCTTCATCCTGATCGCGGGTATTGAGCAAGCGTCCTTTCTGGTCCACAACAGTTACATCTTCAACCGCCAGCTCAGGAATGCTGGATGCGACCAGATTGGCGATTGCCGCGACCTGGTCACGTTCCAGAGTACGGCCGGAAAACATTTCGATGAACACCGAGGCACGCGGCTTGCGCTGGTCACGCACAAAGACGGACTCCTTGGGCAACGCCAGATGTACCCGGGCCGCACGCACCGCCAACAGGCTGCTGATCGTGCGCGCCAGCTCACCTTCCAGACCACGGCGGAAGCGAGCATTTTCCATGAACTGACTGGTACCCAGCCCCTGCTCCTGCTCCAGCAGCTCAAAACCCACCGTCTTGTCGTTGGTAAAGCCTTCGGAAGCAAGTTTCAGGCGCGCCTGATGCACATGCTCCTGCGGCACCAGAATGGCACGACCATCGGTATCGAATTTATAGGGGACATTGAACAGCCTCAGCTGCTCGATCACTTCGTTGGCATCGGCAAAGCTGAGGTTGGAGAACAGGACGTTATAATCCGGCTTTTGCGACCAGAGCACGACGGCAAAACCGATCGCAATGCTGGCAGCCAGGCCCACCATCAGGCCGAGCTGACGCAATATGCCCAACCCGTTGAAGCCGGACATCAGACTGCCTTTGCTACTCACCTGTGTTGCCGAATTATCCATTCAATCCTAACCGGTTACATGCCTCAGATCGGCATCTTCATAACATCTTCATACGCGGACACCAGGCGATTACGTACCTGAGTCATCGCCTGGAACGAGACGGACGCCTTCTGGGCTTGAATCATGACTTCTGACAGGTCTACCGATGGATCGCCCTGCTCATAAGCGGTCCTCAACTTGGACGCTTCTGACTGGTGCGCATTGACATTATCCACCGCATTCTTCAACAGATCGGCAAAACCGGTACTCTCCGTCTTGCTGATACCCGGGGTGTTGAAATCCGGCCGGGCAACCGGTGCCACGCCCTGTTGCATATCGGTGCGCATCGTGCGCATCTGCGACAGCAGGCTGTTGATATCAGCACGATCGATCATGCTCATCTGCCTCCCTGTGGCAATATTTTGACATTATAGAGTGCGCCCTCTCCGCATCAAGCCCGAAGGGTACCAATTCGACAATATACTGACGTATAACGGTATTAACCGAGTCTCATCGCTTCTATCAAGCAAAAAGCGGGCCATATGGCCCGCTTCGATCAACGTCACACTATACACGGCTCAGTAACTGATATCAGGTGCCACGCCATATTTCAGTCGTACATACATCAGAGCAACCGTGATCGCGTCGCCCAAGGCCGTATGGCGTTCAAGGATGGGGATATCCAATTTACCGGCAATGGTGTCAAAGCGCAGATCGACATCACCACCAATGTGCTTCCATTTGATGATGTCGTGGTAAACGTGTGACAGCTCTATCGCCTTGTTGGGCAACCCGAAGCCATACCGCGGCCGGATGAACTTGTCCAACATGCGAATATCGAAGTTGACGTAATACCCCAGTATCGGGCGGTTACCCACAAAGGCAAGTACCTGTTCCAGCGCGTCGTCCAGCTCTATACCATCAGCAAGATCACTGGCCCGAATCTTGTGGATCTTGATCGAGTCACCACTGAGACTTTTCGGCGGTTTTAACTTGATGTCCAACCGCTCACTGGTGATCACCTTGCGTCCCTTAACGCGTACGGCACCGATCGAAAGGATCTCCGCCTTTTTCACATCAAGACTGGTGGTTTCACAGTCCAGTGATACCACTTCGTCCCCATCATAGCGTTCGAACAAATGCGCCCAAGGACCTTCGCGGTGCTCGCGCTTCTCTTTCATACGCCGTATTGAGCGTGGGATGATCATCGTGGTTTAGCCTCCCAGGTGATAGCGCTGTGCCAAGTGCTTTTTGAATCCTTTCACCACATGCAGTGCATCACGCAGCAGGTCACGCTCCAGTTTGTTCAGCTGCTGCAGGTCAATCAGGTTAGGCGTCGGGTCGATACCGTCTTCTGCTTCCTCTGCACGCAGAATTTGCTGTCGTAGCCGTAGCTGAATACAAAGTGCCAGCGCCTCGGCCAGATCCTTGCCGTGCTGTTCCTCCATCACGCCCTGCTCCATCAGCAGTTCTATACGCTGAAACGTATTGGTCTTGAGAATACGATGCTCAAGCGCCAGCGTACGCACACCATGCACGATGGGGAAAATACCACCCTTCTTGATATCCAGTTGCCCACGATCCTTCAAATTGCCAAAAAAGGTCAACGGTGTGTCGAACTCCACCGCCGCACGGGCAAAATGGGAAAAGAAGACATCATTGTTACGCAGATGCCGCAGAAACCAGTTGCGTGCGACCTTGAACAACGCTTCATTGCCGGCCACCGGCTTGGCGTCGACCGCTATGGCCAACTGCATTTGCGCACTACCTTCACAGGTCGCCGCCCAGTCGCTCAAGCGCTGAGTCCAGTCACCAACAGAGTTCACCCAGGCCGGATTGGACACCATGATATTCCCGGGGCATGGCGGAAAGCCGAAAGAGATCAGCGTGTCACTGAAGTGCTGCATGGTCGCCTGCATGCCGGGCCAGGCCAGATTGTCACGAAAAATAAGCGCGTTGTCCTGATCGGTTTTCATGATCTGCTCAGCCCGTCCTTCGGAGCCCATCACGATCAGACACACATGCGGCTGCATGTCCGCAGGGATGATCAGGTCGAACAGTTTGGAGATGATGCGACCATTCATCGCGGCCAACAGGTCCATGGTGAAGCGGATTTTGACCCCGCTGGAGATCAACGCCTTGATCAGGTCGTTCAGTCCCTGCGCGGCTTCACGCAGCTGATCCACACTGGCTGCACGCTCAATACGCAGACCGATCACATGGGAGTGGCTGGAGAAATAGCTAAGCACGTCGGTCAACTCGACCACGCCAACCATCTCGTCCCCCGCCATCACTACCACGCGCTCAATCTGCTGCTGCGTCATCATCACCAGTGCGTTGAACAGGTAATCCTGATGGTCGATGGTTACCAGGCGGTAGCTGGCGATATCGGACACATCGGTTTCCAGCGGCAACTGCTTGAGTACCACCGCATCCAGCAGATCGGTCCCGGTCACCATCCCCAGCCGACCGCCCTTGCGCGCCAGCACACAGTCCGCCTTGTGGGTGCGCATCAGTTCGGTCGCATCACGGATGCTGGTGCCCTGCTCCACGATAAGGGGATCACGGACGGCTGCAGCGGTAATCTTGGCCAACATGAACTCGGCCATATCCTGATTGCTGCCATGCTGGGCAACGATCTCGCGCTTGACCGCCAGATTCTGCTGGAAGTAGTCGGCAAACTGGGCGTTGCTCGCGATCAGATCCAGCAATGTCCGTGTCGGCAGGATATGACAGATCGTTTCTTCTTCAGCGACAAAGTTATGGATCGCCTTACCCCGAAGGGCTGACCAGCCACCGAAATAATCTTCATTCTGGTACTGCACAAAGACCTGCTGTGGGGCTTCGACACCGGCTTCGATCGCTTCACTTTCGCTGACACAGCCTTTCAGAATGACGTACACGCCATCCGGCACTTCCCCCGCCGTGATGACCTTTTCGCCTTTCTGGAAGTAGCCGATATCCAGGTTGGCACGCAGCAGCGTCTGTTCGGCATCCGTCAATAAACTGAACGGGATGTTATCCATCTTGAATGAGTTAGGCATTCTGTCCCTCTGTTTTTCGGGTCCGGAATAAAACGGGGGCATACCTTCATGCCGGCATGCCCCCGCTCCCTGTCATGACTGATCGGCTTAGTGAACGTGGGCTTCCGCTGCGCCACGCGGGATACGGATATCCTCGATGATGGCCTGAATTTCCGCGGGTGGCGGCGGGGTTACGCTGGATACCAGCATAGCCACAACGAAGTTCAGAATCATGCCGACGGTGCCAAAGCCTTCCGGTGAAATACCGAACCACCACTGGTCTGCCGTCCCGCCCATGAACTTGAAGTAGACGATATAGGCAATAGTACTCGCCAGACCCACAACCATGCCGGATACGGCGCCCTGGGTATTCATGCGGGTGCTGAAGATGCCCATGATGATCACCGGGAACACCGACGAGGCTGCCAGGCCAAATGCCAGCGCCACCACCTGGGCGACAAAGCCCGGCGGATTGATACCGAAGTAACCGGCGATGAGGATGGCAACGATTGCAGCCATGCGTGCATAACGCAGTTCCTGCTTATCGCTAATGCTCGGATTGATGGTTCGTTTCATCAAGTCATGCGAGATCGAGGTCGAAATCACCAGCAACAGACCTGCCGCCGTCGACAGTGCCGCCGCCACAGCACCTGCCGCTACCAGCGCGATTACCCAGTCAGGCAGGTTGGCAATTTCAGGATTCGCCAGCACCATGATGTCGCGGTCTACATAGACCTCACTGGCATTGGCGGTCGCGTTCGATGTCAGGCGCTCGCCGCTGTCACCAACCCCTTCGACAAAGACCGGCTTGCCACCTTCAAAGGCATTGCCTGCCGAGTAGTACACCTTGCCGTCACCGTTCTTGTCGACCCAGGCAATAAGGCCGGACTCTTCCCAGTTTTTGAACCAGCTCGGCATCTGGGTGTACTCCACCCCGTTGCTGTCTGCGCCGTTGATGGTTTCGATCAGGTTGACACGACCGAAGCCTGCCACGGCCGGTACAGTGGTATAGAGAATAGCGATGAAGATCAGGGCCCAGCCCGCAGAAATACGCGCATCCTTGACCCGCGGCACAGTGAAGAAACGCACGATGACGTGCGGCAAGCCCGCGGTGCCACACATCAACGCTGCCGTCATGAAGAACATGTCGATGGTCGTCTTGTTGCCCTGCGTATACTGGTCAAAGCCCAATTCAACCGACAGTTCATTAAGTGTTGTCAGCACCGTTTTACCGCTGTCCAACGTCGCGCCCAGACCCGTTTGCGGCAGTATATGCCCCGTCACCTGCATCGACAGGAAAATGGCTGGCACCATGAAAGCCAGAATCAGCACGCAATACTGTGCGACCTGGGTATAGGTAATCCCTTTCATGCCCCCCAGTACAGCGTAGAAGAAAACAATAATCATGCCGACCACAACACCGGTGGTGATATCCACATGCAGGTAACGCGAAAATACGATGCCTACGCCGCGCATCTGGCCAGCAACATAAGTAAACGAGATCACGATGGTACAGATCACGGCAATCGTGCGTGCCGTGCTGGAGTAGTAACGGTCACCGACGAAATCAGGCACGGTGAACTTGCCAAACTTGCGCAGATAAGGTGCCAGCAGCATTGCCAGCAGTACATAGCCACCGGTCCAGCCCATCAGATAAGCGGCACCGTCACGGCCGATAAAGGACACAATACCGGCCAGGGAGATGAAAGAAGCTGCAGACATCCAGTCGGCCGCTGTGGCCATACCGTTGGCAACCGGTGGTACACCACCGCCAGCAATGTAGAACTCCTTGGTAGATCCGGCGCGAGCCCAGATCGCAATCGCGATATAGAGCGCAAAAGAGCCACCGATGAAAATATAGGTGAGCAGGTCAAGACTCATAACAAAGCCTTCCTTAACTTAGTTATTGTTATTCGTGTACGTCGTATTTTTCGTCCAGCCGGTTCATGCTGAAGACGTATGCCCAGATCAGGCCAATAAATACGTAGATGGCACCCTGTTGGGCAAACCAGAAGCCAAGCGGGAAGCCGAAGAATTGAATTTGATCCAGTTCATCGACGAAGAGGATGCCACATCCGTAGGAGGCAGCGAACCAGATGACCATGTAGGTCATGATGATTCTGAGGTTTTCGCGCCAGTAGGAACGGGCACTTTCATTTTGCGCAGACATTACACCATCCTGTTGTTGTTATTACTGGTGAAACCGCTGAGGTTTACCTGAATCTAACAAACACAGGGGGGTAAATATGCCCCGACTTTAGTCGGAGCATTACAGACTTCGGCTTAGCCCTGACAAAGCCGTTGGCGCAAGCGGTCTCCCGCTTCCAGCTTAACGACCGACGCAAGATCCGGCTGACCCTGCTCATCCAGCGTCAGCATGTTGCCACTTTCACAATCCAGCAACTGCTGATGCGGCTTTACTTGAGCCACATAATGCTTTTCAAAACGGTAAAGCACAAACTTGACTCCCTGTTTGCCGTTATTGAAACCTCGCTCGATACTGCGTTCGTCCAGCGCGGTGAACGCCACATCCATCGGGTAATAGTAGGTCCAGGGACGCCACACCATGGAGCCGGTTTCAGTGGACATGACCACAGTCCCTTCAGGCAACCGTTGCTTGATCAGATCCAGTGCCGTGTACTCCATGTAGATTTGACTGGCCAACATGCCGACACCGGCAAATGCCGGAATAATCCACTTTGGCAGTTTCTTTTTGCTCAACAGGCGCAACAACATCGCGACGCCTGCCGCTCCCAAACCCGCAAACACGACTGCAACCAGATTCCAGATCATATGTTTCCATTCCCGAAAAAAGTCGGGCTTCCAATTGGAAGCCCGAGGTAGTTCACCCTTGGTCAGGCCTCGCGGCCCGTCTCGGGTCTATTATGCTTAGTGGTCAACTGCGGCACCAGCACCTTTCGGGTAGCGTACGCTTTCAACCAGCTCCTGAATTTCAACCGGCGGCTCGTCAGTCATGTACGACACGGCGAAGGCCACGGCGAAGTTGATCATCGCACCAATCGCACCAAACGACAGCGGCGAGATGCCCAGGATCCAGTTATCAGGCGTATTCGCCAGCGTTGCGGTACCCGGAATGAAGAACCAGCCCAGGAAGGTGAAGATGTATACCAGCGTAGCCGTCAGACCCGCTACCATACCGGCAACTGCACCCTTGTTGTTCACACGCTTGGAGAAGATACCCATCATCAACGCCGGGAAGATGGAGGCACCTGCAATACCGAAGGCCAGTGCGACCGTCTGCGCGGCGAACCCGGGCGGATTCAAGCCCAGATAGGTTGCGACCAGAATCGCCACACCCATGGAGATACGGGCAGCCGTCAGTTCGCCTTTTTCACTGATGTTCGGATTGATCATGGTTTTGATCAAGTCATGGGAAATCGCCGAAGAGATCGCCAGCAACAGACCCGCTGCAGTAGACAGCGCAGCCGCAATACCACCCGCCGCAATCAGGCCGATAACCCAACCTGGCAGCTGTGCAATTTCAGGGTTAGCCAGTACCAGAATATCGTTGTTCACGACCAGTTCGTTACCGTTCCAGCCACGTGCCTCAGCGGTTGCAGCAAAAGCGTCAGCTTCAGCACTGCCAGCCTTGTCGTTGTACATCTGGATACGGCCGTCTGCGTTCTTGTCTTCATACTTGACCAGACCGGTTTCTTCCCAGGTTTTGACCCACTCGGGACGATCGGCATACAACAGTGCATCTTGCTCAACACCCGCCGGGTAGACGGTTTTGATCAGGTTCAGACGCGCCATGGAACCAACAGCCGGAGCCGTCAGGTACAGCAGTGCGATGAAGATCAGTGCCCAGCCGGCAGACCAGCGTGCATCAGCCACCTTGGGTACGGTGAAGAAGCGGATGATAACGTGCGGCAGGCCCGCAGTACCGATCATCAGCGACAGGGTGAACAGCAGCATGTTGAGTTTGTTATCGACATCAGCCGTGTAATCACGGAAGCCCAGGTCACGTACGACCAGATCCAGTTTTTCCAGCAACGGCACCGCATTGGCCGCGCCTTCAGCGGTGTAGTCACCAAACATGCCGAACATCGGCAACGGGTTGCCAGTCAGCTGCAGTGAAATGAATACCGCCGGAATTGTGTAGGCAACGATCAGCACGACGTACTGCGCGACCTGCGTATAGGTGATCCCCTTCATGCCGCCGAATACGGCGTAGAAGAATACGACACCGGCCGCAATCCAGATACCTGCGGTATTGCTCACTTCAAGGAAGCGGGCAAAGGCAACGCCGGCACCGGCCATCTGACCGATTACATAGGTCACGGACGCAACGATCAAACAGATAACGGCAACCAGACGGGCACCGCGGCTGTAGAATCGATCACCGATGAAGTCAGGCACTGTGAACTTGCCGAACTTGCGCAGGTAAGGTGCCAGCAGCATCGCCAGCAGTACATAACCACCGGTCCAGCCCATCAGGAAGGAAGAGTTGACATAACCGGCCGACAACAGGCCTGCCATGGAGATAAAGGACGCCGCTGACATCCAGTCGGCTGCCGTCGCCATACCGTTAGCGACCGGGTGGACACCGCCGCCAGCGACGTAGAACTCTTTGGTGGATCCGGCACGGGCCCAGATCGCAATACCAAAATAGAGTGCGAATGATGCACCCACGAAAATCAGGTTGATTGCAAATTGACTCATACTGGCTTACTCCTCCAAACCCATCTCTTTATCGAGCTTGTTCATTCTCCAGGCATAGAAGAAAATGATCACGATAAAGGTCAGAATGGCGCCCTGCTGAGCAAACCAGAAACCGAGGTCGGCACCGCCGACCGCTATACCCGAAAGCAGCGGGCGAAACAGGATGCCACAGCCGTAGGACACGAACGCCCACACAACCAGGCTTCCCATGATCAGACGAAGATTCGTCGACCAGTAGTGAGCAGCTTTGGATTTATCATCTGCCATGATGTTTCTCCGTTTTCTTGTTATTGGAGCCGAGAATATACCCTTCGATCTTGCATAAAGACGCGAGCCAATAAAAGCCCCGACTTTAGTAGAACGCCTATAATTCATTCGTACAAAAATTAAATTAATCCATATAAATCAAAGGATTATTTGAAAGCGCCAAAAACATGACTCTGAGCATGTAATACAATAGTCACGTATGAAAAACGGTATTAATGATCCGCCTCAACACAGCTTTGGCCGCAACAGCGGTTACAGCATCAGGCAATCACCGTTACACTCCGCTCAAGAACCCTGATACGAGAGATTCGCTATGCTGTCCGGCTGGTCCATCATCCTGATCTCCCTGGCCTATCTTGGCCTGCTGTTTGCCATCGCTTACTTCGGTGACAAAAGCAGCGCCGGCAAGCAGTGGGCCAGCAACCCGGTGGTCTATTCACTGTCACTGGCTGTCTATTGTTCCAGCTGGACCTTTTACGGCGCCGTCGGCAGGGCCGCATCGACGGGGTGGGAGTTTATGGCAACCTACCTCGGGCCGGTCATCGTATTTTTGCTGGCTATCCGGGTGATTGAAAAGATTTTTCTGGTCAGCAAACAGCAGAACATCACCACAATTTCCGACTTCATCTCGTCAAGGTATGGCAAGAGCCAGAGCCTTGCGGTGCTGGTAACCCTGCTCGCTGTCATGGGCACCATCCCCTATATCGCCCTGCAGTTGAAGGCCGTTGCCATCAGTTACAACGCGCTGGCCCCAGGGGTGACCGAAGCGATGAGCAAAGGCAGTGACACAGCCCTGTTCGTGGCGCTGATCATGGCCGTATTCGCCATTCTGTTCGGCACCCGCCATATCGACGCCACCGAGCACCACGAGGGGCTGGTGCTGGCCGTAGCCTTCGAATCCCTGATCAAGCTGACCGCCTTCGTCGCGGTCGGCCTGTTTGTGGTCTTCGGCATCTTTGAAGGCATTGATGATCTTGGTTTCCAGATCCAGGCGCAGCTGCGTTACAACGACAACTTCAGCTCGCCGCTCAACACCGGCTTCATGACCGAAATTGTGCTCGCCTGCGCGGCGGCCTTCTGCTTGCCCCGCCAGTTTCATGTCAGCATCGTCGAGAATACTCAGCGCCGCAATCTGTTTACCGCCCGCTGGCTGTTCCCCCTGTACCTGCTGCTGATGGCCCTGTTCGTGCTGCCGATTGCCACCGGCGGTCTGATTGTGTTCAACAACAGCGATGTCGACGCCGATACCTTTGTATTGATGCTGCCCCTGGCAGCCGGGTCGGAAAAACTGGCAACGCTGGCGTTTATCGGTGGCCTGTCAGCAGCCACCAGTATGGTGATCGTCGCCAGCATCACCCTGGCCACGATGGTCTGTAATGATATTGTGATGCCGCTGCTGCTCCGCATCTCCTGGCTGCGTCTGTCGCAATCCAAGGACCTGGGAGCCCTGTTGCTGCGGGTACGCCGCATTACCATCTTCTGCCTGCTGCTGATGGGCTATTTCTACTATCGGATACTGGGTGAACAGGGCCCTCTGGCCTCCTTTGGACTGCTCGCCTTTGTTGCCGCCATCCAGTTCATGCCCGCGATCATCGGCGGTATTTACTGGAAAGGTGGCACCCGCCATGGTGTGCTGGCAGGTCTGAGCGCCGGTTTTCTACTCTGGCTCTATACCTTGGTGCTGCCCACGCTCAACTCTGCACGCCTGATTCCCTACGAATGGCTGCCACAGCTGAGTGGCAGTGACGGCTGGCTCAGTCCCACCAGCCTGTTCGGCTTTACCGGTATGGACCCGCTCACCCATGGCGTCCTCTGGAGCCTGGGCGTCAATCTGCTGCTGTTTGTACTGGTCTCACGTTTCGCCACTCAGCGTCTGGTCGACCGCATTCAGGCCAGCGCCTTCGTAACAGTTTCGGCCAAGGGCATTGCCGACCCATCACGCCACTTCGGCCAAGTCACCGTGGGTGACCTGCAGATGCTCAGTGAGCGTTTTCTGGGCATGAGCCGTACCCGTCAGGCCTTCAGCAGCTTCGGCCAGAGCCAAGGTGACGGTCCGCCGATGGCCGCCGAAAAAGCCACTCCCGAATTGATTCAGCACACCGAACGTCTGCTTGCGGGTGCCATCGGCGCCTCATCAGCACGGATCGTCATGGATTCGACCCTGCGTGGCAAGGAGATGGAGATCGGCGACGTCGTGACCATCGTTGACGAAGCTTCCCAGGCGCTGCGTTTCAACCGTTCGCTGCTGCAGTCCACCATCGAGAACATCAGCCTCGGCATCAGCGTGGTTGACCAGCAGATGCGTGTAGTCGCCTGGAACCGACCCTATATCGACATGTTCAACTACCCGGACGGCCTGATCTGCATCGGCCGCCCGATCGAGGAAGTGTTCCGCTACAACGCCATCAAGGGCGAGTATGGCCTGGGTGATGTCGAATATCAGGTCAAGATGCGGCTGGAATCGATCCGCTCCGGTGTGCCACATTCCTATGAACGCTTCCGACCGGACGGTACGGTGCTGGAAGTACGCGGCAACCCGATGCCCAATGGCGGTTATGTCAACACCTACATGGACATCACGGACCACAAGCATATTGAGGAAGCCCTGCGCGAAAGCGAACAGAATATCCGTATCTACACCGATAACGTGCCGGTCCTGATCGGCTATCTGGACCCGGAAAAGCGCTTCCTGTTCATTAACAAGGCCTATGCCGATGCCTTCGGCCTCGACCGGCACAATATTGCCGGTGTTTCCGCGCTGGATGCCCTCCCGGAAGAGGAGTATTTGCACCGACGTCATTATATTGACGCAGTGCTGCGCGGCGAGCGCCAACGTTTTGAAACCCGGCTGCCAACCCATGACAACAGCGTACGCTTTGCGGAAGTGACCTACATTCCCCATATTGGCGAATACGGCGACGTACTCGGTTACTTCACCCTGTATCAGGACATCACCGAACGCCGCAAGGCGGAACAGGCACTGCAGGAAAATAACGAGAATCTGGAACAACGCGTACGCGAACGTACCCATGCGCTGTCCGTGGTGAACAAGGAACTGCGCAAGGAGAATACAATCCGGGCGTTGATGGAAGACGAACTGCGCCAGGCCAAGTCCGATGCGGAAGCGGCCAACTTCGGCAAGACCCGCTTTCTTGCGGCTGCCAGCCATGACCTGCTGCAGCCGCTGAATGCAGCCCGCCTGTTTACCTCGGCACTGGCACAGCAAAGCCATGGCGAAGATACACACCAGTTGGTCGAGAATCTGGATGGCTCGTTAAAGGCCGCCGAGGAACTGATCACAACCATTCTCGACATTTCCAAACTGGATGCCGGCGCACTCGAACCTAACCTGACCCATTTCTCACTGGAAAACCTGTTCCAGACACTCAGCACCGAATTCAGCGCGCTGGCACGGGAAAAAGGCCTTCGACTGGATACCGTGAGCTGCCGCCAAGTCGTCCATTCCGACCAGGCTCTGTTGCGCCGCATCATGCAGAATTTTCTTTCCAACGCCATGCGCTATACCGCTTCGGGGCGGGTGCTGATGGGCGCACGCCGCGTCGGCAAACACTTGCGCCTTGAGGTATGGGATACCGGTGTCGGCATCCCTGAAAACAAGCTGCGTGAAGTGTTCGAAGAGTTTAAGCGCATCGACAACCCCAAGCACAGTCAGGTCAAGGGGCTGGGTCTGGGACTGGCCATCACAGACCGTATTGCCCGCATGCTGGGCCACCAGATCCAAGTACGCTCATGGCTCGGCCAGGGCACCGTGTTCAGCATCACACTGCCACTGGGCGAAGCGGCACTGGCACAAAAGGCGCGCCCGGAAAAACGCGGCTGGATTCGCAGCAAGGGGTTGAACGGCATCAAGGTGCTGGTGATCGATAATGAACCGAAGATCCTCGAAGGCATGAGTGCCCTGCTCAACGGCTGGTCCTGTGAAGTGGTCACCGCGCTGTCCGGCGATGCCGCTCTGGAGGCCATACAGACTCGGCAATGGACGCCGGATATCGTACTGGCCGATTACCACCTGGGCGAAACCGAAACCGGCGTCATGGCCCTGCGCCAGCTGGCAGCGTTGGATGGCACCGATGCAGCAACCGGCTACTTTGCCCCGGCCATTGTGATCACGGCGGACCGGACCGACGAGGTACGGGACGAAATCAGGGAAGCAGGAGCCCAGCTGCTGACCAAACCGATCAAGCCGGCGGCTCTACGGGCGATGATCAACAAGATTATTGCGACGGTGCGGATGGAAAAGGACAAGGGGGGGTAACACGGCATATCGGGTGGGTGGGCGCCCGCGTGCGGGCAATCACCCGCCGGGTGCCGGTACTGATCAGCCTTCGGTCTTGGGGGGTTCAACGCCCAAGCGCTGGGCAGCAATCACCGCCTGAGTACGGCTGTGTACTCCGAGCTTACGCAGAATGGCGGTCACATGGGCCTTGATGGTCGCTTCTGACACGCTAAGCTCATAGGCGATCTGCTTGTTCAGCAAACCTTCGGTCAACATGGTCAACACGCGGAACTGCTGCGGGGTCAGGGAAACCAGCGCCGCGGCAAACTGTTGATCTTCTTCGCTGACGTCATCCATGTTGTCAGTCAGTTCCTGCGGCAGCCACTCTTCACCTTCAAGTACCGCCGTGATGGCTGCCGAGATGGTTTCCAGCGGAGACGACTTGGGAATGAAGCCCGACGCACCGTAATCGATCGCCCGTTTCATCACATGGGTCTCTTCACTGCCGGACACCACGATGACCGGCATGCCCGGGTGCTGGCCGCGCAGAAACACCAGACCCGAAAAGCCGTGTGTACCCGGCATATGAATATCCAACAGCACCAGGTCGGCATCACTATGCTGTACCACCGCTTCCTGAACCGCCGCGTGGCTGTCTGCTTCCACAATCTCAACACCGGGCACCGCCTGGGTCACCGCCTGGCGCAGTGCCGCGCGGAAAAGAGGGTGGTCATCCGCAATAATGATTTTCTGTGCCAATTGCATACATCATCTCCCTGGTGCTTTTGGACCCAAGCCGGTCCAGGCGGGTATCGAACAGTAATATTACCGGTGGGCAATAATAGCACCACTTCACCGACAAAGCCGCATCTGCCACGGCTTTGTCGCCAGATCACCCACAAAAAACGCCCCCGGCACTGCTGTCGGGGGCGTTCTTGTTACCTGCAGGTATTGGCTTGGGTTCAGCCTTTGCGGTTCATCCGGTGTTCGATCAGATCATCCACCACACTCGGGTCTGCAAGCGTCGAGGTATCACCCAAAGCGGCGAAGTCGTCCTCGGCGATTTTGCGCAGGATACGGCGCATGATCTTGCCCGAACGGGTTTTCGGCATGCCCGGTGCAAACTGGATCAGGTCAGGCGACGCGATCGGACCAATTTCGGTACGTACCCAGTTGCGCAGCTCTTTCATCAACTCGTCGGATTGTTCGTAACCGGTCTGCAGCGTCACATACACGTAGATACCCTGCCCCTTGAGGTCATGCGGGTAGCCAACCACAGCCGCTTCAGCAACTGCTGCGTGCGCAACCAGCGCAGATTCAACCTCGGCGGTACCCATGCGGTGGCCGGATACGTTGATCACATCATCGACGCGACCGGTAATCCAGTAGTAACCGTCTTCATCACGGCGGGCACCGTCACCTGTGGTATATACACCCTTGAAGCTGGTGAAGTAGGTTTGGGTGAAGCGCTCATGGTCACCCCAGATGGAACGGCTCTGACCCGGCCAAGAATCCTTGATCACCAGACTGCCTGCCGCTTCACCCTCCAGCTCGTTGCCTTCGCCATCCAACAGCGCCGGCTGTACGCCAAAGAACGGGCGGGCAGCAGAGCCAGGTTTGGTCGGAGTTGCGCCCGGCAGCGGTACAATCATGATGCCGCCAGTCTCGGTCTGCCACCAGGTATCAACGATGGGGCATTTGCCGTTACCGAAGATACGGTGGTACCAGGTCCAGGCTTCCGGGTTGATCGGCTCGCCAACAGACCCCAGCAGCTTGAGGCTGGACAGATCAGCATCACCCAGTACATCTTCACCCTGCTGCATCAACGCGCGGATAGCGGTCGGTGCGGTGTAGAACTGGTTAACCTTGTGCTTCTCGATCACACGACCAAAACGGCTGTTGTCCGGATAGTTCGGCACACCTTCAAACATCAGCGTGGTGGCACCGTTCGCCAGCGGACCGTACACGATATAGCTGTGGCCAGTGACCCAGCCCACGTCGGCTGTACACCAGTACACATCCCCTTCGTGATAGTCAAAGACGTACTCGTGGGTCATGGAGGCATAAACCATGTAGCCGCCGGTAGTGTGCTCAAGCCCCTTGGGCGCACCGGTTGAACCTGAGGTGTACAGAATGAACAACGGAGCTTCCGCATTCATCGGCTCGGCCGGGCACTCAGCCGACTGCCCAGCAACTGCCTCTTCATACCAGACATCGCGGCTGTCATTCCAGGCAACATCTTTTTCCACGCGCTTGACCACGAACACGGTTTCAATCAGGTTACCGGCTTCATGGTTGTCCAGCGCCTTGTCGACGTTCTCTTTCAGCGGCACAACCTTGCCACCACGCAGAGAATAGTTGGAGGTTACGACGACTTTAGATTTGGCCCCCTCGATACGGGCAGCCACCGCTTCCGGTGAGAAGCCGCCGAACACGATGGAGTGAACCGCACCAATGCGGGCACAGGCCAGCATGGCTACCGCAGCTTCCGGAATCATCGGCATGTACAGCGTGACCACGTCACCCTTCTCGACGCCCTTGGCCTTCAGCGCATTGGCAAAGCGGCATACGCGCGCGTGCAGGTCACGATAGGTTATTTTTTCGTCTTCGCTCGGGTTGTCGCCTTCCCAGATGATCGCTACCTGATCACCACGGGTTTCAAGATGACGGTCCAGACAGTTGTAGGCGGCGTTCAGCTCGCCGTCTTCATACCACTTGATATTGACGTTGTGCGGATCGAAAGAGGTGTTCTTGACCTTGGTGTACGGCTTGAACCATTCCAGACGCTTGCCCTGCTCACCCCAGAAAGCGTCAGGATCATTGATCGACTGCTCATACATTGCCAGGTAGGTATCGTTGTCAATGTGTGCCTTGGCAGCGAAAGCCGGATCAACCGGATAAATATTTTGTTCACTCATCGTGATGCCCTTAACTTGCGTGTTGTTGTTATACCTATTACGCCGCACTTGGTTATAGTTGCTGTTGTCGGCGTATGCGAGTTGGATAACACGGTTATACCGAAGCCCCTCTATCCCCCTGAATTAGACATTGGTCTACTCGGATCACAACAAAAGTCTTAAACTCCATCGAAAGCGAGTACTTACTCACCTGCAAGCATTGACTCCAGATCGATTCCCTCTTCACGCATGCGGGCGAGCTTATACCTTAGTGTCCTGGGGCTGATTCCGAGCTTTTCCGACGCCTCTTTGCGACTACCTGAAGTGGCTTTCAACGCCTCCACAATCAGCTGGTACTCGTGCTGTTTGAGATCATTGCCCAACAGCCCGTCCGCTGTCATCGCCACCGCATCCGCAGTTGCTGCGGCCACCGTCACGGCAGGTGCCACCGGTGACGATTGCAACGGGATCGCCTGACTCCCCAGATGCAGATCACTGGCCAGAATCCGCGGCCCGCCTTGTAGAATCAACGCCCGCTGAATCACGTTATCCAGTTCACGCACGTTTCCAGGCCAGACGTGCTGGCCCAGGCTGGCTACCGCGCCAGCATCCAGCGTCGCCGGAGCGCGTTTCATTTTGCGGCAATGGTGAGCCAGCAGCTGCTGCGCCAGCGGCTCAATATCTTCAACCCGTTCACGCAGCGGTTGCCACTGCAGCGGAAATACGTTCAAGCGGTAATACAGATCTTCACGGAAACGGCCTTCGGCAACGGTTTGCTCCAGCTGCCGGTTACTGGTTGCCAATACCCGTACATCCAGCGGAATCACCTTGCGGCCACCGATCCGCTCCACCTCCTGTTCCTGCAATACGCGCAACAGCTTAGCCTGCAGGCTCAGATCCATTTCACTGATCTCGTCCAGCAGCAGCGTACCGCCGTTGGCCTGCTCGAATTTGCCCGGCTGACTGCTCACCGCACCGGTAAATGCCCCTTTTTCATGGCCGAACAGTGTCGCTTCCAGCATGCTTTCGGGAATGGCGGCACAGTTGATGGCAATGAACGGCTGCTCTGCCCGCGTCGAATGGCTGTGGATATAACGCGCCAGCACTTCCTTGCCCGTACCGGACTCACCGGTAATCAGCACGGTGGAGTCGGTCGCGGCCACTCGTTGCGCCAGCTGCAACAGCTGTCGACTGCCAGGTGCCTGCGCGATCGGCTCGCCCACGGCATTCATCGCCAGGCCCTGGGCATGGTTGCGGATCAGTTCAATCAGCTGGTCAGGCTCGAACGGTTTCATCAGGTAATCCACTGCGCCATTACGGATCGCCTCAACGGCCTTGTTCACCTGGCCATAGGCGGTGATCAGCGCCACCGGCAAGGCCGGCATGGTGTCCTTCAAACGGGCCAGCAGTGCATGGCCATCCATGCCGGGCATATTGACGTCGGAAATCACCATGTCGACCCGGGCCTGCTGCAGAGTTTCCAGCGCCTCTTCGGCGCTGCCGGCTTCCAGATAACGGATCTCCGCCAGCGCAAGCGTATCGGCAATCGCCTCACGCAAGTCCACATCATCTTCAACGATCAGTACGGTCGCGCTCATGCATGTTCCTGTTCGGTTAAGGTAAGCAAAGGCAGCCGGAAACAGGCACGCGTGCCCTGTCCGGGTGTGGAGTCCAGCTCAAAGGTGCCGTGATGGGCCCGTGCCATCACTTGGGCAATGGCAAGCCCTAGCCCCGTGCCGTGTGATTTGGTGGTGTAAAATGGCTCCTGCGCCTGCCTCAGCGTCGCAGCATCCATGCCCGGGCCGCTGTCACTGACTGCAATCAGCAGGTGGTCATGATCACGGGCAATACGCAACTGCAGCTCACAGCCATCGCCACACGCCTGCAGCGCATTATTAATCAGGTTCAGTATCGCACCCAGCAGTGCTTCCAGGTTGCACTGAATCAAGGCATCGGGAGCATCATTCAGGCAGTCGCAATCGGCATCGTATTGAGTCAGCGGCTGGTCCAGCAGGTCTTCCAGACGCGCCATCAATGTGCGCCCGTCCACCCGGTCGGCCAATTTGGTCTCGCCACGGGCGAATATCAGCATATCGCGCACCTGCTGCTCCAGATGGGTCAGTCGCGCCTTTACCTTGCCGGCAAAGCGAATACGTTTGTCGTCATCCAGTTGTGCGGACATCAGGTGGCTGGCATACAGCAGCGCTGCCGACAGCGGTGTGCGCACCTGATGTGCCAGTGAGGCCATCATCCGTCCCATCTCGGACAGGCGCTGGTAGTGATGCAGCTGTTCCTGCAGGGTACGGGTGTGGGTCTGGTCGGTGATGAAAACCAGTTGTCCCGGTTCGCCATCCAGTGCCTGGGTCGACAAACTGACTCGTCGTCCGTTCTGCAGGGACACTTCGTGGCCATCATCGGGACGCGGCGCAAAGCACTGATTAATCACTTCAAGCCAGCTTTTACCGTCGAGCACGATGCCAAGCAGAGCCTCGGCCGCCGGATTATATTCGGTAATGCGCCCGGTCTGGCCGATCACCAGTACACCACCGGGCATGCGATCAATCAGCCTACGCAAGCGTGACAAGGCGCGACGCTCCTCGGTCAACTGCTCGACCTGCACGTCGAGTTCAGCCACCCGTTGCTTGAGTTGTTCAACTTCGGTCATTGACGCTCAATCCCGTATTTGCGCATTTTTTCCACCAGCGTGGTGCGGCGAATCTGTAGCAGCCGTGCGGCCCGCGATACCACCTGATCAGCAGTATCCAGTGCCTGACGAATCAACACCTGTTCCTGCTCTTCCAACCAGCCCTTGAGGTCAATCCCGTCTGCGGGCAGCTGCAACTGTCGGCCTGCGCCAGCGACCGTTATCGCAGCCGCTTCGCCCTCAGCAGGTATGGACGCATAACGTGCAGGATCCGGTTCTTCAATATGGCGGAACTTGGGCGGCAATTCCGAAACGCCGATGACCTTGCCCGGATGGATGATACTGAGCCGCTCAACCAGGTTAGCCAACTCACGCACATTTCCGGGCCAGGGGTGACGCTGCAGCGATGCCAGTGCCGTTGGATGAAACTGCAGCAGTGCTCCCTCTTCGAGCTGTTCATTCAGGGTATGGAGCAACAGCGGCAGATCTTCCAACCGGTCCCGTAGCGCCGGCATCTCGATCGGGAAGACATTCAGCCGGTAATACAGATCTTCACGGAACTGACCTTCCTCAATCATCCGCTCCAGATTCTTGTGGGTGGCTGCAACGATGCGCACATCCACTTCCAGCGTTTTACTCCCCCCCACCCGTTCAAACTGACGCTCTTGTAACACCCGCAACAACTTGACCTGCATCGGCAGCGGCATGTCACCGATCTCATCCAGAAAGAGGGTGCCACCATTGGCCAACTCGAAACGCCCTGGACGGCTGGAAATGGCACCGGTAAACGCCCCTTTTTCATGGCCGAACAGTTCACTTTCCAACAATTCAGAGGGAATGGCACCGCAGTTGACCGGTACGAACGGCCCGTCACGGCGATTGGAATGTTCATGCAGACAGCGCGCCACCACCTCCTTGCCGGTGCCGGACTCGCCGGTAATCAGGACACTGATATCCCGCGGTGCCACCTGCGTAATCAGCTGCCGGATTTCCCGGACCGGGCCACTCTGGCCAACAAAACCGGGCATTTCGGGCAACCACGCAGACGGGTCCAGCGGCTGGGTATTGAGCACACCACAGAGATGCAGCCAGTCCAGCAGCTGTGGATAGCGATAGGGCGCGTGCAACACACCGAGGATGGCGTGGCGTGAAAAGTCGCGGTGCGCAAGTTCGGACCACTCACAAACCAGCAGCTTGGGGCGCGTGCGCTCTGCGTCCAGCTCGGTTATCAGTTTGCTCAACGCAATCGGCAAGCTGCTTTCGCCAATCAGGACCAGGCCAATGGGGGCCAGATCGAATACTCTGCCCTGCTGAAGCCAGGTAACAAAATCAAAAACATGACAGTGTACGCCGATACATTCAAAGCAGGTCCGCAGTGTTGCCCGCCGTTCGGCATCATCATCAAGGATCAGCAGTTCGAAGCGGGCTGCCGGTATGTCCGTTCCATGCATGGGTTGAATCCAAGGGGTTGTCAGGATTCTGTCAAAGGTACCGGTTGCGGGGGGGATGTCAATGGATTGACGTCAATGGAATGGGCACATAAAAAAACCGAGCCCAAGCCCGGTTTTTTTATTCTGCCATGAACAACATAACCCTGCCGGGTCAGCTCGCCTTATAGGCTGTGGTCTGGTGTTCTTCAGCCGGGATCTGTGTCCAGCCTTCGGCGATGGTAGCAATCAGTCCACTGACTTCTTTCACTTTGGCCGCATCACTCTCGCGGTTGGCCTGCATCAGCGTACGTAGCATGTAGTCGTACAGGTTATCCAGGTTTTCTGCCACTTCGCCGCCCTGCTCGAAGTTCAGACTGCCTTTCAGAGTAACAACTATTTCGCACGCCTTGTTGATCTGTTGGGTACGCAGCTGGATATCCTTGCGCTCAATGGCACCCATTGACTTGGCAAGAGCCTCCAGTGCACCACGGAACAACATACTGATCAGTTGGTGCGGGCTTGCCGCCTCGACCGCAGTATTGAGATCAACACTCTTGTACTGGTTCAGGGCCTTGTTCATCATTCTACGACTACTCTTCTGTCAGAAAATTATTTTGGCGCGGTAAACGGCAAGCGGTCGATCAAGCCATCAAGCGAGCTGCCGGTCGCATTGAGGCTACCAATGATTTTTTCCATCGCCAGGAACTGGGCGCTGATCCGTGACTGGTACTTCTCCATGCGACGGTCCAGAGCTTCACGATCTTCACCCACCTTGTCCAGCTGATTAGTGATATTTTCCTCACGGTTGGCGATCGAGCCCCCCTGTGACATGAAGCGTTCAAGCAGGCTGGTCAACTCACCACCGACGCCCTTGGAAAAACCGATGGTGAATGCACCTTCAGCTGCAGCCCCTGGGCGGATCGTCAAATTCAGGCCATACGCATCCGAACCCAGCTTCGGCAACAGAACTTCACCGGCACCAAAGCCGGGCTCACCGTTGATGGTACCCGCCACATCCTGCCCTGTTGTTGCCGTCAGAGCTGAAGCAGCACCAAGACCAAGAGTATCCATATTGGCACTCTGATTGAGCAATGACACCTTGGAGTTGCTGCCGTATTCACGGGATGTGAAAGTAAACTGGCCAGTGGCCTGATCAAACCCCACATCTATTCCGGCATTTACCCCTTTGAGCTTTTCATCACCGTTAATCAGCGACTGTAAGTCATCGCGCATCTCTTCAGCGCTGTTATAGACACCATTCAGAGTAATGTCATTGGATTGGGTACCATTGACGTTAATCCTGAATGTATAACTGCCATCGGTGGTATCCAGCGGTGCATCAAACAAGGTCGACAGTATGCTGTCCCCTTCAAGCTTGCCCTTGGATGGGTCACGGGTGATTTCAACTTCGTATTCACCCGGAACGGTATTACTTAAACGGGTGCCGGTGCCAACATCGACAAAGCTGTTAGTCGATGACGTTTTCATGGCGAACAGATCGCCAACGGCCTCAAAGTTTTCATTAAAGGCGCGAGAAAACTCCTTGTCATTGATCGACAGTGAGCCATCACGCTCGGTACGGATACCCAGGTTGGTCAGGGCCGTGAAGCCGGACTCTACGCCTTCGACTTCAGAGCCAACCATCTCACGCAGACGGTTGATCATCGCCTTGGCGGTACCGTCACCGGAAAGATCGCCCCGCACGACCTGATTGTTTTCGTCGCGGCTATACCCCGTCAGGTTATTCGCCGTTTCCATGAAAACATTGTAAGCGTCGACAAAGTCACGTACCGCTTGCTGGGCAACGCCCTTGTCGGCATCGATCGAAAAGCTGACTGTCTCGCCGACACTGGCCTTATTCACGGTAAAACTGAAACCGTCGATAACATCGTCAATGGTATTGCTTTGCCGATTGACCGTCAGGCCGTTGAGCTTGAGTACCGCGTCGCTGGCCTGTTGGGTTTCCAGCGCCGCAGCATTACCCTGCTTGAATTCAAATGCCGACAACGACGGATCTGAAGCCGTCACTTGCATGGCATTATCAGCACCTGACGGTGAACTGATCATCAACTGGAACTGGCCATCCACTTTCATCACCGACGCCTGAACGTCAGAGCCACCCGCGTTGATCTTTTCTGCGATGTCTTCCAACGAGTCAGTGGCTTCAACCGTTATATTCAGCGCACCCTTATCGGCGTTGACACTGAACTGATCCGGATTGTCACTGCCATCATAACTCCAGGCACCAAACTGGATATTCAACTCCCCGCTGGCTCCCAACGGTGATTTGGAGTCGGAACTGTTGCCCATCACCAGCGTCTGAGCACTGGCTACACTCAGCACTTCAATCTGATAACTGCCGGCCTGGGCTCCCGGTGCCAAGGAATTCGGTGAAATAATGTCGGTTTCGGGAAAGGCAGCCGAACGCGCATTGAAAATATCGCTATTGGCCAGAGGCGACAACACACCTTGAAATTCGGATAGCGCACTCTTCAGGGTGCCATATGCCGAGATTTCAGCTTCCAGTTTTTCCTGGCTGCTATCCAGACGCTGCTCTTTAGGCGCACGTTCGAGTGCGGTCAGCTGGGATACCAGGCTGTTGGTATCAATCCCTGAACCACCGCCAAGAGATGAAATAATACTGGACATGAGGGCCTCCCCTAAACGTATTGAGACCGATGAAGTGTAACAGAGGACACTGCTGGGTCAGACTGTCTCATCGAAAATCAGACCGACCACGCCTTCCAGGTATTCGGCAAACTTGAGGGTTTCTTCCGTAGGAATCTGACGTACGACTTCGTCGGTATCCAGATCCATGACTTTAACAACGACTTTTTCAGTACTGTCATCAACCGAGAAGCTCAATGAGCGATTGCCGTTCTGCATCATCTCGTTCATCTTTTCGACAGCATCCTGCAGCTTTTCAATGGATAAAGCCGCACCTTCCGATGAATTGATCTGTTGTACAGAGTCGGTCACGCTGTTCACGGTAGCAACAGGTGCCGCGTTCGCCGCACTACTTGACTCAGGCTGCTGACGGGAAGATGTCGTCTGGCTGGCAAATGCTTGCTGGTTGGATAAACCAGAGGTTTCGATACTCATACCCTTACCTCTTATTCAGAAAGGCTACCCCTTGGCGGGGTAGCCCTTTTTTATCCGTTAAGGATAGACCTTAAAGGCTTACTGCAGCAGTGACAGGACCTGCTGCGGTGCTGCATTGGCCTGGGACAGCATGGCAGTACCCGCCTGCTGCAGTACCTGTGCACGGGACAGGTTAGCCGATTCAGCGGCAAAGTCAGCATCTTCAATTCGTGAACGGGCCGCTGACTGGTTCTCGGAGATGTTGGCCAGGTTGCTCATGGTGGAGTCCAGACGGTTACTCACCGCACCGAGGTCACCACGAATGCTGCTCACCTGTTCCAATGCACTGTCGAGAATATCGATCGCTTTCTGGGCACCGGCCACAGTAGAGATGTCGATATCGGCGACGGAGTTGCCAACAGAGGTAGCATTATTGGTTTCAATCAAACCGGTATTGGCAAGCGTTGCGTTGCTGCCATCTCGGAAGTCGATAGAAATCTCATCACCAGAGACAGAGTCCAGCGTCAGTGCACCAGTAGTTCCATCAGCAGTTGCGACCACACCAGTTTCTGCGCTCATTTTATTGATCGCTTCAGCCAGATTCGCACCCTGAGTCACGGCACCTGTACCAGCAGCGACAGCCCCGATTTCAACACCATTGAGGGTGATGTCACCTTCATTCAATGCTGCCTGGCCAGTATTTGCAACACCAGTAATATCGGCACCATCACGGGTCTGTACACCAATTGCAGCGGAAGCGGCCTGGCCAGTAGCACCATTGGTGAACGCAACATCTACGCTATCAACATTACTATCGGTGATGGTGAAGGACAGCTGAGCATTACCGGTCACATTTTCAGAACCATCAACAGCTGTGGCTGTATCAGCAACAAAGCCCGATGCCTGGGCACCTGCAAGCTTATCGGCACTATCAGTGGCTACTGTCAGTGTCGCGCCGGTTTCGCTTGCGATCTGCAATTTGCCGTTTTCATCCAGAGAAGCGGTCAGCTGACCTGCTGCCTGAGAGTTAATTTCTTCAACCAGCTCCTCCATACTGCCGGTGTCAGTGATCTGAATCGTATTACTCTCGGCGCCCGGACCCACAATGCTCAACTCAAGAACATTGGTATCACGGATAATACCGGTACCTTCATCAGCTGCTGTCATCTCGGTAAAGGCTGACACCTCAACACCAGAGACTTTTTCGTTGATGGAATCCAGCGCTTCCTGCAGGTTGGCAGAATCAGACAAGTCGCCCACTGCCTGAGAGTTGATTGTCATTGAGGTTGAGCTGTTCAGCAGTGTCAAGCCTGCGACCAAGGTACCGCCAGTTGCAGCAGCCCCTACTACATCACCACCTGCTTCACCACCAAGACCTTTCGCATCCAGCTTGCCGATTTCAGTGGAGATGGTCTGGTTCGCTTCAGAGCCTACCTGCAAGGTCAACTCACCCAGACTGCCGTCCAACAGGTTCTGACCGTTGAAGCTGGTAGTATCGGCGATACGGGTGATCTCTTCCTGCAGCTGCATCACTTCTGCATTCAAGGTCGAGCGGTTACCTGAATCGTAGGTTCCGTTTGCAGACTGAATAGACAGTTCACGCATACGCTGCAGAATGTTGCTGGTTTCATCCAAAGCGCCTTCGGCAGTCTGAATCAGTGCCTGGCCGTCGTTGGCGTTACGCACCGCCTGATCCAAACCACGAATCTGAGAGGTCATACGGTTGGCAATGGCCAGACCTGCAGCATCATCAGCAGCGGAGTTGATACGCTTACCACTGGTCAGACGCTCCATTGAGGTATTGAGGTCATTCTGACTTTTGGTCAGCTGGTTCTGCGCGTTGAGCGACATAATGTTTGAATTGATTACCATAGCCATGAGTATTTCTCCTCAGATATTGGCATCGCCATAACAGGCTTTGTTCCTAGAATGCTTGGCTAGCTGAACTAGCCTTTGCACCTTGTTCCATGCGGCAATGCTGCCGTTGATCAACTTTATCGGCCTACGTTCTCATGACTTAAGTACTTTCTTGAGTTTTTTCAGTAACCGGCTATACCATCACTGTGGCTGGACCTCCCGGAGTCCGTTAGGATAAGTGCATTCGAAATCCAGCAGGGCTGCTCGTCATGGCTAAGAACACTCGCAACAAAGAACACAGCAAGAACCGTCACAAGCAACATGGCAAGCAGCAGGCATCTATGCTTTCAGCAGCGAATAACACCCAAAATCCCTGGAGAAAAATAGCAATATACGCCATTCAAAAGGGACAGTGGGACGATGCCGAAACAGCTATACGCAAAGGGCTTGAGCACACACCCGAAGATGCACAAATGTTGCAGTTTGAAGGGCAGATGCATATCAACCGCGGCCAAGACGGAAAGGCTTTAATTGCACTTCAACATTCTCTGGACAATGACCCTACGCTGCCCGATACACATTTTTTCTTTTCCTATATTTACAAGCAGCAACACCAACTCGATAAGGCTTTGGCGTCCATTGATCAGGCATTGCAGCTCAACCCCAATTACAGTGAGTACCTGTTTCACAAGAGCACCGTTCTCGCTCAGCTAAACCGGCATACGGATGCCCTGGCCTTAGTGAACTCATTGCTGGAAACCTTTCCAGATTCAAGTCGCTACTGGAATAACGCTGGCATATTGTATAACGCGTTAGGCTCACCTAATGATGCACAGCACTGCTTCAACCATGCCATTAGACTCGAGCCGAATAATATCAGTGCCTTTTCCAATTTACTGACTTCGCTGCACTATGATCCTGTGCAAACGCAAGAAACCATTTTCAACGCCTGCCTTGAATGGGAGCGCCGGAGTACTGAAACCCCACGAAAACGTCCCACTTCGGCTGACTTATCAAACGGAAAGACGCTTCGAGTCGGCATGATTTCAGATGGTTTCCGCATCCACCCGGTCGGTCGCATGATCATCGCGGCACTAGAGCGTTTACCGAAAAATGCCTTTGAGTTATATGCGTATAGCAGCTGTGGCAGGGTTGATCCTGTGACTGAGCGATTCAAAGCAATCAGTCACTACCACGTTACTATTCATATGAGCGATGCGGAACTGGCAGAACAAATTCGTCAGGATGAAATCGACATACTGATCGACCTGGCTGGTTACAACAACGGCTCCCGTGTCCCCGTACTTGCCATGCAACCGGCCCCTGTACAGGTAAAATGGGTCGGCGGACTCATCAACACAACAGGACTCAGCACTGTCGACTACCTGATCACAGATAGCGTTGAATCTCCTTACGGTGATGACGCATTTTATACCGAGAAACTGATCAGAATGCCCAACGATTATATCTGTTATGAAATGCCCGAATACACACCTGAAGTTGCTGAACTGCCCTCACGAAAGAAAGGATTTATTACTTTAGGGTGTTTCAACAATCCAATGAAAATAAACCCCGTTGTACTCGAACAATGGGCCTTAATCATGCATGCTCTACCTCAATCAGTCCTGTTTTTGAAAGGTGCCGAGTATAATTCAGACGCACTGTGTGAACAGACACGGCAGGTACTGAAACAACAGGGTATCGACCACCATCGCATTATCATTGAAGGCTTCTCCCCTCATAACGAGCTGTTGGCATGCTACAACCGTGTTGATATCGCCCTTGATCCTTGGCCTTACTCTGGTGGCTTAACAACTTGCGAGGCCTTTTCCATGGGCGTCCCTGTAGTCACGATGCCAGGCCCAACATTTGCCGGCCGGCACTCGGCCACCCATTTGGTGAACGCCGGCATGCCTGAGCTGGTCACGAACAGCTGGGATGAATATCGCGAGCGCGTGCTAGAGCTGGCATCTGATCTAGATAGCCTGACCACCATCCGGTCACACTTGCGCACTGTTCTACTGCAGTCACCCGTATGTGATGCCGAGACCTTTGCCGGTCATCTGAACAATGCCCTTAGAGCCATTTGGCAGCGTTATACGGAGAACAAAGCACCAGCGGCACTGAGCTTTAATGAACAAGGTGAAGTGCTGTTCGAAGATGAGCACGCGCCAGTCGAGCTACACTACCCAGAAGCCCCTCCAGAAGCAGAAGGTAACACGTTCAACTGGACATTTGATGGCCGAGTGATTGCCATCGACCATGGCGCACAGCTACTGAAAACGCCGATCATCAAGCAGATGCTAGATCTAGGTACCTTGGAACTGGTGGTTTTCGATCCTGCCAGCAATCAAACAAAGAACCCGGTAATTTCCCAATCAGGCTGCCATTACTATCCAAACATGGCGCTGGGCAATGGCAAACCTGCAACCTTGTACGCCTGCCAATCGGCACAGCACAGCGGCACACTGGAACCCGCACCTGCCGAACACATGCAACAAACAACACAACAGGCATTGCAGCTGTTGGCACAACTGCCCGTAGCAACGGCGTCATTGGACACAATTAATGAATTACCGAGCCTCGACTGGTTGGTACTTGATGACCTGAATGACAGTTTGGCCATACTGGAAAATGGCCAAACGTCGTTGGCCGATACATTATTGATTCATACCAACGTTGCCTTCCAGCCGACGCATGTCCGACAGCCAAACTTTACCGAAATGGCTCATTGGGCTAGCCGAAATGGCTTCAGGTTCTATTGTTTTGCCGATCAGAAAGAACATACGCCGGTGCCCCAAAATATTGTCGGTGCCAACCGCTACAGCGACGAATTGGTTGCAGCCGCCGCACTGTTCATCCCTGACCATGACAGGATGCACAGATTAAATGCCAACCAGCGCATGAAATTGGCGTTTATTGCCGACAGCGTTTACGGGCTAAAAGGATTGAGTTACGACGTGCTAGGTGGCAGTTCACACCCACTGGCAGAGCAATACATCCACTACACAACCGAAAAGCTGAAAACACAACTTCAGCCCAAGACACCGAGTGCAGGTACCAAAGTACAACCACGTATCGTTACACCTAACCACCAACAGCCAAGTGCCGCCAGTTCTGCCCAGCCCACAGCTGCAGCCACCCCTGCGGCCACTTTTGACTGGGGCCTCAATACCAAGATATCCGTAGTCGATATCGGTGCTAACCCGATCGACGGAACTCCGCCATATCGCACATTACTCGACAAAGGCCATGTACGCCTTGTCGGTTTTGAGCCTCAGAGCGAAGCACTCAAGAAGCTCAATCGCATGAAGGGGAAAAATGAAACATATCTACCCCACGCCGTCGGTGATGGCCAGGAAAAGACTCTGTACTTGTGTCACGCAGAAGGCATGACCTCAACCCTGGAACCAAATTTTGAACTCCTGAATCGCTTCCAGGGCTACCCAATTTGGGCGCAAGTTAAAAAAGAAGTACCCGTCAAAACGCATAGATTAGATGATATTAACGAAATTAAATCCATAGACTGGTTAAAAATCGATATTCAGGGTGGCGAACTTTCTGTTTTCAAAAATGCAGAAGAGAAACTGAAAAACTGCTTGGTCATTCAAACAGAAGTGAATTTTATTTCACTGTACAAGAACCAGCCTCTCTTTGCCGATATCGATGCATGGATGCGCAAACATGGCTTCATGTTGCATACCTTACTCGAACAGCGAAAGAGATTGTTTGCTCCCATGGTTGTACATAAGCAAATACACCAGGGTATTAATCAGCTCACGACTGCTGATGCTGTATATGTGTTGGACTTTGATCAACTACAAAAAGTTGATGATGCATCTATTATGAAGCTGGCTTACATCATGCATGAAGCATACGGGTCGTATGATTATGCATTGAATCTATATGGTCTTTTGGACAAACGCAATAAAAAGACCAAGACACAACTTGCTGCTGACTACCTTCATGCTATAAAAGATATCAATATCTCACTTGATGGCGTGGAAACGCCCAGCCAGCAAGCGGCTAACATGCTGTTAAGCAAACCCGAAAGCTATCTGAAACAGGTAGGTTGGTTAAAATCCATTCTATCCAGAGAAAGCGTAACAGCCGACGGTGTTGTCCCTTGGGTCACCTATCCATTTATTCATTTTTTCAATGAACGAGTTAAGGCTGAGTTTAGCGTTTTCGAATACGGCAGCGGAAACTCAACCATTTGGCTCAGCCAAAAAGTGAAAAAAGTGGTGTCTGTTGAGCATGACGAAAACTGGTTTAAGAAAATTAAAACCATGCTCCCGTCCAATGTAGACTACATCCACCACCCTCTGGTGTACGGTGGCGATTATGGACGAGAAGTATTGAAGCCTCAGTATGCAAATGCATTTGATATCGCATTTGTGGATGGGCGCGATCGGGTAAACTGTTTGAGGAATGTCGTGCCATCGCTCAAAGATGGTGGTGTCGTGATTTTGGATAACGCAGAACGATCAGCCTATGACGAAGGCTCAAATTTTTTGCTGTCACAGGGCTTCAAGCGTATTGATTTTACCGGAATGGGGCCGATCAACATCGTCGCATGGTCCACTGCCGTATTTTATAGAGAAAACAACTGTTTAGGTCTGTAATGATGGAAAATACATATGAACTTGCCACACGGTTACTGCAGGTTACAGAGTCATTACACCAGAGCGCAGAAGCTGAGAACTGGGATGCTTTACCTCAACTGCAACAGCAACGTGTTCAGCTGATTCACGCACTGGAAAACAGTTCCGAGCCTGATATGACGCAAGAAACGCTGACAGCTATTCGACAGCTGCTCATTCAATCACAGCTCATTGAGCGCCAAGCATTGGTCATCATCACGCAGCAGCAAGAAAAGATCAGCCACGAACACAATCAGCTGCAACAGAACCAAAAAGCTCGCAAGGCCTACGGCAGTTTTAGCTGATTTCTACTGGAAGGGCTGAGGCCCTTCCACACCTCAAATATACTTGAACAGGCTCAGGTCCTTGATCTGCGAAAAGCTCTGATAAGCGGCTTCCAGGACAGTTTTCTGTAGCGCAAAACGGCTGATCGCATCGGCGTAATCCAAGTCTTCAAAGGAAGACAGTGCCTGCTTGGTGTACAACTGATAATCCGTATTGACCGACTCCTGCTGGTCCAGCGCGTTGATGCGTGCGCCCAGCGAGGTACGAGCACGGATGTTACTCTCTTCCGCCTGCGTCAGGGTATCCAGCGTGCCGGCAATCAGTGAATCAAACTCCTTTTTCTGTTCAGGGTCGGACAGGTCCAGGTTTCTAAGGCCATCACTGAGCTTGAGCGCCACGTTGAGCGGGTTGGTTTTTTCGGCACGCAGATCTACTTCAGCGGTGTAGCTGCCCGCAGGAGTGCTGGTATTCAGGCTGATCGACAGTCCCAACACATCTTCCAACTGGTTGGTGGGATCGCTAGGGTCGGCTGTATTGTTAAATAACTCGTCACCGTCTCGGTTCGTCACCACAATTGTTTCAGGGGGCACCGTGTTATCCACAGCAAACGACAATGGCAAATCGGCTTCGCCGACCGCTTCCTCAAACAGCGCTCGATCACTAATACTGACCCCGGTCAGCACACCATCCGGGTTGTTGCTGACAACAGCCTGTTCCAACCCTTCGATCTGCTCGAACAGTTTTTGTCCCGAGTCAGTAGAGGCGATACGGTTGTCCGGCCCGATCTGGATGAAACGCTGGCCACTGTCACCCTGATACAGATACTGTTTTTGCGCTTCATCGTAAGCATAGGCCGGCTCATCCCCCTGATAACCGGCGAACAGATACTCGCCCTGGGCATCTTTGGTGTTCATCAGACCCAACATCTGCTGAGTCATCTCATCCACTTCCGTCGCCAACGAGTCACGATCCGCCGCCGACAAGACGCCGTTACCGGCCTGAATACTGATCTCACGCAGGCGGATATTGATGTTGTTGATCTGCTCCAGCGCGATCCCTTCAAGCTCCAGGCGGCGACGGGATACGTCGATATTGCCCTGAAACTGATCGTTGAGTGCCACTTCCTTTTTCAGCTTAATGATCTGGGCCGCCGCCAACGGATCATCTGATGGCTGCAGGACCTGCTTGCCGGTCGACAGTTGCTGCTGGGTTTTGAACAGATCGTTGTTGGTACGGCTCAAATTATCCAGATTGGACAGGAATACCTGGGCTGTGGAGATACGCATGGATGACTCCTTATATCGCGCCGATCAGGGCATCAAATATGGTTTGCGAGGCCCGGATAAGCTGTGCTGACGCCGAATAGGCCTGCTGGAACTGGATCAGCTTGGCAGCTTCCTCGTCCAGATTGACGCCGCTGACGCTCGCGCGAGCCGCCAGATTGGCGTCCAGCACCGATTTGCTGGCTTCGGCGTTAATCTGTGCCACCGCCGTCTGAGTACCAACCCTTTCGATCAACTGCCCATAACGATCCTGGTAAGACGCCTTATCGACTGTACTCTTGTCGAACTGCAGATCCGACATGGCCAGCGCGTTGCGGTTGTCGGAAACCCCGCCCTCGTTGTAGCCAACGGTAAAGGTATCACCCGCTTTCGGCTGATTGGTGATCACTACCTCATAGCCCACATTTCCGGGCAGCTGCAGCGGCTCTCCGGCCACAAACGGCGTTGCCTCAATAGGCAGAGTAGCTGGGTCACTGAGATCAATCTCGATAGGGTTATCGGGATCACTAACATCAAACGCACGGTAGAACGATTGCATATTGCCGGAGCCAGCAGGTACTTCCGCTTCACTGAACTCGATCTTGATCGGCGTGCCCAGCTGGTTGTTATTGATACCCAACTGCTCGGGCCGGGTTACGGTGACGTTGGCAACACCGGTGCCTTCATTACCGGCATCCGCTTCGATCTTGACCGGTGATGCCAAGGCCAGATCACGCGGGTCCTGCAACACCATATCGATATCCGATGCTGCAGTGCGGGCAGGACGGATGACGAACTGATCGCCGCCGCCGAAATCATTACCGGCCGGGTCCATGCTCAGAGTGAAACCGTCAATGCGCAGGGTCAGTTCACCGCTGGCCGGGTCACGGTACATTTGCTGATTGCCGTCTACCGATTCAGCATCTGCAGCCGTTGTGAATTGTGACGAGTTCCACTGTTTGCCATCACTTTCACGCACCATGGTGAAGCTGTTGTCGGCACCGAAGATCACTTTGTATTCGCTTGCTTTCAGCTCGCTGGTATCGTCGATATGCACCGTCGCGCTGCTGACATCAACGGTGTTGCGGCCGTCACTGAGGACCCGGTTCGCCATCGCGTTGGGGTCATTGATGTCCGTAAACAGGTGTCCGCCGAGTTCGCCATCCAGATCCATGCCCTTCATATGCTGAGAGTTCATGGTATCGGCAAATGCCAGGGTGATGATGCCGATCTGATCTCGTGCGGTATCCAGCATGTTGTCACGATAATCGAGCAAACCACCGATCTCGCCACCACCAATCTGGGCCGTGATATCGTTAACGTTATTGCCTATCTGCAACGACACATTAAGCCGGCTGGCATCGGCAGGGTCGACGGTGGTGACCAGTCGATTGGAATCCTTGCCCATTACCAACGGCTCGCCCTTGCCGATAAAGACGTTAACCTCACCGGTCGCGTTATTGTCGACCGTGGTGAAGTTAACGAAGTTGGACAGCTTATCCAACTGAGCATCGCGTTTGTCCAGCAGCTCGTTGACCTGACTACCGGCTGCCGTCGCAATGCGCAGCTTGTCGTTGAGCTCGGCGATATTGCTGGCGATCGCGTTGACCTGAGCGGTTGAGCTCTCCAACCGACCGTTGAGGCTGTTGTTCTGGCGCTCCAGGTTCGCATCCATATCGTTCAGACGCTGCACCAGTGCGTTGGCCTCGGCCACAAACAGCTCACGGTTGGGCAGGCTGGTCGGATCATCGACGGCGGTTTGCAAGGCACCGAAATAGGTGTCCATGGCGGAGGAGATACTGGTCGCTTCCGAAGCTAACAGGTTATCCAACTCACCGGCGAACATCTGGTAGAGCTCGGCATTGCTGTAGGACGCCTTGTCTGCCCAGATTTGGCGATTGAGGAACTGGTCCGCGATCCTGGAGATGTCATACACTTCAACGCCGCCAAGGCCTTCCCGCGAGGCGAATTCCGGCCGCTGACGGCTATAGCCATCAGTGTTGACGTTGGCGATGTTCTGCCCGACTACAGACAGAGCCGACTGATTGGATGACAGGGCTTGCGAGCCCAAATTAAGCAAACCGTAACTCATTATATTCCTCCGATGAACGGCATCACCGCCGCTCAACCTCTATTCTATATCGGCCCGAACTCAGCCTTCTTGAGCCGTACCGTTCACGCCCGCCAGCAAATCACCGTTGAAGATCCGTTCGATCTTGGTGGCATACTCGGGGTCGGTGGCGTAACCGGCGTTATGCAGTTCACGCACAAAGCGACTCGGGTCCGCGCCCTGCTCCAGTGCTTGCTGATAGCGCGGATTGCTCTGCAGAAAGTCGACATAATCACCAAAACTGTCGGCATAATCCGTGTAGGCACGAAAGCGAGCCTGCTCTTTTTCCGCCACACCACCACGGTATTCCAGTGTCTGTACCTGCACGGCATCACCCTGCCAACGACTATCCGCCTTGATATTGAACAGATTGCGACTGCTCTGACCACTGGCGGCATCACGGGTAATGAATTTGCCCCAGCCGGTTTCCAGCGCGGCCTGTGCCAGCAATATCGACGGGTTCACGCCCAGCGCCTGCGCGGCCTTCTCGGCCAGCGGCATCAACTGCTCAATGAACTGGGCCGGAGTATCAAAACGGGCTGGCAGGCTCTCCTGTGCATCCGCGTCTGCGAGAGCGCTATCCACTTCGATCTCATTCTCCGGCTCGGTCGCGGCCGTATCGACCGGTGCGCTAAAGGTCATGCCTGCGGGCGGGGTCACCGGTCCGTTACCCAAGGCACGATTGAGCATCTGTTCAGTCAACGATTGTGTTTCCTGTTGCTCGTCATCACCCAGCTCAGGCCGAGTCACCGCGTCTGCACGCTGGCTCAACTGCTGCACGATAATATCGGCCAAGCCCATGCTTTCCTTTTTCGACAGATCCAGGGTCAGCTGCTGGTCGAACATCTCTTGATAGAACTTCACATCGTTGGAATTGAATGGACTATCAGTGGCCAGCACATCGTTGGCCTGCCGCATGGTTTTAAGCATCATGTTCATGAACAGCTGCTCAAATTCCTGCGCTACGCCTTTCAAGGCGGCCTGTTCATCGGTCTTGGCCTGTCCCTTGAGCTTTTGCAGCTGATTGAGATCGGTAAACAGGCCAGGTGAGGAGGCATCAAAGCCGCTTTTGATTGTCATCAGATCACCACCAGTTCGGCCTTCAGAGCACCCGCCTGTTTCAGTGCTTCCAGTATTGCCATCAAGTCGCCCGGTGCGGCACCGACCTGGTTCACCGCCTCGACGATATCGCTGAGCGTGGCCCCCGGTGCGAACTCGAACATGCGCCCGGAGCCTTCATCGATTTCGATCTCGGTACGTGGGGTGACCACAGTTTGGCCGCCACCCAGTACGTTTGGCTGAGTCACCTCCAGGTTTTCACTGATCGCCACAGTCAGGCCGCCGTGAGTAATCGCCACCGGTGAGACGCGTACATTCTGGCCAATGATGATGGTACCGGTGCGCGAGTTGATGATGACCTTGGCCGCTTCTGTGCCGGGGTCGACTTCCAGATTCTCCAGCACCGACAGGAAAGAGACACGCTGTGACGGGTCACGCGGTGCACGCACTCGAATTGATGCCGCATCCAGTGCCATCGCCATATCCGGCCCGAGCAGGCCATTGACCTGTTCAGCGACACGACGGGCGGTAGTGAAGTCCGGCTGATTCAGGTTGAACATCAGGCTATCGCCCTGGGCAAAGGCGTTGGGGACGGTACGTTCAACCGAGGCACCATTGGGAATACGGCCAACGCTGGGCACATTGAGCGACAATCGCGAACCGTCGTTGCCCTCGACACCGAAACCGGACACCACCAGGTTACCCTGCGCAATTGCATACACATTACCGTCTGCCCCCTTGAGCGGGGCCATCAACAGACTGCCGCCTCTCAGGCTCTTGGCATCGCCAATAGTGGATACGGTGATATCGATGGTCTGTCCCGGCTTGGCAAACGGCGGCAGCTCGGCATGAATCGCCACCGCTGCAATGTTCTTGGACTTGGGGTCTACATTCGGCGGAATGGCCACACCGAAATTGTTGAGCATGTTGCGAAACGTCTGTGAGGTGAAGCTGGTCTTGTCACCGGTGCCGTCCAGACCTACCACCAGGCCATAACCGACCAGCTGGTTGGAACGGACACCCGCCACACTGGCAATATCCTTGATCCGTTCGGCCTGCACCGGCGCAACCGCCAGCAGCAGCCCGAACACCAACGTCATCTGCTGAATCAATGTACGCATGCTATTCACCTCAGAAGGGCCAGAGCGGGCTGATAAAGAAGCGTGCCAGCCAGCCCATTACGTTGGAGTCGTGCGCAGCACCAGTACCACTGTAGGTAATGCGGGCGTCAGCCAGACGGGTCGATTCGACCATGTTATCCGGCCCGATATCCTGCTTGCGCACCAGGCCACTGATGCGGATATATTCGTCGCCCTGATTCAGGGTCAGCCACTTTTCACCGCGCACCAGCAGGTTGCCATTGGGCAATACCTGATGCACGGTCACGGTGATATTGCCATTCAGACTGTTGCTCATGTCGGATGAGCCTTCGCCATCAAAGCTGCTGTCAGAGTTCATGGAAGCGCTGAGCGGATTGCCAAAGACACTCAGGTCACGCCCCAGCACATTGGGCGCACCAATCGACATGTCGTTGCTTTTATCCACTGTGGTGGAAGCACTTTTGGATGACTGGGTCCGCTCGGTAAGCTGTACGGTAATGATGTCACCAACCCGATAGGCACGGCCATCGCCGTATAGATCCATACCGCTGGCTGCAGCGTAGATGGAGCCGGTGACCGGCTGTGGCTGTTGCATCTGCACCGGCTGGATCGGGGCATAATAGGGGTTGTCCGGCTTCGCCGCCTTGTTGACACAACCGGTCAACAGCAGCACCGCCATTGTTACCATGACGTGCATACCCGCTTTCATCTTGCCTGCCCCTTTATCCGAATTAAAAAGTGCTCAGATCATCACAACTGCTGGCTGACGTAGCCCAGCATTTCGTCGGCGGTGGAGATCACTTTGGAGTTCATCTCATACGCCCGCTGGGTGGTGATCATGTTAACCAGCTCTTCCACGGCATTAACATTGGAACCTTCGAGAACACCTTGCTGAAGCATCCCAAGCCCATCTTCACCAGCAACACCGATAACAGGCGCGCCACTCGCTGCCGTTTCAATAAACAGATTCTGACCAATTGCCTGCAGTCCCTGCGGGTTGGCGAAGTCGGCCAGCTCCAGCTGCCCCAGCTCCACTGGGTTCGGATCTCCGGCGACTGAGACACTCACGGTACCATCGCCCCCCACCGAGAAGTTAGTCACACCCTCTGGCAAGGTAATAGCCGGCTCGATCAGGTAACCCTCAGCTGTTACCAAACGGCTTTCACCGTCGAGATGTAACGTGCCATTTCGGGTGTAGGCAGCATCACCATTCGGCTGCGTCACCTGGATGAAACCACGACCATTGATCGCCACATCGAAAGGCTGATCGGTTATCTGCAGATCCCCTGTTTGAAACATTTTCTGCGTACCAACCGTCCGCACCCCGCTGCCCAGCTGCAAGCCCGATGGCAACTGCGAATCTTCTCCAGTCGCGGCACCCGGCTGGCGGCGTACTTGATACAACAGATCTTCAAATTCCAACCGGTCTTTTTTGAAGCCGACCGTATTAGCATTAGCCAAGTTATTGGAAATGACCTTGAGCTGAGTATCCTGAGCACTCAGGCCGGTTTTCGCGACGTGCAAAGCACCATGCATGATTGAGACTCCTTTAAAGCGTTATCAGCTCATTTGCAGAATTTTGGCGGCCGCAGAAGAGTTTTCCTCGGCAGTTTTCATCATTTTGACCTGCATCTCGAACTGCCGTGACAGGCTGATCATTGCGGTGAGGTCGGATACGGCATTAACGTTACTCGCTTCCAGATAGCCGGAACGCACCTGTACATCCAGCGCCGGTGGCAGCGGCACATCGTTATCGGTGTGCATGAAGCTATCTTGCCCCTTATACAGCGCACCCGCTTCCGGTCGAACCAGTTTGATTTGATCCACCAATGCCAGCTCCGCCGCGTTCTCGCCCAACGGCCTGATGGTGATGGTGCCATCATTGCCGATGAAGATGTTTTCTGCCGGAGGAATGACAATCGGAATGCCGCCATTGCCCATCACCGGCAAACCACTGCCTGTCACCAACTGATTGGCGGCATTGATCTGCAGCGCACCGTTACGGGTATAAACCTCACTACCGTCCGGCCCGATCACACTCATCCAGCCCTCACCGTCGATGGCAATATCCAGGTCTCGTCCGGTCTCCATCAGCCCGCCACTTTCCAGATTGGTACCCGGCCGCTCACTCATTGAATACACCCGCGACTCAAAACCGTCGCCCAGCACCCGCATGGCACGGGCCTGCTCAAGATCGCTCTTGAACGCCGTAGTGGTCGCATTGGCCAGATTGTTGGCGTGAACCTGCTGGGCCAGCATATTTTCGCGTGCGCCGGTCATGGCGACGTAGAGAACCTTGTCCATCAACTGCTCCGGTAAGGGCTTGCCGCTTCAGATCATATGATGGGTATTAAGCAATATACATGCCAAAAACAAGAAAGCCGGGCAATTAGCCCGGCTTTCTTGAAGTGCAGTCTCAGTAATCAGATCTGCAGGATACTCTGTGTTACCGCATTCAGGGTTTCCAGGGTCTTCGAGTTGGCCTGGAAGTTGCGCTGACCTTCGATCAGCTTAACCAGTTCTGCCGATAGGTCGACATTCGAAGACTCCAAAGCTGCTGACCGCAAAGTGCCATTCAGACCGGTGCCAGGCGGATTCATTACAGCATCACCCGACGTCAAGGTCGCCGACCATTCGGTATCGCCGTTAGGCTGCAAACCGGACTGGTTTTCGAAAGATGCTATCGCCACCACGCCCAAGGCCTGGTTCTGGCCGTTGCTGAACGAGGCAATCATCTCACCGGTACCGGCAAACGTCACCCCGATCAGGTCACCCTTGGTATAACCGTCCTGCAGCTGACTCTTCACAATTGAAGACGATGCGAACTGGGTTGTGCCCGACATATCCAGCTCAATCTTGGTTCCGGGGTTGGCCGGGTCTGCACCAGAGATCGTGATACTGGGAACAGCACTGCCTGCCGAGAAGAAATCACCGTCTTCCTGAATATTCACCCCACGCAGCAAACCATTGGTCGGGTTGAAACTCAGCAAAATGGGACCAGGCTCTGTCCCCTTGGCTTCACCGGGGTCCGTCAACTTGCCCAGATCCAGCTGTTCTTCACCATTCAGGTATGCGTAAGTGCGATAGTATCCCTGATAGGAATTATCACCTTGGGCAATGACTGCAGGATCAACTGTCTGCGGCCCAGCCCCAGCAGCAGCACCGCCGAAGTCGAAACCTGTCAGGTCATTGACCTGTACCAAGTCCAGATCGGTGTTATTAACATCACCTTCGATCGCCTTGAACGTCACCTTGATACTCGGCGGCGTGCTATTGGTATCCAGCTGCACAGACTCGATATTCGGGTTGGCTTCCAGAATCTGAGGTTCGAATTCAGCAATACGGCGACCAATAACACCGGCATCACCCGCATTTTCGATATCGATCTCAACACCACCAATGGTGATAACACCGGATGCAGGAGCCGTTACACTCCCGATGTCATAAGACCAGACTTCATTCGCAGCGCGGTAATTGTCCGGCCCCGTCAGCAGATTGGGAACGCTGTTGGTGCCATCGGTTACAACAACATCGCCAGAGTCCGTGGCCCACGCCTTCAACTCAAACGTCAGCGCCGCACCTGGGGGCGCAACCGCCGGATCATAGCGTACAGAAGTCACATCAATGCGCGGGTCCGCATCGGCCAGATCCACAGCCCATTGCGGCAGATTGTTCGGATCGATTGCGGGATCACCTGGAAGTGGCGCGCCGGTAATATCCACCCCGGACAAAGTCGTCGCGGTATTATCAAATCCGTACACATTGCGCTCAGGGGACTGCTCACGCAGGTTGAACTTGATCGTATGCTCGTTACCCAGACTATCAAAAGTGCGCATCGTCGTGGTGTAGGTAAACGAACCCGGCTCATCCTTGTCATAGCTCTGCAGCAACTTTGACGCATCGTCACGGGCATCGATATTGAATGACAGATCGATGTTCTCGGTCGCCTTGGGCGGGCTCTCCTTCTCGGTCACGGCCATATTGCCGATCGGCAGGCGGTTGCCATCAGCATCCAGACCATAGCCCTGCAAGAACTTGCCGTTCTTGGAAACGATGTAACCGTCCTTGTTCAGCTCAAAGGCACCGGCACGGGTATAGGTCACACCGCCCTGGCCGTCATCCAGCTGGAAAAAGCCGGAACCGTTGATCGCCAAGTCCAGGTTGTTGTTGGTGAACTCGATCGTGCCGGCCTTAAAGTCCTGAGCAATGTCAGTCACGGTGACGCCCGAACCGGCCACGTTGGCAGAACCGGCACCGACTACCGCGGTCGCATAGATATCGCCAAACTCGGTACGCGATGACTTGAAACCCACGGTGCTGGAGTTGGCAATATTATTACCAGCCACGTCCAGCATGGTGGTGGATGCCTTCAGCCCTGTTACTGCTGTACTGAAACCTGCCATTGTTCTCTTCCTCGCTTAACCGAGCTGTTTCACATCACTCATATCGATAGAACCGATCGCGGTATTCACCTTCATACCGATCCCGTTCTGCCCCAGAGTGACGCTATTGATGTTGAAGCCCATGTAGGTTGCCACTTCCTCATACTTGCCTTCAGCTCCCATGGGAGTCTCGGCAACGATGCGGTAGTTACCTGGCGGCACACCCGGCCCCGCCTGCCAGACAAAGTTATGATCGCCGGGCGGCTGTGCACCCATGCTCACTTCATCAACCTTGGTACCACTTGCATCATAAATACTGATCCGCACGTCGCTGGCGCTTTGCTCCAAACTCACCAAACCATCCACATACCCCTCTTCCTCATACAACTGAGCGATATTGGTGTTCACGTAAGCGCGTTGCCCCACCATCGACGAAGCCTGCAAGGCTGCCTGACTGCTGAGCATGGTGTTGCTCATGTTTTCCATGGTGGCGGACAGGTTCTGAATGCTTTCGACACTGCTCAGGTTGGTGATCTGCTGCATAAAGTCAGCCGGGTCCGCCGGGCTCGACGGGTCCTGATTCTGCAGCTGCGCGATCAGCAGTTTCATGAACATCTCACTGTCTTCAGACTTGCCGGCCTGCGGTTTGGCCTGGCTCTGGTTCGCCTGATTGATCTGGTCGAAGATGTTACTGCCGACGCCGTTTACGTTACTCATGGCGCTATCCTCTCAACAGCCTTATTGCCCCAGCGTAAGCGTACGCTGCAGCATTTGTTTGGCCGTATTCATAATATCGGCATTGATTTGGAAGGAGCGCGAAGCCGATATCATGTCTGCCATCTCCTCCACCACATTGACGTTGGGATACCAGACGTAGCCCTGCTCGTCCGCCATCGGATGATTGGGCTCATATGCCATGCGCAGTGGTGAATCACTCTCGACCACCTCCTGCACTTCAACACCCTGCCCCGGCACGAGTGAGCGGTACGCTTCCGGCAACTGTTCAGGCGCAATCTCTTTAACGGCAAAGATCGGCTTGCGCGCGCGGTAGGTATCCACCTCGCTGGAACTCACGCTCTCGGCGTTGGCCAGGTTACTCGCCGTGGTATTAAGGCGAACGGTCTGTGCCGTCATGGCGGAACCGGCAATATTGAAAACATTACTCAATGACATGCTTATTCACCCTTGATCGCACGAACCAGCCCCTGGAACTTGCTGTTCAGAAACTGAAAGGACGCCTGATAACGGATGGCGTTATCGCTATAGCGCGCCATCTCTTCCTGCACTTCGACCGTATTGCCATCAACGGAAGGCTGATTGGGCGTACGGAACAGCAGGTCGGCGGCGGTATCCGGTGACAGGAACTCATCCTGATGACCGGTTTCGGTCTGCGCCAGCGACAGGCTGTACTGACTCGAAGTTTCACCCGCCAAAACAGAGGCAAAGTCGAGATCACGCGCCTTGAAGTTGGGAGTGTCAGCATTGGCAATATTGTTGGCCAGCACTTCGGCACGACGCGCACGCAATGCCAGTGCATCATCGTGAATACCCAGTGCTGAATCGAAATTGACCGCCATGTAGCTCTCCCAACTGCAAGAATTTGATTGCACATAAAACAATGCAATTCATATGCCAAGTTAGGAGCTACTGCGTTTTATAGGGTGCGGGAAGGTCGCGAGAGAGAATCAGGATACAAGAAAAGGGACAGTGGTGGGCAAAAGCGGCAAAGCCATACCGGCAAAGCGGCAAGGCCATCGCAGCCTTGCCGCCCGAGTCAGATCGCCTGATAGATAATGCCGGGGCGGCAATGAATCATTTTGTAGAGGTCGGACAAGCCGGACAGAGACTCTGAGGCGCCCAGCAGCAGGTAACCGCCCGGCCGCAATTGACGATGCATCTTGCGCAGAATTTCCAGCTTCACGTCGGAAGAAAAGTAGATCAGTACATTGCGGATGAAAATCAGATCAAACTGCCCTAGCGCACCGTAAGGGCCAAGCAAGTTCATGCTCTGAAAGCGTACTCGACTTTTTATCTTGGGCGCTATTGTCCAGCTACCGCTTTCAGTGGACTGAAAAAATTTGTGCAGACGATCCTGAGACAAGCCGCGCCCCAATGCCAACATCTCGTACTCACCCCGACGGGCCTGATCCAGGACAGTAGACGAAATATCAGTCGCCAATATCTCTTCGCCGGATGAAAACGCACCCGGTGTCTGCTGCTTGAACTCGTCGATCACCATACTGATTGAGTATGGCTCCTGCCCCGTTGAACAGGCCGCCGACCAGATCCGCAGCTTCTGAAAACGGCTACTGGCATGAAGCTCGGGCAACAGTTTGTTACGCAAAATTTCGTACGGGTGTATATCACGAAACCACAGTGTTTCGTTGGTGGTCATCGCATCGATGACCTGCTCTTTCAGGGTACCGCCGCCCGGCCGATTCAACCGGGTGACCAATTCATTCAGATTGGTGCAGCCCTGTTGCTGCATGATTTTGCCGAGACGGCTCTGCACCAGGTACTGCTTGTGTTCTGCCAGCAAAATACCGCAGCTTTTCTCAAGAAACGTGCTGAACTCCCGAAACTCGGCAGGCGTGATACTAAAGCTGCTAGTCACCCAGTCTTACTCCCATCATCCCTGTTCGACTTGGCGGATACGATTGACGACCACACCCGCCAGTTCATTGGGGTTAAATTTGGCGAGGAAGCCATCAGCCCCCACCTTTTTCACCATCGACACATTGAAGCCACCACTCAGTGAGGTATGCAGTACTACGTGCAAACCGGACATGCGCTGATCTTCACGAATCATGGAAGTGAGGGTGTAACCATCCATTTCAGGCATTTCAATATCGGAGATCACCATCAGAAACAGCTTCTCGACACTGATATCCTTGTCCAACAACCCCTTGAGCAAGGACAGAGCCTGACGGCCATTATTGGCCACTGACACTTTTACACCAAGATCTTCAAGGCTACGTTGCATCTGGTTACGCGCAACTGCCGAGTCATCGACAATCAGCACATGGTGCTCACGCGCCCGGGCACGCACTTCACTGGTTGCCACTTCGTCGCTGACATCCGTCGGCATAGGGTAAAGATCGGCCAGAATCTGCTCAACATCAAGTATCTCGACCAATTTCCCTTCGTATTCAAATACGGCCGTCAGGTAATTCTCCGTGCCGATCTCCTTCGGTGGAGCCATAATCTGATCCCACTGCGTATTCAGGATACGATCGACCTTGCGTACCATAAACGCCAGCGTACGACGGTTATATTCGGCAACAATCAGAAACGTTTTGCTCAGGTCCTCATCGGGGATGGGGTGGCGACCAATCGCTTCGGATAGGTCCAGCACCGGTATGGTTTCACCACGGATATGCGCCATCCCCTTGATGGCCGTTGTCTGGCGCGGCACTTCAGTCAACTCAGGGCACTGCAGCACTTCGCGGACTTTGAAGACATTGATGCCATATCGTTGATTGGTTTCCAGCCCGAAGAGCAACAGCTCCAAACGGTTCTGCCCTACCATCTGCGTACGCAGGTTTACAGTATCCAGGATCCCTGACATGATCTAACCAACCCCGAGGTCACTAACGATGAGTTTAGCCCGGCTGGACAGCCAGGACACCCGCGTGAATCACAATACTTTAACACCAGTTGCCGCCGTTTTTGCCATAGTCTGCGGATTAATGCATTCCTTTTCCGCATTCGCTGACGATACCTCAATCCAAATCAAACAACAGGTAACTGAAGCCATTAAACAACACTTTACCGAAAAAGTGCCAGACAGTCGCGTCGAGGTCCAGCTGAACCCGGTCAACCGACAACTGCAGCTCTCTCCTTGCAGGCACCCATTGGCTATCAACATCCCGTTTCACAGCGGCGCACGCATGACTGCAAAGGTCAGCTGTTCGACACCGCGCTGGAGTTTATTCGTCACCGGCAAGGTCAATGTCTTCAAAACGATCGTCACGGCCTCCAGCCCTATCCTGAAAGGTAGTCGCATTCGGCCAGGACTGTTGCAGTTGCGTGAGCATGACATTGCTTCATTAAGGGGTGACTACTTTCACCGTCAACAGGACGTGACCGGCCGTATTGCCCGTATCGACATCAGCGCTGACAGTGTTATCACACCGCGCATGCTGACCCTGGCCAACGCTGTAAGCCGCGGCGATGCGGTCATTATCGAAGCACGACGTGGCACTATACTGATCCGCACAGAAGGCACGGCCGAGGAAGATGGCCGTATCGGCGAGATGATCGATGTCACCAATCGCCGCTCGGGCACTGTTATTCGCGCACGCGTCACGGCCAGCGGTCGGGTCCAGGTACCCTGATCGCCGTGGCCGTCAGCTTTCGCTATACTGACGGTATTTATTGATCACCGGCAAAAAATACTAAAGTTTTCTTCAAGGTGCCCGATACCTTTGCACAGAACAGATTGCGAGGTAATTGAACATGGCTATCGATTTTCCCGGCATGTCACCCGCCCCCGCGGCCGGCAACCGTGGTAAAGTCAGTGAGCAGCAGACACCAGGCAATGCGCAAACGCCAGGATCTGCAAATATGCAGACGTCCAAGCCCGACATCAGTGATACCGTACGTATCAGTGATACGGCTCAGGCGCTTCAGCGTTCCGTCGGCAAGCAAGACAGTAGTGCCGATGTCGATACTGATCGGGTCGCACAGATCAAGGCAGCCATCGACAGCGGAAGCTACAAGATTGATAACGAACGCGTTGCCGAACGTATGCTGCAATTTGACAAACTTCTGGGCTGACTGTCTGAATGGCTTTACCGATTTCACCTGAATATGCATCACAGCTGCACACCCTGATCGTTCAGGGCACTCAGCTGTTACAGGAACTGACGACACTGCTCGATACCGAGCTGGAAGCGATGCAGGCACGTTCCCTGGATGCACTGAACGCCAGTAACCGGGACAAGCAAACCTGTCTACTGGCGATCGACCGCAACATTCGCGAACGCAACGGCCTGCTGGATCTGCAACAGGTTGCACATGATCGTGCCTCTGTACTGGCTTTGCTGAACCGCATCGCCGAGCCCGACGCCCAAGTGATGACAGACGCCTGGCATCAGCTGGAAGCCGTGCTTGACGAAATCCGCACTAAAAACCAGCGCAACGAACAGGTGCTGCTACGCAGCAAGCAAAGCAACGACCAGCTGCTGGCATTGCTGCAGGGACATGCACAAGGCAACTCCATCTACGACCAGAAAGGTGACAAGGGTCGCTATGAAGGCCAACGTAGCCTTGGCAAAGCCTAGTCAAAACGCCTGTTGACCGTTAGAATCCTCCCCGTTCAAATCATGCCTCAGTAGCTCAGTTGTATAGAGCAGCCCCCTCCTAAGGGGCAGGTCGCAGGTTAGAGTCCTGCCTGGGGCACCATTTATTACAATGACTTACGTACATTTCGTGTTCAGTTTAACCTGTAAAAATAGCCAAAAACCCAAAGTGCACCAAGATGCGCACCAAGATTTTGCCTTTGCTTGCTCTTGCATACGTTTCACCTACCCACTCATTCTTCAAGCTCAAAAGCACTTTGAGCAGTAAAAATCACCGCTAACAACGACACCCCAGCAGATCTGCGCCCAGGTTATAGCTCCTCTGAATATTTCAGAGAACTCTGATCATGATGCTCGCCATGCTTCTACGCATGTATCAAGCACTTGACCAACACTCAAGCCTTCTCCAGCCTACCCTATGTGTCAGCGTAGTTGTCACCTGAACATTTCAGAGGACAACAACCATGCCCCATTACTCAGAAGAACGTAAAGCCGCTATTCTCCAGAAGATGGCACCACCTCATAGCCTGTCCGTTGCTGAGTTAGCCCGCCAGGAAGGCATCAGCAGTGCCACCCTGTACAATTGGCGTAAAGCCGCCAGAAAACGAGGTGTTGTGTTGCCGTCCAATTCAGCGTCACCCGATAAATGGACCAGCGAAGACAAGTTTCGCATGGTGCTTGAAACCGCGCCGATGAGCGAAGCTGAGCTCAGTGAGTATTGCCGTAAGCACGGTGTGTATCCAGAACAGATCGAAGCCTGGAAGGCCGCCTGTATGGGGGCCAATGCCCAAGCCGATGAACAGGCCAAGCACCATCGCCAAAGCAGCAAAGCTGAGCGCAAACGGATCAAACAGTTGGAAGCGGATCTACGCCGGAAGGACAAAGCACTGGCAGAAACGGCTGCACTGTTGATCCTGTCAAAAAAAGCCGAGGCGATCTGGGGCCCCAAAAACGAGGACGAATGACCCGCCTCCCGGATCGCCAGCATGCCGTTAGCCTGATCCAAGAGGCTCAGCGTAACGGTGCATCGCTGGTCAAGGCGTGTGCCTTGCTAAGCCTGAGTGTGCGCACTTATCAGCGCTGGACGGCACATCAGGCGGTGAGCGCCGATCAGCGGCCGGTCGTACCCAGACCGATGCCGCACAATAAACTGTCAGAGCAGGAGCGCGAGACTGTGATATCGCTCTGCAATCAGCCGCGGTACCGGAGTCGCCCACCGGCGTTTATCGTCGCGGATCAGCTTGATCGGGGATGCTATCTGGCGTCAGAGTCCACGTTCTACCGGATCTTGCATGAGCGTGATCAACTGCATGCCCGAGGTCGGCA
>NZ_PYGI01000017.1 GCF_003014615.1 Marinobacterium halophilum | reverse complement strand
GCTGAAATGGGGCGTTTTTCATAGCGGCCACCCTTAAAGCTTATGGCTAATACTTTAAGAATGGCAGATCTTCAACAGTTTACTCAGACATAGCCTTTTTTATGCCCTCGACATACCTCACGATGCGGACGGTACATTCGTCTCCATCTCTGGCACCGTAGGCAGCTGCCAGTCGATCGGCGTTCGCCCCTGCTCTGTCAGCCATTGATTGGCGTGGCTGAAGTGACGACACCCAAAGAAGCCCCGGTACGCCGCCAACGGTGACGGATGCGGTGCTTTCAAGACCAGATGCTTGTGCTGATCAATACCTGCGCCCTTCTTCTGCGCATGACTGCCCCAGAGCATGAATACCACATGGTCACACTGTTCATTGACCAGCTGAATTACTCGATCAGTGAACCTTTCCCAGCCCTGCCCCTGGTGCGCACCGGCATTGCCCTGCTCTACCGTCAATACCGTATTGAGCAACAGCACGCCCTGCCGAGCCCAGCTTTCCAGAAACCCATGAGCGACCGGCGTCACATCCAGATCCGTAGCCAGCTCCTTGTAGATATTGACCAGCGAAGGCGGGACCTTGACCCCGGGCTGCACTGAAAAGCAAAGGCCATGGGCTTGCCCCGGCTGATGGTAGGGGTCTTGACCAAGAATCACCACTTTGACCTGATCCAGCGGCGTCGCTTCCAGCGCATGAAACCAGTGGGACGAATGCGGATAGATCGTCTTGTGTGCCGCTTTTTCCGCCTGCAGGAACTGTTTCAGCGCCTGCATGTAAGGCTGATCGAACTCCGGCTGCAGCCCGGGCTGCCAGCTGGGTGCCTTGTCCAGTGCCATTGGCCTACTCCTGTTAACAAAAAGGCCACGCAATGTGGCCCTTGTGGATAACTTTCACGCGTGGGTCTATCAGCCTCGCGGACGCATCGCCGGGAACAGCAGTACGTCACGGATCGACGGTGAGTCAGTGAACAGCATCACCAGACGGTCGATACCGATACCTTCACCGGCAGTCGGCGGCAGGCCATATTCCAGCGCGTTGATGTAGTCGGCATCGTAATGCATCGCTTCATCATCACCGGCGTCTTTCTCTTCCACCTGTGCGCGGAAACGCTCAGCCTGATCTTCAGCATCGTTCAACTCGGAGAAGCCGTTGGCCAGTTCACGACCGGCAACAAAGAACTCGAAACGATCGGTGACGTGCGGGTTGTTGTCGCTGCGACGGGCCAGCGGGCTGACTTCCGTCGGGTATTCGGTGATGAAAGTCGGCTGCTGCAGGCGATGCTCAACCGTCTTCTCGAAGATTTCGATCTGCACTTTGCCCAGACCCCAACCATCTTTCACATCGATATCCATATGCTGGGCGATCTGGCGTGCAGCCGTCTCGTCAGCCAAGGCTTCGGCGGTGAGTTCCGGATTGTATTGCAGGATAGAGTCGAACACGCTGATGCGGGTGAACGGCTTGCCCATATCGTATTCGAAGGTTTCCAGCACTTCGCCTTCGTCATTGCGTACGGTGTTGACCACGGTAGTCGTGCCCAGTACATCCTGCGCCACGGTACGCAGCATGTCTTCAGTCAGGTCCATCAGATCGTTGTAATCAGCGTAAGCCTGATAGAACTCGATCATGGTGAACTCCGGGTTATGACGGGTGGAAAGCCCTTCATTACGGAAGTTGCGGTTGATCTCGAAGACGCGCTCGAAGCCACCGACTACCAGACGCTTCAGATACAGTTCCGGCGCGATACGCAGGTACATCTGCAGATCCAGTGCATTATGGTGAGTTTCGAACGGACGCGCGGTAGCACCACCGGGAATCGGGTGCAGCATCGGCGTTTCCGCCTCGATGAAACGACGCTCGATCAGGTACTTGCGGATACCGGCCACGATCTGCGAGCGCATCTCGAACACCTTGCGCGACTGCTCGTTGACGATCAGATCGACATAGCGCTGACGGTAGCGCATCTCCATGTCCTGCAAGCCCTTGAACTTGTCCGGCAGCGGACGCAGGCTCTTGGTCAGCAGTTGGAATTCTTCCATATCAACATAGAGGTCACCCTTGCCGGACTTGTGCAGCACACCGCTGACGCCGATGATGTCGCCCAGGTCGACCGACTTGGCAAACGGACGGGCCGGCTTGTTCACATACAGCTGAATACGGCCGCTCATGTCCTGCAGCACCATGAAAGCGCCGCGATTGAGCATCACACGACCGGCCACGGATACACGAATGGCAGAGGCTTCCAGTTCTTCCTTGCTCTTGTCGCCATGTGCCTGCTGCAGATCCTCAGCGTAGCTGTCACGGCGGAAAGTATTGGGGAAGGCGTTACCGCTTTCACGCAGGGCGGCGAGTTTTTCACGGCGCTCGGCGATCAGGCGGTTTTCATCTTGCTGCACAGTGTTGTCTGACATCGGGTGGCTACCTTAAAAACGGATCTGAGTAACGATATTAAAGGCCGGCTTTGAGGCTGGCTACGATAAACTGGTCGAGATCACCGTCGAGGACGCGATCACAATTGGAGGTCTGCACACCGGTCCGCAGATCCTTGATACGCTGGTCATCCAGCACGTAGGAACGGATCTGACTGCCCCAACCGATATCGGCCTTGGTGTCTTCCACTTCCTGTGCGGCCTCACGACGCTTCATCATCTCCATTTCGTACAGCTTGGCACGCAACTGCTTCATACAGGTATCACGGTTCTGATGCTGTGAACGTGCGGACTGGCTCTGGACGACGATACCGGACGGCTCGTGGGTAATACGCACGGCGGATTCGGTTCGGTTAACGTGCTGACCACCGGCACCGGAGGCGCGGTAAACATCGACACGCAGGTCGGACGGGTTGATCTCGATGTCGACATTGTCATCAATCTCGGGCGACACGAACACCGACGAAAACGAGGTATGACGGCGGCCACCTGAGTCGAACGGCGACTTGCGTACCAGACGGTGTACACCGGTTTCAGTGCGCAACCAGCCATATGCATACTCGCCTTCAAAACGAATGGTCGCCGATTTGATACCGGCGACTTCACCGCCGGAGACTTCAACCAGCTCAGTCTTGAAGCCCTTGCTCTCGCCCCAGCGCAGATACATGCGCAGCAGCATGTCGGCCCAGTCCTGCGCTTCGGTACCACCGGAGCCAGCCTGGACATCAAGGAAGGCGTTATTGGCGTCGGCATCGCCAGAGAACATGCGACGGAACTCCAGCTGCTCCAGCATCGCGCCCAAACGCTGAACATCGGCTTCCACTTCAGCTACCGTGTCTTCATCATCTTCTTCGACCGCCATATCCAGCAATTCGCCGGTATCGGCAATGCCGCTGGTCAGATCGTCGATGGTCTTGACCACGTTCTCCAGCCCGGCACGCTCACGGCCCAGCTGCTGTGCATTCTCCGGATCATTCCAAACATTAGGGTCTTCCAGCTCGCGCTCAACCTCTTCCAGGCGTTCGCGCTTGCCGTCGTAATCAAGGTAGGTGCGCAGCGCCTTGGTACGCTCGCTGAACTCTTTCAGACTGTTGAGGATCGGGTTGATTTCCATCGTGCTACTGGATACTCGCTGCTTGGAAAAAAGGGGGATATTCTAACTGATACTCGGCCTTGTTTGAATGATTGTGCAGCAGGAAGCGTGCTGACTCGACTTGTTCATGCCACTAGGCGAAAATGGGCGTCACGACTGACGACAGGCCTTTGCAATGAAATGGATTCCAGCCCTCGCTGTCGGTTTGCTGTGTTCCGGCACGGAAGCCGTCTGGGCCATGACCGATACCGCTACAACCCCGCTGAACCTGACTGCCAGCGTATATGGCTACCTCGCGCTGCTGATTTTCACTCTCAGCTATGTCTTCGTTGTCCTTGAAGAACGGCTGGCCCTGCGCAAATCCAAACCGGTGATTGTCGCGGCCGGTCTGATCTGGGTCGTGGTTGCCCTGGCCTACCAACAGCACGGCGATCAGCATACCGCCGGCATCGCCCTCAGGCACTATATTCTAGACTATGCCGAGCTGTTCCTGTTCCTGCTGGCGGCGATGACCTTCGTCAATATGATGGAGGAACGGCGCGTCTTCGCCGCGCTGCGCACCTGGCTGGTGTCACGGGACTACTCGCTGCGCACCATTTACTGGGTTACAGGTGGCCTGACATTCATCATTTCCCCTATTGCCGACAATCTTTCGACCGCGCTACTGATGGGCGCTGTCGTACTCGCCGTCGGTGAACACAACTACCGTTTCATTTCGGTCGGCTGTATCAATGTGGTAGTCGCCGCCAACGCCGGTGGCGCTTTCAGCCCCTTTGGTGACATTACTACCCTGATGGTCTGGCAGCAGGGTCTGGTCGAATTTGTCGATTTTTTCCGCCTGCTGCTGCCCTCACTGATCAACTGGCTGGTTCCGGCGCTGTTGATGAGTCTGACCGTGGAACACTGCCGTCCAGGTAGCGGGCAGCGTCATCAGCGTATGAAAACCGGCGGTGTCACGGTAATACTGATGTTTCTGGCCACCATTGCATTTTCTGTACTTGTCCACAGCCTGCTGCATCTGCCGCCGGTACTGGGCATGATGACCGGCCTGGGAGCACTCAAGATCTATGGCTATTATCTCAGCCTGCATGATCCGATTTTCCGTGAACATGGGCACATCACCCACCATCATGCGGAAAACACTGCACGTCACAACATTATGCATGGCGACCACACGGGAGTGGTCCGGCGCTTCGATATTTTCAAGGTCGTCGAACGCGAATCCTGGGATACGCTGATGTTTTTCTACGGAGTGGTACTCTGCGTTGGCGGCCTGGCCACATTGGGTTACCTCGCCAACCTGTCAACGTTACTGTATGGCAACCTCGGCCCCGACCTGGCCAATGCCTTGATCGGCATGCTTTCGGCACTGGTAGACAATATTCCGATCATGTTTGCCGTACTGGCCATGGACCCCGGCATGGACCTTGACCAGTGGCTGTTGGCCACTCTGGCCGTGGGTACCGGCGGTTCACTACTGTCGATCGGCTCCGCTGCCGGTGTTGCACTGATGGGCCAGGCGCAGGGAACCTATACCTTCATCAGCCATCTCAAGTGGAGCTGGGCGATCCTCCTGGGCTATATCGCCGGCCTTATCTGTCACCTTTGGTTAAGTGGAACCTGATATGACCCAACACTCTGTAAGCATTGAACCAACCCCCGTCTGGGATGTGTTTGTGCGCTTGTTTCACTGGTCGCTTGCTGCCAGCATCCTGTTTGCCTGGTGGAGTGGCGAACAGGGCGGCAACTGGATGCAGTGGCACATGTATGCCGGCTATACCGTTTTGGGGCTGGTACTGTTCCGCCTGCTCTGGGGCTTTGCCGGCAGCCATTATGCCCGTTTCAGCGAGTTTGTACGCTCACCGGTACATACTCTGCGTTACGGTGCCCAACTGGCCAAACAGAAAGAGCCGCACCATATCGGCCATAACCCGCTGGGCGGGTGGATGGTGCTGGCACTGCTGCTGCTCAGTGCCGCGCAGGCCGGTACAGGCTTGTTTGCCAACGACGAGATTTTCACCGAGGGGCCACTGGTTCATCTGGTCAGCTATGACCTCAGCGTGGAAATCACCCGCTGGCACAAACTGATTTTCGATGGCCTGCTGATCGCTATCGGCCTGCACCTGATCGGCGTGATCGTCCATCAGGTATTCAAGGGCGAAAAACTGGTGCAAGCGATGCTGCATGGACGCAAACCGGTAGCAGAACAGACACCGCACCGGCCTTTCGTTCCCTTTGTACGTGGAGTCGGTTTGGCCGGCCTGTCAGCCGCTGCCATCTGGAGCCTGCTCAACCTGCTCTAAGTACTTCAACAGCAGCAACGAAAAAGGGCGCTGACAGCGCCCTTTTCTCAATCATTCCCTGTACATATATGGAAATGATCAGTCCTTGAAGTTATCGTGGCAACCCTTGCAGGTTTTGCCCACTTCACCAAATGCCGGCTTGATCTGGTCCATATCACCGGACTTGGCTACTTCCGCTAGTACCGCCGTGTTCTCAATCAGCGTATTCATGCCGCCTTCAAACTTGTCCCATTCCTGCTCAATGGCTGGCAGGGCATCAGTCTCACCGGTGTAGCTGCCCGGAATAAAGCCTTCCATCGGCAGTTTACTCAGCTGCGCGACGATTTCGGCACGACGGCTGAAATCCTCTGCATCATAGTCCATCTTTCCCTTCACCATCGCACCCATGGTGCCGAAGTGCCATGCCATGGCGCTGAAGGCACCCTGACGATAGTTGATCGCATCTTCCGGTTCAACCGCGATCGCAGCCGTGCTGGCCGCTGTCAGAATACCCGCCAGTCCCAGTGCAGCAATTTTTTTCATGGTGTTTTCCCTTTCTTGATAAGTCAGACGTAAGACATATTAGAACATACTGAATCTAGGATTCAATCCCGGTTTCGAAATGCTCATAGCCTGTCCCAAACTGGTAAAATCCGGTCTAATGTAGGCTTTCACTCTGGCTCTGACAAGGAAGCAAAGTTCCATGCCATTGATCGTGCGCCTGCTAATACCCTTTGCGCTGGGCTACTGGCTCTCCTATGTCTTCCGTGTCATCAATGCGGTGGTGGCACCCGATATCATGCGCGAACTGTCATTGGACAGTTCGACTCTGGGGCTGATTTCCAGCGCCTACTTTCTGACATTTGCCGCATGCCAGATCCCGCTCGGAATCCTGCTCGACCGCTATCAAACCCGTACGGTAGCCGCATCGCTGTTACTGTTTGCAGCTATTGGCAGCCTGATATTCGCCTTGGCGGAGAGCAGCCTGATGCTTTGGGCAGGGCGCGGGCTGATTGGCATCGGCGTGTCCGCGTGCCTGATGGCCGCCTTCAAGTGTTACGCCAACTGGTTGAAGACCGAACAACTGCCGCTGATCAACGGCCTGCAACTGACCAGTGGCGGACTGGGGGCTCTGACCGCAACCGCGCCTGTCGAATGGCTGCTACAGTTCACTGATTGGCGCGGCCTGTTTCTGGCCCTGGCCGTGTTGAGCGTGCTGATTGCATTGCTGGTGTTCAGCATGGTCCCGCGCCGCCAAACGCCGCCACACATACACAGCGTCGGTACCCAGCTGCGCCAGACACTGACCGTGGTGCGCACGCCCGCCTTCTATCAACTGGCACCCGCCAGCATGCTGTCACAATCGGTGTTTATCGCCACCCAGTCACTTTGGGCGGGGTTGTGGCTGCAACAAGTCAATCACCTTTCCGGACAGGCTGCCGCCGACCTGCTGTTCATTTCGGCAGCCAGCATGGTAGCCGGCTTTTTGGGGCTCGGCCTGATTGCCGGCTGGCTAAATCGATTCGGGATCAGCACCCAGAGCGTCAGCTTCAGTGGCATGCTGTGCTTCCTGCTGTCATTGTTGTGGATTCAGTGGCACCCCGAACATGCCAGCCCCATTGCCTGGGCTGCATTCGGCTTCTTCGGCACCTCCGGTACACTGATGTTTGCCGGCCTGGCACAGCAGTTCCCGGTCAGCATCAGTGCTCGCGTCAGCACCAGCCTCAATCTGGGGATTTTTCTGGGGGCCTTTCTGGTGCAGTGGGGAATGGGGGTGATTATCGGCTTCTGGCCATCCGGCAGCAGCAACGACTATCCGCCTGAGGCTTACCGGCTCGCGCTGGGATGCGCGACCGCACTTCAGGCGGCCAGCCTGATCTGGTATCTGGGGTGTCGAATCCGTACTCAGGCGTCGAAGGCGGTGACCACTTGAGGCAGCCAGGTTTGCAAACGCTCTTCGGTTTCACCGTGCTGGCCATCTTCATCCAGTGCCAGCCCGACAAAATGGCGACCGTCTTCAGCCAATGCCCGTGAGGCTTCAAACTGATATCCCTCAACCGGCCACGTCACTACAACTTCGGCACCGCTCGTCTGCAGCTGCTGATACAGCAGCCCCATTGCATCCTGGAACCACTCACCATACCCCAGCTGGTCTCCCAGCCCGAACAACGCGACCCGCTTGCCGCCAAGATCCTGCGCCGCCAAGGCATCCCAGTGCTCATCCCAGTCTTCCTGCAACTCACCAAAATCCCAGGTCGGGATGCCCATGATTAAACAGCTGTACTGCGACATGGCAGCAACGCCCTCCACCGCAATGTCATGCAAACTGATACGCGCGGGCAGCATCGCCGCAATCTGATCAGCGATCTGCTCTGTGTTTCCGGTCGTGCTGGCATAAAACAAACCAATTTTGGCGGCCATGGATTCCTTCTCATCAAATAAACAAAAAGCAGCCACACGGGCTGCTTCGAGTACCTGCTTGAGGTGCAACTTTACTTCTTGGCGCTAAAGGCCTCAAGCGAACCTTGGGCCAGTTGTTGCATCGCCTTCTGTGCTTCGGTCAGCGCTTTCAAATTCTGCTCGTTAGCCGCCTTGAGCGTAGCTTCCAGCTCTTTGGCATAGGCCTGCTGCAGCTCGATCAAATCATTGGGGCTTTTGCACTTCTGCAATTCGCTGGACTGCTGCATCGTCGCATCCAGACAGGCTTTGGTGCATTCCATCTGCTGACGGGTCAGCTCCTCCAGCATTTTGGTCTGAATATTAACCAACTCGCGGAATGGAGCCATCGATTCATTGAACTGCTTGGTCATATCCTGAAACATGGGTGTGCCCCCTTGGCTATTGTTATTAATACTTCCAATTAATCATTGTAGACTGAAAGCCGCAAGCAGATTCTGCAAGAGCTGCGATGCACATCATGTTTTGACATTATTGACGAGGTATTTCCATGCGCATGTTGCACACCATGTACCGGGTATCAGACCTGGACAAATCCCTGGCGTTTTACACTGACGTGTTGGGTATGCGCCTGCTGCGGCGCAAGGATTATCCGGAAGGCAAGTTTACGCTCGCATTTGTCGGCTATGGCGACGAAGCCGAGAACACCGTACTGGAACTGACCCACAACTGGGAAACGGATGCCTACGAGCTGGGCACCGGCTACGGCCACATCGCCATTGAAGTTGACGATGTCTATGCCGCGTGTGATCAGATAAAAGCCCGTGGCGGCCTGGTCGTTCGTGAAGCCGGACCGATGAAAAACAGCAATTCCGGCACCATCCTCGCGTTCGTCAAGGACCCGGATGGCTACATGATCGAGCTGCTCAGCCCGCAGCGCAAGGACTGAGCAACACCGACGCCAGGCTAAACGCGGAAACGCGCTGCAACATCCTGCAGCTCTACCGCCAGCCGTGACAACTCATGGCTGGCACTTTCCGTCTGTGATGCACCGGCCGAAGATTCCTGGGCACTATCACTGATCGCTACCAGCGAACGGTTGATCTCCTCCGCCACGCTACTCTGCTCCTCTGACGCGCTGGCGATCTGGGCATTCAGGTCCGTGATCCGCCCTACTGCTGAAGAGATGCGGCGCAATACATCACCCGCCTCGCCCGCCTGCTCACCCGTTAAGGCTGCACGTTCCTGACTCACATTCATCGCCTCTACTGCATTGCGGGTGCCCTGCTGCAAACGCTCGATCACGGTTTGAATCTGCGCGGTTGACTGCTGCGTACGCTGCGCCAACGAACGTACTTCGTCGGCGACTACGGCAAAGCCACGTCCCTGATCACCGGCCCGTGCCGCTTCTATCGCCGCATTCAGCGCCAACAGGTTAGTCTGTTCGGCAATGCTGCGAATAACATCCACGACCGTACCGATACTGTCACTGTCCTGTTCGACAACGGCAATCTGCTCGGCAACACGTGCCACCTGCTGTACCAGCTCGGCTGTTGAAGCGGATGCACGTGCCACGACCTGATCCCCCGCTTGCGACTCATCCAGAGTCACGCGGGCTTCCTGATCGGCGTGTTCAGCACTGCTGGCCACTTCCTGCACCGTGGATACCATCTCATTCATGGCTGCAGCCACCTGTTCCACTTCGGCCCGCTGGGCATTGATCGTCTGGCTCGAATGGCTGCTGATGCTGCTCATCTCTTCGGCGGCAGCTGCCAGTTGCGAGGTGGCGCTGACAATGCGCCCCACCAAGTCCTGTACCTGCACCAGCATGTGGTTGAAGCTGGCCGCCATCTGGCCCAGCTCATTATCGCCGCTCACTTCTGCCCGCACCCGCAGGTCGGAACTGTTGGCCACCTGGTCCATAATACCCTGCAAATGCTCCAGCGGCTGACGGATGGAGCGGTAGTTGTACCAGCCAATCAGCGCCAGCAGTGCCACTACCAACACGGCCAGACCGATCTGCAGGCGCTGTTGCTGTATGTATTTCATCTGCATTTGCTGGCGCATCCGGTCCGCTTCTGTCAACTGCAACGTCACCAGGTTGGCGACCTGTTCACTGACCGGATCGATCACTGCATACAGGCTGCCATTGAAATCTGTCAGCTGACCACGGCTGATGCCGCGCATGCCTTGCAGTTTCATTTCCAGCTGGTTGATCGCGGCGTCCGCCGGGCGGAACAGCTGCTCAACCTTTTCGACTATTTGCTGTTCTTTCAGCGTCAGGTCAGTGTTGCGGTATGCACGCCAATAGGTGGCAACCTCACGTTCCGCCTGCAAGACATTCCGATAAGCGTCTTCGGCCGAAATCAGGCCATTATCGACTTTGTTGACGGTATCAATCACGTTCACTGCATACAGGTCTGCCACGTTTTTCAACTGTTCCAGCGGAACAATACGATCGCTATACAGGCTATCAACATTGAGATTGGCCTGTTTCAGCTCGGCTAGAGATGTCATCACAATCACCAACAGACCGATAATCGGTAAAATGGCGGCAATGATCAGCTTGGTGCGGATGGAGATATTTGCCAGCATACATGCATTCCTTGACGGCACAGGAGATCATTGCGACGGGTGCCGCGCTGCATACTTTTCCTGTACAATAGCATATTAGAATCGCCTTATTGACATAGGGCGTCGCTTGCGGGGGACATAATTTACATTATGACGGCAGCAGTCCCCTCGCGACAACCATTACTGTTCTGGCTTTAACACTTTTCGGCGGAAGCCGTCGTGAACGACTTCCTGAATGCATCAACATGATGACTAAGGCATGGCTTACATGAACAAATCTGCATTGCTTGCGGCCGCCGGGCTGCTGTTCACCCTGCACATTACTCCTGCCACAGCGGCCAGTATCGATACAGCCAAACGCGCTTTTGATGCCGGCGATTACAGCAAGGCACAGGCCGAACTGGAAACATTGGTCAAAAACCAGGATCCGGATGCGCTGAACCTGCAAGGCCAAATGTATGAAAACGGCTGGGGTGTCGAACAAGATGCTGAACAGGCACGACGCCTTTATGAGCAGGGCGCCCGTCAGGGTCACCTGGAAAGCGTCAACAGCCTGCGTGCGCTGAAGAACAAGGCATACAAAGTCGAATTCGACCGCCTGTTGCCACTGGCCGAGCAGAACGATGGCAGCGCGCAAAACCGCATCGGTGAAATGTACGAATTCGGCTACGGCGTTACCCGTAATAATGATGCGGCCATCGAGTGGTATCGCAAAGCCGCCGAACAGAATATCGTCGCAGCTTGGCATAACCTCGGCCGCTGCTACAACTTTGGCACCGGCGTCACTCAGGATTACGCAGAGGCAGAAAGCTGGTATCGCAAAGCTGCCGAGCAGGGTTATCAGGACTCGATGTTCTTCCTCGGCACACTTTATTCCAACGCCCATGGCCAGGACCAGAGTGTCGATACCGACATCGCTGCCTACGCCTGGATGCACAATGCCGCAGCGCTGGGCAACAGCACCGCCGCTACCATCGAAACCCGCCTGCTGCTGAAACTGAATGAGACCGAATTGCAGGAAGCCAAGACACTGGCCGAAAGCTACAAGGCGCAATACGTTACACCGTTCCAGTAACCCGCCTTTTATATACCGGAGTGTGCAAGCACTCCGGTATATAACCAAAAGACATAAACAAAACGATTATATTCTTAGAACTATTCTTTAGCTGACGCTAAACTGCTCATCTTTTAATCAGACACCGGTTGAACGATGACCTCCCTGCAACACGTTTCCACAATTTCAGCGCCACTGCCTGCGCCCAGCCGTCAACCTTTCGCACTGGCACTCTCAATCCTGCTGACCGCTGGCCTGACCGGCTATCTGTTCAATGCTCAGGACAGCCACGCCAGTCTGGTGCTGCTGCTCGGTGCCGCGTTGGGGATCACCCTGTACCACGCATCTTTCGGCTTTACGACGGCCTGGCGCACCTTTATCACCACCGGTCGTGGCAAGGCTATCCGCGCACAGATGCTGATGCTGGCAGTTGCTGTCTGCCTGTTTTTCCCCGCGCTGTCTGCCGGTGAACTGTTCGGCCAGCCGGTAAACGGTTTCGTCCGCCCGTTGAGTGTATCGGTACTGTTTGGCGCCTTCATCTTCGGCATCGGCATGCAGATCGGTAACGGCTGTGCCTCAGGCAATCTGTATCACGCCGGCGGTGGCCAGCTGCGCGCCATCCCGAGCATGATTGGCTTTGCCGCAGGTGCGCTCTGGGCCACCCGTGATTACGAATGGTGGACAACACAACCATCGCTGGCACCGGTAGGCCTGATCGACATGATGGGTGTTGTACCTGCCATCATATTGAATTTGCTGGTATTTGCCGCCATTGCCGGACTGACTCGCCACCTCGAGAAACGCCGTCACGGTGAACTGGAACGTGATGATAACGGCAGCGATCAACCCTGGTCTCGACGCCTGCTGTCCGGTCCCTGGCCCTTCATCTGGGGAGCGGTTGCCCTTGCCGTGCTCAACTTCGCTACTCTGGCGCTGATCGGTCGTCCCTGGGCCGTTGCATTGGGTTACCCACTTTGGGGTGCCAAGGCTGCGGAAGCGATGAACCTCGGGCTGGATGTCGATTTCTGGGGCTACTGGCTAATGCCCGGGCGTGACACCGCATTGATGGGCGGCATTCTGGAAGACAGCGCCAGCCTGATGAATATTGGCGTTATCCTCGGTGCATTGATGGCCGCAACCCTCGCCGGGCGCTTCTCTCTGAGCTGGAAAATGCCCGTATTGCAGTGGCTGGCGGCCATCATCGGCGGCCTGATGCTGGGGTACGGTGCCACCATCGCATTCGGCTGCAACATTGGTGCCTACTTTGGCGGTATCGCGTCCGGCAGTCTGCACGGCTGGCTCTGGCTGGTCGCGGCATTTGCCGGCAGCTTTGTCGGTACCTGGCTGCGCCCCCTGTTCGGTTTCTCCCGTACCTGAACAGCGCACACGGAGGCGGGTTTAGCCCGCCTCTGCTTCCGGTGCTACAATCCGGCCCATCATCAGCCGGATTCAGGAATCGATACCATGCACCGCCCGTTCAAACAGGAATTCGCCAACATCACTCCCGCCCCGTTCATCAAGCGCTTGATGGCGATGGTCTACGACACCCTATTGATTGCTGCCATGTGGATGGTGATTGCAGCCATCAGCGTGGCCCTGAACGATGGTGAAGCGATCAGTATCGCCAGCAGTTCACACATGAAAGTAGCCTTGTTCAACTCGGTCCTGTTCTGCGCCACCTTCCTGTTCTTCGGCTTTTTCTGGACCCGTAACGGTCAAACACTGGGGATGCTGGCGTGGCATTTGCGGGTACAAACACTGGCTGGGGGACGAATCAGCTGGGGTCAGGCGATGGTTCGTTTCATGCTGGCAATCCCGTCGCTGGGACTGTTCGGGGTGGGGTTCATCTGGATGTTGCTCACCAACGAGCGGCTGGCGCTGCATGACCGTTGGTCGGGCAGCTGCGTGGTACAGCTGCCCAAAGCCGAGAAAGCGCCTAAAAAGCCTTAACCGGCACGCCGCATCAGCCATACTCCAGCGCCGGTACACAGCAGTATCGGCGTCACTACCGCAACCAACGGCGGGAAGCCAAACACGGTACTGGCCGGACCCAGCAGATCCTGGGCAAACTTGAAAATGAGACCGAAAATCACCCCGGCTATCACTCGCTGGCCGACGGTCACGCTGCGCAGCGGACCGAAGATGAAGGATACGCCGATCAACACCAGCGCAAGGATCGCCAGCGGCTGCAGCAGTTTGCCCCAGAACGCCAACAGGTAAGTATCAGCACTCACCCCCTGTTCTTCAAGGTAGCGCGAGTAGGACCAGAGGCCGCTGATCGGCAGGTCCACAGGGTCCACTACAATCACCGAGAGCAGTTCCGGGGTCAAGCCGCTCTGCCAGCGCTCCTTCGGGTTGTGCTCAACCTGCGTACCCTGTTCGGTAAACCAGGTACTGCGCACCTGCTCCAACTGCCACTCGCCGGCTTGGTAACGGCCAATACGGGCATAGCTGGCCTGCTCCAGCTGGCGGTCTTCACCGAGACGGTAACGGGTCACACCGTGAATCACGCCACCACCTTCAACCGCATTGATATGGATGAACAGCGGGCCTTCACGGTGCCAGACGCCATAGCGCGAACTCATCGTACCGTCACCGGACTCTTCTAGCGCCCGGAAGCTCTGTGCTTTTTGTTCAGTAAAAGGTGCAACAAACTGCCCCATAAAAACGGTAATCAACGCCAACAGCATCACCGGCTTCAAGACAGAGACCAGAATACGAGCAGTACCAAAACCGGCAGCGCGCATCACTGTTAATTCACTATTACTGGCTAAAACCCCTAAGCCAATTAAACAACCAACCAGGCTGCTTAAAGGAATAAACTCATATATGCGCTTTGGCACTGTCATGAGTAGATAAATCAGCAGATCACCAAAGTCATACTGCTCCGTAAGGTCATCTAACTGGTCCAGCAATGCCGACACCAGATCCAGCCCGACCACCACTAACAAGACCGCCAGAATTGCGCCCATAACATGACGGGCGATATACCATTCAAGGCGCAGCATCAGGCACTCCTCCGGCGCAGTTTCGGCAACGACGGCACACGGTGCCACAGGCGTCCCCAGAAGCGTTCGGCCAGAATCAGGTTAGCCGCCAACACCAGGAACAATGCATGGATCACCCACAGCAGCCACACCGACTGCTCACCATCTTCCACTGCCGAACGGGTACTGGTCAGCAGCGACAGATACAGCAGGTAGACCACGATGGACGGAATCAGCTTGGCGAAACGCCCCTGACGCGGGTTGGTCCGGCTCATCGGCACCGCAATCAAGGTCACAATAAAAGCCAGTACCGGTAACGACAGTCGCCAGTGCAGGCGGGCCTGCTGCGCCTGATCATCACTGCTCAGCAGCTGCAATGTCGGCAGGGCATCCAGCTCGGTGACCTCACGGGCCAGCTCCGCCTCCGGCAGACTGATGCCATAGCCCGCATACTGGGTACGGCTATACGCGGCCTGCCCCGGTACACCGTCATAGCGATAGCCATCCTGCAGCACCAGGAAGCGGCCAGCATATTCCGGCACCATCTGGCGCTCGGCATAAGCCGCCGTCAGTACAATCGGTTCGCCGTTCTCGTTGCGCTGGGCGATGAATACCTCCAGCAGCTGATCACTGTCGGCATCATAGGATTCAGCGTACGTGACCTGACGCCCATTGGTCTGCGACTGGAAGCGCCCCGGCGTCAGCAGCTCCAACTCGCTGCGCGATTCCTGAATACGGAAAATTTCCTCCGACTTGGCTGCACCCAAAGGTGCCAGCCAGAGCGTCATCACCGCCACCAGCCCCGCAACCAGTGCGGCCGGTCCAAGCGCATACATCGCCAACCGTTTCTGGCTGATGCCGCACGCGCGCAGCACCACCATTTCACTGTCGAGATACAGGCGGCCAAACGCCAGCAGGATGCCCAGAAATAGGCCCAGCGGCAGCAGCAGTTCAAGAAAGCCGGGGATACGCCAAAGCAGTACCCAGAAGACGAAACCCGCTTCCAGTTTGCCGGTCGCGGCATCCGCGAGGTATTTGATCAAACGAGCGCTGGTAATGATCAGCAGCAGTACAGAGGTGACTGCCGCGGTAGAGATCAATGCCTCGCGGGCCAGATATCGGAAGATAATCAAAACAGATTCCCTTTCACCGCCATGGTTTCCAATCGGAGAAATGGTTTATAGTGCGCGTTACATCTAAAGCTATCAGTAGCGCAAAGTCGGGCAGCCCGGTACGGACAGGTTCCGTGCCCTGGGCCACAAGTCCGCGCATTATCGCGCAATCAGTCTGCAATGTCTTGTACGGAGTCGTCATGGATTTTGAGATTATCAACGGCAGTGTCGAAGCACTGGAAACCGAATGTATCGTGGTTGCCCTGGACGCCGAAGGCACACTCTGCCCGTCGGCAGCCGCCATCGATCAGGCATCCGGAGGCTACCTGACCGACCTGGTTGGCAGCGGCGACATTTCCGGCAAGGCAGGTGAGCAACTGCTGCTGTTCAAGGTACCCGGCATCAAAGCTCGCCGCGTACTGCTGGTGGGCCTGGGCACGGCCAAAGAGCGCAAAGACCATCACTACCGCAAACTGGTCAAAGGCATCACCGCTACCCTGAAAAAATCCGGCATCAGCGGTGTCATCTTCGCCTTCGACGGCTGCGCCAGCTACCGCGACGACGTCTACCGCGCGACTCGTCAGTTGGTCGAGTGGGTCTCCGCCGATTTCTATCAGTACGACGAAACCAAGAGCAAGAAAGCCAGCCCGGTCAAACTGGAAAACATCCAGATTCTGCTCAGTGAAGACGATACCGAACTGGGTGAAGGCGCACTGTTGGACGGTGTCGCCATCGCCAACGGCGTCAGCAGCGCACGTGAACTGGGTAACCTGCCCGGCAATATCTGCACCCCGGTTTATCTGGCCGAGCGCGCTGAAGCCCTGGGTGAAGAGTTCACCGATCTCGATATCAAGATCCTCGACGAAGACGCCATGGCCGAACTGGGCATGAACTGTCTGCTGTCGGTCGGCAAGGGCAGCGCCCAGCCGTCACGCCTGATCGTGATCGAATACAACGGTGGTGAAAGCGACGAGAAGCCGCATGTACTGGTCGGCAAGGGCATCACCTTTGATACCGGTGGCATCAGCCTCAAGCCGGGTGCCGGCATGGACGAAATGAAGTACGACATGTGCGGTGCCGCCAGCGTCTTCGGTGCCATGGAAGCCGTCGCCGAAATGCAGCTGCCGCTGAACGTGGTCGGCATCATTGCTGCCGCCGAGAACATGCCGGGCAGCCAGGCCACCAAACCGGGTGATGTCGTCACCACCATGTCCGGCCAGACGGTCGAAATCCTCAACACCGATGCCGAAGGCCGTCTGGTCCTGTGCGACGCACTGACCTACGCGGGCCGCTACGAGCCGGAATCCGTGATCGATATCGCCACCCTGACCGGTGCCTGCATCATCGCTCTGGGCCACCATGCCACCGGCATTCTGGCCAACGATGAAGACCTGGCCGGCGCGCTGCTGGATGCCGGTGTCTACTCGGCAGACCGTGGCTGGCCGTTGCCGCTGTGGGACGAGTTCCAGGAACAGCTGGACTCCAACTTCGCCGATATCGCCAACATTGGCGGACGTCCGGCCGGCACCATCACCGCGGCCTGCTTCCTGTCCCGCTTCACCAAGGAATACCGTTGGGCACATCTGGATATCGCGGGTGTCGCCTGGAACAGTAACGGCAAGGAAAAAGGCGCGACCGGTCGTTGCGTACCGCTGCTGAGCCAGTACCTGCTGGACCTGTCCGAGCAGGTTGAAGGCGACGAGCACAGCCACACACACGAGGGCTAAGGCTTGTCCCGCGCAGACTACTACATTCTGCCGGACAGCGATGCCGACAGCCGGGCGGCCTTTCTGTGCCGCTTGTGTGACAAGATCCTGGGGCTCGGCCTCAGGGTCTTCATCAGCACCGAGCATGAAAGTGCCGCCCGCCAACTGGACCAGCAGCTGTGGAGCGCAAAAGCGGACAGCTTTGTGCCCCATGTCATGCTGGGCCAGGCCCCGGAGTCACCGATCGAAATCGGCTGGGGCGACCAGCTGCCCGACCACCGCCAGGTGTTCGTCAACCTGTCCGCCCGCCTCCCCGATGCCGCTTTCGACTTCGAACGCATCGTTGAAATCGTCGTCCAGACCCCCGAGGTACTGGCGGCGACCCGCGACAATTACGCCCGCTGCCGCGACCGTGGCATCGAGCTGCACCGTACCGACATGCGCCAGCGCGGTTGACCCTGATCAGCCGCCCTTGGCATAAGCTCACCTATACTGCATCCGTTAAGCAAGGAGCGAGACCGGATGAAGAAGCTGTTGGTGAGCTGTACATTGCTGGGCCTGCTGGCCTTTGCCCTCTATTGGTTTAACCGCCCTGCACCGATTGATGTCCGCCTGACCGAGGTGCAACCGGGTCTGGTTGAACAGATCGCGGCCAACAGCCGTGCCGGAACCATCCGCGCCTGCCGCCGCTCGCGCCTGTCGATGCCACGGGGCGGACGGGTGGAACGCCTGCTGGTCAGCGAAGGTGAGCATGTGGAACAGGGCCAGCCGCTGCTGGAATTGTGGCATGCCGACCTCAGCGCCCGTGTCGAAGAAGTCGCTGCCACTCTCAAGGCCCGCACCATTCAAACCTCCGCCATATGCATGAACGCCGACTTGGCTCGGCGTGAAGCGCGCCGCACGGAATCACTGGCCCAGCAACAGCTGGCATCGGAAGAGTTGCTCGACCAGCGACGCACCGAAGCGCGTCGTACCGCCTTGGCTTGTGACGAGGCCCGCGCACTCACCGAGCAGGCGCAGGCGACGCTCAAACTGAATCAGGTACTGCTCGACGATACCGTACTCAAAGCCCCCTTTGCCGGCATTGTGGCCGAGATCAATGGCGAACTCGGCGAGTACGTCACCCCCTCTCCGCCCGGCGTTGCCACCCCACCGGCCGTGGACCTGATTGATGACCACTGCCTCTATGTACGTGCCCCGATCGACGAGGTTGAAGCCGCACGTCTCGCACTCGGACAACCCGTCCGCATCACCCTTGATGCCTTTCGTGGCCGCGACTTTGCCGGTGAACTCCAACGTATCGCCCCTTTCGTGTCCGAGCTGGAAAAGCAGGCCCGCACCGTGGATGTCGATGTACGTTTCATGCCACCACCCGCAGATGCCCATTTGCTGGTTGGCTACAGCGCCGACATCGAAGTGATCATCGAACAGCGCAACGACGTGCTGCGCATCCCCACCGAAACCCTGCTGCAGGGCAACCGCGTACTGCGCTATGACGACACCAGCGGCACCCTGAACGCGGTCGACGTGACCACCGGGCTCGGCAACTGGACCTGGACCGAGATTCGCAGCGGCCTCAAGGCCGGTGATCGCATTCTGCAGTCACTGGATGCGCCGGGCGCCGAAGCCGGTGCGGCCGTGGTACCGACACCGTGATCAGGCTGCAGCAGCTGTGCAAGTGCTATCAGCTCGGCGATGAGCCGGTACAGGCATTGGACCATGTCGACCTGGAGATCGGTGCCGGTGAATACCTCTCGGTGATGGGACCGTCCGGCTCGGGCAAATCCACCCTGCTCAACATGCTGGGGCTGCTCGACACACCCGACAGTGGCCGCTACTGGCTCGACGACATCGAGGTAAGCGCACTGGGGGAAGAGGCCCGCGCTGCCGAACGCAGCCGCCGTATCGGCTTCGTGTTTCAGGCCTACCATCTGATTGAACGGCTCAGTGCCCGCGAGAATATCGAGTTACCCCTGGTACTCACGGGCAACGCACCGGACGAGCGCCGGGCACGGGTCGACGAACTGCTGCAACGGCTGGGACTGGACCGCCACGCCGATCATCTGCCCAATCAGCTCTCCGGCGGCCAGCGCCAGCGTGTCGCCATCGCCCGCGCCGTAATCCGCAAACCCGCCCTGCTGCTGGCGGATGAACCCACCGGCAACCTGGACAGCCACTCGGGACAGGGCGTGATCGAACTGTTGGAAGAGCTCAACGGCGAAGGCATCACCCTGGTGATGGTGACCCACGACCCCGCCATGGGTAAGCGGGCACGGCGACGCCTGTGGATGCAGGACGGCAAGCTGATAAAGGATGAACAGGATGCGCACGCCTGATCTGTTCAGATTCAACCTGCGCCTGCTCACCGGGCAGTGGTTCCGCACCCTGATGACCCTGTTGGCCACCGCCGTAGGGGTGGCCGCCGTACTCCTGCTGACTGGCATGGGCGAAGGCGCACGCCGGTTTGTACTCGACGAGTTCAACCTGCTGGGCAATGATGTCCTGATCATCCTCCCCGGCCGCAAGGAAACCACCGGAGGGCTGCCACCGCTGACCGGCGAAGGCACCCGCGACCTGACTCTGGACGATGCCGAAGCCCTGCTCAGGTTACCGGGAGTCCGCACCGTCGCCCCGCTGGTGGTCGGTTTGACCGAGGTCGAAGCCAACGGGCGCAACCGTGAGTTGGTGGTCGTCGGCACCAGTATTGAACTCTTTCGCATGCGCCAACTGAACGCCGCTCAGGGACAACTGCTGCCGGTGTTGCCGTTGGAGCGCGCCGAACCGGTCTGCGTCATCGGTGCCGAGGTCCGGCGCAGCCTGTTTGCTCAACAGCCGGTACTGGGGCGCTGGCTCAGAACCGGTGACCGCCGCTGCCGGGTCATCGGCGTACTCGAAGACCGTGGCGTGTCCCTCGGTACCGACATGAGTGAAGCTGTCATCATTCCGGTCGCCAGCGCACAGCAACTGTTCAACACCCAGGGACTGTTCCGGCTGTTTGTTCAGGTGCAGCATCTGGATCTGATCGAACCGCTCAAACCGTCAATTCTGGACTTGATCCAGAGCCGCCATCAGGGCGAGCGCGATATCACCCTGATTACCCAGGACAGCCTGCTCGGGGTGTTCGACGACGTTCTCCAGCTGCTCACACTGGCCGTGGGAGCCATCGCCGCGATCAGTCTGGTGGTCGCCGGTATCCTGATCATGAACATCACCCTGATCAGCGTCAGCCAGCGCACCTCGGAGATCGGCCTGCTCAAGGCCCTGGGTGCCAGTGAGCGCCAGGTCCACCGCTTATTCCTCAGTGAAGCCCTGATGATGACCCTGATCGGTGCAACACTGGGCGTACTGACCGGTTACGCTCTGCTTTGGGGCGGGCACTGGCTTTGGCCGCAGTTTCCAGTATCGGTCCCCCTGTGGGCACTGCTCGGCGCGGTGTTACTCGCCATCGGCGTCGCCCTTGTATTCGCCTGGTTGCCCGCGCGCAAGGCCGCCCGCCTGCCACCGGTACTGGCACTGAAAGGAATGACCGATGCGCAGCACTGACTACCTCCGCCTGACTCTGACCAGCCTGAAATCCAGCCGCCTGCGTGCCAGCCTGACCATTCTCGGCATCGCCATCGGTATCTGCGCCGTGGTGCTGCTGACCACCCTGGGCGAGGGGCTGCGCCTGTATGTATTGGAAAACTTCTCCCAGTTCGGCAGCCGCATCATCGCCATCAATCCGGGCAAATCACAAACTGGCGGCACCGGTGGCCTGCTGGCCAGCACCCGCCCCTTACTGGTGGAAGATGCCTGGAGCCTGCGCCAGCTGCCCTATGCCGAATATGTGGTACCGGTAGTACAGGGCAGCGGAGCCATCGAGTTCGGCCGCCGTGTACGCTACACCGATATCATCGGCACCGGCGGTGATATGGCAGCGGCCTGGCGCTTCGACGTCGCCCGTGGTCGCTTTCTGGCCGACAGCCGAGGCGGTTATCCACAGCCCTGGGCAGTGTTGGGACACAAGGTCAAACAGGAACTGTTCGCCGAACAAAACGCACTCGGCCAGTTTATCCGCGTAGGCGGTGAACGCTACCGGGTGGTCGGTATCATGGCCGAGAAGGGGCAAATGCTGGGGTTTGATCTGGACGACATCGTCTACATCCCGGTGGAACGTGCCTTGAGCCTGTTCAACCGCAGCGGGTTGATGGAGATCGATGTCACTTACCGCGCCGGTACCACGGCAGAAGCGATGGCCGAGCGCGTACGCCAGCGGCTGATTGCACGCCACGGGGTAGAGGATTTTTCACTAATCACCCAGGATGAGATGATGCGCAGCCTGGATCGGATTCTGGCCATTCTGACCGTGGCGATCGGCGGATTGGGGGGCATTTCACTGGTGGTGGGCGCGATCGGCATCATTACCATCATGGTTACCACCGTACATGAACGCCGTGCGGAGATTGGGCTGCTGCGTGCCATCGGAGCCACCCAACGGCAGATAATGTGGCTGTTTCTGGGTGAAGCCGTGCTGCTTGCGCTGATTGGCGGTGTGGTCGGCATTCTGTTCAGCGGCCTGACCCTGGGCCTGCTGACGCTGGCCATGCCTACCCTGCCGATTCAATTGAGCAGTTTTTACCTGCTGCTGGCACTGCTGCTGTCGGCACTGGTGGGGTTAATATCCGGGGTACTGCCCGCCCGTCGCGCCGCCGGACTGAATCCGGTACTGGCGTTGCAGAGTGAGTAGATAACGTCGTTCTTCCCCCGATAAATCCGACAACATGCGCTTTTTAAGCATAGCTGACTTTGACAAGACCTAAGCGCTCCCTTGCTTTAAAAATATCTTTGCCTACAACAAAAACCCTGTAACGTGGGTCATTAGCAGTTTTATAGGCAGGAATATTATTTCTTATTGGTTTGATACCTATTGAAACAAGATTATTTTCTAATTCAACGGCTTCAGACTCATGTTTAAAGAAGCCAACTATATGCCAATGTTGCTGCTTGATTACATAGTTAAAGAAATACTCGCAAGCTACTTCTTCGTGTTTAGTAGTAAAGACGGGTTCAGAATCACAACCTCTATCAGAATAGAAAACCACCCATTTACTGCCTTTCTTATCCAAGCAGAAAGCGTCACTACCTCTTCCAAATACAGAAAAATTATTTGGGTTGCACCCTTCAGCTATTAATTTTTCTTGTAGCTCTGATGCTTTCATGATGATACTGCCTGATTCCCACGAATATCTGCCTGTCTGCAATGTGCGCAAGAGGCTAACTTACAGGTTGGCCTGGCCAAGAGTTGTCAGGCACACCAGCCCATACCAGTGTACCTGAAGCAGTGTCAGTTCAGGTTCATGCACCCAGGTGCAGGTTTAACCCAGATTGGAAAAAATGAAACGTCCAGCAACCACGACCAGAAATACGGCAAAGACCTTTTTCAGCATTGGCTGCGACAGCCGGTGAGCCAGCCGCGCCCCAATCGGGGCGGTGAGTGAGCTGGCCAGCACAATACCGGCAAAGGCCGGCAGGTAGACATATCCCAGACTCCATTGCGGCAAATCGGATTCACCCCAGCCTATCCAGATATTGGTCAACGCTCCCATAACGGCGATGGGTAAGCCGCAAGCCGCCGAGGTGGCTACCGCCTGCTGCATCACCACCCGGCGCCAGCTCAGATAAGGCACGCTAAGGGTACCGCCGCCGATACCAAAAATGGACGATGCCCAACCGATGAACCCACCTGCAACTCCCAGCTCAACGTTTGACGCAACCTGATCACCCGCGCCCGGCTTTAGGCTAAGTGCCATCTGGATAGCCACCATCAGGGCAAACACCCCCAATGCAATCTGTAGCACCTCGCCCGGCAGCTGCACAGCCGTATTCACGCCCAGCAAGGCACCCAGCAGAATGCCCAGTGCCAGTGGCTTGAACAGCTCCCAGCGCACAGCGCCATGCTTGTGGTGCGCCCGCACCGAACTGATTGAAGTCACCACGATGGTCGCCAGCGAGGTGGCCACCGCCATGTGGGTCAGCACTTCGGGCGATACGCCCTGAAGTTCGAAAGAAATAACCAATACCGGCACGATCAACAACCCGCCACCGATGCCGAAGAGACCCGCCACGACGCCCGCAAACGCGCCCAATACTACATAGAGAAGCAGAGTTGTTAGCATGTTCTATCCATCCACATTGGAAAGCGGATCATCTTAGAGCTTCAATCTGAGAAATCAAACCTGAAGTTCCTGGCCAGTGCTGACTGTGCAGTTCCCTGTCAGCTTCAGCACAACTCATGAGCCATATTCATATATCAATAAGATTAAATCAATATTATTCATACTGTGGTTCAGGTAAAAATACACTCTCTGCTCTTAACGCAAGGCAACATTACAGTTGTTTTATAACCAGGCCATTAAATAAAAATATAAAGAGACTGTAAGGACTACTGACTGGGAAGCTAAGAATATGAAATAACTTATCCCGGTAAGGGCATGGAATACATTTAAGCTTAATCTCAAATATTATAATGCAAGGTTAACGATGAACACAGAGTTTGAATTTACCATTAAGAGCATTTGTTTCGATAAGAACTATCAACCATCGGACAATACGCGTATCACGACCAATTTTGCAAACTTGGCCCGAGGAAGCAGACGCCAAGACAATCTTATTGACACACTGGAAATGATCCATAATCGTTTCAATACCTTAGCACATTGGGATAACCCCAATGGAGATCGTTATTCTATCCACCTTGAAATAATTTCCGTTAATATTGATGTTGAAAGTAATGGCTGTACCTTTCCAACCATTGAAATATTGAAAACAAATATTTTTGATCACAAAACCAACAAAAATATTGAAGGAATTGTCGGTAATAATTTTTCTTCTTATGTGCGCGATTATGACTTTAGCGTACTGCTATTAAATCATAATAAGGATAAAACCGAGTTTAGCGTCCCCGATAATTTTGGTGATCTACATGGGAAAATATTCAAGTGCTTCGTAAAATCGAATCATTATAAGGATAATTTCACCAAGCTTCCTGTTATTTGCCTGAGCGTATCGGATAATAAAGTCTATCGCCGGACTGAAAACCAGCATCCTGTACTAGGCTTCGAATACCAGCCAAACAAATCCTCGTTGACTGAAAATTATTTCAGGAAAATGGGGTTGCAGGTTCGCTATTTCATGCCTCCTGGCAGTTCTGCGCCTTTGGCCTTTTATTTCTTCGGTGATTTGCTGAACGATTACACGAATCTTGAACTTGCCAGTACCATTAGTACGATGGAGACATTTCAAAAAATTTACCGGCCTGAGATATATAACGCTAATACTGTAGCAGGCGAGCATTATCAACCAAGTTTGAATCATCAAGACTATTCCCTAACTCCCGTTGATTATGATCGAGAAGAGCGCAACCATTTAGCGGCTAAACAGGGTGAATTTGCTGAAGAAAACTTCATCAAGCCATATCGAAAGCTGCTTGATCAATGGTCTGCCAATTACACATTTTAATCACCCCAGAGATACAAGATTACTCATCATGAAAAAATTATTGCCCACATCAACTGCAGGTAGTCTACCTAAACCCTCCTGGCTTGCAGAACCTGAGACACTATGGTCACCCTGGAAGTTGCAAGATGAAGCACTGATTGAGGGCAAACAAGATGCGTTACGTGTGTCATTGCAAGAGCAACAGCTAGCAGGTATTGATATTGTTAGCGATGGTGAGCAAACGCGCCAACACTTTGTCACGACCTTTATTGAGCACCTCAACGGTGTTGATTTTGAAAACCGTAAAACGGTTAGAATTCGTAATCGTTATGATGCGAATGTACCGACAGTCACTGGTGATGTAAGTCGCCAAAATTCGGTATTTGTTGAAGATGCCAAGTTTTTACGTCAACAAACCAAACAACCCATTAAATGGGCTCTTCCTGGCCCTATGACGATGATCGACACGCTTTATGATGATCATTATAGAAGTCGTGAGAAGTTGGCATGGGAATTCGCCAAAATACTCAATCAAGAAGCTAAGGAATTGGAAGCAGCGGGTGTTGATATCATTCAATTTGATGAACCTGCATTTAACGTGTTTTTTGATGAAGTCAATGATTGGGGTATTGCCACGTTAGAACGTGCAATAGAAGGGCTTAAGTGTGAAACGGCTGTGCACATCTGCTATGGCTATGGTATTAAAGCCAATACAGATTGGAAGAAAACATTAGGTACCGAGTGGCGCCAATATGAAGAAATTTTTCCCAAGCTGCAAAAGTCCAATATCGATATTATATCACTGGAGTGTCATAACTCCCGTGTTCCTATCGAGCTGCTTGGACTCCTTCGAGGCAAAAAAGTAATGGTGGGTGCTATTGATGTGGCAACCAATACCATCGAAACCCCTGAAGAAGTCGCCGACACTCTGCGAAAAGCGCTCCAATTTGTCGATGCCGACAAGCTTTATCCTTGTACCAACTGTGGCATGACCCCTTTACCTCGTGCAGTCGCAAGAGCCAAACTACATGCCTTGAGTGCGGGCACAGACATAGTCCGAAAAGAACTTTCGGTCTAATAATCAATGATGAACTGATGGGTGATCGGGTTACTTTTTGGTTTGATTCGACATCAACTATCAAACCGGTAACCCACTAACCCAACACCGCAAAACCCAATTGAAGTGATCGTGGGTAACTTGGATCGCTAGCGCGGAACACACCGGCGCACTTTAATGCGTCCGAGTAACGTAAATTGTTATACATTTTCTCGGACAAACCGCTCAACGCTGAGGTGCCGTCCCTTGCTTTGGTAGTGCCCATCTAAGGCATAGGCCATCTTTTCTAGCGGAGCGTTGTCATACCCAAAATCTTGAATTTCTCGAATGTAGCGCTCGATGAATCCTTGAGGGCCGAGCTCTCGCCATTGCAGCACATGAACCAATTCATGGAAGTGAAGCCTAAGCTCGTTTGCGACCTCTTTCTTTACGTAATACGTATCGTTGTAGGTGATACCTCCAACGTTCATGTCGATGAAATCGCCTAGACCTGCTTCCCGGAGCTCTGGAAAATCAGGCTTCGGAATTTCGTCGGTAACAACGAAAAACGCTGTTTTGAGAAAGTCAGGCGAGTAAAAACCATTGAAATGTTCTGCAAGGACAGAGCAAGGCCGACGCACTTCTTTATGCAAGGAGTTCACCTGATGTATCCATTCTCCGATCTCTTCGATCATTACTCCTCCTATTTATAACGCCAGCAATAAACGGCGACCCGAAAGGGGCGTCCGGTGGAAACCGCAGGCCTGAACGAATTTGATTGCCTTGTTGAGCAAGTACTAGGCATCAGGACGACGGCGTCGAATTTGATCGGCGTAACTATGCATCCCCAACCTCTCAAGTTCTTGGACAAACACATTCCAAGGTGGAATAGGCAAATAGCAAGGTGTCGGTCCTGTCGACAAACCGCCACCCGAACCAGTAGACAAGCCGCCGCCGGGGCCGGTTGACAATCCGCCTCCTGGGCCAGTTGAAAGGCCGCCTCCGGGACCCGTAGATAATCCACCACTTGGACCAGTTGAGAGCCCCCCGCCTGGGCCAGTAGATAAGCCCCCACCAGGACCTGTTGACATTCCGCCGCCGGGACCGATGGAAGCTCCGCCACCAGGGCCCGTTGACAGCCCTCCTCCAGGGCCTGTCGACTGCCCACCATTTGGACCTGTACTTAAATTCCGAGGCCATCCCTTTTCAGCCATGATCACCTCATGTTCAAACTTTGCTTAACGCCCGATTAAGCCGCCGGAACGGAGTTGTTTATTTTGTGCGAGCGTAGCGGTAAAGCACAAAACGAGCAACGCAGTAGAGGTCGGTTTGAGCCGTTTGTTAAGCTTTGATAAATTCAATGTTCGTTTCAAATTTAAAAATCTCGTTTTTTGCTACACCTTCATTTTCGAATTCGATAAAAACTTCTCCAACCACACTAAAGCTAGCATCATAATTTTTAGATATAACTAGTCTTTTAACATCGCACCAATTATGAGCAGAACCAACATATACAGAACCTTCTGCATCAGGATATGACGCGTGTTTTAAATTCAAGCCATCTAAATCATCTGGATATGAAAGATCCAACTTATACCAATCCAAAAAAATCTCAGTTTCCACTGACTGCTTTTCATAATCTAAGCTCGAATCAAAAGCAGCTAAAGGAATGCTTATCCGATGAAACAACGTTTTTTCTAAACCAATATTTTCATTTTCAAACCAGTATGCTTCCACACTCCCCTTAAGTGCTTTAGTTTTACTCTGTAATTGAATATTGTCCATAACTCTCCGAGAAAAAGCAGCGGTGCGAAGCATCCGCTGCCTTTGTTTGTTAGGAGTTTTTTCACATATTTTAATGCAGTAATTCTTCTGCTTTAGCACGAAGGTCCGCTGTGAATTTTCCGCGTTTTAAGGCATCGTCGCTGGGATGACCAACTGCTTCGATTATTTCTTGGCAACGCTCAAAATTCTTCACATAACTGCGATCGTCAGAAAGCAATGATTCTATAATCGCGTCTGTATATTTTGACGCTTTTCCAGAATTTGGATATATATCCTCAACTTTTCCACGAGCTACCCACTTAAATAGATATATAATATGCCATCTAAGCTTATTGTACCCAGGTGCTCCAATTTTCCTTCCGTTAATTAGAGTGTTGTATTTATACATTGCGAGGGCCGAGCAATAGTAAAGAGATTCATGATCATCCTCTCGGAAAAGTTTAATATCTGGTGATGAAAAAATAGTTTTCACATACCTAGCTGCATTATGAGGCTGATTGAGAAACATAGCCGCAAAAGCCCTTGATGATTCCCGAATATCAAAAACCCTAGTGGATTGATGACCATGATCTCGGTACTCATTTTCACGACGTTCAAAATAAACGCGACCATCCTGTAACGCATCTTTATTTTTAGCTTCAAAATATTTCTGAACGAGCTTCGCTTTTTTGTGAAGACCGTAAAAGGCCTCTTTCGAAACTTGGGACTGGCTGTTGGTCGCAGAAATAATATCTGTAGAAACATCGCTGTTCGGCGATTCGATAAACTTAACTATCACATTTACGGTGTCGTCTAATTCTTCTTGGCATAAAAACAAAGCATTACTTGTTTGACAGCCATTGATTATCTGATAGTTGGTTAAATCGATTTCTTTTGAGTTTGGAGTAAGAGTTAACTCCGGAGCAACTATGGTTATCCCGTTGTTTAAAACAGAAAATATTTTCTTTTTATTTTCACTGCGAAGTGTTTCCTCTATTCCTGAGTTAACATCATTATCCGATCCTAGAAACGCTCTTACGTTTTCTTCAAATATACTATTGTTTAAAAGGCCATCCTCTCCGGTTAGTAATTGGTTAATAAACTCTTTTGCATTAACAACAGCAATATATGATTGTGGAATTTCGGGCATGGGTGGCATTCCGAAGTAATCAACAACCTTTAGCTTGGCTTCATTTTTTTCTGATATATCTGTCCAGTAGGATAATAGTTCGCTACGGCCTAGAGGGTGAACATCTACTCCAGAGAATAAATCCGTTTCTTCGACACTCCTCTTTACAATTTTAAATGCAGCTTCGATTTCATCTTCGGCCTTGTAAGTTCCGCTGGTGCAGTAATAGACAGAAGCGTGAGGCCTTCTATTTCGGATTTTTTCAAGTTATTCAAAACAACTTTGAAAATATTCAATGAATCTGTATTTAGCTTCCCGTTCGGAAGATGCGGTTCGAGACTGAGAAAGTCAGTTAATCCCATGGAAAAATTTGCAATTTCTTCCTTCTTAAAACTTTCGCCACTTTTAGCTTGGACAAAAACGATTTCTACAACTAGGTTAGATTTATGCGTCGAAAAAATTTGCTCCGCATCATCTGAGGTGACGATAAGCTCTCCATCAACAATTATTGCAATGCCATCAATTGCTGCATCATCAGCATCAGTTGTAATGTCTTTTGGGTTAAATCGACCCAAATACTTCTTTGATATCGAGCAAAAATTACAAAAAAATTCAAATTTTTTGCTGTCGGAATACTCTTCTAGCTCATAATCTGAAATCAATTCATCAACGTTTTTCTGGAGAATTATGTGCATAAGTCCTTATCCATATCCCTATAAAATAATTGCAAAAGATGTGTTTTTGACCAACTTGCCTAACATTATGATATTGCACATGCGCATTTAATCGCACCGTAAAAAATGCAACACTCATGTAAGCAACTGAAGAGAAAGGATTATTTAGACATCACAGCTATTCTCTTCCGATGAAAAAAAGCGTGCGCGTTATTCTGCTTTGCCGTGCGCAGTATCACGCAACGGCCATTCCATAATGCCTTGATATTGTACCAATCTCCCATGCGTTACCAGCAGAAAATGAGCATAATCCGGTAACAAAACGAGCATATATATCAACCGGCACCTAATACACTGTATAAAAGCACATAAAGCTGGTGCACTTTATCCACAAGTTCGAGGTGACAGCTGATGTGCGTATCTGTGATAAGGAGGACCCATCCATGATGAAACCGAAACACCTGCTGCTGCTCATGCTGCTGCCGCTGCTAACGGCCTGTGCCAACAATGATTGGAGAACAGCCAGTCGGGCCAGTGCTGGCATCGCTCCTGATCCGCAGACGACACCGGAGCCGGTGATACAGGTTTATGCCGCTGATGCCTGGGGCTGGCGAGGTATCTTCGCTGTGCATACCTGGATTGCGCTTAAACCACACAATGCTGACCAATACACTGTGTACGAAGTCATTGGCTGGCGTGAAGGAAGTGGCCTGCCGGTGCTACGCATCGAACAGGACACTCCTGATCGCCTCTGGTTCGGCGCCGAGCCTGAACTCATTCTGGACCGCCGTGGTGAAGGCGTGGATGAACTGATCAGCCAGATAGCGTCTGCCGCCGAGGATTACCCCTGGAAGCACGAATACCGTATTTTCCCAGGTCCCAACAGCAATACATTCCCAGCCTGGATCGCACAAAAAGTGCCAGGCCTGCAATTGAAACTGCCGTTCAGAGCCATAGGTTCAGGTTGGGCTGACTGAGGTCGAGTCAGGGGCTGCTGCTGTCGCAGATCAGCCCCCAATCTCAGAAGGCACTATTGTTAGAAACGTTTCTGGTAGCGGTGGCAATAGGGTGTCTTGCCGGTACGCACGTAATAGTCCTGATGAAACTCTTCAGCGCGCCAGAACGGGACCATCGGCAATACCTGTGTGACCACGTCGTAACCCTTGTTTTCCAGCTCGGCGATCAGCTGCTCGCTGATGCCACGCTCCGTGTCATCATGCACGAAGATGGCAGAACCGTACTGCGGCCCGATATCCGGTCCCTGACCATTGTCCTGCGTGGGGTCGTGGATTTCGAAGAACAGTTTGGCCAGCGTTTCAAAGCTGATGATGGCCGGGTCATACAACACTTCAACGGTTTCCAGATGGCCCGTGTGCTTGCCGCAGACCTGTTCATAACTCGGGTTATCCACATGGCCACCCATGTAACCGGACACCACCGACACCACACCCGGCTGCTGTTGCAGCAGGTGTTCTACGCCCCAGAAACAGCCACCGGCGAAGTAGGCAGTTTTCAAATTGCCGCCCTGCTGCTGCGCCAACGCTTCGGCACTGACAAAATCCATGGAGATGGAGTTGACGCAATGGCGCGTATTCTTGCGTGTCAGCATCTCGCCTTCGAATACATGCCCCAGATGGCCATCGCAGTTGGCACAGAGAATTTCGGTACGGCGGCCATCCGCATCCACTTCACGGCGAACAGCGCCTTCGATTTCGTCATCAAAACTGGGCCAGCCACAGTGCGACGGGAACTTGTCTTCCGAACGGTACAGCGGCGCACCACACTGCTTGCAGGTATAGACGCCGGTCTCGAAGAAGTCATCGTATTGTCCGGTAAACGGACGCTCGGTTCCCTTCTGCAGAATGACGTACTGCTCTTCCGGGGTTAGCTTCTTGTAACTCATCACTGCACCTTTAATCCTGATTATCTGGGTTGGCTGGAGTGCCCGTTCAACGCGCGGCCTCAACCGCCTGCGTACCCGCCGCCAACAGCCAGTCCCGCACTTCTTCGGCAGACTGTGCCATCAGCGCAGAGAACGCTTCAACCACCGCCGATACCTCTGCACTGTCCGCGGGACGGCTCAGTTCCAGTGCGCGTTCGGCAATGATGGCGCGGCTGCTGGCATCCACCAATTGCAGATACCCACGGATCACTACCACCGGCTGCCCCTCCGGGTACTCGGTCTGAAACCGGTCCAGCCGACTGACCAGTTCGTAACGTGCGGCGACCCGTATTTCATCACTGCTGATGCGGGCAAAACGGCTGTCGCGTTGCAGGGCATCGACCAGATGGTCGCGCCACAGGTTGGGTATCGGCGCACTCCAGCGTGCATTCTTGTATACGCTGACGGGACGTCCCTGGGGCACCACCAGCATATGATTGCCGTTAAGCAGATCCTGCGCCTGTGGGCGTAGTACACGCAGGTCGCTCAATTGCACGGCCGTGTCCGTCGTGACCGGCGCAGGTGCCGGCGTCCAGCTCTGTACCGGATCAGACGCGGGCAGCAAGCTGCAGGCAGTTGTAGTCAGGGCCAGCAGCGACAACAGGACCAGTCGTTGTATCGGTTGCAACATCGTCTACCTCTCAGGGGGTGAATTCATGGGCCGGTGGCTTGCCGATCAGGTAACCGGCTGGATCTTCTTCCAACCGTGACAGTATACGGTTCAACGTGCCCAGGCTGCGCTGCAGTTCCTGCATCACCGGGCCGATCTCGGCCATGCCCTGCAGGCCGCTGTCCAGCGCACCCGTGTTGCGGTTCAGCAATTGCTCCAGCTGCTGACCGCTCTGCGCCAGTGCCTGCATCGCCTTCTGGCCATCGGCCAGCATCGGTTCGCCACGCTCGGCCAGCAAAGTACGCGCTTCCCGCATCACCGCCTGCGCCTCTCCAGCGACAGCGGTCAGTGCATTCAGGGTTTCACCCACACCGGCACGGGACTCCACCAGCTCGTCGGATACCTGTTCAAGATTGTGGATAATCTGGCTGATACGGCCGATGTTCTCCGGCGACAGCAACTGGGTGCCTTGCGCCACCAGCTCGTTCACACCGGTCAGCAGGGCTTCGCCGTTACCCAGCAGCGCCCCGATCGGCGACGGTTCGGCCACCAGCAACGGCGGCTCGTCCCCGTTGCGCGCCAGCGGCGGTGCCTGCGGGTTGTCGGTACTGAGCAGAATATTGGCGGCACCGGTAATGTTGGCAATGGCCAGACGGGCACGGGTACCCTGATTGATCGGCGTGGCAGCACTCACGTCCATATCCGCCAGCACACGACGCGGATCGGCCGGGTCCAGTTGCAACTGACGCACCTCACCCACTCGCAGGCCGTTGTACTGCACCAGACTGCCGACGGTCAGACCGGTCACTGCTTCTTCGAATACCACCCGATAACTTTTGGTTTCCTGCTGCTGCCCCGACTTAACCAGCCAGACGCCAAAGCCCAGCGCCAACAGCAGCCCCAACAGGGTAAACAACCCGATGATTACATGATGTGCACGTGTTTCCATATCAACTCCCATTGACCGCACGGTAGGCGGCGCGGCCACGTGGGCCGTTGAAATAGTTCTGAATCCAGGGATTGTCGTAATCCGCGACCCGTTCCGGCGTATCCGCCACCAGCACCCGCTTCTGCGATAGCACCGCGATGCGGTCACAGGCGGTCCACAGCGAGTCAAGATCGTGGGTGACCATAAACACGGTCAGCCCCAGGGCATTGCGCAGGGTCAGCAACAGCTGGTCGAAATCCGCAGCGCCGATGGGGTCAAGGCCCGCCGTCGGCTCATCCAGAAAGACCACATCCGGGTCCAGCGCCAGCGCACGGGCCAGCGAGGCACGTTTGACCATGCCGCCGGACAAGGATGCCGGATACAGATCACCGGCATGTGCCGCCAATCCCGACAGCGCCAGCTTCACTTCGGCCAGTTCCTCGGCGTCCTTGCGCGACAGCCCGGCATGCTCAATCAGCGGTAGCGCCACGTTTTCGCGCACGGTCAGGGAGCTGAACAGCGCCCCACCCTGAAACAGCACACCCATGCGCTGCTCCAGCCGGGAACGTTCAGCAGCCGGCAGCGTCAGCAGGTTCTGGCCAAACAGCCGTACCTCGCCTTCACTGGGCCTGATCAAACCAACAATGGAGCGCAGCAGCACCGATTTGCCGGTACCCGAGCCACCCACTACGCCGAGAATTTCACCTCGATACAGGTCCAGGTCGAGATTTTCATGTACCGAGTTGCGGCCGAAACGGTTACACAGGCCACGAACTTCAATCAATGTCTGTCGTTCGCTCACCAGCCCATCTCCATGCAAAACAGTGCGGCGACCGCATCCAGCAGAATCACCATGAAGATCGACTGTACCACGCTGGAGGTGGTATGACGGCCCACCGACTCGGCACTGCCGCTGACCTTGAAGCCTTCCATACAGCCGATCACCGCCACCACGAAGGCAAAGATCGGGGCCTTGGCCAGGCCGACTATATAATGCTTCAGCGGTACGTCCGCCAGAATGCCCAGATACTGCCCCAACGGGATATCCAGCGCCACCAGCGACACCAGTGCGCCACCCGCCAAGCCGGACATCACCGCCACGAAGGTCAACAGCGGCAAGGTGATCAGCAGCGCCAACACCCTCGGGATCACCAATAGCTCAATCGGGTTCAAACCCAAGGTGCGCAGGGCATCCAGCTCTTCGTTGGCTTTCATCGAACCGATCTGTGCGGTGAAAGCACTGGCGGTACGACCGGCCAGCAGGATCGCGGCCAGCAGCACACCGAATTCACGCAGGAAGGAATACGCCACCAGATTCACGGTGTAGATCTCGGCACCAAACTCACCCAGTACCGTCGCCCCGAGAAAGGCGACCACCGCACCGACCAGAAAGGTGAGCAGGGCCACGATAGGCACGGCGTTAAGACCGGTTTGATGCACCTGGTTGACCCAGGCGGTCATGCGCCAGCGTCCGGGGCGGAACAGAATGCCCATAAGGCTCTGCAGCACCAGACCGATAAAGCCGCTGAGCTGCCAAAAATGGCGCGCCAGCTGTTCGGTTTGCTGACCCAGCAGCGTCAGCGCCTGCACCAGCGGCGATACCGTTTCTGCCACCGGCGCTGGCTCACGGCGCAAGGCCTTGACCAACGTCTCCAGCAAAGCCCTGCGCTCAGGCTGCAGCGCGGAGTCGGCAGCGATGGCCTGCTCCAACCGATCAACGCCCAGCCACTGCGCCAACAGAGTTGCACCCGCCGTATCCAGCCCTTCAATCCCGCCAAGGCTGATCGCGCCTGAAGGTACGGGCGTAGCCGCAAGTAACTGCTTTAGCATGCCGTGTTGCGCCAGTGTCCAATGGCCACTGAGCCGCAATTGCTCTCCAGCTCTGTCCAGAGCCGGTGGAGTCGAATCCACCTGTAGTGTCATACCATCATCCATTGCTTATATGACACCATTGTCGCTGCCCCCTGCTGTAGCTGCAACCTAATACACCGGCTAACACAAACACAAAAATCCTGTGTTAATGTCCTCAACAACACAATTTCAGAAAATTACTCCCCCGTATCTGAACAGCATTACAAGCTGTTAAAATTGGTCCGCGAGTCGCACTTATTGTTTGAATCCAGCTTATCAGGGAGATATCAAAAATGCTGGCAACTCATGTGTTGCATATTCGAGACGAGAACGCTTTTGGCACCGTCGCCAATGAGCTGAAAATCAATTTTGACCGGATTCGAATTTCGGTGAGTGATATTATCACTGAACGCGTGACTCAAGAGGTGGTGCAGTACAACCACAAAGCGACTGAGTACGGTACTCATGATACCCGGCACTATCTGGTACAGCCTACGGATCTGGAAAAGCAGCTAAACAATGCCACTCAGGCTAAAAGTTCAGGCCGAAAATTGGTAGATCTGGAAAAGCAGATCGATGTGGCACTCAAGGCCTTTCAAAGTAATGGTTTTTTTATTTTGATCGATGATATTCAGGTAGAAGAACTGACACAAGAAATTGATATTAAAGCTGATACTCTAGTTTCTTTTATCAAACTAACACCATTGGTGGGTGGATAAAAAGGATTGAGGCTCCGAGTGTAAAAATTGACACCAGAGTTCTCTCATAATAAGGAACATGATCAAATGAATGCCATTGTTGAACGATTCAAGTGTTTTACTTATCAGCTCCCCGTTAAAATTATCGATCCAGAAAGTCCTGAATTCCGGCAGATAGAAGAATCTTTGCTCCGTATTGAAGAGCATATTATGGCAGACATAACCTACATTTACTCTTCTACTCGGCTACCCTTTAAAGAATGCCCTGACTATGAGCGCATTAAAAAAGCACCCTCTGATGAAAAGTTGGCGTTTATATGTTACATAATCAGCAAGGCTAACAGTTACAAACCGCCGCATGAGTATCACTTCAGTTCCCAGGAGCTCAAGCGCTATTACGTGCTCATACATCTGCTTGATTCTTTGATGCGAACTAGAATAGATTTTCCATCGGGTTTCTCTTTCAATTATTTTTTCCATTACCTCTATCACTTTGATGACGTGGCAAAAGAAAAATTCAGTATAACTGATCGCCCGTTTGTTGCTTTGGTGATGCTGATCGAAAAACACATTAAGCGCTGTGGTCTTGATGCCAAAGAGGCACAGGATCTTATGATGATTATTCAACATGAAGATATTCGTCGTGAGATTGGAGGGAGTGATGCACACTCTCAGGGCGAGGCTGTAGGTAAGGCGGCGAAAAAGCTTCAGCGTTTAATCATGGATAGCGAAGGCAATGATAGTGCCGAAATACTACCTTATGAATTTGGCTCTGGCGTGGCGGGCCGTATTTTTGCAGATGAACTGGACACGTTACCGGAAGAACAGCGTAACCTCTGGTATCTGTACTTTCATCATATTGCGACTGCCAGCGGAGGTAAGCCTGCACAGAAATTTCTTACCTCCGCCAACACGCTGATTGATAATATCAGTATCACCGAGTTTAAACGCCGTACTAACACATGGCTGTCAGCGCTTGCCCAGCTCAAGGTCGAAGAGAAAAACACTGTATTTAAGCTAGCGAACGGTAAGGACTACAGCTACAGAACCTACGAATTTATTGAGAGCCATAGCTTTAATTTGCTGAAAGGCATGCTGTGGAGTCTGAGTCGATTCCACGATAACCAAACGCTGAAAAATATCGCGTTACTGACCGAAAAATGCTTCCAGAAAGTTCCTGAACAGGGTCCAGCTGCCGCCAGTGTCGGTAATGCCGGGATCTATACCCTGGCGCAATCTAAAGGGCTGGAAGGTATCAGCCATCTTTCACGTCTGAAGTTGCGTATTCGTCAAAACAATACACAAAAATTGATCCAGAAATATATCGAGGAGCAAGCCGCAAAACAAGGTATTACCCCAGCCCAGATCGAAGAGATCGCCGCCCCGGATTTTGCGCTGGTCAATGGCGAGCGCACCGAGATGTTTGACGATTACCGCTTGGTGCTGCGTCATACTGGCGTGGGTGCGGCCGAGCTACAGTGGTATAAGCCGGATGATAACCCGCAAAAGTCAGTCCCCGCTTTTGTTAAAAACAGCGCTAAACACAGTGCCAAACTGAAGAAACTGCGCGACCTGGTCAAGCAGGTCAAGCAGGCATCAACTTCTCAGCGGGACCGGATCGATCGGCTGTATCTGGAGCAGATGAGCTGGACACCGGAAAGCTTCTCCAAACACTATCTCAATCATGGCCTGGTTAGCCTGATCGCCCGTAAACTGATCTGGAATCTGGATGGCCAGCCCGCGCTATATAATAACGACCAGTGGCAAGACGTGCATGGTAAGCCGGTGGCATTGGATACGGTCGAGACCATCACTTTCTGGCACCCATTGGATTCAAACGCCGATCAGGTACTGGCGTGGCGTGATCGTCTGGATCAGCTGGAAATACGTCAACCGATCAAACAGGCATATCGTGAGATCTATATCCTGACCGATGCCGAGATCAACACCCGGGTTTACTCTAACCGGATGGCAGCACACATTCTGAAACAGCACCAGTTTAACTCCTTGGCGGCTTTGCGTGGCTGGAAATACTCCTTATTAGGTGCATACGACGACGGCCGTGATGGCGAGATCGCCCGCAAACAACTACCGGCCTATAACATGCAAGCGCAGTTCTGGATTAACGAGATTCTGGATGACAACGACAGCTTTAATGATGTCGGTATCTGGTATTACGTTGCCACCGATCAGCTGCGTTTTGTGGATGCTAATGATGAACCGATTGCCATGGTCGATATTCCGCCACTGGTTTTGTCGGAGGTGATGCGGGATCTGGACCTGTTTGTGGGTGTTGCCAGTGTCGGTAACGATCCTGAATGGCAGGATGGCGGCCCGGATGCTCGTCCGGCGTATCGCGACTACTGGCACAGTTACTCCTTTGGTGACCTGACAGAAGTGGCGAAGACCCGTAAAACGGTACTGGAGCGTCTGCTGCCACGGCTTAAGATTCGCGATAAAGCCGTTATCGAGGGCAAGTTCCTGTTCGTGACCGGCACGCGTCATACCTACAAAATCCATATCGGCAGTGGCAATATTCTGATCGCTCCAAACGATCGCTATCTGTGTATCGTTCCGGGTCGTGGTAAGGATAAAAAAGTTGAACAAGTTTTCCTGCCATTTGAAGGGGATCATGGCCTGTCCATCGTTCTTTCCAAGGCCTTTATGCTGGCCGAGGACAACAAGATCACCGACGAAACCATTCTGAGTCAGCTTTGATCGGGCAGACAATTAATACACCGGGCACTTGCGATATCCTGGCGCCCTGAAGAAGCGGCCCCTGCGGCCGCTTTTGAGCACACGCCTCAGACGAAAAGCACACGCCTGCTCAACGTGCTGCAACCCTGTAATCACCCTCTTTCAGCCTGTATAATGGCGGGTTTCGACCGAGCTGCCGACGCCCCGTGCCCACCCGCACGCCGAGAGCGCTTCCGGCAATCATCCGAGCGGCCAACGATCAGAGACACAGACCCCAATGGACAAGACCTACCAGCCACACGAGATCGAGAAATCCTGGTACCAGACCTGGGAAGAGAAGGGTTACTTCGCCCCCTCCGGTGAAGGCGATGCCTACAGCATCATGATTCCGCCGCCCAACGTCACCGGCAGCCTGCACATGGGCCATGCGTTCCAGCACACCATCATGGATGCGCTGACCCGCTACCGCCGCATGCAGGGCCGCAATACACTGTGGCAAGTGGGTACCGACCACGCCGGTATCGCCACCCAGATGGTGGTGGAGCGCAAGCTGGCCGCTGAGCAGGAACTGACCCGCCACGATCTGGGCCGTGACGCCTTCATCGAAAAAATCTGGGAATGGAAGGAAGAGTCCGGCGATACCATCACCCGTCAGATGCGTCGCCTGGGCAACTCGGTGGACTGGCCGACCGAACGTTTCACCATGGATTCCGGTTTCTACCACGCGGTGCAGGAAGTGTTTATCCGCCTGTACGACGACAAGCTGATCTACCGTGGCAAGCGTCTGGTCAACTGGGACCCGAAACTGCACACCGCGATCTCTGATCTGGAAGTCGAGAACCGCGAAGTCAAAGGCAAGATGTGGTACCTGCGCTACCCGCTGGCCGACGGCATGAAAACTGCCGCCGGTGAAGATCACATCGTGGTCGGCACCACCCGCCCGGAAACCCTGCTAGGTGATACCGGTGTGGCGGTCAATGCTGAGGACGAGCGTTACCAGAACCTGATCGGTAAATTTGTCGAGCTGCCGCTGGTCGGCCGTCGTATTCCGATCGTGGCCGACGAACACGCCGATATGGAAAAAGGCACCGGTTGCGTGAAGATTACCCCGGCGCACGATTTCAACGATAACGAAGTCGGCAAACGCTGCGGCCTGCCGATGATCAACGTGCTGACCCTCGACGGCCACATCCGCAAGGAAGCCCAGGTGTTCAACACCGACGGCAGCGACAATCGCGAAATCGACCCAAGCCTGCCGGAAGCCTATCAGGGACTGGAACGCTTTGCTGCGCGCAAGGCGGTGGTGGCCGATATGGAAGCCGCTGGTCTGCTGGTGAAGATCGAAGAAAACAACATGACCATCCCCTACGGCGACCGTGGCGGTGTGGTGATCGAGCCGATGCTGACCGACCAGTGGTTCTGCGATGCCAAGACCCTGGCCAAGCCTGCCATTGAAGCGGTCGAGAACGGCGACATCAAGTTCGTGCCCAAGCAATACGAGAACATGTACTTCGCCTGGATGCGTGACATTCAGGACTGGTGTATCTCCCGTCAGCTGTGGTGGGGTCACCGCATCCCGGCGTTCTACGACAACGAAGGCAACGTCTACGTCGCCGCCGACAAGGACGCTGCACGCGAGAAATACAATCTGGACCTGGAGCTGGAACTGCGTCAGGACGACGACGTACTCGATACCTGGTTCAGCTCTGCACTCTGGACCTTCGGTACGCTGGGCTGGCCAGAACAGACCGAGCGTCTGAAAACCTTCCACCCGACCGACACCCTGGTCACCGGCTTCGACATCATCTTCTTCTGGGTGGCGCGCATGATCATGATGACCATGCACTTCATGAAAGACAAAGACGGCAAACCGCAGGTCCCGTTCAAGAACGTTTACGTGACCGGCCTGATCCGCGACGACAGCGGCGACAAGATGTCCAAATCCAAGGGCAACGTACTCGACCCGCTGGACATGATCGACGGCATCAGCCTGCCCGATCTGATGGAGAAACGTACCGGCAACATGATGCAGCCGCAGCTGGCCGAAAAGATCGGCAAGCGCACCGAGAAGCAGTTCCCGGAAGGCATCGCACCGCACGGTACCGACGCCCTGCGCTTCACCCTGACAGCGCTGGCCTCTACCGGCCGCGACATCAACTGGGACATGAAGCGTCTGGAAGGCTACCGCAACTTCTGCAACAAGATCTGGAACGCTGCCCGCTACGTGCTCAGCAACACCGAAGGTCAGGACTGCGCCCAGAACAACGAAGAAGTGCTGCTGACCCTGGCCGATCGCTGGATCATCAGCAGCCTGCAGCGCACCGAAGAGACCGTGATCAAGCACCTGGACGAGTACCGCTTCGACCTGGCCGCACAGACTCTGTACGACTTCATCTGGAACCAGTACTGCGACTGGTACCTGGAGCTGTCCAAGCCGGTGCTGTGGGACGAGTCCGAAGGCGAGAATGACGAAGAGAAGGAGCGCCTGGCCGCCCTGCGTCGCGGTACCCGTGGCACGCTGGTACGCGTACTGGAAGCGATCCTGCGTCTGGCTCACCCGATCATGCCGTTCATCACCGAAGAGATCTGGCAGCAGATCAAAGGCCTGGCCGGCAAGGACGGCGACACCATCATGCTGCAGAGCTACCCGAAACCGGTTGCCGAGCTGATTGATGAAGCCGCCGAAGCCGACATCGAATGGCTGAAAGAGGTCATCGTCAGCGTGCGCAACATCCGTGGCGAAATGAACATCGGCCCGGGCAAAGAGCTGGAAGTACTGCTGCACAACGGCAGTGACGAAGACTTCCGCCGCGTACAGGAAAACTACGTTGCCCTGACCAAACTGGCCAAGCTGAGCGCCGTCAAATGGCTGGAAGCGGACGAAGAAGCACCGATGTCCGTGACCAAACTGGTCGGCAAGATGGAAGTGCTGGTACCGATGGCTGGCTTGATCGACAAGGACGCCGAACTGACGCGCCTGCAGAAAGAGCTGGATCGCCTGACCGGCGAGATCAAGCGTGTTGAAGGCAAGCTCTCCAACGAGAAGTTCGTTGCCAATGCACCGGAAGCCGTGGTGATCAAGGAACGCGAAAAGATCGCCGACGCCGAAGCCGCATTTGCCAAGCTGCAGGAACAGTACGCCAAGATCGAGGCGCTCTGATCCCCTCGAGGCCGACACCCGTCGGCCTCGTTTCTCCCCTCACGCTGTCTTATCCCCAAATTTGAACAATACTGAAGGTATGCAGACGCCTGCTGGCACCTGCTCCATCTGAATCAAATGACGGGGGAACTGATATGGCCACTTGGATTGTCGTTGCCGATGCCGCGAAAGCGCGCATCTTCCAGCAGGACAGCGCCAAAGACCCGGCGGAAGAAGTCCACACACTGGTACACTCGGAAGCACGTACACGCAGTGCCGCGTTGACCAGTGACAGCCCCGGCGCCCAGTCAAATGGAGGCTCCGGCACCCACGGCATGACAGAAAAGGTGTCACCCCGTGAAGCAGAAGACCAACGTTTCGCCCGTGACGTGATCCATCAGGTTCGCCATGCGCTGAATGAAAACAGGATCCGCCAGTTCTACATGGCCGCTCCGCCCCACTTTCTCGGTCTACTGCGCGGTGCCATGGATGAGCGCGTGTCCAAGGCCCTCGCCGGTGACCTCGACAAAAATCTATCAAGAGCCTCTGCCGACGAAGCCTGCGCGGCCTTTAAGCCCAGGCTGAGCTAACACCGCACTGACGAATGGGAGGCAATCGAACCTCCCATTCAGTCGCGGTTGCGTACCATGTCGGCCACGGCAAACAGCGGCTGCTTCAGCATCTGCTTGAGCGCATCATCCGCGCCGATCTGCTCCAGTGCCTTATCCATGCACAGCAACCACTGATCCCGTTCAGCAGAACCAATCGCATAAGGCTTGTGCGGTGTGGTCATGCACATCGATCCGTACTTTTCGGCATAGGTCTGGGGCCCGCCCATCCAGCTGATCAGGTACTCGGCCAAGCGTTCCTTCATCGGCTCCAGATCCTTGCCATGCATGGCCCGAAGATCGGCCACTTGCGCAGCGCTGTCCATATAATCGTAAAACGCTGCAGTAAGCGCCCGAATGCCCTCTTCGCCCAGTGCTTCAAACGGCGTGTTGTATCCACTCATCAGTATATCCTCAAGCTGTTGTTGTTATTGCCCGACAACATAAAACAGACGTCTCTGTCAGAAAAGCACTGGGCGGCATAACGGCGGCACTTTTCGCCACGCAAGGCACTTGTCTGACCCAACTCAGCCAATACACATTTGTACTTGACGCAGACAGCGCCAATCGTTTCCATGCAGTGAGGTAGTACTCATGACAAGGAGATAGGCAATGTTTGAACTGACAGGACAGACCGCACTGGTCACCGGGGGTGCCAAGGGGATTGGTAAAGGTATCGCAACCGCGCTGGCCAAAGCCGGTGCCCGGGTGGTGATCGCCGATATCGATGCGGCACAGGGCGAAATAATCGCCCGTGAGTTACACGGACATTTCGTGCACTGTGATGTCACGTCTCAGGCCGATTGCAAAGCAGCAGTCGCTGCGGCGGTCAAACTCGGTGGCACACTGGAGATCCTGTGTTCCAACACCGGCATCTTCCCGCAGGCACGCCTGGACAGCATGACCGAAGCGGACTGGGACCAGATGCACTCGGTCAATCTCAAGGGCATGTTCTTTATGGTACAGGCAGCGCTGGAGCCGATGCGCCAGCAACACTATGGCCGTGTTGTCATCACCTCATCCATTACCGGGCCGGTTACCGGCTTCCCGGGCTGGAGCCACTATGGTGCCTCCAAGGCAGGTCAACTCGGGTTCATGCGCAGTGCCGCGCTGGAGGTTGCGAATCTGGGTATCACCCTCAACGCGGTCATGCCAGGTAATATCCTGACTGAAGGGCTCGCAGACCAAGGTGAAACCTACCTCAATCAGATGCGTGCGGCCATCCCGACCCACACTCTGGGCGAGCCGGAAGATATTGGCCATGCCGCCTGCTTCCTTGCCTCACCGGAAGCCCGTTTCATAACCGGCCAGCAGATTATTGTCGACGGTGGACAGATTCTGCCTGAGTCAGCCGACGCGATCGAATAACTTCACCCGACCGGGCGGTGACAGCAATAGCGTCACCGCCCGGTCTATCATCAGGACACCAGCTTCAGCCCCACCAACGAGCACAACAACATACCGAGGAAGAACAGTCGCAAGCCGCTGGCCGGATCACCGAACCAGATAATCCCCACCAGCACCGTGCCGATGGCCCCGATACCGGTCCAGGTCGCATACGCGGTCCCCAGCGGAATGCTGGACATCGCCTTGGTCAGCAGCAGGAAACTTGCCGTGCCAAGCACCACAAAGGTCACCGAAGGCCACAGTTTGCTCAGCCCTTCCGACTGTTTCAACGCCACCGCAAAGCCCACCTCAAACAGGCCGGCCAACATCAAATAGATCCACGCCATGATATTTATCTTCCCAGCAAGATAATTTGGCGTGATAGTATCTTCCGAGAAAGACAAATACAAGAGGTCGATGATGAGCCGTTCCCGTGTCAGTTTTACCCAGCTGTTTGATCAAAACCGAGAGTATTGGCCCGAAACCACCGCTGGTGTCAGCCTTATCGCCCCGGCGATCTACCGCCTGCACGAGCATCTGAGCCAGCTCGCCAATGCCCTGTTCACGGCGTACGGCCTGCAAAGCGCAGAATTCGAGGCATTATGTGCTCTGCGTACCAGCCCGCCACCGCACCAGATGACGCCAACCGAGCTGTATCGCAAACTGCTGGTCAGCTCCGGCGGCATGACCAAGATACTGGTTCGGCTGGAAGACAAGGGCCTGATCGAGCGTCCGATCAATCCGGAAGATGCGCGCAGTAAACGGGTAGCGCTGACAGCTTCGGGCAAGGCATTGATTGAGGAGGTCACCGACAAGCTGTTGCAGCAGGAAGCCAAACTGCTGGCCCGGATCGAGCAGCCCGACGCGTTACAACAAAGCCTGATGCAGTGGTTGCAACAGATTGAGCACAGTTAGAGCTGCATTCCCTCCAACAAGTGTCTTAAGGCGGGATTTTCATTCGCACGCTGCCACACCGCATTAACGGCAACCTCATCGTTAAAGTCGATCAAGGGTCGCCAACGAATACCTTCCCGTTGCATGGATGCATTACCGACGGGAAACAGGCTCAAAAATTCACCGGCCGCCACCAGCCCCATCACACTGGCCACATCATCAGCTTCCAGCTCGACTCGGATATCCAGCCCTTGCTGGCTACAGCTGTCCAAGAAATGATCATATACGCTAACCCATTTATCACGTTTTCCCAAAACAAAACCAAACGGCTCCAGATCAGCCAAATGTATTACATCCACCTCAGCCAGTGGGTGACCAACAGCCATAATCAGTAACAAAGGTTCGCGATAGCAGGGTTGGCAGCGCAATTCACTGTTACGAGTACCACCACAGAAAAAACCGATATCCAACTCTCCTTCCATAAGGGCCGCTTCCTGTGCCGTAATCGGCAGCAGGTTAAGGTCGATATGGACACCGGGGAATTGCGCTTTGAAACGGGTCACGAGGCCTGGCAAAAACGTTTCTACCGCTATCCCTCCATATCCCAACTTCAGACTCCCAGCGACACCCAATCCGATTTCTCGTCCTACCCGCATAGCATTTTTCTGCTGACGCAGTAGCTGCTCGGATTCATCTAGGAAAGCTTGTCCGGCTACCGTCAGTAATACCGAACGCGTAGTTCGTACAAACAGTCGGGTCCCCACATTATCTTCGACTCGGCTAATGATTCGGCTCAGGGTCGCCGACGATATATTCAGCCGATCAGCTGTCTCCTGAAAATGCAGTCTATGTGCCAGCTCTACAAAAGCTTCGAAATCGCGCAGGTTCAGCATTGTTTCACCTGATACAAGAATTCATGAAATATTCATCATTAATTATCACAAAGTGCATTGTTAAGGTGGGGGCGTTACTCAGAGTGACACGCGCATATAACAACAAAAAACTACCGAGGCGCAATCATGCTGTACTACGCAGAAAAACCCTCTGCGCCTCGGACAAGAGGTGCACAGATGTACAAGAAGCTAAAGCGTACTGCTTTATCCACCGCTATCCTGGCGGCACTGCCCATGATCGTTGAAGCGGGCGAAGTCACCATCAAGCGTGATACCTGGGGTGTCCCTCATGTCTATGCCGAGACCACCCACGACTTGTTCTATGGCTACGGCTATTCCGTCGCTCAGGACCGTCTGTACCAGATGGAAATCGCTAAACGTTCCACACAGGGCCGCATGGCTGAAGTACTGGGGGCGGGCTATGTCGAGTACGACAAAAAGATTCGCACCAATTACGATCCCACCTCCATTCAGCGTCAGATTGATGCCCTGAATACCGATGACCGCGCCATCCTGGATGGCTACGCCGCCGGTATGAACGCCTGGATTGAACAGACACTGGACAAACGCAACAGCCTGCTGCCCAAGCAGTTCCACGACAATGACTTCCTCCCGGAAGCATGGACAGCTTTTGATGTGGCGATGATTTTTGTCGGTTCTATGGGTAACCGCTTTGGCGATTACAATACCGAAATCCAGAATCAACAACTGCTTGATGCGTTAATCAAAGAACACGGTGAAACCGACGGCTGGGCCATATTCAACCAGCTCAACCCGCTCAACGACCCCAGTGCGCCAACCACTATTCCAAAGGGTGATTGGGAAGGAACCTTCGACGCCCGCCATGTCGAATTGGTTTCACGCCCACCAGTATCCGCCAAAACCGAACGGGATATCGCTCGGCTGGCTGTCGGTCAGGATGGCGGTGTGCTGAACCTGTCTCTGGCCGATGCTCATCGCTATAACGCCAAGCAGTTCCACGACTACGGGCTTACTGGCGTTGCCGGTTATCCTCAAACCTCAAACATGATTGTTGTAGGTAAGAAAAAAGCCGAAGGCGCTAACAGCATTCTGCTCAACGGCCCACAATTCGGCTGGTATAACCCCGCCTATACCTATTCTATCGGCCTCCACGGTGCAGGCTTCGACTTGGTCGGTAACACCCCCTTCGCCTACCCAGGCATCCTTTTTGGCAACAACAACGACATTGCCTGGGGTAGCACGTGGGGCGCTGGCGATGTGGTGGATATCTACCGTGAAACATTGAACCCGGATAACCCGAACGAATATCTGTTCGAGGGCCAATACCGCCCCATGGAACGGCGCACAGAAACAATCAAGATAAAGGGCGCTGCATCTGTACAAATAGATATCCACAAAACCAGTCATGGTTTACTGGTCAGCCGGGATAACGAGCAGAACCTTGCCTACGCCAAGAAGCGAGCCTGGCAGGGACGGGAAGTTGAAACATTAATGGCCTGGACACGTCAGGGCCAAGCCGACAACCATAAAGACTGGCTGCAGCAAGCCTCACGCAGCGCCTTCAATATCAATTTCTATTATGCCGACCAGCAAGGCAACATCGGTTACGCCTTTACCGGGAAGTATCCAGAACGAAAACCAAACCATGACAACCGACTGCCAGCCTCTGGCGAGGGTGGTCAAGAATGGCTAGGCATCAAACCTTTCGCACGTAACCCGCAGGTGTACAACCCCAGCTCTGGCTACATAGCCAACTGGAACAACAAGCCAGCAGACGACTTTATTGCTCCAGACATGTTCTGGTATTCATGGAGCGAAGCCGACCGTGTCGACACCATGAAAGCAATCATGGATGCACAAGAAAAATTCACAGCCGAGGACGTCAAGCAAATGATGGAGGATGTCTCCTATGCCGACGTCAACGCCCGCTATTTCGTGCCTTTCCTTGATGCCGCCACTCAAGGCCTGCAAACCGATGATCCTCGTCGTCAGGCTGTAATGCTACTCAAGGCGTGGGAACAGAGCAGCCACGACCGTGATCGTGATGGCCACTACGATGAAGCCGCAACGACGCTGTTTCAGGCTTGGTTGCCGGAAATGCTCACACTGACTTTCAAAGATGATATCCCCGGCCAGTACTTCAATTGGTACGCCTCTGCCGGTTACCCATCACCAGAGTCTCCCTTGCGTTCCAGCGTCAATATTCAGCCCGGCACTAAGGCTCTATTGCAGGCACTGCGCGGTGACGATGCTGGTGTAAAACAGACCTATGACTTCTTCAATGGCCGCTCGAGCAATGAATTGCTACTGAACAGCCTGGAAGCCGCACTGCAAAAAGTGAAACAGACACACGGTGACGATCCGGCGCACTGGAAACTGCCGGTGGTTCCGATGCAGTTTTTCACCAACAATTTCCTCGGTATGCCCCAGGCGGGAAAAGATGAGCTCAAACAGACCCATATCGCAATGAACCGAGGAACTGAAAACAATCTGGTGATTTTTAACGGTAAGCAGGTGGAAACGCATGAGGTGGTCGCACCGGGTCAAAGTGGCTTCATTGCACCGGATGGTACGCCGTCACCCCACTACGATGACCAGCTGAAACTGTATGAAAACTTTGAATACAAACCAACATGGCTTACTGCAAAACAGGTTGATGCCAACACTCAATCCGTCACGCACCTGAAAACAGAACAATAATAAAAGGTTGTATCCAATGAAAAAAATCACACTTGTTCTAATGGTGGCTGCAGCCTCACCTGCCGTCATCTACTCCGCGATCGCGCAAGCCGACGCCACTCTTTATGGTTCCTTGCGTATGGAAATAGACGCCAAAAGCAGCAGTGATTTGGATCTGCGTGATGGTTCATCACGCTTCGGTATTAAGGGCGATGTCGACTTGGGACTGGAAAATACCAAGGGTCTATTCCACTGGGAAGCTAACGTGGATACCACCGATAATGAAGGGGCCATGTTCGCTCCTCGGCAAGCCTACATGGGTGCCAGTGGTAACTGGGGTACCTTGCTGATCGGTAAACAGTGGCAGATGCATTATATCTGGACCAACTCCACCAGTGATATTTTTAATGCAGCTGCAGCCGATGCCGGCGAACGTTTCCAGTTGGCTGCGTTTGCTGGCCATTGGCGACCGGATAACAGCCTGTCCTATATCACACCGAAATTCGGCAACTGGCAAATGGCCGGGCACGTCGTCATTGATGGCAGCGGTACGGATAATGACGGTGAGCAGGATGACAGTATCGACAGCTATGACCTGAACCTGAAATACGAAGGCGATAGAGTCTATCTGGCTGCTTCCTATGGCAATATCGGCAGTAACACAGCGGGTATCGACTACGATTTGGACAGCTGGGCACTGGGTGCGCGTATCAAGGTAACCGATCCGCTAACCTTCGTTGCACGCTATGAAAATCAGCAAGGTAGCGGCACAGGAATCTATGATTTGATCAGCAGCAAAAACTCTGCAGGCACGGCTACCGACATTGATCGAGAGGTCTTGGAAGCTGGCCTGCTCTACAACGTTGGCGCAACAACCTGGAAGATACGCGGCACCCGCTACGAGGAAAACAATACTGGTCTTGAACTGACGCAATGGGCAGCCGGTGTTCAGTATGATTTGAGCCGCAAGGCACGGCTGTACTTTGAATATATCGACAACGACGCAGCTGATGCCGTCACCCCATATGACCGCACAGTTTTGGGGTATCGCCTGGACTTCTGACCCTTTGCTGCTTTCAACATACTCTCCGAGAAGGATCTCGTTTTTGCAGCCCGTCATTGACGGGCTGTTTTTTGCTCTTTAAGCCGTCAATATATGCCCGGCAATACCTAATGCAAACCCGAATACCGCGCCCATCGGCGGCCCCCAATGACGGGCCAGTTTCACCTGCGGCGCAATATCCTGAAACACCGAATATAAAATCCCGCCGGCGGCGAACAGCATGATGGCCGCGACGATGGAGGGATACGCCGACAGCCAGGCGTAGCCAGCCAAACCGGCAACCGGTCCCAGCAACGCCATAAGGGCAAACGTAGTAATGATTCGCTTGGAAGAGTAGTGGCTGGAAAGGCGCAGTTCACGGTAGGCATTGAAGCCTTCCGGCAGATTCTGCAGCCCGATCAGCAGCGCCAACAGCAGACCGTTGCTGCCTCCCAGGGCAAAGGCGGCGCCCAGCGCAATCGACTCGGGGATGAAGTCGGACAGCATTGCCACCAGCTGGCTGGCCGAGGTTTTGAACAGATTCAGCAGAATATCGATGAGCATGAACACCAGCCCGCCCAGGATGAACCAAAGCAGCGCAAAATCGGTGTCATGATGTTCAATACCGTCAGGCACCAGCACCAATGCCACCGCAGACAGCAGCGCACCGCCACCGAAAGCGATCACACTATGGCGGAATTCATGTTCCAGCCAACGCGGCCGAATCCGCTCAAAACGTGCAATCAAGGCTCCCAGCGGCATGCTCATGCCCGCCAGCAGGGTTAACAGCAGTATTTCCAGCCACAGCATCACAAGCTCCTTGCCAGCCTAGGATCATCCGGGACAATTACCCTGCCCCCATCATGCCAGTTACCCCCGTATTGGCAACCGGGATGAGCCGGTGTGAAGCGGACTGGTAGAAGTTAGCCTGCAATCGGGGCAAAGCGTGCGCCCGTCAGCCGGGCCAGATCCTCGGGGGCCAGCTCAATCTCGAGCCCGCGCCGACCGGCACTGACATGAATCGTGGCAAACGCCTGGGCACTGTCATCGATCAACGTGGCCAGGCGTTTCTTTTGTCCCAACGGACTGACTCCGCCGAGTACATAGCCGGTGGCACGCTCTACTTCGGCCGGGTCCGCCATGGCGGCCTTCTTCGCACCCGCCGCCTTGGCTATCTGCTTCAGATTGAGCTTGCCCGCCACCGGCACAATGCCCACCGCCAGCGTTTTACCATCAAGGCTGACCACCAGAGTCTTGAAGACTTGCTCCGCCGCAAGACCCAGCTTCTCGGCCGCCTCGGTGCCGTAGGAAGCACTGGACGGATCGTGCTGGTATTCATGGACGGTATGACTGACCTTGGCTTTTTTGGCAACGTTAACCGCTGGGGTCATTTCACATCTCCTGTAACATCATTCCATGGCGGGCTACTTAGCGTCCGAACAATGAAGGTCGTTTGCCCGGTGTATCCGGTGCGACCGGTTCTTCCGGCTGGAGCGGCGCACGCTTGGCCGCCTTGCTCGCCGCTTTTGTGTTGGCACCGCCCTTGCGCGTTTTGCCGCTCTGATTACGTTTTTTCTCGGGCAGCTTGCCGCCCTCAATCAGCTTGCCGTTTTCCAGTATCGGCACTGGCTGCAGCTGCAGCGGTTTGCCAATCAGAGCCGAAATATCCTGCAGAAAACGGCGCTCATCCGGGGCTACCAGCGAGATCGCCCGCCCCTGCTGGCCAGCACGACCGGTGCGGCCGATACGGTGGACATAGGCTTCCGGCTGGTTAGGCAGGTCGTAATTGACCACCTGCGGCAGTGCATCGATATCCAGTCCGCGGGCCGCCACATCCGTGGCCACCAGCACACGGACCTCACCGGCGGTAAAGGCCGCCAGTGCCGCCGTACGCTCGCGCTGGGTCCGGTCACCGTGAATCGCGACCGCACTGATCCCCTCTTCCAGCAGTTCTGCCGTAAGCTGGTCTGCACGTTTTTTGGTGCGGGTGAACACCAGCGTCTGCCGCCAGTTGCCGCCGTGAATGAGGAAACTGAGCACATCCGCCTTGTCACCGTTATCCACTGCATAAACGCTCTGTTTCACCTGCTGGCTGGCCGAGTTGCGCGCAGCAATGGCCACACGCTTCGGCTCACGCAGCAGCTTGTCGGCCAACACTTCAACGGAATCATTCAGGGTCGCGGAAAACAGCAGTGTCTGGCGCTGCTCGGGCATGTACGCCAACAGCTGCCGAATCTCACCGATAAAACCGAGATCCAGCATGCGGTCGGCCTCATCAAACACCAGCATTTCCAAATGCGCCAGCGAGAGTTTCTTCTGCACCAGCATATCCAGCAGCCGTCCCGGTGTGGCCACCAGAATATCGGCCCCGCGCTTCATCTTGCGGATCTGGTTGTCGAAGCGGACACCGCCGAAAATGGAGATCACGCGCATCCCCAGCAGACGGCCATACTCCAGCGTATGCTCGCCGACCTGAGCCGCCAGTTCACGGGTCGGGGTCAAGATCAGTCCACGGATCTCGTGATACTCGCCTTCAACCGGTGTGCGGCTGAGACGGTCGATCATCGGCAAAGCAAAGCTGGCCGTTTTACCGGTACCGGTCTGTGCTTCCGCGATCAGATCGTGTCCGGCCAGCACCAGCGGAATCGCCTGTGCCTGTACCGGCGTCGGCTGCTTGTACCCCAAATCCTTCAGGGTGGTGATGAGTTCAGGGCAGAGATTAAGATCGGTGAAGGTGGTCACGGTGGCTAACTCGGCTGGATAAAGCCGCTATTATCGCACGCCGCTGCGCAGCACCCAACAACAGCCTTGGCGCGTGTTGGGTCTGCCACCGCAACCGTTGGGATCAGTCTTTCACCAGATCCCGTTCATAGTTCAGGCGCTTGGCTGCATCCAGCGTCAACAGCTGCATGAAAGCCTTGGTTTCGTAGTCATTACCGACCGGCGCACCATCACTGCCACCCGCGCCGAAGACGTTGGTCGGCACCTGACGTTTGGCATAGGCGGCCGCCCACAGCTGCTGAATCTTGATCTCCGCATCCAGCTTCTGCGCCAGCGCGTTATCCGCCTCCAGAATGACCTGTTTCTGATAAGCCTCGGCGTCCGCCAGTGTGCGCTGGGTTTGGGCCTCGATACGCGCCTTCTCCAGGTTGATTTCGGCGGTTTCCCGCTGAATCTGGGCTTCGGCTTTCAGTTTTTCGGCGCGGGTAATCGCCAGCTGTTTCTCGGTTTGTGCTTCGGTAGTTTTCTGGATCTGCTCTACCTTGGCCATGGCCTGACGTTCCGCCACTTCACGCTCACCACGGGCAATGGCCAACAAACGCTGCTCTTCTTCCTGCACCCGCTGTTCACGGGCGATGGCACGGTCTGCAGACGCCTTCTGTTTCAGCTGCATGCGCTCGATGAATTTCTGGTTGGGCTTGATGTCGGTAACCAGCGCCGAGACCACGGTGATGCCGTAGTCGGTAAAACGTTGCTGCTTGCGGCGCGGCTGCCCGGTGGCGTCCAGCACTTTCTGTACCACGAAGATGGTTTTGGAATCTTCACCATATTCTTCCTGCTCCGTACCCAGCGCGACATTGGCCGAGCCGCTGGCCATTTTGCTGGATCTGACACGGACTTCTTCCCGCTTGACCAGATAGATGCCACTGCGCATCTGGTTTTCATATTCGGAGTTGAACTCGGTACGTCCACCCGCATAGTACTCTTCTGCGGTCATCAGTGACGCGTTGGCCTGCAGGGTTTCCTTGAACACCGGCAGCAGGGCCGTGCGCAGCAGATTCTCGGGAGAGCGGTACTCATGCGCCAGTTTCAGGAAGGATTCTTCATCCGAGGGAATGGAAAAGCGCACCGTGGCTTCAGCGTGGGCATCCACCTGGTCCAGGAACATGATGCTCAACGGCGGCAGGCTGGCCGAAGCGTTGTCGGAATCCTTCTCCGAGGTGATCGCATCCTGGCTGGAGCCCGAAACCGCTTGTACGGTCATCGCCCGCTTCCAGGAGTTGTAGCGCCCAAACGGATAAAACTTGTAGCCGATCTCGGTCACCACCGCTTCGTTACCGGTGACGGTACGCACGTGGTAGATATAGCCGGGCTCGGCGTAGAAAAAGGATTGCGACAGTACATAACCCAGGATCACCGCAACAACGCCGCCGCCCAGAATCTTGGCCAGCAAACTGCCTCCCGGCATCCAGCTTTTTTTGAGTGAGTAAGTCTGCCCAGTTGCTGTTTCATCCATGTTCCAAAACTCCTGTATTCAAGATTCTGATCTGCATTGCAGGTATGGCAATAGTCGACGCGGCCACCGTCTTCAGACGAGCGCGGGCGATAGTCTGCAATGGCAGCAGAAGTTTGGCAAGATTCAGGACAGACAGGTAAACGGAGGAAAACCGATCCCGCCCGCGTCGGCAGGGAGCCAGGCGCAGGCGGGATCAGGTACAGCAGGTGGTGTTACTGGTCCTGCGTGCGCAGGTAGTCTTCGTAGCTGCCGTGGAAGTCGACAATACCGGTCGGCGTCAGCTCGATAATGCGGGTCGCCAGCGAGGATACGAATTCACGGTCGTGGCTGACGAACAGCAACGTGCCCGGATAGTTTTCCAGTGCCAGGTTGAGCGCTTCGATCGATTCCATATCCAAGTGGTTGGTCGGTTCGTCCATCACCAGAATATTGGGCTTCTGCAGCATCAATTTGCCGAAGATCATGCGGCCCTGCTCACCACCGGAGATCACTTTAACCGACTTGTCGATCTCTTTCTGCGAGAACAACAAACGGCCCAGCGTACCGCGGATCACCTGCTCGTCATCACCTTCCTGGCCGCAGTAGGCCATCCAGTCGTAGAGGCTCTTCGGCTCCGCGAATTCATGAGCGTGGTCCTGCGCGTAGTAGCCGATGCTGTGGTTCTCGGACCACTTCACCGTACCGGCGTTCGGCTCCAGATCACCCACCAGGCACTTGAGCAGCGTCGTTTTACCGATACCGTTCGGGCCGATAATGGCGATGCGCTCGGCGACCGGCACGGTCAGGTTCAGACCGCTGAACAACTCATCATCAAAGGACTTGGACAGTCCTTCAACTTCCAGCGCGATACGGTGCAGTTTTTTATCCTGCTCGAAGCGGATGAACGGACTCTGACGGCTGGACGGTTTGATATCTTCCAGCTGAATCTTGTCGATCTGCTTGGCTCGCGACGTGGCCTGCTTGGACTTGGAGGCGTTGGCGGAGAAGCGGCTGACAAACGCCTTCAGGTCGGCAATCTGTGCCTTCTTCTTGGCATTGTCCGACTGCATGCGCTCACGCGCCTGCGTTGATGCCGTCATGTACTCATCATAGTTGCCGTGGTACAGACGCACTTCACCGAAGTCCACGTCGGCCATATGGGTGCAGACGCTGTTCAGGAAGTGACGGTCATGCGAGATGATGATCATGGTGCACTGACGCTGGTTCAACACACCTTCGAGCCAGCGAATGGTGTTGATATCCAGGTTGTTGGTCGGTTCGTCGAGCAACAGGATATCCGGGTCGGAAAACAGTGCCTGCGCCAGCAGCACACGCAGCTTCCAGCCCGGAGCCACTTCGCTCATCGGACCGAAGTGCTGCTCTACCGGAATACCCACGCCCAGCAGCAGTTCACCGGCACGGGATTCGGCGGTGTAACCGTCCATCTCGGCAAAGTCACCTTCCAGCTCTCCGGCACGGATACCGTCAGCTTCGCTCATTTCGGCCTGGGCATAGATCGCATCGCGCTCGGCTTTGATCTTCCACAGTTCTTCATGACCCATGATCACGGTGTCGACTACGCTGAACTCTTCGTAGGCGAACTGATCCTGACGCAGTTTACCGATGCGTTCGTTCGGGTCTTTGGAGACATTACCGCTGGTCGGCTCAAGATCGCCGCCCAGGATTTTCATGAAGGTGGACTTGCCGCAGCCGTTGGCACCGATAAGGCCGTAACGGTTACCGTCACCGAATTTAACAGAAACGTTTTCAAACAGTGGCTTGGCGCCAAACTGCATGGTGATATTCGCAGTGGTCAGCAATGGAATCTACTCGATTGGTCTTGAACTTGAATGTATATGGCAGGGCCGGTTGTGGATAACACAACAGGCGGGTGACACTATGGCGGTGATTATGCCACAAGCAGAGCCGACTTTGGAGGATCGCCGTCCGGTTTTCAATCCTCGAACGCTAGCGGAGATTGCGGCTGTCGATTCACCGTCAAGGTAAAGATATCCGGCCGCGCATAGTGCCCCGCCACATCCAGCACACGGCGGGCCGCGCCAACCTGTGCAAGCTCGATATCCACCAACAGGCAGCCCTTTTGCTGATGCAGGGGACCGGCCACAATTTCGCCCCCCGGCGCGACCACCACCGAATCTCCTGGGTTGATCCAGTGTTCATCTGCAGGGTAGAGCCGATCCAGATCGGGAAAATCTTCCGGCAGGTCTGAGCGCTCGATCGCAACCCCACAACACAGCACCCAGCAACGTCCTTCTCGTGCGATATGCCCAAGAGTGGCGAGCCAGCCGTCGCCGCTGTCATAGGTTGGCGCTAGATAGACTTCAACTCCTTGGCCATAAAGTGCCAAGCGTGCCTGCGGCATATAGTTTTCCCAGCAGATCAATGCGCCGATACGCCCCACCGGGGTATCAAGCACTTTCAATCCCCGAGCATCACCCAATCCCCAAACCATCCGCTCGGGATTGGTGGGCATCAATTTACGGTGATGATTAATCAATTCTCCCTCGGCAGAAATGGTCACCAGACTGTTGTAGAGCGTCGTCCGGCTACTGCTGCCATCCCGTTCGTTCAGGCCACACACCACGGTGACCCCGGTGTCACGCGCGGCTTCGCGTATCGGGTCCAGATGATGGGCACTGACATCCACTGCATTATCAAAAAGGCGTGCATGCAGGGATTCACACAGCCCCCAATCGCCGCCGGGGCGCAAGCGCCAGATCCAGGCGGGATAACCGGGAATGAAGGCCTCAGGAAACAGGGCCAGCTGCGCCCCCTGTGCCGACACCTCACGAATCAGATCAGCCGCTTTCTGAATGCTCCGATCCCGATCCAGAAAGATCGGCGACGCCTGTATTACTGCTACCTTGACCATCACGCCCTCCTCGTCAGCTCCATGACATATAAGCACTGACGCGAGCCTTTCCTGTCGGGCGTCATTAACAGGTGACCACCATTGACCGGTAATTCCGTAATGGCTGAATTCAGCTTAGGAGAGCGCAAGGATTATGACCACCCATGGAATAACGGCGCTTTACTCAGGTCTTAGCTCGGTAATCGCCCCGCAAGCACGGCAACGGATACCATCGCGTACACGAAACAGCGGGAAATCAACGGCCAGAAACATCAGAAACGCCCAACGACGGCCCAGCTGGTGGTATTCGGTATTAACACTGCCACAGACCGGACAGGCCGGGCGATCTTCCCCTTTCTCCTCCACCAGCAACGCTTCCCTATCTTCCTGCAATAGACGCAGCGCCCGTTCGGCATCTTCCGCTTTCACCTGCAGCCGCACCCCGCCCAGCGCATCGGAATAGAGCCACTGCATATTGATGGTCTGCTCATCAGCGATGAATGCATCAACCCCCTCACTGTCGAGGAGCGCTCGGGCGATTTGGGCCTCATAGGGGTAGGTGTAGCGGGCGATGGTAACGAGCATTCACGGCTCCTGATGAGCTTTCCAGAGTATAACAACCGGCCTCACCGCCGGTAGATTCAGCATAGCGTTTTTCGCGCTGCCATACTTGCCAACCCTCCAGTTTGTGCCACGCTTGAACCCACAGGGCTGGCACCTGATAACAGGAGGCACGTATGAACATGCACATTCGCCCCAGCCACTGGCTAGCCATAACGCTGGGGCTTGGCTTGGCAGCAACCGCACAGGCACAACATCATATGAACGCAACCGGCCCCGCCCACACCCACGGACACATGCAGCAATACGGCCCGATGATGGGATATGGCATGGGCATGATGCCCTGCCCGATGATGGGCGGCTGGCAAGGCGGCCCCGGTGTTGGCTTGCAACTGGATGAAGCACAGCAGAAAAAGATGAACAAGATCCAGGAAAAGTTCTGGAAACTGCAGCGCGAACAGATGGAGGAGATGCAGGAGCACCACGTGGAGATGCAGGAACTCTGGCGCGACGGCACACCAGACAGTGGCAAAGTGATGGACCTCCACCGTGAAATGCATGAAGAACAGCTGGAACTGCTGGAAGAACGGCTGAAATTGCAACAAGAGATGGATCACATACTGACTGAAGAGCAACGCCAGCAACTGCGGCAAATGCATCCCGGGCGTTATCCGAGCGACCAGTAGGTCATCCCGCCGTCATGACTGCAAAGTATGCCGGCACCCTTTAGATGGTCCCGGCATACGGCATGGGCAGCGTTGTCGCGTTACCAGATTTGCGCGGAAAGCCCCTTACTTTTAGTGAGGGGATGTAGAGCGCAACCGGCGCAGCCGATTTGATAATACTGTATACTTGAACAGTATGAAACACACCAAAACCCTCAAAGTCCGGATCAAGGACCGCCACCGTTCCCTGCTTCAGCAGATGGCGTGGTCGGTTAATCAAGTCTGGAACTATGTGAACGCATTGAGCCAACGCTCCGTTCGTGAACGCGGTGTGTTTCTATCCGCCTACGACATTGATCCCTACACCAAGGGTGCGGGTAAAGACCTGGGCCTGCATTCACAGACCCTGCAGGAAGTGTCCCGCGAGTACGTCATCCGCCGCAAGCAGTTCAAAAAGACCCGGCTGCAATGGCGCCGTAGCGGCGGCGTGCGCCGCTCGCTGGGCTGGATACCGTTCAAGTCGGGTGCGGTGACGTGGAAACAGGGCCAGGTCTATCACAACGGCCACTACTTCAAGATCTGGGACAGCTACGGGCTGGCCCGGTACCGATTCCGTGCCGGCAGCTTCTCCGAAGATGCGCGAGGCCGTTGGTACCTCAATGTTGTGGTCGAAGTTGAGGCCGAAATGCCAGCCGGTCAGGATGCGATCGGAATCGATCTCGGGCTAAAGGATACTGCCACCTGTTCGGATGGCACCCGGCTGGAGGCCGGACGCTTCTACCGTGATCTGGAGCCGGCACTGGGCTTGGCCCAGAGGGCACGGAAGAAACAACGCGTGAAAGCGATCCACGCCAAAATCGCCAATCGGCGTAAAGACGCCCTGCACAAGTTCAGCCGCCAACTGGTAAACCGCTGCGGCGTGATCATCATTGGCGATGTGAAATCATCCTCATTCACCCGTACGAATAGCGCCAAGTCGGTGTACGACGCCGGCTGGGCGATGCTGAAACAGTTCCTGTCCTATAAGAGCGCTGGCGCCGGGATCGTGTTTCAGGCGGTGAATGAAGCCTACACCACCCAGATCTGCTCGTGTTGCGGCGCCATTGGCGCCCACAGTCCGAAAGGTAGAGCAGACCTTGGAATAAGAGTTTGGACCTGTGAGTGCGGTGTCACTCAAGATCGCGACGTCAACGCGGCCAGGAACATACTCGCGCTCGGGCATGAGCGTCTCGCAGGAGGAATCACCGCCTCTTCAGGGCGGTGAGGATGTCAACTTGCGCTCATGTACTTTCTTCGGTATCGCGCAAGCGTTCCTGCCGTTCCTGCTCTTCTTTCATCACCGCTTTGATTTCTTCCAGTACGATATCGACATCCGCACTTTCCGCATCATCTTCAAACTCGCCACTGAGTATCGAGTCGGGTTTCAGCTTGCCCTCTTCGAACAACGCCCACATCTCCTTATCGTATTGCGTATGCAGTAGATCGGGGGCGAAATAACCGTAATAACGACGCATATTATTCACGTCACGGCTGAACATTTCTTGCGCACTGTTATTCGAAGCCGCATTGACCGCCTGCGGCAAATCGATAATTACCGGGCCGTAGTCATCAACCAGCACGTTAAATTCAGATAGGTCACCATGCACAATCCCCGCGCACAACATGAGCCGGATGTAATGCATCATCAGCGTATAATCTTCAACCGCCTGCTCTTCCGACATGGTCACGTCGGCCAGCCGCGGCGCCACATCACCCGCTTCATCGGTGACCAGCTCCATCAACAGTACACCGTCAAAGCACCCGAAGGTTTCTGGGACGCGCACACCGGCTTCAGCCAAACAGGACAGCGCATTGATTTCGGCATTCTGCCAAATCTCTTCCTGTTGCTGACGGCCATAATTTGAACGTTTCTCCATGGCCCGTGCCTGGCGGCCACTGCGAACCTTCCGCCCTTCCTGATACTGAGCAGCTTTTTTAAAGCTACGCTTCGCCGCATCTTTATAGACCTTGGCACAACGAACGCTGTCGCCACAGCGGACAATAAAGATATCGGCTTCTTTGCCGCTCATGAGTCGACTGATAACTTCATCGATAATGCCTTCATCGGCGAGGGGCTGTAAGCGTTTAGGAATTTTCAAAGGCAACCTGCAGTTGTATTTTTTCGGTGGTCAGCGAATATTATATCGAACATTGTTCTTTGTATTGGCTGCCAACATCCTGCTGGCAGACGGGTTTCAGCATGCCCACTTATGCACGGGAGAACAAGCCTGCGAGCACTGGAAAACCGAGAATTTTCTGCGAATGTGGGCGAGTTTGGCTACAGAGTTTGAGCCCGTGCGGATTGCTGCTAATCTCTGCGCTCACCTGCTGATGAGACGGCCCGATGTCGGATATTTTTACCCTTGAATCGCGTGATCCCGAGCAGTACCGTCGGGAAACCCGCAAGAGCAACCTGATTATCATGATCACGTTCGCCGTGCTGGCAATGGCACTGGCATCGTTGAGTGTCCATTTTTTCGGTAATCCCGAGGGCGGCAACACGCTTTGGAACCTGGCCGGTGTGCTGGCCGGTGTCATCGCGACAACGGCCGTGTTCAAGCTGCATTTCTGGCGGCAGCCATGGATGGAGGCTGCACGTTACGGCTGGCGCCTGAAGCGCAGCCTGATGAGTATCACCAATATTCTGCACACGGTAAAAGACGGAGTGGAACAGGGCAACCCGACCGCTTTGCGGGTCATGCGCTTTTATCATCTGGGGCTGGAGCAGATGTACCGGCTGGAGAACAATGAAAGCGCACTGTGTGATCTGCTGGATGAAAGCCGCAGCCATCTGAACACGTTGCAGGCTCAGGGGATCGATCCCGAACAGCCGTCGCTGGACCCGGCCTGGATTGAACAGCTAAAACCCAAGAAGGCCAGGAAACGCTGATCCCGGCCTTGACGGTTCCTGTAAGGGTTACACCAAACGCCCCTGTTGATAATCGTCGATCGCCTGATCCAGTTCCGCCGTTGTATTCATCACGAAGGGGCCGTATTGGGCGATGGGCTCACCGATCGGCTGTGCCGCCAGCAGTAACAGTGCAGCCCCCTGCTCACCGGTGCTCAGGGTAACCTGCTCGCCTGTGGACAACTCTGCGGCCTCGTTACGATTCAGTACGTCCTGCCCCAGTCGGCACTCACCCTCAAACAGGTAGACAAAACCGGCGCGCGGGCCTCCAACTGGCAGGCTCAGGCGCGTATTGGGTGGCAGGCGCAGGTCCAGCATCAACGGGCTACGGCTAATGCCGCTGACCGGACCGGTATGATGTTGGCCATTGAGTTCAACCTCGCCGGCGATCAGTTTCAGCTGTGTACCGCTGGCCGCATCTTCAATCAGTGGAATCTGTGCGGCGGTAAACTCCTGATAGCGGGCGGGGGTCATCTTCTCGGCCGCCGGCAGGTTTATCCACAATTGGAAACCGCGCATCAAGCCTTCTGTCTGCTCCGGCATCTCTTCATGAATCACGCCGCGACCGGCAGTCATCCACTGTACACCACCGCTTTCCAACACCGCTTCGTTGCCCAGATGATCACGGTGGCGCATGCGGCCATCGAGCATGTAGGTAACCGTTTCAAAGCCACGATGCGGATGCGCGGGAAAGCCGGCAATATAGTCGTCAGGATCGTCGGAAAAGAAGTTGTCCAACATCAGGAAAGGGTCGATCCGGTGCTGAGCCGAGCGGCCCAGGCTGCGCAGCAAGCGGACACCGGCTCCGTCATGGCTTTCACGGGCGGGAATACGGCGTTGCAGAGTACGTTCAGTCATGGCAAGTCTCCGACCACGGCGAGGCGTGGTTAAACGGTTGATGCCTCTATTCTGCTCCCGAACAGGTTGTGAATGAACGGCAAAAAACGGCAGCGAATGATCAGTTTTTACGATCATTCACTGCCGATCAGGGCTCTACCTTGCCGCGCATCGACTTGACGTTGCCCCGCTGCTTTTTCTTTTCAATCCGCTTGCGCTGGGAGCTGCGGGTGGGGCGGGTCGGTCGCCGCCTTTTTTCCATTTTCACGGCGCTGCGGATCAGCTCTGCCAACCGGTTCAAAGCGTCGTCGCGGTTCTGCTCCTGATTGCGGTACTGCTGCGCCTTGATGATAATCACGCCATCCTGAGTTACGCGGCTGTCACTGAGTGCCAGCAGGCGCTCCTTGTAGAACGCCGGCAACGAAGACGCATTGATATCAAAGCGCAAATGAATCGCGGAGGAAACCTTGTTGACGTTCTGGCCACCTGCGCCCTGAGCACGGATCGCATTCAGTTCAATCTCATGGTCGGGAATACTGACCGCATTGGAAATCTGTAACACTTAGCGGCGCTCCTGTGTAGCCAGCGCCAGCGACACCATCGCCTGGATGGCCGCTTCAGGGTCATCGGCGGTGGTCAGGGTCAGCAACAAACGCCGAGGCGCATGTTCGGTGGCCCACTGCCAGGACTCGGTACGGGCTTCGCCGTTGAGTGGCGTCTTGACCTGCTTTTCACCCAGCCGGGTCGCCTGCAGCGGTGTAGGGGCCTGTGCAACCATCTGTTCGAACCACTGGCGGGTGGCCATCGGCGCACTGCGCCGTGCCATCACGGCACAAAAGTTATCGCCTTCCGGCAAAACCAGTACGTACTGACCGAACTCACCCTGGTACGGCACCGGCCAGGCATCGCCTTCGCGCCCCTGCAGGAAGTGCTGTGACTGTTGCGGGGGCAATTTGGGCAGCTGTTGTTCAGCCAGGCCCGCACGCAACGCAGCATAGTCGTTGAAATGTTTTACACAGAAAGAGAGGTACACCTTCTGTAGAAAAGTGGCGCGTTCATCTGCTTGTGCGGTGCCGGATACGCTGATCAGCAGCGGCAACAGGCAGATCAATAATCGGGTTGTATAGGTCATGCTCACTCGTTGGTTTTCATTGTCAGGGTAAGGGCCAGAATGGCCTGCATCTGCACATCGTCACGGGTCGACAACATCAGGCTATGCTCCAGCGTCCGGTCGGCACTGTCCCAGGCCCAACGCAAGGTTTGTGCATCACCGCCATAACGCTGTTCACCTTCACTCACCGGCAGGGGCATGGCCACGAAACCTGCCGGTGGAGCTGCCACCAGTCGTTCAAACCAGGCTCTGGTCTCCACACTGGCATAACGCGCCACAATGGCGCAGCGGGTCTCGTCTTCCGCCAATGTCAGCACATACTCACGTCGCCCATGATAGGCCAATGACCAGCCTTCAGCGTCTTGCCCCAGCAGAAGCTGGCGGACCAATCCTGCCGGTACGCGAGGCATGTCGCTCTGTACCAGCGCCTGGCGGAAACCATCGGGATCTTGCGCAAAGGCCAGGCACTGAGTCCGGTACTGATGCTCCAGAAACAGGTCGCGCTCATCAGCATGGGCTGTTGCCATGCCAACCAGTACCCATACACACACCGCTAGCCACTGCTTTATCCATTGCATAACGTATTCATCCTTGATCTGTTTTTTAAAGTCTGACGGCAGGTTTCCCCATTGGCAAGTCACAGACAGGAAAAGCCCTGGTTGCTGCAGACAAGGCTACACCGAACAGCCGACCCTGTGGTTTCAGGCGCTGTAACGGCCTCAATGACGTGGCCCGGTCACCGCTTCCATCAACCCCAGCACATCTTCGATGGTGGTCTGTTCAAAGTTGTGCCAGTCGAGATAATACTCGCTCAGGTACGGATTGGAATCGACACGGTCATTCTCGTCCCGAGACTTGTGCAACTCAATGTGCATGGGCGATATATTCAGCACCCGCCCCTCTTCCTGCCAGAGTACATCCTGTAAATCATACAGGGCATTCATAATGATGAAATGCTTGCGGTAAAGCGCCAGCAGGCCATCGGCATCCAACGTATCAAATGCGTGCTGATTATCCAGCGTCCGCATCAAATCATATTCGCTGATCCCTTCGGGGTGCTGACGCAGTTCGCTTAACACTTGGGGCAATATCGGATTGATCATGTATCACCTTCAGCTCTTGTCATTCTGTGCGGGAGCCAGATGCAGTATAGTCAAATCAGTTTGCGCAGTATGATGGATTCAACCGAGGTGGTGTATGGATGCGATATGGTTACTGTTCGTGGCTTTGCCACTGTTTTTGTTCATCGGTGCCTGTCTTGGCATTCGCGCCTGGGTTGTCAGCCGTGACCTGCGCGACCATATCACTCAGTTACAGGCTCGAGTGTATGAGCTGGAACAGCAGCCATCTCGACCATTGCCTGCAACCGATACCCAGACCATTCACCAAGCCGAGCCTGAGCCCGAGCCAAAGACGTCCTCGGTAACCGAAACGCTCAAACCTGCGGACACCACGCCACCCGTTACCGCCTGGGGCGTAGAACCGTCCTCGACCGAACCAACCGCACAGGAACTCCCGCCACCGGCCACCGGAACAACCGGATTCTTTGACCGCCTTGCCGCCAGTCTGCAGGCCAACTGGATGATCTGGCTGGGCGGTATCTGTGTCGGGCTGGCCGGGGTGTTCATGGTGCATTATTCCATCGAGCAGGGGCTGCTCGGCCCCGAAGCCCGAGTCACCCTGTCACTGCTGGCCGGAATCGGCCTGCACGGGGCCGCCGAGTGGCTTCGGCGCACACGCGGCCAGCATGATGTCTTCGCGGCACTGGCCGGCGGTGCCAGCATCATGCTCTATGCGGCGCTATTTGCCGCCTTCAAGCTGCTGCAAGGCATCTCACCGGGACTGATCTTTGCTGCCATGGCGCTGGTGTCCTTTGCCACTCTGGCATTGGCCCTGCGCCACGGGCCAGTACTGGCCGCGCTGGGGATGCTGGGCGGTTACCTGGTGCCCATACTGGTGAGTACCGGATCAGGCCAGATCGAGCTGGCGCTGATCTATATCGCGATCCTGACCCTGTTCTCGCTGTGGTTGTTGGCTTATGTGGAACGGCGCTGGCTTTGGCTGGGCGTCATTATAGGCAGTCTGGGCTGGTGGCTGCTGAGCCTTGGCACCCATCCTGCTGACGGTGTGCGTTCGTTCTACCTGCTGGCCTTGGCCTGGATGTTTCTCGTCGTGCCGAGCCATGACTGGCTGTTGCAGCACCGCGACGCTCCCTGCAAGCATTGGCTGGAACGGCTGCGACAGGGACGCAGTGCCCGTGACTGGCTGGTGATGCCAACACTAGTGCTGATCGTGCTGGCACAGGGCTACACGCTGGCGCTTGAAACGGTTGCCGCCAGCAGCTACCCGACACTGCTGATACTGCCGGCCCTGTTGCTGCTGGTGGCCAGCCGACGGCCGTTACTGAACCCGCTGCCGGCCCTGCTGCTGGGCGCTACTGCACTGGCGGTAGTGTTGCCGATGCTGAGCTATCTGGGCGATCAACTGATTTTCACTCCACCTGATGCCGCCACTCAAACCGCACTGGTCTCCCGTTTCGTCATGCTGTGCATCCTCTATGTCGCTGCTTCCGTCTGGCTGCTGCAACGGCAGGTCGCACATCCGGGCTTCTGGGTCGGGCTGGGCTGCTTTACGCCATTGCTGATGCTGGCACTGGGCTACTATCTGTTTACCGCATTCACGGCCGATTGGGCCTGGGGCGGTGCGGCCTTGATTCTGGGGCTGACATATCTGGCGCTGTCACGGATAGCACTGGAGCGCCCTGCCAGTGATCTGGTACGGGTACTGTTGATCAGCAGCGCCCATTTGGGCCTGTCGCTGGCGGCAGTGATCTGGCTGGTGGACGCCACCCTGACGCTGGCATTTGCCGTACAGCTAATCACCCTGTCGTTGCTGCAGCAACGCTACCAGCTGCAGCTGTTGCCCTGGGTGATCCGACTGGTGCTGGCGGTGGTGATCTGCCGCCTGACCTTCAACCCCTGGCTGCTCACTTATGACAGCGGCACTCACTGGTCACTGTGGACCTATGGCGGCTCTACCTTCTGCGCCGTTGCCGGAGCCTGGATTCTGCGCAACGACCGCAAGATGAGCGCCTGGCTGCAAGGTGCAGCGGCCCACCTGCTGGTGCTGACACTGGCGGCAGAAGTGCGCTACTGGCTCTATGATGGCGATATCTTCCGCCATGAGTACAGTTTCCTCGAAGCCAGCCTCAACACACTGATCTGGGCGACCGCCGGTTGCGTGTACCTGTGGCGCGCCCGCCTCAGCGAGTATCTGCTGCGTTTTTACCAGGTCATTGCCACCCTGCATCTGCTCGCGGCCGCCGTCAATTACCTGCTCTGGGTAGCGCTGGTGTACAACCCGCTCTGGAGCAACACCGAGATCGGCACCACGCCGGTATGGAACTTGTTGCTGCTCAGCTACGGCTTGCCGACTTTACTGTTGCTGACACTCTGGCGTCTGCTGCCCGGTGGGCTGAGCCGCTACGCCGCGATGGCGGCTGGACTGAACGGGCTGCTGTTCATCTCCATGGAAATCCGTCACTTATGGCAGGGTGATCTGAGTCTGGCGAATCCGACACCGGACGGCGAGCTGTATACCTATTCGGCGGTGTGGCTGTTACTCGCGTCGGCGGCCTTGCTGGGAGGTAGCTGGCTGCAACAACGGTCGCTGTACCGTGGTGGCATGGCCTTGCTGCTGATTGTCGTCGCCAAGCTGTTTCTGGTCGACATGTCGGATCTGACCGGTCTCTGGCGCGTGGCTTCGTTCATGGGGCTGGGGTTGGGACTGCTGGCGCTGGCCTGGCTGCATCAGCGACTGACGCCCGCCGTCAGCGACCGGTCTGTGGATAACACAGCGGCCGCCGACACCTGAGCGTCAGTGAGTGCTTACCTGTTTGGCATGAGCCGTCTCGGCAGGGTCTGGCGCAGGCTGGCCGGACAGGCGTCGACCCAGCCGACGCAGGTCTTCCAGCAACATGAAGTTGACTGGCACCATGATCAACGTCACCAGGGTGGCGAAGATGATGCCAAAGCCCAGAGACACCGCCATCGGGATCAGGAACTGCGCCTGTACCGCCTTTTCGAACAGCAGCGGCATCAGGCCAATGAACGTGGTCAGCGAGGTCAGCATCACCGGTCGGAAGCGGGCAACGCCGGCGATCAGTACGGCCTGACGCGTGGCCTCAAAATGTGAATGCTCACCTGCGTCCTGCAGCTCGCGGCGACGCTTGTTGGTGAAGTCCACCAGTACCAGACTGTCATTAACCACCACTCCGATCAGCGCCATCAGACCGAGCAGGCTCATGATGGTCAGATCCATGCCCATGATCCAGTGGCCGATGATCGCGCCTATCGCGCCGAAGGGGATCACCGACATCACGATCAGCGGCTGCAGGTAGGAGCGGAACGGAATCGCCAACAGGCTATAGATAACGAAGAATACGAACGCCAGTCCCAGCGCCAGCGAAGTGAACGACTCGCGCTGCTCGCGGGCTTCCCCTTCCAGACTGTAAGACGCCCCCGGATACTGACGCACCAGTTCGGACAGAAACTGATCCAGGTCCCGATTCAACACGGTAGTGTTGGTGTTCTGCTTGTCCATGTCGGCCACCACGCTGACCGTGCGCTGCTGATCAACACGGTAGATCGCCGCCGGACTCTGACCCGGCACCAGCGTGGCCACTGTATCCAGCGGCACCTGGCCCTGAGCCGTGCTGATCAACACATCGCGCAGGCCAGAGATAGCCTGCCGTTCATCCAGCGGCAAACGCACCATCACCCGAACATCGTCGCGTCCGCGCTGCACCCGCTGCACCTCTATACCAAAGAACTTCTGCCGCACCTGGCGAATGATGTCGCTGCGGGTCAACCCCAGCAGATGTGCCTGTTCGGTCAGCTCCAGTTGCAGTTCTTCCTTGCCGTCGGACAGATTGTCGGTGATGTCGTACAGCGTCGGGTAGGTCGCCAGACGCGCCTTGACCTGTTCGGCCATCGCTTCCAGATCGCTCACCCGCCCCGAACGCAGCTGGATATCCACCGGGTCACTGGCGCGGCCGATCTCGGCCCTGAAGGTCAGGGTCTCGGCACCGGGCACCGGGCCGATACGGTCGCGCCACTCTTGCACAATCCGTGACGTACTGATGCTCTCGTCCCGCTGCTCCGCCGGCAGCAACTCAAAGCGCACCCGCCCCTCCTCGGTGCTGCCACCGGTGCCAGAGGTGGAATAGATGTTGAGGATGGCGCTTTCGCCGGTATCAGGGTCACGGTAGGTATCCTGCAGTTCACGCGCCGCCTCAACCATGCGCACAATATAGCGGTCGGTCACCTCGAACGGCGTGCCGCTGGGCATGGTCAGCGAAGCACGGGCCGTATCGCTTTGCACGCGCGGGAAAAATACAAAACGGGTCCAGCCGCTCATGATCATCGCCATGATCAGGATGAACACCCCCGTAAAAATCGCCAGCGTGGTCAGCCGGTGGCGCACGGCCACATCCAGCAACGGCCGGTAATAGCGCACCACCATATTCTCGAAGCCGTCGGCAAAGGATTGCTGAAAACGCGACAGGCGCCCCTGTTTGTCCACGTTCTCATGGCGCAGTTTCAGATGTTTGAGGTGGGCCGGCAGTACAAACTTGGACTCGATCAGCGAGAACAGCAGCACCGGAATCACCACCACCGGTATCTGCGCGAACAGCGCCCCGCGGGCACCCTCGATAAAACCGATCGGCAGAAAGGCCGCCACCGTCGTCAACACGCCGAAGGTTACCGGTATGGCAACTTCCTGGGTGCCGCGCACCGCCGCCTGCAGGCCCGACTCAGCGTTGCGCAGGTGGCTATAGATGTTTTCACCGGTGACGATGGCATCATCCACCACGATCCCCAGCACCAGGATGAAACCGAACAGCGAAATCACGTTGAGGGTGACGCCAAACACCGGCATCAGCAGGAACGCGCCCATGAAACTGACTGGAATCCCCAGAAACACCCAAAAAGCGATGGATGGCCGCAGAAACAGAGTCAGTAGCAACAGCACCAGAATACCGCCCTGCACCGCGTTGGTCAGCAGGGTGTTGATACGACTTTTAACGACCTCTGAGTTGTCGTCCCAGTAACTCAGGTTCAGCCCCTGCGGCAGCGACGGCTGCTGGCGTTCGATATACGCCTTGACCGTATCGGCCACGGCGATGGCGCTCTGGTCACCGACGCGATAGACCTCGATCATCGCCGCCGGCACACCGTTGAAACGGGTCCGCAGCGCGCTTTCTTCAAAGCCGTCGGTCACCTGTGCCAAGTCGCCTAGCCGCAACAGACTGCCATCGGGGTGGGTCTTGATTACCAGCGGTTCAAACTCTTCACGGCTGTAGGCCTGGCCCTTGGAGCGGATCAGGATATCACCGCCGTCGGTGCGGATATTGCCCGCCGACAGATCCAGCGAACTGGCAGCAATGCGATCGGCTACTTCACTCAGGGTCAGGTCGTAGGCACGCAACCGATCCTGAGATATTTCGATGGCGATTTCATAACTGCGCACGCCGTCCAATTCGACTTGGGTTACACCCTCCAGCTGCAACAGATCATCACGTACCTGCTCCGCATAGCTGCGCAGTTCGCGTTCAGACAGGCCGCCGGAAACAGCGACGGTGATCACATCGCGCTTGTAGGTCGCCAGCGCGATCACCGGTTCATCTGCCTCCGCCGGGAAGGTCCCGATTTCGTCGACGCGGGATTTTACATCGGCCAGCAGTTCACGCGGGTCATAGCCCTGATCCACTTCGATGGTAACCGTACTGCCCCCCTCTACCGAGCGGCTGCGAATCTCTTTCACCCCTTCAAGATCACTGACCGACTCTTCCACGCGGGTGGCGAGACTCAGTTCGGCATCTTCCGGCGTCGCCCCGCGCAGGCTGATCTGCACACTGATGGTGTCGGACTCAAAGCTGGGGAATATCTCCAGCGGAATATTGAGCTTGAGCGACATCAGGCCGGTGAACAGGATGGTCACCATCAGCAGGTTGGCGGCCACGTGGTTGCGCGCAAACCAGGCAATCATGAGCGGGCTCCCTGCGGCTGATCGGTTTGGGTGTCAGCCGTGGTGCCGGTCTCAGTATCAACGGGAAGCGCTTCGGCCGCACCGCGCACCTGCACCGGTGTCCCCGAGACCACCTGGCCCAACGAGGTCAACACCAGCTGGTCACCGGCATTCAGTCCCTGCGCAATCAACGCCTCGGTTTCGTTCTGCCAGGCGATGCTGACGTCCCGGCGTTGCAACACACCCGCTTCGACCAGATACACATAGCTGCCTTGGTAGATCGCCTTATTGGGGATCAATAGCGCCGATTCGACTTCGATACCCTCGATCAGGGCAGTGACATATTCACCCACCTTGAGCGGCACACGGTCCATCGCCTTCTGGCCATAGGGATCATCGATCTGCGCCAGCACATGCAGCTGACGGCTGGTTTCATCAATCGCGCCTTCCGTCTGTACGACTCGGCCCTGCCAGCGTTCCGGGCGGATAAGGTCGGAACGGATCTCAACCTTGGGCTGGAATGGTTCAGCACCTTCCACCCGATACTCTTCAGGCAACCGCAGGTAAGCCAGATCACGGTTCTGCAGCGGCAGACGCACTTCCAGCACATCCACGGCATAAATTTGCCCCAGTGTGGTCCCACTGGAAACGACCTGACCCAGGTCGACCGCCGTATCCAGTACACGACCGCTATAGGGCGCACGAATGCGGGTGCGCTCAAGGTTAAGTTTAGCGATGGCCTGTGCGGCTTCCGCCGACGCCACTGAGGCTTTGGCTGCATTCAGCTGCGGGGCGCGCAGCACCAGCGGCGGTGCCTGGCCGGTATTACCCAGGCGCTTCCAGTCAGCGGCGGCTTGGGCGCTGCGGGCCTGCTCCTCGGCCAGCGCCTGACGCGCACTCATCAACGCCGCACCAGCCTGCGCTACATCAGCGGCATAATCACGACTGTCGAGGCGGATCAGTTCTTCACCAGCATCGAAAAAGCCCCCGGCCCGAAAATCGGGGTTCAGCCAGACGATCTGGCCGGACACCTGCGGTAACAGCGTACTCTGGGTGCGTGGCTGGACCCGACCATAGCTTTTAACCTGCACCTTGAACGGAGCCATTGCCAACACCTGGACGTCGACGCTGATCCGCTCCGGGGCCGGAGGCTTGCCGCGCTGAATCTCAGGCGGGTTGTTGTAGATCAGCCAGCTGACAGCACCGAGCGCCACTATCACAATGAGGGGCAATATCCGTTTGATCATGGGGTCTCCGGTGCTGATGTCTGTACGGTTTGAAGCGATGATGTCGAGTGTTGGAAACCGCCACCGAGCGCACGGTACAGCGCGACGCGGTTGTCCAGCAGTTGACGACGCAGGTTGATCACGCTGGTTTGTGCGTCCAGCGCACGGCGCTGGGCTTCCAACACGGTGGTGTAGCTTTCCAAGCCGTTCTGGTACTGCTCGAATGCCAGTGTTTCAGCATTAAGCGCGTTCTGTTCCGCCTTCAGATAGAGTGCGTAACGGGCCTGCAGGCTCTGCCGTGCCGACAGCGCATTTTCAACTTCGGTCAGGGCGGTAAATACCGCATCCAACCAGCGTTGCTCCTGCTCGCGCCGTTGCGCCAGTGCCTGCTCCTGCGTGGCCGATTTGCGCCCGGCATCAAACAGGCTTTGCGCCAATGATGCCCCCAGACTCCAGGCCAGATTGCCGCCGGACAGCAAGGTGCCCAACGCATCGCTGCTGCCACCATACGCCGCATTCAGGCTAAGCGCAGGGAAACGGTCACGGTGGGCAGCGGCCAGTGTCGCGTCGGCGGCCAGCAGCGTCAGCCACTGCTGCTGCAAGTCCGGACGACGGGTGAGGATATCGGCCGGCTGACCGGCAGGGATGGCGGTGTCGATAAGCGCCAGGGTCGCTTCGGTGGTCAATTGGGCGGCTGGATAACGGCCCAACTGGCGTTCCAGTTCACGCTGCAGTTCGCTCAAGGTCTGCTGTTGTTGTTCAACCCGCGCCGCTTCGGCGTGCAGGTTGTTACGCGCCAGATACAGATCCAGGGCTTCGTTCAACCCCTGGCGATAACCGGATTCAATAATCTCCAGATTCTGCTGCAGGTTATCGCGCCGTTGCGTGTACAACGCCAGCAACAGGCGCGCTTCCTGCAGGGCAAAACCGTTCTGCGCCACTGCTGCGGCCAGGGTCTCACGCTGCTCATCATAGGCGGCAGCGGCGGCGGCCCGGCTGAACTCGGCTTCACGCTGACGGGCACTGAGCTCACCCCATACATCGGGGGTCCAACCCAGCGTCAGCTCCAGCGAATCAACACGCTCACTGTCTTCCTGCCGCCGACTGCCCAGCTCCAGCGATAGCTGTGGATAACGATCGGCCCCGGAAATACGTACGCGCTGCTCGGCAGCCGCCAGTTGTTGCCGAGCAGCAGCCAACGCAGGATTGCGCTGCAAGGCTTGATTAATCCACAGGTTCAGGACTGGATCATTCAGATCCTGTCGCCAGCCGGATGCCCCGGCCATCTCGTCACGCGGGGTCTGCCAATCAAGGGGCAGTTCGGGGGAGGTATTTTGCAATTCGGGCGGTGTACTGCAGGCGCTCAACAGCACCAGCAGCGGCAACAGCAGGTAGACGCGCACATCAGTTCCCTGTCTCGGTACATACGTATAGGTCAGTCCTAAGAGGCCCATGGTAGTGGATTGTTCCCGAGTCGACAGCGGCTTTTACATTTCTTTACTTCAACTGCCGGCCCTGAGCAGCTCATATGCACGGCGTACTTCAATAAATGCTTCACTGTCTCCACCCTTGTCAGGATGCAGCCGTGCCGCCAATTGTCGGTAACGGGCACGAATCTGCTCTTGCGAGGCGTCCTCGTCCAACTCAAGTGTCTGGAACGCCGACCGTCGGGCGTCCGGGTCGGCACAGAAATTCCAGAAACCGCGCAGCAGCTTTTGCACATCTTCTGCACTGGTCGCGCTCAACTGCTGCCAGTCCAGATAATATTCCCTGAGCGTGTCGCCAGCTCCGGGCAGGCAGGCTTCGTCGCAGGTTTCGGCGATCATTTCCGTATACAGACGCACACTCAACGGCGAAATTTCCACCCGCAACTGCTCTTCATACCAGAGCCTGGTTTGCAGGGTATACAGTCCGTGCATGATCATGAAATGCTTCTGGAACAGGCGCAGCTGATACTCATCCGCAAGATCGGCAAAGGCTGGATGCTGCTCAAGCGCCTTCATCAGGCTGAACTCGCTGATGCCGTCGGGGTGCTCGCGCAGCAATGCCAGCAGTTCGGGAATCAACGGATTAGGGGTAAGGTCTGTACTCATATCTATTCCTGTCAGGGCCGGACGGGATGAGGGCTGTCCAGTCGGCAATCCCTTCTGGCACAATGATGGCTCATTGATCCGGTTCGGGACAGTTTTCCATGCTGATGCGTTTATTGATACTCCTGATGTTGGCTCCGGTTGTACAGGCAGCCGAGTGGAAAAGCATCATTGATCTGGCACCCGAGGGCAGCCAGGTTGCGCTGGTGGTTGAGCCACTCAGTGCCACTGCCCCGCTGCAGATTCACTACCGTGATGACCGTTTTCTGCCGCCGGCCAGTACGCTCAAGCTGTTTACCGCCACCGCAGCTGAACTGGCGCTGGGAAATGCGCATCGTTTTGAGACCCGCATCTGGCAACGCGGACTGCAACGGGATGGACGCTGGCAGGGCGATTGGCTGCTGGAGTTTACCGGCGCACCCGACCTGAACCGTCAGCAGCTGGCCGAACTGCTCGGCGTATTGCGCACCCGCAAGATCCGTGAGATCAGCGGCGACCTGCTGCTCGACACTCGTTATTTCAGCGGCTACGACCGCGCCATCGGCTGGCCCTGGAACAACCTCAGCGTGTGCTACAGCGCCCCTGCGGCAGCACTGACGCTGGAGGGCAACTGTATTGCCGCCAGCCTGAACAATGAGGGCAGTGGCAAGCCCGCACGCTTTTTCGCCCCGGCTCACCAACCGATTGAAGTCACCTCCGAGGTGACGGTACTCGACAGCAACAGCATTGAGGAACAGCTCTGTACTCTGGAGGCCCGTGTTGGTCCCGGTAACCGTTATCACCTCAGCGGCTGCATCAATGACCGCCGCGATGTGCTGCCACTGAAGTTTGCCATCAACGCCCCTATCGCCCATGGCAAGGCGCTGGTGCGTCAGGAACTGAGTCGGCTTGGCATCGTGTTGCGTGGCGAAATTCGTATCGGGAGTCGTGACGATGATGACTGGCTGCTGGCGGGCCGTGTCCAGTCCGCCCCGCTGCAGGCATTGCTGACCGAGATGCTGCAGGATTCCGACAATCTGATCGCCGATCTGACCTTGAAAAACCTGGGTGCCAGCGCACATGCTGCTGGCAGTTTTGCGCGCGGTGTCCGTGCACTCAAAACCGAGATTACACAACAGACCGGCATCAATCTGGAACTGGCCAAGCTGACCGATGGCTCCGGCCTGTCACGGGATAATTTGCTGCAGGCACGACAACTGGCCGAGCTGCTGCAGTGGCTGGCCAAACACCCGGAGATGACCACCTACCAGGCGCTGCCGGTCTCCGGTGAAAACGGTACGCTGAAATACCGTCGCAGCACCCGTAAGGAACCCTTGAAAGGCGCGATTCAGGCCAAGAGCGGAACCGTTAACGGCAGTCGCAATCTGGCCGGTTACATCGATACGGCGTCGGGGGAGCGTTATGTGTTCGTGTTGATGCTCAGCGGCATCAGCCTGCCGGAGAAAATGCCGCGACCGACGCCGGTTACAGTATTCGAAAAGTCATTGCTGGAATGGATTTATCACAACGGTTAAGCGTCGCTAATCAAGGTCGTCGAGGCGTACCACTCGCGCTCGGCCATGCAACTGTTCGGTCAGTGCCGCCGTAAATCCTGGCTGCTGACCCAGCGGCAGCGACAGCTCCAGTTGGACCTGTTCGCTGAACTGCTGGTCATCCAGCGTCACCTCAAACCCGTTTAACAATGCCTCCACGGCAGCCGTCAAACTGTAGGGATAGGTCAGACGATACCGCGCCTGTGGTTCACGGGTTGCCAGCGGCGTGTGCTCCAGTACTGCTCTGACCGCCTGGGAATATGCCCGTACCAAACCGCCGGTTCCCAGCTTGGTACCACCGAAAAAGCGAGTCACCACGACACACGCCCGGCCAATCTCCGCCCCTTTCAACACAGCCAGCATCGGCCGTCCTGCCGTGCCGGAAGGTTCGCCATCATCACTGCTACCCAGCCCTGTCAGTGCATCCGGCTCTGTGCTGATAAATGCCCAGCAATGATGATTGGCACCGGGAAAGCGTTTGCGCTGCTGTTCGATAAACGCTTTCGCCTCGGCTTCGCTGGCAACGGGGCACAGACTGGCGATGAAACGGCTTTTCTTGACCTCGGTTTCAGCTTCCGCCTCTGCCAACGGGATCTGATAGGCACGGGGTGTAGACACGATTGGAGTCTCGGTATCGATAAACAACAGCATCATAACAAAGCCGAGCAGACAAACCGAACCGCCAAAACGACACAACCCCCGTCGATGCGGGGGTTGTCGTTACTGCAGCCACTTTCGAATCGAAGACGTCAGGCCGGTGGATGTGGCAATTTACTTGCCGTGGTCATGTGCATCGTCATTCATAAGCTTACGGACTTTCAGAAAGCCCCAAATCATGGCGGCTGACATACCGGCGACTCCAAGGAGGCTCGGCCACAAAGTTCCAAAGCTGTACGCGTCAATTCCAAACATCGCAATCACCTTCTTCACTGTTTTCTAATGTTGAAATCAGAATACTCTTATTCCATGTGCGGTTTATTGACTTGGCTCAAGCATAATTGATCACGGTTTGAACAATGTGAAAGCCGTACATTTGCTTGCAAAAAAGCGGGAACTGCGCCATATCTGAAGGGCGACCGCTGATAAAAAGGAGTGTCCGATGTACAAAAGTAAACTCTGGACTCCCGAACAATTGAGCAAGATGAATGAGGAAAGTTTCCTGATCGAAATGCTCGATATGTTCCAGTACTCACCGTCCAATGATGACGACAGCTCTGTCGAACGCATGCGGACCAAGCTCGAAGCGGTGGAAACCGCGCTCAAGACTCGGCTAGAGGTTAAACGCACTACCTGAACGGCATTACGGCTGGAATATAACCAATAAAAATATTTAAATATCAAAGGGTTAACAGCAAAAAATCGCAGATGAAAAATTTTGCGACCTGTCCCGATTGGTTATATGATGATCAGTCGTACCGGATGAATACATAGAGGCAGGTGAAAGGATAATGCAAGAAAAGGAGATCAAGCTGCTGTTCAAAGCTGGAATCTTTGAATCCTGCCAGGCTATCCCGATTTCAATGTCGCGCGGCTGGACACTGAAATTCATTACCCGTGATCAGGAGGTTGTTATCCTGAACTTGCAGCGATCAAAGAGTGAACGTGAGTTCAAAAGCCTGGATGGCGCATCAGCCGTTGCTCGGCGTATCGGGTTTGACTGGCTGAACGTACAAATTGGCAATCTGCAGTGGCGTGAAAAGGTTTACTGAACCGACTGAATAGGTAACCGGTGTCCAAACCGTTTCAACGGGACGGACACCGTACAACGCCTCAGGGCTGCAAGCGTTCAAGCATCCATCCCGAGGCCGTCAGGATATAACGGAAACGGTCATGCAGACGGTTTTCCCGCCCCTGCCAAAATTCGTATTGCTGCGGTACCAGACAGTAACCGCCCCAGGTTTCGGGACACGGAATCACGCCTTCGGCATGGGCGTTGTCCAATGCCGCGACCCGCTGTTCCAGCGTGGTGCGATGATCAACCGGATGGCTCTGGGTGGATGCCGCGGCGCTGAGCTGACTGCCCCGCGGACGCTGGTGAAAATAGGTCTCGCCATCGGCATGCGTCAGCTGTTCGACGCGGCCGCGAATGCGTACCTGTCGCTCCAGACCCCGCCAGTAAAACATCAGCTCGGCCTGTGGGTTCTGCTGCAGATGCTGCCCCTTTTCACTGCGGAAATCCGTGAACCAGCAGAAGCCATCAGCGTCATAACGCTTGAGCAGCACGATACGAGCAGCCGGCCAGCCATCGGCATCCGCCGTGGCCAGCGTCATTGAGGTTGCATCATCGGGGTGGGCCTGCAGCGCCGCCTGCATCCACTCACCAAACTGGGCCAGCGGGTCGGCCAACATGTCATCACGGTGCAAGCCTGCCGCCACGTATTCACGTCGCAGGGCACTGATTTCGGGGGTATTACTCATCGGTCTCTCCTCGGGCTGACTCAGGCCATACTATAAACCATCATTCAAAGGTTATACTGCTTCGGATCATGCATGGAGCATTCTCGCCCTACCCTGCTCATGGAGTCCGATCCGATGGTACGCGTCCGACACCACCGCACACTTGTGTTGCTTTCACTTACCGCCCTGCTGCTGGGCGGATGCGCCAACAGTGGTGACCCCCGCCCCTTTCAGTTGAAGAACCTGGCCAAGACAGAGATCGACATGGTCACTGATCTGCATATTCAAACCGTCAACCGGCTGGCCCGCGAGCTGACCATCAAGCTGTACAAGCGTAACCCCCGTGAGCTGGCAAAAGTACCGGGCATGACCGTAGTTCAACGACTGGACGTTCTATTCGGCACACCGCGCCTGATTACCCATGCGGAGCTGAATAATCTCTACGCCGAAAAGGCCGTGCCACTGGCATTTGATCCGGCGTTCGAAGGAGATCGTGTATTTGCGTTGATGGTGGGCATTACCGGCATGCTGCACGCCTCTTATGATTACCGTAACGAGTTTTACCTGCTCAACGAATTGAACCAGCAAAAACTGTACAATTCAGCGCGCAATCTGGAGGCGGTTGCCTGGCGTCTCAATACCTACCGGCATGCCGACGGCGACCCTTTCCTCTTCGCCAACAGCACCACCAACCTCAGTTTTGAGCGTCTGCTGGGGAAGATGATCGCGCATCAGGACATGATGGCCAATATCGTATCTGATGCCACCAATCGCACGATCAATACCGTGGTCCACGGCATCGCGTCAACCACGCTGCTACCGATCTGAGCGTCAGCAGTCACGCAACTGCTTGAGTACGCGAATATCCGCAATCTTGTGATTTTCGTTGAGGAACAGGGTGATATCAGCGGCTTCAGGCATCTGCTTGAGCATGGCGCGGGTCAGACGCTCATAATGCTGAATGAAACGCTTGATCTCGTGTTCATTCATTATGCGCAAATGGTCAGTAGGCTGCTGGGTGTCGTAGATATACTGCACCCGCTCCGCCAGCTTTTTCTCCTGCAATGAGCGCCACTCGTACACCGCATCCATGCTGGGTACACACAGCATCAGCAATATATCCAGCCGTGAAAACAGCTCACGGTATGGACCTTTAAGCTGTTCATTGGCATAGCGCCGCCACACGCCATCTTGATCTTCGTCCTGCTCCAGCGGATTGACCGGCTCCTCCAGCGAGGCATCCGGCTGCGGCTGGGCACCGACACACCAACCTTCCAGTACGATCAGATCGGCACCGCCAACCCACTCCTGCCAGACAAAGTCCGGGCAACGATCATCAATGGACTTGTCGAACACCGGGATCTTGGTAATGCGTTCAGGGTCATCGCTGCACAGGCTGTCGATAATTTCCATGCCCAGTTCAACATCATGGGTACCTGGCACGCCACGGGTCGCAAACAGCGGATGGATCGCCTGTGCCATCGCCTCGCGATCGGCGCGGGTCTTGTAAATATCATCAATGGAAAACCCGACCACTCTCAGGCCGAAGCCTTCTCCCAGTATTACCTCAAGCAGGTTGAACAGCGTTGATTTGCCAGCCCCCTGTGCACCATTGATGCCCAGTACCAGAGGCCCCTGCTGCTGTCGCTGACGGGCCAGAATCCAGGCGGCCAACGGCACATAGATCTCCTCGAACATCTCCTTCAGACCGATGTCCACCTTGAGCGTTTCCAGCGTCGCGGCAAAGGCCTGCTCGACCGCCTGCACGGCATGGCAACGCTCCTCTGCCGATAGGCAGAGCTGATTTCTCGGCCAGCGAGTCAATACACTCATAGGGATCCTTGTCTTTCCTGCTTACTCTTGGGAACACTCAGTCTATACCAGTTCGTTCAGCGGGATAATAGGCACTACGGGAGCCTCAACATTCCTGCCCGGCATGAGCCAAGCGTCTTCAACTGGCTACCCTTTGCGTTTTCTCATACCATGGATTGCTCACAGGGTGAGCGGCGTCTTTGCGCCACTGACTTTCACTTCGTTGATCAAGGATCATCAATGCGTGATACGCCCCGATTTTCGCCCCTCATTCAGCGTATGCTGCCCCTGCTGGTTCTGCTGGCAGCAGTCCTGATCGCCTATATCCTGTTCAAGACACGAGACCAGCCACAGGCACAGGAAGCGCCGCTCAAACGCTGGAACGTGACCGCACTCAGTCTGCAACCGGTCAGCGCCGCGCCCGAGCTGGAACTCTACGGCCAGATCGAAGCCCCGCAGTTGACCCAACTCAGCAGCGCCCTCAATGCCGATGTGCTGACCATTGAGGTACGCGAGGGTGATGCCGTCGCCGCCGGCGATCTGCTACTGCAACTTGATCCACGAGAAAGTGAATTTCAGCTGCGCCAACGCCAGGCTGAACAGGCCGCCATCGATGCCCGCATTGCCGCCGAACATAATCGCCAGCGTAATGACCTGCGCTCACTGCAGCTGGAGCAGGAGGTGCAGCGTCTGAATGAACAACGTGCGGACCGTGCTGAGCGCCTGCGCGAGCGTAATCTGCTGAGTCAGGAGCAGCTCGACAATACCCGCCTGACCACCCGCCAGCAGGCACTTGCACTGCAGTCCCGTCAACAGGCGATCGCCGACCATCCCCACCGACTGGCTCAGCTGACTGCGGAACACCAGCGCGCTCAGGCACTGATCGACAGTGCCGCCCTGGAGTTGAGCCGCACCCGCATTCTGGCCCCGTTCAATGGTCGTATCGTCAGTATCGATACCGCTGTGGGCAACCGCACCCGTTCCGGCGACCTGCTGCTGACACTCTACGATCGGGACCGTTTGCAGTTGCGGGCGCAGATACCCGAATCATGGCTGCCGACACTGCGGCGCGCACTGGCAGGCACCGCCTTGCACGCCCATGCCCTCATTGATGGCCACCCCTTGTTGCTGGAACTGGATCAGCTGGCGGCGCGAATCGGGCCGGGGCAGGCCGGTATCGATGCCCTGTTCCGTCTACAGGACACCCAGGTGGCCGCACTGCCCGGACAAACATTCAATGTACGCCTGCAGTTGCCCGCGCAAGACGGCCTGTTCGCACTGCCACCCACCGCCCTGTACGGCAGCGACCGTCTCTACCGGTTGGTGGAGGATGACCGTCTGCAGAGCGTAGAGGTTCACATCGCAGGGCAGCGTCAACATGAGGATGGCCATCAAGAGGTTCTGGTCAGCAGCACAGTGCTGCAGCCCGGGGACCGCATCATCACCACCCAATTACCCAATGCGATCGGCGGCTTGCCGGTCCGGGTGGTGGAGTAGCGCATGATTGCCCTGTTCGCTGGCCACCGGGTCGCCGCCAACCTGTTGATGCTGCTGTTGCTGCTGGCCGGTCTGTTCGGACTGCGCAACCTCAATACCCAGTTTTTTCCAACGTTCGATCTCGATATTGTCACCGTGCAAGTAGTCTGGAGCGGTGCCAGTGCCGAAGATGTGGAACGTTCCATTCTGCTGCCGGTGGAGCAGGAGCTGCGTTCGGTCAACGGCATCGATACCCTCTACGCCACCGCCAGTCAGAGTATCGCCTCTTTCCGTGTCGAGCTGGAAGAAGGCACCGATGTAGACTACGCCCTGACCGAAGTCCGGCAGAAAATTGATGCCATCCGCGCCGACCTGCCGATCGACAGTGAGGAGCCGCTGATACAACGGGTCATCCGCTACGAAGGCATCTCCGATGTCATTCTTACCTCCGACCGCGCTGCTCTGGACGAACTGCGACCGCTGGCTTACCGGCTGGAACAGCAGCTGCTTGATCAGGGGGTGCGCAAGATCGATTTTATCGGTCTGCCGGAACAGGAGATCGCCATTCAGGTGCCGCCACAACAGCTGCAGCAACTGGGCCTGACCCTGAACGATATTGTCGGTCACATCCGCCAGCAGAGTCTCGACCTGCCCGCCGGCACCGCCGCCCAGACTGAAGGTGCGCGCCAGATTCGCGGGCTGGGGCAGCAGCGCGATGCCGAGGGTTTCCGTCAGCTGCCATTGATGACCGATGCTCAGGGCCGACTGATTCGGGTCGGCGATATTGCGACCGTCGAGCAACGCCCACGCGATGCCGAAGTGCTGCTGTCATGGCAAGGCCAGCCCGCCGTACTTCTGCAGCTCAAACGTACCGAGGCCGACGACACCCTGGAAGCGGCCGAAATCCTCAATACCTGGCTGGACGACACCCGTCCTGCTCTGCCCGCCGGGGTGCAACTGGTGGCCTTCAACGAGAGCTGGCAGCTGATCAATGACCGCATTCAGCTGCTGATCAAGAACGGGCTCAGTGGTCTGGTACTGGTCGTATTGATCCTGTTTTTGTTCCTCAATGCCCGTGTTGCTTTTTGGGTCAGCGTCGGCATTCCGGTGTCACTGATGACCGCGTTGGCGGTGCTATGGGGCATTGGCGGCTCGATCAACATGATGTCGCTGTTCGCCTTTATCATGGCGCTGGGGATCATCGTCGATGATGCCATTGTGGTGGGTGAAGATACTCTGACCCATGTGCAGCGCGGCGAGCCGGGGCTAAGCGCCGCCATCGGAGGGGCACGGCGCATGGCCGCACCGGTGATTGCGTCGTCACTGACCACCATTGCCGCGTTCCTGCCACTGCTTTTGGTCGGCGGCATTATCGGCAATATCCTGATCGATATCCCCACCGTGGTGATCTGCGTGATTCTGGCGTCCCTGCTGGAGTGCCTGCTTATCCTGCCCGGGCACCTCAGTCACAGCCTGCGCAACATCCACGACCTGCGACCCTCGAAAATGCGCCTGCGCCTTGATCGCGGCTTCGACCATTTCAAGGAGGTCCACTTCCGCCCCTTCATTGCCTGGGCGATTCACCATCGTGGTACCACACTCGCCTGCGCATTGGGGCTGTTGATCGTGGGCATCGGTCTGGTGGCCGGTGGCCGCTTGCAGTTCACCTTTTTCCCCAGCGTCGACACTGACACCCTGACCGCCAACGTCAAGTTTGTTGCCGGTACCGACAGCACTGAAGTCGATCAGTTTCTGGCTCATCTGGACGCAAGCCTGGCCACTACCGACACGGCTCTCGGCGGCGGACTGGTGAAAATCGCGCTGCGCGAATCCGGCATGGCCAATTTCCCGCGCAGCACCGCCACGGCGTTCACGGGCGAAACCTATGGCTCGCTCTATGTCGAGCTGATCCCCGCCGACAGCCGCGACGTACGCAATCAGACCTTGATCAACCAGTGGCGCGAACAGATCCGCCTGCCTGCCGGCATCGAGAAGTTCAGCATCGACATGGCTCAGGCCGGCCCGCCGGGCAAGCCGATCGAGGTCAAACTGACCGGTTCCGACATCAGCACCCTGAAGCAGGCTTCCATTGATCTGCAAAACACCCTCAGCCGCTATGGCGGCCTGTCCAATATCGATGATGACCTGCCCTGGGGCAGCTCCCAGCTGATCTACCGGCTGACGCCCGCTGCCGAAGCCGCCGGGCTAACCCTGGACACCCTGGGCCGGCAGCTGCGCGCCGCCTTCGACGGCCAGCTGGTGCAATCGTTCTACGCCGGACAGGATGAGATTGAAGTACGGGTCATGCTGCCGGATCATCAGCGCGACCGCCTCAGCACTCTGCAATCGCTGCCGATTGTGCTGCCTGAAGGCCGAGTCACGCCGATCGGCAATGTCGTCGAGTTTACCGCCCGCCCGGGCCTGGACAGCCTGCAGCGGATTGACGGTCAACTGGCTCTGAACATCTCTGCCGATCTGGACGAAGCAGTAACCAATGCCGATGAGGTCATCGCCCGCCTGCAGGCCGAGGTGCTGCCCGAGCTGACCAGCCGCTTCGGCATTCAGGCCAGCTTTGAGGGCAAAAACCGCGATCAGCGCGAAACCCTGGCCGACATGAAAGCCGGTTTGCTGCTGGCACTGGCGCTGATCTACATCATTCTGACCTGGGTATTTGCCTCCTGGAGCTGGCCGGTGGTGGTGATGCTGGCGATTCCGCTGGGCCTGACCGGCGCCATTTTCGGCCACCTGCTGACCGGACTGGACCTGACCGTCCTGTCATTGTTCGGCATGTTCGGACTGTCCGGCATCGTTATCAACGATTCCATCGTCCTGGTGACATTTTACAAACACCTGCGCGAACAGGGCATGGCGGTGCAGCAAGCCATTACCGAAGCCGCCTGCCAGCGCCTGCGCGCCGTGTTACTGACCTCGCTCACCACCATTGGCGGCCTGCTGCCGATTTTATTTGAAACTTCGCTGCAGGCACGCTTTCTAATTCCGATGGCGACCTCCATCGTGTTTGGCCTGGCCTATGGCACCCTGTTGATTTTGGTGGTTGTACCGGCCATGTTGAGTGTACTGGAAGAGTTCAAACCCCTGCGCTTCAAGCCCTCAGAGGCTGTACCGCTAACCGATAAGGAAACGTGATATGACTCGGAATACCCGTACAGAACATGACAGCCTCGGCAGCGTTGAAGTCCCTGTCGACGCACTTTATGGCGCACAAACCCAGCGCGCTGTGGATAACTTTCAGATCAGTGACCTGCACCTTCCCGATCACTTCATTACCTCGCTGGCCCAGATCAAAGTGGCCTGTGCGCGCACCAATGCCGAGTTGGGATTACTGGACAAGGAAGACGCCGACGCCATTGTTGCCGCCGCCGACCGCATTATCGCCGGAGAATGTGCCGACCAGTTCCCGGTCGACCTGTTCCAGACCGGCTCGGGCACCAGCACCAACATGAACATGAACGAGGTACTTTCAGCACTGGTCAAGCGTGACAGCGGACGCGAGCTGCACCCGAACGATCACATCAACATGAGCCAGAGCTCCAACGACGTGATCCCCACCTGTATCCATGTCAGCGCCCTGCTGCTGCTGGACAATCAGCTGCTGCCTGCGCTGCGCCATCTGATCGGCGTGCTGACGCGCAAGCGTTCGGCGGTCTCCCATATCGTCAAGACCGGGCGCACCCACCTGATGGATGCCATGCCGATTCGCATGGATCAGGAGATTTCCGGCTGGTTGCAGCAGGCACAGGATTGCGTGACACGTCTGGAAAACGTGCGTCCGCGTCTGGTTCAGGTCGCTCAGGGCGGGACTGCCGTCGGCACCGGCATCAATGCACCCAAGACCTTTTCACGCCTGTTCTGCCGCCACCTGAGCGTGCGCACGGCGCTGACCCTGCAACCGGCGCAGAACCATTTCGCCCTGCAATCGTCTCAGGATACGGCCGTCGAGCTGTCCGGCCAGCTGAAAACCTGCGCCACCATGCTGATGAAAATCGCCAACGACCTGCGCTGGATGAACTCCGGCCCCTTGGCCGGACTCGGGGAGATCGCTCTGCCCACGCTGCAACCCGGCTCTTCCATCATGCCCGGCAAAGTTAATCCGGTGATTCCTGAAGCGGTGATGATGGCGGCAGCGCAGGTTTGTGGCAACGACACCAGCATCACTCTGTGCGCCCAGCATGGCAATTTCCAGCTCAACACCATGCTGCCACTGATCGCCTATAATTTATTACAGAGTGAAATGCTGGTGACTAACGCCGCCCGCGCCTTGGCCGAGAAGGCGATCAGCGGCTTCACCGTGAACAAGTCACACATTGAAGCCACACTGGCGCGTAACCCGGTGCTGGTAACCGCGCTGAACCGGGTGCTCGGTTATGAACAGGCGGCCAAGCTGGCCAAACAGGCTTATGCTGAAGGTCGGCCCATCATTGATGTAGTGGTGGAACACACCGACCTGGAGCGGGAGGAAGTCGAGCAGCTGCTCAACCCACGGCATCTCACTGGCGCCGAATAGGTGCCATCCGCTATACTTTCGCCCCTGAATGTGGCCGAAAACCCTGCACTTTGCAGGGTCTGACAGGAAAAGCGCATGAACCTCGATCTCGACAGACTCCAGCCCTATCCGTTTGAAAAGCTGGCCGTACTCAAGGCCGGTGTCCAGCCGCCGAGCAGCCTTGAGCATATTTCGCTCGGCATCGGTGAACCCAAGCATCCGGCACCGCCCTTCGTGACCGAAGTGCTGGCGGATAACCTGAATTGCCTGTCGAACTACCCGACCACCAAGGGCCTGCCGGAACTGCGCCAGGCGATATCCAGCTGGTGCGAGCGCCGCTTCGAGCTGAAACCAGGCAGTATGGACCCTGAACGCAACGTGTTGCCGGTAAATGGCACCCGTGAAGCGATCTTTGCCTTTACCCAGGCCGCCATCGAACGCAAGGACGATGCCCTGGTCGTATCACCCAACCCCTTCTACCAGATCTATGAAGGCGCGGCCTATCTGGCCGGAGCCGAACCGCACTATCTGAACTGCCTGGCCGAGAACGGGTTTATCCCCGACTATGACGCCGTGCCGGATGAAATCTGGCAGCGCACTCAACTGCTGTTCGTGTGTTCGCCGGGCAACCCGACCGGTGCGGTGCACAGCATCGATACGCTGAAAAAGCTGATCGCGCTGGCTGACAAACACGACTTCATTGTCTGCTCCGACGAATGCTATTCCGAGCTGTACCCGGACGAAGCCAACAAGCCGGCCGGTCTGCTGCAGGCCTGTGCCGAACTGGGCCGTGACGATTTCGCCCGCTGCATCGTGTTCCACAGTCTGTCCAAACGCTCCAACCTGCCGGGCATGCGTTCAGGCTTCATCGCCGGTGATGCAAGCCTGCTGGGGCCGTTCCTGTTGTACCGTACCTATCACGGCTGCTCGATGCCGATCCAGCATCAGCTGGCATCGATCGCGGCCTGGAACGACGAAGCGCACGTATTGGAAAATCGCAGCCAGTACCGCCACAAGTTCGACGCTGTGCTGCGTGTACTGCGGCCGGTGATGGAAGTGAAGCAGTCCGATGCCAGCTTCTACCTCTGGGCCCCGACGCCGATCGCCGATGACGAATTTGCCAAGGGCCTGTTCGAACAGCAGAACCTGACCGTACTGCCGGGCAGCTACCTGTCCCGTGAAGTGGACGGTGTCGTGCCGGGTGCCGGCTACATACGCATGGCGCTGGTGGCCAGCGTATCCGAGTGTGTCGAAGCGGCTGAACGTATTCGCCGCTATATTGAATCGCTGTAAGGGGCTGGCTGTGACCACCATCTACGGAATCAGCAATTGCGATACCGTGCGCAAGGCGCGCAAATGGCTGGAAGCCGAAGCGATCGCGTTCGACTTCCATGATTTTCGCAAACAGGGCCTGAGTGCCGAACAGGTGGCACGCTGGTGTGCCGCCGCCGGGCTGGACAAGGTATTGAACAAGCGCGGTACCACCTGGCGTCAGCTGCCGGATGCGGTCAAGGCCACTACCGACACCGCCACCCTGCAGGCATTACTGGTGGAACAACCGACGCTGATCAAGCGTCCGGTGCTGGAGCTGGACGACGGCCGCATCGAAATCGGATTCAAGGCGGAGCAGTACGCCGCCCTCTTCGGGCAATAAGCACCGAAGCCAACGAACACAACTTTTTGCAAGCATTGAACAACGGAGTAAACAATGGCGAATTTCGCACTGGGTCTGGGTATTGGTACAAAATCGTCCGCCGGCGACTGGCTGGAGGTGTACTACAACGCCCCGCTGCTGAACGCGGACGACGCTCTGATCGCTGCCGTGGCTGATAAGGTCGGTTACGCAGGTGGCAACCAGACTATCGAACTGAACGCCACCCAGCTGAAGGCTCTGGAAGCGGCTTTCCTGTCCGTCGACGCCGAAGATCAGGCCGAAGTGGTCGAGATTCTGGAAGGTACTCGCCAGCCGCTGGTATTGTGCATTCTGGAAACCGACGCCGCCCCGCAGACCACTGCCGAGGTCTATCTGAAACTGTCGCTGCTGTCACACCGTCTGGTCAAGCCGCACGGCATCGACTTGAGCGGCATGTTCCCGCTGCTGCCGAACGTGGCCTGGACCAGCGAAGGTGCCGTGGCACTGGAAGACCTGCCGCGCCGTCAGCTGTCCGCTCGCGCTCAGGGCCGCGTACTGGATGTTCAGTCGGTGGACAAGTTCCCGAAAATGACCAACTACGCGGTACCGGCCGGTATCCGTGTCGGCGATGCATCGCGCATCCGTCTGGGCGCACACGTGGGTGAAGGCACCACCGTGATGCACGAAGGCTTCATCAACTTCAACGCCGGTACTCTGGGCGTCAGCATGGTCGAAGGCCGTATCTCTGCCGGTGTGGTTGTGGGCAATGGCTCCGACATCGGCGGTGGCGCATCCACCATGGGCACCCTGTCCGGTGGCAACAACGTGGTCATCTCCGTGGGCGAAAACTGCCTGCTGGGCGCCAATGCCGGTCTGGGTCTGCCGCTGGGCGACCGCTGCACCATCGAAGCCGGTCTGTATGTCACCGGCGGTTCCAAGGTCACCTTGCTGGACGACCAGAACAACGAAGTGGGCGTCATCAAGGCCGGCGAACTGGCCGGCAAGCCGGATCTGCTGTTCCGTCGCAACTCCCAGAACGGCCGCATCGAGGTGAAAACCAACCAGAGCGCGATCGAACTGAACGCCGAGCTGCACAAGCACAACTAAGCGGTTACGGTACGCTCTCCCCGCCCCGCACGCCGTCCCGGCCTGCGGGGTTTTATCCTTATGCAACACAGGACCCCCGCATGACACAACTTTCGCCGACACTTGAACTGGCCAAGGATCTGATCAGCCGCCCTTCGGTAACGCCGGAAGACGCGGGCTGTCAGGAGCTGATGATCAGCCGCCTTGAAGCCCTGGGCTTCAAGATCGAGCGCCTGCAATTTGAAGAGGTGAGCAATTTCTGGGCCCGTCGTGGCGATAGCGGTCCACTGTTCTGCTTTGCCGGCCACACCGATGTCGTGCCGACCGGCCCGGTGGACAAGTGGCAGTTCCCGCCGTTCGAGCCCGTGATCGAAGAGGGTTATCTGTGCGGTCGCGGCGCAGCCGACATGAAAGGCAGCCTCGCCGCATTTATCACCGCGGTTGAACGCTTCGTCGAGCATCATCCGGATCATGCAGGCTCCATCGCCCTGCTGATCACCAGTGACGAAGAAGGCCCCTTCGTCAACGGTACCACCCGCGTCATCGACCATCTGGAAGCGCGCAACGAGAAGATCGACTGGTGCATCGTCGGCGAACCGTCCAGCACCGACAAGGTTGGTGACATCATCAAGAACGGCCGTCGCGGCTCCATCAGTGGCACCTTGAAGGTACGGGGCATTCAAGGGCATGTCGCCTATCCGCACCTGGTGCGCAACCCGATCCACGAAGCGGCACCGGCGCTGGCCGAGCTGTCGACCACGCTTTGGGATGAAGGCAACGAATTTTTCCCGCCCACCAGTTTCCAGATCTCCAACATCCATGCCGGTACCGGCGCCACCAACGTGGTACCGGGTGAAGTGGAAGTCGCCTTCAACTTCCGCTTTTCCACTGAAGTGACCGCTGACGAACTCAAGGTGCGCGTACGCGAGATTCTGGACAGACACAATCTGGAGTGGGACATCGACTGGGTGCTGTCCGGCAACCCCTTCCTGACTCCGGCAGGCAGCCTGGTCGACGCCAGCCGCGCCGCCATCAAGACCGTGATGGGGTATGACACCGAACTGTCCACCTCTGGCGGTACCTCGGACGGCCGCTTCATCGCGCCCACCGGTGCGCAGGTCGTGGAGCTGGGCCCGTGCAATGCCACCATCCACAAGATCAACGAGCGCGTACGCGCCCGCGATCTGGATGACCTGTCGGCACTGTATGAAAACATTCTGGCCCGCCTGTTGGTCACGTCCGCATGAGCGAGGCCGCTCTGATCTGTCCGGTCTGCAACGAACCGCTGCAGGCTGTGGATAACCGCCTCCAGTGCGACCGCAACCACAGTTTCGACCGTGCCAAACAGGGGTACTGGAACCTGCTGCTGGCACAGAAGAAACGCAGCAAGGCACCGGGCGATAACGCCGAGATGGTACAGGCGCGCCAGCGTTTTCTTGATGCGGGGCACTATACCCCCCTGGCCGAGGCCATCATTACCCTGTTGCAGGCTCACCAGCCGGACCCGACCACAGCCCGCGTGCTCGACATCGGCTGCGGTGAAGGCTGGTATACCGACCGCCTGCAGCAACAGCTGGGCGCACAGGTTACCGGGCTGGATATCTCCAAGGAAGCCGTCAAGGCGGCCTGTCGACGCAACAGGGCCGTGCAATGGCTGGTAGCCACCGGTGCCGACATACCGCTGGCAGCGGACTCGGTTGATGCCGCGACACTGGTGTTCAGCCGGCTGATGCCCGCCCCTACGGCCAAGGTACTCAAGCCCGGTGGCCTGCTGCTGGTGGTCTACCCCGGCCCCGGTCACCTGCGTGCCCTGCGCGGCCTGATCTATCAGCAGGTGCGTGACAGTTCCGGCTTTGACCCCGCAAGTCAGCTGGGCGACCTGTTCGAGGTCGTAGAGGAACAGTCACTGGCATTCGACTTCAACCTCGACAGCACCGCCGCAATTCAGGATCTGCTGGCGATGACGCCACACGGCCAACGCCTGAACGCTGACGCCCGCACTCGCATTGCCGCCTGTGGACAACTGCATGAACAGGCCGATTTCCGTCTGGCCCTATTCCGCAAACCACTCAGCCAGCCGCCGCAGCATTAACCGTGCGCCTGGATAGACTCAAAACACGCCTCCGCGAGCGTGCGCAGGACCCCAGAGGCAACCTGCGCCTGCTGCTCAGCGGGGCCTTTCTGTTCTTCACCGGGCTGGGCAGCATCATGCTGGCACAGCACGCACTGCCCGCGGGCCTCAAAGCCGAGTTTCTCGCACTTGCCGGCTTGATCCTGCTGGGGCTGGGCAGCATACTCGCTCTATTCGGCTACCTTAGCCTGAGCCTTTTACGTATCTGGCATTTTCTGGACGATGACGATGAGCAACGAAACCCGCCACCCCGACATTGAGATCTACATCAAGAACCGGTCACTGGATCAGATTCTGGACTGGTTGCGGACGCGTTGCGACGCGCTGAAACCACAGAACAGTACCGGTAACACCTACGCCCTGATGGCCACCATGAACGGCGCACGCGTACCGATCATGATCCATGAAAAAGCCGCCGGCAAGGCCTGGACCAGTCTCTGGTTCCGCTCTGACGCCACCCCCTGGATACGCGATCTGGATTGTGCCGAGGAGATCTCCAACGCACTCAAGACCCAGGTTCGCTGCATCGTTTCAGGCTGGCAGGATGGCGATGACCCCGACGAATGGTGGCGCATCGAACACGGCGAAACCGAAAAAATCACCTGGCGTACCGAGTAGGAGTCATCCACGATGGCTATCGAGTTTAACCCGCTGCACGCATTGCTGCTGGATGGCCAGGGTGGCTCACGCCCACTGACCCCCGCCGAAGTAAACGCCTGGAGCCCGGATCAGGGCACCCTTTGGCTACACATGGACTACACCGAGGCCGGTACCCGTGAATGGCTGGAACAGCACAGCGATCTGCCGGAACTGGCGATCGAATCCCTGCTGGCGGAGAATACCCGCCCCCGCGTTGCCCTGCTCGGCGAACACCTGTTGATGGCCCTGCGCGGCGTCAATACCAATCCCGGTGCCGACCCGGAAGACATGGTATCGATCCGCCTGTGTGTTTCAGCCACCCGCATCATCTCGACCCGCAAGCGCCGCCTGATGTCGGTCAGTCGCCTGCTGGAGGAATTGGATAAGGGTATGGGGCCGAGCAACAGCGCCGAGCTGATTGTTCAACTGAACGACCGACTGGTGGAGCGTATGGGCACCACGGTGGAAAATCTGGATGATAGCTTGTCGGATCTGGAGCTGGACCTGCTGAGCCAGCCCAGCGGCGAAATGCGTCAGGCCGTGCGCAGCTTGCGCCGCCAGAGCATCAGCCTGCGCCGCTACTACGCGCCCCAACGCGACGCCTTCAACCAGCTGCAGAATGAACGCTTGAGCTGGCTGACCACCGAGGTCAAACTGGCCCTGCGTGAAGTCAGCGACCGCCTGCTGCGCCATATCGAAGATCTCGACATGCTGCGCGAACGGGCCGCCATGGCGCAGGAAGAGCTGACCAGCCAGCAGGGCGAGCAACTCAACCAGCGCATGTACGTGTTGTCGATCATCTCGGCGATCTTCCTGCCGCTGGGCTTCCTGACCGGTCTGCTTGGCATCAATGTCGGCGGCATCCCCGGTGCCGACAACGACAACGCCTTCCTGCTGTTCCTCGTCAGCCTGAGCCTGATGGTGGGTGGACTGTTATGGCTGTTCCGCCGCTGGCGCTGGCTCTGAACGCCGTCCCCGCTGCTGTATGACCACCGCTGCCACGATCAGCGCCAGACCGACAAATGTCGCTGGCGCGATCGGTTCATGCAGAAACAGGTAGATAAACACCAATGACAAAAACGGCGACAGAAATATCAGGTTGGCGATCCGGCTGACATGGGTTGCCGCCCGCATTGCACCCAGCCAGAGCATGAACGTCAGTCCCATTTCAAACACGCCCACATAGGCCGCGCCCAGCAGCCCCTGCCAGGGTGGCAACATCCACTCGCCCTGCCAGATCATTAACCCCCACACCAGCGGCGTACCGCACAGAAAGCACAGCAGCAGCGTCACCGCCGGACTGCCTTCGGCACGGGTATTGAGAATCCAGTACAGCGCCCAGATCAGCGTACTGAACAAGGCCAGACCAACACCGGGCAAGCTGTCGAACTCCAGTGCCAGCAGATCGCCACGGGTCGCAATCACCAATGCACCGCTATACCCCAGCAGCATTGCCAGCAGATCTACCCGTTGCAGACTCTGCTTCAATAATGGCACCGCCAGCAGCGCCAGCGTCAACGCCCAGGTATAGTTCAGCGCCTGCGCCTGCTGCGCGGGCAACAGATCATAGGCGCGGAACAGCACCAGATAATAAAACGCCGGATTCAGCACCCCCAATGCCAGATAATACAGCGGCCGCTGACACCACTGCCGTTTCAACTCGCCCCAGCCCTGCTGCCAGCTGACACCTACCGCCAGCACCAGCGTGGAAAACACCCCGGCCCAGCCCAGCAACTGTAACGGGCTCATATGCTGCAACGACAATTTGAATGCAGTGGCCACCGTTGACCACAGCAATACAGCCCCCAGCGCTAACAGAACCGCTCTGGATTGAGATTTTTCAGACATGACAGCCCTCAAGGCAGGATCGGGAAAAACGCCTAGGAGAGCATATTTGACGGCTACTGTCAGGACTCGACGCTAATACTCTGCCGCGCCGTGGTAATGCGGTCGACCAGATCACTGGCGGCATAGAGCGCAACCTGCTCAAAACGGTCCGATGCCAGCGCCTGGGCTCTGGGGGTGCGTGCCTGTACATCCAGACGACTGACCATGAACGCATAGTCACCCGGGATGGGATCGTTGATCGAATGGTTGAGTCGATCCACCACTTCCGGGGTGTGCAGCTGCACCGGATCAGGATAAGGTGCTGTGTTATCAGGCAGGGCAAAACCCTCTCCCGAAAGCGGCTGCGGCTGGGGGCGGTAGATTTCCTGGTTGGAGGCGATCAGGCTGAGCAGGAACGCGAATTGGGCACCATTGGGCGACTGCACTGCCTGTGGCAGTGAGGCCGTGTATGTCTCAATCCGGTTTTGTATGGCATCAGTCTGCATGTGACCTCCAGTGGAACTGGTATTATCGGCAACCGACTGTAATCCTTTACGTTTTATTTGAAGCTGGAGGCAGGGAAATCATGGGACGCTGGCGACCGCCACAACCGAAAAGCTCGCCCTATATCACCGGGGAAGGCTATGACCGGCTCAATGAAGAGCTGAAGTACCTGTGGAAGGTAAAACGTCCTGAAGTCACTCAGGCCGTCAAGGAAGCGGCTGCCCAGGGCGACCGCTCGGAAAACGCTGAATACATCTACGGCAAGAAACAGCTGCGCGAGATCGACCGTCGCGTTCGCTATCTGGCCAAGCGCCTGGAACACATCAAGGTGGTCGACCGTACCCCCGACGATACCAGCAGGGTGTTTTTCGGGGCCTGGGTGACGCTGGCCGACGAAGAGGACAACGAACGTCGCTATCGCATTGTCGGCGGCGATGAAATCGACCCGACCAGGGGCTACATCAGCATCGATGCTCCATTGGCACGCCAACTGCTGAAAAAGCAGGTGGGTGATGATGTCACCATTGAGCGGACTGAACAGGACGAACTGTGGCTGGAGATCGTGGCGATCGAGTACCGCTAGCCGACACACATCAACCCGACTCCGGCGTCATCCTCGCGGATGCTCCGGTAGCGCCAGCAACGCGGTCATGGGCACTGGACGGGAGAACAGGAACCCCTGCAACAGGTCACATTCTCGCTGTAACAGATCCTCGCGCTGCGCCTCGGTTTCTATGCCTTCAGCCACGACTTGCAGCCCCAGATGATGCGCCATGGTAATAATCCCCTGGACGATGGCCGCATGCCCCCGACTGGTAGTGATATCACAGATGAAGCTGCGATCCAGCTTGATCTTGTTAACCGGCAGTTGGCGCAAGTAGCTGAGGCTGGAGAACCCGGTCCCGAAATCATCAATGGCCACCCCCACGCCCATGTCACGGATACGGTGCAACAACTCGATGGATGATTCCGTTCCCGACATCAGCACGTTTTCGGTCACCTCCAGCACCAGTTGCTCGGGAGGAAGCCCGCTCGCCTGTAGAATCGCCTTCAGTTCGTCGAAAAAGCCGCTGCGTCGGAACTGAACCGGAGAGATGTTGACCGATACGGGAATACAGCGCCCCGTGGTGCGGCGCAGGTCGGCCATATCCTGGCATGCCTGCTGTAATACGTAACGACCGATGGCAATAATCTGCCCGGTGCGCTCCGCTACCGGAATGAACTCCGCAGGCGATACCATGCCCCGCTGCGGATGCAGCCAGCGCACCAGTGCCTCAGCGGCCACAAAGCGGCCAGTGTCGGTCGTCACGATCGGCTGGTAATGCAGCACCAGCTGCTGCTGGTTGATCGCGTCAGCCAACTCGCGGCGCAGGCGCAGCGGCTCCATGCTTCCCGCCTTCACTTCCGTGCTGTAACAATACCAGGTGTTGCACCCCTGAGCCTTGGCCTGCTGCATCGCCTGGTCCGCCTGACTCACCAGGTCCAAGGCGCGACCGCTGAGCGCTGATCCGCTCATGGCCATACCGATACTGGCACTGATGTGCAGACTATTGCCACCGATTTCAAACGGGGGTGACAGTGCTGCGAGTATCGATTCAGCCACATCCGCCACTTCGGCTGCAGTATTCCGGCCCGACAACAATACAAACTCATCGCCGCTCATGCGCGTGAGCATATCGCCCGGCTCCAGCTGCTCGCGTATGCGTTTGGCCACCTCAATCAAAAGCTGGTCGCCCACGGCATGCCCCAGCACTTCATTGACCGGTTTGAAGTCATCCAGATCGATATACAGCAGTGCCAGCGGGTGATGGCGGCCCTGTTGCGACAAGGCATAATCATGATTGAGCCGCTGCTCAAACGACTTCCAGTTGGGTAACCCGGTTAGCCGGTCGTAGCGAGCCTGATAGGCCAGCAGTTCCTCACTTTCACGCTGTAGGGTGATGTCCTGCTGAACGCCAACAAAATGGGTACATGCGCCCTGCTCGTCGAACAACGGGCTGACCGATATCTGACTCCAGAACGGCGTGCCATCCTTGCGATAGTTCTTCAACACCTGTGTGACTTCACGATGCTGACGGATCGCGCTGCGAAGCTGTGCCAAAGCCTGAGGGTCAGTATCCACCCCCTGCAAAAAACGGCAGTTACGTCCCAACACTTCATCACGAGAATATCCGCTGATCTGCATAAAGGCCGGACTGGCATAGATCAGCGGCTGGTCGTCAGCCAAGGCGTCGGCTATCACCACTCCGTTGGGGCTGGCTTCAATACCGCGCTTGAGCAAACGCAGCTCTGCTTCGGTCTGCTCGCGGGTCTGGCGTTCACGATAATGGCCAATCGCCAGCGCAACCAGACCTGCAGCACGCAGGGCCAGTTCGATCTCTTCGTCGACAGGTGTTCTGACATGAGAATAATAGGTCGCAAACGTACCCAAAAGGTCATCATCAGGCCCCATAATCGGGCAGGACCAGCACGCTCGCAGGCCTTCCTGCTCGGCAAGGTGGTAGAAACCTTGCCAATTGGAGTCCGCCTGGATATCAGCGGTGATGCGCATCTGCCGAGTGTGGGCAACGACGCCACAGGTTCCCACCTCCGGCCCAACAGGCAGGTCCGTCACCGCTTCACGATAGGCATCGCTGAAACGACCTTCTCCCCCGGTCAGACTCAGGGTATGGCGAGCAGCGTCATAGAGCATGATCGATACCCGTGCGCCGTCCAATTGCCGCTCGATCAAGGCCGCGATCGCACCCAGTGAATCCTGCAAAGGCGCATGACGGGCAATCAGGTCATAAACGTGTAAACGGTGTTGATTGAACGGCTTGTGACCCACGCTTGGCACTCTCTGCATGATTAAGTGCTATAGGCTACCAGTTCAAGCTCCATCAGCACATACACATATATGAAGATAGAAGCGTTACCCACCCGATACAGCAAGGTATCTGCTAACGACAGCGCAGTATGATGAACAAACAGAAGTAGCACAGAGCCAAGACGATATGCTGAGAGTCAGCATATATTTTCAGCAAAGGACAAGACCGATATCAGTGAGTAAGCAGATCTGAGATAAATAGGGGAAGACCGGAAGTGGTGGGTCGTATAGGACTTGAACCTATGACCAATTGGTTAAAAGCCAACTGCTCTACCAACTGAGCTAACGACCCTCCGGTTGCGAAGAGTGGTGGGTCGTATAGGACTTGAACCTATGACCAATTGGTTAAAAGCCAACTGCTCTACCAACTGAGCTAACGACCCGCTCTAAGCGTGCGACCAAGCCAGACAGGCTAGGTCTTTCTCTGGATTGGCTCCTCGAGCTGGACTCGAACCAGCGACCAATAGATTAACAGTCTACTGCTCTACCAACTGAGCTATCGAGGAATAATCCAAATCATCCTTTTTTAAAGTGGCGGAGGGACAGGGATTCGAACCCTGGGAGCCTCTCGACTCGTCGGTTTTCAAGACCGGTGCTTTCGACCACTCAGCCATCCCTCCGCAAAGGATGGGCGCAGATATTACCGTCTAAAAAAATTCTGTCAAGCACATCACCTAAAAAAATCACATAACATGCCGAATTGGTTACATTTTTACCTGTTGTAAACCCAATTCGGACAATGGACGGGGAGCCGAGAACAAATACCCCTGCAGTTCATCACAACCTCGCGCCTGAAGAAAATCTGCCTGCGCTCGCGTTTCAACCCCTTCAGCGACCACCTGTAGTCCGAGTGAATGGGCCAGCACGATAATTGTCTCGACAATGACTCGGTCATCGGCATCAGTTTCAATGTCCCTGACAAACGAACGATCAATCTTGAGATAATCGATCGGCAGGCGCTTCAAATACTCCAGTGAAGAGTAACCGGTACCGAAATCATCAATGGCGACCTCTACGCCCAGCGCCTGCATCTCTTCCAACTGATGCGCAGTGGCGTTGAAATCTTCCACCAGGGCACTTTCTGTCACCTCAATGCAGAACTGCTCGGGCAGCAGGTGATGCTGTTCGATCGTGGTCCGCAACATCTCGGCCCAGTTGCCGGTCTGGAACTGACGCGGCGACAGATTAATGCTGATCTGCTTGCCACTCAGCACCTCGCTGGACAGGTCCCGTACAACTTGGCGCAGCAGCCAGTCGGTGATCTGGTCAAGCGCATCGGTGCTTTCGGCCACCGGGATGAATTCCGCCGGTGAGACCGCCCCTAGCTCTCCACTGTGCCAGCGCAACAGAGCCTCGTAACCAACCACAACAGCCGTATCCGGGGTGACTCGGGGCTGGTACACCACACTGATTTCATCACGTACCAGCGCCTGGCCAAGCCCGGCCTTGATCTTCATGATACGTTGGTTGCGCGCATTGATCTGCGGGTCGAAGAACGCATAGCGACCACGCCCCTGCTCTTTGGCAAAGTACATCGCCGCATCCGCATGCCCCAGCAGGGTATCCCGATCGATACCGTCACGCGGGTAGCTGACCACACCAATACTACAGCCGATCTGTACATCCTGCTCATCGATACGGAACGGACGGTGCAGTTGCTTCACCAGCTTTTCAGCAACCACCGCCAGGTCAGCATCCTGTTTCAGCTGCGGCAGCAATACAGTGAATTCATCCCCGCCCAGACGGAACGCATGATCGGTTTCCCGCAAGCTGTGGCGCAAGCGTTCGGCAACCTGACACAACAAGCGGTCACCGGCAGCATGACCAAAACGGTCATTCACCTCCTTGAACAGGTCAAGATCGATGAACAGCAACCCAAAGGATTCCGCATACCGTTCGCCACGACACAGGGCATCATTCACCATGCGCATGAACTCAGTGCGGTTGTAGAGGCCGGTCAAGGTGTCGTGATAGGCCAGTTGGTACAGGTCACGCTCGGACTGTTTTTCTTCGGTGATATCCTGAAAAATACCGATATAGCCATCCAGCTTACCGTGGCGATCGATAATCGTACTGATCGACAGACGCACCGGGTACAGGCTGCCATTGGCACGCCGATTTACCAGCTCGCCGTTCCATTTGCCGCGGGTAGCCACCGCCTCCCACATGCGCTGGTAAAAGGATGCGTCCTGGCGACCGGATTTTTGTTGCGCGGGCGACTGGCCAATCAGCGCGGAACGGCCATAACCGGTCATCTCGACCAGTGACGGGTTAACGTCAACGATGCGATTGTCGGCATCGGTAATCATGATACCTTCCGTGGTGTGCTCGAAAATACGCTGTGCGATCCGTGCCAGACTCTCGTTGCGCTCCTGTTCGGTCACGTCGGTCGCTACCGTGCAGATGGCATAGACCTGACCCGCTTCATCCACCAACGGAAACTTCACCATGAACCAGTTATGCATCTCGTCCTGCACCGGAAAGCTGATCTGAAACTGGCGCGCCTCGACTTCGTCCAGCACCTCACGATCACGGGCGGCTATCTGGCTGGCATAAGGTTCCGGCATCACGTCAAACACCGTGGTGCCAGCTTCACTGGGTTCTCCCAGTACTTGAATAAAACGCTCATTGACCAGACGATAGTGTCCATCCGGGTCTTTGATATAGACCATTGAGGGAATAAAGCGAAGAATGTTCTCCATCTGCTGATTGGCCTTCAACAGCTGGTAGCGATTCTGTTCAAGGCGTTCGGCCATCTGATCGAGAATGCGACCGATCTGGCTCAACTCGTCACGCCCCTCCAGCCCGGTCCGGCAACTCAGATCATCGGCAGCCAACCCGCGTACGGTTCGGGTAATCTGGCCAAGGCGTCTGCTGACGGCGCGCTCGACCAGCAGCCAGGCCAATGCTGCAAGCACGATTACAATAATGCCGACCCAAAGAAACAACTGGTCCAGACGGTGAAATACCTGACTCAGTGTACGGTCGACGTTAACCTCAACCATGACCATGCCTTGCCGCTCCCGAAACCCGCTGCCCGGGTCCCGGTACAGGAAAGGGGCGGCACCGTAGATGGTATTCTCGCCGTCATGCTGATGATGGTAGGCCGGTGCCCACCCGTGCCTGATCTCTTCGATCAAAGAGCGTTCGTAATGTAACGGTAACTCCGTCAGCGGCCGACCGACATAGGCCAGCCGACTGGACGCGATCACCTTCCCCCCGGCATCCACCACCAGCAGGTGCTTGACCTCTCGGTGGGCGCTGGTGGCGGCGATTTCACGCCGCACGCCTTCCAGATCACCTTTGCTGAGCAGGTATTCTGTTGTCCCCTGCAACCGGTTCAGGGTCGAACGCAGACTCGACTCCATGTTCTGGTACAACAGCTCGCCCACATATGGTTTGATCACGGCAAACGCGAGTAGCAGTATCAAGACTGCAAACATCAGGATGGTTGCCGGTATCAGGCGGCGCAACGGGAATGCACTCATCAAGGTCATGCGTCAGGGTAACGGCTGTACACCAGCCCCTCCAGGTCAGGTAGGGTGTCGATCAGCTTGTGCGCGTGCATGCTTGCAGCCAATGCCTCAGCCTGGCGCCTCAACGCCGAGGGTGAACCACGCATCATGTCGGCACTGCGTGCTGCATTTGGCATTTCCAGCAGCGACTGGCTCTGCAGCACCTCGGCAGGCGTCAACTTCAGCCGTTTTGACATCTGTGCGGCCGCAGCATCAGGGTGCTCACGTATCCACACAAGGCTTTGCTGCCAAGCGGTAATAAGGTGCTGAATTTGATGATGATGACTGTCCAGCAAGCCCTCACGCATCACCAGCACATCCACAATCTCGCCCGGAATCATTGAGGAATCAAACAAGCTGACAGCACCAGCCTCCAGCAACTGCTGACTCACCGGCTCGAAGGTCACTACGGCATCCACCGTGCCCCGCAGAAAGGCATCCCGATGCTCATTGACCTCAAGGTGAACCACGTCTATTTCATCCAGTGACAGCTGATGCAGACTCAGGGCACGGGACAGCATGTAGGCCCCCAGAGCCGTTGCTTCAACGCCCACGCGCTGTCCTCGGAGATCACTCACTGTCCGCATCCCTTCACGTCCGAGAATCACATCGGCCCCCCTTGATATATCCGCCACCTGAATAATCACCGGCTTCAACCCCGAATGGCGCAAACTGATGACTTCATCGAGGGTCAGTGCAGCGGCATCAATGGCACCGTTACGGAAGGCACGCATCACCTCGCTGGCAGAAAGCAGTTCGACCAGCGCAACTTCGTCTTCCGCCAACAAGCTTTGTGCACGACCCACGTACAGGGGTTCATAACCCGACCAGAGATTGGTGCCCAGCTTGATCGGCGGCGTCGGTGCCGACAAACACCCGGTAATCAGCAAGAGCGAGAGCACACTAGGCAGCCACAGCAGGCAACGCTGAATTTTCACGGGCAAGCACCCTCCATGTTGTAACGTCACATTTTATCCTATCTGCACCAAGCGACGGGACTGCCCAGATCAATACATCCCGTCGACAACCGGCACAATCCTGTCTATCCATGAGGCCCCTGCCATGCACATCAGGATTCAGTACACACTTTTACCCACAGCGGTAACAACTCAACCCAACTGTTGAAAACACGAATATTTTTGCTCACATAATCTGTGTACAACCCACAGGATAAGTTTTGGACATCCCTAAAAAATCATACATAACACTTTGTTTTTAAATGATTTTAAAAAAGCGTTCATTTCTTGATCGACCGGGTGATAGTTTTTGACAATCGCTCTTTGTCAAGCCTGTGCGACTGGTTATTTATTAACCAAAAGATGCCCATGAACAAATAATCAAGAAGATTCATGCACATTAACATGTCATTTGTGCAAGACCCGACCTTCCCGTTATCCACCCTGTTTATAAGTCGGTTTTTACGGCCAGCGGCATCCGTCTGGCCATCCACCAGGCATCCTGCCAATAGGGGTTATCCAGACGTGAAATCATTACACCACGCTGACTGGATGCATGCATGAACTCCCCTCCTCCCAAATAGATGCCAGCGTGACGCTGCTTCCAGCCGGTCTTGAAGAACACCAGATCAGCCGGTTGCAGATGCTCACGGGCAACCGAAACGCCAAGACCGGATTGCTGGGCCGTAGTACGGGGCAACTGCTGCCCATCCAGTCGCCAATAGACCTGCTTGATAAACCCGGAACAGTCCACTCCCTGACGGCTTTCGCCACCAAATCGATAAGGCGTACCCGCCCACTCGGCATACACCAGCAGCAAACGGTTACGCACAGGGTCATCAATATGAGAGACAGAGTCAAAACGGGCAGGAGTACCGGCACAACCGGCCAGCAACAGACATAGTAGTATTGATACGGTAATACGCCGGGTCATCGGAGCGCCATCCTCTTTGCTCAACAGTGACAACATCACAGCAACAGCTGATTGTTCACAATGTAACAGAGACTCACGCCCTCTGCCGCTGGACATTGGGACAAAAAAAACCGGAGCCAGGCTCCGGTTACATTCCCTTCAAGATATCAGGCCTGCGTCGCGAGCCAGGCTTCCAGCTCATCCGCCGTCCCGATCAGTTCGCCATCCACGAACACCTGTGGTGTTGTCCCCCGTCCGCTCAACGCATTGAGGCTGGAGAAGCTGATGCCGTGCGTACCCAGTTCGATCGTCTCGAACTTCATGCCACGATCATTCAATGCCTTCTTGGCACGGGTACAGTGTGAGCACCCCGGCTTGCTGATCATGGTGATTCGATGCGGACACTTGGCCTGCGGGTTGATGTAGTTGAGCATGGTGTCGGCATCGGACACTTCAAAGGGGTCGCCCGGCTTGTTCGGCTCGATGAACATCTTGTCGATGACGCCGTCCTTTACCAGCATCGAGTAACGCCAGCTGCGCTTGCCAAAGCCCAACTCGTGCTTGTCCACCAGCATCTCCATGCCATCGGTGAACTCGCCATTACCATCCGGCAACATGTAGATGTTCTCGGCATGCAGGTCTTCGGCCCAGGCACCCATTACGAACGGGTCGTTCACCGATAGACAGATAATGTTATCCACACCATTGGCTTTCAATACCGGTGCCAGCTCGTTGTAGCGCGGCAAGTGGGTACTGGAACAGGTCGGCGTAAACGCCCCCGGCAATGAAAAAAGTACAACCGTCTTGCCCTTGAACAGATCATCCGTGGTGACATCGACCCAGTTGTTGTTCACACGAGTATGAAAGGTAACATCCGGAACTCGTTTTCCTTCGCGGTTGCTCAGCATCTGAAACTCTCCTGTTGTTCGATTGATGGGTACAGAATGCCCGACTGATGATTATTAGTAAAATCAACTAAATAAAACAAAGCGATAGCTAAAAACTATATAAAGCATTACCAGACAGCACCACGGATACAGCTCTTTCAATCCCCAAAAAAAGCATACACAGCATTTGTGGACAACCCCATGAACAGAGCGGGGGCAATCGGGCCAAAGCGCCCGCATTCAAGGCGTGAATATCAACGCTCATTTTTTAACCTTGCGCAGCCAGACAACCGCTTTTCTGCTAGCATGGGCATAACTGATTTCAATCGAGTGAGATTACGTGTTTGCTGACCTGATGCTTCATGACCGCCTGCTCAAGGCGATCGATACCCTTGGCTTTACCAAACCCACAGACGTCCAGCTGGCCGCGCTGCCGCCGGCCCTTGAAGGCAAGGACCTGATGGTAGGTGCCGAGACGGGCAGCGGTAAAACGCTGGCCTTTGTCATACCGATGTTGCAACACTTTTTGGACAACCCCTCTCCCAATACCGGGACTCGCGGTCTGATCCTGACGCCAACCCGCGAACTGGCCGAACAGGTCTGTCAGTCGGTCAAAGATCTGGCGGCGTTTACCCGCATCACCACCATGACCGTGTGTGGCGGTACCAGCTTCAAGGAACAGGCGGCCGAGATCCGCAAGAACCCGGAAATTCTGGTCGCCACGCCCGGCCGCCTGGTAGAACACCTGGAACGCGAAACCATGGACTTCGCGGACCTGGAGTTCCTGGTACTGGACGAAGCCGACCGCATGCTCGACATGGGCTTCCGTGATGAAGTCATGGCCGTTGCCGAGATCTGCCGCAAGGAGCGTCAGTCCATGCTGTTCTCGGCCACACTGAGTCACCGTGGCGTGCGCGCACTGCTGCCGGAAATTCTGAACGAACCGCAGGAGTTGATGCTCAACACCCATCAGAGCGGTCAGGAAAACATCCACCAGCAAATCATTCTGGCGGATGACGACAAGCATAAGGAACGTCTGGTCGAATGGCTGCTGGCCAACGAGCAATTCGACAAGGTCATCATCTTTAGCAACACGCGCCTCAAGGCACAGTGGCTGGCCAAAAGTCTGCAACGCCAGAACCGCCGCTCCGGCGTGCTGCATGGCGACATGAGCCAGGATGAACGCAAGCATGTCATGAACCTGATGCGCGAAGGCAAGATCAATATTCTGGTTGCCACCGATGTCGCGGCCCGCGGCCTTGATATTCAGGGACTGGATATGGTGATCAACTTCGACATGGCTCGCAGCGGTGACGAGCACCTGCACCGGGTCGGTCGTACCGGCCGTCAGGACAACAAGGGTCTGGCCGTCAGCTTGATCGACCACAGCGAATGGAACCTGATGTCGAGCATCGAGCGTTACCTGAAACTGAGTTTCGAGCGCCGCCGGCTGAAAGGTGTGGAAGGCAGCTACAAGGGGCCGAAGAAAATCAAGGCCTCCGGCAAGGCTGCCGGCACCAAGAAACGCAAGACTGATGGCAAGGGTGACCGGAAAGCCGCAAAACCGGCCGACAAGCAGCGCCAGCGTAACGTCAAGCAGGCAGGCAAGCGCCCAAGCAATAAACCGTCACTGGGCGATGGCTCAATGCCGATGATGAAGAAAAAGAAACCCGCAACCGATTAAGGCTAACGCTGCACCAGCCACCTCGACAAGACGGGCCGTATCGGCCCGTTTTTTTATGCGCTGCTGTCTGCCATCGAATCAGGGTGTTTCGATGCTTCAGCAGAAAAGAGGTTGCGCATAGTGCAACTTAGTTTCCATTAAACTGCAACAATGTCTACAATATTTTGCCAATCCTAGACTAAAGAACTACTATCCTGCCCCTGCCACCACTTAAAACCCGCGAAATCGCTGATAGAATGGCACACCTTCACTCTTGTGCAGAAAACAGACATCAGTCTGAACCACAAGATTGTCAACAATATGACATGAGATTTGATATGTCTGATACTTCAAGAATCCTCTGTCCGGTCCTCAGCAAACGTCTGATGAGTGCCGAAGAAGCCGCCGAAATGATTCCGGCGGGTGCCAAGGTTGGCATGAGTGGCTTTACCGGTGCCGGGTATCCAAAAGCCGTACCAGGTGCTCTGGCCGAACGTATTCGCTATTTGAATGCGCAGCCGAATGCCAAGCCATTCCGTATCAGTGTCTGGACGGGTGCCTCTACTGCGCCGGAACTGGATGGCGTGCTGGCTGAAGTCGATGGCATCGAAATGCGCCTGCCATTCCAGAGCGACCCCATCTGCCGCAGCCGCATCAATAACGGCACCATGGATTATGTCGATTACCACCTTTCCGAGGTGTCCCAGTATGCCTGGTCCGGCTTCCTCGGCAAGATGGATATCGCCCTGATCGAAGTGGCCGGGATTCGCGAAGATGGCAGCCTGATTCCGTCATCCTCCATTGGTAACAACAAGACCTGGATCGAGCAGGCCGACAAGATCATTATCGAGGTCAACTCCAAGCAGAACGCCAAGCTGGAGGGGATGCACGACATCTACTACGGCACCGCACTGCCGCCGAACCGCAAGCCGATCATGCTGACCGATCCGGCTGACCGCATCGGCGAACAGTACCTGGCGTGCCCGCCGGAAAAAGTGATCGCCGTGGTGGAAACCGCTGCAGCCGACCGTAACTCGCCGTTCAAGCCGAGTGACGATGTTTCCAAGAAGATCGCGGGCCATATTCTCGATTTCTTCAACAAGGAGATCGAGCTGGGTCGTCTGCCGAAAGAGCTGCTGCCGATCCAGTCCGGTGTGGGCAACATCCCCAACGCCGTACTCGAAGGCCTGGATTCCGGCCCTTACAAGGGTCTGACCGCCTTCACCGAGGTTATCCAGGACGGCATGCTGAAAATGCTCAAGTCCGGCACCCTGAAAGTGGCGTCCGCGACCGCCTTTTCGCTGAGTCCGGCTGGCATTGAAGAGTTCGACGAGAATATCGATTTCTACCGCGACAAGATCATTCTGCGCCAGCAGGACATCTCCAACCACCCGGAGCTGGCCCGTCGTCTGGGCGTAATTGCGATGAATGGTCTGATCGAATGTGACCTGTACGGTAACGTCAACTCGACCCACATCATGGGTACCCGGATGATGAACGGCATTGGCGGTTCCGGCGACTTCGCCCGTAACGGCTATCTGTCGATCTTCGTGTCGCCATCAACGGCCAAAGATGGTGCCATCTCCTCGATTGTGCCGATGGTCTCCCATGTCGACCACACCGAGCACGACGTCAAGATCATCGTCACCGAACAGGGGCTGGCAGATCTGCGTGGCCTGTCACCGCGCCAGCGGGCCCATGAAATCATCAACAACTGTGCGCACCCGGATTTCCGTCCGGCGCTGATCGACTACTACGAGCGCGCGCTGCACTCCGGTCGCGGCATGCACACACCGCATCTGCTCGAAGAAGCGCTGAGCTGGCATCAGCGTTACGAAGAAACCGGGCAGATGTAACCTGTTTTAGACCTCATGCTCTAAGCCCTTGGGCGCCCTCTGGGCGCCTTTTTTTTGGCTATGTCTGAGTAAACTGTTGAAGATCTGCCATTCTTAAAGTATTAGCCATAAGCTTTAAGGGTGGCCGCTATGAAAAACGCCCCATTTCAGC
>NZ_PYGI01000016.1 GCF_003014615.1 Marinobacterium halophilum | reverse complement strand
TTTGATTAACGCGCGACCAAGAAAAGCGTTAGAGTATATTTCTCCGTTGGAATATCTGGCGGGCAGGCGTGTGTCACTTATGATGGCAATCTAGGATATATCCAGTTAAAGTTTAGGCTCAACACGCCCAAGACTGGGAACTCCACTACTGCTTGGTACAATTCTTTCAGCATCGCGAGACCCCGGCACTTTAGCCGGTAGTACCAACCAAACAGCCAAAAGGCCGAGCCAAACCATCACGGTACCCAGCTGGTTTACAATAGTGTATCAGCATATGAAACTCTGTACCCCTGACGATGCCAGAGGTATTTGAGTAGAAAAGCGCGCCATTGAAAATCATGAATGCACTGAATGTAATCAGCACCCAGCCAGCAGGGTTTTAGCATGTTGCATGAAATATGACTCCCTGACTAATGCTGTTGATTACAAGTTGCCTGTGAGGCTGCTTGCAGGCTTGGCTTGCTGAGTGAGTACTTGGCAATTGCTGCAGTTACGAGACACCTCTGCCGAAAACGCCTCAAGCTGTGCTTCAAGGCTTGTCTGGAATAACTTCATCGCACTATCCAGAACTTGTGAATCTCTTGAAATATTCAGAGGATGTTTCATCAGCTCCTCCTCCTGTTGCACGCTCTTGGAATACTCGCTGACGACATGCCCCGATGCATCTTTAAGTCGAAAAAGCACGTCAAAGTCAGTCACGGCACTGTGGGAATCCGGCCCCAACCCTAGCGTTAGCAGCCCCATTCCTAGCGATTTACCAAGGTTGTATGACCCGAAAGCAGGTGCGGGTGTCGGCCCAAATGTTAATTGTGCTTCCAACGTGTAATCAGACTCATCCTGATTCACAAGCGATACCCCCGACCGAGCCAGTGAGGATTTCACCGACTGTTCAAAGTAGTCGAGTTGTTCATTGGTTTTGAGAGATAAGCGCACATCTTGCACAACCCAGTTTTGAGTCATGTTGTCATCATCTACACGTTCGACAGCCTTAACTTCGACATCATCGGCCGTGTAACTTTGACCTTTGGTGTGAATCCCAGAGTTTTTCCAAGATCTCTGGAAAAGATCGACGTCCAAGATAACGGACTTGCCTGAGAGAGCGGGAAACGTCACTTGAGATCTTTCAGCTACCTGATCAGCAATAGGCTTGGTCGGAGCCGTTGACATACACCCGGCACCAATACTGAGCACACAGGCAAGGGAAACCGCGCGCGCAACTTGTTTTACGTCCATTTTCAATCCTCTGAATTGTCGCCAGGCTGCTGGCGACGGTCCTATAATCAATATCCACATCATAAGTGGTATAAAGGGCCGTAATGTAACATAAAGTCGCCAATGAGAGACATCATAGGATTTTGTATGCATTCACCCACATGTGGTGGCACTTGGACGGGGCTGCCGCAGATGAGTGCTTTGCTGCGGCCTCTTAACCATGGTTTCCACAGCAGCTCGGCGGGCCTTCTCTAGAAGCTGTATAGTGTATGCGTACGAGATGACTCCCTCGGATCGACATGTAGTGGTCAGCTAATACCGGACCGTAAGTTAAGTTTTTCTTCCACCACAGCAAGCCACAGTCCCTAGTTGTACTGATGCGGCCGTTACCCGTTGTACTGCTCCATCAAATAGGAACTGATGTCTCTCTGTGCCTCTCGTACTGACGGAGTAGAGCCCGTTATATTTGCATTGGAAACCCTAAGTGCGGAAAAGCAGCCACCGGCCTGGATCTCCAAAATACTTAGGCTATTACAGATGAATCAGAGCTTCGGCATTTGTCCAAACGTTGTAATCCCCTTCATTTTGAGGTGAAGCATGCCAGCTTCTGTGTCAGTCGCTCCTGCATCAGAGAAGCACTGACCTCTTCAGCTCCAAGCCCATCCAGTAACGTCATAAAGTAACAATCCATCAATACCTGCCCGTACACCTGCTCTCTTTCACAAACAGGCGCGTCAAAAAGCTTGAACATGAATGCTTCTATCTGTGGCCGCAACTCGTCCTGATGCCACAGAATCTCCTTGAACAGCTCACGACTAAACTCGGCCTGCTCGGCGTAAAAGGGATACAGATGCCTGGCATAGTGCAGCAAACGATCTTCCGGAGTGCAGCCTTTGAGGCTCGCATCTGCCTGCTCAATTACCTGTTTTATCTGAGTCTGAACCCCTGCTTTCAGTATTTCCAGCTTAGTGCTGAAGTGGCTGAATACCGTACCGTCCGCAACCTCAGCTGCGCGCGCAATCTGGCGCGTACTCGTGGGCTGATAGCCACTCTCCTGAAACAAATTCCAGGCGGCCTGTAGAATTCGAGCTCGTGTTCGTTCTCGTTTTGACTGCATGCTGTCCTTTCCTCCGCAGACAGATCCTATCAGGTGGCATGTCGATTGTAACCTGCCCGGGCTTGAGAATTGAGCGCGCTCAATGTATTTTATGAGCATGCTCAATTATGGAGGACGAAACGATGAAAACGATGCTTCACCAAATCGGCGCATGGGTGATCATGGCACCCACGCTCATCATATTTTGCTATGTACTAAGACCCCTGCTGGCTCTAGTGCTGATACCCGGCGGGCTGCTGCTGTTGGTGGTGATTACGCGTGGCGAAGCCTGGTCGGCCATTGTCGAAGGTCTATGGGCTCGACCGGCCCCATCTAATGATGGGGCCAAATGTTCAAACACTCACCCGTAGCAAACACAATTTATTCATGGAATTTAAAAAATGTTAAGACTAAAACTCATGTTTGCTACGTTGACGTTTACCTCATTTACGACCATGGCAGACGTTCCTGACAAAATACTCAATACTCCAATTGCACTGCTAAATGGCAATACCATCACATTAGAAGAGTACAGGGATAAAAAACCGGTTTACCTCAAGTTTTGGGCAAGCTGGTGCCAGCCTTGCATCAAGGAGATGCCCCACTTTCAAGAATCTCAAGAAGAGTATGGCGATCAAATAAAAATTATCAGTATTAACATTGGCATCAATGACACCGTTGAAGATATCAACAAGGTAGCCCAAGAATACGAGCTTACAATGGCTTCTGCGTATGATACAGATGGAGAGGTAGCTCAGGCATTCCAATTTATTGGTACGCCGTACCACCTTCTATTTGATAAAAACATTAATCTGGTACACAGGGGGCACAAGGCGGATGAATCCCTGGATAAAAAACTTCATTTACTGGCTAACCAGTCAGAAACAGAACATGTTTCACATGCTGTTTTCTCAAAAAAAGAACAAACACTTGATTTACCCATATACACTAAAAAACCAACAGCCATATATTTTACGTCAACATGGTGTGACTGGTATCTGAAGGAAACAAGACCTGAAGCTTCTGAAAACTGCTCAAGATCACAAGTAGAATTTAATAAGCTTGCCAGCAAATACAATTCGGTTAACTGGATGCTAGTGGTATCCAGACTGTGGACAGTCCAATCCGATTTGGATGATTATATTAAAAAATATGATATACGCATTACAAGCCTGATTGATACCAGTAATACTGCATTCGTTAAATATAATATTAAAAACTATCCAACATTGGTCGTTTTTAAAAACGGAGAGGAAGTTCATCGCACATCCGACCTGGTTCGGGATATGCGACTGGCCAATATTATCGAGAGCCTGTAACTCGGTGTCCATATAAAGGGTGGTGAGCTATTATGCGCCGCCACCCTTGTGCCACACGCTTACTGCAGCAACCCTGCCAGCAGCGTGCGGACTTCGTCGTCATTCGCATCAGGGCGCAGGGTCAGGCAGCGGTAACCGTCGCCGGAGAAGGAGCGGTCCAGCTCAACAATCAGATGCACGGCATCCCTGCGGTAGATGAACGACAGCTCCACTTCCTTGATCCGGTTCCAGCCCAGACCAAAGCCGCCGGGTTTATATTCCAGCTCCTGGTAGATGCCGCTGGTGGAGCGGAAGCCCTGACCGGACAGAAAACCCTTTTCCACGTCCGCCTTCACCTGACGGTAGCCCGCCTCCTGCATGCCGCGCATGCACGCGGCCACCACTGGTGCCGGATGTACGCGCAGGAAATCCTGATCACGTGGGTCGATGGCAAAATCGATATCCAGGCTGGTTTCGAGCCACACCTTGCTTTCGTTATAGCCCTCGGGCACCACCGTGATCGGGGTTTCGGGATGCAGCTCAATGGCAAACGGCAGTGAACGCTCTTCTCCGGCCGCCAATACAAACGCTTCATCGATCACATAATGCGCCAGCATATGGCCTGTGCGCACTTGAGTGTCATCCACTTCCTGCTTGGCTTCGGTCATCAATTTAAGTTCGATGCGGTCAATCTGCTGCTCGGCATTTCCGCCCTTGATACGGATACTGCCGGTAACCCGTCCGCCCTGAGTCACATCAATGCTGTCCGGTACCGTATCCACCTGCGCGGCCCCAATACCGATTTTTGCCATTATGCTATTAAGCACTGCTCACCTCCTTGAAAAATGTCACGCATGTGCGTGCATGAACGATATCACCTGCTCCAGGTTATCCACACCCAGTGTCAGCATGACCAGCCGGTCAACGCCCAGTGCGACACCGGCACAGTCAGGCATCCCGGCCTCCAGTGCCCGTACCAGCCGGGTTTCCAGCGGGCGCTGCGGCAAGCCTAATGCGGCGCGCTGCTGCTGGTCTGCGTCCAGCCGTCGGGCCTGTTCGGCGGCATCGGTCAATTCATGGTAGCCGTTGGCCAGTTCGACCCCGTCGACAAAGAGCTCGAAACGCGCGGCCACCTGCCGGCCCTGCTCGTCTTCCCTTACCTGTGCCAGGGCCGCCATCGACGCCGGGTAGCTGTGGATAAAAACCGCCCCCTGCAGCCTTGGTTCCAACACGTGAGACATCAACAGGTTGAGCCAGGTGTCGCGGTCATCATCATCAAAGGGGGCATCCACGTGATCACGACAGCACTGCTGCAGTTGTGTTCGCGTAGCACGGTGCGGGTCCAGCCCAAGTTCGCGCTCGAACAGCTCGGCATAGCTGAGGTAGCGCACCGGCAGCGCGGGAACCACGGCGGTCACCAGCGCCGCCACCTCATCCATCAGCTGACGGTCATTCAGGCCAAGCCGGTACCACTCCAGCATGGTGAATTCAGGGTTGTGTCGCCGCCCCGACTCTCCATTGCGGAACACTTTGGCCATCTGGTAAATGTCACCGCTGCCCGCCGCCAGCAGACGCTTCATCGCGTATTCCGGTGAGGTTTGCAGATACAAACGCTCGTCTTCGATACCGGGCTGGAAGCCAAAGCTGACCTCAAGGCTGTCGATGAACGGATCACTCACCGCGCAGTGAGACAGCACCGGGGTTTCCACCTCCAGTACGTCACGGTCGGCGAAAAAACGCCGGATCTGCGCCAGCACTCGAGCACGGGCACGCAGGTGGTCGATAGGAGCGCCGGGGCGCCAGAGGTTGTCTTGAATGTTGTTCAATGAAGTGATCTCAAGGACGCCGCGCCAGTGCATCCCTATGTCTGCGGCATACCGTCCGTACATCCAATACACAAAAACGGCAGCCGAAGCTGCCATTCTGGACGTATATAACAGATGCCGAGTAAGGATTACGGCTCCGCGGCGGAACGATTAGTTCGCGCGGCTGACGTACTCACCGGTACGGGTATCAATACGCAGCATTTCGCCCTGTTCGATAAACAGCGGTACGCGTACGGTCGCGCCGGTGCTCAGGATCGCCGGCTTGGAGCCGCCCTGTGCAGTATCGCCCTTCAGACCCGGATCGGTTTCAACCACTTCCAGTTCCACGAAGTTCGGCGGCGTAACGCTGATCGGGTTATTGTTCCACAGGGTGATGATGCTCTTGTCCTGCTCCTTCAGCCATTTGGATGCATCGCCTACGGCGTTGGCGTCAGCGGCAAACTGCTCGAACGAGTTCGGGTCCATGAAGTGCCACATTTCACCATCGTTGTAGAGGTACTCCATGTCCAGATCCATCACGTCAGCGCCTTCAACGCTTTCGTTGGACTTGAAGGTACGTTCCCAGATGCGGCCAGTCAGCAGGTTACGCAGACGTACACGGGTGAAGGCCTGGCCCTTGCCCGGCTTGACGAATTCAACATCGACCATGCTGCACGGGTCGCCATCGATCATCACTTTCATGCCGTTTTTGAACTGGTTGCTGGAGTAGTTAGCCATAAATAGAAAGTTCCGCGATCTGATATTCGAAGGCAGGCAACCGTCGAGCGGACAGGTGGCCCGTAAATTGACAGCCATTCTACTGCAAAGGAGAATGCAGGCAAATCTATCCGCACACCCCCCGAGCGACCCATTCCGATGAATCTGCTGCACCCCGCCGCCGCTGACTGGCAGACCGAACTGCGCCACGCCATCACCGACCCGGCTCAACTTCTGGCCGAACTGGATCTGCCGCAAGACTTGCTGCAGGGCGCACTGCAGGCCGATCGCCAGTTTGCGCTCAAGGTTCCGCGCCCCTATCTGAGCCGCATCCGCAAAGGCGACCAGGACGACCCGCTCCTGCGCCAGATCCTGCCACTGCAGCAGGAACTGCTGGAGGTGCCGGGCTTCGGCCACGATCCACTGGCAGAAGCCGCTGCCAACAAGTCGCAAGGACTGATCCACAAATACACGGATCGGGTGCTGTTGATCCTGTCCGGCGCCTGCGCGATCAACTGCCGCTACTGTTTCCGCCGCCACTTTCCTTATGGCGATAATCAGCTGGGCGGCGAACAGTGGCAGGCCGCACTGGCCTACATCCGCGCGCACGAGCAGGTCAGCGAAGTGATCTTCTCCGGTGGCGACCCGCTGGCAACGCCCGACCGCCGCCTGGTGCGCATGATTGCCGACCTGGAACAGATCCCGCACCTGCAACGGCTGCGCATCCATTCCCGATTGCCGGTAGTCATCCCGCAACGGGTGACTCCCGAACTGGTTAACATGCTGGCCGACAGCCGCATGAGCAGCACCCTGGTCCTGCACATCAACCATCCTCAGGAAGTAGATGCCCTCGTTCGCGAGCGCCTGCAGCCGCTGCGCCAGGCCGGTGTTACCCTGTTCAATCAGGCTGTCCTGCTCAAGGGCATCAACGACAGCGTTGCTGTACAAAAAACACTCAGCGAAACCCTGTTCAGTGACGGTATCCTGCCCTATTATTTATTCGTGCTCGACGCCGTTGCCGGTGCCGCACACTTTGACATCAGCGATGAGCAGGCACGCCGACTGGTCGGCCAACTCCAGACCGTACTGCCGGGCTATCTGGTTCCGCGTCTGGCGCGTGAAATTCCAGGGCGACCGTCGAAAACGCTGCTGCCGCCCATCGCACCGGTATGAAGACGGCTCAGGCTGCATTAAGATGGCTCTCAGTACCCTGCGCGCTTGCCCGCCGGTCGGCTAACGTCAGTATTAAAGGATCTGGATATCCATGTTAAAACACACTCAGAATACCCGTCGCTCCTCCATCCTGCGCCTGGGCGGGCTGCTTGCCACCACCCTGTTACTGGCCGCCTGCGCCCAGAAGCAGCAACCGGCTCCCGTAGTCCAGCCCGCTCCTGAGCCGGAGCCCCAGCCGGTGCTGTTGATCAGTGATCACCACACCGCCGGCAACAGTGATGCCAGTATCAGCTTTACCAATGGTACCGAGCAGACGCTGCAATACGTCATGTTCAAAACCAGCGCCTTCACCCGTGGCGGCAAGCCGGTACACTCGAAAAAGAGTGGCCGCCGCAACGCGTGGTTACGTGTAGCCGGTCCGTTTGTGCCAGGCGAGCAGGTCGGCAACAAGGTCTGGAAAAAGGTATGGCGGCACCCCAATCTGGGCTGCTTCAAGATCGAAGGTGCCGAGCTGATTTTTGCCGACCAGAGCGTTGAATATCACACCGTCGACAACTTTGCTCTGCTCAACCAGAGCCACATGCGTAACGCCGCTTGCGGCGGTACCGGGATCAAGACTGCTGCCCAGTAACACCGGCTCTGTCGTCGGGGACACCTTCCACGTGTTCCCGGCCACGTGCCGCCACAACCCGGCTGGATAATACTTGACCAGTTTATGGTTTATCCCGCGCCCCTTCGGTATAATTTCGACCCTCTTTCGAGACCCGCTCTCGTTCTATTCCCACAGGTTACACAGGTGATTCATGGCTAAAAAGCTGTTTATCAAGACACATGGCTGTCAGATGAACGAATACGACTCCTCCCGCATGGCGGACCTGCTCGGCGAGAGCCACGCACTGGAGTTGACGGACAATCCGGATGATGCGGATGTCCTGCTGCTGAATACCTGCTCGATCCGTGAAAAGGCGCAGGAGAAGGTGTTCCATCAGCTGGGCCGCTGGCGCAAGCTGAAGGACAAGAAGCCCGGACTGATGATCGGTGTTGGCGGCTGCGTCGCGTCGCAGGAAGGCGAGGCAATCCGCGACCGTGCCCCCTACGTCGACATGATTTTCGGCCCGCAGACCCTGCACCGCCTGCCGGAAATGATCACCGAGAGCCGTAATGGCGGTGTCGGCATCGTCGACATCAGCTTCCCCGAGATCGAAAAATTCGACCATCTGCCGGCCCCGAAGGTCGAGGGTGCAGAAGCGTTCGTTTCGGTGATGGAAGGCTGCAGCAAATACTGCACGTTCTGTGTGGTGCCCTATACCCGTGGCGAAGAAGTCAGCCGACCGCTGGATGACGTGCTGGCAGAATGTGTCGAACTGGCGGAACAGGGCGTGCGTGAAGTCAATCTGCTGGGGCAGAACGTCAACGCTTACCGAGGCGCGACCCATGACAACGACCATGCCGATCTGGCCGAGCTGATCCGTTGCGTCGCCGCCATCGACGGCATTGATCGTATCCGTTTCACCACCTCGCACCCGGTGGAGTTCAGCGACAGTCTGATCGACGTCTACGCCGAAGTCCCCGAGCTGGTCAGCCACCTGCACTTGCCGGTACAGAGTGGTTCCGACCGTATTCTGATGGCGATGAAACGCGGCCATACCGTACTCGAATACAAATCCAAACTGCGTCGCATCAAGAAACTGCGTCCCGAGATCAGCTTTTCCTCCGACTTCATCATCGGCTTCCCCAACGAAACCGATGCCGACTTTGAAGCGACCATGAACCTGATCGCCGAGATCGGTTTCGATGCCTCGTTCAGCTTCATCTACAGCCGCCGTCCGGGTACTCCGGCCGCCGACCTGCCGGATACGGTCGATGAGGAAACCAAGAAGCAGCGGCTGAAAATTTTGCAGGACCGTATCACCGCCCAGGCATTCCAGATCAGCCGGCGTATGGTCGACAGCACCCAGCGCATTCTGGTCAACGGCTATTCGAAGAAGGATCCGGGCCAGCTGTCCGGCCGCACCGAAAACAACCGTGTGGTCAACTTCCGCTGTGATAATCCCGATCTGATCGGCCACTTCGCCGATGTGCGTATCGTGCAGGCCTATGCCAACTCGTTGCTCGGTGAACTGATCAGTTCCGAGCTAGACCATTGATCCGGCTGAAGGAGCCCCTGCATTGACCACTCAACATGCCCTAACCCTGCTGCTGGAACCCAACGACCCGGCCGCCCTGTCCAGTCTGTGCGGTCAGTTCGACGCCCACCTGAAGCTGCTTGAAGAGCGCACCGGCATCGAAATCCGCAACCGTGGCAACCGCTTCCAGCTGGTCGGTGAAGCCGACAGCACCCGGGCCATGAGTGCGCTGCTGGAACAGCTGTACCGCCAGGCTCTGCAGGGCGATGCACCCAGCCCGGAAGGCATTCACCTGCAGCTGCTCAACAGCGGCCTGGAACAGCCACCCAAGCGCAGCGACAAGGCGCAAAGTGCCGAAGACAAGCGCTACAGCATCCGCACCCGCAAACTGCAGATCAAGCCCCACGCCGGCAGACAGCAGGACTACGTGCAGCAGATCCGCACCCACGACATCAACTTCGGCATCGGCCCGGCCGGTACCGGCAAGACCTACCTGGCTGTGGCCTGTGCCGTGGAAGCACTGGAGCGCGAAGAGGTCAGCCGTATCCTGCTGGTCCGCCCGGCCGTGGAAGCCGGCGAGAAACTGGGGTTCCTGCCCGGCGATCTGAGCCAGAAGGTCGACCCCTATCTGCGCCCACTGTACGATGCCCTTTACGAAATGCTGGGGTTCGAGAAGGTCGCCAAGCTGATCGAGCGTAACGTAATCGAAATCGCCCCGCTGGCCTACATGCGCGGTCGTACCCTGAACGGTTCCTTCGTGATTCTGGATGAAAGCCAGAATACGACTCGCGAGCAGATGAAAATGTTCCTGACCCGTATCGGCTTCGGCTCCACCGCCGTGATTACCGGCGACCATACCCAGATCGACCTGCCCAAGGGCACCCGTTCCGGCCTGTTGCATGCAATGGAAGTGCTTGATGGCGTCAAGGAGATCGGTTTTACCCGCTTCACTTCGAAGGATGTTGTGCGCCACCCACTGGTACAGCACATCGTCGAGGCCTATGAACGCTACGAAAAAGCCCAGGAACAGGAGCCGTCCCAATGAGCATCGCCGTTGATATCCAGTACGCCATCGAAGCCCCTAACCTGCCCACCGCAGCAGACTTCACCCGCTGGGTTGAAGCCGTCCTTAAAGACCGCAAGGTGGACGGTGAAGTCTGTATCCGCGTGGTCGATCCGGACGAAAGCCAGGCCTTGAACGCCGAGTACCGTGGCAAGGACGCACCCACCAACGTGCTGTCATTTCCATTCGACGTACCGCCGGGCGTACCGGTCTCGCTGCTGGGGGATCTGGTGATCTGTGCCGAGGTCGTCGCCCGCGAAGCCACTGAGCAGCAGAAAGCCGAACTGCATCACTGGGCACACATGGTGGTACACGGAACCTTGCATCTGCTCGGATTCGATCATATAAATGACGACGAAGCCGAGGAGATGGAAGCACTGGAACGTGCCCTCCTCGCGCAGCTGAACATAGCCGATCCCTATCAGGTTGCCGAGTAACCACCGCTACCGGTGTAACCGGCAGCCTGTATGCCTATTAGAGGACCTATATGAGCGAAGACCGATCGGGCGGCACGTCAAAGAGCTGGCTGGAGAAACTGACCCAGGCCTTCTCGGACGAACCCCGCAGTCTTGAAGATGTACGCGAGATTCTGTTGCAAGCCAACGAGTCCGGTATTCTCGACAACGACGCCCACAGCATTATCGAGGGCGCGATGCAGGTCACCGAAATGCAGGTGCGGGATGCCATGATCCCGCGCTCGCAGATGACCATGGTGCAGGTCAACCAGACACCGCGCGAATTCCTGCCGGTGATCATCTCCAGCGCCCACTCCCGTTTTCCGGTCTGTGGCGAAAACCCCGACGAAGTGCTCGGCATTCTGCTGGCCAAGGATTTGCTGCCCTACATGCTGGACGGCACGCTGGACCAGTTCGACATTCGCCAATGTCTGCGCAAGGCCACCTTCATCCCCGAAAGCAAGCGCCTCAATGTGCTGCTCAACGAATTCAGGGGGACCCGCAACCACATGGCCATCGTGGTCGATGAGTACGGCGGCATCGCCGGACTGATCACTATCGAAGACGTGCTGGAACAGATTGTTGGCGAGATTGAAGACGAACACGACGCCGACGACGATGACGGCAACATCAAGCCGTTCGACGACAACGGCTTTCTGGTCAAGGCATTGACCCCGATCGAAGACTTCAACGCCTACTTTGATGTCGGTTTCTCCGATGACGAATTCGATACCATCGGCGGCATCATTACCCAGCATTTCGGTCATTTACCCGCCAAGGATGAGCAGATCGACATTGAGGGTTTCAGCTTCAAGGTACTGGCCGCCGACAACCGTCGACTGCGCCTGCTGCAAGTGATCCGCAACTGACGTGAAGCCTTCTCGCCCCCCTCTAACACCCTGGCTATCCGCCCTGCTGGCACTTGCTGGCGGGGCCAGCATTACCCTGGCACTGGCGCCGTTTGACCTGCTGCCTTTCGTCGTACTGGGGCCGGCACTGCTGTACTGGCTGCAGCGTCGGCAAAGCGCCCGCACCGCATTTTTCAGCGGCTGGGCCTTTGGCACCGGTTTCTGGGGTGCCGGCGTGTCCTGGGTCTATGTCAGCATCCACCAGTACGGCGGTGCTTCGGTCGCACTGGCGAGCCTGCTCACCGGCCTGTTCGTGGTGGCGCTGGGATTGTTGTTTGCCCTGCAGGGCTGGTTTTTTATCAAGCTGGCCACGCCTGCACGTCAGCGCTGGCTGGTATTTGCGGTGCTCTGGGTCGGGTTTGAATGGCTGCGCAGCTGGCTGCTGACCGGCTTCCCCTGGCTTTATCTCGGCTATGCCTGGCTGGATACCCCGCTGCAACGCTGGGCACCGGTGGGCGGGGTGTGGATGCTGTCGCTCATCAGCGTGCTGCTGGCCACGGGCCTTGCCCGCACACTGGCCGACCGCCGGCCGTTGGCGCTGGTTCCGGCGCTACTGCTCGGTCTGATTGCCCTGGTGCTGCCGCAACACTGGACCCAGCCACAAAACAACACACTGGATGTCGCTCTGATCCAGCCCAATATCCCGCAGCTGGCCAAGTGGCAGCCAGACAATCTGGCCGCTATTCTGCAGCATCAGATCAGGCTCAGCGAGTCGGTGGCCGATGCCGATCTGATTATCTGGCCGGAAACCGGCATTCCGGCCATCTTCGACCGGGCCGCCCCCTTGCTGACCCCGTTCATCGACCGGCTTGATGCGCGCGGCACGGCGCTGATCAGCGGCTTTCCTCACGTCGAAACCGATCCGGACAGCCCGCACGGGCAACGCTTCCACAACAGCCTTGCCGTCTTTACCGCCGGACAGAATGTGTACCACAAACAGCGACTGGTGCCCTTTGGTGAGTATCTGCCGTTCGAAGCTCAGCTGCGTGGCCTGATCGCCTTTTTCAACCTGCCGATGTCCAGTTTCAGCCTGCCAACACAGGATATCGACCCTCTGCAGCTGGGAACCCATCGGATCGCTCCGGCCATCTGTTACGAAATCGCTTACCCGGAACTGGTCCGCACCCTGTCCCAAGACAGTGACATCCTGCTGACGGTCTCCAATGACACCTGGTTCGGCCGCTCCATCGCCCCGGATCAGCACCTGCAACTTGCGCGCATGCGCGCGCTGGAGAACGGCCGCTGGCTAATCCGTGGTACCAATAATGGTCTCACCGCTTTTGTCCGCCCCAACGGGCAGGTGGCCACTCTGGCCCCTGTGGACCAGGAAACCAGCCTGCGTCATGACGTGGTGCCGATGCAGGGCCTGACCCCTTGGCAGCGCTACGGCATCATTCCCGTCGCGCTGCTGTGCCTGCTGTTGCTGTTATTCGCCTACTGGCGCCCACGGCAGCGAAATGCGCTCGAACACCACCGCACCGCAGTGTGAACAGGGCTGAATTCGGTCGGTGGCTTTCAGCTGCTGCTGCTCACCGCATTGCAGGCAACGCAACGTACCCGGCGCACTGACTTCACCGGCCAGATACTGATCTTCTGCATGCGCCAGCTGCTCACGCAGAAGCTCGTGCTGCACTCGGGTCTTGTCGGCCAGATCCAGCAGGCTCTGCTTCAGCTTATGTTCCAGGATGTCCAGATCGAAGTGCAACCAGGCGGCCACGCCTTCACCGGTCCCATACGCATAATAGCCCAGCTGCTTGAGATCCCGCCTCAGGTAGGCCTTGAGCAGGTCAACCTCGTCACGGGTCATCTCTTCTGCCGCCAGCTCGATTTCGGCCGCTTCCTCAATCTGCTCCTGCAGATATTCCCAGCTCACTTCACCGGCACGGTCCAGACGCTTGCGCAGTCGTTCCAGTATGCGGTCGTACGCGGCGGGGGCCTGCTCGGAATGCTGTGGCCCGTTCTGTTCTTGCTTGCTCATCGGCAACTCCTGCACTCCCGTTGCCACTGTGTGCGGCAACGGATCTGATATCAGTATATAACCGATTTTGCTAAGCAGAAGGGGTACAGATCAATGCCGGTCATTAACTGGCCGGAGCCGGAGCACGTGTGCGGTCCCGTACCCAGACTTCCACCCGGCGATTGCGTTCGCGCCCGGTCGCCGAGGCATTGGAGGCAACCGGTGCCAACTCGCCCAAACCGTGGACTTCAGCCACATTGATGCCCCGCGCCAGCAGCTGATCACGCACAATCCCGGCCCGCTGCTGCGACAGTTTGCGGTTGTGCCCGGCACTGCCGGTGCTGTCGGAAAAACCGATCAACACGGCCCGCTGGCCCGGGTTCTTTTCAAAAAAGCGGATGACGCGCTCCAGGTCACGCTGGGCCTTGTTATCCAGATCGAAAGTGCCACTGTTGAAACGGAAATTCAGTGACAAGCGACTCCCGCCCTGGGTCAGTGCGATATATTCAGCCGGTAATTCAGGACTCAACACCGGCTGAATGCGCTGGATGTTCTGCGAGATGAAGCCGCTCTTGCGCACAACTTCCTGTCCCTCTTCCGAAGTGACAAAATTGATGAACTGGTGGGCCGGGCTGTTCAGGGCCAGCGTCATCGGTTCATACATGTACAAACGCCGGGTCAGCGGGTAGTCCTCGGTGGAAACGGTAAAGGTCGTGGGAAAGACCGGCAAGGCCCCCGCTTCATCCGCAACCGCCAGCGCCTTGGCCCGCAGCACATAGGGCAGACCGATAAAGCCGATGGCACCGGGTTCCTGACTGACCCGGTCCGACAACTCCATGCTGGATTCGAAACGTCGGGCCTGTGCCGACAACGCAACCCCATGCTTTTTCAATACCATGCTGTTGAAGGAATCCCAGGTACCGGAGTTTTCATCTCGACTGTAAAGCCGGACCGGCTGATTCGGGCCGCCCAGTTGCTGCCAGTTGCTGATCTCGCCGGAGAACAGCTTGGCCAATTGCGCCGTATTTACACTGCCGAGCGGATTGCGCGGATGCACGATGATGGCCAGACCATCCATACCCACAACATGCTCGGTCCGGACGCTGCTCAGGTCGCCATACAGCGGTGCGAGGCGGGTTTTCTCGGCATCCTTGATCCGGCGTGACGCCATCGCCAGGTCGGCGTCGCGACTCAGCAACCCCTTGAAGCCGGTACTGGAACCATGGGCCTTGAGCTCAATCCGCTGCAGGGCCGTCTTGCCCGGCAGCGAAAACAGTACGTCACGCTCAACCTCAATGTCCTGCTGTTCAACCCGCACATTCCGCGCGCCCTGCTGCTGCCAGAACGCTTTCAGCAGCTCCGGTGCCAACGACTCGCCGATGGTATTGGAGCCATGCAGACGGAACAGGGTTTCCACCGCTTCAGCACTGGCTGCAGCCGGAGCCCGCGATGCGCCCGCTGCTACGGCCGCCGTCGCGGCGGCGGTTACCGCCTCCACCGGGGCAGTGTCCTGCCCACGGTTGATGCCTGCAGTACTGATCAGGTCGGATACCACCTTGTCACCGGTAAATTCCACCAGCCCTGCGACGCCCGCCAACAGCACCATCACGATCAGCAGACCGGTCATGAACCCCGGTCCCTTGCGCCCGCTTTCCACGGTATGCACCGGCCCGCCACTGTGCAGTGTCTTCACCGTCGGTACTCGGCGAACCTGTCGGGTAATGTTCAAAGGCTGACTGTCGAGCAGTTCCGGCAGAATCTGGCGATAAGCCGGATTCAATGCCTTGATATCCGCAGCCTGCAGAATGCGGCGACGGTATTGGGGGTCATCGATAAAGGTCGGCAGGTCGATCGTTTCTGCGCCATTCAGTTCAAGCTCCTGCTTGAGCTGCCACAACAGATCGAAAAACGTAGTATTCACGCTGGCTATCATCCCTGGTGTTCTGGAGTGTGTCGGTCAACGTCGAACGCTGCACGATACGGTTACCACCAAAATACAACAGTTAAATGTCAGTATGATTACGCGCCGGAACATGCCGACACTCTGTTGACAACTGGCTGAATATTGTATGCTATGCGCCATTCACTTTTATTTCGGGTGCCGGCTCTGCAACCCTGCTTACACCGTTGCGGACCGTTCGGCGTTCCTGTCACCGACGAGTTATAACCGACCATAATGAACGAACAATATACCCCTCAGGATATCGAGCCCCAGGTACAGAAACATTGGGAAGACCAGGATAGCTTCAAGGCCGACGAACAGGCTGCAGGCGAGCCCTTCTACTGCCTATCGATGTTCCCCTACCCCAGCGGTCGACTCCACATGGGGCATGTTCGTAATTACACCATCGGTGACGTGGTGTCCCGCTACCAGCGCATGAAAGGCCGCAACGTATTGCAGCCAATGGGCTGGGACGCCTTTGGCCTGCCCGCTGAAAACGCAGCGATGAAGAACAACGTACCGCCGGCCAAGTGGACCTATGAAAACATCGACTACATGCGTACCCAGCTCAAGCAGATGGGCTTCGGTTACGACTGGTCCCGTGAGTTGGCCACCTGCCACCCCGAGTACTATCGCTGGGAGCAGTGGTTCTTCACCAAGCTGATGAAAAAGGGCCTGGTGTACAAGAAGGAAGCCGAGGTCAACTGGGACCCCGTCGACCAGACCGTACTGGCCAACGAGCAGGTGATCGACGGTCGCGGCTGGCGCTCCGGTGCGCTGGTCGAGCGCAAGAAAATTCCGCAGTGGTTCCTCAAAATCACCGACTATGCCGACCAGTTGCTGGACGATCTGGACCAGTTGAACGACTGGCCGGAACAGGTCAAAACCATGCAGCGTAACTGGATCGGCCGCTCTGAAGGCGTGGAACTGAACTTCCACGTCGACGGTTACGGTGAGCTGGACGTGTTTACCACCCGTCCGGATACCCTGATGGGCGTGACCTACGTAGCCGTCGCGGCCCAGCACCCGCTGGCGCTGAAAGCCGCCGAGAACAATCCGCAGCTGGCCGCCTTCATCGAAGAGTGCCGCCACACCAAGGTTGCCGAGGCCGACATGGCGACCATGGAGAAGAAGGGCATGGCGCTGGGCATTGAAGCGGTGCATCCGCTGACCGGTGAAATGGTGCCGGTCTGGACTGCCAACTTCGTGCTGATGGATTACGGTTCCGGTGCCGTCATGTCCGTACCGGGCCACGACCAGCGCGACTGGGAATTTGCCCGCAAGTACGGCCTGCCGATCCAGCAGGTGATTGCCCCGCTCAACGGCGACATCGTTGTCGACCTGGAGAAAGAAGCCTTCACCGACAAGGGCACGCTGATCAATTCCGGTAATTTCAACGATCTGGAGTTCGACGTTGCCTTCAAGGCAATTGCCAAGGAACTGGCCAACAAGAACAAGGGCCGCACCACCATCAACTATCGCCTGCGCGACTGGGGCGTGTCCCGTCAGCGTTACTGGGGCGCGCCGATTCCGGTGGTCAACTGCTCCAGCTGCGGCGCGGTACCGGTCCCCGAAGACCAGCTGCCGGTGGTTCTGCCGACTGACGTAGAGTTCGACGGTTCAGGTTCACCGATCAAGAAAATGCGTGCATTCATCGACACCACCTGCCCGACCTGTGGCGGTGCTGCCGAACGCGAAACCGACACCTTCGATACGTTCATGGAGTCGAGCTGGTACTACGCGCGCTATGCCAGCATGAACCCGAACGGCATGCTGGATCCGAAGCAGGCCAACCACTGGCTGCCTGTAGATCAGTACATCGGCGGTATCGAGCACGCGATCCTGCACCTGCTGTATTCACGCTTTTTCCACAAGCTGATGCGCGACGAAGGCCTGGTCGATTCCGATGAGCCGTTCAAGCGCCTGCTGTGTCAGGGCATGGTACTGGCCGACAGCTTCTACTACGAAGATGAAAAAGGCGGTCAGGTGTGGATCTCCCCGGCTGACGTCAACATCGAGAAAGACGACAAGGGCCGCGTCATCCGCGCCACCGACGCCGAGGGTCGCGAACTGAACCATGACGGCATGTCGAAGATGTCCAAGTCGAAGAACAACGGCATCGACCCGCAGGTCATGATCAACCGCTACGGTGCCGACACCGTGCGTCTGTTCATGATGTTCGCCGCCCCGCCGGAGCAGTCACTGGAGTGGCTGGATTCCGGTGTCGAGGGTGCTCATCGCTTTATGCGCCGCCTGTGGAAACAGGTTCACGACCACCTGCAGACCGGCAGTGACCGGCCGACACTGGACGTGGATACGCTCACCGAAGAGCAGCGTGACCTGCGCCGCAAGGTGCATGAAACCATCGCCAAGGTCAGCGACGATATGGATCGCCGCCAGACGTTCAACACCGCCATCGCCGCAGTGATGGAGTTGTCCAACGCCATTGGCCGCTTTGTCGATGTCAGCGAACAGGGCCGCGCGGTCACCCGCGAAGCGCTGGAATCCGCCATCCGCCTGTTGGCGCCGATCGTACCGCACATGACCCATCAGCTGTGGCAGGAACTGGGCCACAACGAAGACCTGCTGAACGCGGCCTGGCCGGAGGTGGATTCTGCCGCCCTGGCCCGTGCCAGCGTTGAACTGGTGGTACAGGTCAACGGCAAGGTACGCGCCAAGATCACGGTTCCAGCCGATGCGGATGAAGACATCATTCTGCACACCGCGCTGGCCAGCGAAAACGTACAGAAGCATATGGAAGGCAAGACCATTCGCAAGAAAATCGTCGTGCCCAACAAACTGCTCAACCTCGTTGTCGGCTAAAAGGGAGCCCAGCATGCGTACACGCCTGACACTGCCGTTGTTCGCCCTGCTGATGAGCGTAATGCTCACGGCCTGCGGCTTCCAGCTGCGCGGACTCTACGACGTGCCCGACGCGCTGCGTCAGGTGACGCTGGTGAGCGCCAGCCAGCCCAGCCAGATCGAGCCGGAACTGCGCCGGGCGCTGGAGATCAACCGCATCGATCTCACACCGGCCGCTCGCTACCGGCTGGAGATCATCAGCGAACGCCATACCCGGCGCACCGCCACGCTGACGGGTAATGCCGATGCCGCCGAATACGAACTGCGTTCAGAAGTGCGCTTTCGCGTTATCGACCGGCAGCAGGATGATCGCGAGTTGATCCCGGAACGTCGACTGATCACTGAACGGGTGTACACCAACGACCGCGATAACATTACCGCCAGCTCCTCGCAGGAGGGGCTGATCCGGTATCAGATGCAACAGGACCTGGCGCAGCAGATCGTGCGTCAGTACCTGAGTATCCAAACCGCTCCATGAACACACCCACATGAAAACCAAGCCCGATCAGCTTTCTGCCCAGCTGCAACGTATCAAGGCTCCACTGCCGGTCTATATGGTGACCGGCGATGAGCCGCTGCAGCACGCGGAAAGCTGTGACCGTATTCGCCGTTCACTGCGCGAGGCCGACTTTACTGAACGCGAAGTGATGCACGTGGATGCCGGTTTCGCTTGGGAAAAGGTACTGGAAAGTGCCAATGCCCTCTCCCTATTCGCCGAACGCAAGATTATCGAACTGCGCCTCGGCAGCCAAAAACTGGACAAGAAAGCCAGTGGCCTGCTGCAGCGCTACCTCGACAACCCTGCCCCCGACAACGTCCTGCTGATCATGGCTGACCGGCTCGATGCCGGTGCCAAGAAAAGCGCCTGGTTCAAGCAGGTCGAAAAAATGGGACTGGTGGTGGAGATCTGGCCAATCGAGGCCGATCAATTGCCGGGATGGCTGTCCCAGCGTGCCCGCACGCTGGGGCTGCAGCTCAGCCAGGATGCCATCCAGCTGCTGGGCAGTCGTATTGAGGGCAACCTGCTGGCGGCCCAGCAGGAACTGGATAAGCTGAGTCTGCTGTATCCTCAGCAAAGCATTGATATCGAGCAGGTCATCGAAGCCGTTGCCGACAGTTCACGCTACGATGTCTTCGCTCTCAGCGATGCACTGCTGCAGCATGACCCGGCACGCTGTCAGAAAATTCTGCTGGTGCTGCGTCAGGAAGGCGTGGAAGCCACCTTGGTACTCTGGAGTGTCAGCCGCGAGATCCGCACCCTGCTCAACGTGCAACGCGGACTGGCCAATGGCACCGCTTATGATACTTTGTGTCAGCGGGAAAAAATCTGGGGCAAGCGCAAAGCGCTGGTGCGCAAGGCCAGCCAGAAACTGCCAGCACGCCAACTGCAGAGTTTGCTGGTGCTATGCCACGATATCGATCAAGCGATCAAGGGACAACTCAAGGCTGACCCCTGGCTGCTGCTGTCGACATTGACCCTGGAGCTGTCAGGCTGCCATCTGCACTTGCCCACGCCGGTACACTGACAGGATGCTGATGCAGCGCGGGTTACACCTGCTGTTACTGGCCGCCACGGGCATCAGTCTGAGCGCCTGCAGCGAACCGTCACCGGAGCAGTTGAGCCGTGGCGATGAGCTTTACGCCTACTACTGTCAAAACTGTCACCAGCAGCAGGGGCTGGGACCGTTGTTGGAACAACTGCCGCTGACTCCACGGTCACTGAAACGGCACGAAATCATTCTGATGATCAAACACGGTTATTCACAGGGGCACGGCAGCATGCCGGTATTCCCCCAGCTCAGTGATACCCAGGCCGATGCGATCGCCCATTACATCCTGCAACAGCGGCCACGCCAGCCCCGTCAGCACAACTGAGCGCGTATATCCTCAAGCAGCACCCCTTCCTTGCCCTCACGCAGCATCGTCGCCACTTCAGCAGCAGGCAGCGGAATAATGCTGATCAAGGCATGCGGCGGGATTTCGATACCCTCCATCGGTGTATGCTGCACCTGATCACAGAGCAGTATCAATGGCATGCTCTGATATTGCAGCTGCGCTACATTGACGCGTTGAGAGGGCTCACCACTGCTAATCTGCACACTGCGTCCTTCGGAGGTAACGCCGATCAGCGCGTCGACCAGGCCCGGCTGATGAGATTGCGGGGTTAAACGGGTGATGATCAACACATGCTGCATCAGCCCTGGCTTCCTGTTCACACTCGGATCGGTCACGAGGGCATGGCTCCGGCAAAATCGAGCTGACGCCAGGCTTCATACACCACAACGGCACACGCATTAGAGAGGTTAAGACTGCGACTGTCTGCCAGCATGGGTAGACGCAGACCATCAAAACGCTGGATCACCTCGGCAGGCAGGCCCCGTGTTTCCGGGCCGAACAAGAGCATGTCACCGGCTGCAAATTGCACATCGCTGTAACCCTGCTGCGCTTTTGTGGTCAGCGCCCAGACACGTTGCGGCTGCACCTCGGCCAGACACTGCTCCAGATCGGCATGTACCCGCACCCGTGCCCATTCATGGTAATCCAGACCGGCACGGCGCAGACGCTTGTCATCCAGCTCGAACGCCAGCGGTTCGATCAGGTGCAGACGGAATCCGGTATTGGCACACAAACGGATGATATTGCCCGTATTGGGCGGTATTTCGGGCTGATAGAGCACCAGGTCCAGCATATGAGGGCCTCCTTATATCGGCCCACTATTATACCGGCTACGGCTCAGTCGTCACCCTCGTCATCCCCGAGCCCCTGACCATCCATATTCAATTCTTTGATCTTGCGGGTCAAGGTGTTGCGGCCCCAGCCCAACAGGCGCGCCGCATCTCGACGGCGGCCTGCGGTGGCTTTGAGCGCCGTGGTGATCATGACCCGCTCGAACGCCGGGACCGCTTCCTGCAACAGCCCCTCGCCACCTCGGCTCAGCTGCTGCTCGGCCCAGAGCGCCAACCCTTCCTGCCAACTGCCGGACACCACCGGAGTGTGCGGCTGCTGCGCCAGCAGTTCAGGCGGCAGATCCGCGACCAGCACTTCTCGCCCTGACGCCATCACCGTAATCCAGCGGCAGGTGTTTTCCAGCTGACGCACGTTGCCGGGCCAAGGCAGTTCGCACATGAACGCCGCCGTTTCTGCACGCAGCGATTTGGGCTCAACCGCCAACTCTTCCGCCGAGCTGGCCAAAAAGTGGCGCGCCAGGCGGGGGATATCTTCGCGGCGCTCGGCCAGACGCGGGATATGGATGCGGATAACATTCAAACGGTGGAACAGGTCCTCGCGAAAGCGCCCTTCCCTGACCAGTTGCTCCAGATTCTGATGGGTGGCCGCGATGATGCGGACATCCACATGTACCGGCGTATGCCCGCCAACGCGGTAAAATTCGCCTTCAGCCAGCACCCGCAACAGACGGGTCTGAGTGTCGGCGGGCATATCCCCGATCTCGTCCAGAAACAGGGTACCGCCGTCGGCCTGTTCGAAACGCCCACGGCGACTGGCGGCCGCACCGGTAAAGGCACCTTTTTCATGACCGAAAAGCTCGGATTCAATCAGATCCTTGGGGATCGCCGCCATATTCAGCGGTATGAACGGCTTGCTTGCGCGTGGACTGTGGCGGTGCAGCGCATGGGCCACCAGTTCCTTGCCAGTACCGGACTCGCCGTTGATCAGTACGGTGATATTGGAATGTGCCAGCCGACCGATGGCACGAAACACCTCCTGCATTGCCGGCGCTTCACCGATGATTTCGGTCGCCTGCTCGGTAATTGGCACCTCGACGTGACTGGCCTGCTGTTCACGGGCATGGGCAACGGCTCGCTGTACCAGCGACAGTGCCTCGTCCACATCAAACGGCTTGGGCAGGTATTCAAAGGCACCGCCCTGGTAAGAGGCCACCGCACTTTCCAGATCCGAGTGTGCCGTCATGATAATCACCGGCACATCCGGATGGTTTGCATGCAGCAGCTCAAGCAGCTTGAGCCCGTCCATGCCCGGCATGCGTACGTCACTGACCACGGCATCCGGCGCGCCCTGCTCCAGGCGCTCCAGCAAGGCCGCCGCGGTTTCAAAACACTCGGTCATCAACCCTGCCGAGGTCAGTGCCTTGTCCAGCACCCAGCGAATGGAACGGTCATCATCAACGATCCAGACATTAGCAGCTTGTGTCATGGCCTAACTCCAAGGGTATAAATAGATTGAAACGGGTACAGCCGGGTTCCGAGGTGAATTCGATCAGACCTTTGTGCTGGTTCATGATCGACTGCGCGATCGACAGCCCCAGCCCCGACCCCTGCGCCCGGCTGCTCACCATTGGATAGAACAGGGTATCGCTGATCTCATCCGGAATGCCGGGCCCGTTATCGATAATTTCCAGGTTACAGACCAAGCGGTGACGCTCCGCCCCCAGCGTGATCTGGCGCAGCGCCCGTGTGCGCAGAGTGATACAGGGTGCCGAGGTCTCGGCCTCCTCCAGCGCCTGCATGGCATTGCGGATAATATTCAACACCGCCTGAATCAGCTGCCCGCGCGCACCGTTGAACTCGGGAATACTGGGGTCATAGTCACGTATGATACGAATACGCCCGCCCATCTCTGCCGTCACCAGACTACAGACGTGCTCAAGAATGGCGTGAATGTTGACCGGTTCGATCACCGGCAGCTTGTGCGGCCCCAACAGGCGATCAACCAGGTGACGCAGCCGGTCGGCCTCGTCAATAATGACGCGGGTGTATTCATGCAGTTCCTCGCGGTCGAGCTCGCGATCCAGCAGCTGGGCCGCACCGCGAATCCCGCCCAACGGGTTCTTGATTTCGTGTGCCAGCCCGCGCACCAGTACCCGCGCACTGGCATGGCGGGTCAGCAGTTCCTCTTCACGCTCGATGCGAATCAGGCGGTCTCGCGCCTGAATCTCCAACAGAATACCGGCATCCGGAATCGGGCTTACGCTGTAATCCACGATCAGTTCCTGACCGGTTTGCGTGAGCAGCCGCGCTTCGCGCTTGCTGTATGGGTGACCGCTGGCCAGCGATTGGCGCAACACCGCCAATTCGTTCTCACTGGAAGAGAGCCAGTCCTCAATGGGACGGCTTTTCAACCGGCGCACCGTCGCTTCCAGCAGCATTTCGGCGGCAGGATTCATGTACTGGATACACAACGCCGCATCCAGCACCATCACTGCGCCGGTCAGGTTATCCAGTATCTGTTTATGCGACTGTGAATAGGCCATGGGCTCTCTTCAGAATAAATGTGTGGTTAAGGACGGTCTTTGCCAGCGTCGCACCATAATAGTGCATTATGGCATTGGCTACGCCCCTGCACGCATTGCAGGCTGCCAATTGAATGGCAGAAACAAAAAAGGCCTCCCGCGGGAAGCCTTTTCGTCGTCATCTACTCAGACTTATACAGAGTAGTAGAGGTCGAATTCGACCGGGTGCGTGGTCATGTTGACCTTGGCCAGCTCTTCACGCTTGATCTTGATGTAGGCATCCAGCATGTCGTCGGTGAACACGCCGCCTTTGGTCAGGAACTCGCGATCGTTTTCCAGTGCGCGCAGTGCTTCGTCCAGCGATTCAACTACGGTCGGGATCTCTTTCGCTTCTTCTGCCGGCAGGTCGTACAGATCCTTGTCCGCCGGGTCGCCCGGGTGGATCTTGTTCTGGATACCGTCAAGGCCAGCCATCAGCAGTGCCGCGAAGCACAGGTACGGGTTGGCAGCCGGATCAGGGAAGCGCGCTTCGACACGACGTCCTTTCGGGCTGGTGGTGTACGGAATACGCAGGGACGCGGAGCGGTTGCGTGCCGAGTATGCCAGCATAACCGGTGCTTCAAAGCCCGGTACCAGACGCTTGTAAGAGTTGGTCGCCGGGTTGCAGATCGCGTTCAGTGCCTTGGCGTGCTTGACGATACCGCCGATGTAGTACAGCGCGATATCGCTCAGGCCACCATAACCGTCGCCGGCAAAGATGTTGGCGCCATCTTTGGACATGGACAGGTGTACATGCATACCGGAACCGTTGTCACCGACCAGCGGCTTCGGCATGAAGGTCGCGGTTTTACCATAGGCGTGGGCAACGTTATGTACGCAGTACTTCAGGATCTGAACTTCGTCAGCCTTGGCTACCAGGGTGTTACCACGAACACCGATCTCGCACTGGCCAGCCGTCGCCACTTCGTGGTGGTGGACTTCGATGGTCAGGCCCATCGCTTCCATCGCATCACACATGGCCGCACGCAGGTCATGCAGAGAGTCGATCGGCGGTACCGGGAAGTAGCCGCCTTTTACGCGCGGACGGTGACCGGTGTTACCACCTTCGATCTTGTGGTTGGACGCCCAGGAGGCTTCTTCGGACTGGATGCTGTAACCGCAACCGCTGATGTCAGCGTGCCATTCAACACCGTCAAAGACGAAAAATTCCGGTTCCGGGCCCAGCATTGCAGAATCGGCGATACCGGTAGACTTCAGGTATTCTTCAGCGCGTTTGGCAACTGAACGCGGGTCACGCTCATAGCCCTGACCAGTAGCCGGCTCGATGATGTCGCAACGTACGATAACGGTTGCGTCTTCAGCGAAGGGATCCAGTACGGAAGCGCTGTCATCCGGCAACAGGATCATGTCGGACTCTTCGATTCCCTTCCAGCCTGAAATAGAGGAACCATCGAACATTTTGCCTTCTTCGAAGAACTCATCACCCATGTCGGAGACGGGGATGGTGAGGTGTTGTTCCTTGCCCTTGAAGTCGGTGAAGCGCATGTCGATCCACTTTGCGCCACTTTCTTTAATCAGATTCAGAGTCTTCTCTGACATTTGGCTATCCCCATTCGTTATCAGTTTGCCAAGGCAAAACGTCTTTACATTAGGATCCGGAAACCGGTTACCAGAACATATAGCAAAGGTTGTGCCAGCTTTGAAAAAAGGCTAAGTGATTGATTTACTTAACACACAGGACATCACCCTTCGCAGAACGCACTACAAGAGCGCACCCCGAATCATGATCGCACCAATATGGTGCAAAACATGGCTTTTTTGCACGGACGCCTGTGATTGCAGCCTATAATAGTGCAAAGCCATACTGAAAGCTGCTCACTGGCGTGCTTCAAATCAGTATCCCGGCAGAGTACCCTACGGCTCTTTTCAATATGATGATGACGGATGTTGCACCATACTTTCACCAGTGGACGCCGATTTCTGCTCGCGGTTGTGCTGTTACTGCTGTCCCCATTGACTGCCGCTGCCGAAACCGGGCTCGGTTATGCCAAACGCTTCCCTGCCAAGTGGCTGGAGCAGGATGGACTGATCCGCCTGGAAACGGTCTGCTACAACTATCCTGCCAGCAGTTATATGTATCGCCTGTGCCGTAGCGAAGCTGCCACCACACTCAATGCCCGTTGCCAACGTTATCGCACGACGCTGGAGCGCTTGCCGGACAATGCACATTATCGAAAATTGAGCGACAAATACTGCACGGCAGCCCACAACTACCCTGCTGAAACGCAGGCAACACGCATAGTTGACAATAACGATCAGTAAATGATCGATTGTTTCACTTCCCTTCCGTATAATATCGCGCTTTAACACATCACAAGGTACTACGCGTGATCGACAACCTCCGAAATATTGCCATTATTGCCCACGTTGACCATGGTAAAACTACTCTGGTCGACAAGTTGCTGCAGCAGTCCGGCACACTGGGCCGCCGTGATGAAGGTGCCGAGCGCATCATGGACTCCAATGATCAGGAGCGTGAGCGCGGCATTACCATCCTGGCAAAGAACACCGCGATCAACTGGAACGACTACCGCATCAACATCGTCGACACTCCGGGACACGCGGATTTCGGTGGTGAGGTTGAGCGTGTACTGTCCATGGTCGATTGCGTACTGCTGCTGGTCGACGCTCAGGACGGTCCGATGCCGCAGACCCGCTTCGTAACCCAGAAGGCGTTTGCCCAGGGCCTGCGTCCGATCGTGGTTATCAACAAGATTGACCGTCCGGGCGCACGCCCTGATTGGGTTATGGATCAGGTCTTCGATCTGTTCGACAACCTGGGTGCCACTGACGAGCAGCTCGACTTCCCGGTCGTATACGCGTCCGCTCTGAACGGTATCGCCGGTAATGATCCGTCTGAAATGGCCGACGACATGACGCCGCTGTTCGAAGCGATCGTCAAGCATGTAGACGCGCCCCGCGTTGATGCCGAAGGCCCGTTCCAGATGCAGATTTCTGCTCTGGACTACAACAGCTACACCGGCGTTATCGGTGTTGGTCGCGTATCCCGCGGCCGCATCAAGACCAATACCCAGATCAAGGTCATCGACAGCCACGCCAAAGTCCGCAGCGGCCGTATCCTCAAGATCATGGGTTACCATGGTCTGGACCGTGTCGATGTCGACTCCGCACAGGCAGGCGATATCATCTGTATCACCGGTCTGGACGAGCTGAACATCTCCGACACCCTGTGTGACCCTGAAGTCGTCGAAGCACTGCCGGCCCTGTCCGTGGACGAGCCGACCGTATCCATGACCTTCCAGGTCAACGATTCACCGTTCGCCGGTCAAGAAGGCAAGTTCGTCACCAGCCGTAACATCATGGAACGTCTGGAACGCGAACTGATCCACAACGTGGCCCTGCGCGTCGAGCCGGGTGAAACGCCGGAGAAATTCCGCGTTTCCGGCCGTGGTGAATTGCATCTGTCCGTATTGATCGAAACCATGCGTCGTGAAGGCTTCGAGCTGGGTGTGTCCCGTCCTGAAGTTATCCAGAAGATCGTTGACGGTGAAGTACAGGAACCGTACGAAGTCGTAATGATCGATGTTGAAGAACAGCACCAGGGTTCCATCATCGAAGAACTGGGCAAGCGTCGCGCCGACATGACCAACATGGAAGTCGATGGCAAGGGCCGTGTCCGCCTGACCTTCATGATGCCGTCACGTGGCCTGATCGGCTTCCGTAGCCAGTTCATGACCATGACCTCCGGTACCGGTATCATGACCTCCATCTTCGACCACTACGGTCCGGTCAAGCAGGGTGAATTGATCTCCCGCCACAACGGCGTACTGGTCTCCATGGTAACCGGTAAGGCCCTGGGTTATGCCCTGTGGAACCTGCAGGAACGTGGCCGTCTGTTCATCGATCCGAACCTTGAAGTCTACGAAGGCATGGTGCTGGGTATCCACAGCCGCAGCAACGACTTGGTCATCAACCCGACCAAGGGCAAGCAGCTGACCAACGTCCGTGCCTCCGGTACCGATGAAAACATCGTGCTGACGCCGCCGATCAAGTACTCACTGGAACAGGCTCTGGACTTCATCGAAGACGATGAGCTGGTCGAAGTGACCCCGGCAGCGATCCGTATTCGTAAAAAGCTGCTGAAAGAGAACGAGCGTAAGCGCAACAAGAAGTAATCCACTTCCTGCGTAACCGCACGGACAAGGCCGGTGGAGCGATCCCCGGCCTTTTTGTTTGTCTGCCATCTGTACACCACTGAAGGAACGATGGCCCTGATCAGGAAACACTGTGAACAACAACGATATTTTACGCCGCCTGCGCTACGCCTTTGATTTCAAGGACGCGGCCATGGTTGAAATCTTTGCGGCTGCCGACCATACCGTCACTCAGGAACAGGTCGTCAACTGGTTACGCAAGGAAGACGACGCCGGGTACTGCGCGGCAACCGATACCGAGCTGGCCATTTTCCTCAACGGCTTCATCAATACTCGTCGCGGCAAGCGTGAAGGTGCCCAGCCCACGCCGGAAAAACGCCTGACCAACAACATGATCTTCATGAAACTCAAGATCGCCCTGAACATGACTTCGGACGATATTCTGGAGACGCTAAAGGCATCCGAGTTCTGCCTGAGCAAACATGAACTGAGTGCGTTTTTCCGCAAGCCCGACAACAAGCACTACCGCGAGTGCAAGGACCAGATCCTGCGCAACTTCCTGATGGGTGTGCAACATACCTTCCGCACTGGCGATACGCCCTCAGCCTGAGCACGAACACCTGAACACGCGCCGGACTTTACCTGATCCGTGCGCGGATTTATGATAGCGGCCCTCAATTTTCAACCTCCCCAGGAGAACGCATGGACGCCATTGCCCCGCTGCTGACGGGCCTTAGTGCCTTTTCGCTGTATTTTCTGATCTCGCTGATTGCCCTGCTGCTGTTCAAGGTGGTCTACACCCTGTTCACGCCCCATGACGAGTGGGCACTGGTCAAAGAGAAGAATGTCGCCGCAGGCTGCGCCCTGTCCGGTGCCATTATCGGTTTTGCCATCGCCCTGGGCAGCGCCGCCAGCAACTCCGTTTCGCTGATCGACTTCGCCGTCTGGGCCGTGGTGGCATTGCTGGCCCAGCTCGTTGCTTACCTGATCGTGCGCCTGTTCATGCCGAAAATCAGCCAGCGCATTGAAGCCGATGAACTGCCTGCCGGCCTGGTGCTGGGTGCTACCTCCATCGCGATCGGTATTATCAATGCCGCATCAATGACCTACTGATCACGGGAAGTCACGGATGAAACGCTCTCAAATCAATATCGACCGGATGCGCAAGCAACAGGGCAAGGCCAGTGTTGGCAGCATGGTCAAATACGGTGCCCTGGCCTTTGGCGTGACCGCCCTACTCAACGGCTGCGACTCGGAGGATGCTCGCGTCTACAACAACGTCGACGAGTGCGAAGACGACAACCCGATCGACCAGGCCCAATGCCAGCCCGCGTACCAAAAGGCACTCTCCAGTTGGCACCAGGAAGCACCACGCTACCGTCGACAAGGTGACTGTGAATATGATTTCGGTACCGATACCTGCATGTCCCTGTCGCAAAGCTATATCCCGCGCATGGCCGGATTCATGCTACCCAATAACGGCAGTGATTCCGACCTCGATCTGGACTTCGACCGTCCGCGTGGTCTGGCCCGCAGCAAACAATACTACTCGCCAGCCTTCCGTAAATGGACCACCGCAGACGGTGCCGTACTGGGCAATGATTACAGCCGTAGCCTGAGTGTCAGCGACAGCAGCTTCAAGCCACTCAAGGGCAGCAGTGCCGTGTTGGGCCGCGGTGGTTTCGGCCGCACCGTATCCGCCAGCCGCTCGTCCTCTTCCTGGGGCAGCTGATGCTAAGGCGGCCCTGTCCCGAACGCCCGGACTGGCACGACACCGCCAGGGACTTTGGTTTCAACTTTCACACCCTGTATGGCGAACCCTACTGGGATGAAAGTGCATATTACCAATTCAGCCTGAAACAGATCGAACAGGAGCTTGAAGAGCCTACCGCCGAACTGCATCAGATGTGTCTGGAAGTGGTCGACCGCGTTGTGCGCGACGAACAACTGCTGCGCCGCTTCTGCATTCCCGATGCCTGTCACGACGCCATTGCCCGCGACTGGTATGCCCGTTCGCCAAGCCTGTATAGCCGCCTCGATCTGGCATACGACGGCAACGGCCCGGCCAAATTGCTGGAAAACAACGCCGACACTCCCACCAGCCTTTACGAAACCAGCTTCTGGCAGTGGCTATGGCTGGAGCAGCAGGTTGACCGTGGCCTGATCAACGCCCGCGCCGACCAGTTCAACGCCCTGCAGGAGTTACTGATCGCCCGTTTTGGTAGGCTGGCGGCACGCTACCCCGGCATGGATCTGCACGTCAGTTGCTGCCGCGATACCGTCGAAGACCGGGGCACAGTGCAATATCTGCAGGACTGTGCCGAACAGGCCGGCGTCCGCACCCGCTTTGTGCATGTGGATGACATCGGTTTGACCTCCACAGGGGGTTTTGCCGATCTGGAAAACCGACCAATCCAGTGGCTGTTCAAGCTCTATCCCTGGGAATTCATGCAGCGTGAAGAATACGGCCGCCATGTCGCTACCAGTGGCACCCGCTTTCTGGAGCCCCTGTGGAAAAGTATACTTTCCAACAAGGCCCTGTTGCCCCTGTTGTGGCAGCTGTTTCCCAACCACCCCAACCTGCTGCCGGCCTGGTTCGAAGATGATCCTGCCGCCGCCGCACTGACACACTATGTGCGCAAGCCGATCTTCTCTCGCGAAGGTGCCAACATCCAGATTATCCACAACGGCCGGGTAGAAGCCTCAGCCGACGGCCCCTACGGCGCTGAAGGCTATATTCTGCAGCAGTACCATCCATTGCCCCGCTTCGGCGACAACCATACCCTGATCGGTTCATGGCTCGTCGACGACCAACCAGCGGGCATCTCGATCCGTGAAGACCAACACAGAATTACCCAGGATCTGTCCCGCTTTCTGCCACACATCATTCTTGATTGAACCTGCACCGGTTCAAGGTTCAAGTCCCCGTAGCGGCTCTATATACTGAGGACTCACGCCCCTGAAGGAGACAGCGCATGCGTACCCTCTACCCGGAGATCAGCCACAACCACGAGTACTGGCTTGACGTGGATAGCCGCCATACCCTCTATGTCGAAGAGAGTGGTAACCCCAACGGTATTCCGGTGCTGTTCGTGCATGGCGGCCCAGGCGGCGGCTGCGGTCCGGCCCACCGCCGCTTCTTCAACCCGGAGCACTACCGCATCATCCTGTTTGATCAGCGTGGCTGTGGCCGCTCCACACCACATGCGGAACTGGACGGCAACACCACGCAGGCACTGGTTGGTGACATGGAACGCATTCGCGAATTCCTCGGTATCGACCAGTGGCTTCTGTTCGGCGGCAGCTGGGGCTCTACCCTGAGTCTGGTGTACGCCCAGACCCATCCGGCCCGTGTGCTCGGCATGATCCTGCGCGGTATTTTTCTGTGTCGGGAGCAGGATGTACGCTGGTTCTATCAGCAAGGAGCCAGTGCGCTGTTCCCCGATTACTGGCAGGACTATCTGGAACCGATCCCGACAGCCGAACGCAGTGACCTGCTGAGCGCCTACTACAAACGCCTGACATCGAACAACGAACTGGCACAGATGCAGGCGGCCAAGGCCTGGTCCGTATGGGAAGGACGCTGCTCGACACTGGACCCGAACCCTAACGTGGTTGACCATTTCGGCGATCCGTATTTTGCTTTGGCCATGGCCCGCATCGAAGCACACTACTTTATCCACAAGGCGTTTATGGAACCTGATCAGATTCTGCGTGATGCCGACAAACTGCGTGATATCCCGCTAACCATTGTCCATGGTCGCTATGATGTGGTGTGCCCGCTGGAACAGGCCCACGCCCTGCACCGTGTTCTGCCGCAGGCGCGCCTGCATATCGTACGTAACGCCGGACATTCCGCATTTGAACCCGGCATCATCAACAACCTGATTCAGGCAACCGACGAGTTTGCCGAGCAAAGTGCATAACCCGAGGAGTTAACGTGAAGGGGCTTATTCAGCGTGTCAGCCACGCCAGTGTAACCGTGAACGGAGAGGTAACCGGACAGATCAAGGGCGGTATCCTGCTGTTGCTGGGGGTCGAAAAGGGTGATGACGAAGCCTGCGCCGACAAGCTGCTGCAGAAAGTGCTGAACTACCGAATTTTTGCCGATGACGACGGCAAGATGAACCTGAGTTTGACCGATACCGGTGGCGGTTTGCTGGTGGTTTCCCAGTTCACCCTGGTGGCGGATACCCGCAAGGGACTGAGACCCGGTTTTTCATCCGGTGCCACCCCTGCAGAGGGTGAACGCCTGTACAACTACTTTGTTGACCGCGCCAACCTTATCCACAGCAGCGTCGAGACCGGCCGTTTTGGAGCCGACATGAAAGTGGAGCTGCTCAACGACGGGCCGGTCACTTTCCTGTTGGAAGTGCCGCCCGTGCGCTGAACCCAATACCCAGCAGTTGATCAGGCGCTGCAACTCGGTGCCGCCAGCTGGTGGGTAACACGCGTTTCCAGGCGAATGTTGTCATGCAACGGGCAACGCTCGCAGACAGCATCAAGAAATACCTGTTTTTCCTCATCCGTCATATCGGCATCAATCTCGGCCGATACCTGGATCTGCTGGAAGCCGGTGCGGTCATCACAAGGCTTGCCCAGCAGGCCTGCCGGGTTGTAATCCCCTTCGACGCTAACCTTCATGCTGCGTAGATCAAGCTTCTGCTGCATGGCGGCGATACGGCCGATGGTGCAGATGCAGCCACCCAGTGAGAACAGAAAATATTCCAGCGGCGTCGGCCCCTGATCACTGCCCCGCGCCGCTTCCGGCTGGTCGATACTCATGTGGTGACCCCGGATATCGGCACTGACCAGAAACCCGTCATTCATCTCGGCATTAACGGCCACACGCTTGTTGGCACTCATCGTGATTCCTCAACATAATAAATAAGATATATCTAATATATTAAGTTACTCACATCGGTGCAATCACAAACAAAGCGCCCTCAGGCGCTTTTTTCGATCTGGATCAAGGATGACGGTATCAACCTACCTTTTCACCCTTAGCCTGCAGATCCGCATGGTAGGAAGAGCGTACCAACGGGCCGCTGGCCACATGGGTAAAACCGATCTCCTTGGCAATACGCTCAAACTCGGCAAACTCGGCCGGGGTCACGTAGCGCTCCAGCGCCAGATGGTTTCGGCTCGGCTGCAGGTACTGACCAATGGTGATCATGTCGACATCATGAGCCCGCAGGTCGCGCATCACTTCGATGATCTCGTCATTGGTTTCACCACAGCCGACCATCAGACCCGACTTGGTGCGGACTTCAGGACGCAGTGCCTTGTACCGCTTGAGCAGGTCAAGTGACCACTGGTAGTCGGCACCCGGACGCACCTTGCGGTACAGACGCGGCACGGTTTCAAGATTGTGATTGAACACGTCGGGCGGCGTCTGTTCCAGTATGTCCAGTGCTACATCCATACGTCCACGGAAATCGGGTACCAGTGTTTCGATCTGAATACTCGGCAGGCGCTCACGAGTTTCACGAATGCAGTCGGCAAAATGCTGGGCACCGCCGTCACGCAGGTCGTCACGATCCACCGAGGTGATAACCACATACTTGAGCCCCATATCGGCAATCGCTTCTGCCAGCTCACGCGGCTCATCCACTGACAGCGCATTGGGGCGGCCATGGGCCACATCACAGAATGGACAACGGCGGGTACAGATATCGCCCATGATCATGAACGTGGCCGTACCGTGGCTGAAGCACTCACCCAGGTTAGGGCAGCTCGCTTCTTCACAGACCGACGCCAGCTTGTGTTTACGCAGCTTATCCTTGATCCGCTTCACTTCCGCATTGGAACCCATGCGCACACGTAGCCAGTCAGGCTTGCGCAGCATTTCGTCCTTTTCCGTCGGAATTACCTTGACCGGGATGCGGGCGACCTTGTCGGCACCGCGCAGTTTGACGCCCTGCTCGACCCGGCCGGCCTTGTTTTCGGAGGATTCAGCCATACTAATCAGTCTTCCAGTGTGTGTGTGTGCGAGTGAGAACAGTATACCCCAACTTCTTAACCAAGTAATTTACTAGGTTATTGGGGACCGCGTCCAGTTCAGCCTGCGCCGCTAACGTGCGCAATTGAGTCATCTGCAAACCGGCATAGCCGCAGGGATTGATGCGCAGAAAAGGTTCCAGATCCATATCCAGATTCAGCGCCAGTCCGTGAAAGGAACAGCCGCGACGAATGCGCAGTCCCAGCGAACAGATTTTCTGTTCGTTGACGTACACACCCGGTGCATCCGCTTTGGGATAGGCATTGATACCGTAATCAGCCAGCAGTTCGACGATCGATTGTTCAATAATATCAACCAGTTCACGCACGCCCAGCTTGCGCCGACGCAGGTCCAGCATCAAATACACAATCAGCTGGCCGGGACCGTGATAGGTCACCTGCCCGCCACGATCCACCTGCACAACAGGGATATCACCGGGGCTGAGCAGGTGCTCGGTCTTGCCGGCCTGACCCTGAGTGAACACCCGCTCATGCTGCAGCAGCCAGATCTCGTCGACAGTGTCAGCATCACGATTGGCGGTCAGGGCCTGCATCGCCTGCCAAGTCGGCTCATAGGGCTGCAAGCCCTGCAATTCGCGGATGATCAGCTCATCAGCGACCGTCATCAGAGCACCATCTTCACACGCCCGGTGGCCTTGAGATCTTCATGCAAATTGATCAGTTGCTGCTCACTGGTCGCGGTGATTTTCAGCCGCACGGCACTGTAATTGCCTTTGCCACTGGCTTGTATGGTGATCTGCTCGATATCCAGATCCGGTGCATGAACCTGCACAATCTCGATCACCATTCCCTTGAAATCGGCCAGGTTGTCGCCGATCACCTTGATCGGATAGTTGGGATGCGGAAATTCGATTTTCGGTGCTTCAGGTTCAGTACTCATTATGCCTCTCCGGTCATCAGCCGGTGTTGAAAACGGGTAAACAGAGCGAACATCCGCTGCCACAAGGGGCCTTTAAGACCATCGGCAACAGGTACGCCATCTATACTTAAAACAGGCATTACGCCACGGGTCGAACTGGACACCCACACCTCGTCGGCATGGTCCAGCTCTTCGGGTTGCAGATCCACTTCCTGATAAGGGATGCCGGCCTCGGCCGCCAACTCCAGAATCAGCTCGCGGGTAGTGCCACCCAGAATCTCTGAGCTGCGCTTGGGGGTATAGATCACACCCTGGCGCACCAGAAACAGGTTGCTCGATGTACCCTCACTGAGCAGCCCGTCACGTACCAGCAATGCCTCATCGGCTCCGGCTTCACGCGCCTGCTGCAGCACCAGAATATTGGGCAACAGACCGGTGGACTTGATATCACAGCGTCGCCAGCGCAGATCTGCCGTAACAATTACATTATAGCCTTTGACCTGCTCGGCACCGTCTTCATAGATATCGCGAATGGGCGACGTGCAGGCAAACAGGGTCGGCTGCATGCTGTCGTCATAGGTATGGGTGCGGTACCCGGCGCTGCCACGGCTGATTTGCAGATAGACCGACAGGTTGCCGCCACCATTACGCTGCACCAGCTCATCCAGTATGCCGACCCAGTCCGCTTCTGCCTGAATGCGGACCGCCCGCAGGCTATATGCCAAACGATCCAGGTGCTGCTGCAGGCGAAAACCGATCCCCTGATAATAGGGAATCACTTCATAGACGCTATCGGCAAACAGAAACCCGCGGTCGAACACGGAGATCCGCGCCTGATCGGCGGGTAGAAACTGACCGTTGAGATAGACGATTTCGCTGTTCATATAATGCAACTGCCCACATCCTGAAGATGTGGGCAGCATAAACCGGATTCAAGGTTTGTGCCTGTTTTTTAGTTGATCAGGCCAAGGAAAAACAGCACGATTGCGTGCCAGATACGCTTGAACAAACCACCTTCCGCTACCGCTTCCAATGCGACCAGCGGTACGGTGGTCACGGTTTCGCCATCAATGCTGACGCGTACCTTGCCCAATTCCTGACCCTGTTCAATCGGTGCCTTGATAACCTTGTCCAGCTCGATATTCGCTTCCAGCTGATCGGTCTTGCCGCGTGGCACGGTGACTGCCAGGTCTTCCGTCAGGCCCAGACGAATCTGATCCCGGCTACCGGCCCAAACCTTGCTGTCCTCCAACACCTGACCTGCCGTATACAGCTGATGGGTACGGTAATAGCGGAAGCCGTAGGAGAGCAGTTTCTGGCTTTCACGGGCACGGGCATCTTCACTATCAGTGCCCATCACCACCGAGATCAAACGCATGTCATCACGCTTGGCGGATGCCACCAGGCAGAAACCGGCATCATCGGTATGACCGGTCTTGATGCCATCCACACTGTCATCACGCCACAGCAGCTTGTTACGGTTGGGCTGGCGGATATTGTTGTAAGTAAAGTACTTCTGCGAGTAGATCGCATAGTGCTCGGGGAACTTGGTGATCAGTGCCTTGGCCAATTTGGCCAGATCGATAGCGGACGAGTAGTGATCTTCGGCCGGCAGACCGGTGGCATTGACGAAATGGGTGTCGTTCATGTCCAGCAGGCGGGCATGCTGATTCATCAGATCAGCAAAGGCACGTTCACTGCCGGCAATGTGCTCGGCCAAAGCAACAGATGCATCATTACCGGACTGGATAATCACGCCACGCAACAGGTCACCCACCTTTACCTGGGTGCCTTCCTGAATAAACATGCGGGAACCACCGGTACGCCAGGCTTCTTCGCTGATCAACACCAGATCATCTTCGGCAATGTTGCCTTTGCTGATCTCGTATTCAACGATGTAGCTGGTCATCATTTTGGTCAGGCTGGCCGGCGCAAAGCGTTCGTTCTCGCGATCGGCGGCAATGATGTGACCGGTATCGGTGTCCATCACCAGATAGGAACGAGCCGATACCTGCGGCGGAGCCGGAATCAGTGCGGAGGCCGCCTGTACGGTACCGGCCAGCAGCAATGCCAGCAGCAGGGTGAGATACATGAGTGCGGTCGAGTATGTGAGTCGTTGCGCCATAGTGAGTCAGTTACATCGTTAATAATGGGTGAAGGTGTTGCCGCCTGCGCGACCCCACACGTAAATATTCAACTCTACCCGCCGTGTCAGGGCAAGTCCACCAGATGCGCCCCCGGGTATCCTGCTTGGGACAGCTGTTGCAGCAGCCAGTTCAATGTGTGACTGCCACTGAGCGGCCCCAGCCGTACCCGATGGAGCAGGCGGCCATCACGTTCGCCGCTTTGTACCTGCACCGGTTCATCAAGCAGGCCACGCAGTTTGAGTGCAACGGCCTCGGCGTTATCGGCATTGCTCAACGCCACAACCTGCAGCGTGCGCCCGTTAATCGCGGCCTGCTCCGCCGGTACGCCACTGAGGCCGCTGGCCTGTGCCAACACCGGAGCCGACGCGCCGGGGCTGATCGCTTCCACTTCGACGCGGGCAGTCCCTTGCTGCAACACCCCCAACCGGTAGGCGGCGGCATAGGACAGGTCGATCAAACGGTCGTCATGGAAGGGACCCCGGTCGTTAACCCGGACCACCACCTGACGGCCGTTGTCCAGATTGGTCACGCGCACGTAGCTCGGCAGCGGCAGCGATTTATGCGCGGCACTCATCTGATACATGTCGTACACCTCGCCATTGGAGGTAGTATGGCCATGAAATTTCTTGCCATACCACGACGCGATACCGCGCTGGCGATAGCCCTCGGCACTGGGCAACACGGTATAGCGCTTGCCCAATACCGTGTAGGGATTCTTGTTGCCCCAGCGACTTGGCGGTTCGGCGCGGGGCACCGCATCCGGCACCCGCGACAGGTCGATCGCCTGGTCCGGACCACGATCCTGCTTAATGCTGTAACGACCGGCATTGTCATCCTTGGAGGCACAGCCTCCGAGCAGCAAGACAGCGCCTAGGCCCACTATCAGCCAGTGTTTCATATCAAGGCTCCTGGGTGCTGTCCGGCTGGCGTGCGTCCTTGATCGCCTGGCTCAGCTCATACACCGCCATCGCATAGAGGCGGCTGTGGTTGTAGCGGGTAATGACATAAAAGTTGTGTAGGCCGAACCAGTAATGTTCACCGTCATCCATGGTCAGTTCCATCAACGTCGCCGTCTGCTGCAGGTCCAGTTCCCTGTTGGTAGCAATGCCGCGATCAGCCCACTCGGCCAGGGTCACTTCCGGCTTGAGACCGGCGTTGAACCAGCTCGGGTCTGCTTCCTTGTTCATCACCACGTTGGAGCGCACCGGCTCACCGGCTTTCCAACCATGCTGCTTGAAGTAGTTGGCCACACTGCCGATGGCATCCACTTCATTTGTCCAGATATCACGTTTGCCGTCACCGTCGAAGTCCACGGCAAAGTCACGGAAGCTCGAAGGAATAAACTGGCCATATCCCATGGCTCCAGCGTAGGAACCGATCGGCTGTGTCGGATCCAGCTGCTCTTCACGGGTCATCTGCATGAACTGCACCAGCTGACCACGGAAAAAATCGGCCCGTTTCGGATAATCGAAACCGAGGGTCGCCAGCGCATCGAGCACACGGTAACGGCCCATGATGCGTCCGTAACGGGTTTCAACACCGATGATCGACACGATGATTTCAGCCGGCACACCATAGGTTTCTTCGGCCCGCTTGAGTGTTGCTTCATGCTTATTCCAGAACGCGACGCCCTGGGTAATACGGGGCTGCTCGACAAAGATCTTGCGGTACTCACCCCAGGTCAGACGGCGTTCGGCCGGACGCGAGATCGCTTCCAGAATAGACTCCTGACGCTTGGCCTTGGCCAGCACGGCACGAACCTCATCCGCCTCGAACCCTTCGGCCACCAGCTGGGTCACGACCTCATCTGCCAGCGCATGGTCCGCGTAGCCACTTGCCGCTCCTGCGGTGCCTGTTGCCGACAGCATCGTACTCGCCAGCAGTAAACGTCCCAGTGTCTTGCGCATTCCTCTCTCCATCATCGTGTCAGCATCTGCCGGTGGGTTCTGATCGACATCAGCACACCGAAACCGGCCATCAGGGTTACTATCGAGGTGCCGCCATAACTCACCATCGGCAATGGAACCCCCACCACCGGCAACAAGCCGGTGACCATGCCGATATTGACGAACACATAAACAAAAAATGTCAGGGTAATACTGCCCGCCAGTAGACGGGAAAAACTGTCCTGTGCCTGTACCGCGATGATCAAACCGCGGGCAATAATCATCAGGTATATCGCCAACAGAATCAGGACACCGGTCATGCCCAACTCTTCACCGATCACCGCAATGATGAAATCGGTATGCGACTCGGGCAGAAAATCCAGCTGTGACTGGGTGCCCTGCAGCCAGCCCTTGCCGGGCAGACCACCGGAGCCGATCGCCGTCTTCGACTGGATGATGTTCCAGCCCGACCCCAGCGGATCGCTTTCCGGGTCCAGAAAGGTCAACACACGCTGGCGCTGATAGTCTTTCATGATGGCCCACAGGGCCGGCAATGCCGCCCCCATCAATCCAAGCGCAATGAAGATCCAGCGCCAGTACACCCCCGACAGCAGAATAACAAATACACCTGACGCTGCGATTAACAGCGAGGTGCCCAGGTCAGGCTGTTTCATAATCAATGCCGTGGGTACGGCCACCAGCACCAGGGTGCTGAGCAGATGACGGAAAGTCGGGGGCAGCTGCTGCCGAGTCAGCCAGGCCGCAACCATCACTGGCAATACCAGCTTCATGATTTCGGATGGCTGAAAACGGAAACCCGGCAATTCGAGCCAGCGCTGTGCACCCTTGGCACCTACCCCGAACAACAGCACGCCCACCAGCAGCCCCACGCCGAACAGATAGCCCCAGGGGGCCAGGCGCTGAAAGGTACGCGGCTTGAACTGGGCCAGAAAGATCAAACCGACAAAGCCCGCGCCCATCCGTATCGCCTGGCGCTGCACGTAGTCCATATCCTGCCCGGAGGCACTGTACAACACGAACAATCCGAAGCCGCAGAGCATCAACAGCAGCAGCAACAGCCAGCCATCAAGATGGGTATAGCGCCAGATTCCGGCTGGCCGCTGCAAGTGCAAATTACTGCCGGGCATGGTGCGCTGGAAATCGCGATGGCTCACAGCTTGCCCTCCAGGTCGTTAATGAAGTCACCCGTCAGCCAGGCGTCCATCACCTCACGGGCGATAGGCGCTGCCGTGGATGAACCGCCGCCGCCATTCTCAACCACCAAGGCAACGGCAATTTTGGGTGCTTCAACCGGAGCAAAGGCGACAAACAACGCATGATCACGGTGGCGCTCGGCCAGCGATTCGGCATCATACACGGCATCCTGCGCGATCCCGACCACCTGAGCGGTACCGGTTTTGCCGGCAATCCGGTACGACGCGCTGGCACCCACCCGGCGCGCGGTTCCTTTGGTGCCATGCATCACCGACACCATGCCATCAATCACCTGATCCCAGTGTGCCGGCTGCTTGAGTACCACATCCGCCGGTTTTTCCTTGCGGTTCAGCATCGGCGCATAGGGCTGAGGTTCGCCGCCCGGCTCTGCCAGCACGCCCTGCAGCATGCGCGGCTGCACCCAGCGCCCACGATTGGCAATGACCGCCGTGGTAGTGGCCATTTGCAACGGTGTCATCACCAGAAATCCTTGGCCGATACTCATATTGATCGAATCACCCGGGTACCAGGGCAGGCGTCGGCTACCTTCCTTCCACTCCCGTGAAGGCAGAAAGTTGGTCAGAGCCTCGGGCAGGTCCAGGCTGGTATCCTCACCAACCCCGAACTTGCCCAGCATTGCCGACATGGGGTCGACCCCCATCTTGTGCCCAACCTCATAGAACCAGACATCACAGGATTCGGCCAACGCATCATCAAGGTTGACCCAACCATGGCCCCAGCGTTTCCAGTCACGGTAGCGACGGCCATTCTGGGTGATCTGATAGAAACCCGGATCCCAGACCCGGTCTTCCGCCGTAATGGCGCCGGTTTCAAGGCCCGCCAGCGCAATCACCGGTTTGATGGTTGACGCAGGAGGGTAGCTGCCACGCAACGAGCGGTTGAACAGCGGCAGGTCCGGTGAGTCACGCAAGGCGTTGTAATCCTTGCTGGAGATACCGGTCACAAACAGATTGGGGTCATAACTGGGGGTACTCACCAGTGCCAGAATCTCGCCACTTTCAGGCTCGATTGCCACCATCGCCGCACGCCGCCCCACCAGCAGCGTTTCCGCAAACTGCTGCAGGCGCAGGTCCAGGCTCAGCTGCAGATCCACGCCGGGGACCGGGTCCTGACGCTCCAGGACGCGCAGAATACGGCCACGGGCATTGGTTTCAACTTTCTGGAAACCAACCTGGCCATGGAGCACACCTTCATAGAATTTTTCGATGCCGAGCTTGCCGATATAGTGGGTGGCGGCGTAGTTTTTGTCATCCACCTGGGTCAGCTCGCGCTCATTGATCCGGCCGACATATCCCAGCGCATGTACCAGTGAGGCACCGTGCGGATAATAGCGCACCAGATCGGCTTCCACCTGAATGCCGGGCAGACGGTGGTAGTTGAGCGATACCCGTGCGATTTCATCTTCACTCAGGCCAAAGCGCAGCGGTACCGTTTCATACGGACGGCGGCGCTGCTGCAGCCGTTTGCGGAAGCGTTCGATGTCGCGTGCGTTCAGCTCAACCAACTGCCCCAACTCGGCCAGGGTCGTATCCAGATCACCGATCTCTTCCTTCAGCAGCGTCAGGCTGAAGTTGGGCCGGTTGTCCGCCAACAGCACGCCGTTGCGGTCATAGATCAGCCCACGGCGCGGTGCTACCGGCTGCAGCTGCACCCGGTTTTGCTCCGAAATCGCCGCATAGCGGTCATGCTCGATCACCTGCAGGTAATAGATACGCCCGATCAACACCAGCATCAACAGCACCACGAACGTAAATGCGATCGCTGCACGGTTGGTGAAGGTAATGCTTTCTCGGGAGTAGTCCTTTAAGCGTTCGAAAGGTGCCATGCGACAGGATTACTTGTGGTAGGGGTGGCCCTGGAGAATACTCCAGGCGCGATAGAGCTGTTCAGCCAATACGACCCGCACCAGCGGGTGCGGCAGAGTCAACGCCGACAGCGACCATTTCTGCTCGGCCAGCGCCAGACAACGCGGATCAAGACCGTCCGGGCCACCAACCAGAAGGCTGATGTTGCGACCATTCATGCGCCACTGTTCAGCATGCCCGGCCAGCTGTTCGGTTGACCAGGGGCGGCCCTTGACGTCCAGTGCCACCACCTGATCACCCTTGCCGATAGCCGCCAGCATGGCATCGCCTTCGCTGCGGATCGCCCGCACCAGATCAGCGTTCTTGCCCCGATGTCCCGGAGCAAGCTCGATCAGTTCAAGCTGAAAATCGGACGGCAGACGACGGGCATACTCATGGTAGCCCGCCTCGACCCAGTCCGGCATGCGGTTGCCCACCGCCAGCAAACGGATACGCATGGTTCAGTGCTTACTCCGCAGCATCATCGGTATCGAAGCGCCACAGGCGTTCCAGGTCGTAGAAGTCACGGGCATCCGGCATCATCACATGGACAATGATTTCACCCAGGTCAACCAGTACCCAGTCACCGACACCGGCACCTTCAGTACCGATTGGCAGCAGACCCGCCGCCTTGACCTTTTCCAACAGGTCCTGCGCCACTGACATCACATGACGCTTGGACGTGCCGCTAGCGATCACCATGTAATCGGTGACGCTGGATTTGCCACGTACATCCAGTTCAGTGATATCACGTGCTTTCATGTCGTCCAGTGCAGTACGCACCAGCTCACGCAGTTGATCGATCTCCATTACAGCGTTGTACCTTTGTTAATTGTGAGCATAAAGTTTGTGTTGCTGAATATAGTGCCATACCGGTTCCGGCAACAGATAACGCGGGGACAACCCCTGGGTGATCTGATGGCGGATCTGTGTCGCCGAAATACCCAGCGGAGTCAGTTCCTGAATATAGACCTTACCGGCCGCGGTGGTCAGCAGTTCGTCAATGGCTGCCGCCTGATGCTGCCGGGTAAAAGCCTGTAGTTCAGCCCCGGCTTCCCGGCCGTCGTAACCGGGCCGTGCCAATACCAGAATGTGGGCATAGTCCAGCAAGGACTGCCACCGGTACCAGCTCGGCAAGGCCTGATAGGCATCCATCCCCATCGTCATGATAATCGGACACTCGGGACCACGCTCACGGCGCAGAGCCTGCAGCGTCAACAACGAGTATGAGGGCGTATCCGACTCGATTTCACGAGCATCCACGCTCAGTGCCGGTTCATCCTGCACCGCCAGGCGCACCATTTCCAACCGTTCATCGGGTGTGCAGCCCGGTTCATCACGGTGTACCGGCGCGCCGGACGGGATCAGACATACCTGATCGACCCCGAGCCATTGCTTGAGTTCCAGTGCCGTACGCAGATGACCATTATGAATCGGGTCAAACGTACCGCCCATGAACACCAGCGGCTGCCTCACACGCGAACCTGACCGTCGCCCAGTACCACGTACTTTTCGGAGGTCAGACCTTCCAGCCCAACCGGACCTCGGGCGTGAATCTTGTCGGTCGAGATGCCGATTTCGGCACCCAGACCATACTCAAAGCCATCGGCAAAACGGGTCGACGCATTGACCATCACCGAGCTGGAATCCACTTCCCGCAGGAACGCCCGTGCCTGGGTATAGTTCTCGGTGATGATCGCATCCGTATGGTGCGAACCATGACGATTGATGTGCGCGATCGCCGCAGCCATGTCGGCCACGATTTTCACCGCCAGAATCGGGGCCAGGTATTCGGTATCCCAGTCTTCAGCCGTGGCGGCGGAGATATCCGGCAACAGTGCCAACGTCTGTTCACAGCCACGCAGTTCAACGCCCAGCTGGGCATAATGTTCCGCCAGCTCCGGCAGCAGTTCTGCAGCCACCACCTGATCCACCAACAGCGTTTCCATGGTGTTGCAGGTGCCATAGCGGTGCGTTTTGGCATTAATCGCGATGTTCAATGCCTTGGTCTTGTCGGCCTCGGCCGCAATATAGACATGGCAGATACCATCCAGATGCTTGATCACCGGCACCCGTGCGTCGGCCGAGATCCGTTCGATCAAACCCTTGCCGCCGCGCGGCACGATCACGTCCACATATTCCGGCATGGCGATCAGTCGGCCCACGGCTTCACGATCAGTGGTTTCGACGACCTGCACCGCTTCCTGCGGCAAACCGGCTGCTTCAAGCCCCTGACGGATGCAGGCCGCAATCGCCTGGTTCGAATGGATCGCTTCTGACCCGCCGCGCAAAATAGCCGCGTTACCAGACTTCAGACACAGGCTGGCCGCTTCACAGGTCACGTTGGGACGTGATTCATAGATGATGCCGATCACGCCCAACGGCACCCGCATCTTGCCGACCTGAATGCCGGACGGACGGTAGTTCATGTCACGGATACCGCCGATCGGGTCAGGCAGTGCCACCACCTGACGCAAGCCCTCGATCATGCCGTCGATACGGGCCGGGGTCAGTTCCAGACGGTCCAGCATGGCAGCATCCAGACCCTTTTCACGGCCGTGCTGCATATCCTTGTCATTGGCCTCGGCCAGCACTGCACGGCTGGCATCAATGGCATCCGCCATGGCGGCCAGTGCGGTGTTTTTACTGGCGCTGTCGGCACGCGCCATCAAACGGGAAGCGGCGCGCGCGCGCTCCCCCAATGTAGTCATATAGGCTTCTATGTTCATCTCATCTATCCGGCTCGATGATTTTAGCGGTACAGTATAACCTTAACCTGGATCAAAGGTCTTTGTGATCCATGCATAATACGGCAACGCCGTGCCCATAACCGGCACCGCGAGCAACCGACATTCACTTAGTACATCTGCCCGCTTCAGATGTGGAGCCTCGATGGAGCCGACAGCCAACACCTCACAATCTGCGCATACCCTGTCTCTGCGCACCCTGCTGTCAATCGCACTGATACTGCTGTTGAGCCTGTTGCTCAGTGGTGTATTCGAGTACCTGCGATTGCAAACCCGTGCCACGGAGCAAGCCGCAGACGTCAGTCGCATATTCGGCCGCAGCAGCGCAATCCTGATTCAGCCACTGGTGTTGTCCGACGACCGTATCAGCCTTAATTATCTGCTCAACGAACTGACCAGCCAGCCCCTGATCAATGGATTGCGACTGACCGCACCCGACAAAACCCTGATCGCCCTCGCGGGCGAACAGCACGGCCGTACGCAGACACTGGAACTGGTCCAGGGTGAAGTCCCGATCGGCCATCTGACCGTCTGGAGTAATCCGACCCCGTTCCGCGCACCGCTGCAGGCACAGCTGATGGAGACCGCACTGCTGCTGGGACTCTGTCTGCTCATCAGCGCCACTCTGGTAGCCCTCAGCCTGCGCCGCACGGCCACCCTGCGTTCACCACCACAAGCAAGCTTTGCCGATATTCAGGCGGCCATCGAGATGCCCCTCGACAGTGATCGCATCCCCGATTTCCATTTTGATCCGGCCACGGTTGCAGCACCAGCAACCTCCTCTCCGGTACCGACAGAGCCTGCTGCCCCTCAACAAACGGCTGCCACAGGCGCGCGGGATACCAACGCAGCAACAACCCCGCCGCCGCCCGCTGCCCGCGTTTTCGACCCCTGGCTGGATGAGCCGGAGCCGGAACCCGAGCCCCAGCCAAAGCGCGAGCCAACACCCGCGCAGCCGCCGCAATGGCACGCCGAAGAGAAGCCAGTCTCGGCACCGATTCCTGATCCCGCATTTGACCTCGATATTGATACTGACGCGGCTCGACAGTCCCACGCGTCCTCAACCGGCGCAGCCCGCACCGAGCCGACTCTGGATACCGGCGAGCTGGTATCGCTGCTGAAACCGGCCGCCGATGCCGAACGCATGCCGCATTTCACCCCGCGTGCCGCTGCGGAGCCGCTTGACGACAGCAGTGCCGATGCTCTGGTACCTGATTTCGATCAGATCAAGGAGGATGACTTTGCGCTGGATGAGCAGGTGACGGCCAGCCCTCAGGACTCTCCCCGTCATCCCAACCCGTTACAGCGCACGGACGAGAAACAGCCCGAGCTCTACCGTTTCGAGCAGGCGCTGGAAATCACCCCGGATGAAGCGGGCTATCTGCTGCTGATCGACACCCGCAGTGCCCATTCCGACAATGTCGATGACGACGAACGGGGCCAGCTGCTGCGCAACTACCTTACCCTCGCCAACTCGGCCGCGCGTATCTACAACGGAGACATGGGCACGCTCAAAAACGGCAATGTGCGTATTCTGTTTACCGATAGCGATGACAAGGACAGCCACGGCATCAACGCCCTGTGCTGCGCCATGCTGTTCACCTACCTCTACAAGCAGTACAACCAGCAACAGATTCGCGCCTTCAAACCGGTCATGAATCTGCACATGGCACTGGTACGCGGCGCGCTCGAACGCATCGACTGTATGCAGGAGGAAGCACACTTTCTGACCCGCACCACCCAGAGCAATGAACTGATCAGCCATACGGCACTGACGGAGGCGACCCTGTTGAAAGAGATGTTGTTGCAGCCAGCGAATATCCGCCGTGAGGATGAAGACAAGGTACTGATTCTGAGTATCAGCGATTCCTATCAGGCGTTGCTGGAGAAGCAGGCGCACCATCTGCTGGGCAAGCTCAGTGAGCGCGACAACGACAGTACCGGTGCCTGAGCAGCCGGTACTGTCAGCGCAGGTCAGTCGCTGATGACCTCCAGACTATCGACACGCTGATACCCGCGCGGCAACTTGTTGCCTCGGCGGCCACGCTCGCCCCGGTAATGCTCCAGCTCTGCGCCCTTGAGCTTGAGGTGCTGACGACCGGCATTGATCACCAGCGTGTCTCCCGGTGCCAGTACGGCCACCTGCGTCATCAGTTCTTCCCGCGCAGCGGCCCTGGCCGACGGAATGTTGATCATCTTGTTGCCCTTGCCCCGAGTCAGTTCCGGCAGTTCTGCCGCCGGGAACACCAACAGGCGTCCTTCGCTGCTGACTGCCGCCAGCAACGCATCCGCGCTCGGAATCAGCAACGGCGGCAGCACCTGGGCCGCTGACGGCAAGGTCAGCACCGCCTTGCCGTTTTTGGTCTTGCTGGTGAGCTGCCCGATCCGGGTCATGAACCCGTAGCCGGCATCCGACGCAAGCAGAATCGCATCGTTGTCCTGTCCACACACCAGCGCATCCACCATCGCTCCCTTGGGCAAACTGATATGGCCGGTCACCGGTTCACCCTGCCCCCGCGCCGACGGCAAGGTGTGGGTATCCAGTGTATAGCTGCGCCCGGTCGAATCCAGCAACAGGGTCGGCTGGTTCATCCGCCCCGCACACGCCAGTTTGAAACCATCTCCCGATTTGTAGCTCAACCCTTCCGCATCGATCTCATGGCCCTTGGCAGCACGGATCCAGCCCTGTTTGGACAGCACCACCGTGACCGGATCGGCACTGAGCAAGTCCTTTTCACTGAATGCCCGCGCTTCGCTGCGCTCGGTCAGCGGCGAACGACGGGCATCACCAAACTCCTCGGCAGCGGCTTCAATCTCGGTCCGCACCAGCGTACGCATACGCGCGTCAGACCCCAGAATGCGCTCCAGCATTTTGCGCTCTTTTTCCAATTCATCCTGTTCACCACGAATCTTCATCTCTTCCAGACGTGCCAGATGGCGCAGCTTGAGATCAAGAATCGCGTCGGCCTGTACACCCGTGAGTCCGAAACGCTGCATCAGCTCATCCTTGGGCTTCTCCTCCTCGCGGATAATGGCGATCACCTCATCAATGTTGAGGTAGGCCACCATCAGGCCGTCAAGCAGGTGCAAGCGGTCACGGACCTTCTGCAAGCGGAACTCGAGTCGACGCCGGACCACACCGGTGCGCCAGCTCAGCCACTCGACCAGAATCTGGCGCAGATCCTTCACCTGCGGCCGCCCATCGATGCCGATCATGTTCAGGTTGACGCGGTAACTGCGCTCCAGATCCGTGGTAGCGAACAGGTGCGCCATCAACTGTTCGCAATCGATGCGATTGGAACGGGGAATCACCACCAGGCGGGTCGGGTTTTCGTGATCCGACTCATCCCGCAGATCGCTGACCATCGGCAGCTTTTTCTGCTGCATCTGGGCTGCGATCTGTTCCAGCACCTTGGCCCCGGAAACCTGGGCCGGCAGTGCCGTAATCACGATTTCGCCGTCTTCACGCGTCCACAGGGCACGCATGCGGAAGCTGCCACGGCCGCTGGTGTAGATCTGTTTCAGGTCGGCAGCCGGGGTAATGATTTCCGCCTCGGTGGGCATGTCCGGTCCCGGAATCATCCGGCAGATATCATCCAGGGTCGCGCTCGGATGGTCGAGCAGATGGCAGCAGGCCCCCGCCACTTCACGCAGATTGTGCGGCGGAATATCCGTCGCCATGCCCACGGCTATACCGGTGCCGCCATTAAGCAGCACATTGGGCAGCCGCGCCGGCAACACTTCCGGCTCATCCAGCGTACCGTCAAAGTTGGGCGTCCAGTTGGCCGTGCCCTGCCCCAGTTCCTTGAGCAGCACCTCGGCATAGGGTGCCAGCCGTGACTCGGTGTACCGCATGGCGGCAAAGGATTTGGGATCATCCGGCGACCCCCAGTTGCCCTGGCCGTCGATCAACGGGTAGCGGTAACTGAACGACTGCGCCATCAGCACCATCGCTTCATAACAGGCCGAGTCACCATGGGGGTGGAACTTGCCCAGCACATCACCCACGGTACGCGCCGATTTCTTATACTTTGCCGTTGCCTTGAGCCCCAGCTCGGACATCGCATACACAATGCGCCGCTGTACGGGCTTCATACCGTCGCCCAGATGCGGCAGGGCACGGTCGAGGATGACATACATGGAATAGTCCAGATATGCCTTCTCGGTAAAGTCTCGCAGTGACAGTTTTTCAGTATCACCGTCAAAGGTGCTCTCTACACTCATCAACTGATCCTTGAACACGAGATGCCATCAGCGCGGCCCCACACGGGGTACCGGCCATTTGGCAGGGAGTATGCCAGCTCGATACCAAAAGCGCATCCCGACAGCTCCCGTCCTGCCGCATTTGCGTATAGGATGAAGGGAAACGCCAACACGGAGAGGTTCGCCATGTCGACTGACAATAACCGCCTGCTGCTGGAACTGGACCGATATCGTCGGGACATCAACCGCGAGATCATCAATCCGCGCATCCCCGAACTCAACCTGGCCGATTTGAAACCGGTGCTGACCATGGTCGCCCACGCCCGGGCCGACTATGTTGAGCAACTACTGGAAATCGCCAGTTGTTGCGACGACCAGCGACCCGCACCTGAACAGATCACCACCCTTAAACGCAGCCGCGAAACCTTCGAAGAACTGGTCGCCGCGGTCAATGCGTTGGAAAGCGTGATTTCCCGCGATTACCTGGATGTAAAGTCCGCCCGGGGGGAGTCATGAAGTACGGCCTGCTGCTATGCCTGTTAACATGGGCCGGTGTGCTGCAGGCACAGGCCCCACACCCGCTGGAAGGCCGCCTTTGGGCGATCGCCGATGCGCGCTTTCTGAGCCCTGAGCAACTGTTCGAGCAGTTGCCGGCAGGCGGTTGGCTGTTGCTGGGCGAACAGCATGATCATCCTCAGCATCATCAAATCCAGACCGAGTGGATTCTGGCTCTGGCGGCACGCCAGCAGCTTGGTGCGGTGGCGTTGGAAATGGCCGATCACAGCCAACAGGGCGCTCTAGATCAAGCTCTGGGACACGGCCAGACCATTACTCCCGAGGCACTGCAATGGCAGTCCGGCTGGCCCTGGTCACTGTATGGCGAGGTGGTGAGTACCGCACTGGATCATGCGACGGCCGTCGCGGCGGCTGATCTCACCCGCGACGAGCAACGCGCGGCCTACCGCCACGGTGCCCCGGAAGGCGAACTGGAACACGACCATACCGAATTCATGGCTGAACTGCTGTTCGACAGCCACTGCGGTCAGTTGCCACGTCAATCGCTGGACGGCATGCGCCAGGTGCAATTGGCACGGGATCAACAGATGGCCCGCGTCCTGAGCGATTATGCCGATGTGCAACGGACGGGCGTAATGCTGACCGGCGCCATCCATGCCCGTCGTGACCTGGGGATTCCCCGCTGGCTGGCACTGCCGGCCACCAGCGTACTGATGATCGCGGTCAACGATGATACCGCCCCCGCGAACTACCTGCCGACGGGTCTGCCTGGACGTGACAGCGCCGATTATCTGCTGTTCACTCGGGCACTGCCGGGACAGGATCACTGCGCCGAATTCGAGGGCTAGCCCGCCTAGCGGGCAGCAGGCCCCAAAGGTAGCTGCCCCTGTTCCTGCACTCTGACCGGCCACTGCAGGCCGCCACTGTCCAGCTTGGCTTCCACACGGTAGTCCAACGCGTTCAGCTGGGGGTTGTTCATCAGTTCCGCCAACAGCCGGACACCACCGAACAACGCCGGGGTGGCGCTGACTTCGATCGCCTGATCGGCATAACCGGGTACCACCGGCAGATCACGGGCCACGCCACTGAGCACGCGCTGATCCTGCAGGTACAGGTTGTAACTGATGCCGCTCAGGTGCAACGGCTGCCGGTTGGGGTTGATCACACGCAAGCCGATCAGAAACTGAGGGACCGCCCCCTGACTGGAGGGGTCGAAACGGACACCGGTGATCTCCAGTGTCGGCGGCTCGTAACCGGGCTGCACACTGGCACAACCGGTAATCAACAAGGCGATGGCCAGCCAGCATATTCCGTACAGTCGCACCCGCATTATCTGATCCTCATGGTTGATACAGTGGCCATTGAAGGCGGCCACCGATGAAGCTTAGCTGAACCCATGGCCGCGGACGCGGTCAATTGTCCGATTCGATCCGTTCCGGTTACCCTGCGTATCATCCAGCATGCGCCCATGAGTTTAAGGAGTCATACCATGCAATCCCTGGCCCTGGGGCCTTTCGCCCTGTCCGTTGACCATCTGCTGATTCTGATAGCAGTTGCCGTTGCCCTGTTTGCCGGCTGGATCAGCAGCCGTCGCGGCGGCCGCAACCCTGAACCGGCGCTGCTAACCATTGTTCTGCTGGGACTCCTGGGCGCGCGTCTGGGCTTTGTCGCCCGCTTCAGCACCGACTACCTGGCCGATCCGGTGCAGATCATCGATATTCGCGACGGCGGTTTCTGGTGGGTCAGCGGCCTGGCCACCGGTGCACTCTGCGCCCTGCTGTATCTGTGGCGCCAGCCCGATCTGCGGCGCTCATTAAGCATCGCCCTGATTACCGGCGGCATTGTCTGGGGCAGTACCGCCGTACCATTGGCACAGATTCAGAGCAGTACCCGCACGCTGCCGGATATGGCACTGATGACGCCGACAGGCGAAACGGTCAACCTGCGCGATTTTTCCGGCCAACCGGTGGTGCTCAATGTCTGGGCCAGCTGGTGTCCACCCTGCGTCCGCGAAATGCCGGTGCTGGAACAGGCTCAGCATGATTACCCCGAGATCAATTTCCTGTTCGCCAATCTGGGTGAAGACAGCTACACCGTCGAGGCCTTTCTGGACACGCTTGGGGTCGAACTCGAGCATGTGCTGCTTGACCAGCAGAATCTGATCGGCGAACACTACGGCGCACGCGCGCTGCCTACCACCTTGTTCATTGGTATCGATGGCCAGTTACAGGACTCCCATCTGGGCGAACTGTCGGTGGCCAGCCTGAAGGATCGGCTGGCCAGCATTCAGCCGGACTAACTGCCCCAGTAACGTACGGCGCCGGTATCGATATGCACGAAGTTGGAGCGGGTATAGAGCCCCACCCCTCCAACCTTGGCATCACAGGCCAGACGGTGCAGTTCTTTCAAGGGTGTGCCCGGCAGGCGAATATCCAGTGCCTTGCCCTGCATGTGCAGGCTTTTCTTGGCCACACCATTACTCGCCGTACGCAGCTGGGCGTTGGTTTTCGGTGATCGATAGCCGGAGATGATCTGGAAGGGGTTGGGGTTGCCGCTACCCTGCTGCAACTGGTGCAGCAGATCGAGCAGCCGAGGGTCGATCACGTGCTCTTCACCGGTACGAAAATCCCGCAGCAGGTGATTGATATCGGCCAGGCTTGCATGCACATACTGTCCGTCGGCCCAATAGGTTGTCTGCAGTTGCTCGCCGGTATGCAGATGATCAAACTTCAACTCCCGGCCGAACAGCGGGCGGATATTGGCATTCACCACCGGCAGGTTCAGCAACGCGGCAGACCCGGCCAGACTGCCCAACAGGCGGCGACGCTGGCGGCAGGAAGGTTCACTTGTGGACAATTTTTTACGGCGACGGGGAGTCAGCAGCATTCACAACCTCTACGGATCAACAGCTGTACAAAATACAAACAATAGTGAGCCGAATTCTACCCATCAGAAGCGGTTTTGACTACTTTTTAAGCAGTCTTTGTGCCATTTGTATCATCTGAGAACTGGGCGGTGACGGTGGCGGCCCCAGTACATCCGCCAGGCGACGGTCCAGACCATACAGGTCAGAATGGAAATACGGCTGTTGCAGCTCATCAACCCATACCGTGAGATAAACAAGGTAGATAGGTACCGGTCTGGGCAAAGGCAGATGTCGGGTCTGTTCCTGTGCCAACACCTCGTGCAGTGTCTCGCCACCGCCCAGCAGGGTCTGTGCCAGTTGTTCGATTGCTCGCACCCGAATACAGCCGGAACTGAACCCACGCGCGCGCGCATTAAACAGCGACTGCTGCGGCGTATCATGGAGGAAAATGCTGTACGGGTTAGCCATACCGAAGCGGATACGACCCAGGCTGTTATGTGGGCCGGGGCGTTGCCTGAGCAGATAATGGAAATTGCGTTGTGACAACGATGACCAGTCAACTGCCGCTGCGGACACCGGTTGCCAGCCACCCTGCTGCTGTTGCAACACTTCTATGCCCAGGCGTTCAAAGTACGCCGGATCCTGCTGCTGTTTGGGTAACAGATCTTCTACCGCCAGCCGAAACGGCACCGTCCATGGCGGGTTCAGAACCAGTGTATCCATGTTGGCCACGAACGAGTGGCTGGGGCGCTGCGGCCGGCCACTGATGATGGCGTGCCGCTGCACCACTTCACCACGATCAACCAGATCCAGCATGAATGAACCCGTACGCACCAGCAGGTAACGTCTGCCCAACGCATGTGGCAATGCCCGCCAACGCACCATGTTCACCCGTACCTGCTGCCGCTTCTGCTCCGGACTCAGCAGCATGGCCGCACGGGTATCCGGCCCGTAGATACCGTCATCCTCCAGCCCCTGCTGCTGCTGATACTGGCGTACCGCATCTGCCACCCGTTCGGTATACAGCTCTTCCTGCTCGAAGGAGCTGTCAGCCGCGTTGAGCACTCCCTCTCGGATCAGCCAGTTGCGTAACAATGGCAACTCGGCATGAACGTCTCCCGCGCGCAACAATTCACCGGGCAACGCCGGTGGCATATACGGCTGCCGAGTCCGCTCTGACAATTCGACATACAAACTCATCAGGCGATTATATTCCGGGTTACGTGGCAGCAATCCCTGCAACAGTTGATGCACACTGGCCCCCCGATCCAGCGTCAGGAGCAGGTCGACCGGGTCCAGCACCTTCGGCGGCAGATGCCAGAGCGGATCATACCGTTGCAGGTCAAGCCGACTGCCGGACAGATCCAGCGCCAACTGGATAAAGGCATCACTCATCAGCAGGTCATTGAGCAATGCCTCACCGCTCAGCTGCAGCGCCTGTGGCTGCATCCGCAGGCGCTCGAAACCGTAGGCACGCGGATCCAGACCGTGCTGATGAGACAGGGCGATCCATGCTGACAGCTGTTGTTGACGATCAAGATAGGGGGCACCTTCGGCGTCGGACCAGATCAATGCCCAGCCACGCTGTTCATACAACTGCTTGAGCGGTGCCCAATGCTCAATGGCGACACCCGGCAATTGCCCGCGATGCCCTGCCGCCAGCAATTGCTGTAGATGCGGTCCCGGCGCAGCGGTTGCCTGCGATAAGGGCGCTGCCACCGACAGCACCAGCAGCAGGGCGAATCGGTAGACGCTTCTGGCTGAGTGGGACATAGTCCCTCCGCATATTAATCACGCTCTTCACTATAGCCCGTTTTCACTTGATGCTATGCTCTTGGCCGTACAAAAGGACGAAGCGCTGTACCTGCGCTCGCCACAGGAAAACAACCCGAGAACGATGGAGAGAAGGATGCAAAAGTGGATAGGTGCGGGTGTGCTGGTTGCTGCTGCAGGCGCTGGACTGGCATGGCAACAGGGATGGTTCGGAGCCGGTGCAGGTGAGCCACTGGCTGCCTATGTGCCAGCCGACACCGTGCTCTATGTCGGCGGTCAGATCGATGCAGATCAAGTCGAATACATGCGTAATCTGCCACTGATGGCAAGCTCGCAGTTCCAGACCAAAGAGCTGATGGCCGAGATGATGAACACCGGCCGCAATCAGACCCCTCAGGGACAATTCGTTGCCGCGTTTTTCGGTGATTTTCTCGACAACGCCAACACCTATGGTGACATGCTCGAATACTATGGCATCGACCTGAGCCACCCGCATGCCATCTACATGGACGGTGCCGTGCCGGTGATCCGCTTCGGCCTGAACAACGAAGCCGCTTTCTGGCAGGCTCTGGAAAAGGCGTCTACCGACAGTGGCCTGCAGCCACGTGAAGCCACTGTGGGCGAGGCCACCGTCAAGCTCTGGCGCCTGACGCCTGAAGATGACAAGCGTCTGGAGCTGGCGATTAACGTTCGTGATGGCGTCGCAACTCTGACGGCGTTCCACTTCCTTGATCAGGAAGCCGATCAGCTGCAGCGCCTGGCACTGTCCAAGCCGACCCAGTCTCTGGCTGACAGCGGCGAACTGGAACAGCTGCAAAAGACTTACAAGTTCGAAGACGGCATGCTCGCGCTGGTACATTTTGAACGCCTGGCCCAGGGTTTCCTGACTCCGCAAAGCAATAGCTTCGGCCAGGATCTGACGGCCCTGTTCAAGGCTCAAGATGAGCGCATGCCTGCCGAGCGGATGGATGCAACCTGCCGCAGTGAAGTACTGGGACTGATCAGCCAAGTGCCGCGTCTGGTGGCCGGCAATACCGCCCAGAGCAGCGGCAAAGCCATATCCATGAACAGCCGTTCGGTGCTGGAAATCAAGAATGCCGAAGTGGTCACCACTCTGGCCTCGCTGCGCGGCCATATCCCGAACCACACCCGCAACAGTGATAATCAGATCATTGGCTTCGGCGCCGGTCTCAATATCGACAACCTGGTTCCGGCCGCGACCACGCTGCTGCAGCAGGCAACGGCCACTGAATCCGGCTGCCGTGAACTGCGCGAGCTGCAGCGCAAAATCAGTCAGGCCAACCCGGCCATGATGGGTATGGTCACCGGCATGGTACAGGGCACCAAGGGTGTTGGCTTCTCGCTGTATGACATCGCCATTGATGCCGATACCCAGATGCCTTCCCGCTATGACTTCCTGTTCAGCATCGCGACCAACAACCCGCAACCGCTGCTGGGCATGATGGCCATGTCGCCGCTTGGACGTCAGGTACAGATCCCGACCGACGGCACGCTCACCGATGTAGACCTGTCCTTCATCGCACCGGGCATGAGCCTCAAGGCCGGTGTACAGGGCAATCATCTGGTTGCGTTTTCCGGTGAGCACGCGCAGAAAGCCGTCGATGCGTTGAAGGATGAATCCCTGGATGCCAACGGTCTGACCCGCGTCGCCGTCAACTACAGCCGCTTCGCCGACCTGATCGATGCCATCCCGCCGTCGATTGCCCGCGAAATGGATACCGGTATTGCTGACAGCGGTTGCGTGGCTCAGGCCCAGTTGTCGCACATGCTGCGTACTCAGGGTGCCGATGTCGATTACACGCTGGATGTGATTGATCAGGGTATCAGTACCGACATCAATATGAACCTGAACAGCACTGACACCAAGGTTATCAACCCGGTGGGCAAATATACGCTGTACGACCAGAGCTATGACTGTACCGATGGCGAAGCGCTGGGGGTAGAAGAGATCCGCGCCGACAATACCGGCAGCTATACCTTCAGTTCTGATGGCTGCGACCTTTACCGCACCGAGTATACCTGGAGCCAGGAAGGCAACCTGTTCAACCTCACCGCAGCCAAGTCCGAAAGCCGCGACAGCTGTGATGATGAATGGGCCGCTGCTGACACCTTCAACGGTGAGTGTGTGCTGGTGCCGGCAGAAGAAGGTTTCCGCTGCATCTTCACCACTGAGCAGGGCTCAAGCCTGCTGCATTACGTGCCCCGTTCGTAACGGCTGACACAGACGCAAACGCCGGGCTATTGCCCGGCGTTTTTGTATCCACCTTTTGCCTGCCTGGCGTCAGATCACCTCAGCCAGGTTACCCTTCTGTTCCAGCCAACGCTTGCGATCAGGCGAGCGTTTCTTCGCCAGCAGCATGTCCATGATCTCCAGCGTATCGTCACCCACGTCCAGCGTCAGCTGCACCAGACGGCGGGTATCCGGCGACATGGTAGTCTCGCGCAGCTGCAACGGGTTCATCTCGCCCAGTCCCTTGAAGCGCTGCACTCCGATCTTGGCGTTCTTGCGCTCGGCGCGGATGCGCTCGACAATGCCATCTTTCTCGGCATCATCAAGGGCATAATAGACTTCCTTGCCGAAGTCGATGCGGTACAGCGGCGGCATGGCCACATAAATATGCCCGGCCGCCACCAGCGGCTTGAAGTGACGCACGAACAAGGCACACAACAACGTGGCAATGTGCAGACCATCCGAGTCGGCATCCGCCAGAATGCACACGCGGTTATAGCGCAGGCCATCAAGCTTGTCGGAGCCGGGATCAACACCGATCGCAACTGAAATATCGTGAATTTCCTGTGACGCCAGCACCTCGGCCGAATCGACTTCCCAGGAGTTAAGGATCTTGCCTCGCAGCGGCATGATCGCCTGGAATTCACGGTTACGCGCCTGCTTCGCTGACCCCCCGGCTGAATCCCCTTCCACCAGGAACAGCTCCGAGCGGTCGGTATCGGCACCGGAACAGTCCGCCAATTTACCTGGCAGTGCCGGTCCCTGGGTCACTTTCTTGCGTACTACCTTGCGCCCGGCCCGCATGCGCCGCTGGGCACTGGCGATCACCAGCTCAGCCAGTTTCTCGCCCTCTTCCACATGGCGGTTGAGCCAAAGGGAAAAGGCATCCTTGATCGCACCGGAGATGAACGCGGCAATCTGGCGTGACGACAGCCGTTCTTTGGTCTGACCGGCAAACTGGGGATCACGCATCTTCGCTGACAGGATATAGCAGCAGCGGTCCCAGATATCATCAGGGCTGAGCTTGACCCCGCGCGGCATCAGGTTGCGGAACTCGCAGAACTCGCGCATGGCATCGAGCAGGCCGGTACGCATGCCATTGACATGGGTGCCGCCCTGCGCGGTTGGGATCAGGTTAACGTAGCTTTCGGCGGTCACTTCACCGCCATCGGCCAACCACTGTATCGCCCACTCGACCGCATCTTCGTCGCCTTTCAGGCTGCCGGTAAAGGGTTCCTCCGGCAGCGTTTCGTATACCTGTGTGGTGCCGCGCAGATAGGCCACCAGACCATCCTCGTAGTACCACTCCTCCTGCTCTTTCTTGCCGCTGCTCAGGTCGGTGAAAATCACCTTGAGGCCGGGACAAAGCACCGCCTTGGCACGCAGGTTGTGCTTCAGTTTGGTGACACTGAACTTGACCGTATCGAAGTATTTGGGGTCGGGCAGGAAGCGCAGGCTGGTACCGGTATTACGCTTGCCACAGGTGCCGACCACTTCCAGTTCAGAAACCTTGTCGCCATCGGCAAAACCGATGCGGTAGACCTGACCATCACGCTTGATCTCGACGTTTAGCAGCTTGGACAGGGCGTTGACCACCGACACCCCGACCCCGTGCAGACCACCGGAGTAGTTGTAGTTGTCGTTGTTGAACTTGCCGCCCGCATGCAGTTTGGTCAGGATCAATTCAACCCCGCTGACGCCCTCCTCCGGGTGGATATCCACCGGCATGCCGCGACCGTCATCGGCTACGCTCAGCGAGCCGTCATCATGCAACGTCACTTCGATCTGGCGGGCGTGCCCGGCCAGGGCTTCATCGACCGAGTTGTCGATGACTTCCTGCGCCATATGGTTGGGGCGATCAGTCTCGGTATACATGCCGGGACGACGGCGCACCGGGTCCAGACCACTGAGAACTTCTATCGCTTCGGCGTTATATTGCTTCGACATCGGGTTTTCCTGTTCAGAGAGAGGCGTCGGGCAGCGGCGTCGGTGCAGGCAGATCGATTCTGCCTTCGGCAAATGCCTGCACCGCCGGAATCAGCGCCTCGAACTGTTCAAATCCATGACTGCCGCCCGGCTGTACAAACTGTACACAGGCAGCATATTTATCCACCGCTTCGCGGTAATCGAGCGTTTCATCGGCGGTCTGTACCAGCAGCAGATAACGCGAAGGGTCCTGCAGCTGTGGACAATCCAGCGCCTTGAGCTGGGCCAGATGTGTGGTGGTCAGCTCGTAGCGTTCCTCGGTGTACAGATTGGCGTTGTTGCCCAGCCAGTCCTCCAGCAGGCGGTAGGGATAGACCGCCGGATTGACCAGTACCGCACGGACACCGGGATTATGTTCCACCAGCCAGGTGCTGTAGTAGCCACCCAACGAGCTGCCCACCAGCGTCACCGGCCCCTCGGCGGCATCGATCTCTGCCTGCAACTGCTCAACGGCTCGCTGCGGCCAGTGCGACAGCGCTGGTGTCCGCAACTGCTGCGCACGCCCCTGTGCCACCATCACCGCCTGCAGCCGGCGTGCTTTCCACGACTGGGGAGAACTGTTGAAACCGTGCACATAGATAATGACAGGATCAGACATGGGTGATGCTCTCCGCGGCAGCTGTGGATAAACGCAACAGGTGCGCCTGGATACGGCCGTCGTCATGCAGTTCGTACCAGCGACAGCCGGGTGTGGATAACTCGGGTTCGGTTTCCAGGGTAAAGTGTTCACAACCTGCAGCGAACTGGATCACGGTCGACGGCGCACACCAGAGCGGACGACCGGCGAAGGTCAGTACCTGTGACTGATGCAGATGCCCACAGATCAAACCCTTTACCTGGGGCGCATCCTGAAGCAGTGCTGCAAGCGCCGCCGGATTGGCCAGACGGATCTCATCCTGCCACGCACTGTTGGTGGGGACCGGGTTGTGGTGCAGCGCCAGCAGTACCGGACGGTGCTGCAGTCCGGCCAGCATCTGCTGCAACCAGTCCAGTTCCGTCACGGCCAGCGAGCCACTGCCACGCCCGTCAGGGGCTGCCGTGGTATCCAGCTGCAACAGTGTCCAGTGTTCGGTATCGATCCGCTTGCGACCCAGACGGCCCTCAGCGTCAGCCATCTGCATGGCACTGATCTGATCATGATTGCCCGGCAGCCAGTGGCATTCACCGGCCAGCGGCGCGATGATCGACAACAGACGGGCATAGGCCTCGGGACCACCATGATGTACCAGATCGCCGGTCAGCAGAATATGGTCGAACGGGGGCAACGTGGCCAGCTGCGCAACCAGTTGCGCCAGCGTTCGATCGGCATCACGCCCACGAAACAGGGTGCCCGCCTCGGCCGGCAGATGGCAGTCGCTCAGCTGCAGAATGCGCAGGCTCACTCGGCAAACACCTCTTCCAGCATCTGGCCGTGCGCCAGACAGTGGCTGAGCCACTCCCCCAGAAACACGTTCAGCTGCGCCTTTTCGTCCGGCTGGCGCATGTGTGCATTGGGATAGGGATAGACCCCCGCCAGCTGGCGACGCTGGCGGGTACAGATCACTTCGGCCACCCGTGCATCATGGTACATGCGCACCACCAGCTGGGGTGATTCAAGCCAGGCAGAGGCGTTTTCGTACTGCTGGGATACCACCACGCTGGTGGTATAGGTGAAGCGTTCATCCACCGTCAGCCGCACCCGCACCCGCAGGCTGTCGACCTCGACCTGAAATTCGCGCTGATCACAGTGGTCAAGGTCCGGCAGCAGCTTCAGCAGGCGCATGTAGTTGGCCTCACCCTGCGCCATCTGCCGTTTCAGGTCGGGAATATATTTACGTTTCATCGGACATCCGCATCTGTTGCAGCCGTCCATGGTTGAGTTCCAGCCATTGCAGGCCGATGATCGCCGCCGCATTTCGCAGCCGATTGTCGCGCACCAGAGCAAAGGCATCCTGGGCCGCGATCACGTGTACCTTGATATCTTCACCTTCGCTGTCGAGGCCGTGTACGCCTTCGGCATGGCGGGAATCGACCAGTGCGCACACCAGCTCGATCCACTCGTCACAACCACCGGGGCTGGGCAGGTAACCGGTGATCGGGAAAACCGGACCAAGTTCCACCCCTGCTTCCTCGATACTTTCGCGGCGCGCGACTTCCTCGGCGGATTCACCCGGCTCGACAATACCGGCCACCAGCTCCAGCAACCAGGGACTTTCGACTTTGCCCAGCGCACCCGCGCGGAACTGTTCCACCAACACCACGGTATCTGCCACCGGATCGTACAGTAGCACACAGACCGCTTCTCCACGGTCCAGAATTTCACGCTGAATATGTACCCGTCCGCCTTCAAAACGGGGGTGGCTCAACGTCAGCCGGTGCAGGCGGAAGAAGCCCTGATACAGGGGTTCATCCTGTTCCAGGCGCACATCACGCTGATCGAAAACAGGATTCCAGACAGTCGACATGGGGCAAACCTCGGCACGCTTGAATCAAAACGCGACTATACCATTGCCGAGGATAGACCCCAATGCGGGGGATGTCAGCGACTGTAACCCTGAGTGCCGGGCAGCAGTGCCGCCAACGCACGACGAGCAGCCCGACCCGAACGCAGATGCAAGGCCGGTCGTATCTGCCGCGGGCTCAACAGCGGTGCAGGCCGAGCCTCGGGACGGCCCAGCAGATAGCCCTGGCCCAGCTCGATATCCATGGTTTGCAGGGTTCGCAGCTCATCCAGCTGTTCGATCCCTTCGGCCAGAACGTGACAACCGAGGCTGCGCCCGATCTGACTGATCGAACGCACAAACTCGCGCTTGACCGGGTCATTGCTGATGCCGTGAATGAAGTGTCGGTCGATTTTGACGAACTCCGGCTGCAATTCCGACCAGAGTTTCAGGCCGGAATAGCCGGTGCCCAGGTCATCGATAGCGATGCGAAAACCCATGCTGCGGTAGTGGTCCACCGCTGCCCGTGTCAATCCATGCTGGTCGAAAGGATGCTGCTCGGACAACTCAATGACGATATTTTCCACCGGTATGCCCAGCTGTTGCAGCAGGTCAGCGGTGAAACCGCGTTGATGATCCGGTGAACTGAGCAGCGATGCGGTCACGTTAAGAAACAGGGTGCTGCCGGCCGGCAGAGCCGCGAACTGCTGCAGCGACAGCGTGCGACACAGCAGTTCCAGCTCCAGCTGACGCTCCTGGCGGATCGCCGCGCCGAACAGTGCCGCCGGCGACTGCAGCAGGCTGCCTGCAGGGCCACGGATCAAGGCCTCGTAACCGATCAGAGTGCCGTTACGCAGATCCATGATGGGCTGAAAATGCGGAACCAGCTGCCGCTGCGTAAGAATCCGCTCCAGCGTCTGGCGCTCAACCGCCTGCTGCGCTGCATAATGTTGCGAAGGCCTGTACTGCATCCTTATTCACCGGTTTGCCTTAAACCGGAGCAGTCTATGTCATCTTGATGACGCCGGGATGACAGTACAGGGGAACTCAAGCAGCCGCGAATGCACGCAGATGCTGAATTTCATCGGCCCAGATCTCCGGCTCGATGGTCTCCAGTACCAGCGGAATCCCCTCGAAACGGCTGTCCTGCATGATGTACTCAAAGGGTGCCCAGCCGATCTCGCCCTGCCCCAGGCTGTGGTGGCGGTCGATGCGGCTCTCCAGCGCTCCTTTGGAATCGTTCAGGTGCATGCCGCGCAGGTACTCGAAACCGACAACGCGCTCGAATTCGGCAAAGGTCTGCTCACAGGCTTCAGGGGTACGCAGGTCGTAACCGGAGGCAAACGTATGGCAGGTATCCAGACAGACACCGACTCGGGACTTGTCGTCCACGCCGTCGATGATCGCCGCCAGCTGTTCAAAGCGGCAGCCCAAATTGGAGCCTTGTCCGGCGGTATTTTCGATCACCGCCACCACGCTATCGGTCTCGGCCAGGGCCAGATTGATCGACTCGGCGATAGTCGCCAGGCAGGTCGCTTCATCCACCTTGCGCAGATGGCTGCCAGGGTGGAAATTAAGCAGCTTCAGGCCCAGCTGTTCACAACGCTGCATCTCGTCAATAAAGGCCACGCGGGATTTCTCCAGCGCCTCGGCTTCCGGATGCCCCAGATTGATCAGGTAGCTGTCGTGGGGCAGGATCTGATCGGCCGAAAATCCCAGCCGTTCACAGTTGGCCTTGAATGCCTTGATGCTTTTGCTGGTCAACGGCTTGGCATCCCAGCGGCGCTGGTTCTTGGTGAACAGGGCAAAGGCGTTAGCGCCCAGTTTGGCCGCATTCAGAGGGGCGTTTTCCACCCCGCCTGCCGCACTGACATGTGCTCCAATGTAGTACATGAAAACCTCTTACAGCTTGCAGGCACCGCCCAGGCAGTCGTCAAAATCCAGACTTTCCAGCTCGCTGCGTTCGGCGTGTGCCGCCTTGAGACGGATCAGCAGGTCAGATTCAACGGCATCCTGGCTATCGCCGGCACGTCCAAATACGTTCAACAGCGCGGTCAGTTCGTCCAGGGTGAGTTCGTGCATGGGTGCTCCTCGGCCAATAACAGGCTGGCCATTCTATGGGTCTATTCAAAGGGGGCGTATCCTAGCCTATCGGCCGCCGTCGCAACAGCGGCATCGGAGCATAACCTAATCGACGCCGATCCAGTCCACCATCAGCTGCAACGTGCGCTGACCACGGAATTCGTTTATGTCCAACCGGTAGACCAGACGTACCCGCTGTACCGATTCGTCGGGCCAGACCAGGGTGTCCACGTTGAAGGCAATGGCATCCAGCGCCAGCGTGCCGCCTTCCGGCATCACCACCAGTTTGAGATGGCGCTGACCGACGATACGCTGTTGCAACAGGTGGAAGCGACCTTCGAACAACGGCTCCGGGAATTGATGTCCCCAGGGACCGGCATTGCGCAGCTCTTCCGCCAACGCCATGTTCAGCGCATGTTCCGGCAGTTCACCGTCGGTCTGTACCCGCCACTGCAACTGCTCCGGCTGCAACTGACGGCGCACTTCGGCGTCGAAGGCATCACGGAAACGGTCCAGCTGATCCGCCGCCAGCGTCAGCCCGGCCGCCATGGCATGACCACCGAACTTTTTCAGCAGCCCCGGATGTTTTGCCGCCACCGCATCCAGACCATCACGGATATGGAACCCGCTGATGGAACGCGCCGAGCCCTTGATCTCGCCCGCATCGCCCGGCGCAAACGCAATCACCGGACGGTGGACCCGCTCCTTGATACGCGATGCCAATATGCCGATCACGCCCTGATGCCAGGCTTCGTCGTACAGGCACAGGCCGAATGGCAGTTCACGGTCGTTAAGGCTGAGCTGACCAAGCAGTTCCAGTGCCTGTTGCTGCATCTCCTGCTCGATACCGCGCCGCTCCTTGTTCAGGTCATCCAGCGAACGCGCCATCTCCAATGCACGCTCGTAATCATCCTCCAGCAGACACTCGATACCGATCGACATGTCCTCCAGCCGTCCGGCCGCATTGAGCCGAGGTGCAATGGCGAAGCCCAGATCACTGGCCACCAGCTGCTCCCGCCGCCGCCCTGCCACTTCGATCAGAGCCAGCAGCCCCGGCCGCGCCTGACCGGCACGAATACGTTGCATCCCCTGCCACACCAGTGCGCGGTTGTTGCGTTCCAGCGGCACCACATCGGCGACGGTACCCAATGCCACCAGGTCCAGCAGATTGGCCAGGTTGGGCGGCTGGGCCTTGAACCAGCCACGCGCCTGCAAGGCACGGCGCAACGCAATCAGCACATAGAAGATCACGCCGACACCGCAGGTGGATTTGGCGATGAAATCACATCCCGGCTGGTTCGGATTGACGATGGCGCACGCCGCCGGCAGCGCGTCGCCCGCCAGGTGATGGTCTGTCACGATGACGTCGATGCCGCGCGCATTGGCCCGCTCCACACCGTCGATACTGGAAATGCCGTTATCCACTGTGATCAGCAGGTCCGGCGACGCCGTCGCGGCCACGTCGACAATTTCCGGGCTGAGGCCATAGCCGTATTCAAAACGGTTCGGCACCAGGTAATCCACCGTCCCCGCACCAAGCATGCGCAGCCCCAGCATCGCCACGGCGGTGCTGGTGGCACCATCACAGTCAAAGTCACCGACGATCAGAATGGACTGCTGTTGCTCGAAAGCCACCAGCAGGCGGGCCACGGCGGCCTCGATCCCCAGCATCTGGCTGTCCGGCAGCAGTTCCTGCAGCCGCCGCCCCAGCTGGACGGGGTCGTCGATTCCACGGGCGGCATAAATCCGCGCCAGTACGGGATCAAGGGCGCTGAGCGCGGGATGTGCGGGGTCGACCAGCAACGGCCGCTGTTCAATGATCGGATCGGATACACTCATGCTAGACAGTCCGGCAGGTCACTACGAGAAGGGGGGTAATCGAACGATCAGGGCGGGCAGGCCGTCAGCAACGGTCCTGCCCGCACGGCCTCAGGCCGTAATACCTCAGCCGCGATGGGCGTTGGTGGCGATATAGCTCTGTACTTCAGACAACGCGTTCGGCAACACCTGCATGCGTTCTTCACGCTCGAACAGGTCAGCCATGTGCGCCGGCAGCTGCGGTGCTTCCAGACCGGCCTTGATCACCGGTTCCGGGAACTTGACCGGATGTGCCGTTGCCAGCGTGATCATCGGCACCGCCTTGTCGCGCCAGCACTCGCGCGCGGCCTGAACACCGATCGCGGTGTGCGGGTCGAGCAGGTAACCGGTTTCGGCATGCACGTCCCTGATCACCTGACAGGTGGTCTCGTCATCCACCGCAAGGCTGTCGAACAGCTCGCGCACCTTGTCCCAGCGCGCGCCATCCAGCTGCACGGATTCGGTCTTGAACCGGCGCATCAGATCGGCAATAGCGGCACCGTCACGGTCGTAGACGTCAAACAGCAGGCGCTCGAAGTTGGAGCTGACCATGATATCCATTGACGGTGACAGTGTGTGTTCCAGCGTACCCTTGGACATGTCGTTGCCGCTGATGACGCGGTGCAGAATGTCGTTGCGGTTGGTGGCCACCACCAGTTGTTCGATCGGCAGCCCCATCTGCTTGGCCAGATAGCCGGCGAAGATGTCGCCGAAGTTGCCGGTCGGAACCGAGAACGACACCGGACGGTGCGGACCACCTACAGCCAGTGCGGCCGAGAAGTAGTAGACGATCTGGGACATGATGCGCGCCCAGTTGATCGAGTTCACCGCGCCCAGTTTCAGGCCACCGAGGAAGCTCTGATCCGCGAAGCTGTCCTTGACCATCTCCTGGCAGTCATCGAAGTTGCCTTCCAGCGCGATGTTGAACACGTTGTCAGCCTTGATGGTGGTCATCTGGCGACGCTGTACTTCAGACACGCGGTTGTACGGGTGCAGGATAAAGATATCCAGATGCTCGGAATGACGGCAGCCTTCAATGGCGGCAGAACCGGTATCACCGGAGGTAGCGCCCATGATCACCAGACGCTCGCCGCGTTCGGCCAGTACATGATCCATCAGTCGGCCCAGCAACTGCAGCGCGAAATCCTTGAACGCCAGTGTCGGGCCGTGGAACAGTTCCAGTACCCACTCGTTGGTGCCCAGCTCTTTCAGCGGGGCGACCGCGCTGTGGTTGAAACCGGCGTAGGTCTCGTCGATCATGCGTTTCAGGTCGGCTTCGCTGATGCAATCGCCGATGAAGGGCCGAATCACCTTGAAGGCGAGTTCGGCATAGGACAGGCCAGCCCAGGAAGCGATCTCGTCACGGCTGAACGTGGGCAGCTGTTCCGGTACATACAGGCCGCCATCATTGGCCATACCCGCCAGCAGCACTTCGGCGAAGTTCAGTTTTGGCGCCTGGCCACGGGTAGAAATGTAGTTCATCAATCAGTCCTCAGTCTGCCAGCAATTCAACGCGGATACGGACGATTTCGCCGAGGATATCCGGCAGCGCCTCGATCTCGCGGATCGCTTCGTTCATCATCCGTTCTTCGACACGCTGGGTCAGCATGATGACCGGCACCTGCGCTTCGGTGGTCTGTTTCTGGATGATCGCTTCGATATTGATTCCTTTCTCACCCAGGATACGGGTGACATACGCCAGCACACCCGGACGTTCCACCGCCTGCAGACGCAGGTAATAGGCACTGGTGGTGGCTTCGACCGGCAATACCGGCGCATCGGACAGCGCCGACGGCTGGAACGCCAGGTGCGGAACACGGTTGTCACGGTCGGCGGTCAGCGTGCGCACCACATCAACGATGTCAGCCACAACCGATGAAGCTGTCGCTTCGGCACCGGCACCCGGTCCGTAGTACAGGGTCTGGCCAACCGCATCGCCATCCACCAGGATTGCATTCATTACACCGTTGACGTTGGCCAGCAGCACATCTTTCGGGATCAGCGTCGGGTGTACACGCAGCTCGATACCCTTGTCGGTACGGCGGGTAATACCCAGATGCTTGACGCGGTAGCCGAGTTCTTCGGCATAGCGAATGTCCTGCGGGGTGATCCGGCTGATGCCTTCGGTGTAGGCCTTGTTGAACTGCAACGGAATACCGAATGCCAGTGACGACAGGATGGTCAGCTTGTGCGCCGCATCGATGCCTTCAACGTCAAAGGTCGGATCCGCTTCGGCATAGCCCAGTGCCTGAGCTTCCTGCAATACATCAGCAAACTCGCGGCCCTTCTCACGCATCTCGGTCATGATGAAGTTGCCGGTACCGTTGATGATGCCCGCCAGCCAGTTAATCTGGTTAGCCGCCAGCCCTTCACGGATCGCCTTGATAATCGGAATGCCACCGGCAACGGAGGCTTCGAACGCAACCATCACGTTCTTGTTCTGCGCCGCTTCAAAAATTTCGTTACCGTGCACGGCGATCAGCGCCTTGTTGGCAGTGACAACATGCTTGCCGTTCTCGATTGCGGTCATCACCAGATCACGTGCGGTTTCGTAACCGCCGATCAGTTCAACAACGATATCGATTTCGGGATTGGTTGCTACCTCGAAGATATCCGTGGTTGTCTGCATGCCGCTGAGATCACAGGTCGGATTATCACTGCGCATCCCGATCTGTTCAATCACGATATGACGCCCGGCGCGCCGGGAAATTTCCTCTGCATTTCGCGTCAAGACATTGAATGTACCGCCACCGACAGTACCCAGACCACAGATCCCTACTTTTACAGGTTTCAAGCCAACACCTCGCAGATTGTTCCGTCAGATCAGTCACCGCCTCGTGGCGGTCAAAAAATGGGCTCCAGTATAGCGAAAAGGCGGGTCATACTCTATGTATGCCCGCCTCTGTGATCGCTGATAACGCCGGATCAGTTGATCAATTAAGCTTCAGTATCTGCTGCAAACGCGCTGCAGGCATGTAGCCCGGCAGCAGAGTGCCATCGTCCAGAATCAGTGCCGGCGTACCAGTCACGCCCAGCTTCTGCCCCAGCATGTACTGGTCCAGCACCGGGTTGTCGCAGGTCTCGGCCGACAGACGCTCACCCGATTTGGCGGCATCCATACGCGCCCGGCGCTCATCATCCGTGGCGCACCAGATGGTTTGCATCTTGTTGTGTGCCGCAGATCCGGGGCCACCGCGCGGGAAGGCAAGATAGTTCACCTGCACGCCCATTTTATTCAGCGCTGGCACCTCTTCATGCAGCTTGTGACAATACGGGCAGTCGACATCGGTAAACACATGCAACGTCGCTTTCACTTCGCCCTGCGGGGCGTACACCACCATATCCGCTGCATCCAGTGACTCGATAGCGCTCTGGCGGGCCAGGTTACGTTTTTCTTCGGTCAGGTTGACCAGCCCCTGTTCGGTATCGACCCGAAACAGCTGCCCCGCCAGCAGGTACTCGCCCTTCATATCGGCATACAAGGTCTCGCCGCTGCTGAGTACGACCTCGTACAGGCCTGCTACCGGTGCCGGTTCGACACTTTTTACCTGCAGTCGGCTATCAACCTGACCCAGTTGCTGGCGGATATTATCTTCAGCCGTATCTGCTGCCCAAACAGAACCTGTCAGGACCAGCATCATCGCCGATGTCAGAGTGGTAGATCTCATGAGGAGCCTCGATAATAAATTCGGGTTATACGCCTGTGATCATAACAGGCCGGTTTAGTTCCTAGCCACGCGGATGGTGTTCCTGATGCAACGACTGCAACCGGTGGCTGGCCACATGGGTATAGATCTGCGTGGTCGATAGATCACTGTGGCCCAGCAACATCTGCACCACACGCAAATCTGCACCATGGTTGAGCAGATGCGTCGCAAACGCATGGCGCAACACGTGCGGTGACAGCGGCTTGTCGATCCCGCTTTCCAACGCATAGCGTTTAACCCGGTACCAGAAAGTCTGCCGCGTCATCATCTGCCCGCGCTGGCTGAGGAAAAGCGCTTCCTCACGAATATCCCGCACCAGTGCCGGGCGCCCCGTCGCCAGGTAGTTTTTCACCCAGCGTAGCGCTTCATCCCCCACCGGCACCAAGCGCTCCTTGTCACCCTTGCCCACAACGCGGATGACGCCAAGGCGCTGATTGATCTGTTCCAGCTGCAGACCGATCAGCTCACTGACCCTGAGTCCGGTGGCGTAGAGCAGTTCCAGCATGGTGCGATCACGCAAGCCGAGACGCTCACCAGTGTCCGGCGCAGCCAGCAGGGCTTCAACGTCCTCCTCGGTCAGGGTCTTGGGCAACGGCCGAGACGTACGGGGGTTATCCAGATTCAGCGTCGGATCGATACTGATCTGGCCTTCACGCAACAGGAAACGGTAAAAACCGCGCAAACAGGACAACAAACGCGATGTGGAGCTGCTCTTGAGCTGCTGCTCAAGGCGCCAGTTGAGGTACTGCTGCAGCGGGTTACGGCCCGCCTCACGCAGGCAATGCTGGCGAGCATTCAACCAGACGGCATACTGGCGCAAGTCACGCCGGTAGGAGGCCAGCGAGTTATCGCTGAGCCCCTTTTCCAACCAGAGCACATTAATCCAGGCTTCGATCTGTTCAACATCCTCGGCGCAAGGCAATACCGCCGAGCGCCGCTGATCCTGATTCAACGATAGACCTCGACCTGTTGAATCCGGGCATATTCAAGCGGGTATTCGGCCATGCCCTGAGCCAGCCGCTGCTCCACCCGAATCCCGTCCGCGTCGACTGCCACCAGACGACCTTCAACATCATTGCCGAAGTAGGTGAAAATTCTGACATGCGCACCGACGTGGCCGCCCAGTTTGGCCACCGGCGTCTCCTGGAAGCTTTTGGCTCGGGGTTTTGCCACTCGCGTGATCTTCGTCACCGGTGCAGCAGTCTCTACCGGCTCAGTGACTGTGACTGCACTCGCGTCAGCATCCACCACCGCTTCAACGACCTCTTCGGCTACCACTTCATCAACTACAGGTACCGGCTGACGTTCACGGGCCACCCGCGTACCACTGCCTGCCTGGGCAACCTGAACCAGCAATTCATTCCACTGCACGCCGTTCAGATCAAGCGCCGTATCATTGATGGTCACACTCGGATTAAGCTTCTCGATCAGATAACGCGGATCGTCCGACATCACCATCATTTCGGCCGAACCAAAGCCGCCAATCGGCGTAAGTGCAAGCGACATCCGGGCACCATTCTGCTGCAAATCGGCATAGGCCGCCATCCAGGCGTCGGGCAATTCGATACCGTTGACCTCAACCCAGCGCGCAAACAGCTCATGATGATGACGGCGATAGGTCGCTGGCTGCATTTCGGCTTCACGTGCACACAGGCTGGTCAGACGCTGGTTGTATCCGGTATCCCGATAGTCAACCTCGAAGGCATCCAGGCGTGCACTGCCTGTCGCCATCAGTGGGTTCTTCAACTGCCGAGGGTCGGCACTGAACGCCATTTTCATCCGCGTTTCGCCCATGTTGCGCACATCTACCATGGCCTCAAAAGTGATCTTGCGCGCAACGTCATCGCCGCGATAGTGCAGCTCAACATCCATCTCCAGATCACGATATCCCATCATGCGCACGGCGTTGACATCAAACTGACGGATATTGCCACAGCCTAGCGCAGCCGGACTGATGTACAGAGGGTTGGCCTCACGCACCAGGTCCATCTGCTTTTGCAGCTCGTGGAAAAACGCCGACTCCATGCTCTGCTCTACACCCGCCAGCGTCACGAACAGCTCTTCGGGGGGCTCATCACTGCCCAGCAACAGGTCAAACGGTGTACCAGCACGTATGCGTACCTGACTGATGCTGATCGGCGCATGCATGGCCAGCGGGGTAATGCTTAACGCATTGACACCGACCGTGCCATTCGGGTGCGCATAAATGGTGCCGTATTGAACATCGGCAAACGGCGCGAGCTGCTCCGCAAGCTCATCCACTTTATTCTTAACCTGATACCAGTAGGTGCCATACACCGCAGCCGCAACCAGCACCCCCGCTCCAAGCCATGTCCCCAGCCTGCGCATGCAACACCCCGCCATCCATTCAGTTGCTATTCAGAACACACGATTCTAGAAGCTATGCCCCGAAATGGCGAGCATCCAGATCAACAAAAAAGGCAGCCATAAAGGCTGCCTTTTTTTCGGATCGATGAGTGAGGTAAACCTCAGCCCAGCTTTTCCTTGATACGTGCAGATTTACCGCTACGCTCACGCAGGTAGTACAGTTTCGCCTGACGTACGTCACCGCGACGCTTCACTTCGATCTGTTCAACAGTCGGGCTGAAGGTCTGGAAAGTACGCTCAACGCCTACACCGTGAGAGATTTTACGTACGGTGAAAGCAGAGTTCAGGCCGCGGTTACGCTTGCCCAGTACGACGCCTTCGAACGCCTGCAGACGGCTACGAGCGCCTTCTACTACGCGTACCTGTACGACTACGGTATCACCCGGTGCAAAAGCCGGGATTTCTTTGCTCATCTGTTCAGCTTCGATCTGCTGAATAATCAGGCTATTGTTGCTCATTGCTCGCTCCTAAATATTGCTACCGCCAGCCCCTTGGGCCGTGCGGATATATTCGCTTAACAACGTCTGCTGTTCCGGGCTCAATTCGATCTTGTCCAGCAGGTCAGGACGCCGTTCCCAGGTCCGACCCAACTGTTGCTGCATGCGCCAGCGCTTGATCTCTGCATGGTTGCCACTGAGCAACACCGCAGGTACCCGCTGACCCTCCAGTTCTTCAGGCCGGGTGTAGTGAGGGCAGTCCAGAAGCCCTTCAAAGAAGGAATCCTCGGTTGCCGAGTCCTGATGTCCGAGCACGCCCGGAATCATTCGAGACACCGCATCCACCATCACCATCGCCGGCAGCTCGCCGCCGCTGAGGACAAAGTCTCCGAGAGACCATTCCTCGTCGATCTCGCTGTGCAACAGACGCTCGTCGATACCTTCATAACGTCCGGCTACGAGAATCAGCTTGTCGCAGGCTGCCAGTTCACTTACACCAGCCTGATCCAGACGACGTCCCTGAGGTGACAGGTAAATGACCCGGGCATCGGCCCCGGCCGCAGCTTTCGCTGCCTGAATCGCATCACGCAATGGCTGTACTTTCATCAACATACCGGGGCCACCGCCATAAGGGCGATCATCCACGGTACGATGTCGATCGTGGGTGAAGTCACGGGGACTCCAGCATTCCACTTCGACCAGACCATTGCGCACTGCCCGTCCCGTCACGCCGTAGCGGGTAACCGCTTCGAACATTTCCGGAAACAGACTGACAATCCCGAACCACATCACTCAGAAATCCGGGTCCCAATCGACCCGCATCGTGCCTGCATCAAGATCAATTTCTTTAACCACCTGATCGGGCAGCCATGGAATCAACCGCTCATTGCGATCGAGACTCTCGGCATTACCTTTGACCACCAGAACATCATTCGAACCGGTTTCCATCAGGTGGCTTACCCGACCCAGCAACACGCCGGATTCGGTGTAAACCAACAGGTTTTCCAGCTGGCTCCAGTAATACTCACCGGTCTCCAGGTCAGGCAGTTCTGACTTCGGCACGACAATTTCGCGCCCATGCCAGAGTCTGGCCTCTTCCGGAGTATTCACACCGGCCAATTTGGCGACCAGGCCTTTCCCGTGGCGCTTGCCAGCTTCCAGTTTGACCGGCACTTTCTGCCCGTCAGACTCCACCAGCCACGGGCTGTAGTTCAGCATGTTCTCCATAGGGTCAGTATAGGAATGGACCTTGATCCAGCCCTTGACGCCATAGGGAGAGGTGAAACGCCCCAGGACTACGTATTGCTCTGGTTGTTCACTGTTCACTGACACGACCTGTATCCGACCTTATACTGCTGCTTTGCGTGCGTCTTTCAGCAGCTGAGCAACACGCTCAGATGTCTGAGCACCCTTGCCAACCCAGTACTCTACACGTTCCAGGTTAACGCGCAGGCGCTCTTCCTGACCACGTGCAACCGGGTTGAAGAAACCGATCCGCTCGATAAAGCGGCCATCACGCGCGTTGCGTGAATCAGCTACGGTGATGTGATAAAACGGACGCTTTTTAGCGCCACCACGAGACAAACGAATAGTGACCATGCGCTGGACCCCTTTATTTCGCTGGATGGGTTTTAGGATCGCCCATCGTTCTTGTTTCTTCGTTTCCCCGGCTACACTGCCCAGGCAAACAAAGGCCAAATCAAACAGGGCGGCAATTTTACGTGAAACCACCGCCCGTTGAAAGCTAAAAGCTCAGTTTTTAGACAGTCGAACCCGACATCACATGCGCGGGAAACCACCACCGCCACCCATACCCGGCGGCATCATGCCTTTCATGCCACGGGCCAACTTGGCCATGCCGGATTTGGAACCGAATTTTTTCATCATCTTCGCCATCTGCTTGTGCTGCTTGAGCAGACGGTTGATATCCTGAATCTGGGTACCGGAGCCCATCGCGATACGGCGCTTGCGCGAGCCTGAAATGACATCCGGGTGTCGACGCTCATGCGGCGTCATCGAGTTGATGATGGTACACATCTGCTGGATGCCTTTCTCGGCCTGCGCCGTTTGCGCCGCCTGAGCCATCTGACCCATGCCGGGCAGCTTCTCCAGCATCGACATCATGCCGCCCATGTTTTGCATCTGCTGGATCTGTTCGCGGAAGTCCTCAAGGTCAAAACCCTTGCCCTTGGTGATCTTCTTGGCAAATTTCTCCGCCTTGTCCTTGTCGATCTTGTGCTCGGCTTCCTCAATCAGCGACAGTACGTCGCCCATGCCGAGGATACGGGAAGCCACTCGATCGGGGTGGAACGGCTCCAGTGCGTCGGTCTTTTCACCGATACCCAGGAACTTGATCGGTTTGCCGGTAATATGACGCACGGACAGTGCCGCACCCCCACGCGCATCACCATCGGTTTTGGTCAGGATGACACCGGTCAGCGGCAGCACTTCGTTGAAGGCGCGCGCGGTATTGGCCGCGTCCTGACCGGTCATGGAGTCGACCACGAACAGGGTTTCGACCGGCTTGACCGCACCGTGCAGGCGCTTGATCTCGCCCATCATGTCTTCATCGACATGCAGGCGGCCAGCGGTATCAAGAATCAATACATCGAAGGCTTTCACCCGCGCATGCTGAATCGCCTGTTCGGCAATGAAGACCGGATCCTGGTCGGCGCTGGAGGGGAAGAACTCGACGCCCACTTCTCCAGCCAGGGTTTCCAGCTGACGGATCGCAGCAGGCCGGTAGATATCGGCCGAGACCACCAGTACTTTCTTTTTCTTGCGCTCTTTGAGGAAACGCGCCAACTTGGCCACGGAGGTGGTTTTACCTGCACCCTGCAGGCCTGCCATCATCAGCACCGCGGGGGGTGTCGTCGCCAGATCGAGTTCGGCATTGGCTTCGCCCATGACCCGAACCAGTTCTTCATTAACAATTTTGACGAACACCTGACCGGGGCTCAGGCTCTTGCTGACCTCCTGACCGACAGCGCGTTCCTTGACGCTGTTGATGAACGCTTTCACGACCGGCAGCGCAACATCCGCTTCCAGCAGCGCCATCCGGACCTCACGCAGAGTGCCCTTGATGTTGTCTTCGGTCAGCTTCGCCTGACCGGTCACAGTGCGCAGCGTCTGTGTAAGTCGTTCTGTCAGATTATCAAACATCGAATACCCCTATCTGCCGGCAGTTACCCTCCCGGCACCTGCCTGTAAACGCTTTGGCGACATATTATACAGGAGCCCTCACCCGGGGGGCACCTTATATTTCTTCCCCCCCGCATTTGTGCCACACTTAGCCGCCATCTAAGGAGGATATGGATGCTGATCACCACGACGCTTATCGCCGCACTGTGCTATCTCGTTGCAACCGGACTGCAGTGGCGTCGCCTGTCCACCGGCAACCACGATAATTTGTGCCTGCCGGTACGCTTGCTGGGCGTGTCGGGTTTCGGACTGCAAGGCTACAGTGTCTACCAACTGCTGCATCAACCCGGCGGCATTGATCTGAGCTTCTTCCCGGTCGGCTCGCTGATCGCCTGGGGTGTGGTCGGTCTGGTTCTGGCCAGCAGCCTGCGCCAGCGGCTCGACAACCTGTTTATCGGCGTATTCCCGTTGGCCGCCATTACCGCGCTGCTGGCTGCCGTGATTGACACCGGCTCCACGCCCAAGCCTTACAGCGGCGGCATGATCACCCATATTCTGCTCTCCCTGCTGGCCTACAGTCTGTTCACTGTCGCCACCGTACAGGCACTGTTGCTGTCCCGTCAGGAGCTGGCACTCAAGCAGCATCATACCCGCGGTCTGGTCGCTTCTCTGCCACCGCTGCAGATGATGGAACGGCTGCTGTTTGAGAGCCTGTGGGCCGGCTTCATCCTGCTCAGCGCCTCGCTGGCCACCGGTTTTCTGTTTGTCGACAACCTGTTTGCCCAGCATCTGGCTCATAAAACCCTGCTTTCACTGATTGCCTGGGTGGTCTATGCCACGCTGCTGGCCGGTCGCCACTTCTTCGGCTGGCGCAGCCGCACCGCCGTACGCTGGACACTCGGGGGGTTCGTACTGCTGATGCTCGGTTTCTTTGGCTCCAAACTGGTTCTGGAAGTGCTACTGAAGGTGTAGTCGTCTGCACCTTGACAGCTCTACAGTCTGACCAGAAAATGAACGCCCCGAATTTATATAAGGTTCCTGTCCCTTGGACGATGCGTCGTTAAGTACCCTGACCGCCATTCTGGTATTGCTGATTTTTTGTTCGGCTTTCTTTTCCAGTTCCGAAACCGGAATGATGTCACTCAACCGCTACCGGTTGCGTCATCTGGTAAAAAGCGGGCATCGCGCCGCACGCAAGGCCAGCGGCCTGTTGGAACGTCCTGATCGCCTTATTGGCCTGATCCTCATCGGCAACAACTTCGTCAATATTCTGGCCTCCGCCATTGCTACCGTAATTGCGGTACGCCTGTGGGGTGACGCCGGCATCATGATCGCCACCGCTGGCCTGACCCTGGTAATCCTGATCTTTGCCGAAGTATCGCCCAAAACCATGGCCGCGCTGCACCCGGAAAAGATCGCCTTCCCGGCGTCCTATATCCTGCAGCCCATGCTTACCCTGGCCTACCCTCTGGTCTGGATCATCAACGGCATTACCAATGGGTTTCTGCGCCTGTTCGGCGTTAACGTCAACGAAGCCGGCAACGAACACCTGAGTACCGAAGAGCTGCGCACCATCGTGCATGAGGCCGGTTCACTGCTGCCACACCGCAACCAGTCAATGCTGCTGGGGGTGCTGGAACTTAACGAAGTCACCGTCAACGACATCATGATTCCGCGCAACGAGGTGGAAGGCATCGACCTTGATCTGGAGATGGACCAGATTCTCGATCTGTTGTCCAAAACCGGTCATACCCGCCTGCCGGTATATCGTGGCGATATCAACAACATCGTCGGCATCCTGCACATGCGCAACCTGGCGCAGCTGATCCAGCAGGGCAACGTTACCAAACCGGCGATCATGCAGGTGGTTCACGAGGCCTACTTCGTCCCCGAAAGTACACCGCTGCAAACTCAGCTGCTGAACTTCCAGAAGCAGAGCCGCCGCATTGGCGTTGTGGTTGACGAGTATGGTGACATTGAGGGGATTGTGACGCTGGAAGATATTCTGGAAGAGATTGTCGGCGAGCTGTCCAACACCCATGATGCCACCAATCAGGATATTCACCCGCAGGAGGACGGCAGCTTCTTTATTGACGGCAGCGCCTATATCCGCGAGGTCAACAAGGCACTGAACTGGCACCTGCCGACCGATGGTCCGAAGACGCTGAACGGCCTGATTACCGAAATTCTGGAGTCGATCCCCAGCGCCAACGTCTGCCTTGAGGTCAACGGCTACCGCATGGAAACTCTGCAGATCTGCGATAACCTGGTGAAGACCGCTCGCGTCACCAAAACCGCTAAGGCACGCGACAGCCTCTGATTCAGCAAGCCGGGGGAGGTCAAACGACCTCGCCCTGCTCGCGCCGCCGGATCAACGCCCACACTGCCCGCTTCTCCGTATTGTTCATGCTGCCCCAGCGACTGATTTCGTTACCGCTGCGATGGCAGGCAATGCAGATATCGCCAGCCCCCAACGCACACACACTCACACAGGGACTGGGCACCGGTTTGTCGTCGGGTGTTTCAATCATGGGGACTCTCCAAATGTTCAGGGCGGGGACGCATGGGAATATCGGCATCGAAACCGACATTAAGCAGTTCAGTCAGAATATACGCAGTTAACCCCCAGATCACCTCGCCCTGCCAGCGCCACGCCGGTACCAAACGGGTCTGGCCGGCAAACGCTACCTGCTCCATACGTCGGTTCTCGGGCTCCAGCAGAAAACTCAACGGTACCCGGTAGATCGCATCGATCTCATCCGGATTGCCCGTCAGCGGCTGGTTAGGTGCAATCACGCCCACCCAGGGCGTTACCTGCAACCGATGTTTGGACACCACCTGTCCCAGCGAGCCGATCACATCGACCTGAGTCCGTAGCAGTGCCACCTCTTCTTCGGCCTCGCGCATCGCCGTGGCCAGCAGGTCCTGATCTTCGGGGTCACGTTTGCCACCGGGGAACGCTATTTCGCCGCCATGGGTGGACAGACGGGCCGATCTCAATGTCAGAATCACTTCAGGATCGGCGCAGTCGGTCAGCGCGACCAATACACCTGCTTCGCGGCCGCGGGTGCGCAAGCGCCATGGGCGGTGGTGTTGCAACTGTTTACGGAGATGATCAAGCATGGGTAATCCGATTACATCTGACCTGCCTATAATACTCCGGCCACGGGACTGTCGCGACCCCGACCAAACATGTCACAATCGAATGCATTCACCCACCAGCGGCCTACCGAGCAAGCGAGCAGATCATGAACTATTGCAGCCACTGCGCCTCCCCGGTGACCCTTAGAGTCCCCGACGGCGACAACCGCGAACGTCACGTCTGTGATCACTGCGGACAGATCCATTACCAGAACCCGCGCATTATTGCCGGCTGTCTGCCCGTACACGGCGACCGTGTGTTGCTGTGCCGCCGGGCGATCGAACCCCGTTATGGCTACTGGACCCTGCCCGCCGGTTTCATGGAGAACGGCGAAAGTACGGAAGCTGCAGCATTACGCGAGACCCTGGAGGAAACCTGTGCCGTGGTGGAATTGCGCAAGCTGTATACCCAGACTTCGATTCTGCACGTCAACCAGGTTCAGCTGATTTATCTGGCCGACCTGCCCAAGGCCGAGTTCGGCAGCAGCAATGAAACGCTGGAGAGCCGGCTGTTCAGCGAGGACGAAATCCCCTGGGATCAACTCGCCTTCACTACCATTCGCAATGCACTGCGCTATTACTTTGCCGACCGCGCGGCAGCACAGCCGGTATTCCCGCTGCGCCACATCACACTCACCCCGGAACAGGATGAGCTGGTATTGATCAACTGAGCCCCAGTTGTTCGATCTCGCTGCGGTAACGGGCGTAGTCGGGGCTGTCTTCGCGGCTGTAGTTCAGATTGCGAAACAGGCCGGTCAATTTGACGAAGTGCGTCCGCACCGCATCCTTGTCGGTAAAGTCGCGGGGATGATCCAGACACTGCAGCAGCAACGTGAACAGAACTTGCTGACGCCGGATCGGTGTCGACGCATCGACATCATCAAAAGCATCCTGCTGCAGATACACCTGATCCAGGCACTGCGCCTTCTGCCAGCCCACGTAATCCTCCAGCGTGACCCCTTCCTCGCCGGTAACCTGCATCATCTGCTGCACCTGCTCCCCGTCACGCAGCAACACCAGCATGCGTTTGACATCCGCCACCCACTGCGGCGACAGCTCGTCATGGAACCAGCCTTCCAGCTGTTCAAGATAGCGCGACCAGGAGATCAACGGATCGACAGCCGGGTAAGCACGCTTGTATGCCCGCTCGGCACTGAGGCCAAGAAAAGCCTTCACCGTGCGCAGCGTGGACTGGGTTACCGGCTCTTCAAAGTTGCCCCCCGCCGGTGAGACGGTGCCGATCAGGGTCAGACTGCCCTGGGTATGGTCATTGGTTTCGACCAGCCCCGCACGCTCGTACAGAGCTCGCACGGCCGAGTCCAGGTAAGCCGGAAACGCCTCTTCGCCCGGAATTTCTTCCAACCGCCCCGAGGTTTCCCGCATTGCCTGGGCCCAACGCGAGGTGGAATCGGCAATCAGCAACACGTTGTAGCCCATCTGCCGGTAATATTCACCCATGGTGATACCGGTGTAAATCGACGCTTCACGCGCCGCCACCGGCATCGACGAAGTGTTACAGATGATCACCGTACGATCCATCAACGTGCCGCCACGCGGGTCCGGCATGTTGGGGAATTCGGTGATGGTTTCCACCACTTCCCCGGCACGCTCGCCACAGGCCACAATCACCACAATATCGACGTTGGAATAGCGCGAGATCAACCCCTGCAGCACAGTCTTGCCGGCACCGAACGGCCCCGGAATACAGGCCGTACCACCGAGCGCCACCGGGAAAAAGGTATCGATCAAACGGATACTGGTCAGCATCGGCTGTTGCGGCAGCAGGCGCTGATTGTAGCCTTCGCGCAGCAGATCCCGGTTCACCGGCACCCGCACCGGCCAGCGCTGCTGCATGCTCACCTCACGCTCCGTGCCGTTGGCCAGCCGCAGACGCACCACCGGGGTGGTCACGGTAAAGCTGCCTTCCTGCACCCAGGTCACTTCCGCATCACCGCGCAAGTTGAACGGCACCATGATTTTGTGGCTGAAACGGCTTTCCGGCACACGCCCCAACAGGTCGCCCGCCTTGACCCGGGTGCCAACCTTGACCACCGGCTGGAACGACCACTTCTGCTGACCATCGATGCCATCCACTTCCAGTCCACGCGGCAGGAAAAAACCATGCTGGCCGGCGATCAGTTCCAACGGGTTCTGCAGGCCATCATAGACCTGGCCAAGCAATCCTGGCCCCAGCGATACCGACAGCATCTGCCCGCTCTGCTCCACCGCATCCCCGATCGCTACCCCACGGGTAGCCTCGAACACCTGAACGTCCGCTTCGCCATGGCGCACGCGCAATACTTCGGCCTGCAGCTGCTCCTGACGCTCTCCGTCGTGACGCTGCGGACAGATCAACACCACCTCGTTCTTGGTGATCGGGTAATACTCGCCTTCGGCGTCGCGCAGCATGCGGATACTGACAATGTCATCGCGCACGCCGATTACACGTGCCGTCGGTTTTTGGGGGGTTGTCATCAGCCTGCCTCTGTTACCGGGTCGACCCTGCTATCCCGCCCGGCGCCAGCCAGCGCCCGGTCGACCAGTTGGGAAAAATGAACCTGTGCCCTGTCCGCCTGCCAGCGCAGCCGGTATTCGGCGATGGACCAGCGCAGACGGTAGGCTGCCACGGCCGTCAGGGTGAAAGGATGACTCTGTTCCAGCATATGCAGCTTGCGCCACAGGCGGGCCAGGATCTGCTGCTCAAGCTCGACCCCCTGCCCCTGTTTCAATTGTGCCAGCGACTCCGCCAGCCAGGGATACTGGCGTCCCAGACCAAAGTCGGGCTGCTGCCAGTCTCGCCGTATAATCCAGATCCGCGGGCCGTAACCCTGAAAACCGTTGCCCTCATGCTGGCCCGCCAGACGATAGCGCTGCGCGGCAATCAGGCTGCGCCACTCCAGGTTTTCCGTCAAGATGCCTCGCAGCGGACGCTGCGGAATCGTGTCCAGTTCCTGTTCCCAGTAGCGCACTTCATCCTGGTCCGAGACGCCTTCATCACCGCTGCGCTCACGCTGGAACAGGCGCAGCGCCCGTGCCAGCAGCGCCCGATCCTCTTCAGACAACATGCTCAGTCGCTGCTCCAGTTGCAGCACCGAGATCGGCAACTCCTTGAGTTGCTCCAGTGCCGTTGGCAAGGCCGGCAGGGCCGGGATCAGCGTGTAATAGACCGACACTAGCGAATCACCCCCTCCAGAATGGCACGGAACCGGGGCTGCAGATGACGCAACAGCAGTTCAGCCAGGGCGCTGTCGCTGAGGTCAATCTCGGCATCATCACCATTACAACGAATGCGAATGCCGCGACCGTCGTGCAAATCAAGGGAGACCCCTTCACGCAGCTGCAGATTGAGCTGTTCCTGTACAAACTGGCTCAGCTTGCCTTCCCGATAGGCGTGCGGGTTACGCCGCAGCTCTTCCAGCCCCACCACTCCAGCAGGCAACAGCAATTCAACCTTGGGCATCGCGCACAGCTTGGCGTCCTGACAGGCCTGGATCATCACCTCGCGGATCAGTTCACGCATGAAGGCTTCGCTGTCGAGCGGTTCACTGACCCGCAGCCGCACCCGTTCGGCAAACGTCTGCGCCAGCTGCTCACGCAATTGCAGGTTCATGTCACGGGCAGCCATTTTCAGCGCATCTTCACCGGCACGCTGCAAGCGGGCCGCATCCTCTCGCGCCTTGCTGCGCAGCTTCTCGGCCTCCTGCGTTGCCTGTTCCAGCAACCAGTCCGCACGCCGCTGCGCCTCTTCGACCAATGCCGCAGCCTGGCGCTGCCCCTCTTCCACACCCTGCTGCTTCAGCCGTTCAATCAACGCCTCTACACCGGAGGCCGCATGCTGCTTGTCCTGATCGGTCATCAGACCCTCCGTTACGCCGGAATACCGGCACTGATCACCAGCGCAAAGATAAACGCGAACACGGCAAAGCCTTCAACAATCGCCGCCGGCGCAATCGACATGCCGAAGATTTCCGGCTTGATCTTGGACACGTTGATGGCACTGGCACAGCACTGGCCCTGACGCACGGCACTGAACAACAACGCCATGCCTGCCAGAATACCAATGGCGAACAGGCCCGGCGCATTATCCAGCGTCACCGTGCGGTTGAGCGAGAACATGACCACGATGCCATAAATGGTTTGTGATGACGGCATCGCAGCGATGCCGACATAGCGCCCGTGGCCGGTCTCCGTTTCCAGCAACGCGCCACATGCTGCCTGACCCGCCAGTGCACAGCCAATAATGCTGCCGATCGCGCCCAGAGCCATCGGGCCGTAGAGTCCTGCCCATCCCAGGGCCAATATCAGGTTATCCAAGGGTTCACCTCCCGCTTGGTGAAAGGTTGAAAAGCGTAGCCTTCATCTGCAAGGCTCCAGTTGTAGAACTCGATCAGGTTGAGACGCAGGCCGTGGATCACGCCACTGACCACCGCCAGCACGAAGTTGAGCAAGTGACCCAACAGCAGGATCACTACTTCAAGAAACAGTCCCATGCCGGGAACTGCGGCAGCCACATCGGTAGCAAGCTGATTGAAGGTGATCGCCAGTGATGCACTGGCCAGGCCAAGGGCAAACAGGCGCAGGTAACTGAGTACATCACCAAACATCTTGGAGACCCCTGTCAGCGCCAGCAAACCATCCACAACGCGCCAGAGCAGATTGCGGCCGCCGTGCCAGGGACGGGTGCTGGAAAACAGCAGGATCAACGCCAGACCCAGACCGATCACGCCCCACTCGACGTCCATCTGCTGACGCAGCCAGGCACTCACCCCAGCCAGCACCAGCAGCATCCAGCCCACAGGCACCAATGCCTGTAACCGCGTGCGACTGCGCCATGCCGAAATCAGGTTGGCCAACAGCAGATGCCCGGCTCCCATAATCACCGAGACCTGCATCATGCTGTCAAAGTCGTTCATGTCGAACTGTTTGAGCGGTGCCAGAAGCTCAGGCGGAGACGCGCCGAAATAACTGCCGACCAGTACTCCCCACACCGCCGAGAACAGGGCCAGCGTGCTACCCAGTATGCGCAGGCGTCGTCCCGTCTCACTGCGCCCCATGGTGCGCCAATACAACAGCAGCACCAGTGCCAGCAGAAAGGCATAGCCGGCATCGGACAGGATCAGGGCAAAGAATGCGGCAAAGGAAAAAAACACGACCCGTGACGGATCCCAGGCACGATAGCCCGGCATCTGATAAAAACGCACAATCTCTTCACCGCCCGCCAGCTGTACCGGGTTGTCCAGCAGCGTCGGGGGCCGCTCGTCGTCAGCCACCGTTTCGGTCACCAGCACCATGCCTTCGGCCGCCGCAAACTGCTGCAGCTGCTCCCGCCGACTTTCCGGGAACCAGCCCTGCAGGGCAAAGACCTCGCCCGCATCCAGAGCCTGCTGACTGACCGTTTCACACTCCGCCTGATCCTGACTGCCGGCGAGTGAACGCTGCAACAGAAACAGCCAGCGGGTATGGGCTTCACGCTCGGCGTCGAGCGTTTCGATCTCGATCGCCAGATCTTCCAGCTCACGGCGCAACTGACTCAGTGGCACAGAGCCGGTGTGCGTACGCGGCACCGGCATCTGGTTCGCGCGCGGTTCCTCTTCGGCGATCACCGCGACATAGGAGTAACGGTTGTCACGATGCACCACCGCCCAGGGCAGATCGGTTTTGGCGACCTCGGCCATACGGTAGTTGGGCACCAGATAGAACCAGAGCCGATGTCCCTGCAAGCCGTGCTCCCCCGGCAACTCGAAGCTGCCCCAGGGTTCCAGATCACGAATACGTTTGCGCAGGAAGTCATGCTGTTCGCTGAGCTCAAGGTGGCGCTTGCGGTTGTCGAGCACATCCGCCACCACCCGCGACAGCTTGAAATGGCGTTCAGCCACGACCTGACGCCGTTTGCGCGGACAACTGAGCAGATACCGGATCGCCTGCTGCAGCTGTTCGGGGTGAACCCCATCGGGCAGCTCGGCAACCAATTCAGGCTGCGCCTGTGCCAACGGAATGACATGCAGCAGGCCCAGCGCCTGCAGCCGGTCAAGGATCGACGCCTTATCCGCTGTCAGCCCGATCAGCGTCGCCTTGTTCAGGGTTACAATACTCATGAGACCGCCATCCTGGCCCGCTTGTTCTTGGCAAACTTGGCACGCACCACACCGGCACGCTCGGCATCCGACAGCGCGATACGAATACGGCGAATATTGGCTTCGGTACGCGGGATCAGCACCTTGTCGAACAGATTCAAACGCTGGGTGGTTTTCTGCAGAGCCGCTTCCAGCCGTTCCAGCCGCACCTGCTCCACTTCATGACGGACCCGCAGCTCGATCATCTGCTGCAGACGGGCCACCAGAATATCAACCCATTGCGGCAGCGCCAGGCGAGAATAGGCCTGACAATCGATGTCGACCGCATCCACCACCGGCAACTGGATACCCACCAGATTATCCACGCGCTGATGCACCTTGCGCAGCCTCACCAGTCCATCCAGCGCCAGCCGGGTACCGGCCAACATGGGCAGCTGCAGGGCCACCTCGGTCTCGATTTCACGCCGCTGGCGTTCCTGTTCTTCCAGCGCGCGCCGCGCCTTCAACCGTGCCGCCAGAATCTGCTTGCGCTTCAGGTCCAGTGCCGGCACGAATTGACGGAAGGACTTGAGACGCTGCTGCTCATGGTTCAGGGTGCTTTTATTGAGCGCCAGCTTGGCCATGCGCTGTCACCCTACCGCATGGGTCTGTGGGAAATACTTATCCACAAGCTGCTGTTTCATCAACAGCTCGTCGGCACTGAAGCACTCGGCCAGCGTCTGCCAGCACAGGTCCAGCGCCGCTTCCAGCGGCATGGAAACACTGATATCCATGAACCGGTCATGGAACAGATCGCCAAAACGCAGCAAACGTTCATCATATTCGGTCAGGTCGAACGACATCGCCTGTTTCTGTTGGGCATCACGGGCCTCGGCGTAGAAACGCACCATGGTGTTCATGATCTGGCCATGGTCTTCACGGGTGACCTTGCCGATCACATGCTGCTTCAGCCGCGACAACGAACCGAAGGGATCAAGCACGCCGTTGTGCAGGTAAAACTGGCCTTCGGTGATATAGCCGGTGTTGTCCGGCACCGGATGGGTCACATCATCGCCGGGCATGGTGGTCACCGAGAGAATGGTGACCGAACCGGCACCCTTGTAGTCACAGGCTTTTTCATAGCGGCGCGCCAACTGTGAGTAAAGGTCACCCACATAGCCACGGTTGGACGGCACATGTTCCATGGAGATGCCGATCTCCTTGAGCGCATCGGCATAGGCGGTCATGTCGGTGAGCAGCACCAATACGCGTTTGCCCTCCTCGACCGCAAAGCGTTCGGCAACCGCCAGCGCCATATCGGGCACCAGCAACCCCTCCACCGTCGGGTCGGAGCCCAAATGCACAAACATCACCGTGCGTGCACTGACACCCGCCTCTTCGAAGGCCCGGCGGAAGAAATGATAGTCATCGAAAATCAGACCGATGCCGCCAAACACCACCACATCAGCATCCGCGTTGGCACCGATCTGCGCCAGCAGGCGGTTGTAGGGCTCGCCGGCGACGGAAAAAATGGGGATTTTCTGGCTTTCAACCAGTGAGTTGAACACGTCGATCATCGGCACATCGGTGCGGATCATGCGGGAGGCCAGAATGCGCCGGGCCGGGTTTACCGTTGGCCCGTCGATATCAATGCGGGCATCTTCGCTGAGGCTCGGGCCGCCATCAATGGCGCGCCCCGCACCGGAAAAGGCACGGCCCAGAATATTGGGGGAGAAGGTCACCTGCATCGGATGACCGAGGAAGCGTATACCGGCCTTGGTGGACAGCCCCTTAGTGCCCGAAAACACCTGCAGCGACACACTGCTGCGATCCAGCTGTACCACCTGCGCCATGAACGGCGGCTGGTCGGGGTCGATGATGTTTTCGATCAGAGCCAGATCACCGTAGCCGATCGCGGCCACATCACCCTCTTCAGGCTCTGGTACATGGACCTTGACGATATCACCGACAATTTCCAGAATGCGCGAGTAACGTACCAACAACTGTGTCACACCGATCTCCCTTTCTGTGCCTGATATCAGATATCTGCCAGCCTGTAGACTTCGTAGGCCACCTCTTCATAGGGATGCGCCTGTTTCAGCGTAGCGACAGCGGTATGAATACGCTCATCCATACACACCATTTCCACCTTCAATTCCGCCACGGTTTCCAGCTGACCATGCTGTCCCAAATACGGGTTGGCACCCACCAGCGGCCGGAACTGCCCCTGGCCCAGGGTTTGCCAGCAACACTGGTCGTAATCACCAATACGCCCGACTCCAGCGGCAAACAGGGCCGCCTTGACCGCTTCGGCATCGGCTTGGGGAACAAAGAAACAGAGCTTGTACATTCCGCCTCCTGGCTGCTGAAATATCGCTATACCATAGCCCTGACTGTGCAGGTGCAGCAAGCAGTATCCTACGTTACCGGCAGCCGGTGACAGAAAGGTTGCGTTTGCGCATAAAAAAGCCCGCTACGAGAGCGGGCGAGGGAACAACAACAAGATTGAATTCAGTGTAGCGACAGCACGTCCTGCATATCGAACAGGCCGGTCTGTTTATCCTGCAGCCAGCCGGCGGCACGGACTGCCCCCTTGGCAAACGTCATCCGACTGGAGGCCTTGTGCGTGATTTCGATACGTTCGCCTTCAGTGGCGAACAGAACCGTATGATCACCGACAACATCACCGGCACGGATGGTTTCAAAACCGATCTGTTTGGCCGGACGCGCACCGGTAATGCCTTCACGTCCGTACACCGCGCACTCCTTGAGATCACGTCCCAGCGCATCAGCGACTACTTCACCCATACGCAAGGCGGTGCCAGACGGAGCATCGACCTTATGGCGGTGATGGGCTTCGATCACTTCAATGTCGTAACCGCTGTCATCACCCAGCGCCTTGGCTGCAATTTCCAGCAGCTTGAAGCACAGGTTTACGCCTACACTCATGTTGGGCGCAAACACGATGGCGGTGGTGTTCGCTGCCTGCTTCAGCTCATCTTTTTGACCATCGTTGAGGCCTGTAGTTCCGATCACGACTTTTTTGCCGTGCGCGGCACAAAAGGCCACATTCTGCATGGTCACTTCCGGCGCGGTAAAGTCGATCAACAGATCGAAATCATCCACCGCCGCAGCAAGACTGCCGACCAATGCGACACCCAGTTTGCCAACGCCCGCCAGCTCACCGGCATCGGCACCGATCAGTGAACTGTCCGGTTCAACGATGGCGGCACTGAAACGCACGTCACTGGCCTGCTGCAGTGCTTCGATAAGGGTTTTGCCCATACGGCCGGCCGCGCCGGTCACCGCTACTCTGATCATGCTGTTTTCCTGTCTGTGTCTGTACCGGCATCCATCGGGATACGCAATCAGGTCATATCTTCGAAGAACTTCTTCACCGAGTCAAAAAAGCCATGCTTTTTCGGGCCGTGCTTGCTGTTACCCTCTTCGGTCGAGGCTGCAAATTCCCGCAGCAGTTCCTTCTGGCGACTGGTCAGGTTCACCGGCGTTTCCACCATCACCTTAACCATCAGGTCACCGACGTTACCGCCACGCACAGGGGCCACACCCTTGCCGCGCAGGCGGAACAGCTTGCCGGTCTGGGTTTCAGCCGGCACTTTCAGCTTGACGCGCCCATCCAGCGTCGGCACATCCAGATCACCGCCCAGAGCCGCATCGATGAAGCTGATCGGCACTTCGCAGTACAGGTGTTTGCCGTCACGGGTGAAGATCGGGTGTTCACGCACATGCACTTCAACATAGAGATCACCCGCCGGGCCACCATGCGTACCGGCTTCACCTTCACCGGTCAGACGAATGCGGTCACCGGTATCAACACCGGCCGGAATCTTGACCTGCAGTGTCTTGGTTTTCTCGACCCGTCCCTGACCGTGGCAGGCACCACAGGGATCGGAGATCACCCGGCCTTCGCCACGACAGGTCGGGCAGGTCTGCTGAACCGAGAAGAAACCCTGCTGCATGCGCACCTGGCCCATGCCGCCACAGGTGCCACAGGTCTTGGCACTGGTGCCCGGCTTGGCACCGCTGCCGTCACAGGCTTCACAACCGGCGAGGGTCGGGATTTCCAGTGTCTTTTCGCAACCGCGCACCGCTTCTTCCAGCGACAGATCCAGGTTGTAGCGCAGATCGGCACCGCGCTGCACGCCGGAACGGCGTCGACCGCCACCGCCACCGCCGCCACCACCGAAGATGTCACCAAAGACATCCCCGAAGATGTCGGAGAAGTTGCCTTCGAAACCGCCGCCGCCAAAACCACCCTGACCATTGACGCCCTCATGGCCGTACTGGTCATAAGCCGCTTTCTTCTGGGCATCAGACAAAACCTCGTAGGCTTCGCTGATCTCCTTGAACTTGTCTTCAGCCGCTTTATCGTCCGGGTTACGGTCCGGGTGATACTTCATCGCCAGTCGGCGATAGGCTTTTTTGATGTCGCGGTCGGATGCGTCACGCGACACATCCAAAAGTTCGTAGTAATCCTGTTTAGACATGATCCGAATCTGACTCGCTAAGGTTTGGCTCGCAAAAGCCGGACATGACAACGCGGGCCGGGGCCCGCGCTGTCACACTGCAACGATCGACATGCGCGAACGCTTATTTCTTGTCGTCGTCCTTAACTTCCTCAAACTCGGCATCGACAACGTCGTCTGCCGCGTCTTTGGCAGCGCCTTCGGCACTACCCTGCTGCTCGGCCTGGGCCGCATCGGCATACATTTTCTGTGCCACAGCGGACAGAGCTTCGGTCAGCGCTTCGGTTTTGCTTTCAATGGCTTCCTTGTCGGATTCCTTCAGCACTTCCTGCAGCGCAGTGATCGCCGCTTCGATTCCGGCTTTCTCTTCGTCGGTTGCCTTGTCACCGGCATCCTTCAGGGTTTTCTGCGCGGTGTGGATCATCGCATCACCCTGGTTGCGCGCGCCGGTCAGTTCTTCGAACTTCTTGTCTTCTTCGGCATGCGCTTCGGCATCACGGACCATCTGTTCGATTTCGTCATCGTTCAGACCGGAAGAGGCCTTGATTATGATGGACTGTTCCTTGCCGGTCGCCTTGTCTTTGGCAGACACGTTGAGGATACCGTTGGCATCAATGTCGAAGGTCACTTCGATCTGCGGCATGCCACGCGGAGCCGGCGGAATGTCAGCCAGGTCGAAACGGCCCAGCGACTTGTTCTGTGCCGCCTGCTTGCGTTCACCCTGAACGACGTGAATGGTCACCGCCGTCTGGTTGTCGTCAGCAGTCGAGAACACCTGCGACTTCTTGGTCGGAATCGTGGTGTTCTTGTCGATCAGCGCAGTGGCAACACCGCCCATGGTTTCGATACCCAGGGTCAGCGGAGTCACGTCCAGCAGCAATACGTCTTTCACGTCACCGGACAGGACCGCACCCTGAATCGCAGCACCAATCGCTACGGCTTCATCCGGGTTCACGTCCTTACGCGGCTCTTTGCCGAAGAACTCAGCTACTGCCTTCTGTACCAGCGGCATACGGCTCTGACCACCCACCAGAATCACTTCATCAATCTCGGACGCGGACAGGCCGGAGTCCTTGATTGCGATGCGGCACGGCTCGATTGAGCGTTCAACCAGCTCTTCAACCAGCGACTCCAGCTTGGAACGGCTCAGTTTCACGTTCAGGTGCTTCGGTCCGGTCGCATCAGCGGTGATGTACGGCAGGTTGACGTCAGTGGACTGCGCAGATGACAGTTCAACCTTCGCCTTCTCGGCCGCTTCTTTCAGACGCTGCAGCGCCAGCGGATCGTTGTGCAAATCGATGCCGCTCTCTTTCTTGAATTCGTCGGCCAGGTAGTTGATCACCGCCAGGTCGAAGTCTTCACCACCGAGGAAGGTGTCACCGTTGGTGGCCAGCACTTCAAACTGGTGCTCACCGTCCACATCGGCAATCTCGATGATGGAGATATCGAAGGTACCACCACCCAAGTCATATACGGCAACGGTCTTGTCACCCTTGGACTTGTCCATGCCGTACGCCAGCGCAGCCGCAGTCGGCTCGTTGATGATACGCTTCACTTCCAGACCGGCGATCTTGCCTGCGTCCTTGGTGGCCTGACGCTGGGAGTCGTTGAAGTAAGCCGGAACGGTGATAACCGCTTCGGTTACCGGCTCGCCCAGGTAGTCTTCAGCCGTTTTCTTCATTTTCTTCAGGATTTCGGCAGATACCTGCGGGGGTGCCATTTTCTTGCCCTTGGCATCAACCCACGCATCGCCGTTATCCGCTGCGATGATCTTGTAAGGCACCATCTTGATGTCTTTCTGCACGACTTTGTCGTCGAAACGACGGCCGATCAGACGCTTGATCGCGAACAGCGTGTTTTCCGGGTTAGTCACCGCCTGACGCTTGGCAGGCTGACCGACCAGAGTTTCGCCATCGTTGGTGTATGCAACGATGGACGGAGTGGTGCGATCGCCCTCTGCGTTTTCGATAACTTTGGTTTTGTCGCCGTCCAGGATTGCCACACAAGAGTTGGTGGTGCCCAGGTCAATACCGATGATTCTGCCCATTTTTCTGCTCCGATATATCAATTGCCCGCCGGGCGGGCTGATAAACTGTCTAAAATTCGTTGTTACTTAATATGGGTACGCGTTGCTGAAATTCAACGCCCCGTCAGCCTTTTGCAACCATTACCATGGCCGGACGTACCAGACGACCGTTCAGCAGATAACCCTTCTGCACCACGGTAACGACGGTGTTGGCGGCAACGCCCTCAACCGGCACCATGGACATCGCCTGGTGGTGCTCGGGGTTGAACGCTTCACCTTCCGGATTCACCTGTTCCACATTGAACTTTTCCAGGCTGCCCAGGAACATGCTCAATGTCATTTCGATGCCTTCACGGATTGCCACGGTCTTCTCGTCATCGCCCTGGCTGGCTTCAATCGCCCGTTCCAGACTATCAGCGACCGGCAACAATTCAGCGGCAAATTTTTCCAGCGCAAACTTGTGCGCCTTCTCCACATCCTGCTCGGCACGGCGGCGCATGTTCTGAATTTCAGCTTGCGCACGCGGCTGCAGTTCGGCCAGCGCCTTCTTCAGCGCGTCGATCTCAACGCGTGATTCTTCGAGCTGCTGCAGCAAATCCGCCTGGGTTTCATCGGTTGCACGCGGCTCTACGACTTCAGCCTCGATAACGGCTTCAGCCTCTGCTGCGTTCTGAACCGGCTCAACGGGTTCGTGGGTGTTCTGCTGCTCTTTCGCCATCAGGTCTCTCCAACTGACTCTTGAGGTTACGCCTAGATGTCAATCTATATGGGGACCAGTGCGCACGATTCAAGCAGCAGCATGATTTTTTTTCGTGCAATGATTGATGCTCGGGCCGAAATGGCTTATACAGTAAAACACTGTATAAATAACCATGAAAGTGGCCGCCATGCTGACCCAGTTAACAATCCGTAATTTCGCAATCGTCGACGCTCTGGATATCGAGCTGGATACCGGAATGACCGTAATCAGTGGCGAAACCGGTGCCGGCAAGTCGATCATGCTGGATGCCCTGGGCCTCTGTCTCGGCGACCGCGCCGACTGTGACAGCGTGCTCAAGGATGCAGACCGTGCCGAGCTGACCGCCAGCTTTGACATCCGTGAACTGCCGGCCGCCATGCTCTGGCTGCATGAGCACGAATTGGACAGCGATCCTCAGGAGTGTCAGCTGCGTCGCATCATTACCCGCGAGGGCCGCAGCCGCAGCTATATCAATGGCCACCCGGCCCCCCTCACCCTACTGCGTGAACTGGGCCAATACCTGGTGGATATTCACGGCCAGCATGAGCACCAGCGCCTGCTGAAAAAGGATTACCACCGTGTTCTGCTTGATGGCTTTGGCGGCCATACCGAACTGGCCGAGCAAGTACGCCGACATTTCCACAAGTGGCGCCGACTGAACACAGAGTGGCTTGAACTTACACAGATTTCGGACGAGCGCAACGCCCGCATTCAGCTGCTCAGTTACCAGATCGAAGAGCTGAACCAGCTGGCACTGCAAAGCGGCGAACTGGAGCAGCTGGAACAGGAGCAGCAACTGCTCGAACATGCCGGCAGCCTGCTGACCACCGGTCACGAGTTGATGCAGTTGAGCAGTGATGCCGAAGGCGAAAACTGTCAGTCGATGTTGCAACACTGCCTGCAACTGCTGGACCAGCTACAGCGCCAGGATACGCGCATGCAGCAGGCAGGCGAGATGTTCAATACAGCATTGATCCAGATCGACGAAGCCAGCCGGGAAATCCGCCACTTCCTCGACAGCATCGAAATCAACCCCGAACGCCAGCTGGAAGTGGAAGCTCGCCTTTCTGCCATCTACGACGTTGCCCGCAAGCATCGCCTGCTGCCGGAGCAACTGGCAGAGTTCCATCAAACCCTGCAACAGGAGCTGGACGGCCTGACCGGATCCGATGAAGTACTGGCACAGCTTGAGCGGGACGTGATGAGCGCCCGCGAGGACTACCTCACAACCGCTGCCGAACTCAGCGAAGCTCGCCAGCGCTGTGCCGGTACATTGGACCTTCAGGTAGACCAGCAGCTACATGCGTTGGGCATGCCTGCCGCCCACTTCAGTGCCTGCCTGACCCCGCTGGATGCCGAACGCTACAACGCCAACGGCCTTGAAGATGTCGAATTTCTCATCAGTACCAACGAAGGCCAACCGGCGCGGGCACTGGCGCGAGTCGCATCCGGCGGTGAACTGTCACGTATCAGCCTGGCCATTCAGGTCATTACCGCACAAACGTCCAGCACCCCCACCCTGGTATTCGATGAGGTTGATGTCGGTATTGGTGGTGCCGTTGCCGAAGTGGTGGGACGACTGCTGCGCGATCTGGGTAAACAGGTTCAGGTTTTGTGTGTCACCCACCAGCCTCAGGTCGCGGCACAAGGGCACCAGCACCTGTATGTCAGCAAGAAAGGCCAACACAACGGCACGCACACCCGCGTTCAGCGACTGAGCAAGGGACAAAGGATCGAAGAAGTCGCCCGAATGCTGGGCGGAGTGGATATCACCCGGACATCACTGACGCATGCCCGGGAGATGCTGTCGGCCTGATGGCCGACGGCGGATCTGTAGCAGATTACTTGTCGTCTTCCTCGCAGCCGCCCTTGCAGACGCCATAGAGGTACAGGGTGCGCTCAGTAATAATGAAGCCGAGCTCGTTCGCCACTTTTTCCAGAATTTCAGACACCTTGGGCTCGGTGAATTCACGTACACGCCCACATTTCACACAGACAACGTGGTCGTGATGTTCATCACGCGCGAGTTCGAAGACCGAATGGCCACCTTCAAAGTGGTGACGGGACACCAGCCCAGCCGCTTCAAACTGGGTCAGTACACGGTAGACGGTCGCGAGACCGACATCCTCACCCTGCTCCATCAGCAGCTTGTAAATATCCTCGGCACTGAAGTGGTCACCCTCTCCGGCACGCTCAAGAATCTGATAAATTTTGACCCGCGGCAGAGTCACCTTCAGTCCGGCCTTCCGCAGTTCCTGATTTTCCAGTGCCATATTAGGTCTCAATCACTATGCTGTTCGGGATTTGCAATGTTAGACTCCATTATCTTTGTTTAGGCATGAAAACGGAAGCCATTGTCCGATGCGAAAGGTTCTTCTCAGCGCAACAGTTGCACTTCTGATCGCCGGCTGCTCCGAATTTCCCGGTGTGTACAAAATCGACATCCCTCAGGGCAATGTCGTAACCCAGGAAATGGTGGATCAGCTGCGTCCCGGCATGACCCCTGCCCAGGTGCGTTACATCCTGGGGACTCCTCTGGTCAATGACAGTTTCAGCGAAGGCCGCTGGGACTACATCTACAGCCTGAAGGAAGGTGGTAATAAGCGCTACCAGGAGCGCATCAGCCTGTTTTTCGACAATGACACGCTGGTCCGCATGAGCGGTGACTTCCGCCCTGGCAGCAAGCCGGATAGCACTCCCTGATATCCGGCTCCGATTTACTCTGACGGTGTCTCGGCGGCTTTCTGTGCTTTCACTTTGGCTGCCCGACGCGCCCTGACTTCCTTAGGGTCCGCAATCAGAGGTCGGTAGATCTCCACCCGCTCCCCCTCTTTCAGAACAGTTGTCGCCGGATCCTTTACCGCCTTGCCGAAAATCCCCATCGGGGTTGCGGCAGGGTCGATTTCGGGGAACAGCTCGACAATACCCGAGCGCACCACGGCCTGCTGCACCGTACAGTCGTCCTCGACCTGCAGCGAAATGATTTTCTGCTCATGCGGCAGTGCATAAGCCACCTCAACTCTCATCATCCCACTCCTTATCCGTATACCTGCTCGGCGCGGCTGACAAAGGCATCCACCAGCGTGGTCGCCACCGAACTGAAAACCTTCGACATCGCCAGTCCCGTCAACTTGCCTTTGAACTCGAACGATAATGTCAGTTCAACTTTACTGGCTTCATCGCTCAGAGGCGTAAACACCCAATGCCCGTGCAGCGACGAAAACGGCCCCTCCACCAGTGCAATATCCATTTTAGCAGGGCGACTCAATTCATTACGTGTAGTAAAACTGTACTTGAGCCCACCCTTCGACAGGTGGAGTGTCGCGACCAGCGCTTCATCACTCTCCGACACCACCTCGGTTGATGCACACCAGGGCAGGAAGTGCGGATAACTCCGCACATCATTGACCAGGTCAAACATCTGCTCGGCGGTGTGCATCACCAGCGCACTGCGATTCACTTGTGTCATTGTGGAAATACCCGGCTGGCCTGATTGTCAGGCCAGCTTGTCATACAGATTGACGACGAAGATGATCAAAACCGCAACAGGTGCTATGAAGCGGATCGCCAGTAGCCACGAGTTGTAAGCCAGGTTCGATTTCAACGCCAGCTCATCACGGGTGATTTTCTGATGCAACATCCAACCCGAATACAACGCGATCATCAACCCGCTCAGCGGCAGCATGATATTGGCGGTGATGAAGTCGAGGAAATCAAAGATCCCCATCCCCATCAGCTTGATATCTTCCCAGTAGTTGAACGACAACAGCGACGCGATGCCCATCAGCCAAACGACAACACCCAACAAGCCGGCCGCTGGCAAACGCTTCAAACCGAAACGTTCAACGATCCAGGCCGTCGCTGGCTCAAGCAGCGAGATCGCCGATGTCCAGGCCGCAACGCCGACCAGCAGGAAGAACAGGAAACCAAATACCTGGCCACCCGGCATCTGACCGAACGCCACCGGCAAGGTGATGAACATCAGACCGGGGCCTGCACCCGGATCCATCTGGTTGGCAAACACAACCGGGAAAATGGCCAGCCCCGCCACCAGCGCCACCAGCGTATCCAGTGCGCCAATCGTCAGCACGGTCATGCCGATGGAGTCTTTTTTACCCATGTAGGAGCCATAGGCCATGATCGCACCCATACCCAGTGACAGGGTAAAGAAAGCATGCCCCAGCGCCACCAGCACTGAATCCCAGGTCAAGGCTTCCGGATTGAAGCTGAACAGGAAATCCCAGCCTTCGCCGAAACTGCCGGAATTTACCGAGTAACCCAGCAACACCAGCAACAGCAGGAACAGTGCCGGCATCATGATCTTGGTTGCGCGCTCAAGCCCCTTATTGACGCCGCCAGCCACTACGCCGACCACCATCAACACAAACAGCGTGTGCCACATCAGCATCTGTTCCGGGCTCGCCAGCAGTTCGTTAAACCGCTGACCGGCCTCTTCACTGCCGATATCCACAAACTGCCCGGTACCCATGCCGGCGATATAATGCATCACCCAGCCGGCAACAACCGAATAAAACGAGAAAATGATGTAGCCGGCCAACACACCGATCCAGCCGACCAGACTCCAGTTCTGGTTCAGGCCCGCCTCTGCGGCCGTCTCACGCATCGCGTTGATCGGGCTCTGACGCGCCCGACGACCGACCAGAATTTCACCCATCATGATCGGAATACCGACCAGCAGAATGCAGAACAGGTAAACCAGAACGAAGGCTCCGCCGCCGTTTTCACCGGTGATGTAGGGAAACTTCCAGATGTTACCCAGCCCGACTGCAGATCCGGTGGCCGCGAGGATGAAGACCCAGCGACTTCCCCAAGAACCGTGAATAGACTGTTTAGACTGCATAGCGCTCTCATGTAAACATTACAGAAGAGAGCAATTGTTCATATTTCGGACAGGGGTGACAACCTTTTCAGACATTTGTTGCCACACCGGTAACCTAAACATGCCCAAACAGCTCAATTTGGATGCTTTCATTGCATCATGCCCCTCTATATAATCGTCATATGGCTAAGAAAAAGAAGTCCCCGGGCGGAGACACCATCTGCCTTAACAAACGTGCCAAGCACGAATACTCCATCGAAACTCGTTTCGAGGCTGGAGTGTCCCTGACGGGTTGGGAAGTCAAAAGTCTGCGTGAAGGTCGCGGCCAGCTGGTCGATTCCTACGTCATATTCAAAAATGACGAAGCCTGGCTGGTGGGTGCACATATCACCCCCCTGATTACCGCCTCAACCCACTACGTCACCGAGCCGCGCCGTGAACGCAAACTGTTGCTGAACCGTCGCGAGATAGACAAACTCATTACCGCTGTCGACGCCAAAGGCTACACCTGCGTTGCACTGGCCCTGTACTGGAAAAACGGTCGGGTCAAATGTGAAATCGCGCTGGTGAAAGGCAAGAAGCTGCATGACAAACGTGCCGATGAGAAAGAGAAAGACTGGAATCGCCAGAAGCAGCGAGAAATGTCTACCTCCGCGCGTTAAGCTGTTTAGCTTTCGCTCGACCGATTAAGTCGTTACAATAGAAGTTCTTATCTGGGGGTGACTTGGCTTCGACGCCGATTACGAACCCTTGGGTGCATGCCGAGAACGTGATGATTCTCGTTAATCCCTCATCACACAGTTATAGTTGCAAACGACGATAACTACGCTCTAGCCGCTTAAGTCGGCTAGCGCCGCACTCTAAGGTGTCTGTAACTCAGAGGTTCGCGGTGTCATTCGAGACAGAATCGCCTGGATGCTTTGCTCTAAGCTGAACGGTTAAAACTAAAAGAGCTCGCCCATAACACCCTGGCTCTCGGGTCGTGACGGGTTAATTAAATAGAGAAGCCTAAGCATGTAGATCTTAAGGCAGAGGATTGGCGGACGCGGGTTCGAAACCCGCCACCTCCACCAAATTCCAGAAGACAAGACCCTGTTTATACAGGGTTTTTTCTTTTCTAGCCCCGCAAAACCCCACCATGTGTCGAGAAAGTGTCGAAATGATACCTACTGGCACTAACCAAACCTCACAAGGAATGAGAGGTCACCAAAATGCAGAACTGGCTACCCGTATTCCGGAAATATTCGGACCTGATAGCACTTGCCTTCACCTTCTTCTTAGTAATTGCTGTTTTAAAAACGCTAAAGTTCTGGGGAGATCCCGGTCTGTGGATAATTTTTGGTACCTTGGTTTGCTCCGCCTTGATTTCAAGCTACCGGTTTTTCAACACACCTCATAAGTTCGAGTCATTTGCGCACTTCCTGATTGTCGTAATCCTGATGATCTTCATGTTCGCTTTTCTATATAGAGTAGTAGGGCTCTGCTGTGACGCTGAAGGAAACACATTCGATCCAGACTGGCTAAACGCTATATACTTCAGCGTAGTAACCTGGACAACACTTGGATACGGAGGCTTCAGCCCTCCCGAAAACCTGAAGCTATTCGCTATGGCAGAGGCCTTGATGGGCCAGGTCTTTATGGCAATGATTGTAGGTAAAACTATCTTCTTGCTTCAGAGAAACGACAAAGGCGAAAACCTCAAAGACTCCTGAAGGTGATCCGGTGAAAGGTGCGCATATCGCATGGTCACTGTCACAGCTGAATGGCCTAGTATCTTCTGCAAGGTTAGGATATTCCCGCCATTCATCATGAAATGACTTGCGAAGCTATGCCGCAGCACATGAGCAGCTTGGCCTTTGGGTAGCTCTATCGTTGTCTTCTCCAGCGCACGCCTGAATGCACCAATAGAGCTGGTGAAGGGTCCGTATACCTTCCAGTGTTCTTGGAGGCGTTGCTCCAGGTCCTGAGATATCGGTACGGTTCGAACCTTGCCGTTCTTGGTGTTGCTGAACGTCACTGCCCTGTTCCGAACCGATGTGGGTTTCAGGTTCTGAGCTTCAGACCACCTTGCCCCAGTTGCCAAGCAAACTAACACAATCAGTTCCAGGTGAGGGTTAGCCCCTGCCGATCGGGAGCGGATAACCTCCAACAACTCACGAATCTGGTCCTGAGTCAGCCAGGACAATTCCCTCTGTTGCAGCTTGAGCGGTTTCACCTTGGATAAAGGGTTTTCGTATTTCACCTGGTCTAAGGCATAAAGCTCGTTGTAAACAGCACGGATGTACGTCAATTCATTGTTCAGGGTCTTATCAGCGATACTTGAGTCAGAGCGTTTACGACGATCTATCATGTAGGCCGACGGGGTGAGCTTGGCTGCCACTGGGTCTTTCAGACGCGAAGCCATACACAACAATGCTCTTTTACGACGCTCGCCGTCTCGAAGAGTGTGGCCATGCAGGTCATACCATAAGGCAACGAGTTCACTGAGTTTGCGTTGATCCTTGGTTCTGGGTGACCATTCGGGGTCCTGGATGACTTTTTGCCGACACACTAATTCGAACCGTTTAGCGTCAGCCTTCGCTTTGAACGTCTTGCGAAATCGACGACCTTTAACCGGCTCAATGTCCACTTTCCAACGACCATCTGGTAAGGATGTAATTGCCACTATGCGGCCACCTTGCTCGTTAGCCTTCGTTCCAGTAACCCCCGCTCAATCATGTCGAACAGGTCTGTTTTGGTAATTTCTCTGGCCTTGATATACCCCATCAAATCACGCCAGAGACCGGACTTTTTTAGGCAGCTCCAAGCCTTCCGGGCAGTAATGTTGTTCCTGGCATAGATCGAAATCAGGTTTCCCAAAGCAAGAGCAACGTTCTTTTCATTGCCAATGCCGGCAGTCTTGTATTGACGCTTGGCGATGAAGTCAGGGGCAGGCTTAGACCACTCGGTTTCCGAGTGCAGAACGGTCCAAAACGGGTCTACAAATCGGCGGTTGTGGTCAAGACGGAAACGGTCGAGCGCATAGGCCCAAAGGTTAGCCAGGTACTCGGATGCAGACTCATAGGTGCTAAGGTTGCACTTCTTGTCCTGGGTGGTGTTGTACTCGGCAAACTGCCTAAGCACAGTTTGAGAGAACCGGAATTCAAGCCGCCACACATCCTGATCAGGGTTCCAGAGCGGTTCCCAGTCATGCCCGAGCTTACTTGCCCATATGCCGTGGAAGTAGTCGATTTTGTCGTGGGCAATGATCTCTTTCGACTTGTTGTACAACGCAGCCTGAAGACTGGAGACCGTGCCGAAGGTGTAGGACTGACCACGACCATAGACGCTGGCCACTTCGCCGGTGGTCACTTCAAGGGACTGAAAGCCCGAACGATCATTAACCCGTTGAGATCGACAGGTTAACCGGCTGACAAAATCAGACGGGGGTGTCCAGCCCTGCCAGTCGGTTGCGATATGAATGGCAACACCACAGGGGGACGGAGCTACTACAAACCAGCCAGACGCGAGTTCATCCATCTGGTGTTGCAGTACATCAGGGGACTGATCCCTGATCAGCTTGGGAGATATCTCAACCTTGCAGTGACTACCGGCACGGTCAGCTGTGGTGTGGTTGTTCTTCAACAAGATGACAACACCGAACTCGGCATTCTGAAGCAGGAACTTGAAACCTGCCTTGCCACCACGCCTAAGCCGCCACAAATGCCCCTGGTACTCCACGACTGGACGATGCTCAGCCTCTAGCCTTTCCTCAAGCCCATCCAGCACATCATGGTTCAACATGCCGTTGTACAGCTGCCTAACCGTATCAATGGATGTGTCGATAATGCGTACTCCATGTAGGTCAACGAGTTCACCTGAAGGCAAACAGAAGTTACGACCGAACTCGGAACGCTCAAAATTCTGATCAAAACGGGTCAAATTTTCTTTTTTCATCATCTGCACCTGAATAACAAAGGGGTATTGCGTAGCAACAACCTGTTTTATGTATTTATTTGAGACGTGCTACAGGGCCGTCGACGGTAGCGCTGGCAACGTGGTCGGTTGCTCCACCTGTCGCCCCTCCCTCGCTGCCAGCGCAACGCAGGAAATCGGGTATCTTTCTTGCTTAAACTCGATCTCAGCAGAGCAGGAGCCGCGGGAATGAATGCGGTAGCCCATTTGCTGGATATCGCTGCTGATGTATTCCTGGGGTTGACCATCGATCAGGATAGTCAGGACGTAGTGGTAAATATGAAGGTCCGAGCGTTCCAGGGAACCGGATATCCAGACCTTATAACCGGCGAGGGGACCGGAATCTACACTACCAGCCGGACGATCTGAGAAAGCATCCACATCACGCAGACGAGGATCAACAGCCGGAGGAGCATTCGGCCGAGCAGGCGCAGGATCGGGCGCATCAGTTGGTACAGCAGCTGGAACGGCAGGCGTATCAATCGGCTGAGCAGGTGGAACAGTGCCAGGACCCATGAAGATCTGTAAACCTCCGCTGGTGATTCCGTAGACGGCTGCAGAAACGGAAATACCCAACGCAAATAACACACGAGGCGATTTAAACAGGTTGAAACCGTTGAGCGTTTGCTGGGCTTTTCCGGTTCTGGTGGAGTCGTAGAGTCTAAAAACCAGAGGGTTAACCCGTTTATTTCGCACGACGTCAAAGTCTGTTGCTGACTGTCCGTTTTTTTGCGCATCGTGATAGCCCTCCCGGTAACCCGTGAACATGGGACCTAACAAGGCCCTGTTTTTGTGTTTATAGGCACCTTCCGTTGTCTGGCGGATATCCTCGCGGATGGATTTGATATTCGGTGCCGTCAGGACGATGTCCCAGTTAAAATGACGGTGCATTTCCCAGGCTTCAACCCAGTTCGCCGGACGGCCATCCGCCGATGCCTGGTCGGGGCCACCCGGATAATCCAGCGCGTCGAAGTCCTTTTGACGCCATGCCTTGGGGAACATCACGCCTGATTCATCAAACAGGCAAAGCGCCCCCAGTGGCACCCAATGAAACCAAGTGGCAATTTGGTAGCGCCCTTCCCGTGTGTCCGTGTCGATATAGATCACATCGAAGGAATCAGGCACGTCTTCCATATTGAGCATTGTGCGGGCACGATCAACGCCGCGTATGTTCGTAACGACAACGCGGCCCGCATGGGCTGCAGGTATGAAGTAATCAGACATGACACCGGCGGTTTTATATGAGCCGTTCGAGCCATGGTGAATCGTGATCGACATAATCAGAACCCCGGTATGAACCTAAGTACAAATTTCGTAACGGCTGAGGATAGAATGAAATTTATTCCCTCTGGGATTTTAAGATAAGCTGCGATAGAACGCGTATCAGAATCAAGCGCACCCCATGCCTGGTTCAAGTATGTTGAAATATTTAGGTCATTCATTAGCTCTTTCGCAATACCCCAAGCAAAAGGAATAGCATTTGCAATGAATGCGATATATCCAATAACTGCTTGCTTAACCATGAATGCACTAAAATCGGTAAAAAATCCGTATTGACCAGAATCGAGCCAGCCCGTAATAGAATCTAAAAAAGCATGCATACCATTTACGACTTCCATAATCACCTCAGTAAAATCATGATTCCAACGACGATGCATAAAAACAGAATAACGGTGGCCAAAATACCCATTGCATCACTATATTGGGATAAGCAAACATCATATTGCTTACCATCCCACGAAATAAAAGGAAAACAAGGGAGACCACTGCCGCCGGAAAGTGACAAATCGAATGTTCTTTTAACATCTGCCTGAGTCTGTGAAATAACATCACTCAGATCCTCCCAACCAGCTTCTATTTGAGTATCCAACTTATCGAGATCGAAAAATCCTTTAGCATTATCAGGGATTTCTTTGTAAACGTATTCAGCACATTGAATAGCCTTAGGATTATCACGGCAAAACTGGGCAATCTCAGTGTTACCTTTATCAGCAACGTTGTTACCAGGCGTACCAGGATTTTCAGGTTCCTTGCATTCCTCTGTTTCAGGATCGCAGTCTTCAGGATCAGGGTCGGGCGGATTTACAGGACAGCTAGGGTCGGTTGCAGGATCACAGGGTTCTGGGTCTTCGCCACCATCGTCACCCCCTTCAGGATCAGGACGGGAACCTTCAGGACACTGGGCGTTACTGGATACAGTACCGGCAAAGGTGCCATCATCGTAATAACAACGCTGCTCATCTGGTTCGGGTGGTTCACCAGGATTCTCGGGATCATTACCCGGAGTCGGTTCCAGTTCTGCGCCTGTATACAAACAGGTGCCGATATAATTAACCAGACCGTTTTCATCAGGATCAGTTGTCGGTGCGTAAAACTCAACCTCGCACTCACACCCATTAATAGAGTAGGCAAAGGGCATCGTGACACCCTCATATAGCTGGATTTCAATCCCGGCCTGTGTACCAGGTTCAGGGCATTGTTTTTGGTAACAGGGTGAAGACGGATTAAGTTTATCATCATCAGTACATAATGATTTCAATATTTTTGTGTTTGTACCGTTTTTGGAAAAATGGCTAAATTCACCACCATAACAAATGGGCCAATCATAACTTATATTGCATGAACCATTTTCATTACTAATATTTTTTTCAAAAACCGATGTGTTAACCTTATGATCCTGATCACCACATGAAACAAGAGTTGAAATGAAATATTCCGCATAGGCATCACATGTATCTTGAGCACTATGACCTTTAATATCTGGATTGGCACTGGCATAAAAAAAATCATCAGCACCGAAAACCAAAACCGGAATAAACCCAAGCATGAACGCAAAAAAATGGGCTAAAACCAAATTACACCAGTAAATGGAGAAGTTCGGTCTTAGGTAGTTAATGACTGCACGCATAGACACACCATTTAAAAAGGGGACCGAAGTCCCCCTTGTTAAACGTACCAACCAAGCCGCATCCCTGTTACAAACATTGATGCAGCGAAAGCACCTAACAAAAGGGACCAGATCATCAGATCTTGCGGATCAAGCCAATGATCAAGCCAACCCCAGCAATCGCAGCGACAGCAGCGATAACCAGAGTACCGGTACTGGAAGCAGCATCACCTGCGGCCGAAATCTCAGTACCAACGGCAGCAACATCAATCGCAGCCATTGCCTGAGAACCTACGAAGGCTGAACCAGTCGCCAGACCAGCACCCACTTTTTTAGCCATATTTTTAATCATCGTAATTTCCTAATTTGTGAAACAACTAATCCTGTTGCTAACCCGATAGCAAACAGGCTGAGAAAACCGACAAAACCCAATCCGAATGAGTCGCGGTCAAATCCCCCATTCAGCAGCAGATCAATGTTCTGAACTGCAGCGCTGCTAAACAGGTAGACATCGGGCACTAAGGAAACAGCATCACAGGTATTGGTCGTGCTGTTCCAGGCAGTGCAAATCAGTACATCAGCCAAGGTCGTCAACCTTAGCGATATTGAGATTCAGGGAGTCCAGATCGATTGCATCAGGTGATAGTCCAATCACTGCCATGTCTCCTTATCTACGCGTCACTTGCCATAGCCAGCCTGTGCCTCTTGCGCCGTCCGGTCGTGCCTCGCTACGCGAGACCCGCCGAACCGAGGGCGCTGGGCAATCAGGCGGCAGCCTTGGCAGTGAGCGGTTTAATAGACACGACCTTGAATGCCATCTTCTGGCCTGCACCCTGCGTAGGCTGTGCGACGATCTCGCACTTGCACGGCAGGAAGTCGCGGAGCAGGTCAACCACACCGTAATCACAGGTCAGCTTCATCAGCTCAAGACCAGCGCGGTCAGGGTTGGAGCCATCGGTTTTCTGGGTTGCGTAGATGGAAGCACCTTTGTTGCCGTCCATGTCGTAGCGGCTTGCCTGGATAACGTCAGCGGTCATGTTGATATTCATGGTTATTCCTCAATCAGTTCAGTTCGCCACATTCAGGGCATTTAACGGGGTATGCAGTCGGGACAGCGATCAGTGCTTCACAGGAGCAAACAGACCAGCGTGAAACCCGACCGCCAAAGGTCCACAGACGACGTGGTTGGTTAATCATTTCGGTGGGAACCGGAGGGCATGTGCACTGTTGTTGTCCACAGACCAAACACAGGCCCATTACCTCAGCCGGTTTCACCAGTTGGCGGAGACGCTTATTCATGGGTTCCACCAGTAAAATTAACGTCAGCACGAATGGCACTGACGCCCCCCTCAGGGGTGCAGCCCTGAGCTGTAGCGGGAGACGGTACGGAAACGTCGTGGTCACGCTTCCAGAGAAAGAACGAGCTCATGTTCATCAAGAGGCTTAGTAACTGGACCAACGCAGCGGCGATGGCTGTACCAATCCAAGAGGCAACCATCATGATGAATGGATGGTCAGTCTCACTGATGTAGGCGATGTAGGCCGTAGAGCACAAGACGTACATCAACAAAAGAATAAAGGTCTTCATGACAGCGCTTCCGATTCGGCTTTAGGTTGCTCTGCGGGACCACACCCAAAGCCTTCAGCCAAGATATGAGCGGAGTCTATTGCCGCAACAAAGCCACGTTGAAACGCATTGAAAAGCGGGTTTTCTGGAATCCGCTCGGGTAAGGGTCTGCCCTGCTCAAGACTCCAGGCACAGAAACGAAAGCCAACTTTAGTGCCGTCGAGAAAGGTCATCAGATCGACTCCTTCTCAAGCAGCTGCTGGGATAGGAGAGCGACGTTGATCAGGCGATGCTTGCCAATGCGTTCAGAGGGGAGGTATCCGTTCTCTATCCAGCCTCGGACAATGGACTGATCAATGCGAATCCAGTCCGCGAACTCCCGCCAAGCCATCAACGGCGGCACGGGGGCCGGTGCTGGTGTGATCGGTTGTTGTTCCATGGTTGCGCCCCTATAATCAGTTGTTGTTAGGGTTCTGTATGATTTATGTCCTATGAACATATGTAAATGATACACTTACCCTGAAATATGTACATAAAACATCGATTGAGATTTTCAATGTCTGAAAGGGCTTTAGATAGAGCATTGCTATTGCTAGAGCAGGCAAGCCTGAAAGACTTGGCTATACCTAACAGCAAAGAATATGTGCGATGGCAAAACATCAAGCGGGGGAAAGCCAGGCTTGGTATTGATGAAGCCGAAGCACTGGCGAAGCTATACCCTCAATTTGCACTGTGGTTACTAACTGGAAATGTGGCACCAGAGGTAGGACAGACAAGCCCTAACCTGGAAGAAGTGCAACGCTCAGAGTCAGGGACACGAAACGCGGTTTAAGCGTTGCTCATAAGGTGATGGAACGTTGGTACAACAGGGAGGAAGGATGAGCAGACTAAAAGTAACGATCACAACACTAGCCCTTTCAGTGATTTTGACAAGCAACTCACATGCTGATATTCGACTGAAAGGCGGCACCGTACTAGTCACAACTGGCGACCCAGTTTCGAAGCTGCATAAACATATCAAGCCAGGAAAATCGTATTCTGGCAGTGTTTGTAAGAAGCCATCCAACGACACCTGCTCACGTAATACAGGTTATGGGACTATCTACGAATACAAGATGACAAACAGAATATACATTGTACAAACTTATCGAGGCACCATTACATACGTGGAGTGGCGGCGCTAAAAAATTAAATTGTTCGAATTAAATAGATTTTAGCGCCAATAGCTATTATTTTTTATATTAAAATACTGGAAAATATAAAAGCACTACTATTAAATATAAAATATTTTTAAGATAACATTAACCATAAGAATTTTTAGAAATAGAATTATAATCCAGCCAAGGCGGCATAGAATCCCAGTCTACAACATAACTTTTAAAGCCGTTATCATCACTTACTACCCTAAGCTGTCCAACCTCAACCATTTTTTTTATAGTAGAACTCAAAATTGATGCTGGGATTTTCATTATACTTTTCAACTCCGCTTGGCTTACTGGGCGATCACCCAACCTCTTGAAAGCACATAAGACTGCTTCATATATATTAGGATTGATTGTATATACATTATTGCTTTTATTGAGTGCATTTTCAGTTCGGACCCGTGTTAAATCTATACCTTCTTCTATTCTGCTTAGCTGCTCATTAACTATATCCCTAATTTTATTTATTTGCATATCACCTGCTGCACCTAATTCTTTAATTGCTTCAGCAGTAAGTGATTCTTTAACACTTACTAGTCTTTTATCTAAGTCATCGAATGAACTATCAACCTCTGCTCCTTTTGAAATTGCAGCATCTAAGGTTTTATCAAACATCCCAACGATTTGATCTTGAATATTTTTTGTTTTTTCTTCAAGCTTGGAAAGAGCATCGTTAGCCGAATTTTGTAACTGAACACCATCTCTATAAAATTTCAAAGACGCAAAAAAACCTATAATTGTGACAATCAATGCTACAACTGAGAGTATTATTGAAAAAACATCTGACATAGTTGACAATTGAACTGTCTGGATAACTAGTTCCTTAGATTCTTCCATATTGAACCCCTTTAGAATAAATCAAAACTTAAGAAAATAATTAAAACTTATAATTTATCAATTTTATACGAACTCGTCTGGATAAATAAACATATATCCAAATCAAAAAAATTAATAGGTTTTTCTGCTCTACCGTCTGGATATCAAGCTTTCGATACTGTGCTAAGGCTCGTCCCTGACCAAAGGCGATGACAAGCCGGATTGAGGCTGTGAAGTAAGGCTCCCTTATGGGGGCCTTTGTCATTTATGGCCTCTGCCAATTCACGCCAAGACCTATCCATAGTGTCGAAAAACTGTCGAAAACATTGCGTTACATAGTGCAGCAACAAGCGCCGGTGGTCTGCCTAAAGCCTGATTTTACGGTGTATACAGGCATATACTGATGTAACGAAGACAAATATGATCGGGTTCGAAACCCGCCACCTCCACCAAATTCCGGAACTGTCCAGACCGTTCCAGACCACTGCAAGCCACCGAATACGGGGCTTGCAGTCGGTTACCCCACTTCCCTGATGTTGTCCCGAATGGTCCAAGCTGGTCCCCAGCTCGGCACACTTTCGTCACATCTTCGTCACCGCTGACGCCAGACTCAGCCTGCGACCTTCTCAGGCAACATGGCACCCATGAATGCCACGACTTCCGTAAACGGCTACTCCTGCGCCATGAGTCTCTATGCTCAGAGCTGGCACAGTCTTATCTGCTGACCGTTCAGGAAAGCAGCTACGTTCAGGCCAACCGCAACCTGCTGGACGTAGACCAGCGTCTGACGATCCACGAACTTAACCTGTCTGCCGACCTTGATAGCCTGAAAGCCTTTTGCCGTTTGCGTGCGCTTGAATGCACCCAAGCTGCGGAACGGGCACGCTACTCGGCTGAATGCTTCCAGACACTCAGGGTACAGGCTGAAAAATACCAGTTAACTCCCCCACTCCCCAAAGACTTTGAAGGTGACCTCCTGCCCTGTATCAAGCGACTGTGCAACGAAGGCTGGTGGCTGCGGAAAGTACAGAAGCTTCAGCGCCGAACCATTGAGTCGATAGCACGGGACTTGGGACTGGTCTGCTCGCAACGCTCTGCCTATTCCAGCAGCTATACCCGAGAAAGCCGCAGACGCCAGAAGGTCAAAACCGCCGAGTACCTGCAAAACACCTATATCGAAAACGATGCAGGACAACAATTCTCCCTGAAAGACCTGCACGACCGCTCGGTATCCAACCCAGCCGTGCGCCGCGCCGAACTGATGACCCGCATAAAGGGCTTCGAAATGGTCGCTCAACATCTGGGGCACCTTGGGGAGTTCTACACCATCACCACCCCTTCCCGAATGCACGCTCGGCTAAAGCGTGGCGGCCAAAATCCGAAGTATGACGGCACCGCACCCGATGAAGCACACAAGTACCTGACCGAACTGTTCCGCTGCATCCGTGCCAAGCTCCACCGCAACGACCTGAACGTATACGGTCTGCGAGTGGTAGAGCCAAACCACGATGGTACACCCCACTGGCACCTGCTGCTGTTCATGCCTGCCGAACACTGCGAACAGGTACGCGCCATCTTCCGTGAATACTCCCTGCGCTCCGATCCGGACGAGCGAGGAGCAGCCAAGCACCGATTCACGGCCAAGCACATAGACTCCAGCCGTGGCAGTGCTGCCGGCTATGTCGCCAAGTATGTTGCCAAAAACATTGATGGTGAATATCTCGAAACCGACCTGCACGGCCTTGATGCCAAGGACTCGGCTCGCGCCATTGATGCCTGGGCGAGTACCTACAACATTCGCCAGTTCCAGTTCATCGGCGGCCCCAGTGTAACAATCTGGCGCGAACTGAGACGGCTAGCCCGCGCAGACAATGAACGTAACGACTCAGAGCTATTGCACAGCGCCATTCAGGCGGCAGATGCCGCCGAATGGGCTGCATACGTCATGGTTATGGGAGGTCCCATCATGCGCCGCATTCTGCGTCCTATTCAGTCCCTGTATGAACGCAAGCGGCTTGCCGATCCTGATACCGGCGAAATCCAAGAGGATGCCATCACCCGCTTTGGCGACTTGAAGGCACCGCGCCTTGTAGGCCTCCTCGTGGAAGCACAGGAGATCATCACACGATCACGATTATGGAAGCTGGTCCCAAAAGGCGTAACGACACACACCTGTGAACGTAGGGGAACAGGTGTGCGGCGGTACGCCGCCTTGGACTTGTGTCAATAAGTGTACGGAACGATAACCGAACGAATCAGAGAGACGAAAATGGGCGAAGAATACGAACTGACAACGCTGGGTGAATGGAATCCTGATCTTCGGTTTGAGCTTCAGGAGGCCTGCTCGCTGCTGAACAAAGAAGTCATACGACTGGAACACCGGCATTACCTGCCAGAGCCGCCAATATCAGTGCTTGGCATCGTGTGCGGGGTACTCACCATGAATGAAGAGATCGAAGTCATAGTGCGCTTCCCGGACGGCATGGAGCAGCTCATTAAAACGGAGCTTTGCGGGGACTACCTGCTGGTGGAAAAGGCCACCCAAGTTCCAGGGCGTTTTGCCTAGTAACTGGCACCCAAGGTCATGCGGAAGGTAAAGGAGGAACTCGGCCGGAGGGGTCCCCGCTTGCGGGGAGGTGCCGGTCGTGGCAATCCTTTACCGCCACCACACCAAATACAATGTGACTTGGTGCTTAGCGCACAACGTGTGCTAAGCACCTGCTTGACACTTGCGCTATCTCCTATTAGTTTATTGGTCAGGTGCCTGGTCTGCGCCTTCCGCCCACATTGGAAAAGTCCTAGCGACAAGAGCCCCTCTCATAAGCAAGTAGTATTCATTCAGCCAGTGCTATTAGTGGGCAATAGTAATTTGTTACTGAAAGGATATTACTATGTCTACTTCTAACGGTTCCCAATTCCGCCTTGAAAAGCTGAAGAAACAGGCAAAGTCCCTGTCGAAAAAGCGTGGCATCTGTAGTGGTCAACTAATACCGGACAATAAGTTAAGTTTTTCCTCTGCCACAGCGGGTGGCAATCCTTGGTTGTACTGATGTGGCCGTTGCCGGTTGTATCGTTCCATCAGATAGAAGCTGATGTCTTGTTGGGCTTCACCTGCTGCTCTGTAACCTGTGGCAGGCATCCATTCGGACTTGTAGCTCCGGAACAGTCGCTCCATTGGCGAGTTGTCCCAACAATTTCCCCGGCGACTCATGCTTTGCTGGATTCGGTAGCGCCACAGGCGTTGCCGGAAAGCTCGGCTGGCATATTGGCTTCCCTGGTCCGAATGGAACATCAGCCCAGCAGGCTTGCCACGCTGCTCGTATGCCATATCCAAGGCTTTTACGACCAGTGCGCTATCCGAGCGGTCCGAGAACGACCAGCCAACGACTCTACGTGTAAACAGATCAAGCACAACGGCCAGGTAATGCCAGCGGTTCTGCACCCAGATGTAGGTGATATCACCACACCACACTTGATTGGGGGCTTGTACCTCAAACTCCCGGTTAAGGCGGTTGGGAATATCCGGTCGCTCGACCGTAGCCTGTTTATACTTGTGCGGTCCCGGCTGCTTGCAGGTCAGGTTCAGCTCACGCATCAGACCCCGCACACGGAAACGGCCAATCTCAAAGCCTTCACCCTGCATCTGGGTCATGATCGTACGGCTTCCGGCTGAGCTCCGGCTTTGCGCAAAAAGCTCATTCACCTTGGCTCGCTGCTCAAGCCGTTTAATGTCAATCCGGGATCGGCTACG